>CAUESV010000004.1 GCA_959020715.1 uncultured Collinsella sp. | reverse complement strand
GATTTCAATGCTTATCGAATACGCATGCTATGTAACATAAACATTCCCCCCTTTTTTGTAATATTATATACAAAAGCAGCTTGTTGTCAACATATATATAGAAGAAGGGGCAGACGATGATCGATACCATCGACCGTGGCTGCCTCGAGGGCGGCTGCCTTGATGACGAGGACCTGCGCATCATCTTCGAGCACCTTCTGGGGAGAAGACGGCAAGGACCGGGAACATTAAAGGGTCAAGCAGCGTATTGATAAAATTGACCCCGCCAGCAATAACCGCAAAGGATAGATAGGGCTTTAAGGATGGATGCAGGAAAAGCAACGATAAGCGGCGTGTTCAACGGATCGCGCCTGCTCGAAATACCTTTTTACCAAAGGGCGTACGTCTGGGGAGAAGAGCAATGGGAGCGTTTCCTCGGCGACATGGAGTTCGTCACGGCCTCGAAGCGGCCCTATTTCCTGGGCTCCATCATCCTGAAGCAGGCCTCCTCCGGCAACACCTGGTCCGAGGTCTCCGAGGTTCGCACCGTCATCGACGGCCAGCAGCGACTCACGACCATGGTCATCTTCTTCAAGGCACTCTGTGCAAAAAACGGCACCAACAATTTGTTTGAGCGAGATTTCGTCCTGGAGACCGGCGATGTCGCCTTGCGGCACGGCAAGTACGACCGGCAGGATTTCGAAAAGGTCGTCAGCGCCACGGGCTGCGAACCCCTCGAGGGCTCCTCGGCCATCGTCCTTGCCTACAACTACTTCCTCAAGAATATCGACCCGGAGAAGGTCGACAGGAACACGATCAAGTCGAACGTCCAGTTCGTCTGCATCGATCTTACCGAGGGCGAGGACGAGCAGCAGATATTCGACACCATCAACTCGCTCGGGGTGCGCCTGACGACGGCGGAGCTCCTTAAGAACTACTTCTTCAACCGCGAGAACGAGCAGGCGTTCAAGGAGTGCTGGGAAGACGTCTTCGAGCCCACGGCTGAGAAGAGGGAGTATTGGGAGCAGGAGATCGTTACCGGGCGCATCAAGCGCACGCTCGTCGACCTCTTCTTCGACGCGTTCCTCCAGATTCTGGTCCAGGACAAGAGGCGTGGCGTCACGACCGAGGACAAGCTCTTCTATTCGCGTACTTCGAACCTCTTCCAGTCCTACAAGGATTTCATCGGCAGGTACTGCAACGGCGACAAGGTCGAGATTCTCGACAACATGAAGGCGTATGCCGAGGCGTTCGAGTCCACGTTCGACCCTGGCTACTGCGACGCGGACATCCCCTCCGCTTCCGGCGTCGAGCGCCTGAACGTGCTGATATTCGGCCTCAAGAACTCGACGCTCATCCCGTACGTGCTCTACGTTCGAAAGAACGCGGAGTCTTCGAGCGAGGAATCTAAGATCTACGCCCTGCTTGAGAGCTACATCGTCCGCCGAATGCTGGTTCAGGCGACCACGAAGAACTACAACAGGCTGTTCACCTCGCTGATCTTGAACGAGGTGAAGGACGCGGAGGCGCTGAGGAAGGCTCTCGAAGCCAATGACGAGGCGACGACGTACATGCCCGGCGACGCCGAGGTTCGAGCGGCATTCGAGGAATCGTGTCTGTACAACCTCCAGTCCAAGGGCGTCCTCTATCTGCTGGAAAGCGCCATTCGTCCGGGCATGAGCAGCACGGCCCTGCTCGGGTTCAACCAGTACACCCTCGAGCACATGATGCCCAAGAAGTGGCGCAACAAATGGGGAGCCCTCGACGATGAGGCTGCCACGCGAAGGGACCGGAAGCTCCTCACGCTCGGCAACCTCGCCATCATCACGCATTCGCTCAACGCCTCCATCCGCGATGCCGATTGGCCCACCAAGAAGCAGGGAAAGGGATACAAGGACGGCCTTGCCCTCTGCGCCGCCGGCCTTGCGACCATGGCCGGCGCCCTAGAGAAGGAGTCTTGGAACGAGGGCGATATCGCCGATCGCGCCGAATGGCTTGCGGACAAGGCGTTGGAGGTCTGGCGCTAGGCCCTACCTGCGTCCCATCTCGAAGATGCTTGCGGTGTCGGAACCCGCATCGATGACGGATGGAACCGGCTCTTCCAAAAACGTAGTTCGTGGCGATGTCTCTTCCGTCGGCGCGTCAAGAGGCTCGCCGAGCGCTAGGAAGAACCTCATCACGTGCTCAATTCTCTGTTGCAGGGACTCGCTCAGCTCGCCGTAGGAGGCCGCCAGCCGCACCTCCTTGGCCAATTCCGCCATCGAGTCCCTCAGTGCCTTCTGCACGCTCACGGAGGGCCTCACCTCGACCTGGGTATCGGTGAGCTTGGCGATGATGTAGTCCTGCCTGTTCATGCCGCTCCAGGCTGCCATCTCGCATATGAGCTTGCGCTCCTCGGGCGTGCAGCGGAACGCCATCGTCTTGCTGCGCTTGCGGGCGCTGTTCTCGCACGGCATCCTTCTTACCCCCTCGCCCCGTCGAGCGCGGCGGCCATCTCGTCCTGCTTCGTGGGGAACAGGTGCGCGTAGCGGTAGGTGATGTCCACCGCCTCGTGGCCCATGCGCTCGGCGATGGCCAGCGCGGAGAAGCCCATCTCTATCAGCAGGCTCACATGGCTGTGGCGTATGTCGTGTATGCGGATGCGCTTCACGCCCGACGCCTTGCACCCGCGCTCCATCTCGTGGGCCAGGAAGTGCTTGGTCACGGCGAACAGGCGCTCGTCGGGGGCGACGTCGTCGCGCATCTCGATGAAGTCCGCCATCTCGTCGCGCAGGAAGGCGGGCATGACGATCGTGCGCACGGACTTGGGCGTCTTGGGGTCGGTCACGGTGTCAACGCCGTTGAGGCTCTGGTACGACTTGTTGATGCGCAGCCGCGAGCTCTCCAGCATGAAGTCGGACGGCGTGAGCGCCAGGAGCTCGCCGCAGCGTATGCCCGTCCAGTAAAGCAGCTCGAAGGCGTGGAATGAGAGAGGCTTGTCCATGACGGCCTCGCTGAACCTCAGGTACTCGTCCTTGGTCCAGAACTGCATCTCGCCGCCCTTCTTCGAGCCTATCTTGTCGACCCTGCGCACCGGGTTGTCGCTGAGGCCGTAGTAGCGCTCGGCGTGGTTGAAGATGGCGTTGAGCTGGTTGTTCACTGTGCGCAGGTACGTCGGTGCCCAGGGCTTCCCGTCGGCGTCCCGGTGCTCGGTGAGCTCGTTTTGCCACCTGATGACGTCGATCGGCCTCACGTCGCACATGCGCATGTCCCCGAAGAACGGCACGAGCTTGTCGTTGATGATGTACTCCTTGGTGATCCACGTGTGCTCGCGTATGCGCGGCTTCACCTCGGAGGCGTACACCTCGACGAACTCGGAGAACGTCATGTCCATGGCCCCGCCGTTAAGGCTCTTGAACTGGCTCTCCCACACTGCGGCCTCCACCTCGGAGGAGAAGCCGCGCTTCGTCTTGTGGCGCTTCGAGCCGCGGGCGTCGCGGTAGTAGCACTGCACGTAGAACGTGCCGTTGCCGTCGTCCTTGTACACGGGCATGTCAGTCCACCTCCGGGAAGTACAGGGCGTCGAAGACGTCGCTTCGAACGCGCCCGCGGATGACCACGCGCCCGCGCGCCTCCTGCTCGGCGTTTATCTTCCTGATCACCTCGTAGGCGCTGCCTTTCTTGATCCTCAGCAGCTCCGCGACCTCGTCGGCGTCCAGCATGTGCGGCCTCGGCGTCTTCGCCACCTTCTCGTCCATGGCTCCTCCAATCAATGGCGTACGGATACGTACGGTTCACAGATTCAGAGTAAACGTACATATCTGTACTGTCAATAGAATTGCGTACATTTGCGTACGCTGATAAGATGTGCTGGTACGTAATTCCAGGAGGAGGGCTCATGTCCGTAGGCGAGAACATAAGGCGGTACCGCAAGTCGCGCGGCATGACGCAGGCGCAGCTCGCCGAGGCGGTCGGCCTGACCGAGGGGGCCGTGCGCCACTACGAGAGCGGCATCCGCGCCGTGAAGCCCGAGCTGCTCGAGTCCATCTCCGCGGCGCTCGGCGTGTCCGTCAACGCCCTCAAGGATTACGGCGTCGAGACTGCGGGCGACCTCATGTCGCTGCTCGTGCGGCTCGAGGACTCCTTCGGCATCGTGCCCGCAGCCGACGGCACGGGCCTCTCCCTGAACCCCAAGGCGCCGCACGCGCCCAAAGCCGCGATGGCGATCGAACTGTGGGCAGAGAAGCGCGCGCAGCTCGAAAACGGCAAGATCGACGCCGACGAATACGAGGACTGGAAAGCCTCGCTGTAGCGGCTCTCCGCATTTCGCGATCAACGCAACCGAATCAGGACGGTGGACCAGGCGGCGAGCGCCGCTCGGGCCTGCGTAAGCTGAGTTTTTACTCCCCATTGCATGCCAAGGCATTTCCGGCGCACCTGGGGAGTAAATGACGCGGTGGCTTACACGGCGGCACGCGGCAGTACGCCGCGGCATTTCCCCTGGTTACTCCCGTTTTCATTGAGGCGGCGAGATTCTTTACTCCCCATTAACCACCTGGGAAAACGCTGTGAGAAGACCGCCGAAAAGCCTATTGAGTTCGATTTGAGTTTCACAGGCCCCGAAACGGCCCCGTTTGGCTCTCGGAGACAAAAATCGCGCGTCTACTCACTTGGGATGAATCCTTACTCCCGTTCCTCCGAATGCCGCACCGTGCCTTGCCGTCTTGAAACACGGGGGAGTAAATTGCGAAATCGCAGGTGAAAGGGAGTAAAACGACAAAGAAAAAGCCTCCGTCCCAACGCGGGAACGGAGGCTCGGTTATCGTATTTACTCACCAACATCGCTGGCGGCTTTGCCATGACTCTCGTACGAAACGAAACTCAGCGGCACAGTGCGGCACTCAAAAATGCAGGTCAGAACCCTATCAGCCTACTCCCACTCGATGGTCGCGGGCGGCTTGGACGTGATGTCGTAGCACACGCGGTTGGCACCGGGGACCTCGGCAACGATGCGGCCGGAGATGCGGGCCAGTACGTCGTAGGGCAGCTTGGCCCAGTCGGCGGTCATGGCATCGCTGGATTCGACGGCACGCAGGATGATCGGGCGCTGATAGGTGCGCTCGTCGCCCATAACGCCGACGGACTTAATGTCGGGCAGGACCGCGAAATACTGCCAGCAGCTGTGCTCGGAGTTGCGCTCACCGGTCTGCTCAAACAGGCGCTGGTTGTAGGCGTCGAGCTCCTCGCGCACGATGGCGTCGGCGTTCTTGAGGATCTCGAGCTTTTCCTTGTCGACCGCGCCGATGATGCGGATGGCCAGACCCGGGCCCGGGAAAGGCTGACGGAACACGATGTGACCCGGCAGGCCAAGCGCCAGACCAAGTGCGCGGACCTCGTCCTTAAAGAAGTGGTCGAGCGGCTCAATGAGGTCGAAGTGCACGCCATCGGGGAACGGGATCAGGTTGTGATGGCTCTTGATGGTGGCCGTCTTGCCGCCCGTCTTGCGAGCGCCGGACTCGATGATATCGGGGTAGATGGTGCCCTGAGCCAGGTACTTCACGGGTTTACCATCGGTCTCAAGCTGCTGAGCAACCGCGAAGAACTCTTTCCAGAACTGCGTGCCGATGATGCGGCGCTTCTCCTCGGGCTCGGTCACACCGGCCAGAAGCTCGGCATAACGGTCCTCGGCGTGGACGTGGATAAAGTCGACGTCAAACTGCTTGGTGAAGACCTCCTCCACCTGCTCAGGCTCGCCCTTGCGCAGCAGGCCGTGGTTGATGAACACGCAGGTCATCTGCTTGCCCACGGCGCGAGCGCCCAGCGCAGCCACGACGGAGGAGTCGACGCCACCGGACAGGGCCAGAATCACGCGGTCGTCGCCGACCTTCTCGCGGAACTCGGCCGTCATGGTCTCGACCAGGTTGTCCATGCTCCAGTTGGGCTCCAGGCCGCAGATCTCAAACAGGAAATTGCTCAGCAGCTGCTGACCGTACTCGGAGTGCTTGACCTCGGGGTGGAACTGCGTGGTGAAAATCTTGCGCTCGACGCACTCCATGGCAGCAACCGGGCACACGTCGGTGCTGGCGGTAACGGTAAAGCCCTCGGGCACCTCGGAAACGGCGTCGCGATGGCTCATCCACACGGTCTGCTCCATGGGCGTGGAGTTAAAGAGCTTGGCGCCGGCCGTGCGCGTGATGGTGGCGCGGCCGTACTCGCCCACCTCGGAGTGACCGACCTTGCCTCCGAGCGTCACGGCCGTGATCTGATGGCCGTAGCAGAAGCCCAGGACGGGAAGGCCCAGGTCAAAGATGGCAGGATCGATGGACGGAGCGTCCTCGGCGTACACGGAAGCCGGACCGCCGGAAAGGATGAGCGCAGAGGCGTTCATCTCGCGAATCTCGTCGGCCGAGATGCCGCAGGGGACAATCTCGGAATACACGTTGAGGTCGCGGACGCGACGGGCAATGAGCTGACCGTACTGCGCACCAAAGTCGAGTACGAGGACCTTTGCGGAAGCCTTTTGATCCATGGTTCCCCCTCTTGTTGGCGGGGAGCCGGTGCCCACCCGCGCGAATAAACGAGAATAACTTTCATAGTGTACACGTTATATGGGGTTTCTCGTCCCTCGCAGCCATCAGCGCACGGCAAACGCACGACCTGGGCCCCTATTTGACGGCAATTGAAGTGTTACCAGACGTTACAGATGATGTAATACGTTTGAACATTGAACGCTCTGTGCCACAATACTGCCGAACGACTCCGCCTCTGCGGCGGCAAATACGATAGGAATACCAGCATGAAGCGCATACTTCTCATCGCCACGGGCGGCACCATCGCATCGACCGAGGACGGCAATGGCCTCTCCCCCGCCCTGACCGGTGAGGAGCTCGCCCAGAGCGTCCCCGAGATCTCGGGCCTCTGCGAGCTCGACGTGGTACAGCCCATGAACATCGACAGCACCAATATGCGTCCCAGTGACTGGATGCGTATCCGCGACGTCATCGTCGAAGGCTATGCCGACCACGACGGCTTCGTGATTCTGCACGGCACCGACACCATGAGCTATACCGCGGCAGCACTTTCCTATCTGATTCAGGACAGCCCCAAGCCCATCGTACTCACCGGCTCGCAAAAGCCCATGGGCAACCCCTTTACCGACGCCAAGCTCAATCTGTACCAGAGCCTGCTCTATGCGCTCGACGAGCACTCGCACGATGTGTCGATTGTGTTTGGTGGCGTCGCCATTGCCGGCACGCGCGCCCGCAAGCAGCGCACCATGAGCTTTAACGCGTTCATTAGCGTCAACTATCCGCCCATTGCCTACATCCGCAACGACCGCATCGTGCGCAACGGGCTCCACGGCACTCATCAGGGCGAAAACCCGGTGCGTTTCTACGACAGCATCGACCCGCGCGTGTTTGTCCTTAAGCTTACGCCCGGCGTGAACCCGGGTATCCTGGACGCCCTAGCCGATAGCTACGATGCTGTAATTCTTGAGACCTTTGGCATTGGCGGTATTCCCGAGTTTGGCGAGTCCGGCGAGTCATTCCAGGAGGCGATTTTCCGCTGGGTCGATTCGGGCCGCACCGTCGTTATGACCACGCAGGTCCCCGAAGAGGGCCTCGATCTGGGCGTTTATGAGGTCGGCCGTGCTTACGCCGATCATCCGGGCATTCTGCGTGGCGATGACATGACCACCGAGACGCTCGTGGCCAAGACCATGTGGGCACTCGGCCAGTCACGCCATGCCGCCGAAATCCAGCGCCTGTTCTACAGCCAAGTCAACCACGATCGCATCCCGATGGCGTAATTCAGTTGTCGACGGGTATCCCCTATTCAATGCCCTCGAGAAGCTCTGACACCGTCATGCCGAGTGCGGGCGCGATCTTAAATAGAACCTTGAGCGTGAAATTTGCCGTCCCATCTTCGATTCGGTCGAGGTAGGGTCGGCTGATTCCTGTCGCCACACAAAAATCAACCTTGGAGATACCAAGGTCCCTGCGTGTCTCTTCGACCCGCCTGCCAAGAATCTGTTTCGCACGTTCGTCCATGCAGCCGAGTTTGAAATGGAGCCGAACATAAACGTAAACTATAGTTTACGTTTTGCCGAATACACAGGAGTTTTCTATGTCGGGTTCTTCGGTCCGTACGTACCGAGCCACGCTTCGCACAAACAGCGCACCGCCCAAGCTCGTCGTCGTTGAAGCAGAATGCCTTTCGCCCGATGAGCGCACAGCATTTGCATTGCTATCAAGTCGCGTCGCCGCCGTTCTGGTCCCTTGCCCGACGCAAGGTGAACTTGCCATCCGATGCCAAGTGCACGGCTGCTCGCTCAATCAGGCTGCCGTAATCGCAACCAGCCAACGAGGCCTGCCGCTCCTTTTAGAAGCCGGTATCGCACTCGCCCTTCGCGGCGCCGGATACGAAAACGAGGCCGCCGCCGATGTAGTCTTTCAACCACGATCGAGCGGCGGCCTCGCAGCAGCCATTGAATATGCGTGCAGGCTCGTTGCCTAAAAGGACAAGCTAGAAACCAAAGCCAAAGCCCGTTCCGGTAATCGCCGAGTACATAAAGTAAACGTTGATCACGTTGAGGAACACACCCGTGATGCAACCGTTGCGCAGGTAGCGCTCGCACACGATGCGCGCCATGGCGGCAGAGTCCTCATTGTTCTTGGCCTGGCGTCCCGCCGTAAAGTACGTTGCCACGCTCAGCAGCAAATTGAGCACCGGAAGTGCCAGCAACTCGTAGCTCTTGCCCCAGCGCGTCACCTCGCCGGCTGCGTTAAACTTCGTCGCCACCTCGGGACCAATGTTGGGGATAACAAACGCTGCGACCACCAGCGGAAGCACCGCAAGCACCAGCAGCGCGATGCCCATGTAGCCGGCTTTTTTGCCATATTTGAACATGCGCGTCGTCCTTACACGTTAAAGCGGAAGTGCACGACGTCGCCATCGGCCATGACATAGTCCTTGCCCTCAATGCGTAGCTTGCCGGCGGCCTTGGCGCCCTGCTCGCCACCGAGCTCGATGTAGTCGTCATAGCCAATGACCTCGGCCTTAATAAAGCCGCGCTCAAAGTCGGTGTGGATGACGCCGGCGGCCTGCGGGGCAGTCGCGCCCTGACGCACCGTCCAGGCCTTGACCTCCATTTCGCCGGCCGTAAAGAACGACTGCAGGCCGAGCAGCTTGTAGGCAGCCTGAGCGAGCACGTCCAGGCCGGGCTGCTCCAGGCCCAGGCTTTCCAGGTAGTCGCCGGCGTCCTCGGGATCGAGCTCGGAAAGCTCGGCCTCGATCTTGGCGCAGATAGGCAGCGGCTTGACGCCGTCGATGGGCGCCAGATCGTCGTTGAGCATATCCTCGTCCACGTTGGCCACATACAGGATAGGCTTCATGGTGAGCAGGAACAGGCCCTTGGCGGCGGCACGCTCCTCGTCGGTCATCTCCATGGATGCGGCGCGCTTGCCCTCGTTGAGCCAGGCAAGCAGGCGCTTGGCCACCTCGAACTTTGGCATGAGCTCCTTGTCGCGCTTGGCCTCCTTCTCGAGCTTGGGCAGCTGCTTCTCGAGCGTGCCCATGTCGGCCAGGATGAGCTCGGTCATGATGGTGTCGGCATCGCCGGCGGGATCGACGAACTCACCCGTGCGGCCCACCTCACGCATGACGTTGGGGTCCTTAAAGTAGCGCACGACCTCGCAGATGGCGTCGGTCTCGCGGATGTTTGCCAAGAACTGGTTGCCCAGGCCCTCGCCCTCGTTGGCACCCTTCACCAGGCCCGCGATGTCGACAAACTCGACCGTAGCCGGCACAATGCGGCCCGGGTTGACGATGTCGGCAAGCTTTTGCAGGCGGCTATCGGGCACGTCGACGATACCCACGTTGGGGTCGATCGTGGCAAACGGGTAGTTGGCGGCAAGGCCGGTCTTTTTGGTAAGCGCGGTGAACAGCGTCGACTTGCCCACGTTGGGCAGGCCCACGATACCGATGGAAAGGGACACGACAGCTCCTTTTGGTACAGGTACTTCAAACTGTATAAGTATAGCGCCGCCGCAGCATCCGGGCGAATCCGGACACCGCGGCGGCGCAAATGAAGCAGAGATGCGTGAGGGTTCGAGACAGCAGTCCTTACTTAAGCTCGGGCCAGAAATCCTTGTTGGCCTCGATGAGCTCGTCCAGGATCTGCTTGGCAACGCTCGCCGAAGGAATGGTCTTGGAGAGCGTGAGCGCCTGCCAGAGCTTCTGGTAGCTGCCCTCGACCCAAGCCTGGACAACGAGCTTCTCAACGGAAACCTGCTGCTCCATCAGGCCCTTCTGGAACTGCGGAATCGGGCCCTGGCAGATCTTCTCAAAGCCGTTGGAACCGACGATGCAAGGCACCTCGACCATAGCCGTCGGGTCGAAGTTGGGCACAGCGCCATCGTTGGGGACAATCAGCAGGAAGCGCTCGAGCGTATTCTCGGCCAGTGCGCAGGCAAGGTCGACGATGTAGTTGGCATGCACATCCGGCTCAAAGCCGCCGTCTTTAGCCGTACCCTTGGCGATGATGTCGCGGCAAGCGCCAAAGACCTTCTTCTCGCGGCCGTCCATAACCTCATTGGCGCGAGTGTAGTTGGGGTCGGACGTCTCGACGACATAGTCCGGGTACAGGTAATACTTGAGGTAGGTGTTGGGAATCGTCTCGGGATCGACAGCATAGACATCCTTGGCCTTGCCGAAGGTGTGAATCCAGCTCTCCTCGACATGCTGCTCCTTACCGGCCTCGTGCTCGATGCCGTCCAGGTAGCCGTTCTTAGCCATGTGCTCCTTAATCTGCGGCATGAGGTCGTTGCCCTCCTTGTCGTAGATTTTGCTCCACCAACCAAAGTGGTTGAGGCCGTAGTAGCTGTACTGCAGCTCGCGACGATCCTTGATGCCGCACATACGGCTCATCTTATCCATGAGGTCGATCGGCATGTCGCAGATGTTGATGATGCGGCTGTTGGGGCGCAGCACGCGGCAGGCCTCGGCAACAATAGCTGCGGGGTTGGAGTAGTTGAGCATCCAGGCGTTGGGGCTGTACTTCTCCATGTAGTCGAGGATCTCGATGACACCACCGATGGAGCGCATGCCGTAGGCGATGCCGCCGGCGCCGCAGGTCTCCTGACCAACGCAGCCGTACTTGAGGGGGATCTTCTCGTCGAGCTCGCGCATGGCGTACAGACCCACGCGGATGTGAGCAAGGACGAAGTCAGTGCCGGTAAAAGCGGTTTCGGGGTCGGTGGTGTAGTTGAACTCAACCTCGGGAGCGTTCTCGTGGAAGTAGATCTCGCACGCCTTGGCAACGATCTCCTGACGCTCGGCGTTGTTGTCATAGAAGGTCACCTTGTTGACCGGGAAGCGGTCGCGCTCCTCGAGCAGCATCAGGGCAATGCCCGGGGTGAAGGTGGAGCCACCGCCGGCAATGGTCACGGCATAGTTCTTCTTGGACATGATGTCCTCCTCATTCTGGCCGCTTGCTCAATCCGTCCCCGCACGCGGCCTTGCGCGGTTTGGAATTGTTACCTAGAAGTGGAGTTTTTTATCTCTAGAATCGGCCTTGCGGTGCATACCGGCTCTGCAAGGCCGATTGTTTCGATGGACGATGGTTTACAGAAGACTCTCGAACTTCAGAAGACTCTCGAACTTCTCGCGAACCTGCGGGACGGTAAGGCCGATGATGACCTGGATTGACTGACCTTGGACCACCAAGCCATGCGTACCGATCGCCTTGAAGGAAGCCTCGGGTGCAACGACGCTCTTGTCCTTGACGTTAACGCGCAGACGGGTAGCGCAGTTAGTTACATCGATGATGTTATCCGTGCCACCGAGCAGATCGAGGATGTTCTCGGCAAGCACCAAGCGCTCATCATCTTTACTCTGGGCGACCGATTTGCCAGCAGCAGCACCGCCCTGCTTTTGCTTGTAGTCGGCCTTGGACTTGAGCTCGACCTCAACATCGTCATCCTCGCGACCGGGGGTCTTAAAGTCGAACTTGACGATCAGGAAACGGAAGACCACGACCCAAAGGGCGGTAAAGCACAGACCGACAAGGATGGAGATGGCGTACTGCAGACCGTGTGCGGCCCAAAGGGGCAGCCAGTCCCACGAGAGCATCGAGATGATGCCGCCGTCGAAGATGCCCACGACACCAAGGAGGTTTTGAGCCATGCAGCCGAGCGCTCCGAGCACGCAGTGGACGACGAACAGGCCGGGCGCGATGAACAGGAAGGTGAAGTCAAGCGGCTCGGTGATACCGCAAAGCATAGCGGTAAGGGTGACCGGGATCAGCAGAGCCTTGACGCGCTGCTTGCGCTCGGGTTTGGCGGTCATATAAAACGCAATGGCGACGCCAAGCGAGCCGAAGACCTTAGTCCAACCAGGGCAGGTATAGGCAGCCCAGGGTGCGGCATCCTTAAGAGCAATGCTCGGATCGGCAGCCAGTTGGGGCAGGATGTTGGCCCAAGCAGCAAAGATGCCGCCGTTGACCGCCGCGTTGTCGTAATAGAACGGCGTATAGATAAAGTGGTGCAGGCCTGTAGGGATCAGCACGCGCTCGAAGAAAGCAAAGACACCCACGCCAAACGTACCGGCGGAAAGGATGAATCCCTGGAAGGCGGAGATAGCAGCCTGAACATGCGGCCACACCAGGCAGGCGATAAGAGCGACCGGAACCATAACGAAGAAACCGATCATATAGATGAACACGGAGCCCGAGAACACGCCCAGCCACTCAGGAAGTTCGGTGTCGAAGTACTTGTTGTGAAGCATCGTGGCGATACCTGAAATGATAAGCGCGCCCATGATGCCCATATCAAGCGTTTTGATGCTTGCGATAGTGGCAAGACCAGTACCGCTGCCCGCCTCGACAGAGTAGTCGACCCCAAAGACAGGGCCCCACTGCCCCAAGATTGTGCTTACAAAGTAGTTGAAGGTAAGGTAGATGGCCAAAGCCTCCATGCAGCAGCGAGCGTTCTGCTTGTTCGCGAGCGAGATTGGCAACGCTACGCAAAACAGCAACGGCATCTGGTTAAAGAGCGTCCAACCACCCTGGAGCAGCACATTCCAGCAATCAAACCAAAGATGACCCGCTGTGGCCATCTCGCCAAAGATCGCCTCGGTGGTAAACAACGTACCCAGGCCGACGACGATTCCGGAAAATGCGAAAAGAATTGCAGGCGTGTACATTGCACCGCCGAAACGTTGTATCTTTTGCATCATGACGGGGAATCCCCCTCTCTTCATTCGGAGCGGCTGCGGTTTTGGCTTCACTCGAGACCGCAGACGCGCCGTTTGCGTGTACCTCGTGCAATAGGACGGGTGGGCCCGCTTCCCTGACTTCTTGCGCTTCCATTTTTATCATATCACTTATCTAGACAAGTTAGCATAAATACTACGGTCGGTAAACGGTTGATTATTGGCCGTAAACGGTATATGTCCAGTATTTCGCCTGTTAAATCTGACATAGCTGATGACTGCATTATAAATTTCTTTTCTACTTGTCTAGATGTGCTTGTCTATATCTATAGACATACCTATACTTCATTACAACATTCACCGCCACGTTAAGGAGTCACCATGAAAAGCGCGGTCTTCTATGGAAAGCACGACCTCAGAGTCGAGGAATCGGCAAAGCCGGCCGTGGGCAGGCGCGACGTTCTGATCAACGTCAAAGCTTGCGGCGTCTGCGGTACCGACGTTCATATCTATGAAGGCGACAAGGGTGCAGCCGACGTTACCCCGCCCACGATCCTTGGTCATGAGTTTGCGGGCGTTGTCGAGGCCGTGGGCAGCGACGTCGCTGGCTTTAAACCGGGCGATCGCGTGTGCATCGACCCAAACCATCCCTGCGGCTGCTGCGAACCCTGCCGCGACGGAATCAACCACTACTGCGAGCATATGACCGGTTACGGCACCACCGTTAACGGCGGCTTTGCCGAGTACTGCTCCGTCGATATGCAGCAAGTCTACAAGTTGGGCGATCACACCAGCTTCGAGCAGGGCGCTATGACCGAGCCCGTCGCCTGCTGCCTGCACGGCATCGATATGTGCAACATCAAGCCCGGCAGCACAGTTGTCGTTATCGGCGGTGGCATGATCGGTCTGCTCATGATGCAGCTTGCTAAAAACGCCGGCGCCACCAAGGTTGTCTTGCTCGAGCCCGTCGAAGGCAAGCGCGAGGTTGCGCTCAAACTCGGCGCCGACCTGGCAATTGATTCCATCCACGAGGACGTCCCGGCCCGCCTGAAGCAGGAGGGCGTCGGCAACGTCGATGTCGTTATCGAGTGTGTTGGCAAGCCCGTCACCATCGAGCAGGCCATCCAGATCGCCGGCCACAAGGCTACGGTCATGATGTTCGGCCTCACCAAGCCCGATGAGACAATCACCGTCAAGCCCTTCGAGGTCTTCCAGAAGGAGCTTGTGCTTACCTCGTCCTACATTAACCCTTATACGCAGCGTCGTGCGCTCGAGCTCATCGACTCTGGCAGGCTCGACGTATCCTCGATGGTCGCAAAGGTAGCTTCCCTCGATGAACTCGGCGCCATCCTGTCAGACCCGGCCCTGCGTGCCATGGGCAAATATATAATCGACCCCAGCAAGTAAATCGATTGACACCTGCGCGGGCGGCCCTCATCCGTCGTTCACGCGCCCAGCTCTAGGAGACCGTCATGGCGCGAGCCATCTTCCAAACTATTTATGACAACGTGAAGCAGTCGATTGACGACGGCACATACGCCTATCAGAGTTATCTGCCTTCGGAGACTGAGCTCACGCAGCTGTTTGACTGTTCGCGCATGACGGTCCGTCGCGCCATCTCGATGCTTGCGGCAGATGGTTACGTGCTCCCCCAGCAAGGCAAAGGCATGCGCGTCATTCGCAACATCAGTGACGAGAAGAGTCGTGGTGGCGGCGGACTCGAGACCTTTAAGGAAATCGCGACCAGCCGAGGCTTTGAGCTCAAGACTGTCACCACCGTCTTTGAGCTCCTCATCTGTAGCAAGGCACTCTCCGGGATTACCGGGTTTCCCGAAGGCTGTGAGCTCACACGCGCCAAACGCATTCGTTATGCAGACGGACATGCCGTGTGCTCCGACGACTCCTATTACCTAAGCTCACAGGTACCGGGACTGACACCCGAGATTGTCAACGATTCGATTTATCGTTACCTCGAAGAAGACCTTGGCATTAAGATTGCCACGGGCAAACGCGATGTAACGATTGAGCACCCCACGCCCGAAGATGCGCGCGTGCTCGATCTCGACGACTTTAACGCACTCGCCGTTATACGCGGGCAGACCTACAACGCCGACGGCATCCTTATGGAATACACCGAGACAAAACAGGTCCCCGGGTTCTTTTTGCTCCATGAAACCGTGACGCGCAACGGTACCGGTCGAACCGGCCACCAAAGCAGCATGAACTAACCATTTATTAGTTGCGGTGGAATAGTTCCTAGAATGGCCAGCTTAAGGGCAAAACAGGAACTATTCCACCGCAACTTTTTTGGCCGGTGGGGCAGTACCTGTCCCACCGGCCATCATTTACGTTCTTTTAGCTAGTCTGCGAGCTTCTCCACCTGATCGAGCATCTTGTCGAGCTTGGCCTTTGCTTCGGCCTTGACCTTCTCAGCTTCTTCATGAGCCTTCGCCTTCTGGGCGGCCTTTTCCTCGGCCTCGGGATCGACGACCACCAGGTTGGATGCATCATGCTCAACCAACTTAAGCGCATGCTCGGGACACACCTTGACGCAAGCTCCGCAACCTAGGCAATACGTGGACTCCAGTGCAAAGCGACCGCTTCCCACCAAATCGCAGGCGAACGTGGGGCATACATTGACGCACTCGCCGCACGACGTGCACTTGTCAAAATCGCACTCCGGCGTGCTCACCTGCATGTTCTGGGCAAGCTCGGGGTGGTTTTGCAGCGTCGAGAGCACCAGCTGCCGCCCGTGCGTGAGCGAACGGCGACGCTTGGTCGTCGTGGTGCCGCACATGGTGTTGAGCGTGCGCTCCAGCTGGGTAATCTGATGGCGATGGGCTTTGAGCTTCTGCGTCACCGAGGCCAGCGCCGCCGTCGCTGGGTTGAGCTTGGTCACCGTCAGGCCCGTGGTGCGGGCAATCTTTTCCATGTACTCCTTGCGCTCGTACTCGCGGCGCTTATGGCATTTGAGGCTTTTGGGATCGACCTCCAGGCCCATACCCGTGCCAGACCACTCTTCGGCCTTCGCAATCGCCTCGCCCAGAATGTCCTCACCGCCGGTGTTGCGGCATTTATCGCACACGCCCAACGGCAGGTACACACTCACGTTGGGATAGTCTGCCAGTACCGAGAACCAGGTCTCGGCCGTAATATCGCCCACGCAGGCAACGACGACTTCGTTCTCGCGCGGCATGCGCTTAAGGGCACGCGTGCAGGTGACGTAGGCGGTCTCGTGGCTCGTAGCCGCCGAGACAATGTCGTCGTAGACGTTTTTGGGCGCCAGGCGCGGCGAGATGATCGCCTCGGTCGGACAGGCAGCGGCGCACAGGCCGCACTTGCGACAGGAGTCGAGGATCTCGATGGAGTCTTCCTCGACCTCGATAGCGTTGACCGGGCACACGTCCATGCACGCGGTGCAGCCGCTCTTTTCGTTTTTGCAGGTCAGGCACGGAATGGTGTTGCCGCGCGGGCGCTCCTTGTAGTCAGCAGGATTCCATTGAGGCGCCGACGGATCGAGTGCATCGGTCACACCGCCAAGCGGGTTTTTAAGAAAGTCGAAACCCTTGCTGATCTCGATAATGTCATCAAACAGATCGTGTTCCTGCGCCATGCGCGGCCCCTCCCTGAGCAGTGCAAACAAGCAAGAGATAATGATACGCTATCGGCCCACGCCTCGGGCAAATTACACGCGGAGCATCTTTGCGGCAAATAGCCACGGCCTATCGCCGTCTCGATTGCACAAGGTCGATCAAGCGCCAAACTATGCCTCGCGCATGAGCTCGACGAGCTTTTGTTTGGTCACCTTGGCCTGCTCGTTGGCCATATTGCGTTCGTTTCTAAAGGCCGCATCCGCAACGCTCATCAGGTCGGCATCGGAAATCTCGCCAAGGCCCAGCTCCTCGAGCGTCGTCGGCAGACCAACGCGCTGACAAAACTCGAGCACCTGTTCAAGCTCGGGCGCACGCTCCAGACGAAGCTGGACCACCAGACCAAACGCTACGGCCTCGCCGTGCATAGCCTTGCACTCGGGCAAAATCGTCAGGCCGTTGGCGATGGCATGCGCCAACGCCAAGCCACCGCTCTCAAAGCCAACGCCCGAAAGCAGGATGTTGCACTCAATCAGGCGCTCAACCGCCGGCGATGTACGCCCCTTTTTGAGATCGCGCTTGGCAGCGACGCCGCATTCCATAAGCGTGTCGTAGCAGGCACGTGCCGCGACCAGTGCCAAGTGCCCCGACGCGCCACCGTGCTCGTTCGCACCTCTCGCCGCGGCACACGAACGCGCCTCGAAGTACGTTGCCAGCGCGTCGCCCATACCGGCGACCGTCATACGCAGCGGGGCCGCAGCAACCACGCTGGTATCGACCACGACCAGGTCTGGATTCTTCTCGAGCATCAGGTAGCGGTCGAACGACCCGTCCTCGTGATACAACACCGAAATCGCGCTGCACGGACCATCCATTGAGGCCGCCGTGGGGCATACACACAACGGCAGCTCAGCATAAAACGCTACTGCCTTTGCGATATCGAGCATCTTGCCGCCGCCAATGCCCACCACCATGTCGCAATACTCGGCCCGGGCTTCCTTGGCCATTTCGACAACGGCATCTTCCGTACACGGACCGTTGTAAATCTTAAAGAACGGCTCGCTTAGATCTTCATCCAGAAATCCATCGACGATCTGCCTGCACAGCCGATCCTCGGTGCCCTGGTCAAACAAGACATAGGCAGCGCAGCCCAACCATGACAAATACCTGCCCTGACGCGAAAGTTCGCCCGGCCCCTGAACATACCGGCCGGGACCGCCATAAACCATGGGAAGCGCCATACGAGAATCCGCCCTTCATCAAACAACGATTGGTGCAAAGTAACTTGCCCCCTGCACCAACTTGTGCATTGGAGACAGGCCACTTTGCACCATAGTAAAAAGGGGCAAAGTCATCTGCTGGCTTTGCCCCTTCCTTAGCTTGATTTACTCATCCATGAGATAGTAGTGGCCCAGCGCGTCGGCACCCAGAATGGCGTTTGCGACCATCTCGGGCGTCACCTCAAACGGCATGTTGCACATGGTGTCATCGGGCGCGCAGGCGGCCTCGGCAACAATCATGGCCTGCTCGCGCGTAAGCTCGGCAACGCCAAGTTCCTTCATCGTGACCGGCAGACCCAGCTCAATGCAGAAGCCCAAGACTTCCTCGAGCTTCTCGGTCGGGGCATCCTCGAGTACCAGCTGGACGATGGTGCCAAAGGCGACCTTCTCGCCGTGATACATGCCGTGGCACTCGGGTAGCATCGTCAGGCCATTGTGGATGGCATGAGCAGCAGCAAGGCCCGAGCTCTCAAAGCCAATGCCGGAGAGCAGCGTGTTTGCCTCGATGATATGCTCGACGGCAGGCGTGAGCGCACCCTTCTCCAGCGCGACCTTGGCCTTGACGCCATCGGCCATAAGCGTCTCGTAGCAGAGCTTGGCGAGCGCCAGGCCGGCCATTCCGCCCTTGCCGCCGGCGCAAGTGCCACCGTCGGCATCGTGCGTCGCCTGGGCCTCAAAGTAGGTTGCGAGCGCATCGCCCATACCGGAAACCGTCAGGCGCACCGGGCTCGCCGCGATAACCGTCGTATCCATCAGGACAATGTTGGGGTTTGCCTTAAGGAACAGGTACTTATCGAACTGACCATCGTCGGTGTAGAGCACCGAAAGTGCCGAGCACGGTGCATCGGTCGAAGCGATGGTGGGGCAAATGATAACCGGGGACTCCAGGTAGTAGGCAACGGCCTTAGCGGTATCGAGGATCTTGCCGCCACCGACGCCAACGATGATGTCGCAACCGTTGTCGCGAGCGAGCGCAACCAGGCGATCGACCTCGCCCTTGGAGCACTCGCCGTTAAAGTCCTCAAACAGCAGCTCGGCCTTAGCCTCGGCAAAACCGTCCTCGATCTTGGCACCGACGCGCTTCTTGCCCGAAGGCGTCACGATGACGAGGGCCTTAGCGCCGAGCGGCCCGACATAGGAGCCGAGCTTGGCGAGCTCGTCCGGACCCTGGATGTACTTGCTGGGGCTATTGAAAATTGCAGCCATTTTTATCCCATTCTCTAATAATAAAAAGAAAGGGGCTCCGTACGGATACGTGCGGAGCCCCTCGTTACGATAACAAGAGTCGATTAGAAATCGATGTCGGTGTCGTAGTAGCAGGCCTTGAGGATCTTCTCGAAGTCGGCAGCCTTGGTCTCACGCGGGTTCTCCGGCGTGCAGGCGTCCTGCTCGGCGTTCGCGGCGATCTCGGGGAGCTTGGCGAGGAACTCCTCCTCGGAAACCATCTGCGGGTTCTCGGCGTCGACCTTCACGCCACCATTCGCGTAATCCTTGATGGACTGCGGAATGTTGAGCTGGTCGTTGAGGTCGCGAATCTTCTGGACGAGCGCGGCGATGAGCTCCTCGTTGGTCTCGCCGGGAAGGTGCAGGATCTCCTTGGCCACGTAAGCGTAACGCTCGGCAGCACGGGGATCCTTGGAGTTCCACTGGATGACCTTGCCAAGGTACATGGCGTTAGCAGCACCGTGGATGATGTGGCCGTTCTCAAAGGCTGCACCGGTCTTGTGAGCCATGGAGTGAACGATGCCGAGCAGGCCCGAGGAGAAGGCGATACCGGCGATGCACTGAGCCTCGTGCATGTGCTGACGGGCCTCATGGTCGCCAGCATAGGACTTAGGCAGCCACTCGACGATCTCGCGGATGCCGTGCAGGGCGTTGGCGTCGGTGAACATAGAGGCGAAGGTGGAAACGTAGGCCTCCATGCAGTGGGTCAGAGCATCCATGCCGGTGTGAGCGCAAAGCTTAGCAGGCATGGTGTAGGTGAGCTCGGGGTCGACGATGGCGACATCCGGGGTGATGTTGAAGTCGGCCAGCGGGTACTTGATGCCCTTGGCGTAGTCGGTGATGACGGAGAAGGCAGTGACCTCGGTAGCGGTACCGG
Organism: uncultured Collinsella sp.; assembly: GCA_959020715.1. GTDB lineage: Bacteria > Actinomycetota > Coriobacteriia > Coriobacteriales > Coriobacteriaceae > Collinsella. The sequence continues at coordinate 168,237 of CAUESV010000004.1, read as the reverse complement.
AGGTGGAGGAAATGGCGCAGAAGTGAGCCTTCTGACGCAGCTCGGGGAAGCTGAACGGCTGGATGATGTTATCGAAGGACTCCTCGGGATACTCGTAGAAGACCCACATGGCCTTAGCGGCATCGATGGGCGAACCGCCGCCGATGGCGATAATCCAGTCGGGCTCGAACTCGCGCATGGCCTCGGCGCCCTTCATGACCGTCTCGATGGACGGATCGGACTCGACGCCCTCGAACAGCTTGACCTCGAAGCCGCCCTCTTTGAGGTCGGCCTCAACGTCCTGCAGGAACCCGCCGCGGCGCATAGAGCTGCCGCCAGAAACGATGATGGCCTTCTTGCCCTTGAGGTTCTTTACCTCGTGGCGAGCGCCCTCACCAAAGTACAGATCGCGAGGATTGGTAAAACGTCCCATACTGTGCCTCCTAAACAAGCCCCTCTTAGACTTGCGTATATAACGGAGCACCCGATTGGCTCCGTTAGGACCGTTTTGCGCGTTGCCGGCGATGACAATGCGCGATGTCTAAACGTCTCAACGCTCAGACAAACACTATTTTACCGTTCTGGTTGGTCAGTTATTCACCTAAAGCCGACAATGATGAAACGTTTTTTCTATCCCTGAAGACCCTTGTGGGGCATTCATACTCCCAAGCTGGGCAAACGTTTTATCAAGGTTGACCACATATCCCGGGCAGGACTGTGCCTCTCCAAAATGCGCCCCGTTCGCCGCCAAAAATCGACCGTTTGCGGCACCGTGATACCACTCAGTCGTCCAAGGTGCCGACATTTGTGCGACATCCGTCTTCGTGGTGCAAAGGTGCATGTCCAAGTGCGGCACCCCCGGTGTGCCACATGCGGGTAAACTAGAACCTTATATAGAGATATTTGAACCCTAACCGCAGCAAAGGAGGCTCCATGGCATTCGATCCCATTCAAGAGGATTGCCATCGCCTCGTTCTTGAGGCCTTGCGCCGCGACAATATCCCGCTCACCGACGGTGCTGCCGTAGAGCGTCTGATGGAACAATTCACCCGCAACCCCGCACCGCTCATCGTGCACGACCGCGACCGCGCCGGGCACCTCATTGCCAAGGTGGTCGAGGCTGTCGACTACCGCATTCCCTTTATCCCTGACGATACCCAGGCAGAGCAAGAAGAGGCAGCTGCCGAGAACATGCTCCGCGAGGCAGCCGCGCTCGATCCGGCTAACTGGGATGCCCAGCGCATGCTGACGGCGCTCACCGCCGAATCCAACGAGGAATACGTGCAGTACTTGGTATCCAAGCGCGATGAAGTCGAGCACGACCTGGCACTCAAGATCGCCTCGGCGCAGGACCCCTACGAGCGCGAGGCCGCTGGCGACCTCATGCGCCGCCCCTACCTGCGCTGGCTTGCCGCCCTTGCGTCACGCGCCCTCATTAGCGGCCGCTATCGCATGTCGCTCGAAGCCGCAAATCGCAGCTTGGACTTTGCGCCCAACGACCCCGCTGGTGTCCGCCACACCGCGATGCTCGCCATGGCAAAACTCGAATACCCCGCCGAGGAGCTCAAACGCTTTCGCTCTGCCCACTCCGTCCCCTATCTCGCGAATACCCCGCTGCGCCGCCGCCCCAAAGATGCGGAGCGTGACTTGGACCCGTGGACGCTCATCGCGCTGATGAGCGCTGCCTGGCGCGAGCTGGACTACGAGGGCGCCGAGCACTATTTGCGCATCCTCGTACGCTCGTGCCCGCACGCGGCCGAGGCGCTCTACTTCCAAACCGAGTTCCCCGATGGCGTCTATGCCCGCGTCAACGTGGGCGTGGGCTCGACCGACGAGCTTGTCCTTGCATTGTCCGAGGCGACGCCGGTACTGCAGGAGGGTCTGGGCGCCCCCGACAACGCCAGCTTTGCCGCCTGGGTCGCCACCAACGACATCGTGCGCTCCCAAATCGACGAGCGCATTCTGCGCGCGGCCGAGCAGGGACTTCCATTTAAGGGAGGGGACCTCTAATGGATCCGAGCGTCTACATCCCCGCCTACCTGGAGCGCACCTATCTGGCGTCGCACCCCGAGCTCACCGATGCAGCACGCGAGCTTGTCCATAACGACATTAGCGCGAATCCTCAAAAGTATGCGCAGTCCGAGCATGCCCAAGCGCTGCTGTCCTATGCCGGTGTTCATCGCCACCTGCTCGACGAGCTCCATCGCATCGAGGACATGGGCAACGACGAGGAGTTTGAGCAGACGCGCAACCGCCTGTTCGACGATATGCGTGATGAACTGCTCAAGATCGTCCGCGTCGATGCGCATGTCCTCGATGCCCAGCTGCTCGCCATCATCCTGGCCGACACGCCCGTTGACGCCTGCCTGGGCGACCTGATGAAGCTCGAGGCGACCACGGCCGATTACCTGCAGCAAAGCGTGCCCGGGTTCGACATGGAAGCCCCGCACTACTGGGCCAATAATGTTTTGGCCGACGGTGTCACTGCAGCAGACCTTACCGTGAGCGAGCCGGCTCTTATCGGGTGGCTTCATACACTCGAGGCCATCTCGCAGCTATGTATGGCGAGCGCTCGCTACCGTGCTGCCGCCAACTACGCCCGCCGCGTCCTTAAAGCAGAAGGCTATCCCACCCGAGCCGCAGGCACCGTGTTGCTCGCCCTCGCTCGTCTGGAAGACGAGGACGGCTTTTTTGCCCTAGCCCACCAACTCGAGGAAGAGATGGGAGCCGATGCCCTCGAGAACTCCCCCTGGTACCTACTCGCCCGCACGATTCTGCTGTTCAAAACAAACAAGATGCGCCCGGCGACACGCGCGCTGCGCGAGTTTGCCAACCGTTGCGAGGGTGGTGCGTTCTTCTTACTGAACCCCATGTACCAGACACCGTACCTTCCCTGCCGGCCCGAGCCACACGATCCCTGGGATCTTTCGCACCAGGCCGTTTGGGAAGCGGACGGTATTATCTCGGACACTCCCGACTTTGCCCCCTGGGCCAGCGCTTGCGAAGACGTATCGCAGCTTGCCCAGGAATTTGCGCGCCGTTACGGCTTTTAACGGCGCAAACGTCACGACCATGTCATTCACGTTAGGAACGGCTTCATGAACTTCCGCTCATCTCTCGCCTGCACCTCGAGCGATATCGCCCGCTGGGGGCTGCGCTCCGTCCTTAAGCGCCAGGGCGGCGTGCTTCCCGGCCGCATCGCCATGAAAATCGACCCCGAGCTGCTGAGCGACCTGGCGAGTCTTGTCGACCGCAGCGTGGTGATCACCGGCACCAACGGTAAGACCACCACCTCCAACCTGATCGCCGACGCCGTTGCCGCCAGCGGCACCATCGTGGTATGCAACCGCGCCGGCAACAACATGGAGCCGGGCGTGGTGGGCGCCCTGCTCGAGGCGCGCAGCGGCCTCAAGCGTGCCGGCAGCGGCAAGCGCGTGGGCGTTTTTGAATGCGATGAGCTCTACACCGTGCGCGTCCTGCCCAAGCTCAAGCCGACGTACTTCGTGCTGCTCAACCTGTTCCGTGACCAGCTGGATCGCTATGGCGAGATCGATCACACCCAGGAGGTCATCGCCCACGCGTTGGAGCTTTCGCCGGCAACGACGCTCATCTATAACGCCGACGATCCGCTGTGCGCCTCGATCGCCGCACGCGTCCCCAACACGAGCATCGCCTTTGGCATCGACGGTGCCACGGGCACCGAGTCCGATCGCATTAGCGACTCGCGTTTTTGCTCGCAGTGCAACGCGCCGTTGGAATACGACTATGTGCAGTACGGCCAGCTCGGCGCCTATCATTGTCCTTCGTGCGGCTGGGCCCGCCCTGGGCTTGTCCGTCGCGTGACGGGCGTGGAACTCGGCTGCGACGGCTACGGCTTTGACCTGAACTTTGGACCCGAGGCACAAGCGCCCGCAACGCACATCGCCACGCGCTACAACGGCCTGTACATGGTCTACAACGTTGCCGCCGCCTTCTTTGCGGCGCGCGAGTTGGGCGTGGACGCGGCACATCTGCAGCCAACGCTCGATGCCTACGTCCCCGCCGGCGGACGCATGGGCCGCTGGGAGATCGCCGGCCGTACTGTCGAGGCAAACCTGGCCAAAAATCCCGTGGGCTTCGATCGCCAGATTCAGTCCATTAAAACGGCAGGCGGCAGGCTCTGCGCCTTCTTCCTGAACGACAACGACGCCGACGGCCACGATGTCTCGTGGATCTACGATGTCGACTTCGAGCGCATCGCCGACACGCCGGGTCTTGTCGCCTTTGCCGGAGGCACGCGTGCGCACGACATGCAGGTACGCCTCAAGTACGCCGGCATCGATGCCGCGATTATCTCGGACGTCGCGCAGGCGATCGGCGCCGTGGCAGACGAGGCCGCCGATGACACCTTCTACGCCGTCGCCAACTACACGGCCTTCCCGCCGTTAGTCAAGGAGCTCGACGGGCTCAAAGGCACCGATGCGGCTACGGTTGCCGCCCACGCCGCAACGTGCGCCGATGGCAGCGCCGTCCCCGTCGGCGTCGCGCCGGTCGAGCTCTCGCGCCCGCTGCGCATCGTCTACCTGTATCCCGATGCCCTCAACCTCTACGGCGACGGCGGCAATGTCATCGCCCTCGAGCGCCGCTGCGCCTGGCGTGGCATTCCCGTGCACGTGGACGAGGTCCGTATGGGCGAGACGCTCGATCTGCATGATGCTGATATCGTCATGATGGGCGGCGGCTCCGATCGCGACCAGCTGGCTGTGGCGCACGAGTTGCTCGCTCAAAAAGACAAGGTTGCGGCCTATGTTGAGGATGGCGGCACACTGCTTGCCATCTGTGGTAGCTATCAGCTGCTCGGCCGTTCGTACTACATGGGCGACGATCGCATTGAGGGCCTGGGCGTCATTGCCGCCGAGACTGTGCGCGGCTCCGACCGTCTGATCGGCAACGTCGCCGTCAAGACCGACCTGGCGCCTGAGCCCTTTGTGGGATTCGAGAACCACGGCGGCCGCACCCTGCTCGATACAGAGGCCACGCCGCTCGGAACGTCCGTCGTCGCGGGCACCGGCAACAACGGCGACGATGGCTTTGAGGGTCTGATCTACAAGGGAGTCATCGGCACGTACCTACACGGACCGGCACTGCCCAAGAACCCCGAGCTCGCCGACCGGCTCATTACCCACGCCCTCGAGCGTCGCGGCGATGCGCAGGCCACAGCCCTGCTGCCGCTCAAGCCCCTCGACGACACCTACGAGCACGCCGCCCACGACGCCGCCATGAAGCTCCTCCCCTAGCACCCCACCACCACGAAGGGGACAGGCACCTTTGTGGTGGTTTTGACCAGCCACGGTAGTTTGTCTCGATCTGTAACATCTAGACCGTTAAAAGTCGTCTTACTGTTACAGAATGAGACGTTCGTCCCGACGCCTGCCTTTTGTCTCAACCTGTAACACATAGAGCCGATTTATCAGCCCAGATGTTACAGGTTGAGATGTTTGAGAATTGGGATAGAGAGCCAGCTCCTATGTGGTGGTTTTCCAGTTTGCCAACGATATACGCGCCGGCAAAAAAGTCTGCTATACTCTTTCCCGCTGTCCCCATCGTCTAGCGGCCAAGGACGCCACCCTTTCAAGGTGGATATCGCGGGTTCGAATCCCGCTGGGGGCACCACAGAATCTGAGAAGCCCGTTACCAATTCGGTAGCGGGCTTTTTGCTACCCATACGCCGGGATTCGAACCCAACAGGGTGCGGAGCTGAGGAAACGCGCAAGCGTTTTCCAGCGCAGCACGCGAGGAGCGGAGCGACGCAGCGAAAGCGGGCGGCGCCAGCCGCACGCGGACATCCCGCTGGGGGCACCATTTAAATCGAGAAGCCCGTTGCCCTCGCGGTGACGGGCTTTTTTCTGCCTCAACGCCGGGATTCGAACCCGACAGGGTGCGGATCCCGGCACCATCGCAAGGCCTGTGGGCAAAAAATGGCAAATGTGAGTACTGTTACCGATTTAGTAACAGCGAATTTGGCCTTTTAGATGGTGAATCAGATGTCAAATCAACGACCTAGTGCTCAGATTGGGCCCGACCTCAGCTATATACCTGGACATATGTGGTCTAACTCGGCAAATACTGCCATTTTGATATGGAACTAGTTTAGTGACAGTACTCATATTTGACGTTTTTTGTCCACGGCCCCTTATTGCGTGGGCGAATCAGTTGCAAAACGGACTCCAAAGCGTCCTTCACAAACAAAAAGCCGGGGTCCGCGCGATGCGGGCCCCGGCTTTCAACCGTGACGGTATGTTGTCCCAGTCCTACACGTAGAACAGGATGTCGTCGTAGGTCGGGACCGGCCAGTAGTCGGCGGCCACGATCTCCTCCATGGCATCCACGGCGGCACGCAGCGTATCCATAGCGGGAACGACCTCATGCGCGTACACGTTGGCCTGCTCCTGACCATCGAGGGCCTCGGCCTTCTGATGTACGGCGTCGAGCGCCTTGATGGAGTCGTTGATGGCGGTGATGCCGTTGCAGAGCTTGTTGAGCGTGTTCTGCTCGCACTGCATGGCAGCATCGGCACCGGCAGCACGGATAGCCTCAAGGCCCTTAGCGACCTTGGTGGCATAGGCGGTAATGACCGGGCGATAGGTACGACGCGCCTCGCGAACCATCGTGGTGGCCTCGATGTTCATGAGCTTGTTGTACTTCTCGAGCTTGCAGTCGTAGCGGCACTGAGCCTCGGCCTTGGTCAGAACACCCGTCTCCTCAAAGAGCGCAATGGCCTTATCAGAAACAAAGGCGGGCAGGGCATCGGCCGTGGTCTTGTTGTTGGCAAGGCCGCGCTTCTCGGCCTCGACGGGCCACTCATCGGAGTAGCCATCGCCGGAGAAGAGGATGCGCTGGTGGTCGGTCAGGACCTTCTTGCAGTACTCGAGCGCGGCGTCCTGGAACTCGTCCTCGGGCGTACCCTCGAGCGCATCGGCGAAGGACTTGAGCGACTTGGCAACGGCGGCATCGAGCACCAGGTTGGAGTCGGAGACGTTCTGCTCGGAGCCGCAGGCACGGAACTCGAACTTGTTGCCGGTGAAGGCGAACGGGGAGGTGCGGTTGCGGTCGGTGTTGTCCTGCATCAGCTTGGGCAGGGTGTCGGCGCCCAGGTCGAGCACGCCGCGCGTGGCATGGACGGAAGCCTTGCCATCGATGATCTTCTCGACAACCTCGGTAAGCTGGTCGCCCAGGAAGATGGACATAATCGCCGGAGGAGCCTCGTTGGCGCCCAGACGATGGTCGTTGCCGGCCGAGGCAACAGAGGCACGCAGGAGCTCCTGGTAGTTATCGACGGCCTCGATCACCGCGGTGAGGAAGACGATGAACTGCAGGTTGTCGAGCGGAGTATCGCCCGGATCGAGCAGGTTCTCGGACTCGGTGCCAAGCGACCAGTTGTTGTGCTTGCCCGAACCGTTGATGCCCTCGAAGGGCTTCTCGTGCAGCAGGCAGACCAAGTCGTGGCGGGAGGCGATGAGCTTCATCTTCTCCATCATGACCAAGTTCTGGTCGATGGCCTCGTTGACCTCACCGTAGACGGGGGCGAGCTCATGCTGGCAGGGAGCGACCTCGTTGTGCTTGGTCTTGGCGGGAATACCGAGCGCCCACAGCTCGTCGTCCAGATCCTTCATATAGGCCGAGACGGTGGGGCGGATAGCGCCAAAGTAGTGCTCCTCGAGCTCCTGGCCCTTGCAGGGAGCAGCACCAAAGAGGGTGCGGCCGGTGATGACCAGGTCCTTGCGCTTGCGGTAGGCGTCCTTCTTGATCAGGAAGTACTCCTGCTCGTCGCCCACGGAAGGAACAACCTTCTTTGGCGTCTTGCCGAACAGCGCCAAAACGCGCTTGGACTCACGCGAGAGCGCGGTCATGGAGCGCAGCAGCGGGGTCTTCTTGTCCAGGGCCTCGCCCGTGTAGGAGCAGAAAGCCGTGGGGATGCACAGGACATCGTCCTTGATAAAGGCGGGGCTGGTGGGATCCCAAGCGGTGTAGCCACGGGCCTCGAAGGTGGCACGCAGGCCGCCGTTGGGGAAGCTGGAAGCATCGGGCTCGCCCTGAATGAGGTTCTTGCCCGTAAACTTGGTAATGGCGGTGCCGTCGTGGTTGGGCTCGAGGAAGCTATCGTGCTTCTCGGAAGTAATGCCCGAAAGCGGCTGGAACCAGTGCGCGTAGTGCGTAGCGCCCTTGGAGATGGCCCAGACCTTCATAGCGTGGGCAACAGCGTTGGCCACATCCAGGTCGAGCGGCTCACCGTCCTCGAGGGTTGCAGCAAGGCGCTTCCAAATGTCCTTGGGGAGGTAGTCCTTCATGACTTCCTCCGAGAACACCATGGTCCCGAAGCGGTCAGTAAGTTCGGCCATACGGAACTCCCTTCGTATCGGCACCGCGTGAGAAGCGGTGTTGATTACTAACGAACGAGTCATAGCTTAGACTCGCCGTGTTTCCGCAACATTACCGTTATGTTGCTGTCGCGAAACCAATCAATGAGGTTACCGCATCGCAGCGGCGTTGCCACCCTCAACAGCCAATCAACTGTATAAATTGCAGACCTCTCCGCATGGTTTAAGGGTAGTCAATTGGGAACGGGGCTCTATTAACTGGTATTTCGCATCAGATACCAGTCTTTACTGCCCCATCTTAGATTGACCGCCATGTTATAGGGAATGCCGATAGCAAGGCATCTTTGATTGGTATCCCCAAATAGCGAGTGAAACTCCACCGTGACACAGTGGTGCTGTAGAATCCTTACAACACATCACACTATTACGTATCTAGAGGAGCACGATATGCGCGTCGACGAGGTTTTTAAGCAGGCAGCATCCCAGGGCACCGCACCCGTTTCGTTTGAGATGTTCCCGCCCAAGGGCGAGCTTACCCTCGACACGGCTCGCGAGGTGGCGGGCAACCTGTGCAAGCTTTCGCCGAGCTTTGTCTCAGTTACTTGCTCGGCCGGCGGCTCGGGCAACGGTGCCACCACCGCCCCCATCGCGCATATGATTACGAGCGAATTCGATACACCCTCGGTGGCACACCTTACCTGCGTGGGCCGGTCGCACGCCGATATCGCCGCCAAGATCGACGAGTATCGCACCGCCGGCGTGGAAAACATCCTGGCCCTGCGTGGAGATCTCCCTGCCGGCGCGACCGAGGACGACAAGCCCGCCTCGGACTACGCCTACGCCCGCGACCTCATCCCCGAGCTCATCGACGCCGGCTTTTGCGTGGGCGCCGCGGCCTACCCCGAGGGCCACATTGCCTGTGAGGATCTCAACCTCTCGGTCGAATACCTCAAGCAAAAGCAGGACGCCGGCGCGAGCTTCTTTGTGACGCAGCTCTTCTTTGATAACGAGTGCTTCTATCGCTTCCGCGAGCTTGCCGACAAGGCCGGTATCACCGTGCCCATTACCGCGGGCATCATGCCGTTTATGGGCAAGTCGCAGATCAGCCGCATGGTCTTTATGTGCGGCGCATCGCTGCCCTCCCCCGTCATCAAGATTCTCGCCAAGTACGAGAACGACCCCGAGAGCCTGCAGGCAGCCGGTGTAGATTATGCCGCCCGCCAGCTTTGCGACCTCAAGGAGCACGGCGCCGACGGCCTGCACCTGTACACTATGAACCGTCCTGCGATCGCCGCGACCATTATGGAGCGCTTGGGGTAATGGAAAAACCGCACATCGATACAACCGCTGTCGAAGTGCCGGCCGACCTTGCGTCGCCGGCGCTTTACCGTGTCGATGCTGCGCACCATCCCCGTGTCGACCGTGCCGAGATGCTGCGGTATCTGGGTTACGGCGGCCAGCAGATTGAGCCCGAACTGTCACGACGTATTGAGCTTGTGGTCGAGCGTCTGGAACTGGACATTGAGCCCCGTGGCGTGCGCCGCGTATTTGCCATCGATGCCACGAGCGTGGACGAGCAGGGAGAGCCCAGCATCCGTCTGGTTGGCACCAACGTTGAGCTGCGAGGTCGCGATATCTATCGACATCTCAAAGATGCCCGCTTTGCCGCGCTCATAGCATGCACCCTCGGCATGGACGCCGAGCGTCGCCTGCGCATCACGGGAGCCCAACATCCCCTGGAGGGCGCCGTGCTCGACGCCGCGTGCTCCGCTTACGTGGAAGCCGCCGTCGAGCAAATGGACCAGCAGGTCAAGGCTGCGGCCGCCGCACACAGACTCGCCGGCAACTGGCGCTTCAGTCCCGGCTATGGCGACTGCCCGCTTTCGGCCCAGCGCTCGATCGTCAATGCGCTCAACGCCACGCGGCTCATCGGGCTTACCGTCACGCCCACCAGCCTGCTTATGCCCACCAAAAGCGTGACCGCGGTGATCGGCCTGTTCGACGGCGAAGTCCACGACGCCCAGACCCGCCCCACCTGCAATATCTGCCGCATGCGCGAGAGCTGTCGCTTCCGCGCCGCCCACACCACCTGCTATTCCAGCCATTAGGAGCCCCCGATGTTTACTCCGCTTATCACTCATGATTCTGACGGCACTGCATTGGCGGCACCCGTTGATGCCGCACGTCGCAACGGTGCCACGTACAAGACGCGCACGATCGACGATCTGCGCATTAAGGACGATTGCCTGCGTGCGGCCATCGAGGGCACGGGACACCTGCTGTTCGACGGCGGCATGGGCACCATGTTGCAGGCTGCTGGCATGAAGGCGGGCGCCTTGCCCGAGCTGCTCAACTTTGAGGAGCCCCAGGTCATTACCGACATTCAGCGCCAGTACGTCGAGGCTGGCTGCGACGTGATCACCGCCAACACCTTTGGCGCCAACGCCCACAAGCTCGACGGTGCCGCCACCGTGGCAAACGTCTTTGCCGCGGCCGTCGCCTGTGCCCGCGAGGCCGGCGCCCGCTACGTCGCCGGTGACATCGGCCCCATCGGCGCGCTGCTACGCCCCCTGGGTACCCTGAGCTTCGACGAGGCCTATGACCTCTTTGCCGAGGAAGTGCGCGCCGGCGTCGCCGCGGGTGTGGACCTCTTTATTATCGAGACTATGACCGACCTAGCCGAGATCAAGGCGGCCGTCCTCGCCTGTCGCGAGAACTCCGACCTGCCCGTCTTTGCCACTATGACCTTTGAGGAAGACGGTCGCACCTTCCTGGGCACGAGTCCCGAGGTGGCCGCCATCACGCTCGATGCCATCGGCGCCGACGTTTTGGGCATCAACTGCAGCCAGGGACCGGCCGAGCTACGAGGACTCGCCGCACGTATGCTCACCGTTACCGATAAGCCCGTTATGGTGCAGGCCAATGCGGGACTGCCCCACGTGGACGATGACGGCAATACCGTCTTTGATATCCAGGCCCCCGAATACGCCAAGGCCGTCGCCGGCATGATCGCCGACGGCGTGAGCGTCGTGGGCGGTTGCTGCGGCACTACGCCGGCGCACATGGCAGCGCTGCGCACGCTTATCGACAACCACACGCCCAGCCCGCGCCGCCGCAAGCCCAGCATGTCGGTCACGAGCGCCCAAACGGTCGTGGACCTTCCCTGCGACGGCCACAAGATCGCCGTCATCGGCGAGCGCATCAATCCCACCGGCAAAAAGCGCCTGCAGCAGGCCCTGCGCGACGGCGACCTGGACTACGTCGTGAGCCAGGGCATTAGCCAGCAGGAACAGGGCGCCGACATCCTGGACGTTAACGTGGGCCTACCCGAGATCGACGAGGTCAAGATCATCCAACAGGCGACCGAACAGCTCCAGGGCTCCACGCTGCTGCCGTTGCAGATCGACTCCACCGACCCCGCAGCCGTCGAGGCCGCCGTGCGCCGCTACGCCGGCAAGCCCATCATCAACTCGGTCAATGGCAAGCAGCAGATCATGGATGAGATCTTCCCGCTGGTCGCCCACTACGGCACCAACGTCGTCGGCCTTACGCTCGACGAAGGCGGCATCCCCGATACCGCCGAGGCTCGCTTCGCCATCGCCGAGCGTATCGTAGCCGAGGCTGCGCGCTACGGTATCGGACCGGACCGCATCCTCATCGACTGTCTGGTCATGACCGCCTCGACCAATCAACGCCAGGCCGAGCAGATCCTGCACGCCATGTCCCTGTGCAAGGAGCGTCTGGGCGTCAAATGCGCGCTCGGCGTGTCGAACATCAGCTTTGGCCTGCCTGCCCGCCCGCTGCTGGGCTCGGTCTTTTTGGCCGCCGCTTTTGGCGCAGGTCTCGATGCCCCCATCATGAACCCGGGCTCCAAGCGCTTTATGGATACCGTCTACAGCTATCGCGTCCTGAGCGTTGAGGACGAGGGCTCGACCGGATACATCGAGCGCTACGCCGGCTGGACCGATCCGTACAAGATCGCCGCAAACCCGGCAGCGGCTCAGGCCGCATCGAGTGATGCCGCGCCTGCTGCTGGCACCGCCGGCACCGACGGCAACGACGACCCGATTCGTCGCATGGTCGTCTCGGGCCGCAAAGGCGAGATCGCTGCCGAGACCGAGCGTCTGCTGGCAGACCACGACGCCATGGACCTCATCAACAATCACTTTATCCCCGCCCTCGACGAGGTTGGCGTCCTCTTTGACCAGGGCAAGTTCTTCCTGCCGCAGCTTATGGCCTCGGCCGAGGCCGCGCGCGTGGGCTTTGACACCATCAAGCGCCTGATGCCCGCCGGCGAGATTGCCGACAAGGGCAAGATCTGCGTGGCCACCGTCAAGGGCGACATCCACGATATTGGCAAGAACATCGTCAAAATGCTGCTCGACAACTACGGCTATACCGTCTTTGACCTGGGCCGCGACGTCGATCCGCAGGAGGTACTCAAGACCGTCAAGGAGCGCGATATCAAACTCGTCGGCCTCTCGGCGCTTATGACTACCACCGTCGTGGCCATGGAAGAGACCATCAAGCTGCTTCATGCCGAGGTGCCGGGCGTCAAGATCATCGTAGGCGGCGCCGTGCTCACCCCCGAATACGCCAAACAGATCGGCGCGGACTACTACGCCAAGGACGCCGCCGAAAGCGCTCGTATCGCCGAAGAGGTCTTTGGGCAGTAACACAACGGAAACAACCGAGCACCAAAACGTGCCGCACGCGCCACTTGGCACGTACGGCACGTTAGAATAGATAAGACTATGCTCGTTTTGGCAGATAGGAGCGCAAGGATGGCGATCACGCCCGCAGAAATCGCGGAAACCCGCGGCATGGTTGAGGAGCAGAACCTCGACATCAGGACCATCACCATGGGTGTTTCGCTCATGGGTTGCGGTGACGAGAACCTCGACCGCATGTGCACGAAGATCTACGACCACGTGACGCACACGGCTGAGCATCTGGTCGAGACCGCCGAGAACCTCGAGCGCGAGTACGGTATCCCCATCGTCAACAAGCGCGTTTCCGTCACCCCGGTGGCACAGATCGCCGCGTGCTGCAAGGATGAGGACCTCACCCCCATCGCGCACGCCCTCGACCGCGCGGCCGAGACGCTCGGCATCGATTACCTGGGCGGCTTCTCCGCACTCGTCCAGAAGGGCATCGGCGACGCCGACCGCCGCGTCATCCAGTCCATCCCCCAGGCGCTCGCCACCACGAGCCGCGTCTGCTCCAGCGTCAACGTCGCCAGCCTGCGCGCCGGTATCAACATGGACGCCGTGCTCATGGCCGCCCAGACCATCATCGATGCCGCTAAACTCACGGCCGACCAGGATTCCGTCGGCGCTTCCAAGTTTGTCTGCTTTGCCAACATGGTCGAGGACTCCCCGTTTATGGCAGGCGCCGTCCACGGCGGTGGCGAGGCCGACGCCGTCATCAACGTAGGCGTCTCGGGCCCCGGCGTTATGGCCGCAGCCCTGGAGACGCTGCCCGATTCCGCATCGATGATGGAAGTCGCCGAGAAGATTAAGCAGACCGCCTTTAAGATCACCCGCGCCGGCGAGCTCATGAGCCGCGAGGCCGCCCATCGTCTGGGTGTCGAGAAGGGCATTGTCGACCTGTCGCTGGCTCCCACGCCTGCCATCGGCGACTCCGTTGCCCGCATCCTCGAGATCATCGGTGTTGGCACCTGCGGTGGCCCGGGTACGACCTGCGCGCTCGCCATGCTCAACGATGCCGTCAAGAAGGGCGGCGTCATGGCCAGCTCCAGCGTGGGCGGCCTCTCGGGCGCCTTTATCCCCGTGTCCGAGGACGCCGGCATGATCGCCGCCGTCGAGGCCGGCGCGCTTTCGCTCGAGAAGCTCGAGGCCATGACCTGCGTGTGCTCCGTTGGCCTGGACATGATCGCCATCCCCGGTGACACCCCGGTCGAGACCATCGCCGGCATCATCGCCGACGAGATGGCCATCGGCGTCATCAACAACAAGACCACGGCCGTCCGCGTGATTCCTGCCATCGGCAAGGGCGTGGGCGACTGCGTCGAATACGGCGGTCTGTTCGGCCGTGCGCCTATCATGCCGGTGAACCCCAACGCCGGCACCGTGCTTGCCCACCGTGGTGGACGCTTCCCGGCGCCGCTGAACTCGCTGAAGAACTAGCCTAGGGATACGAGGCGAGGAGCCCCGCCGCCGGGCGGCAGACATATAAGGTCGCCTGCTCGGACAGTCCTGACTCGCACGGAGAGCACATTAAGTGCTCTCCGGCTCGTGCGGAACTCGCGATCGACCTTATATGTCTGCCGCCCGGCGGCGGGGCTCCCGCACATCTCAACCTTGGCTGGGTTCTGGCTCAGTGGCAGTCGCTTCGCTTCTGCCCGCCTTGGTTGGTGTGGCGGTTTGGCGTTGGAGCGGTTCTTTTTCTGATATATGCTGGTTGCGGCTCTTCTTTTGGGAGGAGTCGCTTTTTTGTTGCTAGGAGGTTGGCCCGTGGTTGATGGGGAGATTCGTTCTGAGCTGCTTGCTGCGGATTGGAATGGCGAATGGATGCGTCTGCAGGCCGCTCGGCATCGGGCTGATGATTCTTTTGAATGGGATAAGCGAGCTCGACATTTTCGACCTCTTGAGACTGCCCCTTATGCTCGGGACTTTATGAAGCTGTTGGCGTTAAAGCCTGGTGAATCCGTGCTCGATATGGGGTGCGGGGCTGGGTCGATTGCTATTCCGCTTGCTCAGGCTGGGCATCCTGTGATTGCGGCTGATTTCTCCCCCGCCATGCTGGGCACGCTTGATGCTGGTATTGAGTACTATGGACTCGAGGATCTTATTACGCCGCTTGAGCTTGCTTGGGATGATGATTGGGATTTGGTTGGACCCGTCACAAAAGCGGTAGATGTTGCCTTTGCCAGTCGGTCGGTTACGACGACCAATCTAAAAGGTGCGCTTGCCAAGCTCGACCGCACGGCTCGTCGGCGTTGTGCCGTCACGATGGTCGCCAACTCCAGCCCGCGCTATGACCTGCACGTGATGAACGCCATTGGCGCCTCGGTTACCTGCAGTAATGGCTTTGTGTATGCCTTCAACATTCTCATTCAGATGGGTGCCCTGCCGCAGGTTACGTACTTTGAATCGCCTCGTTGCGATACCTTCGATAGCCTCGAGGCAGGCGTGACGGACTTCTCCCGTATGCTCGAACATGGCAATGAGGATAAAATCGACCGTCTGCGCGACTACATCGCCCAGCACATGATCGAGAATCCCCATGCCGGCGAGCCGGGGTCCAAGGGCGTGCCGCAGGGGCGCTATATGCTCGACCATATCCGTAAGGTCCGCTGGGCCTTTATTGCCTGGGCGCCAGTTTCTGCGAGCCGCCTGTAGCCCAATTGCACCCGCGCCGCTTACCCGCTTGCAGCCCGCGCCGTCCACCACTTTGGCATCCGCATTCTTTTTGAACTGGGCAAACGCGCTCCACACTGCGCCGTTCCTGCGCTATCGTGGGACAGCTCACGTAGATTAAGGCCCCGTCGCGGGGCGCCCCATACATAGAAAGCGAGAACCCATGGCACTGACAGGAGCCCAGGTCAAGCAACTTCGCAGCATGGCCCATCATCTCAACCCCGCCATCATCATCGGTAAGTCCGATGTCAACGAGGGCACCGTCGAGCAGACGGTCGCCTACCTGGAGAAGCACGAACTCGTTAAGTGCTCCGTGCTCGATGGCTCCAGTCTTTCCGCCCGCGAAGCCGCCGAAGAGCTCGCCGAGCGCTGCCACGCCGAGGTCGTCCAGGTCATCGGCCGCAAGTTCTCGCTGTATCGCGAGTCCTCGCGCAAGGATATCGAGAAGATCAAGCTCGTCTAAGAGCCAATGATCCGGCGAGCCAACACATAGCAAGCTTACGGGTGCCCAAGTACTTCGGGCGCCCGTTTTTTATCGCTCGACCAGCACGCGGTTGAGCCGCCCCTCCACCAAGCGCTCGTATAGACGCCGCGTCTCGGGCTCGGGCACGCCATTGACCTGCTCCCTTAGATGGTGCATATGCCCGCTGTACAGCTCGACGATATCGCGCCGCCGCCCCGCCGCACTGTAGACGCGCATGGCGCAGCGCACCATATCCTCACGCGCTGTTTCCTGCCGAAGCCCCGACTCCGCCAGCCAAATCGCCGACTGCAGGTCGTTTTCTTCTAGGGCGGCATTTGCTCCCTTAATCATGCAATCGATGTACTTTGACTGCATAATGCGTCGCATACGCAAAAAGTAGGTGGGGTTACAGCCATTGGGAACATACAGCGGTCCGGCATAAAGCTGCTCAATCTTAAGGCACAGCTCAACTAAATGGGGCCCGCGCGCACCCGTGCGATTTCCCAAAACCTCGCGGCTTATCTGGTCAAACAGCCGTACATCGGTCTTGACGTAGTCGCCGTTGAGTCCGATGCATTCATTTTGGATGAGCACGCACGACTTGCCATCCGGCGTCGGTCCCAAAGCCGACCGCAAGCGCGATATCGTCGAGTACAGGTTGTTGCGGGCGCTATTGAACTCGGCATGGGGCCACAGCTCCATGGCCAGCGTCTCACGATCGACAAGCGCATCCATGCCCAGCGCAAGCCGCTCGGCAAGTGTCGCCGCCTTCTTGCGGCGCCACATTTTGTCCGTGATGGGAAACCCGTCGCGCTCGGCGCGAAACGCCCCAAACATGCGAATCTCGATATGGTCGATGGTATCAACGGCTTCAACCTCACCGGCCTGGAACAGGCGTTCGCCTTCCCCTTCCAAATCGTCGCGCAGCGAGTACCGCGACAGCTCGCGCACGGGAAGCTTCTTGCGAATCCTGGTCGCCGGCTCGCCCAGACAATGCATGGCAAGGCGCGCAAAGAGCCGATACGATGGCTCTAGAATCCCCGCGCGATTCATGGACATCCAGGCCGCAAGGTCGCTGTCTCGGCCCGCACAGGCCAAATGCAGCGCCACCATCCAGGCTTCTGCGCCACCAACCTGCGTCTGGCTTATATCGAGCAACTCCGCTTCCTCGCGTACCGAAACCATCGAGGTGTTACGCAGATATGCCGCGCGCTCCAGCAGCAATGCGTTATCGCGCATGTACGCAATCGACTCCTCGGCAAGTTTGAGCACTTGGACCGCACGGAACTTTGCATTAACCGGCCGTCCCTCTGCCAGCGACTGCCAGCCTTCTAGCAACAGGCCAAACAGCTGAATCTGGTTGTCGCGCATGCGCACGGCAAAACGATCGAGCTCGTTGAACGCCGCGTCGTCGGTTACCGGCAAGCCGGAAAGGAGCCGCCGTGCCGCCAACACCATGCGCACCCAGATAGCCATCGCCTTAGGCCCACGCACGTCGAGTGCCTCCCGCACCACCGTCATCTCGTCGTCACGCTCGTCGGTTCCCGCAAACGACCCGTCAAAGAGCTCCACCAGCATACTATCGGCCCGTATAACAATCCCTGCGATGTCGAGCTCGCAGTCGTAGGCCTTGCTCGTTTTGAGTTGCTGTAGAACGCCGCCGTCATCTCCCCGCTCGGTCAGGCAGCGCTTGACCTCGATATGCGCAGACAACATATCGAGTGCGGTATGGGATGTCTCGATTTCTGGCACGGCCAGGTTCGTAGGAAGCCCAAGCCCGTTGTCCCCATAGCAAACAGCCGTCAGTGTCTGGGCCACCCTCCATGAAACAGGGTCTATTTCGCAGGCCGCCCGTTCGCCCCCGCGCTCGATAACCGATGCCATATAGCGAGCGAGCTTTGTATTGGACACGCTGACCGCTGCCAGATATACGCCAAGCGCCTCGGCAGGCGTTGGCTCTGGAGCCGGATCGTCGGCATCGATCGTGCCCAGCGCTGCTCGGCAGATATCGGCCCCGTGCCCCGTCAGAGCCAGATCGACCCCATACTGCCCAGCAAGTTCAAGGACCGCTTCACGGTCCAAAAAGGCGTCCGCCAGGCCCATCGCCGCATCGCATCTACCCGCCTTAAGCAAAATCCGGGCCGCCCTCGGAACAAGTTCGGGGCGAACCTCGGCCACCAACTTACGCAAACGCAAGCGTCCGTTATCCTCCGTGCCCAGACACGTAAAACTCCGCTCGGCGGGATCCAAGCCAAAGATCGGGTAGTCGCGTACAAAGTAGGACTGGTCGACCATCGACAGCCTCACCCCACAAGCCTCGAGTTCTGCGATATTGCCCTCGCCCATCAAAATCATGAAACATGCCACGCAAAACAGTGCATTATTGTCGAGCGAAGCCAGATCGACAAGTGCCGCGCCATATACGTTGACAATCTCGTTTTCGAGCAGACCGGCTACGTCGCCTTGGCCATACAGACCCGTCTGCAATGCCGAAACGAGCTCGGGCACGCCCTGCGTAAGCTGATAAAAGTCGAGCGATGTGCTGATCGAAAACGCCGATGCCCACGCCGAATACTCATAGGCATGTACCTTGAGCATCTGCGCATTGATCTTAACCGAATCGCCCAGCCCATGAATCAGTTGACGATTTGAAGGACGGCAGGAGATAAAGACCCCCACCCCCATAGCGCGCAGGCCGCGAATCCTGTCGATGAGGTCTTCGGTATCGTGCTGATCGAGGTTTGGCACATTATCAATCGCGATAAGGGAGTGCGGTTTGTCTTTGAGTTCTTCGGTAACCACCTCGAGCTGCATAAACACCTCGCGCCCAGTGGCGCGATCGGCCTCGATAATCCGCACGGGGCCTCGCGTCGGGTCGCATTTAACCTCATGGGTGTACTGCAGCAGCACCGAGGTCTTCCCAAACCCGTCGGGCGCATAAAGAACCACGATGCCGGCCTTTCGGCCCTTGGCGAGAAGCTCATTCATCAAGCGTTCGCGTCGCACCATATAGCCACCGCCCAGCGGCATCAGCTCGAGGTCGTCCATACTGCCCAAATCGTTTACCATGCCCGCTCCTCAACTCGACCGTATGGACACTGTAACCGCAAGACCATACAAGCCGCGCTATGAATAGAGCGACCTTGTGTTCTAGGTTGTCTTTTGGTACGCAAGCGGCAAGTTTTTGTACAGCGAGGGCCGATTGTTATTAATCCCCCGACTAATCGGTCTTTAAGCAGGTAAATGAGCTTGTCAGCTTGTCCCATCTAAGCGGCAGTGTAACGCAAATGAACAAGGTTCAGCTATGTCATTCAACTCGCCTAGCACCCGCTACCGTCTACGACCTTTTAGTGGCATTTTTGCATAGAATCTGGTATGGAGTGAATCAAGCTGTTGGGCATCCGGCATTCGTCAAGCTTGCGGCAAGATTTTGGTCAAGCGGGCGGAGAGGGATAACAAAAAGGCCCCCGCAAAGCGGAGGCCTTAGGCAAGGCTATGTCGAGATGCAGGATTCGCGCTACTCGCAGAGCGAAAGGGCGGCCTCGTCGGCAACGACAACGCAGTTGGTGTGCAGCTGCAGGATCGAAGCCGGGCACGCGGGCGTAACCGGACCATAGCACATGTCATGCACGGCCTGAGCCTTGGCCTCGCCGTTGGCGACGACTAGGATCATGCGGGCATACATGATGGTCTGGGTACCCATGGTGTAGGCCTGACGGGGAACATCGTCGATGCTGTCGAACAGGCGGCTGTTGGCCTGAATGGTGCTCTCGGTGAGGTCGACGCAGTGCGTGCCCTTGGAGAAGTGGTCATCGGGCTCGTTGAAACCGATGTGGCCGTTGTTGCCAATGCCGAGCAGCTGCAGATCCGGGTAACCGGCGGCGGCGACGATCTTGTCGTACTCAGAGCAGGCAGCGGCGGCGTCGGGGTTGGAACCGTCGGGCACATGCGTGTTGTTCAGGTCGATGTTGATGTGATCGAAGAAGTTCTCACGCATAAAGTAGTGATAGCTCTGGGGATCGTCGTGCGAAAGGCCGCGATACTCGTCCAGGTTGTAGGTGCTGACCTCGGCAAAGTCGACGTCGCCCTTCTCGTACCAAGCAGCGAGCTGCTTGTAGGCACCGATCGGGGTGGAGCCGGTGGCAAGGCCCAGCACACAGTCGGGCTTGAGGATAACCTGCGCCGAGATGATATTGGCGGCCTTGCGGCTCATATCCTCGTAGTCTTTAGCTTTAATGATCTTCATTACGCGTCCTTTCTCGTACAAGAGAGGCAAGGCTCCCCTTACAAGCACTTGCCCGCGGCCCGCGTCGGCCGCAACCAACGTGTGCGGCCACCAGGGCGAGGTCGCGTAATGTATGTGTCTCGTGTCTAGCCGCGTCGAGGCCCCTGCCCGTCCACGGTGACCCGAAGCCTTTTAGCTTCGGACAAATCCCATCTTGCCACGGAGGGCGTCCTCTTTCAAGGGCGCCCTCCGTAAACGTGTTTGAATTGTAGGCTAATGGCCACGTGCACTTGCTAGCGCTCGCGAGCAACGATGAGCTGGTCCATCTCTTCGACATGCACGCCAACGGAGCCCTTGATACTCGAGAACTCAACGGAGTTGCACACCAAGATGGGAACCGTCACATCGTAGCCCTCGGCAGCAATTGCCTCGCGATCGAACTCAATGAGTACATCGCCCTTGTGGACGATGTCACCCACTTGCGCATGTACGGTAAAGTGCTTGCCCTCGAGCTGAACAGTGTCCAAGCCAACGTGGATGAGCACGTCCAAGCCATCGACCGTGTTAAGCGCAACGGCGTGTCCCGTGGGAAAAATAGCCTCGACCTTGGCGTCTGCTGGCGCAATCACGCGCGTACCCGTAGGCTGAATCGCCACGCCCTGGCCCAACAGGCCGGTGGCAAATGTCTGGTCATTGACCTCGGACAACGAAATGACGTCGCCCGAGATGGGAGCATCCAGCGTAAGGACTCGACCACGCATACCAAAAGACCTTAGGACTTTAGTGAACATGCTCCCCCTCGGACATACCAATCGACCAAAATAGCCTTAACAGTTTACCACTTGGCACTCGTTTTTGACCATTAGGGAAGTTCGCGCTTGACAACCTCGACGATGTCGTCGACAACGCGCTGGGTCAGCTCGTGCGTCTCGGCCTCGGCCATAACGCGGACCAGCGGCTCGGTACCGCTCGGACGCACCAGAATGCGGCCGCGACCATTGAGCTCCTTCTCGGCGGCAGCGACGGCATCCCAGATAGGCTGGCAATCGTCCAGACCAGCCTTGTTGTCGGAATGCACGTTGACGAGTACCTGCGGGTACTTCTTCATGATGCCGGCAAGATCGGTGAGGGTACGACCGGTGCGCTTGAGCACGGCCAATAGCTGCAGTGCCGTCACCAGACCGTCGCCGGTGGTGTTGTGCTCCAGGAAGATGATGTGGCCGGACTGCTCGCCGCCGATGACGGCGCCATCCGCGAGCATACGCTCCAGAACGTAGCGGTCGCCCACGGCGGTCTGAACCATCTCGAAGCCCTGCTCCTTCATAGCGATGGAGAAGCCCAGGTTGCACATGACGGTCGAGACGATCTCGGAGTTGGCGAGCTTGCCGCGAGCGGCCAGATCGGAGCCGCAGATAGCCAGGATGTAGTCGCCGTCGATCTCGTTGCCCTCACTGTCCACGAACAGTACGCGGTCGGCGTCGCCGTCGTGGGCCAGACCGATGTCAGCATGGGTGCGCAGCACGAGCTCGCGCAGAGGCTCGAGGTGCGTAGAGCCGCACTCGACATTGATGTCGGTGCCGCAGTAATCGGTGTTGATGGCATGGACCGTGGCACCCAGGCGCTGCAGCGCGGCGGGCGTAGTCTGGCAGGAAGCACCGTGACCGCAGTCGACGGCAACGACCAGGCCATCGAGCCTCAGGCCATCAAGCGTATCGATGGCGTGGTCGACGTATGCCTTGCGAGCGTCCTTCATCTTGATAATGTGGCCCACGCCGGCGCCAGTCGGCAGCGTATCGGCAGCCATGGCTTCCTCGGACATGACCCAGGCGCTGATCTCCTCCTCGACCGCATCGGGAAGCTTCATACCCTTGCGGCTAAAGAACTTGATGCCGTTGAACTCCGGAGGATTGTGCGAAGCAGAGATGACGATGCCGCCGTCGAGCTCATTTTGGACAGTGAGCAGCGCCACGGCCGGCGTAGGGATAACGCCGCAGCAATGCGGGCGGCCGCCCTCGGCCATAATGCCGGCGGTCAGAGCACTCTCGAGCATAGTGCCCGAAAGACGCGTGTCGCGACCGATGCAAATGTCCGGACCAAGGAACTTGGTCGCCGCACGGCCAAGGCGAAACGCGAGGTCACACGAGAGGTCGGCGTTGGCGACGCCACGGACGCCGTCGGTACCGAAGATGTTCTGGGGCATAGGATCGCTCCTTCCCAAGTAGGCAAAACACAGTCGCCCACTCTAGTCGAAAATGAAAAGCGGGACCCGCCGAGCAATCGGCAGGCCCCGCTTGTACATTGTATCTCGTAAGGAGATAAAACCTTAGCGCTTGGAGAACTGGGGAGCGCGGCGGGCCTTCTTGAGGCCGTACTTCTTGCGCTCGACCACGCGAGCATCGCGCGTAAGGAAACCGGCCTTCTTAAGGTCGGCACGGTAGTCGCCAGCGTTCAGAAGAGCGCGAGCGATGCCCAGGCGCAGAGCGCCGGACTGACCGGAGATGCCGCCGCCATCGCACAGAGCGATAACGTCGAACTGACCGGCGGTGTCGGTCACCTTGAAGGGAGCAAGGGCGTTCTCAACGAGCTGATGACGGCCGAAATACTGCTCGGCGTCACGCTTGTTGATGGTCACCTTGCCGGTGCCGGGGACGAGACGGACGCGGGCGACGGCGTTCTTACGACGGCCGGTACCCTGGTAGACAACGGTGTTCTCAGCCATCTTTAAGCCTCCAGCTCAATCTTCGTGGGGTTCTGGGCAGCGTGCGGATGCTCGGCACCAGCGTAGACCTTAAGCTTGGTCATCTGGGCACGGCCGAGGGTGGTCTTGGGCAGCATACCGCGAACGGCGCGCTCGATGACCTTCTCCGGGTGCTTCTCCATAGCCTGGCGGAAGCTCTCAGCCTTGAGGCCGCCGTTGTAGCCGCTGTGGCGATAATAGGTCTTCGTGTCGGCCTTGTTACCGGTAAGCTGGACCTTATCGGCGTTGATGACGACAACGAAGTCGCCGCAGTCGCTGTTGGGCGTGAACTGGGGCTTGTTCTTACCGCGCAGGATCATTGCGATCTGGGTGGCAAGACGGCCCAGGACAGCACCATCGGCGTCGACGAGAACCCAGTTGCGCTGGACCTCGCCCTGCTTGGCGTAGTGAGTCGATTTCGAAATCACTTAGACTCCTCCATGTACAGTACGTGTTGTTACAGAGATTCACGGGGCTCTGCAAGTAACCCGTCCATATTACCCCGCTCGCCGTACGAGTCAACAGGTATTTTGGCTCCGACCAGAGTTTCTGCACATGTCATCCACGAGCCGTGATTTTTCCAACTCTTTAGCTGTTGTCATTTTTTGAGGGTTCGCCGTCGCTAGCGCTCAACGAACTCTTGGATTTCCGCGAGCAGGCGCTTTGCCTCCTGACGGCCCTGGATATACAGGTCCAAAAGCTTTGCCGGATCGTGCTCGACATGGCCGACCTCGACCGGCTTTTGCGGAGCAACGACCAGCGCGCGGCCCTCACGCTCATACTTCCATAGATGCATGCGCTGGATGTTATAGCGGTCGTGGCGCGTCTCGATAGCCTCGAGCAGGTAGGGGTAGTCGGCATAGCGAGCGCGTGCGGCGGGCATAAACTCGTAGGGCTTTTTCTCGTACGAGCGGTCCTGCGTGACAATGACAACCGCGCGATCGAAGCCCGCCTCCTCCAGCACGTGCTCGACGGGGACCGAATCGGCTACGCCGCCGTCGACGTATTTGTGCCCATCGATCTCGACCGGCGGCGTCACCAGCGGCAACGAGGTCGAGGCGCGCACGGCGTCGAGGTCAAGTACGGCGCTTTTGACCGGGAGGTACGCGGCGGTTCCAAAGAGCATGTCCGTCGCGACGGCGTACATCTCGATGGGGCTCGCGTCGAACGTCTCGTTGTCAAAGGGGTCCAGGCGGTCCTGGACATCGTTGAAGATAAAGTCGTAACCCACGATGGAGCCCGTGGACGCAAACGATGCGGCGCCCATGAAGCGGTTGTCGTTGCAGAAAGCCAGGTTGATGCGGTTGGCACGGCCGATCTGGTGCGACTTGTAGTTCACGCCGTTGAGGGCGCCGGCCGATACGCCATATACCGCCGGAATCTCGACGCCGGCCTCCATGAGAACGTCGAGTACGCCTGCGGTAAATTGCCCGCGGAAGCTGCCGCCCTCCAAAACGAGCGCGACCTTGCCGGCGTTCTTTGCCTTATCTTCTGCAGTCATGTTGACCTCCTGCGATTGCGTTTTGGCCTTCTTCTACCCAGTTTTGGGATGGAGGGCGCGCAGGTTTTTCGAGGCGGCAGGTGAAGCGGAAAGTGCGTCCCAGTTTGAGGCGGGATTCCGGGATGGACTTTCCGCTTGGACCGCCGTTAGGAAAGCGTGTCCCGTTCTGAGCGCGGATTCCGGGATGAACTATCCGCTTGAGGCGTCTTCCGGAAAATGAATCCCATTCCGAACGTCGATTCCGGGATGCAGTTTCCGCTTGAAACGTCATCCGGAAACCGCATCCCAGTCTGAGCCGGAATTCTGGGATGGATTTTCCGCCTTGGGCGACGTTGATGCGGGGCATGGCAGGCTGCAGTCCGATCGGTATCGCATCTGCATAGGGTTGAAGCTTTGCGCGGAGAATCCGCGTATTTGCTTCGCAAATCCGCACCGGCTTCGGCCGCCTGCCGGCGTCCTCGCCCGCTCGCTACAAACGCTCCGCGTTTGCTTAACGCTCGCGCCCTGCGCAGAGTTCGATTCTCCGCGGTATCTGTAAGTAATAAAAAGGCAGGTAGAGACACTTCTCTACCTGCCTGTTACATATGGTGGAGCTGGCGTTCATTCGGTCGAACACCTCGCCACCTGGACCTATAGCGCCAGGCAGCGACGGATTATCGCCCAAGCCGGCAGAATCGTCAAACGTGAACGCCACGCGCAGGCCGTCGTCATCGTCGGGGCCGCCCAGCACCACGCGCGCCACGAACGTGCGCAGGAGCTGCGCGTCGTCCACCTCGGCGGCGGCCATGCCCTCAAGCCAGAACAGCGCGCGGTCGTAGTCAAGGCGGGCGGCCTCAAGGGCCTCGGCCGTGCGCAGCTCGTCCTTGAGGAGCGCCTGCCGCTGCTTCAGCGCGTCTATGCGCTCCTTGCCGCCCGGCGGCGCGATGCCCGACTCGATGGCCGTCCATATGTTGGAGAACGCCGTCTCGATCTTGGCCAGCTCGCCCTTTATGGTCTCGCTCAAGGGCTTCTCGTCGGCGCGCTCCTCCTCGGCGTCGGCCAGCATGCGAGCGATGCGCTCGCGGCTGTCGGCGCTGCCCAGGGCCTCGCGCACGGCGTCGGCCACGCGCTTCTCCACGACATCGCGGCGCACGGTGCGCCCGCAGCTGCGGCAGCGGTAGTAGTGATAGGGCCTGCCCGACTTGCCCGTTCCGCTGGTGCCGGTCATCAGCCCGCCGTCTCGCCCGTCGTAGAGCTTGCCCGTGAGCGGGAAGTCCCACGCTTCGGTCTTGGCGCGGGGCCTGTGCGAGTCCTCAAGCATCCGTATCACCCTCTCCTCGTCATCCATGGGAACGATGGCGGGCATGCCGCCGGGCACGACCACGCCCGCGTAGCGGTACTCCCCGCCGTTCTCCCGCCGCATCAGTATGCGGCGCACCGTCTGGAAGCGCCACTTGCCGCCGCGCTTGGTGCGGTACGGCTCCCAGGCGCGCACCACGTCGGCCACCGACTTGCCCGACAAGACCATGCGCACGCCCAGGCGGATGGCGGCGGCCTCCTCCTCGTTGACCGCGTAGCGCCCGTCCACTATGTCCCAGCCGTAGCGCACGCAGCCGTTGGCCATGCACCGCTCGGCGTTCTTCTGTATGCCGTCGCGTATGCGCTCGCCGTCGAGCGCGCTCTCGTACTCCGCCAGCACCTCCAGCATGCCCAGCTGCAGCACGCCCGCCGAGCCGTCCGAAATGTCCTCGCCCGCGTACAGTATCTCGACGCGGCAGCGGCGCAGCATGATGCGCGCCATGGCCATCTCGTCGCGGTTGCGCATGATTCGGGTAACTTTATATATGACCACGAAATCGAACAGCCCTCGCTTGGCGTCGGCCATCATGCG
Source organism: uncultured Collinsella sp. (assembly GCA_959020715.1). Taxonomy (GTDB): domain Bacteria; phylum Actinomycetota; class Coriobacteriia; order Coriobacteriales; family Coriobacteriaceae; genus Collinsella. The sequence goes on along the minus strand of CAUESV010000004.1, from coordinate 141,723 downwards.
CTGGAACTCGGCGCGGTCGGTGTTGGTGCCCGTCTGCGCGAAGTCGCAGTACGTGGCCACCACGCGCAGGTCGTTCTCGGCGCAGTAGGCGCGGGACTTCTCCACCTGTATCTCTATGGACTCGCCGCGCTGGTTGTGGCTCGAGAAGCGGGCGTATATCGCCGCGCGCCCGCCCACGGCTACTCCATCTCGTCGGCGGCCTGGAACCACACCACCGTGCCGATCACGCGCACGGGGCCGTCGTCCATGCCGAAAATCATGTCCTCGTAGTCCTCGAAGCTATCCGCCGACAGCATCAGCTTGGTGCTGCCCTTGTACCAGCGGCGCATGACCGCGCGGTAGTCCTCGGTCTCCACCACGGCGATGGACCCGTTGGCGGGCTGGCGGTCGGGGTCGACCAGCACGTGGCTGCCCTCGGGTATGACGCGGTTCATGCAGTCGCCCTCGACCTCCAGGGCGAACGCGCGCGGATGCCCGGCGCACACCGAGGCGGGCACCTCAACGCGGTGCGCTATCTCCTCCTCGTCGGCGAGCGCGCCGGCGTGCACGCGCCCGAGCGTGAGCAGCGGCACGGTGGCGCTGCTGGCCACCACGGGCATGGCACCGGCGGGCAAAACAACGCCATCTGTTCCCTCGTCAATAACCTCGCCTTTACTGATATTGAAATAATCCGCAATACGCTGAACTGCGCCCATACGAGGCACTGCTCGCCCGTTTTCCCACTGAGATACGGCCATAGCGGAGACGGCGGCAACTTTGCCGAACTCCTCCTGCGTCATGTCGTGCTGCGTCCTAATCCTTCGGATGTTCTCGGCTATGCTCACGTGTCCTCCTTCCGCTGCGACCGTTAAAATCTTTTTACAGAATATGACAAATCTTCTTTACAGTCACTATATGTTTGGTTATAGTCTTAGGCATACCAAGCAAGGAGGTGATTCGATGGAATTGGTTGATGCGCGCAAGAAGGCACGGTACTCACAGGAGGCCGTGGCTGGCCTCCTCGGCATCTCGCGGCCCACGTACGCAAAGATGGAAAGCAACCCCGATAGCGTGACTATCGAGGACGCCAAAAAACTGGCAAAACTTTTCGGCGTGCGTGTGGCTGATATTTTTTTCGGCAGCAACGATAGTTAAACCTATAGATAGGAGAGAAGCCATGACCACCAAGAGCCACCAGCCCGAGTTCGTCGCCGAGATCATCGGCGAAACGCTCGACCACCTCATCGACGACCGCAAGCGCGTGGCCGTCAACTTCGAGCTGGCCGAGAACGGCTGCATGGAGGAGACGCACGTCAGCCTCAAGCGCCGCATCGCGGCCATGTGGGGCTTCCAGACGAGCGGCATCGAGCTTCTGGAGGCGAGCACGACCTGGTTCGAGCTCGGCGGCATGCAGTTCAACGTCTACAGCTCCGTGCAGTTCAGCGTGAACGGCAAGGGCTGGAGCACCGACTTCAAGACCATCGCGCGCGACACCGCGTACGACGAGAAGGAGTAGGCCATGCTGAACGAGGTGACCGTACGGGGGGTTCACCGCCCTCAACGTGAAGAGCGGCAAGTGCGTGCTGCAGTTTGAGCTGGACCCGAAGTTCCGTGACTTCATCCCGAAGCTGGTGGAGTTCACGGGGCAGATGCTCAACATCCACGTGTACGACGACCAGGAGGTGATGTTCGTGGATAGGGACACCGGTGAGGTCGCCTACGAGGACGCCCCGCTGCTTCTGCCGGGCGTCGCGGGCGAATGACCCCGATACAGCGCGCCATGTGCGACGAGTGCGCCGCCATGATGCGCGAGTTCTACAAGGACCCAGAGAACGAGAGGAAGTTCCAGGAATGGAAAAGATCAAGGGAAAGAGGGTGCGCGTCGCAGCCGGCAAGCGAAAGACGCGCACCGCAACGGTTCACTTCCGAACCGAGACCAGTGTAACACCCGAGCAGCGCCGCGAGAGGCTGCAGGCCGTTTTCGCCGCCCTGTTCGTCTGCGCGTGCATCGCCGCCACATGGGCGCTGGAGGCAACAGTATGGCCGAGGTAGACGCCAAGGCCCAGGCCCTCGTGGCCAAGGCGTGCGGCTGGGTTGCCTCGAACCCCGATACATGGGCGAAGCTGCGCCGCATCTGCTACCGCCTGATGCTGGAGGGCCACGTCATCCAGCGCGACAACGTGTACACCCTGGCGTGCCAGAACGGCATGACCGTGAGCGAGGCCAGCGAGTTCAAGCGCGACCACAACCTGTGGAGCGTGCTGTCCCGCTACATGGTGCTGCAGCGCCCCTCCATGCTGGCCGCCGTGAGCTTCCGCCGCACGCCGGTGGACTCCGTGGACCTGGTGGGCACGTGGGAGGCCATCGTGGGCCCAGCCGTTTTCGCCGCCTCCACGCTAACCGAGGCGCAGGGCATCTACGACAGGGGCGCGCAATGAGGTGCACCGTCACGGTCGAGGGCCGAATGCCGAGCCTGAACGACTACATCAGCGCCGAGCGCGCCAACCGCTACAAGGCGGCGGCCATGAAGAAGCGCGAGACGGCGCGCGTGAGGGCGGCGGCCATGCAGCAGCGCGCGCCGCGCTTCGAGCGCCGGGTGACCGTGCGCACCACGTTCTACGAGCCCGACATGCGCCGCGACGCCGACAACGTGGGCTTCGCGCGCAAGTTCGTGCTCGACGGCCTGGTGGCGGCGGGCGTAATCAAGGACGACTCCCGCAAGTACGTGGAGCAGTGCCCCGACAGGGTGCTCACCGACAGGGCGCGCCCCCGCGTGGTCGTGGAGGTGAGCGACGAGTGACCCGCCGAGACAAGGGCAGGCCACACAGGGCGTGGCGCAAGGCCGACCTCGACCGCATAGCCGAGCTGGCGGGAAAGGTGCCAGCCCGCGAGATTCGCCGCGAGCTGCGGCTGTCCAAGAACCAGTTGGATAACGCGCGGCGCGTGATCAACGCCAGCGGCGGCCACGTGTCCCTGCGCTGCTACCGCCACCGCCTGGAGCTGTGCCCGTCGTGCGGGTGCCGCAGGGCGACCCTCGGCAAGGACGGCATCTGCGAACCGTGCAGACGCCAGCAGCAGCTTGAGGCCATAGAGGCCCGCATAGCCGAGCTGCTGCCGAGGCTGACCGCAGAGGAGCGCCGCACCTACGAGCGCACCGAGTGCGGCCGAGAGAGCCGCGCCGACCCCATGCCGCAGGCCCCGGACACCTCGGGCATGAGCCGCTACGCCGCCGACAAGGCAGCGGAGGCGCACGACGAGGCCATGGAGCGGTGGCTGTGCCGTTACCTGTACCGCAGGGTCAAGGCGGCGCAGAAGCGCAAGGAGCGCATAGAGAAAAAAGTTCCGAAATCCTGAAAAGTTTTTATCACTTTTAGTTTTCCCAGTTAGGAGACCCAAATGCTCACGGAAATCATCAGCAAGACTGTCGCGGACAAGACGGTGGACAGCATCCTGAAGCGCATCGAGCGCGCCGTCCCCGTGCCCGAGCCGGGCGACGGCGGCTTCGACGCCGCCATGCGCCAGGCGTTCAACATGGGGGCCGCCTGCATGGCCGCGCAAATCAAGAACGGCCCCGTGCCCACCAAGCGCATCGCGCTCATGGGCGAGGTGGCCCGCGTGGCGTGCCGCGCCCGCCTGGTGGGCATGGAGTGCCGCGTGGTCGTAGACGAGGAGGCCCGCGCATGCAATCGCTAGAGGAGGTCGCGATCTGCGACGTGTACCCCTACGAGCGCGCCGACGGCGAGCCGATGAACCCGCGCGACTTCACCACCAGGGAGAGCGCCGAGCACATCGCGGGCCTGGCCGCGCAGTTCAAGGCCAACCGCCTCAACCCCGGCCAGCCCGTCATGAAGCCCATCCTGTACAAGGAGGGCGGCATCTACTGGATCATCGACGGCGAGTGCCGCGTGCGCGCCATGAGGGCCATCGGCACCGAGCGTTTCCTCGCCGAGGTCTACGACGACCTGGACGACGCCGAGCTGGCGCGCGTGGAGGCCGCCAAGGCCATGGTGGAGACCGACGCCAAGCTGGGGCTGACCGCCGAGGAGAAGTCGCGCGGCGTGCAGACCATGCTGGCGCTCGACATTCCCGACGAGGAGGTGGCCGTGGCCGCCCGCACCGACGCGGGCACCGTGGCCAAGGCGCGCCGCGCCGCCCGCAGGGTGCAGGACGCCGCCTACGACATGACGCTCGACCGCCTGGCCGCCATCGCCGAGTTCGAGGGCGACGACGAGGCCGTGGCCGAGCTGCGCGACTGCAAGCAGTCCGAATGGCAGCGCGTGTACGCGGGCCTGAAGGCCGAGGCCGAGCAGAGGCGCAACCGCGCCGAGGTGGTGGCGGTGCTTGCCGACGCGGGCGTCGAGTTCGTCGACGAATGCCCCGAGGGCTTCGCCGCATGCCGCACGTTTTCCGACTACCGCCCCAACCTGGCGGCACTGGACGCCTACGTGGCCGATAACGCGGGCGCGGGGCTTCTGGCCGAGGAGACGTCGTTCGGCGTGACCCTGCTGGCGCCGGTGGCCGAGGGGGCCGACGAGGCCGCACAGGCCGCAGCCCAGCGCAAGGCCGACTTCCAGGCCGCCTACGAGGACGGCGCGAAGGCCCGCCGCGAGTGGCTTGCCGCCCACGCGGGCGACCTCAAGTCGATGCGCCGCACGGCTCTGGCGCTGACCGCGTTCGCCATGGAGGCCGAGGCCGTGGAATCGTTCGAGGAGCTGCTGGGCCGACCCATCGACCGCACGCCCACCGAGCTGGCCGTGGCCATGGGCTGGCGGGCAGCGTGGAACATGAGCGGCTGGACGGCCTGGAGCCTCATGGAAGGCGGCAGCTCCGTGTACTTCAACCGAGCGACGGTCGAGAACGTGACCATCATCTACGAGGCCATGAAGGCCGACGGCTACGAGCCGAACGCGGCCGAGACGGAAACCTACGAGGCGTGCATGGCGCGCCTGGGAAGCGAGGAGTAAATGAGCGAAGCAGTTGAGGCCGAGATCATCGAGCCCGAGGAGGCGTCAGAGCTGACCGTGGCGTACTCCCCCGCCGTGATCGAGGCCAACTTCGACGCCCTGGAGGCGCACGTGCGCAGGCTGGTGGCCGACTACGAGGGCGCGACCTACGACATGGGCAAGGACGAGAACGTGAAGGCCGCCAAGCGCGACCGCGCCTACCTCAACGGCATCGCCAAGGAGATAGACGAGCGCCGCAAGGCCGTGAGCCGCGAGTACACGAAGCCCCTGGCCGCGTTCGAGGACAGGTGCAAGGCCGTGGCGGGCATCGCGAAGCAGGCAGCCGACGGCATCAAGGCGCAGCTGGACGAGGCCGAGGAGGAGCGCCAGCTGCGCGCGTACGCCAAGCTGCGGGAGCACTACGAGGAGTTCGCCGGGCTGCTGGCCCCCGTCGTGCCCTATGAGCGTTTCCACGAGAAGCAGTGGACCAACAAGACCTTCGGCGAGGTGAAGGCATTCAAGGCCCTGGAGGCCAAGGTGGAGTGCCTGGCCCAGGACTGGGAAACCCTCAAGGCGCAGTTCCAGGGCGAGCCGTTCTACGACGAGGCCGAGCGCGAGCTGTTCGCCACCCTGGACCTGGGCGCGGCCATAACGGCGGCGCACAAGGCCGAGGAGGAGCGCCGGCGCATCGCCGAGCTGAAGGCGGCCATGGAGCCGGAACCCGTGGAAGAGCCCGAACCCGAACCCGAAGCGGTGCCCGAGCCCGCGGAATGCCAGCCCGCAGAGTTCCCGCAGCCGCTTGAGCAGATGCCCGAGCCGCAGCCCGCGCCCATGCCCGCCCCGGTGCCGCCAGCGCCGCCCGCACCGGCACCCGTGGCCATGGCGGGCGACCCGTGGACGGTCGTGGTGCCGTGCGCCACGCGCGAGCAGATGCAGGGCGTCGCGGCGGCCCTCAAGGCGCAGGGCGTCGTGGGCACCATCATGCACGGCACGGTGGGCCAGGTTTACGAGCGAATGAACGGAGGCTACTAGCATGACCCAGGAACAGCAGTCCATCGACCTCATGGCGGCCGTTGCCCGCGTGCAGCGCGCCGTGGTGGTGCCCAAGGCCAAGTACAACGCTTTCGGCAAGTTCAGCTACCGCAGCTACGAGGACATAGTGGCCGCGCTGAAGGAGCCGTGCGCCAAGGAGGGCCTGGCGTTCTTCATGACCGACGAACTGGTGCAGATAGGCGACCGCTACTACGTGAAGTCCACGGCGTGCGTGTTCCCCGCCGAGGGCGGCGAGGGCCTGCTGCAGGTGAGCGCCTACGCCCGCGAGGACGAGCACAAGAAGGGCTCGGACGACGCCCAGGTGACCGGCATGGCGTCGAGCTACGCCCGCAAGTACGCGCTGTGCGGCGCGTTCGCCATCGACGGGCAGAGCGATCCCGACGCCATGGAGGAGCAGCCCGCGCCCGAGGAGAAGCAGCCGCCCGCAGACGGCCCCTTCACGGCCCACTGCCGCAGCTGCGGGGCGCGCTACCAGTTCGCCAGCATGCCGCAGTACATGGAGTTCGTGGCCAACAGCCCGTGCTGCCCGCGCCCCGACTGGCAGGTGGAGTAGATGCAGGCGCTCACCGAGGAGCTGGACGAGCTGACCGACAGGCTGGAGGCCGAGCTGAAGACCTGCAAGGAGTCGGGCTGCCAGTACGCCGAGAACGAGGCCGAGTACCGCAAGGCCCTGCGCATCGCCATCCTGAACGAGCGCCAGAAGGGCACGCCCGTCACCATCATCGGCGACGTGTGCCGGGGCCAGGAGCAGATAGCGGAGGCCAAGCGCCGCCGCGACTGCTCCGAGGCCATCTACAAGGCCTCGCAGGAGGCCATCAACGTAATCAAGCTGCGTATCCGCATGGTAGACGCGCAGATCACCCGCATCTGGAACAGCGGGGACGTAACCCAAGGAGGGTATCTATGAGCATCAACCGCGTGTGCATATCCGGCAACCTGACCCGCGACCCCGTGCTGCGCTCCACGTCTGGCGGCATGTCCGTGCTGTCCATGGGCGTGGCCGTCAACGACCGCCGCAAGAACCAGCAGACCGGGCAGTGGGAGGACTACCCGAACTTCGTGGACTGCACGCTGTTCGGCACCCGCGGCGAGAAGCTGGCGCAGTACCTCGCCAAGGGCAGCAAGGTGGCCGTCGAGGGCAAGCTGCGCTACCGCAGCTGGAACGACCAGCAGACCGGCCAGAAGCGCAGCGCGCTGGAGGTCGTGGTGGACGAGCTGGAGTTCATGAGCGGCCAGCAACAGCAGCAGGGCTACGCGCCGCAGCAGTACGCGCCCCAGGCGGCCCCGCAAGCGCCGCAGGCCCGCACGTACGGCCAGGGACGCCCCGCCCCGGCACCTGCGCCGCAGCAACCCGCCTACGCGCCGCAGCCGGCCACTCAGCAGGCGTACGCGCCACAGCAGCCCGCGCCGCAGCAACAGGCCATGCCGCAGCAGCAGGCCATGCCGCAGCAGCAGGCCATGCCCGATCTGTACGACGAGGATATCCCGTTTTAGGGAAGGCGACGGCGACACTATGGGCATGGTTATACACGACGACTTCTGGGCGGCCGCGCAGGCCATGCCCGAGAAGCAGCGCGCGCCGTTCATCTACGCCATCGTCGAGTACCGGTTCACGGGCAAGGAGCCGCAGGGCAGCCCCGCGTGGCTGCCTACCTTCCTGGTGCTCAAGGGCAGGCTCGACATGGGCGACGAGAAGAGCGAGCGCGCAAGGAAGGCGGCCAACGCCCGCTGGGGCAACAGGCCGGGGAAGGAAGACGCGGTGGACGATGCGGCGGCACGGGCGCAAGCCGATGCGCAAGCACATGCGCAAGCACATGCGGGAGCATATGCGGATACAGATGCAGTCGCACATGCGCAAGCAGATGCGGATGCACATGCAGGCGCATCGAGTTGCGGCAATGCAGAGGTTGAGGTTGAGGTTGAGTATATAGATAACCCCTTAATCCCCTTTGACGAAATCGTGCATGCGCTCAACGAGGCAGCCGGCACCCGCTACCGCTCAAGCAGTGCCAAGACCCGCAGGCTGATACACGCCCGCTGGGCCGAGGGCTACCGCCTCCCCGACTTCCTGGCCGTCATCGACACGATGGCAGCCGAGTGGGCGGGCGACCCGAAGATGGCCAAGTACCTGCGGCCCTCCACGCTGTTCTCGCCGAAGTTCGAGGACTACGTGAACCGCGGCCCGAGGACCCGGAAGGAGGCCGACGGCTATGCCGAGTACGACTGAGTGCCCCCACTGCGGGGCGCAGCTGGAGGTCCGTTACGTGGTGCTGGCTGGCCGCCGCACCTTCTGCGGCTGGAAGCCGTGCGGCTGCCCGGGTGCCGTGGCGGAGCGCGACGAGCGTTCGCGCCTTGAGGCCAGGGCCAAGGCCGAGGAGGCCGCAGCCAAACGCCGCCGGGCCTACGAGCGGGCCGGAATCAAGCCCCGCTTCATGACGGCCGCCTCCCCCATGGCCGAGGGCATTGCCGCGAAGGTTGAGCAAGGGCGCGGGGCGTACATCTGCGGCCCCGTGGGAACCGGCAAGACCCACCTGGCGAGCGCCGTGGCGCGGCTCCTGGTGGACGGCGGCACCAGCGTGAGGGTGACCGACATGCTGGGCGTGCTGGCCGCCATCAAGGGCACCTACGGCGGCGACGGCACCGAGGACGGCGTGCTGTCCAGGCTCTCCCGCGTGGGGTGCCTGGTGCTGGACGACCTGGGCAAGGAGTCCCCCACCGACTGGACGCTGGGGCAGGTGTTCCGCGTCGTGAACGACAGGTACGAGAACATGAGGCCCGTGGTCGTGACCACGCAGTACGGCAAGGGCGACCTCATACGCCGCCTGGCCAAGAACGGCGACGAGGAGACGGCGGTGGCCATCGTGAGCCGCCTGTCGGAGATGTGCGACAAGTACGAGCTGCAAGGCAAGGACAGGAGGCTATCGAATGGCAAACGTTGACACGCTGCCCGAGATCCTGCGCCCCCTCATGGAGGGGCCGAGCATCGAGACGCCCAGGTGCGCCGTGTGCGGCGCGCCGTGGCCGCTCAACCGCCACCACATCGTGAGGCGCGGGGCGGGCAAGCTGTTCCGCGACGGGCGCGAGGTTCCCAAGCCCACGGTGATGCTGTGCGGCAGCGGCAACGGCAGCGGCTGCCACGGGCTGGCGCACGCCAACCGGCTGCACTTCCGCTGGGTCAGGGCCGAGCAGAGGTTCAACCGCCCCGCCCCGCCGGGCTCGGGGCACTGGGAGTACCTGCTGCTGCCGGAACCGACCAAGTACGCGGATGCCCTGGCCATGGACGGCTGGGGGCGGCTGCCGAGGGGCAGGCGGTGCATGTGAGCGGGTACGAGCCTTCAAGCGGGTGGAACCTCCCACCCGGGTGCTTCGAGTCCGACCCCAGGGCACCGTGGAACCGGCCCGACCCGTGGGAGGGCCGCACGTGCCGGGAGTGCCGCTTCTGCGGCCGCGTGCAGGGCGCTGGCGGCGAGGCCGTGTGCGCCCGCGACGCCATGACGGGCGGCGGCCCCGACGTGGAGGCGGTAGACGAGACAAGCGAGGCATGCGAGTGCTTCGAGTTCGAATAGGAGACGAAACGATGAAGAAGATCTACGCGGTGGCCACGGAGAGCGACGTGGTGCTGGCGTTCGAGAGCAGATCGGACGCAGACGAGTACGCAGGCGAGCACGACGGCATGGCGGTGCTGCCGGTGCCGTGCGTGGGGGCCTACGAGTACCCCAGCGAGAAGCCGGCCACCGACTGGGACCGAATCGCCGACGCTCTGCCGAAGGGAGGCGAACAGGCATGAGGCTGTACATGTGCGCATGCGAACGCTGCGGCAAGGAGGTGCCGGCGACCCTGGCGGGTTACGCCAAGATGGTGCTGAGGAACAGCGCGCGAATCGACGGCAAGGCAAGGGCCTTGTGCCAGGAGTGCGCCGAGAACCTGCGGGCGTGGTTCCTCGCAGGCGCGGTGAAGCCGGAAGGAAGGGAGTAGCCATGGGAATCATCTGCGATACCTGCGGGCGCGATATCGACGCCCTGGGGCAGGACAACATGAGCTGCGTGGACGCGCCGCTGTGCGAGGACTGCTGGAACGAGCAGCAGAGCCATACGGTAGCAGTCCTTCGCCGAGAGAACGATCGCCTGCGAGGCGACCTCGCCGAGATGGGACGCAAGCTCGCCGAGGCTAGGCAGAGGCTGCGCAGCGACGGGTCGGCGGACTGCAAGCGGCTGCGCCGCGAGGTGGAGACCGTCTACGAGGTGAGCCGCGAGCGCGCCCTGGCGCTCACGAAGCTGGACGAGTGCGAGATGTGGCTGGGGCGCTGCGAGCCGAGGGAGACGGCGGCACCGACGCTCGGCGGCACGGCGCAGGACGCCGCCATGCCTTGCCTCAAGGCCGAAGAGGCGCGCGGTTTCGCGATGCCCGACGTGAACGTAGAGGTGAAGCCCGAGGCGATTGCCGATGCGGCGGCGAAGTGCCTGCGCGAGTCTATGCGGCCGGCCATGCGGATGGCGGTGGAGTAGCCATGGAGCAGCAAACGAAGAAGAGGCGCCGCCCCAGCATCGAGGTGCGCTGCCCGAAGTGCGGCATGCGCGAGATCTGGCACCACCTGCCCAAGGGCGGCGACCGCTGCCGCTGGTGCGGGCACCTGTTCGAGGACTTCACGTACCGCAAGGTCGGTCCGGGTGCGGAGGAGGACGCGCGATGAAGAACTGGGAGCGGTACTTCGGCACGCCAGAGAGGGCCGCGCTGATGGACGTGGAGTTCTACGCCATCCCGGCGATGGTCGCCGTGAAGCGCGAGGAGAAGGCAGGCGACGCCGCCACGCTCAGGCTCGTGGCCCGCTTCGACTCGCGCGAGGAGTACCTGGCATGGCTCAAGTCCGAGCGGTGCGGCGAATGAACCGCCCGGGATGCAACTGGGGGTGCCTGCTGTTCATAGCGGCGGCAATCGCCATAGACGCGGCGGCCATCTGCGCCATAAGGGCGCTGGCGCTCGGGCTCATGGCCATGGCCGTGGCGGCGTGCGGATAGGGGCAACCGAATACGGAAACAGGCAGAGGGCCGTCCTTCGGGGCGGCCTTTTCCGTGCCCGGCGACACGCTTGCGACCATATGGGCCGAGAGATAAGGGAAGGAGGCCGCAGGTGCCCAAGAAGGACAAGCCGCTCACGGCGAAGCAGGAAGCGTTCGCCCGCGAGATGGCCAAGCCCCGCGCCAAGCAGCAGGACGCGTACCGCGCGGCCTACGACTGCAAGCGCATGAACTACAACTCGATAAGCTGCGCCGCCTCCAAGCTGATGCGCGACCCACGAATCGCGCACAGAATCCAGGAAATCCGCGACGCGGCCGCCAAGGACTGCCGCTGGGAGCTGCAGGACGCGGCCGCCCCGCTGTTCGAGGTGCTGGACGGCGCGCTGCCCATCTTCCGCCGCCAGGCGGCCGAGGGCAGCATCAACGGCGACGCGCGCCTGGCCATAACCGAGAGCGTGAAGCTGCTCAACGACATGTTCGGCGTGGACGGCGCGAAGGCCGCCATGGCGGAGGCGGGGGTGACCATCGTTGACGACCTCGGTTAGGCTCTCGGACGTCGTGGCCTCCGTGTTCGCCGGCGTGTGGCGCTCCATCAAGGCGCACGAGTTCACGCACTACTGGTTCAAGGGCGGGCGCAACTCCACCAAGTCGTCGTTCATATCCATCGCCATCGTGCTGCTGATCATGCTCAACCCGGAGGCCAACGCCGTCGTGCTGCGCAAGGTCGGCAACACGCTGCGCACGTCCGTGTACGAGCAGATAGGCTGGGCGTGCGACGTGCTGGGCGTGGCGCACCTGTTCGACTTCGGCCTGTCCCCCATGGAGGTGACGTACCGCCCCACCGGGCAGGTCATACGCTTTGTGGGATGCGACAAGCCGAAGAAGCTGAAGTCCGCGAAGTTCCGCACCGGCTACTGCGCCGTGGTGTGGTTCGAGGAGGTAGACGAGTTCGACGGCATGGACGAGGTGCGCAGCGTGCTGGCCACGTTCCTGCGCGGCGGCGACATGTTCTGGGTGTTCTACAGCTACAACCCTCCCCGCTCGGCTCGCAACTGGGTGAACAAGGAGGCGCGCGACCTGGAGGCCCACCCGGGCGAGGACGGGCGCTTCATATGCCACACCACGTACCTGGACGTCATAGACGAGCACCCCGAGTGGATAAGCGCCGCGGCGCTGGCGGAGGCCGAGCGCAGCCGCCGCAAGACCCCCGACTCCTACCGCTGGCAATGGCTCGGCGAGGTCATCGGCACGGGCTCCGAGGTGTTCCCCGACGAGCTGCTGGACATACGCCCCATCACCGCGGAGGAGCGCGCGTCCATCGCCCTGCGCTCGTTCGGCGTGGACGCGGGCAGCGTGCACCCCTGGGTGTTCATGGAGGCGGGCTACGACGAGAACGAGCGCGTGCTGTACCTGCTGGACGAGGAGAGCCGCCAGGGAACCGAGGCCATCGACGTCAAGACCGCCGAGCTGGTGGCGGCCAAGCTGCAGGCGGCCGAGGACCCCGCCGCCGACGTGTGGTGCGACAGCGCGGCGCGCGGCATGATCCTCTACTACCAGGAGCAGGGCATCGGCGCGCAGAAGTCGCTCAAGCAGGGCCTGAACGCGCCCAAGAGCCGCATCAGGTGGATGCAGAACCTTACGCGCATAGTCATCGACCCCGACCGCTGCCCGCTCGCCGCCAAGGAGTTCCCCGAGTTCGAGTACGTGTCGAACGGGCAGGGCGACATAACCGAGACACTGCCGAAGGTGAACGACGACGCGATAGACGCGGCGGGCTACGCCGCAGGACTGTGGATAAGGAGCAACCTCTGATGGAAAAGCGAGGCAACACGGGCTACGCCGAGGCGTGGCTGCGCCGCATGGGATACCAGCCGGACACCCGCATGCAGGGCATGGTGGGCGTCTGGTTCGGCTGGTTCGCGGCGAACAACGGCTGGTACCACTACAGCGAGCGGCGCGGCTTCCGCGTGTACAAGCGCGAGCGCGCCAGCCTGCACCCGGCGGCGCTCGTGGCCGACGAGTGGGCCAGTCTGCTCATGAACGAGAGCACGATCATCTCCAGCACGAGCGACGAGCGCCGCGCCTGGATGGCGCGCTACTTCGCCAACCCCACGGCGACGGGCGGCGTCGGCGACGAGGGGCACGAGGACGGCCAGGCCGCGCCGCAGCCGACAGAGGACGGCGACGCGCCCACATCGTTCGCCATGGACAACGCCGACTTCATAGCCCGCGCGTTCGCCATGGGCACGGGCGCGTGGGTCATCGAGCCGCGGGGCGTGACCGACAGCGCCTACACGCCCGACGCCGAGCTGCGCATCGTGCGCTACGACGCCACGCAGATAGTCCCGCTCACGTGGAGCGCCGACGACTGCACGCAGTGCGCGTTCGTGGGCCGCGTGGAGGTCGCCGGGCGCGACTACGACCAGTGCCAGGCCCACGTGCTCAAGGGCGGCACCTACCACATCCTCACGCAGCTGTTCGACACCCGCACGCACAAGCAGGTGACGGTCGAGGGCATCAGCGCCGACATGGACACGCGCTGCACCCGCCCGCTTTTCGCGCTGGTGCGCCCCGCCGTGTCGAACCGCTTCTACGACTACTGCGCGATGGGCGCGAGCGTGTACTGCAACGCCGTGGGGGCCATGAAGGTGGTCGACGAGGCCGCCACCTCCCTGCTCGACCACATTCGCGTGGGCCGCCCGCGCACGTTCGTGGACAAGACCCTCATAGAGTCCAAGACCGACAAGGGGCCGGACGGCAGCCTCACGAAGACCTACTACGCCTTCGGCGAGGCCGACGACACCATCTTCAGCATGAACCCCGGCGACGAGGGGTCGGCCAAGATTCAGACCGTTCAGAGCGACCTCAAGGCCGACGAGAACGCCAGCGCCATCAACACGGGACTGCGCCTGCTGTCGGTGGCGTGCGGCTTCGGCAACGGCTACTTCTCCTGGGAGTCGCACACTGGCCTGAAGACCGCCAAGGAGGTGGCGGCCGACAACTCGCAGCTGATGCGATCCATCCACCGGCACGAGAACGCCCTGCGCAAGTCCATCGTGCGCCTCGTGAACGGCATGGCCGACGCGTGCCGCAGCATCAAGGGCGAGGCCGTGCCCTACGGCGACGTCACCGTGGACTTCGACGACTCCATCATCAGCGACACGCAGAGCGCGCGCGAGATGGCCATGAGCGAGGTCGGCGCGGGCATCATGGCCCCGTGGGAGTACCGCCGCCGCTTCTACGGCGAGACCAGCAACGAGGCCAAGGCCAACGTGCCCGAGCAGCAGGGCGGCGCGTTCGACATGCTGGGCGACGGGCTCGCCTGATGCTGGGGCCGGACTACATAGAGCACTTCACCGACGCAGCGCAGGGGGCCATGGACGAATACACCCTGCGCCTGGTGTGCATCTACGCCGCGCTCATAGGCTCCATCGACTTCGAGGGCGACAGCGCCTACTCGCAGGCCGCCCGCAAGGCGGCGCTTGCCGCCAAGGACGTGCAGAAGGCCATGAACGAGGAGGGCCGCAGAGCCGCGCGCGAGTCTGCCAAGGCTGCGGCCGAGGCCGTGGCCAAGAGCGCCGAGGCCGACCTGGCCACGCTGGGCACGGCCATGGGCGCGCTGTCCAAGACGATGCAGTGGAGGCTGCACAACTCAGCGCGGGCCACGGCGGCGGGAGTGCAGGACGTCGTGAGCCGCGACAACCTGAAGATGCCCGCCAACGTGCAGCGCGCCTACCTCGAAGTCGTGGCGCAGGCCGTGGCTCGGGTGAACTCGGGCATGGCGGGCTACGAGCAGGCCACCCGCGAGGCCGTGCTGAAGCTGGCGCGGCGCGGCGTGTCCGTCGTGGACTACAAGAGCGGGGCGTGGGCGCAGCCCGACGTGGCCATGCGCCGCCACATTCGCACGCAGGCGGTGCAGGCCGGCAGCCGCAACACGCTGGAGCTGCTTGAAGAGACCGGGCACGACCTCGTGCAGACCTCCTCGCACGGCGGGGCGCGCGAGAGCCACGCCAAGTGGCAGGGCCGCGTGTTCAGCCTGTCGGGCAAGTCCAAGAAGTACCCGCCGTTCTACCGCGAGACGGGCTACGGCTCTGTCGATGGCCTGTGCGGCGCGAACTGCAAGCACGACTTCGGCATCTACGTGGAGGGCCAGCAGCTGCGGTACGAGCGCGATCCCGATGGCGGCGACGAGAAGCGCGAGGAGCGATACCAGGCAGAGCAGAAGCAGCGCGAGCTCGAGCGCGGCATACGCGCCGCCAAGCGCGAGGCAACGGCCCTGGAGGCCGCCGGGCTCGACAACACCAAGGAGCGCCTGCGCCTGGGCAAGCTGCAGAAGCGCCAGCGCGAGCACATAGCCGCCCATCCCTACCTGTCCCGCGAGCGCACGCGCGAGGCCGCCGTGGAATCGAAGGAGCGCATCTACCCGCTTGCCACGGACAAGACCTGGGTGCGCGAGAAGTTCATGCCGGGCAAGGGCGCGGGCACCGCCGCAGACGTGAGCCGCCGCGCCGTGAACGGCAGGGCCTACCACGACAAGGTGGCGTCCCTTCCCATCCCGAAGCGCGCAAGCGAGGCCGTGTACGCCGAGAGCCGCCGCATCCTGCGCGACCGCGACGGCACGGGCTACGAACGCATGTCCGTCGTGTCGTGGAAGAAGGGCGAGCGCGTCACCGACACCTTCGGGCACGGCCTGAAGAGCCAGGCGTGCGGCCTGACCGCCAAGCAGGTGGAGGCGTGCAGGCGCACCAAGGGCGGCGTGGTGCTGATCCACAACCACCCCATGAGCTCGCCGCCGTCGTGGACCGACATTCGAACGGTGGCGGAAAACGACTGGGTGCGCAGCTCGGTGGTGGCGTGCCACGATGGTACAATCTACGAAATCAAGGTGAACGACCGCAGCGTCGTACAAGCGTACGAGGAGCTGCGAGAGCTGGCGAAAAGAGAGTGCCCGAACGCGGGCGGCGATGTTATCGACCAGCTTGCCACCGAAATGCTCTACGAGCGAAACGAGGAAGCGAAATGGTTCAGGCTGACAAAAAAGAAGTGACGCCAGAGGACTGGGTGCTCGTCATAGATGACAGCGCCTCCGAGTCGAAAGCCGCCGAAAAGCTGACCAAAGAAGAGCGCGAGGAGCTTTTCGCCAAGTCCCGCAAGGTTCTGCGCGACGCGGGGCTGATGAAGTAGACCAAGCGACAACCGAGCAGACGCACGGCATCAAGGCCGCCCATCACGGGCGGCCTTTTCTTTTGCCTGGCGACACCTCGGGGAAGATGCAGGCACGCGATGGGGCGGCGACAACATGCCCCGCACGCGACCACGGCGACAACGGTGGGCCATCCAAGCGCGCAGGGAAGCGCGACAACCAAACACGGAAGGAGCAAGCGATGGCTGAAGACAACAAGCCCCAGGGAAACGAGGGCGGCGAAGGCCAGCAGACCGAGCCCCAGAAGGAGGTCGTGTCCTACGCGAAGTACAAGCGCGAAACCGACGAGTACCAGGAGCAGGTGAAGGCCCTCAAGGCCGAGCTGGAGCAGCGCGACAAGCAGATCGAGGAGTTCACCTCCAAGGCGGGCAACGCCGAGGAGCTGCAGGCCGCGCTCGACAAGGCCAAGGCCGACAACGAGGCGTACAAGGCCGACGCCGAGAAGCGCGAGGCCGACATGCGCCGCGACTTCGCCATCGACACCAAGCTGGCGCAGATGGGGGTGCGCAACGCCAAGGCGGCGCGCGCGATCATCCCGAACATCGCCGACGCGAAGCTGGACGAGCAGGGCAACCTAACGGGCATCGACTTCGAGGCCCTGAAGAAGGACAACGCCTACATGTTCACCGACCAGCCCCGCGAGAGCGCGGGCGGCGACCCCAAGGGCGGCGCAGGCTCCGACGGCCTGGCCGACTTCCGCGCAGCTTTCGGACTCACCGACGAATCTTCAAAGGAGTAAATCATGCCAAACAGCATCGAACTGCCCAAGGGCTACGAGAACGTGCTCATGGAGGCGTACCGCAAGGAATCCCTGACCGCAGTGCTTGAGAGCGCCGCGCCGCAGGGCAACATCGCGCAGATGGAGCAGCTGGGCGAGTTCTACTACCCCGTCTACTCCATGGGCGGCCTGGGCGACGTGCAGGCCAACGGGCGACTGCCGCAGAACAGCGGCGCGTCCCTGACTTGGAAGCCCATCAGCGCCAACTACGACCGCGGCACCATCCTGGAAATCGACCAGAAAGTGGACGCCCAGTCCTTCAACCTGGCGTTCGGCAACGCCGCCGCGCACTTCAACCGCACCAAGGTGGTGCCCGAGGGAGACGCGTTCGTGTTCTCCACGCTGTGCGCAGGCACCGGCATCACCAAGGAGCAGAAGACCTACGCCGACGGCGCGGACATGCTCAAGGGCTTGAACGCCGCCATGTGCGACATGGACGAGAAAGAGGTGCCGGAAGAGGGCCGCGTGCTGTTCATCACCCCCACCCTGCTCGGCATGGTGAAGGACCTGGACACCACCAAGTCCCGCGAGGCGCTGGACGGCTTCTCCTCCATCGTGAAGGTGCCGCAGTCCCGCTTCTACAGCGCCATCGACCTCCTGGACGGCACCACCAAGGACGAGGAGATCGGCCACTACAAGAAGGGCACCGGCGCAGCCGACCTGAACTTCCTGATTGTCCACAAGGACGCCGTGGTGCTGCGCTGGAACTTCGCGCACGGCAAGGTCATCGACGCCGAGGACAACCAGCAGGGCTTCGGCCACCTGTTCAAGTACCGCAAGTACGGCGTGTGCGGCGTGCGCGAGAACCTGGCGCACTACATCACCGCAGGCCTGAAGGCCGCGTAGGAGGAAGGGGGCGCGTTATGCGAACCGTTGGACTGACCTTCGAGAAGAAGGCACCGAAGAAGGCCAAGCCCGCCAAGGGCAAGACCGAGAAGCCCGAGGCGAAGGCGGCGGAAGACAAGCCCGCCGAAGACGCCGAGAAGCCCGAGGCGGCCGAGGGCGATGAAGGGTAGCGCCCCGGCGTACGAGGACTACCTGTCAGCAGGGCGCGGGGAGCTGACCACAGAGGAGTACGAGGCGGCGCTCCCCCACGCGCTGGCCTGGGTGCGCGAGCTGATGTTCCCCAACGAGCCGGACGGCTCAGAGGAATGGTCGCGCGCGGTTATGGCCGCCTGCGAGGTGGACGCCGCCTACGGCTGCTCGGGCGGGGCCATGGAGGGCGGCGGCTTCACCGTCGGCTCGTTCACGTGGTCGCCCGGCGAAGGCGCGAGCGACTACCGCAGCGACATGGAGGCCGCGATACGCCACGAGCTGCTGGGCACGCCGCTGCTCTACTCGGGCATCGGGGGCGCGAGATGATGCGGGTGCCGCGCTCGGCGCGGCCCTCCACCATGTCCGTCAAGGTGCCAAAGGACGGCGGCTACGGCGGCGAGTTCGAGAACCCCGTCGAGGTGCGCCGCGTGCGCTTCGAGCCCGTCTCGGCGTGGCTCGTTCGCGAGTACGCCCTGGGCGACGGGGCGCAGGGCCTCGTGATAGCGGACGGCGCGGACAGCCCCGGCATGTTCGACGTGCCAGTGGGCAGCCGCGTGAGCATCGACGGGGGCGAGTGGATGAACGTGGCGAGGTGCACGCCCCGCCGCGCGTTCGGCACCCGTCCCCACCACTGGGAACTGGAGGTGAGGTAGCCATGCCCGCAGCAGTTACGGTCGACCTGACCAAGCTCATGAAGCGTTTCAGCGCGAAGGAGCTGGAGGCCAAGCAGGTGAAGTTCGCCATGAGCGTGGCCGAGGACATGAACGCGTTCACGCCAGAGGACACCAAGCGCATGCACAACTCCATGCAGGCCGCCTCCGACTTCAGGCAGGGCCTCGTCATATGGGACGCCGACTACGCCGCCTACGTGCGCGACCTGCCCGACAGCTCCATCAAGCACGGCAAGAACCCGAGGGCCAAGGCCGACTGGCCGAAGGCCGCGAAGGAAGCGCACGGCGAGGACTGGGAGCGCCTGGCCGTCGACCTCCTGACCGAGGGGGCGTGACATGGCCCCGGACGTGATGGAAGCGGCGAAGGCCGCCATAGAGGCCCTGGGCTACGGCCCGGTGCTCCTCACCCGCCTGGCCGCCTCGCGCGGCCACGACGACGCGGTGGTGCTGCGGCCCATGCCCACCACCGACGTGGTGCGCCACATGGACGGCACCCGCCGTGTCGGATACGTGCTGCAGGTCATCGTGAAGGACACCTCCGAGGCCAAGGCCATGGGCGACGCCTACGACCTGGCCGACGCGTTGGACGGGGCCGACCTGTCCTCGCCCACCGGCTCCTACGGCTTCACCAGCGCGGCGCTGTACACAGAGCCGCAGGAGATAACGCCGCCGGAGGGCGGGCCGTACCTGTGGGAGTTCCGAATCAAAGCGACCATAACCATAGAGAAGGGATAACGATGGCAAAGAACCAAGACCTGGGCTTCGCGCCCAACTACATGAGCGCGCTGGAGATCGACACCACGCCAGACGCGGCCAGCCCCACGTGGGCCATCTTCTCGCGCGGCATCACCGAGGTGAAGCCGACCACCAACGAGACCACCGAGACAAAGGACTACTACGACGGCTACGGCACTCCC
Source organism: uncultured Collinsella sp. (assembly GCA_959020715.1). Classification (GTDB taxonomy): domain Bacteria; phylum Actinomycetota; class Coriobacteriia; order Coriobacteriales; family Coriobacteriaceae; genus Collinsella. The sequence continues at coordinate 122,130 of CAUESV010000004.1, read as the reverse complement.
ACCGACAAGGTGAAGAGCGTGCAGCCGCAGTACGAGGTCACAGGCGACCGCTGCTACGGCGACCCCGCGCAGGACTTCGTTGCCGGCCTGGCGCTTGAGACCGGCGAGGGCCGCACGGGCCACTTCCGCCACACCGACCCCAACGGCGACGTGGTGGAGGGCGACTGCACCTACCTGGGCCTGACCGTCGGCTCGCAGCAGGGCGCGGCGTCCGACCCCGGCGCGTTCTCCTGCACAATCTCGGGCGCTGGCGCTATGCGCTACATCCCCGCCAACAAGCTCAAGCAGCCCACGGGCGTCACCTGCACCGCGCCGACCGGCCCGGCCGTGGGCAAGTCCATGAAGCTCGCGCCGACCGTCACGCCCGCCGAGGCGAACGCCAAGTGCTTCTTCGCATCGGGCAACACCGACGTGGCCACCGTCGACAGCGACGGCAACGTGACGGGCGTGGCCGCAGGAGAGGCGGTCATCACCGTGCGCTGCGCGTCAAAGCCGAGCATCTGCACGCAGGTGAAGGTCACCGTGGCGGCGAAGTAGCCGCAGGCGACACCAGACATAACCTCCTGGACATGGGGGCGCGGGCTAGTGAGCGGCCCGCGCCCCTTTTCTATGCCCGACGCTCACCGCTCACGAAAGGGGCAACAAATGGAACTTCTGAAAAACATCCGTGCGTACGAGGACGTGTTCTTCGAGGACCCCGAGGAGAACCCCGACACGCCGCGCTTCCGCGTGTGGTTCGACGACAAGCACGTCGAGGAGTACCTGGCCAAGGTCGGCAACGCCATCGACCGCGCGCAGGCCAACGAGCAGATGGCCCGCGAGGCCGACACCCCCGAGAAGGCGGCCGAGGCCAACGCCGCGCAGGCCCGCCTCATGAAGCGCACCATCTCGGCGTTCATCGGCACCGAGGGCTGGGAGCAGCTGCTCGCATGGATGGGCGGCGACGAGGGCCCCATCGCGCCCGAGGAGAACATCCGCATCCTGGGCGAGGTCTTCGCCACGTTCCTCAACATGTTGGCGCGCCACGCGACCAGCGAGCAGCTGATGGCGTGCGGCCTTGCATACAGCAAGCGCGCCGATCAGGTCCAGGCGCTCAACCGCGTCCAGCGCCGCGCCAAGGCCAAGCGCAAGAAGAAGGGCGGCAAGTAATGCTGCCAGCCGCGCTCACGGCCGAGCGGGTGCGGCTGCCCGACGGCACGAGCGCCACGCGCTACCCGTGGAACGGCGAGGAGGTGCTGGTGCGCGACGACGCGCTCACGATCATCCGCGTCATCGAGGTGCTGACCGACGAGGGCAAGTCCGACGACCAGCGCCGGGACGAGTTCCTGGCGCTGTTCTTCGTGGACTGGGCGGACGCGTGGTGCGCATGCGACTACGACGCCGCCGAGTTCGTGCGGATGCGCGACGCGGCGGTATGGGACATGTGCGGACTCGACCTGACCGGCGACCGCCCGCACGAGACCCCGCTGTGGGACTTGGAGGAGGACGCGGCGCGCATACGCACCAGCTTCCGCCAGGCCTACGGCATCGAGTGGGACGAGGTACGCGGTCGCATCAGCTTCGCCGAGTTCGTGGCACTCGTGGGCGGCTGCCCGCAGGACACGCCGCTCGGCGCGGCCATCCACTACCGCAACCCGGCGACCAAGCCGAAGCCAACCAAATACAACAGGCAGGAGGTCGAGGCCTGGAACGCCGCCCACAAGGCGTTCGAACTCGGCAAAGGCCGCAGCTCACACGGCTCTGAGGAAGGAAGCGACGCGGCGATGCGCGATGTGTTCGCCGCGCTCAAGAGAGCGACGAGGTGAGCATGGACGGCAACGTCATCATCAAAGCGGTGCTCGACACCGTTGACGTATCCAAGAACATCAAGGCCCTGGAGCGCGACCTCCAGGGCATCTCCTGGAAGAACATAACCGAGGGCGACGAGAAGGCCGCGAAGCTGTCGTCCTCGTTCAAGAAGGCCGGCACGGCCGCCACGGTGACGCTGACCGCGCCCGTGGTGGCCGCCGGCAAGGCCGTATTCGGCGTGGCCAGCGACTACGAGCAGGCCAACGCCCGCATAGCCGCCGCGTTCGGCGTGTCCGGCGAGGAGGCCGAGCGTTTCAGCGGCATAGGCAAGCGCATATACGAGGGTGGCTGGGGCCAGTCCCTGGACGAGGTCAACGATGCGCTGATCCAGTGCAAGTCCACCCTTCGCGACGTGTCCGACGAGGACCTGCAGACCGTCACCACCAACGCACTCATGCTGTCGGACACCTTCGGCGCAGACGTGAACGAGTCCATACGCGGCACCAACGCCCTCATGGAGGGCTTCGGGCTGTCCGCCACCGAGGCCAGCGACCTGCTGACGGCGGGTATGCAGCGCGGCCTGAACTACACCGACGAGCTGGGCGACAACCTGAGCGAATACTCCGTGCGATGGGGCGAGGCGGGAATGAGCGCCAGCGAGTACTTCTCGCTGCTAGAAGCGGGCACGTCCAACGGCGCGTACAACCTGGACAAGGTGGGCGACTACCTCAACGAGTTCCTGACGGCGCTGTCCGACGGCCGCATGGAGGAATCCATCGGCTCGTTCAGCGAGGGCACGCAGGAGGTCTTCGAGAACTTCAAGAACGGCAGCGCCACCGCCGAGGACATGCTGCAGGCGGTGCTGGGCGACCTCACGCAGATGCCAAACGAGTACGACAAGGCCGCGCTGGCCTCCACCCTGTGGTCCTCGCTGGGCGAGGACAATGCCATGGGCATGATCGAGTCCCTGGCGGGCGTGCAGGACAGCTTCGGCGACGTGGCGGGCGCTGCGCAGCAGGCCCAGGAGGCCGCCTCCGACAGCTTCGCCGTGAAATCGCAGGAGGCCATGCGCGAGCTGCAGGGCTCCATCGAGCCGCTTGGCGAGCCGCTGCTCAACATCGCCACCAACGTGGCGGGCGTCGTCAAGTCGTTCTCCGAGTGGTTCGCCGGCATCGGCGAGGGCGGCCAGACCGCTGTGCTGGCGATCGCCACGATAGCGGCCGCCATAGGCCCCGTGCTGTCGACGGTCGGCACCGTCGTGGACACCGTGCCGAAAATCGGAGCGGCCTTCCAGGTGGTCGGCAAGCTGGGCACCGGCGCGCTGGGGCTCATAGCCGCGCACCCCGTGATAGCGGCCATAGCGGCCATCATCGCCGCCGTGGTGCTGCTGTGGAACAACTGCGAGGAGTTCCGCGACGCGGTGACCGCCGTGTGGGATGCCGTGTGCGCCGCGTTCCAGGTGGCCGTCGGCGTTGCCGGCGGGGTCGCCGAGTCGATAGGCGCGTTCTTCTCCGGGCTGGGCGCGACGCTCGCGAGCGTGTGGGACGGCATCTGCAACGTTGTGCAGGTGGCCGTGATGCTGCTCGCGGAAATACTCAACCTAGCCATCGAGACGCTGCTCATACCCTGGAACTTCGTCTGGGAGAACTTCGGCGGCGTGATCACGGCGGCGTGGGACCTCATATGCGGTGCGGTCGGCACGTACATCCAATACGTGAGCGACGTGATAAGCGCGGCCCTTGAGGTGATTCAGGGCGTGTGGGATACGGTGTGGGGTGCCGTCAGCTCAACCGCTTCCAGCGTGTGGGATGCCATCACCTCGGCGATAGGCGCGGCCATCGACGCCATCAGCTCCACCATATCGGCGGTGCTGTCGGCGATACAGGCCGTGTGGGACTCCGTTTGGGGTGCCGTGAGCACCACGGCGTCGAACGTGTGGGGCGGCATCAGCTCCACCATATCCAGCATCGTGAACGGCATCCGCGACACGATCTCCAGTGTGTTCAACGCCGCCAAGGACACCGTGAGCAGCGTGTGGAACTCCATCAAGAGCGCCATCGAGACGCCGATACAGAACGCCCGCGACACCGTGCGCAACGTCATCGACTCCATCAAGGGGTTCTTCAACTTCTCGTGGTCGCTGCCCCACCTGAAGCTGCCGCACCTGTCCATCTCCGGCAGCTTCAGCATCGCCCCGCCGAGCGTGCCGCACTTCGGCGTCGACTGGTACGCCAAGGGCGGCGTGTTCAACGGCCCCAGCGTCATCGGCGTCGGCGAGGCGGGCCCCGAGGGCGTGGTGCCGTTCAACGAGCGCGGCGCGCGCCCGCTGGCCGAGGGCATCGCCAAGCTGCTCGACGGCAAGGGCGGCGCGGCCCATGGCGACACGAACGTGACAATCAACCTGTACGCGACCGTGCGGGAGGAGGCCGACATCGAGAAAATCTCCCGCCAGATAGCCAAGGAAATCAAACGACAGGAGTGCTTCGCATGATATACAACGGCTTCGACTTCGCGCCGTGGTTCGACACCCGGCTCGTGACCCGCTCGCTGCTACCCGAGTACGAAATCGCCACGCGCGACGTGCCCGGGCAGCCCGGCTCGCGCTTCATGCGCGCAGAGCTGAAACCCCTGACGATAGACGTGGCGGCGGCCTGGAGGGCGCGCCCCGCCGACGACATGGCGGCCCTTCGCCGCCTCATGGCCTCGCGCCTGATGTGCCTCAAGGAGGCCGAGCTGTGGCTCGACGACGAGAGGCACCTCGGGCTGCGCTACATGGCCGTGCTGACCTCGCCGGGCGCGCTCGACACGTTGTGGCACACCGGCGAGGCCACGCTGACGTTCACGGTATACGACCCCGTGGCCTACGGGGCCGAGGGGCGCGCAACCGTGTCGGGCACCTCGGGCGTGCAGGTGGGCGGGACGTTCCGCACCTACCCCACCGTGACCGTCAGGCCCGGCGGCAGCACGTCGGCGCTGCGGCTGACGAACATGGGCACGGGCGAATTCGTGCAGATCGACAAGGCGGTGACGGCATCGAGCGCGGTGGTCATCGACATGGCCGCCCCGCAGGCCACGGTGGACGGCAGCCCAGCGCCCGTGACCTTCGAGAGTGACTTCTTCCCGCTGGAGCCGGGGGCCAACAGCCTCAAGCTGTCCAGCGGCACCGCGACGGTACAGTGGACGGAAAGGTACGTGGGCTGATGATTCTGTGGGCATGCGACCGCTGGGAGGCGTACAAGGGACCCATCAAGACGCTGTTCGAGTGCGAGGACACGCGCGAGGTCAACGGCGAGAACGCCCTGAGCATCACAACGCTGGCGCGCCTCGACAAGGGCGACCGCCTGGTGTGGCGCGACCTCAAGGGCCGCTGGCACGAGAACATCGTGGACGGCGTGGAGGAGGAGCGCGCAAGCGCGGGCATCCTCTACACGTACTACTGCCCGACCTCGGCGCAAATCGAGCTCCTGGGCGACTACCTGGAGGACAAGCGCCCCTACGACGTGAGCGCCTACGCCGCGCTGGCCTCGGCGCTGTCCTCCTCGCGCTGGCAGGTCGGAACCGTGGCCGACCTCGGGCAGGCCGGCACGAACTTCTACCACACCAACGCATGGGCGGCCATCCACGACGTGGCAGACACTTGGGGCGGCGAGCTGTCGTTCGAAATCCAGGTGAGCGGCACCAAGGTGACCGCACGCCGCGTGTGCATGGCCAAGCAGGTCGGCGAGGACAACGGCAAGCGTTTCACCTACGCCAAGGACCTCGTGAGCGTCAAGCGCAGCGTGGACGAGGGCAACGTGTGCACCGCCCTGTACGGCTACGGCAAGTCCCTGCAGACCGCCGACGAGGACGGCAACCTGACGGGCGGCTACGACCGCAAGCTGACCTTCGGCGACGTGAACGGCGGGCAGAACTGGGTGGGGTCGGCCGACGCGCTGGCGCGCTGGGGACGGCCCGACGGCAAGGGCGGCAAGGCGCACGTGTTCGGCGACGTGGAGTTCTCCGACTGCGAGGACGCCGCCGAGCTGAAGAAGCTCACCGAGGCGCAGCTGGCGCAGTCGTGCGTGCCCACCGTGTCCTATACCGTGGACGCCACGGCGCTTGCGCGCGCCGGCGAGGGCTTCGAGGGCGCGGACGAGGGCGACCTGGTGACCGTGGTGGACAAGGTGTACGACCCGCCGCTGCGCGTGCGCACCCGCATCACCAAGGTGGTGGAGGATCAACTGCGCCCCGGCGAGGTCACCTACACGTTCGGCAACTACCAGACCGTGGCCGAGCTGATGGCCGCCCAGAAGTCCAGCGCAAAGAGAACGGCTTCGAGCATCCGCGCCACCGTGGCCGACGCGGTAAACGCGTCCAACAAGGCATCGACCGGCAAATGGGGCGAGAGCCTGGCGGCCTCCGAGAAGCGCCAGGAGGCGTTCGCCAGGGAGCAGGGCGGCGCGGCCAAGGACTACACCGACGAGGTGAAGGACGCGCTTGACAAGGCCCTCAAGGAGTATGCCGACAAGGGCGACACCACGCTGGAGGAGGCGCTGAAGAAGTACTCCGACGACGGCAACCTGTCCCTTGAGGAAGTGCTCAAGCTCTACACCGACACCACGGTGGAGCAGAGCGAGAGCGTGCTCAAGCAGATAGATGAGGCCAACAAGGAGTACCTGGAAGGCGTCACCGGCTCGCTGGACGAACGGCTGACGAGCGCCGAGGGCGAGGTGGATGGGCTGCAGAAACAGCTCGACCAGCTGCCGACGGATATCCGCAAGAAGATCGTTGACATGCTCAACAGCGAGGTGAACACCACGGGTGGCTGGGTGTACGAGGAGCCCGGCCAAGGCATCCTGGTGTACGACAAAAAGCCCGAGAGCGCCACCAAGTGCGTCAAGATAGGCGGCGGAATCATCGGCGTGGCCAACTCCAAGTACTCCAGCGGCGCGTGGAAGTGGCGCACGGCCATAACCGGCGACGGCGTGACCGCCGACGAGCTGACCACGGGCCGCATCAAAGGCGGGAACTCGTACTGGGACCTCGACAGCGGGGCCTTCTACCTGCGCGACGGCTCCATCTTCATGACCGACAGCAACGGCAACAGGGTCTATATCAACGCCACCAACGGCTTCCAGATATACGACAAGAACGGCTCCATCATCGCGGGCACCGTGCTGGTGGGCAGCACCTCCATGTTCCGCTGCAACATGGTCGGCACGTCGTCAACCAACTACATCACCACCGGCACGACAACGAGCAACCACCCGGGAGCGTCGTTCGTGAACGGCTCGACCGAGTACTGCACCATCGAGGCCGTCAACGCGAAGGACAGCCCCACGGCGAGCTCGACCGACGGCGTGGGCATATCCGCCTGCGGCTACGGCTTCCTGGCAGTCAACCGCTACTACCGCCAGACGTGGCTGACGACCCCCTACTACGTGGGCTACATGAGCCATCCCGACGAGCAGCTGTACATGAGGAGCGGCAACAGCAACGCGGGCGGCTCGGCGTACGTGAAGCTGCAGGAGAACTCCAACAACTACGTGTACCTGGATAGCAGCCGCGCAGACATTGGGTCGTCGGGCACCGCCAGGATACTCGCCCCGAAGTTCGCCATAGGAACCAGTCCGAGCAGCGGCGGCACCTACGGGTACACGGGCTCCACGCAGTTCATCGGGCGCATCACCAACAACGGCAACAACTGGACGTGGGGCACCATCAACGTGGTGAACGGAATCATCACCGGCATGAGCAGCATCACGGGAAACTAGACCAGCGAGAGAGGAAACGGAATGTTCTACCACCTTGTGCAGCAGCCCGAAGCGCCGCAGGCGCTCGACGGTGCGCCGAAGCCGCCCGAGGCGCTTCCGGTGTTCGAGTGCATCAGCGACCCGGCCACGGCGCGGGCCATCGTGGAATCGGAAGACGTGTTCGAGTTCGACGGCAAGGGCGGCTTCACGCTCGTGTCCAGCCCCGTGGCCGTCATGGACGCGGAAGGCGGCGAGGCTAACGCCGTGGACTTCTCGGCGCTCACCGACGAGGAGATATGCGGGGTCCACAGAGCGCAGCCCGGCGACATATCGCGGACACTTGCGGCCGAAGGAAAGGAATGAGGCATGGCAACGCACGAGCTTACGCTCAACCTCAAGAAGACCAACATAGCGCCGCCCGTCATCACCGTGCACCAGGGCGACAGCGCCGAGGTCCTGAAGGCCGCCATCTACGACGGCGACAAGAAGGCGGCCCTGACGGGCTGCAAGGTGCACCTCATGGCTGCGAAGCCCGACCACACCTACGTGGAGCAGCAGTTCACTGGCATCAGCGACAACGTGGCCACCGTGACGGTCGACCCCGCCGTCTTCGGCGTGGCCGGGCTGCTCAAGGTGTGCTACGTGCGCGTGCGGAACGCGGCAGGGCTGGACGCCACCACCGAGAACGTCCTGGTGAACGTGCTGCCCTCGGCGAGCGCGTCGGGCGAGATATCCGGCCCGTACGTCGATGCGGTGGAGGCGATCATCGCGAACCTCGAAGGGCAGCTAGCCGACGTGAGCGCGCTGAACGCGCAGATGCAGAAGGCCGAGGCCTCCCGCGCGAGCGCGGAAAACCAGCGCGCCACGAACGAGAAGGCACGCCAGACCGCCGAAACCAAGCGCGCAGAGGCCGAGAAGAAGCGAGCCACGGCGGAAAGCGACCGCGTGACCGAGGCGTCGCAGCTGAAGACGGCCTCGCAAGCCGCCACGGCTGCGGCAAGCGGCGCGGCCTCGAACGCCGACGCGGCGGCAAACATCGCCCTGCAGATAGCCAACAGCGTGGCGCAGGGCAGCGCGGGCAGCTCGGACATGGCCAAGCAGAAGCAGCAGATAGCCGACCTGTACGGCAAGCTGGCCGACGCCACGGACGCGTTCATCTACGACGACGGCACCGTGTACTGCCCAGCCTCCAAGGCCAGTGCATCTGGCAGCACCATCACGTTCGGGAGCACCTGCACGGCGTCCGGCACAACCCTCAACCTCAAGTAGAAAGGCAACGAAATGGCACAAGCGAAAACCCTGTCGGTGGGCGGCATCGGCTACGAGGTCATCGACGATACCGCGCGCAGCAACGCGCAGACGGCGCTCAACAACGCCGAGTACAACCGCCAGGGCCAAATCGGCAAGTACGGCGGGCAGAACATCGCCACCATCCTGGCGGGAGAGATCGGCAGCGGCAGCGTGTACGACGCGCTGCACAAGCGAGCCGCCAACGGCAACTTCGCGGGCCTGCGCGTGGGAGACTACATCGACGTGCCGCTGGTAAGCGCGTCGGGCGTGGCGGCCCAGCAGTCCGTGCGCTTCCTCCTGGCGCACTTCGACCCGTACTACTGCTGCGGCGGCAGCTCCAAAGGCCACCACATCGCCTTCGTGGCCTCCGCGCCCATCGCCGTGGCCAAGACCGTGACCGGCGTTGCCAACGACAGCTTCCTGATGTGGAACACCACCAACACGAACCAGGGCACCGCCGACCGGAAATGCCCCTACCTCAACAGCAACCTCAAGGCGTGGGAGACGGCCTTCGAGGCGTGCCTGCCCGAGGGGCTGACCAAGTACCTGCTTACCCAGCGCGTGCTGCTTGAGGAGCGGTACAGCGCCAGCGGCGCGCTCAACGACTCCAACTCGTGGAGCTGGCAGGATATCGGCAAGGTGTTCTCGCTGTCGGAGATGGAGGTGTACGGCTGCCCCGTGTGGGGGACGAATGGCTACAGCGTGGGCTTCGACTGCCAGTTTGACCTGTTCCGAGACACGGCGCACCGAGTCAACGGAAATCGGTACAATTGGTGGTTGCGTTCCGTCATGGGTGGCTCCTCGTCCAACGTGTGCTACGTCAACAGCGACGGCGATGCCAGCTACCATTCGGCGACGGACGTCTGGGTTCGCCCCCGCCCCGGCTTCCTCGTCGGCTAGCCAGCCGAGTGCTCTATACTCTGCTTTTAGGCGACCGCCTTGCGCGGTCGCCTCCTGCCCGCGAAGCGGGCCGTTTTTTTCGCCAGTTTCCCCAGGAGGTGCACGTGAGCGGCGTCTACCAGCGCAACCGCGAGGTGTCCGAGTACAAGTTCTTCACACAGGCCATCGCCATCCGCGTGGAGGTTAATAAGCTGATGGCGTCCTCCTCAGTAGTGCCCAAGGCCTACAGGCTGCTGAACGCGGTGCCGACCGTGGAGACGGCGCGCAGCATCGTGTACAACGTCAACCGCGCCGACTGCTTCTATCCCAACAGCTCGTTCAACGCGCTGGAGAGGAAACGCTACCTGACGCTGGCCATAGCGGACTGCGAGCAGCTTATGCTGGACATGCAGTGCCTCATGGATATCGGCCTGCCCGTGAACGCCAACCGCTTCGAGGAGCTGGCGGCCATGGTCGAGGAGGAGATCAGGCTGCTGAAGGGCGCGCGCAAGAACGTGCGCGTCACCGGCAAGAAGTCCACCGAGGAGCGCATAGCCGAGGCCGAGGCCGAGCTAGAGCGCCTGCGTTCGCTATAATGGGCGGCGGTCGCGCCTTGTTTATCGGTACAATTGGTGGTTGCGTTCCGTCATGGGTGGCTCCTCGTCCAACGTGTGCTACGTCAACAACAACGGCAATGCCAACTACAATTCGGCGACGAACGTCTGGGTTCGCCCCCGCCCCGGATTCCCTTACTGCCAGACCGAGTAGGCCCCAGGGCCGAAAGCAGAGCGCGGAGAGGAAGGAAGACGCGACCATCGGGCATGCGCCCGTAAATACGCACCCCGCGAGGGTGGCCGGACGCTGCTTGCATGGCGCGGCGCTCCGTGGCTTCGCCGCGTTTCATGGCCATACCTCAAGCGGCTGTCAGAGCCACATTGCAAGCCGTGCGGGGTGCTCTCTATGAACTCAGAGCAGAGAAGGGCCGCACGCCGCAAGCGCCGCGAGGAGAAGCGGGCCAAGGCAAAGGCCGAGCGCGTCAAGGCGTGCACGCTTGAGACCGTGGCCGACCTCAACAGCCTGTGCAAGGCTTCAAAGCAGGCCGCGCGGGGCGTCATGTGGAAGTCGTCCACGCAGAGGTACATGAGAAGCTACCTGCGCAACGCCGTCCTGTCCCGCCGCGACCTTTTGGAGGGCCGCGACATATGCCGGGGTTTCATCCGCTTCGACCTGTGGGAGCGCGGTAAGCTGCGCCACATCAGTGCAGTGCACTTCCCCGAGCGCGTGGTGCAGAAGTCGCTGTCCCAGAACGCCCTCGTGCCCGCGATAGTCCCCACGCTCGTATCCGCGAACTCCGCCAACATCAAGGGGCGCGGCACCGACTACGCCCTTAAGCTGCTCAAGCGCCACCTGGCCGACCACTGGCGGCGGCATGGGCGCGGGGGCTACATACTGCTGGGCGACTTCTCCGACTACTTCGCGCGCATTGCCCACGAGCCGGTCAAGCGGCAGGTGGCCGACGCGCTGCTCGACCCGCGCGTGGTCGCCCTTGAGCACCGCCTGATAGACGCGCAGGGCGAGGTCGGCCTGGGCCTGGGCAGCGAGCCGAACCAGATATGCGCGGTGGCGCACCCCAACCGCATCGACCACTACGTGACCGAGATGCTGCGCCCCGAGTCTTACGGGCGCTACATGGACGACTTCTACCTGATACACGAGTCCAAGGACTACTTGCAGGTGTGCCTGCTGCTGATAGAGGGCAAATGCGCCGAGCTGGGCATCGAGCTGAACCCGCGCAAGACGCGCGTGGTGAAGCTCACGCGCGGGTTCACGTGGCTGAAGAAGCGCATCTTCTACACGGAGACGGGCCGCATAGTCGTGAAGCCGTGCCGAGACTCCATAACGCGGGAGCGCCGCAAGCTCAAGAAGATGGCCCGCATGGTCGCCGATGGCATCATGACCCCCGAGCAGGTGGAGCAGAGCTACCAGAGCTGGCGCGGAGGCATGAAGCGGCTGGACGCGCACCGCAGCGTGCGGGCCATGGACGCGCTGTACCGCAGCCTGTTCGGAAATCTCGCGGGGGGGGGTTGCTCAATGCAATCCAAACCTGGAGGCGACACGGATGGGAACATGCCCCTACCCTAGCAACGGAAGGAGCGACCCATGACGGAACAGGAAATCGCCGGGGAGATCAACGGCTACAAACAGCAGCTTGAGCAGAGCGACTACAAGGTCATGAAGGCGGTGGAGCGCATCTTCTCCGCATCGTCCATCACCGACCTGCTCTCGGCCATCGCCGCAGCTGCCAAGGAGGTGGCCGAGATCATCTCGCAGCGCCAGACGTGGCGCGACCGCATCAACGAGCTGGAAGCCATGGAGCCCGACCAGCCGGAAGCGCCGCAGGAGTAGCGAGCGCCCCTTCGGGGGCGCTTTTCTTTTGCCCGGCGACACCTCGCGGACAATCGCGGCAGCGATTCGAGGAGGTGAGAAAACGAATGACCGACGTGCTGGAAATCTTCGCGCCGTACGGCCCCGGGTCGCTTTTCGGCGCACTGCTCGTCCTAGTGGTCCTGTACTTCGGCAAGCAGTTCCTCGAAGAGTTCAAGGCCCAGAACGAGCGCAAGGCGAACATCGACCTCAAGCGCGAAGAGAGAAAGCAAGACGAGGTGAACGAGCGGGCGCAGCGCGACCGCGAGCGCAGCCAGATGGAGGGCCGCATCGCCGCGCAGATGGAGCGCAGCAACGCGCTGATGGAGGCTATGAAGGCGCTCATGGAGTCCGTCGTGACCTCCAATGAGGTGCTGCACGCCGACCTGGCGAACAGCCAGGCGCGCAGCCAGGGCATGGCGGCGAAGGTCGACCACATCGCCGACCGCGTTGACCTGCTCTACAAGGAATCGGCTCGATAGAAAGGAATCCGAAATGACAGAAATGCAAGCAATCGCAGCCATCGTGCTGTCTTTCGCCGTGCCGTTCGCGGTGCAGCTGATCAAGACCGAGGCCATGACCGGCAAGGCCGCGCGCATCCTGGCGCTGGGCTGCTCGCTCCTGGCGGGCGTCGTGACCGGCTTCGTGGGCGGCGTGCCCGCAGACCCGGGCGCATGGGTCACGTGCGCCTTCGCCGTGGTAGGCGGCGTGCAGGCGGCCTACACGCTGTTCAAGTCGGTAGGCATCACATCCAAGTGGCTCGACGCCCTGCTGGGCGTGACCGTAGGCGGGAAGGAGTAGGCAATGGCTAAACTGTTCATCATCTGCGGCCACGGCGCTGGCGACCCCGGCTGCTGCGCAGGCGGCTGCACCGAGGCCGAGCGCGTTCGCGCCCTGGGCCAGCGAATCAAGGAACTGGGCGGTTCCGAGGTCGAGCTGGGCGATACGTCCCGCAACTGGTACGCCGACGGCGGGCTTAACCGCCTGAGCACCGACGCGCCAGTGGTGGAGCTGCACATGGACGCCAGCGGAATCGCGACAGCGCACGGTGCCCACGTCATCATCAAGTCCGGCTTCGAGCCCGACGGCTACGACAAGGCTCTCGCCGACAAACTGTCGGCGTTCATGCCCGGCCGCGCCGAGAAGATCGTGTACCATTCCGAGCTCGCCAACGTAAACCGAGCCGCGGCACGAGGCATCAACTACCGCCTGTGTGAGAACGGCTTCATCGACAACGACGGCGACCGCGAGAAGTTCAACTCCAACATCGACGAGCTCGCGCGTATCTACCTCGAGTGCTTCGGCATCACCGCGTCGAGCGCCCCCGCGCCCTCGACTCAAGCGCAGCCCGCACCGCAGGAGACGACCGAGGACTTCGGAGGCAAGTACCGCTGCACCGTCTCCGCGCTCAACGTGCGCGACGCGCCGTCCCTCGGCGGCAATGTCGTCACCAGCTACTCAAGCGGCCAGACCGTCGTGCTCGACGATTGGTACAAGATTGCGGACGGCTACGTTTGGGGCCGCTACACGTCGTACAGCGGCCACACCCGCTACGTCGCAGTCGGCAAGGCCACGGGCAAGCCCGAGGCAGACGACTATCTGGTGAAGGTGGGATAGGCCATGCCGTACCCGAGCCCCGCAGACGAGGAGCGCAACGGCGGGTGCGGCCCCATCCTCGCGGCGGTCGTCCTGCTGTTCATCGTCCTGGCCGCCGCCAGCTGCGCGTCGCAGGCCATGGGAGCGCAAGACGTGACCGTGAGGCAAGCCCGCACGGACGGCCCCATATACGACCTGCCCGAGGGCATCGGCCAGGAAATCGTGTGCGACGAGCACAACCGCGAGTACCTGCTGCTTACCACCGAGCAGGGCGGCGTGTTCCTCATGCCGTACATGGACGAGGACGGCGAGCAGGAGATCATGCCGCAGGCCTAGAACGCAAAGAAGCCGCCCCGTATGGAGCGGCTTCTTCTATTCGACGAGCAATACGAACGCCCGCCTAACGACGAACACGCGTATGTGTTCGCCTACTGAACAGTTGGTGGAGGCGCGGAGAATCGAACTCCGGTCCACGAAAGCCCCCTGATTGGCATCTCCAAGCTCAGTCGCTGGTTTAGTCTCGGACGCCTTGCGCGCAGCGACACGCTCGCGACGTCCTAACCGGTTCGGTCTTAGCCCGCGCCATACCGATTACGTGCGCAGGAGCATTCCCCTAAGATGACGTCGCGCCGGTGTCGGGGAAATCACCGGGTTGACGCGCCGCCATAAATTAAGCAGCGAGAGCCATAGGCTCAAAAGAAGAGTTGTTGTCAATTCAATTTGACGGTACCCCTGTTTAACGAGGCGAGGAGACCTCGGCTTGCTTCCTCTCTCAGAGCTATCGTGTCGAAACCAGTCGCCCCCGAATGTCGGGAAAGTCTGGATGGCATTGGGCACGCAAGCACCCAACACCCGTCGACTTTTCAAGGAGCATGCAGGGCGAGCCCCGCTTGTGGAGTGTTATCTTACCACGTTCTGAAAGCGGACAGCTGTTCTATGCACGAGCTGTGAAGACCCCAATGTGCGCCGCACTTCGCACTTTTGCCACCGATCGCGTAACGTATATTTTCGCCAAGCAAAATTGACCCGTCGAAAGGACCGTTATGGATACCAAGCAGCAACTCGTCAATGCCCTCGCAGGCCTGGGCTCAACCATTACCGAAGCTATGGATGTCATCGAAGGCTTTGTCCCCTGCGGACATCCCGCCCTCACGGTTTCGAACGCACTCGTCGCGCTGGACGCTAACGATGATGTGGCTCTCGCCCAGCAGCTTGAGACCGTCGAGGGCTTTATCGACCACGTGAGTGAGAACCGCGGCGTGGCCGCCTACCACGGCATCGAGGTCGAACTCGCGGGTCCCAAAGCCGATCTGCTCGCAGCAATCCGCGAGGTAGGCGCCCTTATGCAGACCGCAGGCGTCAAGAACACCCAGGTCAACGAGTGGGTCTACCGCAGTCTGGCAGCACTCGACAGCTCCGACGAAAAGGCAGCCGAGCAGCTCGCAGAAAGTCCCGCCATTAAGGCCGAGCTTTTGTAAATAGAAGGCGCGGGTCCCTTGGCGCATCGTCGTCCAAGAGGCCCGCAAACAGTTCGCGTCAACCGATAGCCGCGCCGCCGCGTTCGGCCAAAGCCAGAATCGGCATCATTTGGCGCGGGGTCTTTGCTGCAAGATCGGCATGTTCGAGCAGCTTGCGATCGTTGGTCACCAAGTAATCGACCTGCGCGCGCTTGCACGCGGCGAGCACCAAGTTGTCCTCGTAATCGCGATGGAGCGCTAAGTATTTGTCGGCCAGCCAAAGGTCCAACGCTTCTGCACCCACGGCCGTGGCGTTTTCGGTCATGTTCCGAACAAACGCCAACGCCGCATCGCCAATTGCACGGGCAGATGCCTCGTCGAGCGCTTCCCCACTGGCAAGAACGCTACGCTTCAGCTCGTGTTGGACAACGTACAGCACGTCCTTGGCGATATGCACCGGAAAGAACAGCAATGCCCCCGCCTCCGCCGCCTGCCCAATAAACGCACGCGCGGCAAGCGACTCGGCATGGTCGACGCAAAACGAATCAACCCATACGTTGGCATCCAAACGCAAAAGGCCTGCGCCCGGACGACACCGATGCCGTCTGGGCGCAGGCCAGATAACGTGGGCGAACACGTCTGCTAACGCAGGTACGCCTTTGCGTTGCCCAGGCTGTAGGCGATCGTTGAGCCGTTGTGCAGCAGTGACGACGTCTGCGGAGTGATCATGCCGGTAATACCCAATGCCAACAGCGCCGAGTTGGTGAGCATCACCTTGGAATACGAACTCGTCAGACGGTCGATGAGACCCTGACTCATGCGGCGCAGGCGCACGATCGCGGCCAGATCCGTATCGGTCAGGATGATATCGGCGACTTCCTTGGCGATGTCGCTTCCGCCACCCATGGCCAGGCCCACGTCGGCCAAACCGAGCGCCGGCGAATCGTTGACGCCGTCGCCCACCATGGCAACATGGCGCCCCTCGCTCTTAATGCGTTCCACATAGGCGTACTTGTCCTCGGGCAGCAGTTCGGCCTTAAACTCGTCGACACCCGCCTCGCGCGCAATGCGCTCGGCCGTGCGCTCGGAATCGCCCGTGAGCATAACGACATGCTTGACGCCCAGCGCATGCAGGTCGGCGATGGCCTCACGGACCCCAGGCTTGAGCGGATCTTCGATGCCGAGCACGCCGACGACCTTTCCATCGACCGCCAGATACAGCGGCGACAGGCCCTGCATCTGGGACTCAATGCGCTCCTTGATGTCGGATTCGAGCTGTGCGCCCTCGTCCTCAAATACAAAGTGCGCGGAACCGATGATGGCGCGACGTCCTTCAATGGACGAAGCGATGCCGTGCGCCACGATGTACTCGACAGCGGCATGGCGCTCGCGGTGCTCGAGCTCGCGCTCGCATGCCGCATTGACCACGGCGCGCGCCACCGGATGCGGGAAATGCTCCTCCAGGCAAGCGGAAAGGCGCAGGACCTCATCCTCGCTCCAGCCATCGGTGGTGAGTACGCAGGCAAGACGCGGCTGCGCCTCGGTGAGCGTGCCGGTCTTATCAAAGACAATGGTGTCGGCCTTGGCAAACGACTCAAAGTACTTCGCGCCCTTGACCATGACGCCCATCTTGGCAGCATCGCTCATAGCGGTCATGACGGCAACGGAACCCGTGAGCTTGAGTGCGCACGAGTAGTCGACCATCAGTGCCGCCGAGGTCTTGATGAGGCTGCGGGTAGTAAGCGCAACTAGGCCCGCGAGCAGGAAGTTCCACGGGACGATCTTGTTGGCAAGGTCCTCCATATGCGACTGGCCCTCGGACTTGAGCGAGTCGGCCGTCTGCACGAGCGAGACGATTGAGCGCAGTTTGGTTTGCGCCGTATTGGCGCGCACGCGCACCAAGATGCCGCCGTCTTCCACGACGGTACCGGCGAACACGTCGTCGCCCACGCTGCGCTCGACGGCCAGCGGCTCGCCGGTCAGGGTCGCCTGGTTGACCATAGCGCTCCCCTGCTCGACAACACCGTCGATGCAGATGGACATGCCGGTGCGCACGGCGACCAGATCGCCGGGCTCAAGCTCGGTCGCGGCAACGCTTACCTCGGTGTCGCCGACAACCTTTTGCGCCTTGTCGGGCACATCGAGCAGCGAGTTGATGAGCTCGTTTTCACTCATGGCGCGGGTGTAGTCCTCGAGCAGCTCGCCCACGTTGAGCAGGAACATCGTCTGGCCCGCGGTGTCGACATCACGCTTGACGAACGAAATGCCGATGGCCGAAGCGTCGAGCACGGGAACGGTCAGGCGCGGCTGCGCGAGCTCACGGAGGGCGGCGCGCAAAAAGGTCATGTAACCGGCCACGACAAACACCGCACGCAGGGGCGTGGGCAAAAACCAGCGACGTGCGTAGTGGGCGCCGACAAGTGTGGCAAGATCCATGACGAGCTTGTGCTTGCGTGGCTCGAGTTGTATCACGTAGCCCGTCTTTGCGTCGGCAATGGCCTGAGCGTCGAGCGCACCGACGGCGGCCAGCACGGCATCGCGTCGCGGCTCGTCGTACTCCAGCGCCATCTGGCCAATGCGGCCATACACGCGCACCTTGCGCACGCCGTCGATGTCGCCACCAAGCTTAAGAAGCGCATCGAGATCGCTCTCTGGCACAGGACCCGCCAACTGGAGGCGGGTCCTGCCGGGGATCTCGCTGATAATCGAGAATCTCATAGTTTGTGCCTGGAAGCGCTACTCAGCTGCGTTGTCCGCGGCGGCCTCGCTCTGGGTGATGTAAGCAGCCTCGGCAACCATGTCGTCGACATTAGCCTTGGCCTGCTCGACCATGTCCTGGTAGCCGTTCTTGATGCGCATACCGCACGCAATACCCTGCACGCAGGCATTCTTGACCGGAGCGCTGGTAAGCAGCTTGATGCCGGCCGTGCCAAGCAGAAAACCGCCACCAACAAGCAGGGTGTTAAACGTCGACTTCTTCATGTTGCTTCTCCCTTTTGCCGCATGGGGCGCGGCATGGTGCCTTAGCACCCGAGTTCATCAGTTAGCTCGAGCACGCTTTTGAAATACCTTAATTCTATCTAACTATCTAGGTCAGCCATGGCTAACCTTTTGAAAATTAACGATGCGGAGTAACCGATTGTCAATGTGACAAAGGGACTGTTCCTTTGCCCCTTCTTACAGCTGCCAGGCAGCCGCTTCCTTTTGCAGCGCAACCATGCGGGCGAATTCTCCACCTGCCGCCTTGAGCTGCGCCGGAGTGCCCTGCTCGGCAACCACACCATCCTTGAGTACAACGATCTTATCGGCATTTTCTACCGTGCGCATACGGTGGGCGATCACGATAACCGTCTTACCTGCGAGCAGACGGGAGAGCGCCTGCTGTACCACGGTCTCGTTCTCCACATCCAAGCTCGCCGTCGCCTCGTCCAGCAACACGATCGGCGCGTCTTTGAGCAGCGCACGGGCGATAGAGATGCGCTGGCGCTCACCGCCGGACAGCTTGGAGCCGTTCTCGCCGATCATGGTGTCATAGCCCTGCGGCATGCGGCTCACAAACTCGTCGCAGTTGGCGGCACGCGCGGCAGCAAGCACTTCCTCATCGGTGGAATCGCGACGACCAAGACGGATGTTTCCCATCACCGTGTCGTCAAAGAGCAGCACGTCTTGGAACACAATGGCGTAGTCGCGCAGCAGCACCTCGGGGTCCACGCTCGCAACGTCTACGCCGCCCACGGTGACCGTGCCCGCGGTGGCATCCCAAAAGCGCGCGGCCAGGCGGCTCACCGTGGACTTACCGGAGCCCGAAGGACCGACCAGTGCCGTGACCTCGCCTTCCTTGGCGGTAAAGCTCACATCGGTAAGAACTTTCTCGCCGGCGCTGCCGTCCTCGCCCGCGCCATAGCCAAATGCCACATGATCGAACACCACATCGTGGCCCACGGGCTCAAATTTCTCGCTGCCCCGCGCCACAGGCTCTTCCATGATGGAACGCATGCGCTTGGCAGACGACTCGGCGGCAAACAGCTCGGACATTAACATTAACGCCTGGTCAAAAGGTGCATAGATACGGCTCACCATAAGCAGGAAGGCAAACATCACCAAAAAGTCGACCTGCCCGGAGGCGACCATCGCGGCGCCCGTGACCAACGTGGTGGCAATGCCCAGACGCAGGATAGCAAAGGCGGAGTTAACCAAAAGCCCATTGGCGAGCTCGCCCTTGGTGGTCTCGCGCTCCTCGGCATCGATCACGGCGTTGAGCCCCTCAAGATAATGGGCCTCCTGGTTGGTGGCGCGAATCTCGCGCACGCAGTCGAGCGTCTCCTGGATCGCCTCGGTGACCTTGACCTTCTCGGCGCGCACGCGGTCGAACACCGGGGTCATGGGGCCGCGTGTTATATACAGCACGGCAAAGGCCACGGGAACGCTCCAAAACGCCGCGATCGCCAGCTGCCAGCAAAAGAACAGCGACGCCACGAACACAATGGCGCTTGCGATGACGGCACCCCAAAGCTCTCCCAGCACGTGGCTGTAAGCGTGCTCCATAGTCTGAACGTCGCCCATGATGGTTTCGGTTAGATCGGCCAGATCACGACGGCCGAAAAACGACAACGGCAGTTTGCGCAAGCGCTCGGCAATCCCCATGCGCTGCTTGCCGCACTCCTCGTAAAAGATGCAGTAGGTGTAGTAATACTGCTGCCAGTTAGAGGCAAAGAGCAACACAAAAAAGACCAGGAGGCCGCCCACGATCGGCAGAGCATCCGGCAGGTCAGCCCCGCTGGCGAGATGCTCGACAAAGCCGGCCATAACCAGGAATAAAAAGCCCATGCCGGCCATGGTAATGAGATTGGTGAGCGTGGTCCAGAAAATGCCGCGTTTTACGCCGGCGACGCCTTTATCGGATAGGAAATACTTCTTTTGGAATGAGGCGAACATTTAGGCCTCGCCTCCCTTCGCCACGGCGACATCCGCGGCAGCAGTGATTTTCCAGCTCGCGGCCTGTTCGTATTCGGCCCACATCTTGGCATACAGACCCTCTTGGGACAGCAACTCGGCATGGGTACCAGACTCCTGCACGCTGCCCTGGTTGAGCACCACGATTTGATCTGCGCCCACTACAGTCGAGAGTCGGTGCGCAATCATAATGACCGTGCGACCCGCCGCCAGCTTGCTAAAGGCGCGCTGGATGAGTGCCTCGTTCTCGGGATCCGCAAACGCCGTGGCCTCATCGAGCACCACGATAGGCGCGTCTTTAAGGATCGCGCGGGCAAGTGCCACGCGCTGGACCTCGCCGCCCGAAAGATATGCTCCGCCGGCACCGAGCATGGTATTGATGTCCTGTGGAAGCTTGGCCACAATGTCGTCGCACTGAGCTGCGGAGAGGGCCGCACGCACTTCGTCGTCAGTGGCCGTAGGCTTGGAGGCACGCACGTTATCGGCAAGTGTTTGCCGGAACAGCTGGTTGGTCTGGAACACGAAGGCGACCTGGTCCATAAGCTCGTGCGGATCCATATCGCGAACGTCCACACCGCCTACGAGCACTCGACCTGCGGAAACATCCCAAAAACGAGGAATCAGGCTTGCACAGGTTGACTTACCGCCGCCCGAGGGACCAACCAACGCAAGGGTGCTGCCTGCGGGAACGCTAAAGCTCACATGATCGACGGCAGGCGCTTCGGCACCCTCGTAGGTAAAGCTCACGTCCTCAAAGCGCACATCGCTGCCAGCAGGGTGCTTGGGCAGGGCGGGCACGGAGAGCTGCTTGGAATCCATAACGCTTCGGATGCGCGCCAGCGAATCGGCACTCATCTGAGACGCCTCGCCCACAAACATGAGCTTGGTCATGGCCGTCGGCACCACGGCCGAAAATATCGCGTAAAACGTGAAGTTGACCATAAAGTGCGCGAAGTCCGTCTCGCCCGGCGCCAACAGCAACGCCACGGGCAAAAGAAATGCCACGAGGCCATTGAGCGCGGTAAGGTTGAGCACCTGCGGGCCTCGGCAGAACGTGCCCGCATAGCTTTGCGCCATGTCGGCGTATTCGGCGATCGCATCGTGAAACGCCTTAAAGGAGTAGACCGTCTGCTGGAACACCTTGACCACGGGGATGCCGCGCACGTATTCGGTGCCGGTCTTGTTCATCTTGACCAGCGCGCCCATGTAGGCCTTCATAAACTCGGCGCCCTTGCCGCTCATCATGGTGGCCATGGCGCAAAACGAAACGACGACCGAGATTAAGCATGCCGCGCCCAAACGCCAATCGAGGGCGAAAAGCAGCACGAGCAGGCCCATGACCATGGCGGTGGCGCCGGCGATGTCGGGCAGCATGTGCGCGAGCAGCGTCTCGGTGGAGGCGGCGCATCCGTCTACAACACGACGCAGCTCACCGGTGGCGTGCGTGTCAAAGTAGCCAAGCGGCAGCTTAAGCAGGTGCTCGCTCGTAGTCTTGCGGATATTGGACGCGCAGCGAAACGCGGATAGGTGCGTACACATGAGTCCCACGAAATAAACCACAATGCTCGCCAGGGCAAAGCCCACAGCCCACCAACCATACATCGCGATGTCGGTGGCCTCGCTCCAGTTAGGCGCCACGGCGATAAGGTCTCGCGCAACAAACCAGATACACACGTACGGGCCAAAGCTCAGCAGCTGCGAGAGCGCCGAGAGAGCCATGCCCAAATATGTTAGGAATTTACGGTCGCCGGCATATGCAAGCAGCTCGCCGATGCCGCCGCCTTCCCTTTTTGATCCCTTTGCCATGAGATTCCTTTCTAACGGCTTGAGAGTTAACCGTTAGAAACTTATCATTGGCGTGTTAGCCGAGGCACACAATCGAGCCAGGCGTGGACGTTTCCGCAAAGGAAGGGGACGCTTTTGAAAATGCGGCGGGCAGCAACCGATATAACCGAGCTCTACGCACCGCAATTTGAGCAGTTTGGCCTGCAGCTTTCCGGCAAGGGCGCCGTCTTTACCGGTGAGGTGGCAAACGATCGGGCGCACGGACGCGCATGGATCATGCCCCTTTCCCCCACCTGCATCGTCATGGAGCATTTCATTACCCCGATGCACAACATGCACCTAGCCGAATACACGCCCGAACCGTACGCGTGCGTGAGCGAGGTCAGCGCGCCCACGCTCATATGCATGCCCAAGGCTGGCATAACGCCTGCGAACCTTAAGCCACTGCGCGGGCCGTGGCCGAACAGCGCGGTGTGCAGCTTTATCCAAGATAGCTGCGGCGAGGAGCTAAGTCCGCTGTTTGCAGGGCAGCTTTATCACTCGCGCTCGGTGCTCTTTTTGCCTGGATTTTTTGACGAACTGGAGCACCGCTATCCCACCGAGTTCGCGGGAATCTTCGAGGCGTTTGCCGAGCCATGGCACGAGGAGGCGACGTCTGCCATCTGCCACACGCTGCGTCGGATTAACGAGGAACGCGCCCATACCGTAGGCGGACACGTCTATATGCAAGGCATCGTGGAGACCATGGTCGCGGAGCTCGCCTGTTCGCGCGCGGCCCACAAGCAGGCGCGGCAGGCGGCAGACACACGCGTCAGCATAACCATTGCCGAAGAAGCAACGGCAATGATTGAGCGCGCGCTCGACAAAGGCAGACGTGTGGGTATCAACGAGGTGGCCGAGAGGCTCTACACAAGCCGCTCCAAACTATGCGCCACCTTTAAGGCCCAAACTGGCGAGTCCCTGGGCGCCTACATTCGCAGACGCCGTATAGAGCGAGCACAGGACCTTTTGGCCGATAGCGCGCTCACGATAGCGCAGGTGGCAGAGCGTCTAGGCTACCCTCAGCAGGCCGCCTTCGCCCAAGCCTTCAAGCAACACACCGGCACCACCCCCACCGCCTGGCGCTCCCAACATATATAAAGAATGAAGGCGCCAACGGCGCCCTCATTCACCAAATTCAATCCAGCCCACCTGACCCGAACGGCCGAGTCGTCTGATCGTGGAAGCCCCGAGTCGCCGGGGTGTTTGCTCCAAATGAGTTCCGCATGCAAAGAAGGCCACTAAATGTGGCCTTCGTCTTGCATAGGACTGTTTGAAATTTGGAGGAAATACCCCGGCGACTCGGGGCTTCCCCGGCCTCGCAGCTACGAGAGCGACGTTCTCAGCAACTCGTTGAAGAGCTTCGGGTTGCCCTTGCCGCGGCTCGCCTTCATGCACTGGCCCACCAAAAAGCCGATGACCTTCTGGTTGCCGTCACGATACTGCTGCGCCTGATCGACACAGTTTGCCAGCACCTCGTCCACAATCGGCTGCAGCGCGCCGGCATCGCTCACCTGGCGCATGCCGCGCTCGTCGACGATCTTGTTGGGGTCGTCGCCGGTCTGTGCCATGGCCTCAAAGACCTCGTGCGCTTGGTTGGAGCTGATGGCATCGGTCGCCAGCAACTTAGCCAGCGCCGCCACCTGAGCCGGCGCAATGCCGGACTCGGCCAGCGAGACGCCCGCGCCCTTAAGGTAGGCGATCATCTCGTTGACCAGCAGGTTTGCGACCGTCTGGGCCTCCTTGCCAGCCATACCGGCAGCGGCGGCCTCAAAGAAGTCGGCAAACTCGGGGTCGCCGGCAATCTGCTCGGCATCGGCCGCCTTAATGCCAAAGTCGGCCTCAAAACGGGCACACTTGGCATCGGGCAGCTCGGGAATCTCGCCACGGCAGCGGTCGATGAACTCGTCGTCCAGATCGAACGGCGCCAGGTCGGGATCGGGGAACAGACGATAGTCGTCTGCCGTCTCCTTGACGCGCATGACCACGGTGCGCTTGCGGCTGGGCTCCCAGTGACGGGTCTCCTGGTAGATGATGCCGCCCTCCTCGAGCACCTCGGCCTGACGGCAGATCTCGTAGGCAAGGCCATCATGCAGGCTCTTAAACGAGTTGAGGTTCTTGAGCTCGGTCTTGGTGCCCAGTTTGGTCTCACCGCGGCGGCGCAGCGACACGTTGCCGTCGCAGCGCATGGAGCCCTTCTCCATGGAGCAGTCCGAAATGCCCAGCGTCACAAAAATGCGACGGAGCTTTTCCATAAACAGGCGAGCCTCCTCGGGCGTACGCAAGTCGGGCTCGGTGACGAGCTCGATGAGCGGCGCGCCGCAGCGGTTGTAGTCGACGAGCGACTCAGCCGCGGCGGTAATGCGGCCCTCGGCACCGCCCACGTGTACCATCTTGGCGGCGTCCTCCTCCATGTGGATGCGCAGGATGCGGATGGGCACCGTGTAGGAACCGTCCTCGCGGCGCTCGGGCATCTGCAGGTTGGACGCGTCGTAGCTGGCCAGATGGCCGGCGCGCTGATTGCCTTCGCGCATGGTCGACGTCATGGACGTGGACAGGCCCTCGGCGTTGGCCGAAGCGCTCGCCAGGCTCTGAGCCTCGGACTCGCCAAACGCGCAGTCGGGGCGCTCGGCAGCACCGCGACCGGTCACGTCCAGGTCCAGGTGACCGTACATGGCAAAGGCGACCGGACCCTGCGTGGTCTGGAAGTTCTTGGCCATATCGGGATAGAAGTAGTGCTTGCGGTAGAACATCGAGTGGCGCTGGATCTCGCAGTTGGTGGCGAGACCGGCCTTAACGATGCTCTCGATGGCGCGCTTGTTGGGCACCGGCAGGGCGCCGGGCAGGCCCAGGCACACCGGGCACACGTTGGCGTTGGGCTCGTCATCGTGGCTAAGCTTGCAGTTGCAGAACATCTTGGTATCGAGTGCGGTGAGCTCGGTATGGATCTCCAGGCCGATCACGGCCTCCCAATCCTGCAGGACCTCGGAAAGCTCCTTCATTACAGCTCGCCTCCCTTCCCGGCAAAATCGGGCGCGACGGAAAGTGCGGGCGCACCCGTGGCGGCATCGGCAAAGCCGCGCTCCAGGGCGCGGGCAAACGTGAGCAGCTGACGGTCCTTAAAGGCAGGCCCCACCAGCTGGGCAGAAACGGGCAGTTTGCTGTCCTCGCCCAGGCCCAGCGGCACCGAAATACCACCGTTGCCGCAAATGTTGAGCGAAATGGTATACAGGTCCGAAAGGTACATCTGCGTGGGGTCGCTAATCTCGCCAAACTTAAAGGCCGTGCGCGGCGAGGCGGGCATGAGGATGGTGTCCACCTTGGCATACGCGGCGTCGTAGTCCTGCGTGATGAGCGTGCGGGCCTTTTGCGCGGCGTAGTAGTACTTGTCGTACACGCCCGAGCTCAGCAGGTAGGCGCCGAGCATCTGACGGCGCTTGGCCTCGGCGCCAAAGCCGTGGGCGCGCGAAAGCGAGCTCTGGTCGGACAGGTTGGCGCAGCCCTCCTCCTGATAGCCGTAGCGAATGCCGTCGAAGCGGGCCAAGTTGGAGAACGCCTCGGCCGGGCCGATGACGTAGTAGGCGGCGATGGCGGCGTCCAGGTGCGGCAGGTCGACCTCGACCAGCTCGGCGCCCTGGTTCTGCAGCTCCTGGGCGGCGCGCTGAACAGCGGCCTTGACCTCGGGCGTCAGGCCCTTGGCCTCCATAAACGCAGGGATGATGCCCACGCGCTTGCCCTCGATGCTGTCGTTGAGGTGCTCGGTAAAGTCGACGGCGCAATCCTGGCTGGTGCAGTCGTACGGATCGTGGCCCGCGCCGGTAAGCGCGTTCATGGCCAGCGCGACATCCTCGACCGTGCGGCCAAAGGGACCCACCTGGTCGAGCGACGAGCCAAAGGCAACCACGCCGTAACGGCTCACGGCGCCATACGTGGGCTTAAAGCCCACCACGCCGCACAGCGACGCCGGCTGGCGAATGGAGCCGCCGGTGTCCGAGCCCAGCGAAAGCGCGACCTCGCCCGCGGCGACAGCGGCAGCGGAGCCACCCGAGGAGCCGCCGGGCACGCGCTCGGTATCCCAGGGGTTGTTGGTGCGGTGGAACGCCGAGCTCTCGGTGGAGCTGCCAAAAGCGAACTCGTCCATGTTGGCCTTGCCCATGGGCAGGCAGCCGGCGTCGAGCATGCGCTGGACGCAGGTGGCGGTGTAGACGCTCTGGTAGTCCCCGAGCATGCGGGAAGCGCAGGTGGTGCGCGTGCCCACGAGGTTCATGTTGTCTTTGATGGCCAGCGGCACGCCCGCAAGCGGGGGTAGCGGCTTTCCGGCGGCACGGTCGGCATCCACGCGCGCAGCGGCCTCGAGCGCAAGCTCGGGCGCTACCTGCAGGAATGCCTGGACCCCGCCCTCGCGCGCCTCGATGGCGGCAAGGGAGGCCTGAGCCACCTCGGTAGCGGTAAAGTCGCCGGCGGCAACGCCCGCGGCGATCTGGGCGGCGGTAAGGGAATCGAAGCTCTGCGCCATTACTCGCTCTCCCCCTCTCCCAAAATGGACGGCACACGGAAGTAACGGTCGCGCGCGCTGCCGGCGTTTTCGAGCGCAACGTCGAGCGGCAGGTCGCGCTCGGGCTCGCGCAGGTCGTCGCCCATCACGTTGGACAGGCTTCCGATGGGATGGAACGTGGGCTCCACGTCGGGCAAGTCATATTGCAAGACGGGCTCGAGCATCTGGACGGCGTCGTTCATGTAGGACGTCATCTGGGTGAGCTCGTCATCGGTCAGTGCGATCTTTGCGTACTCGGCGATGCCGCGCACGTCTTTCTCGCTGAGTGCCATAGGCGCTCCCTTCCGCATAACAGATAAACCGCTCTAGTATACAAGGCAACGCCGCTTGGAGCAGGTGCTTTACCCAAATGCAGCGAAAACGTAACGAGGACGGCGGTTGGCAGGCTGCGGGCCGGCGGTTCTTCAGCGAAACCGCACCGTCCATAGCGAAAACCGTCTCGCCCACAACGAAAACCATCACAACATTCGACGCCTTTCGTCAAAATCGAAATTTTCATCGAATGTTGTGATGGTTTGGAAGTCCCAACCACCACAAAGGTGCCTGCCCCCATTGTGGTGGTTCTGGAGAATGTCTTATGCCGAGGCCTTGGCCTTGCGGCGTTTGCGGACCGCGTGGATCACGATGTCCAGCAGCAACAGCACAATGGCTACGACCACGATGAGCACGGCAAACTCACGCTTGCCCCAGTGGCGGCCGGCCAGCGACTTTTGCTTGTCGACGTCCTTCTTGCTGTACTTGGTGCGCACGCAATGCACCAGCAGGCGATGGTCGTTTACACCGTAGGGCGTGCAGGTGACGAGCGTCACTTTGTCGGCGCCGGGCACGATAGTCAGCGACTCCATCTCCTCGGGCAGCACGACCTCGGAGTCCACCATCTTGTAGGCGAGCGTCTTGTTCATGGTGTGCAGCAGCACCAGGTCGCCGGGCTCCAGCGAATGGATGTCGTCGAACATGCTCAGGTTGCGCATGCCCGAGTGCGCGGTGAGCACGCAGTGCGTCGAAGTGCCGCCCACCGGCAGGCTCGTGCCCTCCAGGTGACCGACGCCCGCCATAAGGACTTCTTCGCTCGTGCCGTGGTAGATAGGCATGCTCACGTCGATGGAGGGGATCTCGACCCAGCTCATCATGGGGTCACGGTCAAAGATGAGCTGCTGGGCGTAGGGCTCGATCTGGTCGGCGGGGAGCTCGGTGGCCTCGCCCGCCAGCTGCTCGTTAAAGGAGCGCGCCTGGAGCAGGATGCGCTCGCGCTCCTCGGCAGACAGCGCGTCCACGGTGCTGGACACGGTGCTGATCTGGTTGAACACGCCCGAGGCCTCGAGCCGGTCCAAGATCCACGGCCAGGTCATAAGGCCCACGCCAATAAGGATGATGACGATGGTGATGAGCCGGTCGGCCCAGCGCGGCAGTCGCTTGCGACGACGCTTGGGCTTTGGTTGAGGTTTGGGCTGAGGGCTTGAGCCGCCGTTGTCCGCGGCGTTATTGCTCTTCATATGTTTGGCGCCCTGCACCATCGCCGGTCACTCCTCTACAACTCAGGTTGTCTAAACAAATAATAGCCGATTAGCAAACTCATGCACCGGACAACGCAGCTAGGACCGAAACGCCGCCTACGGTTCGAATTCTTGGAGACCTTCTACAGCGCTTCTTGCCATGGATATTCCTTTCCAAACATGCGATCGACTTCGAGTTGAATTCGCTCATCGTCGATTGCCGCCAAAGATAGCGCAAGCGAAATGTCATCGACACGGGAGGAGTTGGCAAACACGGGCGCATAGCGCCACACTTGGATCATCGCCGTTTCGTTATCCGGCAACTCCCCGTCTGCGACTTCGAGGTCACTCAGTTGACGCCATGCACTTCTTAAGACGGCCTTTTGTTCCGTACCCGGCGCAGCGAGCATCGAACGCGCAGCGAGCGCCGTCTCCCCGGCGTCAACAAGATACTCGATCTGCGGCGTCTTCCTTGCAAATAAGACCTTCAAGACAGGCGAGGAGAGCTCTGCCATGTGCTCACTGAGCAGAAGATCAACGGCAACAGGGAACACGACGACACGTCGCTCGCAACGCTCGCGCCTCGCGAGCCCCCTGTCAACAAGCTCGGTTATGGCCTCACTCGCGCGGCTTGCCGAGATCCCAAGCGCACGACAAAGGTCATGGGGGCGATATGGCTCCTGGGCTGCTCCCCAGATTGCGGCAGCCTGTGCGTTGGGTGACATCTTGGTCGCGTGATTGCGAAACCGGGCACCGCCCCTCTCCGTGCAGGCCGTGCCCATAAATGGAAGAAAAGCCTGTCTGCCGGGGCAAACAAACGGAATCCCTTGTGCGACCAATGCTTTGCGCTGACGTGCATCGGCATCAGGAAACGAAACGACAACAGGAGTCTCCGCACGCAAGGCTAGCTGACTATAGACCCTCTTAGCCTCGGGAAGCCCGACGCCAGTAGGCAAACTTGCAAGCAAAAACGAAAAACCGTTTGCGTCAACAGCGCGGACTTCAATCGCCCGCAGATGCAGCGGCAAGCGTGCGGATCCAGGCCAAGTTTTGGTCTTGGCGGAGAGGCCTAGTGCTTCTTGTAAGTAGATTAACGCTTCGTTCATTTCCATTGTTTTCGTTCGATTCCAGTTTGTATTGGAATTATACATAATTTTCGGAATTAAAGAGACACCGTTCGTGCCTAAGCCTACATTTGAGTTTTCAAAATATCCCGGATCGGCGGGGTGATTCGGGATACAATCTCAATAGAAAACGACGCACCCCGCGTAAATGTTTGGGAGCGCGGGCGGCCTAGTTTTCAGTTTTTGTTAAATGCCCGGGATCCGACCCCCGGGCATTCTTATTTGCGCTTTCGGCGCAAATGCCGTCCACCGTCCGTATCGCGCGTGCGCCTACGTGCCTTAAACCGAACCTCATACGAGTCAAGAAACGCGATGACGAGCGTGCCCGCATCGGACGATGGAGGCTGACTGCGTTATCCCAAAAAGAACGGGGCAGACTCCAGTGCGGAGTCTGCCCCGAAAAGAGAATGGCAAAGCAAGAACGTCAATGGACGAGAAAAGTGTCCGCAAGTCTCATGGCCATCGCATCCCACCTGCCAAAGGGATGGGTGAGCGAGCGTTACTCCTGCTCGGACTCCTCGGCCTGCTTACGGCTGCGGATGAGGTGCGCCACGCCGATGCACAGCACCGCGCCACCAGCGATCCAAGTGAAGGTCACACCGTTGAGACCGGTCAGCGGGAGGCCGACGGACTTGGTATTGCCGACGTTGATGGTGATCTCACCGGTGGCGGCGTTGGTGCCGGCGCCTTCCGTGCCGTTCAGTTTGTTGTCACCGGCAGTGTCGTCAAGCGTACCGAAGGCGATGTCGTTGCGGCCCTTGTCGTACTCGGAAACCTCCGCCTTAAGCTCCGTCACCTTCATGGTCACGGCGTCATACGTCGGGGTGATCTTGAAGGTGAAGGGTTTGGCCTTGGTGTAGGAGTCGCCGGGGGCCTTGACCTCGGTCACCTTGTAGGAGCCGGCGTCGAGGCCGGAGACGGGGATCTTGCCGTCTTTGTCGGACGTGAACGTCACGTAGTCAGGCAGGTGGTTGACGTCGGCAACGGTCACGAGCTGGCCCGCGACGACGCCCGCGGTGGGGTCGTCCTTCGAGGCGATATACTGGTCTTGAGTGTTCGAATCAGCGGACTGGATGGTGAAGACGGCGCCCGCAAGGCCCCTCTCGGTGCCCTGGTCGACCTTGTTGAGGTTGAGCTTGAACGCGAAGTCGGCGACGGTATCCTCGATCGTCTCGCCCGTGCCCTCGGCATACGGGTTGTTGGAGTACTCGAGCTTGACGGTGTTGGGGTTACCGCCCTTGTTGCCGTCGGTTGCATTGCCAATCACGGCGTTGCCGTTGAGCTTTGCCTTGTAGAAGACAACGATCTTGGTGTCGGCGGTCACGCTCGCGACGTCCTTGAGGCCCTTCTTGCCGTCTCCGGTCTTGAACTCGACCGTCAGCGTGTTGTTGTTGCTAGCATCAGCATCCGTCACGGTATAATTGCTCGACTCAATCTCGCTGTAAGTCTCGCCGTTCAGCGCGTACACCTTAACCGAGCCTTTGACATAGTCAAGGCCATTGGAAAGCCCGTCGGTGAACTTGTAAGCATACGTGCCAAAGGTAGCGTAGTTGCTGGCGATCGTGCCGGTAAGCTTGTAGTTAACTTCCTGGCCGATCTGGGAATCGGCGACATCATTCCATTTGTTGGAGCCCTTGATGTCGGTGGCATCGGCGGCGTCGGCATCGTCGAGGACCTTCTTCTCGACAGTAGGCACGCCCTTCTTTGGCGTAACGGTCGTCGCGTTCACGCCGTCGATCACGGCGTAGACGGGAGAGGTGGACACATCGGTCGACTTGTCAGCAGGCTTACCGGGAGTAGCGGTGAGGAAGAGCCAGTAGCCGGCGCCGAGTCCGGAAAGGGATGCACTGCCCTCGCTCGTCACCTTCCAGGTGGTGCTGTTCTTCAGGCCATCGGCAATTAGACTGAGAACGTTGTCGCTAGCAACCTTCGAATCGGTCCCGGTAACTTCAGATTTGGTGCTAAGCCAATCGGCAGCATCCTGTGCGTTCTCGCTTTTGTAGGATGCATCCTTTTTCTTGATGGCGTTTACGACAGCAGTTTGGGCATCGGAGCTGGCCCATTCGATGCTACTCACCGTCGTATTCCCACCGGTCGTCGTGACCTTTGCCTTGAAGATCTGGATACCCTTATAGGTCGTGGACGCAGCGTAATCGGCGTCCTCGAACGTGACGGTCGACCCCGTACCCTCAGCAAACGCCATGGTCACGGGCGCCATCACGCCGCCGAAGCTCAGCGCTGCTGTGAGGCCGGCGGTTACTGCCAGGCGTG
The DNA here is from genome assembly GCA_959020715.1 of uncultured Collinsella sp. Classification (GTDB taxonomy): domain Bacteria; phylum Actinomycetota; class Coriobacteriia; order Coriobacteriales; family Coriobacteriaceae; genus Collinsella. Next base: position 90,744 of record CAUESV010000004.1, on the reverse strand, counting down.
CGATGTTCTTGCTCATGCTCATCTTCTTTTCCTCCGTTTTCCGGTTAATCCCCATTCGATCGGTCATCGTCTGTCTGTGTCTTAGCATCTGCTTCGCTATGTCTCGCCCCGCTCTCGGTGGGGCTGCCAGCTACTCTTTATGGCTGCCACCTCCCCGCTTGACCAGGAGCGCGACCACGATGAGCGCGGCTCCGGCGACCGCTGCGGCGACCGCGGCGTACATTGCCATATCGCCAGTCGAGGGCATAAAGCCTCCGGTGGTAATGCTAGGGGGTATGCCGGTGGGCGTGTTGATGAGCGACGCCTCCAGGCTGCCCGTCGACCCGTCCGCGCTGTCGGCGCGTAGGGGCGACTCGGCCGTGATGGTGAGCTTGGGCTTGGCGGCGGCCACCTGGTCGACGTCCAGGCCCTCGGCCTTGACTGTCACGGAACGCATGCCCTCAAAGGCGGTGTAGCCCTTGGGCGCCTTGAGCTCGCGGACATCCAGCTTGCCCGAGTCCACGCCCGAGACGGTCACGCGGCCGTCCTCGCCCGTGGTGACGGTGGCCTTGCCCTCCGCATCCCACGTGCCGTCGGCCGCCAGCGTGCGGCCGCGGTCGTCGGCGATGCTCAGGACTGCCCCGGCAAGCGGCTTGTCGCCGTCGCTGCCGCGCTTGGTGAGCGCGAGATCCCAGGTGTAGGCGCACGCATCGTCGCTCGGCGTGCGGGTGAAGCCGGCGTCGCCGGACTGGTCGGCAAAGGGAGAGCGCGGGTAGCGCAGGTAGACCTCGTTGGGGTTGCCCTTCGCGATGCCGTGGTTGCATGCGCTGTTGAGCGGCGCGTTGTACACGGCGACCACGCGGGCGCCCGCAGTGAAGGCGTCGGCCCCGCCGAGCGCGGCGATCAGGTCGCCGGTGCGCACGGTGAAGGTCCCGTCCGCCGCCACCTTGGTGGCGCACTGGGCCGTGATATCGGTCCAGCCCTGCGCGGGCTCGGTGCCGGCGCGCCCGTCCTTGCCGGCCGAGACAGCGTCGAAGCCGCCGTCCGCGCCCGCCGCCACGTACACGCGCACGCTCGCGGCGACCTTGGAGGGGTCGAGCCCCGCGCTCATGGTGTCGACGAACCGCACCGTATAGGTGTCGTAGGCGGCAAGGCCCGCCGGGACCGTGGCAGAGAGGCGCCAGTACAGGTCGTCGGCGACCGTGGCGTCGGCGGCCTTCTGCCAAGCGGCGGTGCTGTCCTCCAGCACATGCTTGGACACCTTGGGGGTCGCCGCCTTGGGCTTGACGGTGACGGCGCTGCCGCCGACCAGGGTCATGATCGGCGCGGTGCCGGCCTCGTTCTGGGCGATGGCGTCGTCGTCGGCGACGATGAGCCAGTAGCCGCAGGGCAGCTCGGCCGCCGTGCCCGCGTTAAGGGCCACGGACACGGGGCCAGAGCTCTGGAGGGAACGAGCGAGCTGTGCGCTCAGCGCGCTCGTAAGGTGGGAATCGGTGTCGAGCCACTCGGCAGCTTCCCGCGCGGTGGTCTGGGAATTGGGCATGCCGGCGCTGTGCAGCACAGGCAGCGCGGCGTCGCGCACGGCGTCGCTTGCCCAGGCAAGGTCGGTGAAGGTCTTGGCGTCGCTGTCGCCGTCGACGACGTTGGCGCTAAAGATCTGGTAGGCGTCGTAGCTGCTCGCCACGGTGCCTGTCACCGTGATGGATCCGGTCGCGCTCGGCGCGGCCTGCGCGGATGCGGGGAACACAACCGCGCAGGTGCCGATCAGGAGGGCAAGCAGCGCAAACAAGATCGGGAAGGAGCAAACTTTCTTATTCACGACGCTTACCTCCCTTCGCATTCGCCTTGCGACGAATGTGCATCCAGGCCGCAGCAGCGCAAAGCACCGCCGCGCCGGCAAGGTACGTCAGAGTGACGCCCGACATACCAGAAAGGGGCAATGTGGTGGAGTAGGTGTTGGTGAAGGTGGGGGTGGACTCGGGTTTGGTGCCATCGATGGGATTACCGTCGGCGTCAACGATCTTGGTGCAGGCCACATTCGTGGGCTCGATTTTGCCGTTTGTATTGTCCGTCATCGTGACGTCAAATCGATAGACAGACTTGTCGTATTTATAGTGCGAGAACAGCGAACCGTCAGTTTTCTCGCGCACATAGTACGTGAAGGTCTTGGAAGCGCCACGGCCCGTGGAGTCGGACGCGAGCTTGTCGAGTTGATTGAGTTCGTACTCGATCGGCTTGAAGCTCCGGGTCTGGGACTTGTCACCGTCGGCAGTGGGGGTAATCTCGCCCTTGGGGTCAGTCGTAACCGTCTCGGCATTATCGAACTTATCGTTATCCGCAAGCTCGAGCGTGAACTCCTTCATCTCGCCACCCTTAACAACCTTAGTCACCTTGGGAGTCCAAGAGCCCTTGGAGGTGTACGGAGTGTATTTGTTAGTGAAAGTTGCACCACTGGTAAGCGCAACGATAACAGCGTTTTCGCCTTCAGCTGCTACGGTGGCTGCTGATTCTGTTTCTGGCGTTCTTGCGCCAGCGCCGTCATTTTTTACCTTTGTTACCGAAACGCTCCCGACTTTGTAATACGTGTATTTAATGTCAAGCACGTTGTGCGACTTTTTCTCATCCCTCACAACCTCAGGATCAATTTTGTAGATCGTTTTGTCGTAAGTCACGTTCTTGTCCGTGCCCGGAACCTCTACCAAGTAGTAAACAAGATCGTCGTCGGCATAAACTTCACCCAGATCAAAGGTGAGATTTCCATCCCCATCGTTTTTCACCGTATCAACCACCGAGCAGCCATTGAGCTGAAGTTTGCCATTGGAGTCAAAGCTCGGAACTGTATATGAGATCCCGCCTTGTTCGTTAATAATCTTGTTCTGTCTGAGTAGCTGGAAATCGAAGTCATTTCCTTTAAGCGTGCCGTCCTTAAGCACCTTGGAGCCATTGAGCTTCATCTTGGGGTAAACCTTGACTTCTTGAGTGGAGCCAGCGATTACGTCGCCGTTGGTCATGATGCCACCACCGTGGATGTTGGAACTGTTGCCCGTGATATATAACGTAGCCAGCCTTATAGCTTCATTTTGATCTTCAACGAACGGTTCGGACTTTAGGCCAATCATGTACTTGGCCTGGACTCCGTCATACTTACCGATGGTCGTAGGCTGACCGTCAATCGTGCCCGACCAATTTGCAGCACCACCGCCGAGCATCTGGCCCGTTACGGCTGCGATATAGTCAGCGTTATCCGACTTGCGGATAAGGAAGAGGTCCTCATGGCCACGCCTCTTGAAGTCATCGGTAATCTCACCGCCATCAACACTTGGAGGCTGGTCTTCATTCTTACCATTGGTGCCACCTGATAGATTCTCACCGTTTGCATCGGTGTTTCCGAAAATCGCAATACCTTTGGCATCGGTAATCGCCGTCTTGCCGCTCGGGCAGGCTGCGAAGCCACCACCATAGCCCTTAGCCGAGTTTTTGGTAATCAGGGCGTTATATATCTTGAGACGCGCCGAATTAACGCCCTCGTCACTGTTGCCTCCCTGGACAAAAACGCCACCGCCACCCCAGTCATTGGTGGTATTAGTCGTATTGTTAGTTATGTAGGCTTTCTTGCCGCTCACATTAAATTCGCCAACTGTAGGCGCAGCGATACGGATGCCGCCACCCTCTGAGTTTTGCGCCACATTGCTGGCGATGATTCCACCATAAAACGCAAACCCGGAAAGAGGTTTATTCCAAGCGCCAGCATAAACGCCGCCGCCAGCCTCGGCAGAGTAGTTGCCCGTGATGTAGCCGCCGCTAATAACCAGACCGCCTTTTTTCTGTCCCTGATTGTGGCTAAAGGCAGCAATGCCGCCACCACCGTGACAACCGTTACCTTTGTGTCCTTCATCGGTATAGAACTGATATTTGTTGTTAGTAATGTAACCATTCGTAATGGTCACCATAGAGTCCTCAGCACAAATTCCCGCGCCATAACCGACTTCATTATCATTTGTACCGTTACCGGAGATAATACCGCCAACCATGTTTACCGTAGAATTCAGGGCATAAACGCCGCCGCCACTGGGGGCATAGTTACCAGCGATTACGCCGTCAGAGATGTCAAGAGTTGAGTTCTCGACAGAAATACCCGCACCAGCGGCGCCCTCCGGACAATATCCGCCGCAGACATACCCGCCGTCCACGCTGATGGCCGAACTGCCCGCTGCGTACACCAAATTTTTGACACAGTTGTTTTTATCCTGCGTAATCATGCCGCTCTCAAAATTGAGGTGGCCACCGCTATTGATTACGATAAGCCTCAAGTCCTTTGAGCCTGAGCACGCCACGATGGCACCCTTGACATGAGCCTTATACGCCTTAAGAGTCTCGGTTGTACGGGTTCCGTTTGCGACCGATTCGGTTACGTAGTAGGTAAGGCCAGTCGGAATGCCATTGGAAGTATCGTATTCCATTAAAGCGAGATTGCCGCATTTATTTGTTTGAGAAGTCGTAGTCTCTGTCGCGGCAACTTGCTGACCGTCCTTGACAGTCAACGTTGCGCCGCCGGTTATGTTGAATAGGGGCTGGCTCTGACTTGTATACTTAATTTTGCAGCCATTTAAATCCAGCGTGATATTGCTGCCGTCCTTGTTAAGCGCGATTGTCTCGCCGGTCTCGACATCATTCATAAGCTTGAAGCTAGCAACACCGCTTGCATTTGCCAGTTTTTTCAAGTCGTCAGCTGTTCGTATTTCAGTGGATGCCGTTTTAGTCTGCCCGCCTTCCGCAGCCAGCATTACGGCATTGCCATCCGACAACTCGCCATCTTCGGCCTGCAGCTTACCTTCAGGCTGACCCTGCTCAACATCATTTGAAGGGTCGGCTTCGTCGCCCTCGGTCTCGTCACTATTCTGGTTTTCGGTATCCCCGTTGTTGGTGTTTTCTACATCAGTAGACTCAGTTGAGGAACCCCCCCCCATCACAGTTTCCTCGGTAGGAGCTGCCTGGGCATCGTTGGCAATGGCCTGCGAGATCGGGGGCATGACGAGCGACAGTACCAGGCTCAAAACGGAGGCTCCGCACAAAACGCCTGCCAGTACACGGCGCGTCGCTTTATTACTCTGCTTAGATTTGTCCGAATTCGCTTTCATCGATGTCTCCTCCCCAAGAGACCGCGATCTTGCTCTTTCCCTATCAAACGTATCTGCGCAATCTGTAATTGCGCTCGCTAAGTGATGCAATTATAACGATTGTTTAAACATCTGAGCAGCAAAACCGACATTTTTGTGCAAGTTCTTAATTCTCTTGACAATTGTTTAGATTTGCCTTCGTTTATTCGCTATAAAACATCTGTTTCTACTGGTAATTAAGTTAGTTATCAGTTTTTTAATAGCATTTTATTTATTTGCACAACCTTTTGCTCAAGAGCAAACATCCTGTGAACGGTCGAATAACGACAGTGAGCGGTAGGTCATCAACCGGGAGGAATACCCTACCAAACTGATGAGAATATCTTTAACCCATCGGTGGTTAGAAGCGTAATGTTCAGACAACTAAATTTGAATTTTCGCGCAGATTTTAGGCATCAATTCGCCCAAATCGCCTGAGGCCACCGCAAAGGCGCCTGTCCCCTTTGCGGTGGCTCTCCCCCGGCGCTACAGAAGATGTTCCTCGATAAAGACCGCAATGCCGTCATTGTCGTTGCTGGCGGTTACAAAATCGGCGGCGGCGCGGGTGGCGGCGCTGCCGTTTGCCATGGCAACGCCCACGCCGGCGTCGGCCACCATGCAGGTGTCGTTATCGGCATCGCCAAACACGCAGATGTTCTGGAGCTCCATGTCGTTGAGCTCCGCCACGCGCACAAGGCCGCGAGTCTTGGACACGCGCGGATCCATGAATTCGTAGAGCCGCTGCGTGGTTTGCAGAGCTGCCGCCTTAACAGTGTCATCGGCAAACGTCGACGCCCGCTCAATCACCCGCGGCATTACCTCGGGTGCCATGGTAAACATCACCTTGGGCTGCGGCCCGCGCAAGAACTCGGCAAAATCGACCACCTGGTAGGGCACACCGTCGACGCGCGACAGGTGCTCGACGCACGCGTTGCTCTCGGGTACGTAGAACACGCCGTCTCGGGGGCAGACGGGCGTTGCCGGAAGGTCCGCCATGTGCTTGCAGATGCGCGCGATGGTCTCGCCCGGCAGCGGATAGCTCAGCTCGTTGATGTCGTGCGCGCGGTCGATGACCTCGGCGCCACCGCAGCCCACCATCACGTCCACCAGGCCTTCGATGCCCCAGAGCCCGTACATGGCCTCGGTCGCGTGGGCGTCGCGCCCGGTGCACAGGCCAAAGAGCACGCCGCGCTCGCGCAGGGCGCGAATCGCCGCCACGGTGCGCGGTGACACCGTGTGCTGGCTCGTGAGCAGCGTGCCGTCGATATCGCAGAACACGGCTTTGATATGGCTGAAGGTGGCGCCCATGGGGGCCTTTCTGGGTTGTGCGGCGGTGTGGGGTGTATTCGCAAACGGCGTACATGGTATACCAAGGCGCAGGCGCGGCCTGCCAAAGCAAAAACCACCACAAAGGTGCCTGGCCCCTTTGTGGTGGAAGTGACATTTGCGGGCCAAACCATCACAACATTCGACGTTTTTCGGCAAAATCGCGTTTTTTACCGAATGTTGTGATGGTTTCTTACTGCTTTACGGCACGTTCCAAGTGATTGCGTCCAAACAGCAGCAACGCCGCAGGGACCGCCGTCACGACCATGCCCGCCCCCACGAGTGTCCGTTGTACGCCAAATGTTGCCGCCAGCCACGGTGCAACCGCCAGAGGGGCCACGCCAGCGAACATATTGCCAAAGCCCATGACCGAATTGACGCGACCGAGCTGCTCGAGCGGAGCCGTCGTTTGCACAATGGTGTTGTGGAGCGGGTTGACGACGCCCCAAGCTATGCCCAGGGCGATCTGGCCGACGAGGGCTACGCCCACGTGCGGCGTTCCCACATAGAGCAAACTTCCCAGGCCCACGGACATGAGCGCCACGAGCAGCGTTTTGAGGTTGACCAGGTGCGGCGGCAAGCGGAGCGCGAGCACAGCACCCAGCACCGCGCCCACGCCCGAGGCAGACGAGAGCCAACCCATCCATTCAACGCCGACGTGCAGGACATCGCGGTAGAAGAACGACTCCAGCGGATCGAAGGCTCCGTAGCCAAAGTTCGAAAGAAAGATAATGCAGAACAGCAGGGCGAGGACGCTGTTGGTGAAGACTGTCTTGATGCTGGCTGCGAAGGTGGCGCGGGCGGACGTGCTGGGGTTGGAGCTTTGTCCCGCACGCTCCCCTTCCTCTGCCGAATCGGCATCCGCATGCCCGGCGACATGGCTGGTCTGCGGCCTAAAGCCCCAACCGGCGACGAGCGCCAGCACGGTAAAGAGCATCATGAGCACGAACACCGCGCGCGACGACGCAGCCGCCGCGACAAAGCCGCCCAGCGTGGGTCCGACGATAATGCTCACATTTGAGAACATGGCGATGGCGGAATTGATGTCTTTGAGTTCGGCGGGGTCGTCGGTGAGGTAGGCCGGATAAGATGTGGCGATGGGTTGGGCAAATCCCATCGTAAAGCCTAAGAGCACCGCGCCGAGCAGGACAATGCCGGTCGCACCACCAAAGGCAATGATTGCCGTGCCGGTTGCAAGCGCGCCGACGATGCTCAGCAAGAAATGGCGTCGCGGGCCCCAGGCATCGAGCGCCGCGCCACCCGCAAAGGATCCCAGGATCACAAATACATTCATAAACAGGACGGCCAGCGATGTCGCCACGACTGAGGCATCGTCTGCATAGGTGAGCGTTCCGATGACGCCGATAAAATAACTGGTCTGGAAGCCGGTGTAGATGAGAAAGCGCATCGCCACCAGGCGCTTGGCCTGCACGGAAAGCGATGATTGAGGCTTTGAGAAAAGAGAGACGAGCATGGAGACTCCTTGTTTCATACGAATGCGGACGGCGAGCATTCGCCACCGTCTGTCAAATCAATCTATCCGCATGAAACATTAAGGACGCATCGAGCCCCTTTTCTCCGTTTTTCGCCCGTCATGAACTACTTGGTAGATTGTAAGGCATGTCCCTAAGATCTACCGAGATGATCTTGAATCAGATCGCAGATGGCTCGGGCGTCGTTGATGTTGATGGCTCGGGTCGCGAAGCCGGCATCGAAGGCCTGGCGTGCAAGGGCCTCATTGCAGGCAAGGGCCAGCGTGTGGCCATCGACCAGGTCGAGTGAGCTCTTGCCGCGCAGACGGTCGACACCGGAGCGCGCGACCACGATGTTGTCGAAGCCCTCGGTCTTGTAGCCCTCAATGATCACCACGTCGACATCGTTGTAGCGCGACAGCAGCTCGCGCGCGGGCATCTCGTCCTCCTCGCGCGTGTCGGCGTACTCCGCCCAGCGCGTGGCGCAGATGAGTCCCACGTGCTTGGATCCGGCCTGGTGATGGCGCCAGGTGTCCTTAGCGGGCACGTCGATATCAAAGCCGTGATGCCCGTGATGCTTGAGCGAACCCACGCGCAGGCCGCGGCGGGTGAGCTCGGCGATAACCTTCTCGACGAGCGTGGTCTTGCCCGAGTTTTGGTAGCCGATAAACGCGATCGCGGGGACGGCCGGGGCCGGAGCTGCGGACGCGACGGCGACAGGCGCGCTTGCGGGTGCGGCACCGTCAGCGGCCACAGCCTCAACAGCAGCGGCCTGACGCTCTGCACGATCCCACACACCCGAGCGGCCACCTTCCTTGTGCAGCAGGCGCACGTCGACGATCTCCATGCCGCGGTCGACCGCCTTGCACATGTCGTAGATCGTGAGGCACGCGGCACTCGCGCCGGTCAGGGCCTCCATCTCGATGCCGGTCTTGCCCGTCACACCAGCTGTAACCAGTACGTGAAAGCCAACCTGCCCGTCCACGCGCGCCGGCGCCCAGCCCTCGGGCACGTCCTCGGCCGGCGTCCCCGCCGCAGCGATGGGCGCAATGTCGCACTTGCTCTTGGTAATGAGCAGCGGATGGCACATGGGGATGATGTCGCTCGTGCGCTTGATGGCCATGATGCCCGCCACGCGCGCGCAGGCAAGAACGTCGCCCTTTTTGGCGCGGTCCTGCAGCACCATGGCCTGCGTCTCGGGATGCATGAGGATGGTGCCCTCGGCGATGGCAATGCGATGGGTCTCGGCCTTATCGGACACGTCGACCATGCGCACCTCGCCCTTGGCGTCCACGTGCGTCAGCTCGTCGCGACGGGCGTCGCGGGCGGTGTCGGTAGCAGCGCTGACAGTCGGCTGCGCGGACGCGTCGGCATCGCCAGCATTCGCCGCGGCTGAAGCTTTATGGGCAGACATCGCGGCCCTGCGAGCGGCCTTGGTGGCATCGGCGTACCTGCTCTTGGCCATATGATCATCCTCCGATTTGGGACATAAATCGTTGCGTGCCCTCAATTATCGCGTGTTCCTGCGGTTTGTGGGCCACGGCATCGCGCCAAATCGAAAGTACCTGCATATCATCACCACGGCGCAGGGCGTCGCGCACCGAATACTCGGCATCGCTGAACAGGCACGGGCGCACGTTACCGTCGGCCGTCAGGCGCAGACGGTTGCAATTCGCGCAAAAATGATTGGACATGGCGCTGATAAAGCCGACCGTTCCCGCCGCGCCCGGAAAGTGCCAATAGCGCGCAGGGCCCGCGCCGGCAGGAGCGTCGTTGATGTCGAGCGGCTCGAGCTCGCCCAGACCCACTGCGGCGGCCCCGGCATTGATGCGAGCCCGCAGCTCGTCACTCGGCACGGTGTCACTCGCGTCCCACAGCTCGGGATTGAGCGTGGGCGCATGCGGGTCCACGGCGCAATGCGAGCTCGTGTGTTCGTCGCCGATAGGCATGTATTCGATAAAGCGCAGGTGGATGGGGCGGTCGACGGTCAGGCGCGCGAGGGCTGCCACATCCTGGTTGAGCCGGCGCACCACAACACAGTTGACCTTAACGGGCTCAAAGCCCCAAGCCAGCGCCGCGTCGATGCCAGCCATGGTCTGCTCGAGCCGACCCAGGCGCGTGATCTTTCCAAACAGCGAGGGATCGAGTGTGTCGAGCGAAATGTTGACGCGGTCAAGCCCGGCATCTTTGAGCTGCGGTGCCAACTTGGGCAGCAGGGCTCCGTTGGTGGTAAGCGAGATATCCTCGATCTGCGGGATCGCGCGGATATCGCGGATGAGCGGGATGATACGGCGGCTGACCAGCGGCTCGCCACCCGTCAGACGCACGCGGCGAATGCCCTCCCCCGCCACCAGGCGCACAAAGCGGGCGATTTCCTCGGCGCTGAGCAGCTCGTCGTGCGCGCGGGGCGCCACGCCATCGGCCGGCATGCAGTAAATGCAGCGGAAATTGCACTTGTCGGTAACGGCAATGCGCAGGTAGTTAATATCGCGGCCAAAGCCGTCATGTTGCACGTGCCCGTCCACGCAGCCCTCCCCTCACGCGGCGTTTTATTCTTCGGAAAACATAATACCCCACGAGAGAATCACGCCGACACCCGTACGACAGGACAGGTCGCTTCGAGCAAAACGGACTTTCCAAGCCCATCCTCAGCACAGACCATCACAACATTCGATACTTTTCCCGATTTTGACAAAAAACGTCGAATGTTGTGATGGTCTGCCTGCCCACGGCACCCCGCAGAAGGACCGGAACGTCCCTAAAGGACGCCGTCCCAGTGCCGAATCACGAATTCTCGCAGGTCGTTCTGCCGCTTTTGGAACGCTTCGCTTCGGTCGCACTTGAGGCCCATAGCGAGCGCAATGGCGTTCATCGCCCGGTGCAATTGCAGCTGATGGGCAAACTGAGTCCCGGTGAGGACGATCATCCTAAAGCCCAGCGCGCTCAGTACGGTCATACGCTCCGCATCCGACGCGCTGCGCTGTTTATCAAGATGGTCCGAGCCGTTGTATTCAATTCCCGTACCGCTCGCAGGCGCATATACGTCGATCTCGAAATACCCGGCCTTTGCGAGATACTTGAACTCGTTGGGAACATCGACCCGATGGTTGAGCTCAACCTTGACGTATCCTAGCCCGCCCTGAGAACGTTTTGCTACGACCATGATTGCGGTGGCCGTCTCCATGGGCGACCGCGCGCCATCGTACACGCGCCTGAGCACGGCGGCCGCGCGTATAGCCCCCTGACGAGATCGGTTCTCATTGCAATAGGCAATCATGTCGGCAACGGTATATCTCTGCCTCATCTCGACATAATCGTCTGTCGACAGATGATTCAAATGGTATCGGGCACAGATTTCGTAGCCATATTCCAGCTGCTCGGGTTCGCTCATCCACGAACCCGCCTGGACAAAGCACATGGCCTCATCAACCACCAGAAGGCCCTCTGCCACCTCGATAAGATGGCCTGGAGGTACCGGCGCTCCAAACACATGGCACCTAAATCCAGCCGGCGTCGAGCGCTCAAAATCGAAGTTGACGAGCGTGTCGATATGATCGAGCTCTTCTCGTGGAATACCAAGCGAAACCAGATAGTCGGCAACGATCCCAACTGCCGTTGAAGCCCTCAGTCCCTTGGCATCGAGTCCCAATTTGGGCAGGCTCGCAGTCGGCTCCGCCTCGCTAGCAAGCGAGTCCTCATCGTATAGGCTGCTTGCTCGCGAGAGCGGCTCGGACGGGCGCGCCACGTTGTGGTACAGCCAGGCAGTCTTATGGGACAAGACGATCGGCAGGTCCATGAGCCCTCCAATGGAGTCGGATAACCAACCTTATTCCCCTGCCCACGGGTCCGCACACCTTCGTGCACAAGAAAGCGATTCCACCCGGCCGAGTGGCAGAAAAACCATCACAACATTCGATGCTTTTCTCGATTTTGGCGAAAAACGTCGAATGTTGTGATGGTTTGAGGCTAGGTGAGGGGGCACGGAGGGCTCAAAGCATCGTGCTCGAACGGGTTAATCCAGCTCTTTTAAGCCATGCGCGAGCTGCCAGTATTCGCCGTGCTGAGCGAGCAGCTCTTCGTGCGTGCCGCGCTCGATGATGCGGCCGTGTTCAAGGACCATGATGGCATCGGCGTCGCGGACGGTGGACAGGCGGTGCGCGATCATAAACGTGGTGCGTCCGCGCATGATGCGGTCCATACCGCGCTCGATGAGCTTTTCGGTACGCGTGTCGATGGAGCTCGTGGCCTCGTCCAAGATGAGCACCGGCGGGTCGGCAACGGCCACGCGCGCGATGGCGAGCAGTTGGCGCTGGCCCTGCGACAGGTTGGCGCCGTCGGCCGTGACCGGCGTGTCGTACCCTCTAGGCAGGCGGCGGATAAACGAATCCGCGCAGGCTGCCTCGGCAGCGGCGCGCACTTCCTCGTCGGTCGCGTCGAGCTTGCCAAAGCGGATGTTCTGCGCAATGGTGCCGCTAAACAGGTGCGTGTCCTGCAGCACAATGCCGAGCGACCCACGCAGACTGGCCTTGGCAATGTGCTTGACATCGATGCCGTCGTACGTGATCTCGCCGTCATCGACCTCGTAAAAGCGGTTGATGAGGTTGGTGATGGTCGTCTTTCCGGCGCCCGTCGAGCCCACAAACGCGATTTTTTGCCCCGGCTTGGCAAACAGGTTGAGGTCCGTGAGCACACGGGTGCCCGGCACGTAGGAAAAGTCCACGGCATGGAAGCGCACGTCGCCGGCAAGCGGGACCAAGCCGCACGTGAGCTCGGTACCGTCGGCAGCCACCGCACGGCCCGACTCATCAACGGCAGCCACATCATGCAAGTGCCCGTACGCGCCCACGCCCTGGCCCTCGGGAATCTTCCACGCCCACGAGGCGTCGCCCGTCTGCACCAGCTCCACGCAGCCCTCGTCCACCTCAGGCTTAAGGTCCATAGCCGCAAACAGGCGCTCGGCACCGGCCAGCGCATTGAGCAAGAAGTTGCCCAGCTGCGTAAACTGGTTGATGGGCATGGCGGCCTGGCGTACGAAGACCAGATAGCTCGCAAGCGCACCTACGTCGGCGAGTCCCTTGATGCAGAGCATGCCGCCCGCCACGGCAACGACGGCGTAGTTGGCATAGCCGATCACCACGGTCATGGGCACCATCGAGTTGGCGTAGGCTTGCGCGGCGCCACCGGTGCGGCGCAGTTCTTGGTTGCGCACGTCAAAACCAGCCACGTTGGCCTGTTCGTGATTAAAGACCTTGATGACCTTTTGGCCCGAGACCATCTCTTCGATATATCCGTCCAAATCGCCCAGCGACGCCTGCTGAGCGGCAAAAAAGCGCTTGGAACGCATGCCCGAGTAGCGCGCGTACAGCACAATGGCCGCGTCGCACACGAGCGTGATAATCGTGAGCTGCCAGTTGAGGATGATGAGCATAGCCGTGGTGCCGACCATTTGGATGCTCGCCTGAATCACGTTGGCAAAGCTGTTGTTGAGCGCCTCGGAGACGGTGTCGACGTCGTTGGTAAAGAAGCTCATGATGTCGCCCGAGCGCGTGCTGTCAAAATAACTGAGCGGCAGCGTCTGGATGTGCGCGAACAGGTCGCGGCGGATATCGGATACCACGCGCTGGGCCGCACGCACCATAATTTGCGAGTAGCCCAGAGCGGAGAGTACGCCCACGGCGTAGATGATCGCCGTCAGGATGACCTGCTTGGCGAGCAGTTCCTCCCCGCCCGTGGCCAAACCGTTAACGATGGGGCGCACCATGTAGGTGCCGGCGAGGCTCGCGATGGCGGCGACGGAGGCGAGCACGCCCACCGCGAGCAACGAGAACTTGGCATGCCCCATGTAGGAGAGCAAGCGACGCACAGTGCGCTTGAGGTCGGCAGGGCGTGCTTGAGCTGCGGTCTTAGGCATGGCGCTCACCCCCTTCCAAGGGCGATTCGCTGGGGACGGAGGAAAACTGATCGTTCGCGCAGCGATCGTCGCAGCCGTCGCCGGTGTCTGCGTTCCCAGCGAACTCCATCTGCGAGGCATAAATCTCCTGGTAGATGTTGTCGCCCGCCAGCAGCTCCTCATGCGTGCCCACGCCGTGGACACGGCCGTCGTCCAACACAATAATGCGGGCGGCATCCATGACGCTCGCAATGCGCTGCGCAATGACAATCACCGTCGTGTTGGGAATCTGAGCGATATGCTCGCGGATCTTGGCGTCGGTCGCCATATCGACCGCGCTGGTCGAATCGTCAAAGATGAGCACACGCGGATGCTTGAGCAATGTACGCGCGATGCACAGGCGCTGCTTCTGCCCGCCCGAGACACCGGCACCGCCCGGGCCCAGATAGCCGTCAAGGCCGCCGATGCGATCCAGGAACTCGTCCACGCATGCCGCCCGGCAGGCACGCAGGAGCTCCTCGTCGGTGACATCGGGCGCTCCCCACTGCAGGTTCTCGCGCACGGTACCCGTAAACAGCACGTTCTTTTGCAGCACGATACCCACGGCGTCGCGTAGGGTCGCGAGGTCGTAGTCGCGCACATCGCGCCCGCCCACGAGCACGGCGCCTTCGGTGGCGTCGTACAGGCGCGCGATCAGCTGCACAAGCGAACTCTTGCCCGAGCCCGTGCCGCCGAGCACGCCCACCGTCGAGCCGCCCTCGATGCAAAGGTCGATATGCTCGAGCACGTCCTCGGCAGCATCCGCGCGGTACTTAAACGACACGTCGCGAAACTCGATGCTTCCGTCGGCCACCCCGTGCACGGCAGTGGCAACGTCGGGCGCCTGGATAAGCGAACGCTCGTCGAGCACCCGCGAGATGCGCTCCACGCTGGCAAGTGCGCGCGTGAGCAGCAAAAACACGTTGGAAATCATCATGAGCGAGTTCATGATGAGCAGCACGTAGCTCATAAAGCCCGTGAGCGAGCCCACGCCGAGCTCGCCGGCAAGAATCATGCGCCCGCCGATCCACAGAATGGAAAGCGCCGCCACGTACATCGACAGCTGAAACACCGGCAGGTTGAGCACGGCGTTGCCAAAGGTCTTCGTCGCCGTATGCGCAAGCTCGGTATTGACGGCATCGAACTTGGCCTCCTCGTGCTCGGCACGCACGTACGCCTTGACGGCGCGCACGGCGGTGAGGTCCTCCTGCACCACACCGTTGAGATGGTCCATCGAGGTCTGCAGCTGGCGGTAGAGCGGGCTGACGCGATAGGTGATAACGCCCAGTACAATCGCCAGCACTGGCAGAATAATCGCGAATACCGTAGCGAGCGGGCGCGACAGCACCAGCGCATAGACCAAGCCGACGATGAGCGTCACGGGGCCGCGCACCATGGGGCGAAAGCCGTTGCCGATGGCGTTTTGAATCACGGTGATGTCGGTGGTCATGCGAGTGACGAGCGAGCTGGCGTCGTAGTTGTCCAGATTGCCAAAGGCGAGCGTCTGGATCTTGCGATACTCGGCCTCGCGCAGGTTAGCGCCCAGCCCCGAGGCGACGCGAGCAGACGTGCGCGCATAGCCCAAGCCAAGTACCAGCGAAAATGCGGCACATACCAACATATACGTGCCCTGCAACAGCATGTAGTCGATGTCGCCCGCGGGCACGCCTACATCGATGATATTTGCCATGATGACCGGGATAAACAGCTCGAGCGCCGTCTCGGCCGTCACAAAGAGCACGCCGAGCATGGCATCGCGGCGGTATGCCCCCAGATAGGAAAACAGAATCTTGAGATTGCGCACGCAGGTTCATCCCCCATCAAACGTTGTTCGCAAACCCACGTATTATGGCGCGCCGTGCGGCGGTGTCAAGTGTTCCGAAATCGATTTCTGCAAGGCTAGTGCAGGCACCAAGCTCGCAGGACGCGCCCCTGTATTCAATTAGAAATGAACGCGAGCGTGACTTTTTCGCCCCACTGCCAACATAAACCTTGACTCTATAATCGTTGTAGGGTTTTCACTACACTGGTACGTAAACAGACCAAGCCAGAAAGCCCCGCCCATGGAACACGACCTCACACGCGGCAACGTCCTTAAGACCATCGCGGTCTTTGCCCTGCCTTATATGCTCTCGTACTTTTTGCAGATGCTCTACGGCATGGCCGACCTGTACATGATGGGGCAGTTCAGCGGCGCCGCCGGCATCACCGCCGTAGGCAATGGCGCGCAGACGCTCTATATCATTACCGTGACGCTCGTGGGCCTGGCCATGGGAACGACGGTCATCGTCGGCCACGCCGTGGGCTCGCGCCGGTTTGACCGCGCCGAGACCGCCATCGGCAATACCATCACGCTGTTTATGGGTGTCTCGGTGGTGCTGGCCGCTGTCCTGCTCGCGCTGTGCCCGCAGATCGTAGCGCTTATTGGCACGCCGGCCGAGGCGGTCGAAGGCACTGCCGCCTACCTGCGTATCTGCTTTGTCGGCATTCCGTTTATTGCCGCGTACAACATTCTTTCGGCCATCTTTCGCGGGCTGGGCGATTCGCGCTCGCCTATGTACGTGATCGGCGTGGCATGCATCATTAACATCGCGCTCGACTTTCTGTTTATCGGCCACATGGGGCTCGGCCCCGTGGGTGCGGCGCTCGGCACGGTGACCGCGCAGACGGCTAGCGTTGCCCTCGCGCTTGTGTGGCTCAAGAGCCGTCGAACGCACATTCACCTCAAGCGCAGCGACCTGCGCCCCCAGCCCGAGGTGCTCGGCAGCATTCTTAAGATCGGCGTGCCCGTGGCCGTGCAGGACGGCTGCATCCAGGTGGCGTTTATGTTTATCACCGTCATCGCCAACCACCGCGGCCTGGTCGACGCCGCCGCCGTGGGCCTGGTCGAAAAGATGATCAGCTTTTTGTTTATCGTGCCGAGTTCTATGGGCGCTACCGTCAGCGCGCTCACGGCGCAAAACGCCGGCGCGGGCAAGGGCGACCGCGCGCGTCAGGTGCTCAAGGATGCCATGACCATCTCGGTGGTGTACGGCTGCCTGATCACGGTGCTGATGTGGCTGGTGGCGCCGGCGTTTATCGGCTTTTTTGCCAAGGACGCTGCAGTAGTCGCCGCCGGTACCGGCTATATGCGCAGCTACATTTTCGACGCGATCTTTGCCGGCATCCACATTTGCTTTAGCGGCTTTTTCGCTGCGTATGGCAAGAGCTACATCGGCTTTGCGCACAACGTGCTGGCTGTGGTACTCATTCGCGTGCCCGGCGCTTGGCTGCTGTCGAACGCCTATTCCGACACGCTGTTCCCCATGGGTATCGCCTCGCCGTGCGGGTCGATTCTGTCGGCGGTCATCTGCGTGATTGCATTTACCGTGCTCAACCGCCGCGGAACTTTTGACAAGCTGGTGGCGTAGCGAGGCGACGCATGCCTAGCACCTCTCCCCTGTTTTTACCGAAAGGAGTGGTCCTGTGACCGACATGCCAAGCGAACACACCGAGGGCCTGCTCCGCATTGGCGAGGTGGCGCGCCTGCTCAATTTGAGCGTGGGCACACTGCGTCATTACGAGCAGATGGGGCTGTTAGAGCCAGCATATGTCGATCAGGCGAGTGGCTACCGCTACTACGGAACGCGACAGCTCTCCACACTCAACACCATCGGCAACCTGCGCGTTCTCGACTTGCCGCTGGCGCAGATTCGCGAGTTTGTCACCACGCGCGATATGGATTTGATGCAACGGCAACTGACCAAGCAACAGGAGTTAATTGAGCACAGGCGGCGTGAGTTGGAGCGCATGTCGCGCAAGATTGACCAGCGGCTTGCCTTGCTTCACGGCGCTTTGAATGCTGATCTCGACACCATTAGCGAAATCGAGGAACCCGAACTTCGCTGCGCCGCGCTGCACGAGCGCGTCAATCCCACCGATGCCTATTCGCTGGGATGGCATATCCGCCAGCTTCAGCAGGGACAGCACGAAACCTTTGCCTATCTTGGCAATCTAGGTGTGGGCATCGCGCTCGAACGCCTGGCCGCCGGCGACTTTGATGGCTACGACGAGGTCTTTCTGCTGCTCGACGACACCGACGACTACCTGGGTGAAATCGAGACGCGGCCTGCCGCGCACTGCCTGACCATAAGTTTCCGTGGCACGCACGGACAAGCAGCCCCGCGCTACGAGCGGCTGCTCGGCTACATGCACGAACACAACCTGACGCCCGCCGGCCCCTCGCGCGAGATCGCCCTCATCGACGACATCGTCAGCGACGACCCCGCGACCTACGTAACGCAGATCACGGTGCCCGTTGCCCCAGTAAAGTAAAAACCGCCCGGAAGGCATCATGCTTTCCGGGCGGATCTTCAATTTGGTTATCGATGCACTAAGCCTGGGGCACCTCGCCGGTCGCAAGAATCTGCTCAAGCGCGTCCTCATCCAGCACGGGTACGCCCAGCTGCTCGGCCTTGGTAAGCTTGGAACCCGCTTTGGGACCGGCAACCAGGTAGCTCGTCTTCTTTGACACACTGCCCGAAACCTTGGCGCCGAGCACCTTGAGCGCCGCGCCTGCCTCGTCGCGGGTGCGGTTGACGAGCGTGCCGGTGAGCACGAAGGTCAGACCCGCAAGCGGCTGCGCGTCGGCGAGCTCGCCCGCTACGCCGGCATCGGCTGCGGCCTGTGCATGCGCGGCGCCCAAGTCGACCTCAAGCGACAGACCCGCCTGACGCAGGCGCTCCAGCACGGCAAGGTTCTCGGGCACGGCCAGGAACTGCTTAACGCTCGCCGCAATCTTGGGACCGATGCCCTCGCACTCGGCGATGTCCTCTTCGCTCGCCAAGATGAGCTTATCAATCGACAGGAATCGCTCGGCGATGACCTCGCCCACGCTCTTGCCCACGTGGCGGATGCCCAGGGCAAACAGCACGCGACCGAGCGGCTGGCTCTTGGACTTGTTGAGCTCGGCGATGATTTTCTCGGCCGTCTTAAGGCCTACCGGAATGGGGTCGCCCTTCTTGACGCCCTTTTTGCTGTTGGAGCTGGCATAGGTGCGCCCTGTGTCCAGGCCTGCGATGTCGTCGACTGTGAGCTGGTAGAAGTCCGCGACATCGTGGATCAGGCCGGCGGCGATCATCTTGTCGACGATCTCGTCGCCCAGGCCGTCGACGTCCATGCAGCCGCGGCTCACCCAGTGGAGCAAGCGCTCCTTGAGCTGCGCGGGACAGTCGATGGAGACGCAACGGTAAGCGACTTCGCCATCCTCGTGGACCACGGGGCTGCCGCACACGGGGCAGACCTCGGGCATGTGCCAGTCAACCGAATCGGCCGGGCGCTTATCGAGCACCGGGCCCACGACCTCGGGAATCACGTCGCCCGCCTTGTGCACGATGATGGTGTCGCCCTCGCGCACGTTTTTGCGACGGATCTCGTCGATGTTGTGCAGCGTGGCGCGCGCGATGGTGGAGCCGGCGACCGTCACCGGGTCGAACTCGGCGACCGGCGTGAGCACACCGGTGCGGCCCACCTGGATGCGAATTTCGCGCAGGACGGTCTGCTTTTCCTCGGGCGGGAACTTAAAGGCGATGGCCCAGCGTGGTGCGCGGGCGGTAAAGCCCAGATCGAGCTGTTGCTGAAAGCTGTCCACCTTTACGACCACGCCGTCGATGTCGTAATCCAAGTCGCCGCGGTGCTCGAGCGCCTGGGCACAGAACTCGTGAACCTCGGCCGGCGTGGCGCAGCGTGCCACGTTAGGGTTGACGCTAAAGCCGGCGCTGCGCAGCCAGTCCAGAAACTCGCGCTGGCTGTGAACGTGCAACGGGTCGGTATCGGCGATGGCGTAGATAAAGGTGGCCAGGTCGCGTCGCGCCGTGACCTTGGGATCCTTCTGACGCAGGCTACCGGCGGCAGCATTACGCGGGTTGGCGAAGGGGTCGCGGCCCTCGGCATCGGCCTCTTCATTTAGGCGAACAAAGCTGCCCTTGGGCATATAGACCTCGCCGCGCACTTCGATGGTACGCTCGCGGTCGGCGCCCATGTGGGCGAGTGCTGCCTCGGACAGATGCATGGGCACATCCTTGATGGTGCGCACGTTGAGCGATACGTCCTCGCCCGTGGTGCCGTCACCGCGCGTGGCGGCGCGTACGAAGGTGCCGTTTTGGTAGGTAAGCGCCACGCCCAGACCATCGATCTTAAGCTCGCAGGTATAGGTGACGCTACCGGCACCGAGGGCATCCTCAGTGCGCTGGAGCCACGCGTCGAGTTCGTCCAGGTCCATGGCATCGTCCATGGAATACATGCGTGCCATGTGCGTGACCGGCGTAAACTGCTCGCTCACGTAGCCGCCCACGCGCTGGGTATAGCTGTCGGGCGTCACCAAATCGGGGTAGGTCGCCTCGATTTCCCGCAGCTCAACGAGCATTTTGTCGAAGGCGGCGTCCGTGATCTCGGGCGCATCGAGCATGTAGTAGCGATAGGCGTGGTAATCGAGGTCGTGGCGCAGCTCGGCCGCACGCGCCGCCGCCTGGGCACGGGCATCGGCCGGTGCAGCGGTATCCTCGCTCGCGGGCGTTTCGGTATCGATGTCCACACCGTCACCAAACAGGCTCGATTGCTCCATAGCGGCACTCCTTCGCTCGATTTCAAACGGATACTAGAGTACCACCGGTCGCAACGGGGCCGAATAGCCCTTTCGAACCGCACCGAATCGGCAGCGGCCGGACCGGGGTGGATCGCGCGATCAAACCGCGCCCTTGCCATTTCTACATGATCCGTTTCCCCGTCCCCAAAGGATCAATAGGAAAAGAGGGGGGCTGTCCCGCGTTGGCGGGACGGCCCCCTCTGGCATCGGTATGTGTGATGCGGCCCGTTAGTAACCCTGGCCGTAGCCTTGGCCCTGGCCCTGCCGGCCCAGTAGCTCCTCAAGATACTGGCGCAGCTGCTCATCGGTGATGCCGCCGTTGCCGGTGTCGGTCGCGCTGTCGTCCTGCTGCTGACTCTGCAACTCTTCATCGGAGCCCAGCTCGACGGTGACCTTCTTCTCTTCCTTGCCGCGCATAAGCGTAATCTCAACCTTCTCGCCCACCTCGTGGCTGCGCAGCGCGATGATCAGGCCATCGGCGCTCGTAATCTCGTCGTCGCCCAACTTGGTAATGACATCGCCCTCTTGGATGCCAGCCTTGGCGGCAGGACCGTCCTCGACGACGCTCGCCACGTACGCGCCGCTATCGGTGCTCAGCTTGTTAGTGCGGGCGTTGAGCGCATTGACGCTCGAAAGCGTGGCGCCCAAATACGGATGTACCGGCGTCTCGCCGTCGATGATCTGGTCGGCAATGTTCTTGGCATAGTTGACCGGAATGGCAAAGCCCACGCCCGAGCTGGAGCCCGAGTAGCTCTCGATGAGCGAGTTGATACCCACAAGCTCGCCGTTATCGTTAACGAGCGCGCCGCCGGAGTTGCCCGGGTTGATGGCGGCATCGGTCTGGATCATGTTGGCATAGATGGTGTTACCGTTGGCAGAGCTCATGGCCGTGGAGCGATAGAGCGCCGAGACGATACCCGTGGAGACAGACTGCTCGTTGCCGAACGGCGAGCCGATCGCCATGACCCACTCGCCCACGTTGAGCTTGGAGGAATCACCGATCTCAATCGGCGTGAGCTTGGAGGCGTCAGCGTCCTTGAGCTTGATGACGGCCAGGTCGCTCGAAGCGTCGTTGCCCACGAACTCGGCCTCGTAGGTGGTGCCGTCATCCATGGTCACCACGTACTGGTCATAGCCATCGACCACGTGGTTGTTGGTGAGGATGTGGCCCTCGGTATCGAGCACCACGCCCGAACCGACGCTGCCCGAGCCGTCCGACTCGTCAGCAGACTGCGAAAGCGAGCCATTCTGGCTGCCGCTCGAAGTGGCGGTAATGGAAACCACGGAGGGCAACGCCTTGGCAGAAACGGCCTCGGCCAGCGTGGTGTCCTCGGAATCAATCGTAATCTTTTGCGTCGATGAACCCGAAGCGCCCGCCGTCACGGCATTCTTTCCGCCGCCAATGTTGAGCGTGCCGCTCATAATGAGCGCAATGACCAGCAGGGCGCCGCAGGCACAGCCGGCGAGTGCCGTAATAAAGATCGGCAGCTTTTTGGTCTTAGTCTTGACCACTGTGTGCTTGTTTACAACCTGCTGGCTGCCCAGCGGCTTTCCGGTCTGCGTGTCGTAGGCCTGCACGTAGGGAATGTTGCTGTCGGCAGGCGTCGACTCTACCTGCACACGCGGCTGCTGTTGGGTCTCGCCGGCGTTGCCCGCATCCTGGGGACGCTGGGAATCGTTCTCGCTCATAGCTGCGATCCTTTCGTCAAATAACCAAAGGCCCGCCAAACATGTGGCGGGCCATCATTGTTCACGTTGAGTTGTACCCCAAGCTGGGCAGTCCCGAGCACTAGATGCCAAGATTTCAGCTTTGCTTAAGTAATGACATGCTTATAGGCCAATTCGTTTTATGCCGTCATGTCTATTCGATATAACAGTCGATAGCAAAACCCACGGCTTCGCTCTCTGGCGTGAAAATAGTCTCTCTGCTTCTTGTTCGCGTTTTTTCATTGCCATTTTCATCTCTGACCACCGCGCCAACCACGAGCGCCAATCGCTTCCGAGCGTCCGGCAGCTCCAAGGCTTCCGCCATCCCAGCTCGCATCAAAATGGGAGCTCCTGCCATCAGGCCTAAGAACTGTTTTCCATCAATCATTCTTCATTCCCCTGGTCTGCTTGATTTGGCTTTCTCGGCTGAATGGGGATATAGAACAGTCCCGTCAAGTTCCTTATCTTCCACAAAAACTAGAATCCATTTTTCACCTGCCTTCAACCCTGCAACATATCCGGAACTTGACTTGCGGCGCATATCGATCTTTTTATGGCAACCACTTGGCATCAACGCCTCAAATTGCCCGTTATGAACATCCGATAGAGTGCGAACTTCGATCGCAACAACCGTGTCGTTTTCTCCCCCATTAGTCGCCCCTAGCAGGGACAAACTCACTGCAGCGACCAAGGCAAGGAAAAGAACCAGTAGGGGTATTGCCCTTCGAATGAACTTGTCGCCGTTCACGAGCACAATCACCCCTTGCAATATGTTCCGTCGTGAGCCGTGTAAATTGATACGTCATATGGAAGAAACTGCAGCCGGTTTGTCTATCCATTCCAAACCACAAGCAGGTACTTCTTGGCATTTGAGTATGTGTTATACATTGCCACATAGCCCACAACTGCCATTGCGTGCCCGCTGCCATTTGACCGGAGCCCCCCGGAGAAAACATTGCCGAAACGCGCATGCGTAGGTTTTCGCCTCTTTGATAACTTTCGCCTGCGTTGGCGTTATCATTCCCGAAATCGTTTTGCTCGCATCAACAACGTAATCCCATTTATACAAATCCATGGCAAGTAACTAAATGTTATTCGCCAGATAGTGCTATACGCTTGATATTGTTTTTACTAACGCACTTTCAGTCGGTAAAAGGCATGATTCTTGCCACAAGCGAGAAAAGGGCACCGAAAAACTCCGGTGCCCTGTATCGTCTTCTGGTTATCCCTAGTCCTTAAACAGATAGCCCACGCCGCGGACGGTGGTGATGTGTGCCGCGATCTGCGGGCCCACCTTGGAGCGGATGCGTCGAATGTGCACGTCGACGGTGCGCGTGCCGCCGCAGTACTCAAAGCCCCACACGCGGTGCAGCAGCACCTCGCGGCTGTAGGCACGGTTGGGATGCGTCGCCAAAAAGCTCAGCAGCGAGTACTCCATCAGCGTCAGGTCGATGGGCTCGTTATCGAGCGTTACCTGGTAGGTAGCCAGGTTGATCTCGAGGTTATCGATGTTGAGCACATCGTCGGCGGCGACGGTCTCCTCCTCGCCCATCAGGCGCTGCGCACGAGCCTTGAGCTCGTTGGGCGTCGCCGTGGGGCATACAAAGTCGGCATGCGCGTGATTGGGCAGGCGCAGGGTGCCGAGCGCCTCGTCGTCGACGATCACCAGCATGGGAACGCCGCCGCGATCGTCAAGCCACTTGGCTATCTGATCGATGCGGTCGCTGCGGATGCCGTCGGAGTCGAGGATTAGCAGGTCAAAGTCGTGCGCCGCAGTCGGTGAATCGGGAGTTGCCAGGCTCACCTCGACACCCAGGGTGGTCGTCAAGCTGCGGGCAAACTCGTGGAAGCGCGTCGTGCGCGCCATGAACAGGGCACTCTTTTCGGACATATCGGCCTCCAAAGAAATGAGCTCAATCGTACTGGAACAAGCCAGCGCGATTAGGAGTTCGCCAGGTAGTGCTTGATCTCCCACTCGGTGATCGTGGACTCAAACTTATGCCACTCGTCGCGCTTCTTTTTGAGGAAGAAGCTGTGGATGTGCTCGCCGAGGGCATCCTTCATAAACTGCGAGTCCTCAAATACGTCGAGCGCCTCTTTGAGCGAGCGCGGCAGCGGCGTGTAGCCGGCCTCGACCATCTGACGGTCGGTGAGCTTGAGCGTCTCGGCCGTGGCCTCGGGCGGGAGTTCCAGCTTGCGCTCGATGCCGTCGAGACCGGCCGCCAGCGTGACGGCGTTGACCAGGTACGGGTTGGCCATGGGGTCGGGGCTACGAAGCTCGATGCGCGTGGACAGCTGCTTGCCGGGCTTGTAGACCGGAATGCGGATCATGCTTGCGCGGTTGCGCAGGCCCCACGTGGCGTACTGCGGCACGGAGTCGCCGCCCGTGGTGATGCGCTTGTAGGAGTTGACCGTAGGGTTGGTGATGGCGCTGATCTCTCGCGCGTGTGCCAGGATGCCGGCCATATAGTGCTTGGCGATATCGGAGAGGTGGTACTTCTCGTCGGCCTCGCCCCAAAAGACGTTGTTGCCGTCGTGGTCGAACAGCGACTGATGCAAAAACATGGCGCTGCCGTCCTCGCCCGCCAACGGCTTGGGCATAAAGGAGGCGTGGCAGCCGCTCTCGTAAGCCTGCTGCTTAATGATGAGCTTGGCCGTGGTGATGGCGTCGGACATGCTCAGGGCCTCGGCGTGGCGCAGGCTCATGCCGTGCTGCGAGCGGCCGGCGGCGTGGAAGGTGTACTCCACGGGCACGGACATCTTCTCGAGCGTGAGGACCGTATTGCGACGCAGGTCGCGGGCGGCATCGCTCACCGAAAGATCGAAGTAGCCCACGTTATCGAGCGGCTCGGGGGTATGCTCGTCGGGGAAGTAGTAATACTCCAGCTCGGCACCCACGTTGAGCAGATAGCCAGCCTTCTCGGCCTTGCGGAACATGCGGCGCAGGGCATCGCGTGGATCGCCGGCAAAGGGCTTGCAATCGGGAGTGCACACGTCGCAGAACACGCGGGCAACGCCGTTGTGGCTCGGACGCCACGGCAAAATCTGGAAGGTCGAAGCATCGGGAAACGCCAGCATGTCAGCTTCCTCGGGCGTGGCAAAGCCCTCGATGGCGGAGCCATCAAAGCCAATACCCTCCTCAAAAGCGACCTCGAGGTCCTCGGGGCTAATGGCAAAGTTCTTGAGGCGGCCGAGAATGTCGACAAACCACAGACGCACAAAGCGGATGTCACGCTGCTCTACGGAGCGGAGTACGTAATCGATGTTCTGCTGGTTCATGTCGCTCCCCTTTCTTTCGGGCGGGTTTCGACTGGTCTATATCGCAGATACTATCGCAGAAAAATGTTTCCGCAGGGTTAAAGCGTATCAAGCGCTCAAAAAACGTGCGCGAACAGGCCGTTGCGAACGAGCAGCTAGCGCGAGGTCGAGGCGCGGTGTTCGATGTGGCCGGGGATCTCGATGCGCTTAGGGGCGAGCTTTGCGGCATCGCCCACCGTAGTGGTAACGACGTCGATGCGCTCGGACAGGCGCTCGACTACGCGCTCGGCAATGGTAAGGGTGTCTTGCGCGGCCGTGGTCACACCGCCAAAGAGCACGTGGTTCCAAGGGTAATCGTCAAACGTCGCGATCTTGAGACCAGCCGGCAACGAGGGCCCCAGCTGTGCCAGCGCCTCGGTCAAACGCAGGAAAACCAAGCCGTTGACGGCAATGAGGCCGAGCTTTTTGCCCGCATAGCCGCGGATGGTCTCGTCCAGGCGACTGACACCCTCGACGCCACCGTCCGCCAAGGTGACGACCTCGCCGGCCAGGCCGCGGTGCGAAAGCTCGTCGGCGAAGGCCTCGGCGCGCTCGCGACGCACGGGGCTGTCATCGCTTGCCTCGGTGAGCAGGCACAGGCGCTCACTGCCAGCGGCGGCCAAGGCGTCCACCAGGCCGGCAACCAGCTCGCGGTTGTTGGAAGTCACCAGATCGATGCCACCGTCGGCAACGTCGCGGTCGAGCAGTACAACGGGCAGGCGCCCCGCTGCCGCGGCAATCGCCTTGTCGTTGCCTCCGCAGGTATTGACGACCAGGCCGTCCACGCCGGCATCGATAAGTCTGGTGAGCGACTCTGCCTCCTTGGCGGGGTCGTTGCCGCTAATGGCGGTCATAAGCGAGCAGCCGCGCGCGGCGGCACTGGCGGAAAGCCCTTCGAGCATGGCGCTCGAGAACGGGTTGGCGATGTCGGCCAGAATCACGCCGATGAGGTTGGTGCGTGAGCTGCGTAGATTGCGTGCGGCGGCACGTGGGCGATAGCCAGTGCGCTCGATAACCGCCGCGATGCGAGCACGGGTTTCCTCGGTCATTTGCCCGGGGCGGTTGTTGAGATAGCGCGAGACCGTGGCCGGGCTCACGCCCGCCTCGGCGGCAATGTCCTTAATCCTCATCTGCGCCATGGCGCACCCCGTTCCCCAATCGTCAGCAGTCTGAGCCATTTTAGGCATTTTTTTAAAAATCTCGCTTGCAAAACGCTGTAGGTGAGTATACTACAACTCGAAACGAAACCGATTTCGTAAACCGATTTCGGCAAGCGTTGGCACGGAGGTGCAAAGATGCACCCTACCGTCTTGGCACCTCCGTGCCAACGCCATATATAAGGTGTACGCACGAGCAAGAAGGAGCTGCGCGACCATGGGTAAAACGGTTCTTACCTTCGGCGAGATCATGATGAGGCTCTCGCCCAAAGACCATCTGCGCATTGAGCAAGCGACCGAGTTTGATGTCCGCTACGGCGGCGCCGAGGCAAACACCGCGCTTTCACTGGCTTACCAAGGCGACAAGGCCGCTTACGTCTCCGTTGTCCCGGCCAACCGTCTGGGCGAGTGCGCCCTGCGTTCGCTGAAGGTCTACGACGTCGACACCACGCGCGTCGTGCGTCAGGGCGACCGTCTTGGCTCCTATGTGTTTGAGATCGGTGCCTCGCAACGCGGCAACGGCTGCGTCTACGACCGCAAGTACTCTGCCATCAACATGGCCAAGCGCGAAGTCTTTGATTGGAACGAGATTCTCGAGGGCATTGACGTCTTCTACTTCTCCGGCGTGACGCCCGCTGTGTCCGACGAGATGGCCGCCGCCTGCAAGGATGCCCTTACCGCCTGCCGCGCCAAGGGCATCACCACCGTGTGCGACGTTAACTATCGCGGCAAGATGTGGTCGCCCGAGAAGTCGCAGGCAACCATGAAGGAGCTCCTGCCGCTCGTCGACATTTGCATCGCCAACGACGAGGACGCGCCTGCCGGCCTCGGTATGACCTGCGTCTCCGGCTCCCTTGCCCACGGCATCGAGGAGCGCGACACCTACGTCGAGATGGCCCGTCAGATCTGCGCCGAGTACGGTTGCAAGAAGGTCGCCTCGGTCGTCCGCAACATCTCCTGCGTCGAGCGCTCCATCTGGATGGGCATGCTCTTTGACGCCGAGAGCGGCGAGCACTGGTTCTCCCCTGCTCACGACGTGCATGTGCTCGAGGGCGTTGCCGCCGGCGACGCTTTCAACGCCGGCCTCGTCCATGCCCTCATCAACGACTTTGACCCGCAGGATGCCGTCAACTACGCCATCGCGGCCTCGATCCTCAAGCTCACCATCAAGGGCGATTCCAATCTGGTGACCGCCGACGAGATCGCCGCTGTGGCCAACGCCGCCGACGGTGGCACCCGCGTCGCCCGTTAATTCGTTCCCCATTCCGCGGACTGCAGCTTTCCATTCC
Source organism: uncultured Collinsella sp. (assembly GCA_959020715.1). Lineage (GTDB taxonomy): Bacteria > Actinomycetota > Coriobacteriia > Coriobacteriales > Coriobacteriaceae > Collinsella. The sequence continues at coordinate 62,810 of CAUESV010000004.1, read as the reverse complement.
CATACCTCTGCAGCCCGCTCCCCGATTCCTCCGGCCAGGTAGAACCACTTAGTCCCATTCCGGTTTTGTCTGGCATTCCTTCACGACTGGCCTCGTAGCCGGTTCCGAAATTGCTTGTGACCCAAGCAGTGCCTCCGATAACCAATCCGGAACCGGCTCATGGCCAATCTTCTTTGGCAATCACGCGCCCGTGCGCGCCTCACATCGAAAGGAACACCATGTTCGATCAGTTCTACACCACGCTTGAATCCCTGGGCATCGTCCCGGTCGTCGTGCTCGACAAGGTCGAGGATGCCGCCCCCCTCGCTCACGCCCTTATGGCAGCCGGCATGAAGTCCGCCGAGGTCACCTTCCGCACCGCTTGCGCCGCCGAGTGCATCGCCGCCATGGCCGAGGCCGAGCCCGAGATGTGCGTTGGCGCCGGCACTGTCCTGACCGTCGAGCAGGTTGAGCAGGCCCGCGCCGCCGGTGCCAAGTTCATCGTCTCCCCGGGTTACAACGAGGACGTCGTGAAACACTGCATCGACATCGACCTGCCCGTGCTGCCCGGCACCGTGACCCCCTCCGAGGTCACCGCCGCCGAGAACCTGGGCCTCAAGGTCACCAAATTCTTCCCCGCGGCTCAGTATGGCGGCCTCAACACCATCAAGGCCCTCGCTGCTCCGTTTGTCGGTCATCGCTTTATGCCCACCGGCGGCGTGAACACTGCCAACGTCGAGGAGTACCTGAGCTCCTCCGCCATCATCGCCTGCGGTGGCACCTGGATGGTCAAGCCCGCCCTGTTCGCCGACGGCGACTTCTCCAAGGTCGAGCAGATCGCCCGCGAGGCCATGGACGTCGTCAAGAAGGTCCGCGGCTAACCCTGCTGCCTGAGACGGGGTGAAATGGTGGATTTTCTGCTTGACTTCCCCGCTTGACTCGCTCTCTATCGTGGGGGCGCGACCGAGGCCGCGCCCCTTTAAAACGGCTCGGAAGCGCGCCGTTTCCGTCACGAACAAGAACCGAAACCGTCTTGTATGCTGATAGAACGTGACGGAAGCGACACGCCCCCGAGCCGCTTTTCCTACTCGGTTGGCGATTGCGCCCAACTGAGCCACTTCGACAAAAGTCTAGCTATCAAAATAGCTGCGGCGCCGTCTGGAGGAATGGGCCCTTGCTTCCGGTCTTTTCCTCCAAGCGGCGCCACAGCCTTTTTATGCCCCGACAGCACCCGCCCCCGCACTTGCGGTGAAATACGGACTGCTTACGCCGCCAAAGCCGCCAAAGCCGCAAAACAGTCCCTATTTCGCCGCAACTAATCTAAGGGGACGAGTTAGATGGCCGAGTCTTTGGGCAGCTCGAAATAGTCGGGATGCAGGGCGATAACCGGGCCCTGCTCCTCGGGCATCAGGTGCAAGTGCGTCTCGGCCAGATAGCTCGCCGCATCGGTATCGCCCCTCTTAATGGCCTCGAGAATCCGACGATGTTGTCGACGAATCGGCTCCCAATCTAGGTCCTGCGACACCATACGCAACCAGTTGTATCGCTCAAAATGCGTGTTGACGCTCTTCATCCAACCCCACAGCATGTGGCGGCCGGCAATCTCAAAACATGTCTCATGGAACAGGTTGTCCAGATCAAAAAAGCGACGCGTCTCGCTATGGTCGAGCGACTCGGACTCGGCAAGAATCTGCTCGAGCCGATGTTTTTGCTCGGGCGTGGCGGCCGAACAGCATTTAATAAGCACGCTTCTTTCGAGTTTCTCGCGCAAGAAACAGGCGTTCTCGGCGCGCTCCATGCTGATCTTAGAGACGTAGGTGCCGCTTTTTGGACGCGTTTCCACCAGCTCCTGCTCACGCAGGCGCACAAAGGACTCGCGAATGGGCGTGCGCCCGATTCCCGTCTCCTTTTCCAGACCAATCGCCGAAAGGCGCGTGCCGGGCTTGAGCTCGGCATAGATGATCTTGGAGCGCAATGCGTTGTATGCCTGGTCTTGCAGGCTCTGATAATGCTGGTGCTGTTCCATAAAGCCCTCGGATGAAGCCCACGGTGTGTCGAATGTCACCACGTAATACTATCGCATCCTCCATCCCCTCAGTTGCCGTGAAATAGGGGCGCTGGCACCCATGCACAACTTAGGCGGCTCTGACGTGACCACCGCTATCTCGGCACTGATCTTGGGCCACGTCATCGACATCGCCCAAGCTATTCGCCCGGCACTTTGTGCGCGCCACATTTGAAAAGTAGCGCTACGCGCGGGGCCAACGGGCAGCCCGTGCCCACTTGCCTCTCGAGCTTGCCCTCCTCGATCAGGACAATCGAGCCGCCCGCACAGCAGGGCGCGTTCACCGTTCACCTTTTAAAAGTGAACGTTCACCTGATTCTAGGAAACGCTGAGGATTAATTCCTCTGCTTCTCCTATACTGAGCTTGTACGAAAAGCAAGACTTATATAGATGAACGTTTCTTTTGAAAGGATCGCTATGTCTGATCTTATGGACAGCTTCCGTCTGGATGGCAAGGTCGCGCTCGTGACCGGCGCCACCTATGGCATTGGCATGGCCATTGCCGAGGCGCTCGGCGAGGCCGGCGCCAAGATCGCCTTTAACGCCCGTCACGCCGACAAAGTCGCCGAGGCCGAGAAGCATTACCGCGAGCTAGGCTTTGATGCTCACGGCTATGTTGCCGACGTCACCGACGAGGCCGTCGTCGCCGAGCTCATCGCCAAGATCGAAGCCGATTTTGGCACCACGCCCGACATCTTGGTCAACAATGCAGGCGTCATCCAGCGCACGCCGATGCTCGACATGAGTGCCGAGGACTTCCGTCGCGTCGTCGACATCGACCTCAATGCCCCGTTTATCGTGTCCAAGGCCTGCCTGCCGGGCATGATCGCCAAGGGTCACGGCAAGATCATCAACATCTGCTCCATGATGAGCGAGCTCGGCCGCGAGACCATCGCTGGCTATGCCGCCGCCAAGGGCGGACTCAAGATGCTCACCAAGAACATCTGCTCTGAGTTTGGCGAGGCCAACATCCAGTGCAACGGCATTGGGCCGGGCTACATCGCCACGCCGCAAACCGCACCGCTGCGCGAGACGCAGCCTGACGGCAGCCGCCACCCGTTTGACCAGTTCATCATCGCCAAGACGCCGGCAGCCCGTTGGGGCACGCCCGAGGACTTGAAGGGCCCCGCCGTTTTCCTGGCTTCTGACGCATCGAACTTCGTCAACGGGCACATCCTGTACGTCGACGGCGGCATACTCGCATACATCGGCAAACAGCCGCAATAAGGAAACTGGGCGAGGCGGTTGGCAGTTAAGTCTGCTGCTCGGACAGTCCTGCGCAAGACGGAAAGCACATTAAGTGCTTTCCTTTGCGTGCGGAACTCGCGACAGACTTAACTGCCAACTGCCCGCATAGCTCATCGCGGGTCGGATTAGCCGCCGCCCGCATACAGAAACAAAAACTGGAAAATTAAGTTGAAAGGTTAACTCAAATGAAGATCGCTCTGATCAACGAGAATTCTCAGAACTCTAAGAACCCTATGATCGAGGCTGCTCTTAAGAAGGTTGTCGAGCCTATGGGCCACACCGTCTTTAACTATGGCATGTATGCCGACGCCGACTCCAAGCCCCTCACCTACGTGCAGAACGGCATTCTTGCCGCCGTGCTGCTGAACTCCGGCGCCGCCGACTACGTCGTGACTGGCTGCGGCACCGGCGAGGGCGCCATGCTCGCCTGCAACTCCTTCCCCGGCGTGCTGTGCGGCCATGTTGCCGACCCGCTCGACGCCTACACCTTTGCTCAGGTCAACGATGGCAACGCCGTCGCCATGCCCTTCGCTCTCAAGAACGGCTGGGGCCAGGAGCTCAACCTCGAGTACACCTTCGAGAAGCTCTTTGGCTTTGGTTCGGGCAACGGCTACCCCGCGGAGCGCGTTGAGCCCGAGCAGCGCAACAAGAAGATCCTCGATGGCGTGCGCGCTGTGACCATGCGCCCGCTCGTCGACGTCCTGGGCGAGATCGATCAGGACCTGGTGAAGGGCGCACTTGCCGGCGAGCACTTCCAGGAGTACTTCTTTGCCAACGCCACCGACGAGGCCATCATCGCCAAGGTCAAGGAGATCTTGGGCCTGTAATAAGGCCCACGGGGCGCACCGAACCCCAACAAACCACCAAGCAAAAGGCGCCGCGACAATCCATGTGTCGCGGCGCCTTTTTTGATTGGCTATCGCTTGAGCCACTGCAAGGCGGTCGCTCCCCTATTTGCCAAGAGCCTACAGTTCGCAGGCAACCTTGTAGCCATCGCCGATGGCGTCGCGGATGTTGCCGCACTTGTTGGCGTCACCCAGCACGTGGGTGGTAACGCCGGCAGCGGCAAGGTCGTCTGCCAGCTTGGTGTTGGGACGATAGCCCATGGCAAGCACCAGTGTATCGGCACCGGTGATGGTGTGGACCTCGCCGTCCTTCTCGTAGCTGATGGTGTCCTCGGTGATCTCGGTCACCTTGGCCTCGGTCAGCACGTGGACGCCCTTGGAGAGCATGCGCGTGATGAGCACCGCGCGGCCGGCACCGCCCTCGTTGGCGGCAAGCGTCTTGGTCATCTCGATGACGGTGACGTCGCGATTGGCCGGCGACAGGTCGTTGACCAGCGGAGCCAGGTAATCGGCCGTCTCGCAGCCAACGGTACCGCCGCCCACGATGACGATCTTCTTGCCCGGGAAAGCCTTGCCGCCCAGCAGGTCGTCAGCCGTCATAACCTGCTTAAAGCCCTGCATAAAGGCCGGAGCGATGGGCTCGGCGCCATAAGCCAGGACAACCTCGTAGCCCGCGTAATCGCGCTGAATGTCCTCGGCCGAAAGCTCGGTACCAAAGACGCACGTGACGCCGGCCTCGGCCAGGCGACGGTACTGATACTTGATCACGCGCGTGAGCTCCTGCTTTGCCGGCGGAACGGCCGCGATGCGCATCTCGCCGCCCGGCTCGTCCTGCTTATCCACGAGCACCACGTTATGGCCGCGCTTGGCGGCGATGTAGGCCGCCTCCATGCCCGCGGGGCCGGCGCCCACGACGAGCACGTTCTTTGCCTCGGTGGCAGGCTCGTAGCCGGCCTCGTCGCGCTCCACGTCCGGGTTGACGGTGCAGGAGATGCGCTTGCCGAACATGATGCCGTTCAGGCAGCGCAGGCAGCCGATGCAGGGACGGATCTCGTCGGCGTTGCCGGCAGCCGCCTTATTGCAGAACTCGGCATCGCACAGGTTGGCGCGACCCATCATGCAGATGTCGGCGGCGCCGTCCTCAATCAGCTCCTCGGCAATCCATGCCTCATTGATGCGGCCGACCGTGGCAACGGGAATGTTGACGTGCTTTTTGATCTCGCGCGAGCAGGCGGCGTGCGAGGCCTGCTGCGTGCCAGCGGCGGGAATGGCGGAGCCGCGCTTGATGGTAGTGCCGCCCGACACGTGGATCATGTCGACGCCAGCCTTCTCCAGACGACGTGAGACATAGATCATGTCGTTGAGGGTCAGGCCGCCATCGGTGTACTCATCGCCCGAGATGCGGACGTCGATTATGAAATCCTTGCCGCAGCGCTCGCGAATCTCGGCGATAACCTCGAGCAAAAAGCGCATGCGAGCGTCGAGCGAGCCGCCATACTCATCGGTACGCTTGTTGTAGAGCGGAGTCAAAAAGCCGCCGAGCATACCGTGGGCGTGCGCCGCATGGACCTCGACGCCATCGACGCCAGCCTTCTGCATACGCGCGGCAGCGTCGCCGAACTGATGCGTGAGCTCGTGGATCTCGTCAACCGTGATGGGACGCGGTGCCTCGCGGGCATAGGACGGGCCCACAAAGGACGGGGCGATCAGGCGCGGCGTGCCTGGAATGTTAAAGGCCATGTAGGCGGGGTGGAAGAGCTGCGGCATGATCTTGCAGCCGTACTCGTGGACGGCCGCGGCGAGCTTTTCCCAGCCGGGGATAAACGTGTCGTCGTAGCAGCACATGTCACCCGGCAGATAGGTATAGGTGGGCTCGACCGTCACGACCTCGGTGATGATCAGGCCCACGCCGCCCTTGGCGCGGGCACGGTAATGATCGACCAAGTCGTCGGTCACATAGCCATGATCGGCCAGGTTGGTGGATACCGGCGGCATAAAGACGCGGTTCTTGACCTCGGTCGTACCGACCTTGATCGGGCTAAAGAGCATCGGATAGGCGGAGGACTCCATACAGGTTTCCTTTCGTTTGAGCCGCTCGGCGGCAGTTACTGACACACCTATCGTATCAGTACCCGCCGCATTCGCACTCGCTCGCACTCCCCACCTTCAATCCCGACCCCACAAAAAGTTGCGGTGGAATACGGAGTAGATAAGGCCTTTGACAGCCAAAACAGTCCGTATTTCACCGCAACCGATGGATGAAATGGAATTAGAGGCCCAGGTAGTTAGTCACGCCTTCGACGGCGAGTTTGGCGCCCGCTACGGCATGGACCACGGTGAGCGGGCCGTTGACGACGTCGCCGGCGGCAAAGACGCCCGGCACGGTGGTCATGCCGTGCTCATCGACCGAAAGAAGGCCGCGATGGTCGGTCTCCAGACCGCCCGTCGTAAGCACCAGCTTGTCCTTAGGCACCTGCGAGGCCGCAATCACAACCGTGTCGGCGGGCACATGGTCAAGTTCTTCCTCGTAGCCCACCACGTTGTCGTCCTCGTCAAAGATAGCCGTCTCGAACACCGGACCGTTATCGTCGATGGCGCAGATCGCCTTGCCGCGCACGATCTCGGCACCGTCAAGCTCGGTCAGCTCAACCTCGTCATCGATGGCCGAGACATGGCGCGATCTGGCATACACGGTAACCTTGCGAGCACCCGAACGCAGGGCCGTTCGGGCAACATCCATGGCCACGTTGCCGGCACCGATAACCGCCACGTTCTGCCCGATCGCCACGCTCGTGGGATCGACCAGGTAATCGATACCAAACAGCACGTTGCCGCGCGACTCGCCGGGAATGCCCAGCTTGCGGGCGCGCCAAGTACCGGTACCGACAAAGACCGCATCGTAGCCGTCGCGCAGCAGGTCGTCGATATGCAGCGCACCGCCGATGGTGGTCGAGGGGCGAACGCGCACGCCGAGCGAGCACATCACGTGACGGTACTTTTGCACGAGCGCACGGGGCAGGCGGAACTCGGGGATACCGTACTCCAGCACACCGCCGATCTCGGGACGCTGCTCAAACACCGTGACAGCACAGCCCAGCTGAGCCATCTTAATGGCAACGGTAATGCCAGCAGGACCGGAACCGACCACGGCAACCTGTTTGCCGCACGACGGCGCGGGCTTCCACTCCTTACGGTCCAAATATGCTGTCGAGATGTAGTGCTCGATGCTCGAGAAATGCACGGGCGCGCCCTTGCGGCCCTGAATGCACGCGCCCTCGCACTGGCCCGAATGGTTACAGATCATGGAGCAGACCGCACTCATGGGATTGTTCTGGAACAGCAGCTCACCCGCCTCTTCCAGACGGCGTTGTTTGAACAGATCGATAACCTGCGGGATAGGCGTCTGAACCGGGCAGCCTTTAAGCTGACAGAACGCCCTTTTGCAACCTAGGCAACGATTCGCCTCTTCGACAATGTGGATAGCCACGCAACTCCCCTTTTTGATGTAATCAAATGAGACGACGATAAAAACCCTTCACCGCCGCCCTCAATCAGACAAACTCAATATGCCGCCACGGCAAAAGCCAATGCTATATCTCGCGATGCGGAGCCTCACAGCGAGCGGACATGCGCTCGAGTGTCGCCAGGCAGCCAGCCGCCGTCGCCGGCACGCTGTTCTCGACCACGCAAGGAATCCCCGAGCAGGCGGCAGCCGCCCAGGCCACCACGGGCTCAAAGTCATAGCGGCCCGTCTCGCCCACGCCGTGGCACACCAGGCGCGAACCCGTGCCGTCGCACCAGCCGGCTTCGTCCTCGTCGTCGACGACCTCAAAATCCTTGGCGTGCAGCACGCGGATCTTGCTGCCGCATAAGTAGAGCATACGCGCGGTGATTTCCTGCGCCTCGCCAACGACGCTGGGATGCAGCAGCGACACCGGGTCGTAGATCACGCCGAGCGCTGGGCTCGAAACGCGCTCCAGCACCTCACGGCAGCGATCCGGCGTGTTGACCGTCTCGTTCCAGCCGGGCTCAATCAGTATTTGCCCGCCAACGGCCTCGGCGCGCTCGCAGACACGTGCGAGTCCGTCCATAAACGCATCGAGCGCCTCGTCGGTCATACGGTCGTCAGCAACGCGGTTCTGCGCATTGGGACGACCGGTCTCGGTGCCAACCGGGCAGCCGCCGAGCATCTGGGCAAAGTTCAAGCACGCCTCGTACTCGGCAAAGTTATCCATGAGCTGTTGTCGATCGGGCGTCGCCAGATTCTTATAGCAACCGAGCACGGCGACCGAAACGTCCGCCTCATCGAGCACCGCACGCAAATGGTCGGCAAGCTCGCGGGTCAGGCCTCCCCGATCGATTCCCATCGATGCATAGAGCACCTTGCTCGGCAGCTGAATGCACGAAAAGCCCAGCTCTCCTGCCATGCGAATGCGTTCCTCGACGGTTCCCTGCGGAAGGTCGTGCAAACGTACGCCCGGAGTAATGGCCCCCACGCTATTCACGCCCCTTATGAGCATTGATGCCCGGCGTGTAGCCGCCAAACGGGTCATCGATGGAGCACACGCCCGAAGGGGCGAGCGGATCGCGCTTACCGGCCAGCTTGTCATGATGCATGGTCTCGATATAGGCAAGCACCAGCGGCGCCACGCCCTTTGCATCATTTTTGACCACGGGCTCGCTCATGTAATACTCAAACGTACCCTCGCGGTGTGCGGCGTTGCCAAGACCCGCCACCAGGCAGATGTTGTCGAGCGCCAGCTGCCCGTCGTGCTCGGACAGGCACGTATCGCAGATGCCGTCAAACGCACGGCGGCCGTACTGGTAGTAGCGCTCGCCCAGCACGCCCAGGCGCACGCCCTTCATGATGGCATTGGCGAAGATAGCGCTGCCCGACTCCTCCAGATAGTTGGGAGCGATGTTGGGCAGGTTGATGACCTGATGCCACATGCCGGTCTTCTCGTCCTGATACGGCAGCATGGCGTCAATCAGGTCGTGGAACATCTTGCGAATCTCGTCCTTCTCGGCCGACATCGAAGGCGGCATGAGCTCCCAGGTATCGATGAGCGCCATGGCAAACCAGCCCTCGGCACGCAGCCAGAAGTTGGCCGAAAGACCGGTAACGGGATCGCACCAGAACTGCTTGCGACTCGCGTCGTAGGCGTGATAGTACAGGCCGTTGAGGGGGTTGCGCATCAGGTCATGCACGACCTGGAACATATGGAAGCTGTCCGAACAGGCGCGGCGGTTGTGGAAGCTCAGCTCGTATTGCATGTAGAACGGCTGAGCCATGTACATGCCGTCGAGCCAGACCTGGTTGGGATAGACGGCCTTGTGCCAAAACACGCCCTCTTTGGTACGCGGCTGGGTCTCGAGCTGGCGATAGATGGTGTCCATGGCCGCGCGATACTTGGGCTTGCCCACCAGGTCATAGAGCTTGTAGAGGGTCTTGCCCGCATTGACGTTATCGAGGTTGTACTCCTGGGGATCGTAATGCTTGATGGTGCCATCATCCTGGACAAAGAAATCGATGTAGCCATCGGCGAAGGTCAGGTAGCGCTGCTCACCGGTGATCTCGTACAGCTCGATGAGCGCCTTGATCATGCAGCCGTCGATATAGTTCCAGGTATTCTCCTTGCCAGCGCGAAGCTTTTCGATGTTCCAGGCCGGCGCCTGAGGCGTAGAGGTCTCGATCAACTGCTCGATATAACGGTCCAGGATTTGATTGCAGCCCATTGCTGCCCCCCTCTGATATAAACGATAGGTGAACGTTAACCCTAGTGTAACGCGAAGGGGATTATAGGGTGAACGTTAACTCTATAATCCCCGTGAACGGCAGACTTTTAACGGCAAACGGCGGTGAGGCCCGCGGCGATGCGATGCGCCAGGCGCTCATAACCGGCAGGGCTGTAATGCAGACCGTCCGGCATGTAGAGCTCGCGGTGCTCCGGCAAAAACGGGCTGATGCCGCTTTGCGCATACAGGTCGATCACCGGCACGGAATAGCGGTCACAGACCTCCAGCATCGCCTTTACGTAGGCAACCTGCGTCAGGCCCAGATGGTTGGCCTCGTCGCTTGCCGGGATATCCTTCTCGTGCTTACCACTTGTCTTGCACGGCGTCATAAACACCAGCTTTGTCTGAGGCGAGCGCGCCGTGATGGTGCGGATAAGGTAGTCGAGCGCGCCATAGAACTCGTGCACGTCGGTGCTGCCCGGCTCTCCCAGCGGCACGTTACGGCTAAAGTCGTTAACGCCGCCAAAGACGATGCAGATGTCTGCCGCGTGATCGATGCCGTCCAAACGCTCAACAAACGAATCGGTACGGTCGGCCTTGACGGCAATACGCGAGCCCTTAATACCAAAATTCTCGACCGTAGCGCCGCCCAGCAGCGCACCCAGGTGCGAGGTCCAGGAGATGTCGTTACCTCCCCCGCCGCATCCGTTATCGCCCCAGGTGGTCGAATCGCCAAAGCAGCAGATGGTCGATTCACTCAAGTTTTTCGTTTCCATATTCTTCTCCTCACCCGCACACCGGCGGTCATACAGGTACATACCGTTCATTCGCAACATGCCGAGGGGCTATGCATGGGCGCATTCCGTAACTTGCGAATCGAGCCATTCGATATCCTCGGCAAGATGCGCAACGCCAAGATGGTGTCCACCCGGACACACCTCGTGCCGCAGACCTCCTTTGCGGCCCAGCAACTCGTAAGCATCGCGCACGATTTTGAGTTGCTCGTCAACATTTTTGAGCCCGCGTACCCCATTCAAATGATCCTCTTCGCAACTTTGGACCAACAACGGCCGTGGCGCGACAAGCGATGCAATGTCGCCCATGTCGAGCAGACGCCAGAGTCCAGGGGTGTAATTGCAACTGCAGTTGCCGTTGAGATGCAGCAGCGAGTCATCGACACCGTACAGGTAGCCCGAGACAAACGCCTTGCGCACGCGCGGGTCGAGTGCGGCCAGATACAGCGTCATGTAACCGCCGCCCGAAAAACCAAAGCAGCCCAGGTCGTCCATGGCAATGTCACCGCGCGTCTCCAAGTAATCAATCAAGCGCATGTTGTCCCAGGCGTTGAGGCCCGCGACCGTAAGACCCAGCGGCTCGGCCATACGTGCTTGATTCAGACACGTACCGCGCTGGTAGCTGCTCTCGTCGTCGCCCTGGCCCTTCCAGTCACGACGGTATCCCCAACCACGCGCATCGGGGCAGACGGTCACGTAACCCATGCGCGCCAAACGCAGACCGTAGTCGTAATTGAACTTACGCACGGCATCGTCGACCGCCGGCACGCCCGCAACACCGGCTATGCTTGCAGCACCCGCCCCCTGGTGACCATGCGGGCAGATATAGCAGCGCTTGAGTCCCCGCTCGTCAAGCTTGGGGCGGGACGGCTCCAACAGGTAAAACGGCATCCATACATCGTGCTCAACCTGCAACACCGCATGAGTACGCACGATGCTGCCGGCAACCCGCACGCGATTGAGCTCACGAATCTCAATCGGGGCGCGGTCCATAAGCGAAAGACCCAAAATATCGTACAGACGAGTCCTGGTCGCAGCCTTCCATGCCTCAAAGTCTGTGGGAGTCTTGCCCGTAAATGCGGCCGAGCGCCCTTCGCGCTTCAGTCGGGCGCGCAGCGCAGGTTCGTCCTCGTAGTACGTCTCGATGTGCACGGTACGGCCATTGGCAGATAGCCCAGCCGTCTCTACCGCATCACCGTCGCCGCCCTCGGGATCCCAACCATCCGTGCCGGCAAGCACTCGGTCACGCGCATAGCGTTCGGAATCCTGACCGGTCAGGCAATGCGCCCACGGCACCCAAGCGGCAGTATCACCCGCCGGGCCAAACAGGGTACCGCCGGCATACAGGGTGCCGTCATGTGCCGCTGGCTTATTCCAATCCCACCAGCCCTCGAGTGAAATATGGGAGCCCAGCCAGCATTCGAGCAAAACGGTCTGGGCCCACTCGCGCCATGGACGACCCAGATAGACCGATCCGGGGGCAATGCCCTCATCGGCTGTAAACGAACAGCCATGAAACACAAATCCGTACGGCTCGCCCTGAGGCGTGGAGGCTGCCGTTACATACCCGTTGACATCCATATCGCGGTTGAGCGAGCGAATCTCACACCCCTCAAAGTAGGCACGCGCGCCGCCAAAGATAAAGTCGACGTCGCCCTCGATTCGGCAACGTCGAAAATACTGGCGCCCCACCCGGCGCGGCGCAAACTGCTTGGGGCCTATAAAGCCGCCTGGCTTGGCCTCGCGCGGCGGCAGCGGCCCCAAAAAGAGCGTGTCCTGATGCCCCAGGATGCGGCAGGAATCGACCACCAGGCGGTCGCCGTCGGCATACAGGGCAATCGCCTGGCCGACCTCGCGACCGTCACCGGCGTCGTTTTCGATTGTTAGGCCCGCAAGCGTCACGTCGTCGGCATCGACCAGCACCGTGTACGTACGGAAGGTGCCGAGTCTTCCATCCTGGCCGTTACCATCTTCCGAAGGCATCTTGGCACCCAGGCCGCCCACGATACGCACGCTGTCGGCCGTCTCGCCCTCGAGCGTCACATGCGGACGACGAATTTCGACCTGTTCGCGGTACTCGCCCGGCGCCACCAGCACGCGCACCGGCACGGTCGCATCGGGCACACACCGCTCCGCCGCCTCGAGCGCCGCCGAAATGCTGCGATACGCGCCTTCGCGTTCGAGCGATACCTCAAAGAGCTGTTCTTTACCACTCATCTGTCATTACGCTTTCTGTCACAGAACACCCACCGCAATACCGGCACCTATAGATTGCGTGCGACAGCCAGGCAGACCCGACCGTCGCACGCCTCAACATGCCGTATTCACTTGTGCAGGAGCACTACCCTACGCGCGGATAACCTTGTCGACGTTTTGCAGCTGCAGCTCGTCGCCATCCTGACCCTCGATGCGCACGTTCTGCAGGTCGAGGACTTTCACGTTCTGCGCGATGATGCCCTGGCGCACCATGGGCTCCACGCCGCAGGCCATGGCCGGCACAAAGGGCTCGGCATCGGCGGCAAAGGTCACATGGACATCCTGGAACGTCAGGCGCGTCACCTTGCTCTCGGGAAGGCCCGTGATATAGGCCGCGGCCGCGTGGCAGTTGGTGGCCTCGATGTCGCGGAACGTCGTGGCGCCAAAGCCGGGCGTACGGTCGTCGACGGGCACCGCGTCGCGGCTCTGGACATAGTCGGTCTTGCCGTCCTTATCGCAGAAGTAGAACGAGTTGACCACGAAGGGCGTGAGCACCTTGTCCATGCGAATGTGCTCGAAGGTGATCCCCTCGTTGACGGCGTCCTTGCCGCGGCCGCGGCGGGTCTTGACGCGCAGGCCGCGGTCGGTGCGCTCAAAGAGGCACTTGCTCACGGTGAGGTCCTTGATGCCGCCGGCGGCCTCGGATCCCAGTACCACGGCGCCGTGGCCGTCGTGCATGTAGCAGTGCGAGATCAGCACGTCGTGCGTGGCGGGACGAAGCTCGGGCTCAATGCCCAGTTTGCCGCTCTTGATGGCGATGCAGTCGTCACCCACCGAGAACTGGCAGCCAAGGATGCGGACAAAACCGCAACTCTCGGGATCGAAGCCGTCGGTGTTATGGGAGTTCTTGGGACCCTCGATGGACAGGCACAGGGCATCGACGTGTTCGCACAGAATGGGATGGATATTCCACGCCGGGCTGTTGCGCACGGTAAAACCAGCCATGCTCACGTTTTCGCACTCGGACAGGAAGATCATGCGCGGGCGGGCGATCTCGCGGCCCTCCTCGGGGCGGAAGATGTTCTTAAAGTCCTTGTTCCACCAGTTGTCCTCGGCAAAATCGGTCTGGCCATCGATCGCGCCGCGCCCATAGATGCACACGTCGTGCACGTTCAGGCCCGTAAAGGTAGAGCAGTAGGTCGAGAAGCTCTCGCCCTCCCAGCGGCCCAGGGGCAGCATGTCAGTACCGGCATACCCGGCGCCCTCGTCGCCCGTGACCGTGCCCGGAATGTAGGCAAGTGCCGCACGGTCGTGACGGGCCAGCAGCACCGCACCCTCGGCAAGCTCAATATTGATATCGCTCTTAAGGAAGAGCGACTTGATGCGGTAGCTGCCGGCGGGAATCAGCACGCGTCCGCCCTTGGGGCAGGCCATGATGGCAGCCTGGATATTGGTGGTGTCGTCGTGCTCGGCATCGCCCTTGGCGCCGCAGTCGCGAACGTTGATGGTGAAGGGCTCGGCCGGCGTGGTGACTCCCACGCTCAGCTCGCGCTCGCCACAGACAAAACGAATCAAGTTGCGCTTGCCGGGAATCAGGCCGTCGACATAGGTCTCGACCGTATTGGTGGTACCGGCGGGCTCGCCGTTGACAAAGACCTCCCACGTATCGGCACAGGTAAAGTAGCCGCCATCGTCGAGCTCGATAACGGCCGCGCGGGCATTGCGCCAGATAACGTTCGTCTCCATGGGTTTCTCCCTCAAAAAAGATGCTCTAAAGGCAAATTGTACGCTGTTGAAAAAGGGCCGTGCCTGCCGGCGGAATTCCGGTGGCACGGCCCTGTGGTTTGAACGATGCGTATGTCCTACTCGGCGGGAATTACGCTACCGTCCTGGAAGCCAACGTTGTTGTGGGCGAAGCAGTCCTCGTACTTAAAGCCGGAGAGTTCCTCGCAAAGCGCCTTGACCTCGGGCTTGACGTCGGCCATCTTGCCACCCTCCTTGACACGGCGGATCTCGTCGCAAAGGACGTCGCACTGCTCCTTGTCGATCTTGATGCCGCGGGCAAGGACAGCCGCGAGCAGGAAGAAGCCGGCGCAGCCGATGAGCATGTAGCCGCAGATGTACAGAGGCACGGTGGCGGGCTGGGTCACGGCATCGCTGTTGCCGGCGGTCTGAATGAAGCCGGAGGCAGCAAGGACGATGGCCCATGCGTTGACGGCGACTGCCTGGGCGATCTGCTGGCAGAGCTGCTGTGCGGAGCTGTAGATGCCCTCGCGACGACGCAGGGTGATGAGCTCATCGACATCGGGGATGTAGTTGAGCAGGACATCGGGCAGATACTGGAAGCCAACGTAGAAGAACTTCCAGATGGCGAAGATGATGGGGTAGGCGATCATGGCGATGGCAACCGTGGAGGTGCCGTTAATCTGGCCAAAGGCGAAGTAGTTATAAGCGATGATGCACGCAGCGCAGCCGACGTTGGCCAGGTACCAAGACTTGTGGAAGCCCTTCTTGGCCATGAGGGCAACCCAGACGGCGGTGCAGACGATAGCGACGACCTTGCCGGGCATCTCCATCACGGACTCGTAGGACTTAGGAATCTGCAGGCAGTAGACGATGAAGAAGGACAGGCAGGCAGACCAGCAGGCGGCAGCGAGCTTCGTGGAGACCTGTGCATACAGGACCTTGCGGAAGGACTTGTTGCGGAACGTGGAGATAACGTCGATGAAGAACTTCTTGATGCCCTCGCCAACGCTCTCAATCTTCTCCTGAGCGACCTCCTCGGGGGTGTGCTCCCACGTGGACAGGTACACGCAGAGCAGCGAGATTGCCATGACCGAAGCGTTAATCGTAGCGATGATGAAATAGCTGAACGGGTTGGTCTCGCCGAAGGTGCCAAAGCCAAAGCCGACGAGTGCTGCCATAAGGAAGCCGGCAGCGTTGCCAAAGAGGTGCTTGTAGCCGGTGAGGTACGTACGCTCCTTGAAGTCGTCGGTCATCTCGATGGTAAGCGGCGACAGGTTGGCAGTGCAGAATGTGTACGCGACGTTGTAGATCAGGTACAGCACAAAGTAGTACGGGAAACCGAACGGCGTAGCAACGAAGATAAGCGGCTCGGCGACCATCATCGGGATAGCCAGCAAGATCCAGAAACGGCGACGACCAAAGATGCGGCCGATCTTGGTGGCATAGAAGTTATCGGCCACAAAACCCATCAGCGGGCAAAGAATGGCGTTGAGATAGATGGCGAACGAGCTAATCAGCGCAGCCTCGCCTGCGGACAGGCCGCACTCCGTGGACAGGAACAGCACCATGTAGCTGTGCGTAAAGCTCAGGGCACCGGAGTTGAGCATGCCGCCCATACCAAAGCCCAAGCGCGTCCAGAATGTGATTTTGCGCTTTTTTCCAATCTTATTAGTCATCGAGCTCCCTCTCTTCTCTCGATTGTCTTGTAACAAGACATTGGAATCCATACCGACATCCGTCTGCATGTCGTTCAGGGTGAACGTTTAGCTAGATTATGCGCGATTGCTTATGATAGGTGAACGTTCACTTGAATAATATCCCTGAACGGTCGTTTTTCATCGCTGAACGGACACCTAACTCAAAATATTCTCGATTACAAGGGCATTCGGTTGGTTTTAATTTCAGGGTGACTGGGTGAACGTTTATTGTATTCACCGCCCCCCCCGCGCCCCCAGGAAGACACGCTTCTGCAGCCCGGACAAAAATGGCCCCGCCGGGAACACTCCCGACGGGGCCATGGCCAATAGCGCCCTATGCGAACCCGCTTGCCGCTACAGGCAGACGCCGTCCTTCCAGATGCTGATCTCGTGACAACCGCGACGCTCGGCACTCGTAAGCTTGCCGCCCGCCGTCTCCAGCACCAGCTGGTACAGGTCGTGGGCAGCCTCGTCGAGCGTGCACTCGCCTGTGGCAATCACGCCGGCGTTAAAGTCCATCCAGTTGGCCTTGTGGTCGCACAGACGCTGGTTGGTAAACACCTTGAGCGTCGGCGCCGGCGCGCCAAACGGCGTGCCGCGGCCGGTCGAGAACAAAATCACGTGGCAGCCGGCAGCCGTCAACGCCGTGGTCGACACCATGTCGTTGCCCGGGCCGCACAGCATGTTCAGACCGTGCTTAGTTGCCTGACCGGCATACGGCAGCACGTCGACGATGGGGGCAGATCCGCCCTTTTGCACGCAGCCGCAGCTCTTGTCCTCGAGCGTGGTGATGCCGCCGTCCTTGTTGCCGGGGCTCGGGTTCTCATAGACGACCTCACCGTGGCTGATAAAGTATTCCTTAAAGCCGTTGAGCATGTCGGAGGCAGCGCTAAAGACCTGCTCGTTCTCGCAGCGATCGAGCAGAATGCTCTCCGCGCCAAACATCTCGGGCACCTCGGTGAGCACCGACGTGCCGCCGCGGGCGACGATCATATCACTCACGCGACCGATCGTGGGGTTGGCGGTAATGCCTGAAAGACCGTCAGAACCACCGCACTTAAGGCCAATGACCAGTTCGGAGGCCGGAATGGGCTCACGCTTGGCTTGCCTGGCCAGGTCAGCTAGCTCGGACAGAATCTTGTGGCCCTCGGCCTGCTCGTCGGCGACATCCTGGCAGGTGAGGAAGCGAACGCGCTCGTGATCGAAGTCACCGAGCTCATCGAGCACCTGCTGATGCGTGCAGTTTTCGCAACCAAGGGACAAGAACAGCACACCCGCAGCGTTTGCATGACGCGAGAGCGCCACCAGCAGGCGACGCGTCTGGGCATGATCGGCGCCGGTCTGCGAGCAGCCAAAGGGATGCGGGAAGTAGTAAACGCCCTCCAGCGAACCCTCGACCAGATCCTGGGCCTGCTCGCACATGGCACGCGCGACTTCGTTGACACAGCCGACCGTGGGGATGATCCACAGCTCGTTGCGCGTGGCGGCGCGGCCGTCAGCGCGACGGAAGCCCATAAAGATCTCGGGCTCAACCGGCTCAACGACCGGATGCGTCGGATTGTAAGCGTATTCGACCTCACCCGAAAGGTTGGTCTTGACGTTGTGCGTATGAAGCCACTGACCGGGCTGGACGTCGCCCGTCACATGACCGATAGGAAGACCGTACTTGATGACGTTCTCCCCCGCGGCAATCGAGCGCACGGCCATCTTGTGGCCCTGCGGAATATCCTCCGCGGCCACGACCTCTCCCACCCCGGGAACCGCGACGGTGGTGCCCTTGGCAAGCGGCGACAGCGCGACGATCACGTTATCGGCCGGATTGATCTGGATAGTGTTCATTACAAATGGTCCTAACCTAACAGGTTGAGCAGAAGTCGAGGCGCGGGCAAGCCGTCCCGCGCCCGAGCCGGAAATCATGCCTGAGCGTTGGCGAAGGCCTGCTTGGCACCCTCGGTGCGCACGACGGCGAGCGCGCCGACGACAAACTCCTCAAGACCAGCGATCTGCGTAAGGTTCTCGCCCCACATCTGCTCATTGGTGAGCACGTCGTGCACCAGCTCGGCATCGTCGGTGCCGGCATGGGCGGCGTAGAAATCGAGCACGAAGGCATCGTCCTGAGCGGTGTACTCGGTGCCGTCGGCGCGACGCAGGTGCAGGCCGTCTCCCTCGCGAGCAACGAGCTCCTGCGTATAGAAAGCGATGAGCGTAGCGAGGCTCGTCGCCAGGCACTTGGGCAGGCTGCCGGTCTTGGCAACGTAGTCCTTGAGCGTGGGCAGGTCGCGGGCACACCACTTGGCGGTGGAGTTGAGACAAATGGAGAGCAGCGCGTGGTCGATAAACGGGTTGTCGAAGCGGTTCTCGACGGCGGCGGCAAAGGCCTTGCAGTCCTCGACATCCAGGTCGGCGGCAAGCGTCGGGATGACCTCGTCGTAGAGCATGGTGTTCATGAAGCCGCGAACGGTCTCGTCGTGCATGCAATCGCGCACGATATCAAAGCCAGCGACCCAGGAACCCGGCACAAAGGCGGTGTGGGCGCCGTTGAGGATGCGGACTTTGCGTTTCTTGTACGGGGTGACGTCGGGGGTCACAAAGACACCCGGCAGGCCGGCCTTCACAAAGGGAAGCTTCTCGGCAAGCGACTCGTCACCCTGGATGCCCCACATCTGGAAGGGCTCGCGCACAGTCAGGAAGGGATCCTCATAGCCCAAGCGCTCGGCAACCGCCGCAGCCTCGGATGCGTCGCGGATACGACCCGGCACGATAGTGTCGACGAGCGTGGTGCAGACGGTGCAGTCGTTGGACATCCACTGCGAGAACTCGTCTTCCCAGCCCCAGTCGCTCACGTACTGGTTCATGATGCGCAACAGCTCCTCGCCATTGTGGTCGATGAGCTCGCAGGCAAGCACGATAACGCCCGGCTTGCCGGCAGCCCAGCGGGCATGCAGGACCTGAACAAGTTTGGCGGGGAAGCTCGCAGGCGGCATGTCGTCGGCCTTGCAGGACGGATCGTAGGCAATGCCGGCCTCGGTGGTGTTGGAAACGATGATCTCCAGATCGTCGGAGACAGCGACCTCCATGATGGCGCGATAGTCCGCCTCGCGATACGGATTGAGGCAGCGGCTGCAGGCGCTGATCACGCGGGACTCGTCAACCGTGTCGCCGTTCTCTTTGCCGCGCATCAGCACGGTATACAGGTCGTCCTGGGCATTGATGCCATCGGCAAAGCCAAAGGCGCCGTTGATGGGCTGGACCATGACGATCTTGCCGTTCCAGCCGGTTGCCTCGTTGCCCATGTCAAAGAAGCGGTCGACGAAGGCGCGCAGGAAATTGCCCTCGCCAAACTGCAGAACCTTCTCGGGCGCGTCCTTGGGCAGCAGGTAGCCCTTGTAGCCGATCTTCTCGAGCGCATCGTAGCTGATGTTCTCCATCTATGTCTCTCCTTAGATAGCTGTTGGCGTGCAAGTAAAACGGGGCGCCGCGTGTGGCAACGGCGCTCCCGAGTTCGATGTGATTCGATGCGGGTTTAGGCCTCGACGGTGTCCAGGTCAAAGCCAAAGTAGCGGACCGCATTGTTGTAGCTGATGTCGCGCACGATGGTGCCCAGCAGCTCCATGTCGGCCGGGTACTTGCCCTGCTCGACCCACTCGCCGATCACGCTGCACAGCACGCGACGGAAGTACTCGTGACGCGGATAGGACAAGAAGGAACGGGAGTCGGTAAGCATGCCCACAAAGTTGCCCAGCACGCCCTCGTTGGCAAGGGCCGTGAGCTGCTCGCGCATACCGACCTCGTTGTCGTTGAACCACCAGGCAGAGCCGTTCTGGATCTTGCCGGCGGTTGGAGCCTCCTGGAAGCAGCCCATCACGGTATCGATCATGGTGTTGTCGATGGGGTTCAGGCTGTACAGGATGGTCTTGGGCAGACCCGTGAACTCCTGGATGGAGTTGAGGAAATCGGCCAGCTGGTCGGACGGCGTGTAATTGGAGATGCAGTCGTAGCCGGTGTCGGGACCGAGCTTGGCGAACATAGCGCGGTTGTTGTCACGCTTGCAGCCAAAGTGCAACTGCATGGCCCAGCCCAGACGGACGTACTCGCCGGCGACAAACTGCATGAAGGCCGTCTTGTACTTGAGGACCTCGTCCTCGGTAAGCGGCTCGGCGGCAAGGCCCTTGGCAAAGATAGTCTCGATCTCGTCGGCGGTAGCCGGAACGTACATAACGTAGTCGAGCGCGTGGTCAGAAGCGCGGCAGCCCAGCTCGTGGGCGACATCGTAGCGCTTGGAGATGGCGGCCTTCATGCCCTCGAAGTCGCTGATCTCAACGCCGGCAACCTCGGAGAGATGCTTGCAGTAGTCGGCGAACTCCTGGCCACGCTCGATGCGCAGGGCGGCATCGGGGCGCATGGCAGGAACGACCTGAACGTCAAAGCTGTCGTCGGCGGCAATCTTTTTATGCCACTCAAAGCTATCGGCGGGATCGTCGGTAGTGCAGATCATGCGGACGTTAGACCGCTTGATCAGGTTGCGGCAAGTAAAGCTGGACTCGGCGAGCTTGGCGTTGGCAAGGTCCCAGACCTCCTGAGCGGTTTTGCCGTTCAGAACGCCCTCGTAGCCAAAGTAGCGCTTAAGCTCCAGGTGGCTCCACTCAAAGACGGGGTTGCCCACGCAACGGCCCAGGGTCTCGGCCCACTTTTGGAACTTCTCGCGGGCGGGGGCATCGCCGGTAATGAAGCGCTCGTCAACGCCGTTGGCGCGCATCAGGCGCCACTTGTAGTGGTCGCCGCCCAGCCAAACCTCGGTGATGTTCTCGAAACGCTTGTCATCCCAGATTTCCTTGGGAGAAATGTGGCAGTGATAGTCGACGATGGGCATGCCCTCGGCAAAGTTGTGGAACAGCTCCTCGCCGGTCTTGGTGCTCAGCAGGAAATCCTGATCGTCCATAAAGTTTTTCATCAAACAACCCCTTTGTTGGCAAAACGGGCGCACGGCGCGCTCGTTATCCTTTAGGTGAACGTTCACTATACTAGTTCATTACGGCTGAAAAGGTGAACGTTCACCTAACCCTCACGGGGCGAACGGTCGATTTTGCCCGTTCAACGGTTGTTGGAGCTGTAATCTGTTTATGTTGCGGCTCGGCTGGCGTCCCCGAACACCAAACATGAGCGCTTTTGTCCAGGTGGGTCATGTCCCGACGTTCATTTTTGGGACTATTCAGCATCGGAGCGCACCGCGTACCGTCCTTGACGCCCTATTTGATACGCATATTGCGCCCGATCGGAATAAATAAGTGCCGCCGATGGCGAATTACGCCACCGGCGGCACGTAAAACAGTCGTTCTGTCCCTCTATCGGAACATGCGTTTGCTGAATATTCCCAAAAATGTACGTCGCAAGAGAGGGTACCCGCCCAAGCGGCTAAATTCCCGCAAGCTTGCAGTAGCGGTCGACGTTGCTGGCAAACACCATCTCGACGGAACCCTTCTGCACGGGCTCCGCCGGAGTCCTTCCCCACAGCAGATAATCGCCCAGCGTCTTAGCACCGCGGTATGCCAGACTCACCGGGTCCTTATAGACGATATTGGTAAAGATGCCACGGCGCAAAGCCAAAGCGCTTTCGGGAAATAGGTCGTTGCCAATTACCATGACCTGGCCAGCCTTGCCGCTCGAAACGAGCGCGTCGGCGACCACTTCGGAACCAACGGCAAAAACACTACAGATAAGTTCGGGGGCGTTCGGTGCACTCAAGCGCTTCTCAAGCTCGCACTCGAGCTGTTTGACTTGCGCATGGGCGCCGACAAGGTCCTCGACCTGCCACGGAATATCATGTTCGCGCAGGTAATTATGGAAGGCGCGGGCGGTTAAATAGTGCGAATCGGTATAAGGGTCGCCTGTCAAGAGGAGCACGCGAGCGTCAGCACCAGAAGCATGGACCAGGTTTGCCGCCTGCTCGGCCATAAGGCTGCCTGCCGTCGAATAGTCGGCCAAGCTCGCACCCAAACGGTTCAAATGCGGGCGGTCGCCGTCGACGAGCTCAATCACCACGCCCGCCTCGGTAATCTGTCCCAAAAGCTCAGTTGCACGATCATCGCCCGGCGCATAGGCAAGCAAGCCATCGATCTTCTCGCCCACCTGCAGACGCTCATCGATTTGCTCAAGGGCATCGGCGTAGCCGCCCACGCCAAATTCAACGCGTTCAACCGTAATGCCCTGGTCGATGACCTCCTGTTCAAAGCGATTGCAACCTTCCCACAGGTAACGGAAAAAGTACGCTCCCTCGCGCGATGCACGGGGCAGGCAAAATACCAGGTTGATATCCTTGCGGCGCAGGCTCGAGGCGCTCGTATTGCGATGGTAGCCCATGGCCTCGGCCTTGGCATTCACCTTGGCGCGTACGGATTCGCTCACGCCGGCCTTGCCCGTCAGGGCCTTGTGCACGGTATTGATGGAAACGCCAAGCTCGGCGGCTATGTCCTTCATGGTTACGCGAGCGCTCATGGGGTTACTCCGTTATAGATAAGTTGCTAATCAACAGTACAGGTAACGATACCCCAAAATTACTCTTCAACTCGCCGCGCTCGCCCCCAAATGCGCAAAGCGCCCCGCGAACGGATGCCTGGGCCCTATTTGATACCACGGCCCAAGTCTTCGGCGATTTTGTCCACGCCTTTAAGTGCGGCGCAGGTCTTTTTGTTGGAACAATGTCCCGTGCAAACGCCACCCTGGGCGCAGTCGGCGCAGGTGCCCTTTCGGTAGATACGCACGCACACAGCGACAAACGCAATGCCGATAACAGCTAACACAACAATATCGATAGGTGCCATAGTAAGCCTCCTCTAGTTAACCACCACTTACTTTACCCCATTCTCCACCTACCAAAAAGGGACAGGTTTATTTTGGTCGGTTTTATCTGCGGAAACGCCACATCTCCCTACCAAAAAGCCCGAGTGTCGCTGGGACACCCGGGCTCATGGAAAGGGGCTAATCCATTCGGACTTAAGCGGAAACTGCGGCGGAAGCAGTGTTGGTCTCGTCCTCGTCGGTCCAAGCGTGCTTGGGCATGGGACGGAAGATCTGGAAGAGCATCGCAACCAGCAGCACAATGGCCACAACCGTCCAGATACCAAACTGTCCAAGAACAAGCAGGTTGTAGAACTGGTTGATAAACAGGCCGATAACCCAAGCGAAGGCGCACTCGTAGCCGATGGCAATCGCAGTCCACTTGCCGGAGTCCATCTGGTTGCGGATAGTGCCCATGGCGGCAAAGCACGGAGCGCACAGCAGGTTGAAAGCGCCAAAGGCAACGCAAGCGCCCATAGTCGGGAACATGCCGGCAAACGCGGTCCACAGGCTCGGGTCGGTCTCGGCGGCGTCGGCGACGGACAGCAGCGAACCGGCGGTGGCGACGACGTTCTCCTTAGCGACAAGGCCAGAGACAGTCAGCGCAGTTGCCTGCCAGGTGCTAAAGCCGAGCGGGGCGAAGATCCAAGCGACCAGGTTGCCGAGCATGGCAAGCACGGAGTAGTCCATGAACTCCTCGGGGATGCCGTCCATCGCAGGCAGGAAGCCAAAGGAACCGTTATAGCTACCAAAGTTGGAGAGGAACCAAACCACGACGGTGGACGCGAAGATGACCGTGCCGGCCTTCTTGATAAAGGCCCAGCAGCGCTCCCACACGTGCAGCGCCCAAGAGCGGATCGCCGGGAAGTGGTAGGCGGGAAGCTCCATGACAAACGGCGTCGGGCGACCCGCAAAGAGCTTGGTCTTCTTGAGCATGAGGCCCGAAGCGATGACGGCAAAGACGCCCAGGAAGTAGAAGAGCGGGCTGATCCACGCGGCGGTGGTAGAAGAATCGCCGATGATGGAACCCATGAGCAGGGCGATGATCGGCAGCTTGGCGCCACAGGGAATAAACGTGGTGGTCATGACCGTCATGCGGCGGTCCTTCTCGTTCTCGATGGTCTTGGTGGCCATGACGCCGGGGACGCCGCAGCCCGAGGACACGAGCATGGGGATAAAGGACTTACCGGACAGGCCAAAGCGGCGGAACACACGGTCCATGATGAAGGCGACGCGGGCCATATAGCCGCAGTCCTCCAGGAAGGACAGCATCACAAAGAGCAGGAACATCTGCGGGACGAAGCCGAAGATGGCACCCAGTCCGCCGACGATACCGTCGCAGACCAGCGAATCGACCAGGCCACCGTCCTCGGTGCCACCTGCCACAAGGGCGTCGTGCACCACGGTGGTGATGCCGGGGACATAGGGGCCGTACTGCGCCGGGTCGACCGAGTCGGCATTGTCGCCCGCAGCCTCGACAGCTGCGTCGTAGGCGTCGCGACCCTGACCGAGCACATACCAACCGTCGGTACCGAAGAGCTGGTCGTTGGTGAAGTCGGTCACCGTGCCGCCCAGGGTGGAAACGGCGATGTAGTACACGCAGAACATGATGACCACAAAGATCGGCAGGCCCAGGATACGGTTGGTAACCACGCGGTCGATCCTCTCGGAGGTGCTCATCTTGGCCGGAGCCTTAGTGAGGCACTCGTCAATGATGTGCGCGATGACGCCGTAACGCTCCCCGGTAATGATGGACTCGGCGTCGTCATCGCAATCCTGCTCGCACTGGGCGACCAGTTGCTCCACGCGAGCGGCCTTCTCCTTAGAGAGGTTGATGAGCTTGCAGGCGTCCGCGTCGCGCTCAAACAGCTTGACGGCGTAATAGCGGCGCTTGTTGGCGGGAACGCTCGCCGGAAGGTTGTTCTCGATGTGGTCCAGAACGTCCTCGATGGAGGAGTCGAACTTATGCTCCGGCACCTGGCCCTTGGAAGCAGCGGACTTTTTGACCTGCTCGAACAGCTCCTTGATGCCCTTGTTCTTAAGGGCCGAGATCATCATGACCGGGCAACCGAGCTTCTTGGACAGCTTGTCAGTGTCGATCTTATCGCCGTTCTTCTCGACCAAGTCGGCCATGTTGAGGGCAACGACCACGGGCAGGCCGGTCTCGATAACCTGAAGCGCCAGGTACAGGTTACGCTCGAGGTTGGTGGCATCGACCACCTGGACAACGACATCGGGCTCGCCGCTCATGAGGTAGTCGCGCGAGCACTGCTCCTCGGGGCTGTAGGGGGAAAGCGAGTAGATGCCGGGGAGGTCCGTGATGGTAACGTTCTTGTCGCTTAGGAGCTTGGCTTCCTTTTTCTCAACCGTGACACCGGGCCAGTTGCCAACGTAGCCGTTGGCGCCGGTGATCAGGTTGAAAAGCGTGGTCTTGCCGCAGTTGGGGTTACCCGCCAGCGCGACATGGATCTGAGAATCCGCCATTCAATCCTTCTTCCTTGTGTGCCCGCGCTGCTTTCTCCGCGCAGGCTGGATAATGTGCTTCAAAGTTGCTGCATTAAGTTAGAAATACCTAACTTTATCTGCAGAAATATACGCCGCAAGCCCTTACTGGACCTCGACGACGGCCGCCTCCTCCTTGCGGATGGAAAGCTCGTAGCCGCGCACGTTGATCTCGACCGGATCACCGAGCGGTGCAACCTTCACGACCTTGAACGAAGTGCCCTTGATGAGCCCCAGGTCCATAAGGTGGCGGCGAAGCGCACCCTCACCGTGAAGCTTGACGATGGTAGAGCTCTCGCCTACCTTAACGTCACCCAACGTCTTCATCCTCTTGTCCCCCTTTCGGTTTGAATGAAATGCTGCGGACTAACCGACGGTCATGATGTGCATGGCAACCTTGGAATCGATGCCAAAACGTGCGCCCAGCACGGTGACGATGATATTGGCACCACTCGAGCTCACCACGTGAATCTCGCTGCCCTCGACAAAGCCAAGGTCCTTGAGGTGGTGCTTCATGTCCTCATTGCCCTTTACCCGAGACACGCGCACGGTTTCGCCCGCCTTTACCATCGAAAGCGGCATGGCCGGCATCTGCGGTCCGCAAGACATGAGTGAGCTCCTAACGTCGGTTCGTCCTCAACATCGACATGGTAAAAGTTAGCCACGTCTATGTTCGCTTTAGTAAACTAACACGTGGTTAACTTTTTGGAAAGGGTCTCTATTCAGTTTTCGAAAAAGTTTCCTATACGAAACAAAACAAAAAGGCGCGGCAAAGAGCTGTCCTTTGCCGCGCCCAGTCATGCTTAAAGCGAGAGGTTTCTGATCGACGTAACGCAGGAAGCCTCGTCTACGCCCGAAACGCGGAAGACGACGCTTTCGCCACACTCGCCGTAGAGGGCCATGAGCCCCATGACATCGCGGCCATCCGTGTGGCGATCGCCGATACTGACCGACACGTCGCTACGATGCTTGGCAATGATGTCGTAGAGCAGCGCAACCGGGCGGGCATGCAGTCCCAACGGATCTTTAATCGTCTTCGTAAACTCGACCATGTCCCCTCCCACGACATCGTACATTCGGCCGGCAAACCCAGCCACGTGGTAGTTATTGTACGTTACCGGCGCACCCCCGTCTCACAAAAAACGAGGGAAGGCACGCGTCCTTCCCTCGTTACAGGCAATAAGTAGCCGCTTCCCTACATCAGGCGCAGGCTGACGTCCTTGAGCTGGGCGCCGGAAACGGCACTCGGAGCACCCGACATAAGGTCGGAGCCGCTGGCCGTCTTGGGGAACGCCATGACGTCGCGGATGGAGTCGGAGCCGGTGAGCAGCATGCACACGCGGTCCAGGCCCAAAGCAAAACCGCCCATCGGGGGCGCACCAAACTTGAGCGCCTCCATGAGGAAGCCGAACTGAGACTCGGCACGCTCCTCGGTGAAGCCCAGGAGCTTGAGCATAGACATCTGCATCTCGGCGTTGTGGATACGCATACCGCCGCCGCCGGCCTCAAAGCCGTCCATGACAAAGTCGTAGGTGCAGGAACCGGCCGCCAGCGGGTCGGCCTCGATCTTGGCGATGTCGGTCTCGGTCGGCAGGGTAAAGGGCTGGTGCTCGGCAGCGTAAGCCTTGCGGTCCTCATCCCAGTGGAACAGCGGGAAGTTGACGACCCACAGGAAGTCGTGGCCCTCGCGCTTGATCTCGAGCGCATTGGCCATGTGGGAACGCATGCCGCCCAGGATCTCGTCAGAGAGCAGGCGCGGGCCGGCGGCAAACATCACAAGATCGCCAGGCTCGACGTCCATGCGCTCGCGCAGAGCCGCCATCTCCTCGTCCGAGAAGAACTTGACGATGGGGCTGTTGATGGAGCCGTCCTCACGGAAGGCGATCCAGGCCAGGCCCTTGGCGCCAAACGTGGAGGCCACGCCGGCGAGCTTATCGATCTTGGCACGTGCCCAGGCGCCGGCGCCCTTGGCGTTGATGGCCTTGACGACAGAGCCCTCCTCGTTCGCGGCAGTCGCAAAGACCTTGAACTTGGAGTTGGCAAAGATGTCGGTCAGGTCGATCAGGTGCATGCCATAGCGGGTATCGGGCTTGTCGGAGCCATAGGTGTCCATGGCCTCCCAGTAGTTCATGCGACGCAGCGGCGTGGGCATCTCGACACCCATGCGGCCGAAGGCATCGGACAGGACCTCTTCGAGTGCGCTCATGACATCGTTCTGGTCCACGAAGGACATCTCGATATCGACCTGGGTGAACTCGGGCTGACGGTCGGCACGCAGGTCCTCGTCGCGGAAGCACTTGGCGACCTGGTAGTAGCGCTCAACGCCACCGACCATGAGCAGCTGCTTCAGGAGCTGCGGGGACTGCGGCAGGGCGTAGAAGTTACCCGGCTGAATACGGCTGGGAACGATGAAGTCGCGGGCGCCCTCGGGCGTGGACTTAAACAGGGAGGGCGTCTCGACCTCCATGAACTCACGGTTGTGCAGCGCCTCGCGAATGGCAAAGGTAAAGTCGGAGCGCAGCTTGAGGTTGGCCATCATCTCGGGACGGCGGAGGTCCAGATAGCGATAGCGCAGGCGGGTGTCCTCGCTGGTCTCGATGCCGTCCTCGATCTGGAACGGCGGGGTGACGGACGTGTTGAGCACCTCGGCGTGGTCGGTCAGGACCTCGATCTCGCCGGTCGCGAGCTTGGTGTTGGTGGTCTCCTCGCCACGGGCGCGCACGACGCCGTGAATCTTGATGGGCCACTCGGGACGCATAGTCTCGGCGATCTTAAAGGCATCGCCGTCGGAGTGCTCGGGGTCGAAGGTGAGCTGCGTGATGCCCTCGCGGTCGCGAAGGTCGCAGAAGATAAGGCCGCCGTGATCGCGACGACGGCTCACCCAACCGGTGAGGGTGACCTCTTCGCCCACGTTCTCGAAGCGAAGCTCGCCGCAGGTACGGGTGTGCATGGAATGCTCATCGATGGGACGGGTCTGGCTCATACCAGTGATCCTCCTTTATGGATCTGTGCCGCCCCGTGTCGTTCCGGGCGGCGTCGTACAGATTTGCCCAGCCTGCGTAAACCGCGCAGCCAGACATGGCGTTCTATCTTATCGCACCCGCGTCGATGTGCCGCGAAAAAGTAGCTCTTGCCCAAAGACTTGACGGAGACGAAACAATTGACGCGGCCTGGCCGTCGCCAAGGCGCGCCGCGTGCGACAATGTGCCCCAATACAACCGCACTCGGAAAGGCCCGTCATGACCGCACGCCTCATCGTTATGGATATCGACTCCACGCTCATCAACCAGGAAGTCATCGACCTGTTGGGCGAGGAGGCCGGCGTGGGCGAGCAAGTTGCACAGATCACCGAACGCGCCATGCGCGGCGAGCTTGACTTTAAGCAGGCGCTCAAGGAGCGCGTGGGGCTGCTTGCCGGCCTGGATGAGAGCGTGTTCGAACGCACCTTTGCGCGCGTGACGTTTACCCCCGGCGCGTTGGAGCTTGTGCGATCGGCGCACAGTAAGGGCTGGAAGGTCGGCGTGGTAAGCGGTGGCTTCCACGAGGTCGCCGACAAAATCGTGGCCGCCGCGGGCATCGATTTTTGCCTGGCCAACCGCCTGGAAGTCGTGGACGGCAAGCTCACCGGTAAGTTGGCTGCCGGCATTGTGACCAAGGAGTCCAAGCTCATCCAGCTGCTGGACTGGGCAGTTGAGTGCGGCGTCGATATGGCCCATACCGTCGCGATCGGCGACGGCGCCAACGACATCCCCATGATTCAGGCCGCGGGCACGGGCATCGCGTTTTGCGCCAAGCCCAAGACGCGCGAAGCCGCCCCGTTTGCCATCGACGAGCGCAACCTGATGCTCGCCATGGACATCATCCTGCGCGACTAGCAAGTTCGCCCAACAATTGAATCAGTCTGTCCTATAGTTTCCGAACAATTTTGTCTTAGTGTTCGGAAAAATACCTTTTGAGTGCTAGACTTTGCGCCGTCGAAGGGAACATATATGGATAAGCGAGATCTTGAGCAGCTGCTGAGCGATGTTGCCGGCGGATCAGTCGCCCCTGCCGACGCGCTTACGCGCATCCAGACGGCGCCAACCGCCGATCTGGGTTTTGCGCAGCTCGATCTTTCGCGCGGGGTGCGCCAGGGAGCCGGCGAGGTTGTCTACGGCGCCGGTAAAACCGCCGAGCAGATTGCCGCCATTATCGAAGCGCTGCACGATGCCGGCCAGGAGCGCATCCTGGTCACGCGCCTGGACGCCGAAAAGGCAGACCGCACCTCGGAGCTCCTCGACAACGGCATCGACCTGGGATATGTCCCGGACGCACAGCTCGCCCTCGTGGGAGGCAAGCCCTCCCCCACTGGCAACGGACGCATCGTCGTCGCCTGCGCCGGCACGAGCGACCTGCCCGTTGCCGAAGAGGCGGCACTGACGGCCGAGTTCTACGGCAACGAAGTCGACCGCCTCTACGACGTGGGTGTCGCCGGCCTGCACCGTCTGCTCGCTCATGCCGAGGAACTTGCCCAGGCGCAGGTGATCATTGCCGTCGCCGGCATGGAGGGCGCGTTGGCGAGCGTTATCGGCGGCCTGGTGAGCTGTCCGGTCATCGCCGTTCCCACCAGCGTGGGCTACGGCGCGAGTTTTGGTGGCGTAGCCGCGCTGCTCGCCATGCTCAACTCCTGCGCCAGCGGCGTTTCGGTCGTCAATATCGACAACGGCTTTGGTGCCGCCTACCAGGCAAGTCTTATCAATCATCTGAGCGCCGGCACATCCCGCGCCCGTTAAGGAGCATTCCATGTCCAACCATCAGCACACGCTTATCATCGACGGAACCTCGGGCATCAGCGGCGATATGACCGTCGCGGCTCTGCTCGACCTGGGCGCCAGCAAGGAGCACCTGCGCGAACAGCTCGCCACGCTGCCGGTCGACGGCTTTACGATCGCCGTCACGCGCGTAAACAAGCACGGCATCGACGCCTGCGACTTTGACGTTCAGCTGGCAGAGGAGCTCGAGAACCACGACCACGATATGGCCTGGCTCTACGGCAACGAAGCAGCAGTCGAGCATATGCATGAGCATGAGCACCACCATCATGACCATGACGACCACGAACACGAACACAAACACGAACACTGCCACGAGCATGACCATGAGGGCCCCGGTCATGGCCACGAGGGTCACCATCACGCCCACCACCATCACCACCGTTCTTTGGCGGACGTCACCGCCATCATCGACGGCTCGCAGCTAAGCGATGGCGCCAAGCATCGCGCCCTCGCCATTTTTTCCGTACTCGCTGCTGCCGAGGCCAAGGCTCACGGCAAAACGCCCGAGACCGTCATGTTCCACGAGGTGGGCGCCGTCGACTCCATCGTCGACGTCTGCTCTGTCGCCATCTGCCTCGATGACCTGGGTATTGAGGACATCGTGGTCGAGTCGCTCTCCGAGGGTCACGGTACCATCCGTTGTGCCCACGGTCTCATGCCCATTCCCGTCCCCGCTGTCGTCAACCTGTGCCAGGCGGGCAATATCGTCCTCACGCCCGCACCAGTCGCCGGCGAGCTTGTGACGCCCACGGGCGCCGCCATCGTCGCCGCACTGCGCACGTCCGAGCACCTGCCGGCCCGCTACCGCATCGAGGCCGTCGGCTACGGCGCCGGTAAGCGCCCCTACGGGGGCTGCTCCGGCACGCTCCGCTGCCTGCTCGTTCACGCGGACGCATAGCCATGGATGCCCGCAAGGCAAAAAGCCGCACTGCCATCGTTACGGCGTTCTCCGAGCTACTGCGCGAAGAGGACTACGGCAAGATCACCGTCGGCGACATCATCGCTCGTGCCCACGTAGGTCGGGCCACGTTCTACGGGCTCTTCAAGAGCAAAGACGACCTACTGTCCGAACTCGTGAGCGACATCTGCACCCACGCCCTCGACGACGATGGCACACCGCTCGATGATCCGCTCGTACAAGTCGAGCATATCCTCAACAACCTCTGGGAACGCCGCCAGGGCGTACGAGCCCTCGTAGCCGGCGCCGGCTCACGCGTCTTCGCCGACTGCTTACGCAAGACCATCATGTCACGAGCAGCCGAAACCGTCCCCACCGACCCAAACGGCCCCGCCGCCACCATGGACCGAAGCTTCCTACTACACCACATAGCCTCAAGCTTCGTAGGAATGGTCCAATGGTGGGCCTGGCACAACTTCCAAGCCAACAAATCCAACGTAGCCAAAGACTACCTCTCAGCCATACAGCCCCTCTTCAGCTAAGTAAGAAGCTCATCCCAAAGCATCACCCCAACCTAGGGCGCCACGCATTCCAAAGTGTCAACAACAGCTCAACGCCCCTATCAGCAACAAGCCCCTCCCATCCAAATTCAGATATATGTTGGGTTGCTTGCTCGAGCGCAGCAAAGATCCCGCAGCTGGCCGCATGGGGTAACTTCCCAGCGCATTCCGCAGGACGCAAAAAGGCTCGCCGCACGAAGTGCGCAGCGAGCCTTTTTGCATGTCCGAGGACGCGCTGGGAAGTTACCCCATGCGGCCAGCGGACAACTATGTAGCCTTCGACTAGAACATGCCCAAGAAACCATGCACAAACAGCGCGGCCACAATAGCACCGACAAACGGCGCGATGCCAGGAACAAGCAGACCATACTTCCAGTTGTTGTCAGCCTTGTTCTTGATCGGTAGCACCTGATAGGCCATGCGGGGACCAAGGTCGCGTGCCTGGTTCATGGCGAAGCCGGTGATGCCGCCCATGCCCATGCCAACGGCCCAGACAATCAGGCCGACGCAGATGGCGAGCATCAAAACGTTCTCGCCAGCACGGCTAGCAGCAGCAAGGATGGCGCTGATGAACACGAAGGTGCAGATGGCCTCGCAGAAGAAGTTGCGAGCATAGTTCGTGCCCTCGGTGGTGGGGTTGGTCGAGAAGATGTTGCGCTGGGCAATAGGGTCGACGACGCCCTCGGAAGCCTTGAACTCATCGGCATACATAAACCAAGCGATCACGGCACCCACAAAGCCGCCGAGCATATCGGCAAGCATGAAGGGGATGCAGTTGCCCCACGGCACCAGACCGACGATGCACTGGGCAAGCACCATGGCGGGGTTCATGCACACGGCGCCGCCAAAGACAAACAGGCAGACCGAGATGCCAAAAGACCAGGTGGTGATGGCAAACATATGGCCGGAGCCCTGATACTTGGTGCCTTTGAGCACGGTATCGCAGTGCACGCCCACGCCAAAGACGATCATGAGGGCAGTCGCGCCGAATTCGCACAGGAGTTTGGTAAGCATAAAACCTTATCTTTCTTGTCGGTTGTAAACGATTCGTTGAGTCCGCACGCTAGTGCTGCGCGACGACAACACCCAGGCCATCGGGGATGACGGCCACCTTGGCATCGGCACCCTTCATCTCAAAGGCGAGCTTGAGCGCCTCCTCGATAGTGTTGACCGGCGTCATGTGCATATCCTTGAGCATCTGATGATCGCACAGGTCGGTGACCATGATCACAGGGTGATGCGCCAGGATGCGGGCGAAAATCTGGCTCGTCCACTGGTCAGGCAGGGTCTCGTCCTTAGGACGGTCGATGCAGGCGCGCTCAAACTCTGCTGGATCGTTGTCGGCGATGTTGTGATAGAAGCCCTCGCCACCGTGACCGTCGGCACAACCGGCGACATCGATGATCACGCCGCCCTCGGGAAGCGTGGCCTCGGCAGCGCACATGCCCTTCACAGCCTGATAGATGTTCTGATCGAGGGGGTAGCCACCATTGGTGGTGATGGCAATCTCGCACTCGACGGGCTCAACGCCGGCAAGGCTCTTCACGAACTCGCAGCCGGCCTCGTGCGCCTTGTGGATGTCACCGGCAAAGGAGCCAATGACCTCGTGCTTGCCGTTGAGCACCACGTTAAGCACAAAGGCAAGGTGAGCCATCTCGGCAGCGGCAAACATATCCTCGCTCACGTGGTTGTGGCACAGGTTGCCGGCACGCGAATGGGAATCGTTCACAAACTGACCGTTGTGGTTGTACATGATGGTCTTATAGCTGGCGATGCCGGGCAGGACGGACTTACGGCTGCCAGAGAAACCGGCAAAGAAGTGCGGCTCAATGAAGCCCTCGGCAAGCAGCAGATCGCAATCGGCGGCAATCTTGTTGATGATGCACTCGCCACCAGAAGGCAGGGTGCCGATCTTTTTCATCATGCTGTCATCAGTCGCGACGTGCATAACGATTTCCTCGTTGGCAACGATCTCCTCGCCATACTTATTGACGAGCTCCTCGTGCGTCGACGGACGGTGCATACCCGTAGCAACCAAAATACGCACACGGGCCTCGGGCGCAGCGGCATGAATGTGATGCAGCAGAATAGGCATCGTCACACGCGAGGGAACGGGACGCGTATGATCGGAGCTAATGATGACGATATCCTTTTTGCCAGCGCAAAGCTCCTCGAGCGACGACGAGCCATAAGGGTTGGCAAGCGACTCCTCTACCAGCTCTTCCTGCGATTTCGTAGTCTTAAACTCGTTTTGATGACCTTCCATCACACCCGCGAAGTTCTTGTCCTCGAGCTCCAGATGCAACGTCTTGTGGTCAAACGGCAGTTCACATTCAAACAATGATGAGCGCCCTCTTCCTTTCAACTGACACACTAGATAAACCGTTGGAAGGATACGCCGCTCACCGAAAAACTCCACCGTCCACCGACTCATTAACACAACGTTCATATTTGACCCACAACAAAACGGCCGCGACCCCAAACGGGACCGCGGCCGCCACAGTCGTAAGACGAGAAGCGCCAAATGCGCCACCGGGATAGACCCCATCCAAAACGCGCCAAGCGCACTTTATTTTCATCAGCCCCAATCCCTGAAGACCGAGGACGAAGGGACCCGACGGGTTTCCCTCTGAATGCATTCCGCAGCACGAAGCCCCCTTATCCACAGCTCCGAAGGAGCAGGATAAGGGGGCTTCAAGTGCGAGGACGCATTCAGAGGGAAACCCGTCGGGTCCCGGTGAGAGCCACAGGGCTATCGATTACCCCGTGTTCTGCAGTCCTGCCGAGACGCCGGTCACAGTCGAAAGAATCAGGCTCATGTACTCGGCCTTCTTCTCCTCGGCCATCTCGTCCTGGTTCATACGCACCTCGCGAAGGGCGCGGACCTGGGCAATGGACAGAGCGTCGACATAGGGGTTACGGACGCGGACGGCGCAGCCGAGCACGCGGCGGCGCTGCAGCGGCCACTCGTCACCGACGATGGCAAGGACCCACTTACGTGTGAGCTGCATCTCGGTGAAGACCTTCTCGGACAGATCTTGGCGATCACCCAGGTGCAGATACATCTTGGCGATGCGCTGATCGGTCTTGGCGATCGACATCTCGATGTTGTCGATAAAGGTGCGGAAGAACGGCCACTCCTGGTAGGCAGCCTTGAGCTGGTCAAGGTCGCCCAGCTGCTCGCAGGCGGTACCCAGGCCGTACCAGGCGGCCAGGTTAATGCGTGCCTGGCTCCAGCTGAAGATCCACGGAATGGTACGCAGGTCGTCGAGCGACTTGGCGCCCAGGCCGCGCTTAGCGGGACGCGAGCCGATCGGCAGCAGACCGACTTCGGTCAGCGGCGTCACGGTCGAGAACCACGGCGTAAAGTCCTCGGTGTTCAGCAGGTCCAGATAGCGCTCGTGGCTTGCAGCGTTAAGCTTCTCGGCCATATCCCAGAACTTCTGCGTGGTCTCGGTGTTGGTCTTCTCGACACTCGGGGCCGACTGCAAAAGCGTTGCGGCGGCAACGGACTCAACATGGCGCTGAGCCAGCGTGCGGTTGCCGTAACGGGCAAAAATAACCTCGCCCTGCTCGGTGAGCTTAAAGAAGCAGTTGACCGAACCCTTGGGCTGCGCCAGCACGGCCTTGTTGGCCGGGCCGCCGCCACGGCCAACGGCACCGCCGCGACCGTGCATGAGCACCAGGTCGATATCGTTCTTCTCGGCCCACTTGGCAATGCGCTCCTGCGCGGAATGCAGCGCGAGCATGGCCGTGGTAGGACCGGCGTCCTTGGAGGAGTCGGAATAGCCCAGCATAACCTCCATGCGGCGGTTGGTCTGGGCAAGACGCTTTTGCACCACGGGCAGCGTAAGCATCTGGTCGAGCACGTCGACGCAGCCTTCGAGGTCCTCGAGCTGCTCGAACAGCGGGATCACGTCGAGCTCGGGGACATCTTCCTCGTGTGCGAAGGACAGGTGGGCCAGCTCGAAGACGTCAGCCACATGCTGGGCGCTCTTGGTAAACGAGATGATGTAGCGGTGCGCCATCTTCTTGCCGTAGCGCTTTTGGATGGAGCCGATAGCACGGAAGGTATCGATGACTTCGCGCGTCATGGGCTGCAGGTCGCCATGGATACCGTTCTCGTGGATATCCTTGAGGGCGCGGGCATGCACCACGGAGTGCTGACGGAACTCCATCTCGACCATATGGAAGCCGAAGGACTCGACCTGCCAGATGATGGTCTGGACCGGGCCGTAGGCGGCACGAACGGCACCGCAGGCGGCAAGAGAGCGCTGAACGACGCGCAGGTCATCCAGGAACTCGTCGGCGCTGTGGTACATGGTGTCGGTGATACGGCGCACGGTGGCGTTCAGACGGTCGGCCATGACGAGCATGACGGCGCGATGCGGCTCGTGCTCGGAGATCAGCTCGGCGCGGGCCGTGTACCGAGGGCTCATCTCGACCTGATGGTTCCACAGGTTAATGAGCTCGGCAGAAGGCTTGCTGTAGGTGGCCTCGAGCGTGAGGTTACGGCCGATGCGGCGGCATTTGTCCTCGAGTTTGAGCACCATGTGGGTGAAGTACTTGGCGGCGACCTCGCGGCTCACCTTGGCGGTAACGTTGGGGTTGCCGTCACGGTCGGAACCGATCCAGCTGCCGGGGTGGAAGAACGCCGGGCACAGCGGCGGCACGGTGCCGGCCTTGTCGCCCAGCACCCAGTCGTCAAAGCGACGGTAGATGACGGGGATAACGTCGAACAGCGTGTTATCGAAGATGTCGATGATGGTATCGGCTTCCTCGACCGGCGTGGGCTTCTTTAACGCGATGGGGCTCGTGCGTACCAGGGCGTCGATCTCTTGCAGCATATGGCGCTCGTTCTCCACCAGGTCGGAGCCGCCCAGACGCGGACGCTCCTCCAGTAGGTTGGAGATACGGCGAATCTTGCCCTCGACGGCCTTGCGACGGGCCTCGGTGGGATGCGCGGTAAAGACGGGATGGAACTCAAGCTTGCCGAGCAGCTCGTTGGCGCCCTCGACGCCCAGCTCATTCACCAGCTGGTGATAGGCGACGGTGAGCTCATTGGCGGGATCGACCTCGGTATCGGTCGACGCACCGGCCTCGCGCTCGCGCAGCTGCGCCACACGGTAGTTCTCCTCCGACAGGTTTGCCAAATGGAAGAAGCTCGTAAAGGCGCGGACAATGACCTGCTGCTTATCGAGCGGCAGGCTGTCGATCAGATCGACGACCTCACGAAATGCCACGGCAGTGGGCTCGTCGGCGGTGGGCACGCCCTGCTCGTCGACGGCTTCGTCGGCAGCGCGGGCACCGGGGTTGCCAGCATTGGCCACAATCTCGGCTGTCAAAATCTTGTCGAACAGGTCCGCGATCTCAGGATCATACTCGCTAAGCACACGACGTTCCAGGCGCAGGAACAGCGCCAGATTATCGCGCAGCTCCTCGGGGATCTCGATCTCGGCGAGACGCTCCCTGGACTCGGCATTCGAGCCGATTCGGTTAACGAGGCGGTTGACCACGGCAGCGACGCGCGCCGCGGCTTCGGGTACAGACTGGTTGCTTAGGTTCTCAGCCACGTTTCCTCCCATTCCTCCTTCTATGCACGTAACATGCGGTATTCATTATAGGCGCTTGAGAAATACTTTCGACACTGATTGCGCTTTACCACACAAAAGTATTTTCTGCATTGCAAGGTTTTTTGCCCCAAATGGTCGTATTTCTCGGTGGGCGGCATACGTAAACGGGGGCATTCCGCATAAAAGCGAAACACCCCCGTAACAATCGCTCTCCATGAGCAGGGCACGTTAGCAGGCCCGCAGCTCAAAAAGATGCGCTACAGGCGCTCGCGAACCGCCTCGACCACATTGGCCAGATCGACGAGAACCTCGTCATGGCTCTCCATGTCGCGCACCTTGACCTTGCCGGCGGCAAGCTCGTCGCCACCCAGGACCAGGATGAGCTTGGCGCCCACCTTATCGGCCTGCTTAAACTGGGCCTTGAGCGAACGGCCCTGGTAGTCGGCCTCGGTCACGATACCTGCAGCGCGAAGCTCCTGCGTAATGGCGAAGACGTTCTGGCGCAACTCCTTGCCGGCGTTGGCGACGTAGACGCACGGGGCCTCATCGGCACCCAGGTCGCCGCCAAAGGCCTGTAGGGCCAGCAGGGCGCGCTCAAAACCGACGGCGAAGCCGACGCCGGGCGTGGGCTTGCCGCCCTCGAGCTCGACCAGGCCATCGTAGCGGCCGCCGCCACCGATGGAGCCGACGCCGGCGCCAGGGGCCTCGACCTCAAAGACAGTACGGGTGTAGTAGTCCAGGCCGCGCACCAAGGTAGGATCCTCGACATACTCGATGCCGGCGGCATCCAGATAGCGCTTGACCTGCTCGTAGTGCTCACGGCACTCGTCGCACAGGTTGTCACCCATCAACGGAGCCTCGGCCATGATCTCGCGGCAGTGGTCGTTCTTGCAGTCGAAGGCGCGCAGCGGGTTAAGCTCGGCGCGCTCGCGGCACTCATCGCACATCTCGTCGGCGTGATCGAGAATGAACTGCTTGACCTGCTCGCGATAGGCCGGACGGCACTGGGCGTCGCCCATCGAGTTAATGAGCAAACGAAGCTTGGAAAGATCGAAGCCCAGGCGCTTGTAGAACTCCATGAGCATGATGATGCATTCGGCGTCTGCCGCCGGATCGGGAGCGCCGAGCCACTCGATACCAACCTGGTGGAACTGACGCAGGCGACCCTTCTGGGGACGCTCGCCGCGGAACATGGCCTCGGCATAGTAGGCCTTAAACGGCGTGGAGCCCTGGGGCACCAGGTTGTTCTCCACGACGGCGCGCACCACACCGGCCGTGCCCTCGGGGCGAAGTGCCAGGCGCTGCTTGGGCTTGAGTTTGGTGTCGGTGCCCTCGGTAAAGACGCGCTCCAGGTTGGCACCGCTGAACACGCGGAACATTTCCTTGCGCACGACGTCGGTCGACTGGCCGATACCGTGGACAAACACGTCCACCTGCTCGATCGCGGGCGTCTCGATGGGCTTAAAGCCAAACGGCTCGAATACGCCGGCAGCGATCTGCTGCATCTTTTGCCAGGCGCGCATCTCGGCGCCGATAAGGTCGCGGGTTCCCTCCGCCTTCTGTGCCTGCATGGGCAAACACCTTTCTTTTGTATCGCGTCATAGGTAGTGGACATTATACGGCACAAAGCAGAAACGCGGCGGCGCGTCTGACCGAACGAGGGTATGGGGGCTCGTTCGGCCAGATGCGCCGCCGCGGTTTGTGATCCGTTTTCCTCCGTCCCCTTCGAATCACGTGATCTGTTGGGGACGGAGGAAAACGGATCATTTCGTAGGCCCGTGGCCGCCTTGGAAACCGAATGATGGTACGAGCATCCATTCGGCTTCCAGGGCGGCCACAGACAGAACGGGGCGAACAGAAAAGAGCGACGGACGTCTACTCCCCCGCCACGCTTGCACGCAGCTTGGCGGCGATGGGCTCAGACGCCAGCAGAAACACCAACATAGCCACCGAGCACACCGAGCAGACAATCCAGGTGCTCGCAAAAGAGCCCGTGGCATCGGACAGCACACCCGAAACGATGGCGCCCACGGTGCCGCCGACCATCTTAAACAAACGAGTAGCAAGATTGGGTGCTACCGGTGGTCGGCGATGTAGCCCAAAGCGACTGCCGCATAAGCCGCGGCACCAAGTGGCAGCTCGGCATCGCTAAAGCGCGCCTTGGGATGATGCTGGGCAAAGTGTTCGTCCGTATCGGTCACAGCCGCGCCGATCGTAAAGTATGCGCTCGGTATCTCACTCGAGATAAGCGCAAAGTCCTCGCTCGCCATGGCATGGAACAGCGGCAGGAAGGCGGCCTTGGGCAGCGTCGCACCCACATAGCCAAGTGAAGCCTGGGTCACGTCGTCATCGAGCACGAGCGGGGGAACATCCGAGAGCGTCTCGATGGTGGCCGGCGTGCGATACGTTGCGGCCACGCCGTTGACGACCTCGGCGATACGCTCCTTGAGGTGCTCCATGAGCTCAACGTCGAAGCCGCGCAGCGTGCCTTCGAGCACGCAGGTATCTGGAATGACGTTGGCCGCTTGGCCACCGGCAAACTTACCCACGGTCAGTGCGACTTCCTTGGCCGCCGGCACTTCGCGAGCGATGAGCTCCTGGAGCGCCAGGTGCACATGCACACCGGCCGTTATGGGGTCGATACAGATCTCGGGGCTCGAGCCATGGCCGCCCTTGCCCTGCAGCGTGATGCGAAAACCGTACACGCCCGAGAGCGCCGGGCTGCCGTAGAGCACCAGGCCAAGCGGCGATTGACTGTTAACGTGCATGGCAAAGGCAGCCTGGGGACGCGGGTTCTCGAGCAAGCCGTCGGCGATGGCAGCGCGTGCCCCCTCAAAGGTCTCCTCACCCGGCTGGAACAGCAGTTTGACGGTGGCATTGGCGTCGACGAGCTCGGCCTCGCGGGCCTTGAGCAGGCGCGCCGCACCAAGCAGCGCCGTCGCGTGCATATCGTGACCGCAAGCATGCATGCAGCCATTGGTGGATGCAAAGGGCTCGCCGGATTCCTCGACAACGGGCAGGGCATCCATGTCGCCGCGCAACATAACGACCGTTCCGGCCTGTTCGTCCGTGCAGACGCCATTGCCTTGGGCCGCAGTGGCACCGGCACCGACAAGGCCCACAACACAGGAACCATCGACGAGCGTGGCAAATGGAATGTCCATCTCGGTCAGGCGCGCTTGGATATACGCAGAGGTCTGTGGGAGGCTATTACCCAGCTCGGGCATCTGGTGTAAATCGTGTCGCCACGCAGCGAGCTCGCCTGCAAAAGCCTGAGCCTCTGCAACAAGACCGTCACCGATAGCGGCCTGCGCCGCCGCGGTAGCCTTGGGCGCTGGTTGCGGTTGAAAATCGGACAAAGCTGGTGCCATAGATGCCCTCCAGTAACGTTTTTGCAGCAAGCACTTTGATAGCGTAAAGTGCAAGGTACAACTTTAAGGGCAATGCATAAAAAATGCCGCCCCGGGAGGGCGGCGCAACAAGTTGTTTACAATTGTGTGCGCGGCTTTTTGCGCAAAAAATCGAAGTGAGTCTCGCTCAAGATAATCGACAGGAAGATAAGCACGAAGCCGACGAGCAGACGCGAGGTGAGCGCCTCCCCCATCAGCAGCACCGAAAACAACACGCCCGAAGGTGACTCCATCGAAAGGAGCAGTGAGCCCGTCGAAGCCGGGACATGCGCCAGGCCGACGTTTTGGATGAGCAGAGCCACGCATGTGCAGCCCACCGAGAGAAACGCCATCACACCGATAAAGTTCGGCGTCCACACGGACAGAGGCGCCTGGGTCTCGAATAACAGCGACGAAACCAGGCTCAGCACGCCGTTGCCCACAAACATCCAAAACGTGATAACGTTGATGTCCATTTTGCGACCGTACTTGGCGGTCACCGCCATCTGGATGGCGAAGAAGACCGCGCCTGCCAGCGTAATGACGTCACCGATGTTGAACTCGACGCTATCGAGCGCCACCAAGCCAATGCCCGCCAAGCACAGCAGTGCCGCGCCCAGGTTATAGCGGGTGAGTTTTTCTCCGCTCAGAAAATAGCTCGCGAACGGCACGAGGATGCAATACGTGCCCGTCAAAAAAGCATTCTTGCCCGCCGTAGTATATGCCAGACCGACCGTCTGCAACGCATAGGCCGCCCACATGAGCACGCCCATACTCAGGCCAACGATCAGATTGCGAGCGTTGAAATGTGCAGTGATGCGCTTGTGGAAGACGGCAAACATGACCAACGCTGCAGGCAGAAAGCGTACATAGAGCAGCTCGAACACCGGAATGGTGCCGAGTGCGTCCTTCATAGTGGTAAAGGAGTAGCCCCAGATGACCGCCACCGAAAGTAGCAAAACTTTCCAGAACAGCGGGGAGCGTGCGCCGGCGCCCCTGGGAATACCGCCCGCGCCCAAATCCTCACGGGCCACAGGGCTATCGGGCATGTTTTCGATTTCGTTGGCAGCGTATTGGGCCATGGAACATCCTCACACTCAATCTGGGCGTGGTGTCCGCACGCGTATGGCTGCGTGCCGCCTCATGGTCAAATAAGAACAGGGCGCACCGGACCCCCGGAACGCCCCGCTACTGTAGCAATAATCAAGCAGCCCATGCAATTCACTCAACTAAAGCGTCGAGCCGGAAGGCCTCGATGTTCCGTCAACGCCACATTGCCGCACTAAATAAGCTTTGTCGACTCCAGCTTTTCGATAATCCAGTCGTTGGCTTTGATGACCGGACGGCGGAAGACGACGCCCAGGGCCAGCGACGGAATCAGATAGCTCGCCAGAATGCCCAGCTCAACCCAGTACTCCATATGGTAGGCGCCAGCCATGGCGGCATGCATGGCGTTGATGCCGTGAGTAAACGGCAGGAACGGATAGATCGCCTGGAACACGGGGCCGGTCATCTCGATGGGGAACGTGCCGCCCGAACCGCCGACCTGCATGACCAACAGCACGACAGCGAGCGCCTTGCCGATATCGCCAAACGAAACCGTAAGCGTGTAGACGATATTGGAGAACACGAGACTCGCGACCCAGCCCGCCAGCACAAACTGCAGCGGGTTGTCGCACTGAATGCCAAAGAACAGAATGTCGCCCGCGCACACGAGCGTTGCCTGCAGCAGGGCCAAACCGCCAAAGAACAGGTAACGGCCCAGATAGATCTCGTGCAGGCGTACGGGGATGAGCTCGTTGATGAGCTCGTCGTCGACCGAGACCTTCA
Source organism: uncultured Collinsella sp. (assembly GCA_959020715.1). Classification (GTDB taxonomy): domain Bacteria; phylum Actinomycetota; class Coriobacteriia; order Coriobacteriales; family Coriobacteriaceae; genus Collinsella. The sequence goes on along the minus strand of CAUESV010000004.1, from coordinate 20,104 downwards.
TCATGGCCGCCAGTACGATCGAGCCGACCCAGAGCGACAGAATCGTGTAGAACGGCGCCATGGCAGAGCCGTAATTGCGAATCGGATAGACCGGCTTGCGGTCGAGCGCGACGGGGCCGGAAAGCGACACGGCCAGGCCCTCGGGGTCGTTGCCGATCATCGTCTTGATCGTCGCCAGGTCACCCGACATCAGGGCGCCGTCGAGCTCGTCCTTGAACGCGCTGATCTTGTCCGATGCCTCACCCAGCTGATCGGAAGCCTTGTTGACGAGCCTTGCAGCCTTGGAGAGGCCCTTCGCGAGCGAACCAGAGGCGTCGGTCAGACCGCTCACGGCGCTATCCAAATCACCCGAGATACCGTTCAGGGAATTCAGAACGCCCGAAATGGTCTTCTTGAGCTCCTTGGCCTTAACCGAAAACGTGGAATCGTAGTCGGGCTTGGCACCCGAGATACCCGCCTTGGCATCGGCGATGGCCTGGTCGACCTCGGCACGCGTGCTGTTGACCTCTGCCATGCTGTCGGAAAGGGACTTTGCGGTTGCCCTCAGGTCGTTGGCGTTGTTGCGGTACTCAACGGCGATTCTGCCCAGCGACGTCGCGGCGGACTTGAGGCCGTCTTTGAGCTTGTCATCGCTCACCTGGTCGGCAAGGCTGCGGAGCTGATCGACCATCGCATCGATATCCTTGGCGCGCGCATCGAGGGCCGCAGCGGCATCGTTGAGTTGGGACACCGTAAGGTCCACATGCTGGTTTGCGGTGTCGAATGCCTTCGCAAGCTCGGCGGATACGTTGTCGAACGAGCCCGCGCTTCCGTCAATCGCCGCGTCAACGGCATCGTTGGCGGCCTTCAGCGCTTCTTTGGAATCATCGATGCCGCTCTTGGCATGCTCCATCAGCTGCTTGGTCGACTCATCGACCGTGCCCGTCTGCTTGAGCATACCGCCCGCCGACGTCAGCGAATCGGACGTGGAGCTCAAAATGCCCGCAAGCGACGTTGCGCTGGCCTGAACGTCCTGCAGGTCCTGGACCGAATCGCCGAGCGTCGAGGACAGGTTGGCGATAAAGTTGCTGACTTGGTCGGTGCTCATGTAATCGAGCAGGCTGGACACCGTCTTAAGACCGATGCTCGTAATGGTCTCGGTAAAAGATTCGTTAACCTGGTTCTGAACGGCGCTCGAACCCTTCTCGGTCACGATCTGCGCGATGGCGTTGGCCTTCTGGTTCTCGTAAAACTCGATATCGGCGTGTTTCACGTCGGTCGAGAAAAGCGTCATCATGTCGGCGCTAAACGTTTTGGGGATAACGACGGCAGCATAGTACGCGCCCGACTTAACGCCCTCGATAGCCTTTTCGCGATCGTTAAGCACAACCCAATCGAAGCTCTCGTTGCCGCGTAGGGTGGCGGTCACGTTTTCGCCCACGTTAACCTCGACGGGGATCAGATCGCTCTCGTAACCCTCATCGGTGTTGACCACGGCGATCTTAAGGTTGCCGGTGTTGCCGTACGGATCCCAGCTGCCGGCGATGTTAAACCACGCGTACAGACACGGCACGATAATGAGGCCCATCACGACAACCAAGCCGATTACAGAGCGAGACACGTTTTGGACATCGCGCTTAAACAGATGCAGGATGTTCTTCATTTATGCCTCACCTCCTTTGGAGTGCTTGCCAAGCGGAGTGGTATCTCCATCGTTTGTGGCTGTGCTTTCGCTGCCCTGAGATTTATGGTGCGAGCCTATATGCGGCAAGCGGCCCGTGGACTGATCGCCACCCTTGGCACCACGCTCGCTGGCGTTGAGGCCAAACATGCGGCGGGCGGCAGGAATGGCGGCCGTGTGCTCGCGCATCTCGCGACGCAGGTCCTCATCGGAAAGCGCCGAGATGCGCATCTGGGTATTGAGGCTCGCGCGGATATATTCGATATTGATAAGCCAGCCGCAGATGGCAATAACCGAGATGATCCAAATGACAAGCAGGATGATCTTGCCGTTATTGTCGATATCGAGAACCGTCGACAGGACAAAGAGCAGGACTTGGACGCCCACCACGGCGGCAAAACCGCCCTTGATGTAGTACGGGTAGCGATGTTCAAAGGCGACCGCATGATCGAGCAGTTCGCGACGGTACGAATCGGAATCGAGCACGACGCGCATGGCCGTTCGCAAGGAGTAGCGCTCGCGCGGCAGGTCGTTAGACTCGCAAATCATCATACCGGTAGTGGAAAGCTGTTTATCAAAGAGCAGGTTGAGGTTGAGCAGCAGCGGACGCAGTTGCAGGCCGATAAAGAGCGCCACGATCAAGAACACGCCCAGAATGCACAGGTTAAACAGGTAGTTGAACGAATACATGCCGCCGACCGTCTCACGCAGCAGATTGATGCCATAGGTAAAGGGCAGCAGCGGGTGCAGCCACTGGAAGAAGCCGGGCATCATCTCGATGGGGTACATGCCCGACGAACCCGGGATCTGCACGATGACGAGAATGACGCCGATAGCCTTGCCGATATGCTTAAACGTGGTGGACAGCGCATAGATGATATTGACGTAGGTGAACGAGATGGCGATGCCGCCCAGCACGAACAGCAGCGGGCTGACGCACTGCACGCCAATCACCAGATCGCCTACCGTAACGATGATGGCCTGCAACGCGCCCAGGATCACCAATAGCAACCAGCGGCCAAAGTAGCCCTGACGCGCGGTAAAGCTGCCGATGCCTTCGCGGTCGACCTCGAGCTTGTAGATGGCGATGAGCACGTAGCCGCCCACCCACAGCGCCAGATTGGTATAGAACGGGGCAATGCCCGAACCAAAGCTCTTGACCGGGTAAATTGACTTTGAGGTCAGCTCGACCGGAGATGCCATGAAGTCAGCAACGTCATCGACGTCGACGCCCATCAGGTCGGCCATCTCGCCCATGGACTCGGAGGTCTGCAGCGCCGCGATGTCGTTGGCGGCGGTGGCGAGCTTGTCCTGGACCTTGGCAAGCGAGGCGTCGGTCTGGGACAGCGTGGTCTTGGCCTGACCGAGCGTAGCGTTGAGTTGCGAAAGTGTACCGCGCGCACTTGCAATAGTAGGCGTGAGGCCAGACACGATTCCCGTCAGATCACCCGAGACGGCGGCAAATGAATCAAGCGCGCTCGAGGCCTTCGGCAGCGCGTTTTGACCCAGGTCCGTCTGGGCCTGGCCAAGGTTGGTCGCACCGGTCTGGATTGCGTTATTGATAGCGTCGCTGGCACCCGAGACAGCCGCGGCGTCATTCGCCATGGCGCTCGACTGTGCAGACAGACCGTCCTTGATGCTCTGAAGCTTTTCATTCTGCTCGCGGAGCAAATCGATGGTCGATACAATGCGCGCGTCAATTTCCTTGGAACCTGTCGACGTGTCATTGACGAGAATTTCCAAGTGCCCGATAACGGCCTTATTGTGGTCGATCGTCGCCTGGAGAGACTCGAGCGAGTTGTCGATGCGGGTGGTCGTAGATGTGATCGTGCCCGTCAGCTTGCCAATCGCAGCGTTCGCGGAGGCTGACGTCTTGGTGAGCGCAAGGCTGCCTTCCGAGAGCGCCTTGGAGAGCGAGGCGACAGAGTTACCCGCCGTGGCGCGAGCCTCGCCCAGCAGGTCGTTGCCCTGGGAGATCACCTGCGTCAGCGACGGCGCCTGACCCTGCAGACCGGCAAGTGCTGCATCTGCCGAGGCAATGGAACCACTCGTCTTATCGATGGCGGCATTCATGTCGCCAATCGAATCGCGCACTTCGCCCAACGTGTCAGAAGCCTCTGATACCGAACCGGCCAACGAATCCTGAGCCTGGGTTGCCTTGTCCTTTAAATCGACTCCGGCATCCTTGGCAATACTGGCAACGGTCTCGCCCACCGTGGAGACGAACTCCGAGTTGATCTGCTGCTCGATGGTGTTTGCACCGGTGTCGGTAACCTTGGGCGCAATAGCGCTCTTTTTCTCATTGACGTAGTACGTAAGCTTGGGCTGATGGTAGTTGCCGTCGAGCATCGAGACTAGGTTATCCGAGAAGTTCTTGGGGATTACGATGGCCGCATAGTACTCACCGCTCTCGACGCCCTCCTTGGCGTCGGCCGCCGAATCAACGAAGGTCCAGCCCAGCTGATCGTTCTCCTTGAGCTGATCGACGACCTGGTCGCCCGCGTTGAGCTCGCCCACTAGGTCGTTCTGGGTGCCCTGATCGTTGTTGGCGATAGCGATTTTAATGCCCTGGGTGTTTCCATATGGATCCCAGTTAGCCACGATGTTGTACCAAGCGTACAGCGAGGGGATAACGCACACGCCCAGGGTAACCACCAAGGCGACGGGGTTCACAAGCAGTCGCTTAATGTCGCGCTTGAATATCGCAAAGGAGACCTTTGCATCGGATAGTTTGCTGCCGAGACTCACGCTTGGACCATCCATCCTGTCGTTGAATCAAATCGTACTATCAAAAACCATTGTACGTAGGCGCTTTAGCGTCTCGAAGCACAATGGTATTGAGTTTTGCGGGTAGCAATATACTACGAAGATGAGTTAGTGTACAGTTGTACAGTATCTTTAATATCAGCAGGTCACAAAACCACAACCCGCACAAATTAGCAATTCAAGTAGTCATTTAAGAACATCCTCAACGACCACCCATAACAACGCCGATGTTTTGTCGCAGACAGCGAAAGCCCGCCAGAGCGAGCAAGGTGCCTTGAAACGAGGCGGCATTGACCTTCTGGTCATGCCGCCGAAGTTGAAAGGCAGATTGCCGCTCTGGCGGGCTTGCAGCGTCGAGCAGTTACGCGGTTTGGTAAAACCGCGTAACTACCTAGTTACATAAGCTCACAGACAGCCGCCGCGAAGGCAACGGGGTCCTCGGGGAGGATACCCTCGACCAGCAGGGCCTGATCGTAGAGCAGGCCGGAGTACTGCTTGATCTTGTCGGCGTCACCTGCCTTCTGGGCAGCGACAAGCTTGTCAAAGACCGGGTGCTTGGCGTTGAGCTCGAGCACGCGCTGGCTCTTGGGCATGCCGTCGGGCGCACCCTCGGGTCCCTTCTGGAGCACCTTCTCCATCTCGAGCGAAAGCGGGCCCTCGGTGGTGATGCAAGCGGGGGCATCGGTCAGGCGCGCGGAGACGGCAACTTTCTCGACCTTGTCACCGAGCGCCTCCTTCATAGCGTTAAAGAGGTCCTCGTTTTCCTTGGTGGCGTCCTCGGCCTCCTTCTTCTCGTCCTCGGTCGCCAGATCAAGATCGCCAGTCGCAACGTTCTTGAGCTCCAGATGACGATCCTCGACCTCGGGCTCGGCACCGTCGGCCACGGCCTTTTCGGCAGCCTCGCGGGCGGCGTCGTCCTCGTAGATCTTAGGCATATCGGCGGCAACGTACTCACTCATAGCCTGGAACGTGAACTCATCCACATCCTGCGTCAGCAACAGCACGTCATAGCCGCGGTCGAGCACGCCCTTTACCACGGGCATCTTGGCCAAGCGCTCACGCGAATCGCCGGCGGCGTAGTAGATGGCCTTCTGGTCCTCGGGCATACCCTTGGCATACTCGGCCAGGGTAATCATCTTCTGCTCCTTGGCAGACCAGAACAGCAGCAGGTCGGCGAGCTCATCGGCCTTCATGCCATAGCTCGAGTAGATGCCGTACTTAAGGCCGCGGCCAAAGTTCTCAAAGAACTTCTCGTAGGCCTCGCGGTCGTTGTCGCGCATATCCTCAAGATCGGCGGTTATCTTCTTTTCCACACGCTTGGCGATGGCCTTGAGCTGACGGTTCTGTTGCAGCGTCTCACGCGAAATATTGAGCGTCACGTCGGCAGAGTCCACGACACCGCGCACAAAGTTGTAGTAGTCGGGCAGCAGGTCGTCGCACTTCTCCATAATCAGAACGTTGGAGCTGTAGAGCGCCAGGCCCTTCTCGTAGTCCTTGCTGTACAGATCGAACGGGGCGCGGCCCGGCACAAACAGCAGGGCATCGTACTCGAGCGTGCCCTCGGCATGAAAGCTGATAGTGCGCGCGGGATCGTCAAAGTCGTGGAACGTGGACTTGTAGAACTCGTTGTAATCCTTCTGCTCAACGTCGGAGCTGCGCTTTTTCCAGATCGGCGTCATGGAGTTGATGGTCTCGAGCTCCTGGTAGTCCTCGTACTCGGGCTTGTAGTCGTCGCCGGCGTCCTCGGGCTTGGGTTTCTGGCGGCTCTTGCTCACCATCATCTGAATCGGGTAGCGCACATAGTTGCTGTACTGCTGAATCAGGCTCTTGAGGCCCCACTCGGTCAGGAAGCGATCGTAGGTCTCGGCCTCGCCGTCGGCGTCGAGCTTCTCGTTCTCGCGCAGCGTCAGGATGACATCGGTACCGTGCTCAGCACGCTCGCCATCCTCGATGGTGTAGCCCTCAAGACCGTCGGACTCCCAAACGTGGGCGGTGTCCTCGCCATAAGCGCGGCTGACGACCTTCACGTGGCTGGCGACCATAAAGGCGGAGTAGAAGCCCACGCCAAACTGGCCGATGATGTCGACATCGGAGCCCTGTTGCTCGGCGTTCTCGGTCTTAAACTCCTCGGAGCCGGAATGGGCGATGGTGCCCAGATTGCGCTCGAGCTCCTCGGCGGTCATGCCAATGCCGTTATCCGAGATGGTAATGGTGCGGGCGTCTTTATCAAAAGAGACGCGAATAGCCAGGTCGCCCTGGTCGAGCTTGACACTCGGGTCCTGCAGGCTCTTAAAGTTGAGCTTGTCGACGGCGTCACTCGCATTAGAGATAAGCTCGCGCAGGAAGATTTCCTTATTGGTGTAGATGGAGTTGATCATGAGGTCGAGCAGTTTTTTGCTCTCGGTCTTAAATTGACGCATGTGCAGTCCTTTCGCGCTACCCCCGTCCGCAAAAACGGCCCGGTTGCCCGAGCCGCATCGCAGACCTGCTATGTCCAGACTTAGATTTTATAACCCATTAGCGCGCATATATACATACGGAATCGAAAAACTGTATGTCCAAACGCTCTGATACGCCAATTGCCAAGGAGTGTCCCCGACTGCCGGCAGGAAATGAACGTCCCTATCTGCCATCTACGCGCTTGGCCATCCAAGCATGGGGCTGGCCCTCGTCTTCGTAGTCCACCGGGGCAATCTGCGTGTAGCCCGCCTTGGCATAGAGCGGCAGCACGTATTCCTGCGCATGCAGCTTAATGAGCTTGGCGCCGGCATCACGCGCGCACGTATCACTGGCCTCGACAATCTTGCTCGCCAGACCGCGACGGCGCATGCTCGGCAGCACAGCCACGCGCCCCATAATGTAGGTCTCCCCCGCCGCGACGCCTTCGTCCAAGTCGCACGCCGGCGACACCGGAGCCTCCGCGTCAGCCGCACGCTCAAGCTCTTCGGGAAACACGCGCGAGCAACCGGCAAGCTCGCCGTCTACATGGAGCGTCACATGAATGCAGTTCGGATCCTCGTCGATAGCGTCAAACTCGTTCTCGTAGCCCTGCTCGTCCATAAAAACGACGCGGCGCACCAACGCCGCGTCATCAAAGCATCCCGTCTTAAGTTGGATATCCATGGCTGCCCTTTCATTCAATGCGAACGTTAGGGACAGATTTTAGCGAAAATGAGCTCCGCGCACGCTAAACTTCGCGCGAGCCTTCGCCAGGCAGTCGTAATGACCCACGTTATGGGCATCGCTCGCGATGAAGCTGTACAGGTTCTGATCGAACAGGCGCTGTGCCGGCTTTTTCTCGCGACCAAAGCGACCGCCGGCAATAAAGTCCGCCGAAGCCTGCAGCTTGCAGCCCATATCGACCAGGCGCTCCGCCACGCTTACATCCTTTTGAACCGCACGATAGCGCTCAGGATGAGCGATGATCACCTGGTAGCCACGGCACTGCAAATCGTAAATCGTGTTCTCGTACTCTCTAAACGCATACGCATCGGCATGCGTCGAAAGCTCGAGCAGAAACTCGTTGGTCCCATCGAAATGCAAGTGATCCGCGGCATCGATACCAAGCTCAACGAGCTTTCGATGGTTGACCTCGAAGCCCATCTGGAGCGGAAAACCGTCAGCGTTATCGCGCAGCAGCTCAAAGGCATCCCACATCTTGTCGTAATCAAAATAGGGATCACGGCAGTGAGGAGTGCAAACGATTCTGGTTACACCGGCCCGCTTGGCAGCCTCGAGCATCGCCAAGCTCTCTTCGAGATCGGCGGCGCCGTCGTCTACACCCGGCAAGATATGGCAATGAATGTCACGCATAGGTCAGCCTTAATCAACTAAACGTTTGCTCGGTTGGTGAAGATGCCCTTTTTGGAAGTGCCCTGATCGTCGGAGCCCTTCTTAACCTTCTTACCGTCCTTGGTGTAGTAAGAATAGTAGTATTCGCTGGTCTCGGTCTCACAGTAATTCATGACGGTACCGATGAGCTTGACCTTCTCGGACTTCTTAAGCTGGGCGATAGCGTTGAGCGCCTCTTCGCGCTTGGTAAAGTCCTCGCGCACCACGAACAGCGCGCCGTCGGTCAGGCTGGCAATCTCGGCAGCATCGATGAAGGTGCCGACCGGAGGAGCATCGAAGATGACGTACTGGAACTTAGCAGACAGTGCCTTGACCAGCTTGGCAAAGCGATGGGAGACGATGATGTCGGCAGGATTGGGAATATGCGGCTCGGCATCGAGGAAGTAGAAATTCTTCTGACCTGTCTCGACAATCGCCTGGTCGATAGAAACCTGCTCGGACAGGACTGCATAGAGTCCGCCGCGCGAACGAACGCCGAGCATATCGGAAAGGGACCTGCGGCGCATATCGGCCTCGACCAGGAGCACGGACTTGCCGCTCGTGGCGATTGCCTGAGCAAGGTTAATGGAAACCGTAGACTTGCCCTCGTTGGGAATCGAGGAGGTAACGGTGATGGTGCGAATGGGGTCGTCCACGCTCGCAAAGCGGATGTTGGCCAGAAGGGTCTTGGCGGCATTCTGTACAACGAGCTTATCGGTGTTCTTTGCCTTAGCCATGCCTATTTACCACCTTTCATAGCCGGAATTCGGCCAACAACGGGAATACCCAGGAGCTCTTCTGCCTCTTCGGCACCGCGGATGCGGGTATTGAGCATGTCTGCCAAAACGACATAGGCAACTGCGATAAAGATACCGGCGAGGAACGCGACGGCAATATACAGCGTGCGCTTGGGGCCGCTGGGGGCTTCGGGGGTCTTAGCCTCGTCGATAACGTTGATGCTCTGGGCAGCGCCGACGTTCTGAGCGACCGTACTCACCGAGCTGGCAATGGCCTTTGCGACCTCAGCCGTCTCCTTGGCATCGGTGCCGGTAACCGAAAGCGTAATGACACGCGTGGTGGTCTCGGAGGAAACAGACACCTTGTAGTCATCCAGATCGGTGAGGCCCAGTTCTTTGGCGGCGCCGCTCTTAACGCTATCGCTATCCAGCAGCGTGGCGATATCGTTGGAAAGCATCTGGCTCGCCGAGAGATCGTTGTAGCTCATCTGACCGCTATCGTCGGTCTTGGCGAGAATGTACATGCTCGTCGTCGCGGTATAGGTGTTGTCCATCGCAACGAAGGACACGATGCCCATGGCGATCGCGCAGACCACCGGAAGGGTGATGACCAGCTTGAGGTGCTTCTTCAGCAGCTGGAACAGTTCGAGAAGGGTCATGCAGCTTGCCTTTCATTTCCCCAGTTCGGATTGACAAAACTGTCCGTATGTTATCGCATCTTTTTACCGAGACCAAACTCTATACATAAGAAACAGGCTCTCCTGTAAAAATGTCGGAAGCAATCGTAAAATTGCACAACAACGCCGCACCCGAAAGTCAAATGCGGCGTCTACATCAATATCTATGTTGTATCGCTATGCGAATGGCTCGTCCTGCTGTATGGGAAACGTCACCGTAATGGTGGTTCCCACGCCCAACTCGCTCGACAGATCGAGCGTGGCGTGATGATACAGGGCCGCATGCTTGACAATGGCAAGCCCCAGGCCGGTTCCGCCGCGCGCCTTGGACCTACTCTTGTCCACGCGATAGAACCGCTCAAATACCTTGCCCTGTTCTTCAGGCGCGATACCGATTCCCGTGTCGGCGACAGCGAGGAACGGATGGCCTTCGTCGTTGGTGCCGCACTGCAGCGTAACCGTACCGCCGGGCCGATTGTAGCGGATGGCGTTGCTTGCCAGATTATAGATGAGCTCGTCGACCAAGCGCGACACGCCTTCGATGACCACAGGCTTGGTCTCATGACTTATCGTCACATTCGCCTGACGGGCGACCTGTTCAAGACGCTGCTCAACCGCGTAGATCGCACGCGAGAGCTCAATAGGCTCCGTGGAACCAATGGGCACTGCCTCGCCTTCAGTCGCACGTTCGGCCTCGTCCAAGTTAGACAGCGTAAGGATGTCGTTGACAAGCGCTGCCAAGCGGCTCGCCTCACGATAGATGCGACCGCCAAAGTTGCGCAGGTCGTCCTCGCCCTCGACCATGCCATTTGCGATGAGCTCGGCATAGCCCGAAATCGCCGTAAGCGGCGTCTTGAGCTCATGGGTGATATTCGCCGTGAACTCGCGGCGCATACGGTCGTTGTCCGCTAGCACCGCCATTTGGCGCTTGAGTTCCTGGCGCTGCGACTCGATGCGCTCAAGCATGGGAACCATCTCGGCATAGGCGTGCTCATAGCTACGGCGTGGGTGATCCAAATCCACCTCTTGTAACGGCGCGATGATGGCACGGGACTCACGGCGCGCCATAAAAAACGAGAGTACTGCACCCGCTGCTGCGATAAGCAGCATCGGCGCCAGCATCGACAGCAAAATCGCCGCAACGCCAGGCTGGGCCTGCGCCAAGCGAACGACCTGGCCGTTATCAAGGGTGACGGCGCGATACAGCATAATCTCGTCGAGTGTAGAGCTTGCGCGCTCCGCGGAACCCGAACCACTCTCAAAGGCCTCGATGACCTCGGGGCGATCGCCATGGTTGGGCAGTGTGGAAGGCGACGCCTCGTTGTCGTAGGCAACAGATCCGTCCTTATTGATCAGCGTGATACGAAGATCCTCGCGATCGAGGCTTCGCAAGAACGGAATGGGCTCCTGCTGCTCGTCGAGGGCGGCAGCAATGAGCTCAGTTTCCTGCGCCAGATTGGCACTCGTGGCATCCGCCAAAGTGTTTTGCACAAAGAACGCACCCAGCACCGTAAACGCCACGATAACCGCCATGGCGCAGACAAAGATCGTCACAAAAACGCGGTGCGACAGCGTATGTTTTCCCTGGGGGGCGAAGACCACGGGTTACTCCTCCGATGCGGTGGCCGCGGTGTCGTCGCCTTCGGCGCCATCACCGGCAGAAGGCTCGGCCAGGCGATAACCCACGCCGCGCACGGTCTCGATGGCGCTGGCATGCTCGCCCAGTTTTTGGCGAAGCGTCTGCACGTGCACGTCAACGGTGCGCGAACCGCCGTCGAAGTCCCAGCCCCACACGCTCTGCAGCAACGACTCGCGGGTAAAGACCACGCCGGGCTTGCGCATGAGGTACTCGAGCAGGTCGAACTCGCGCAGGGTGAGCTTAAGCGGCTCGCCGGCAACGGTCACCTCGCGATGGCTGGGCGAAAGCACGATGTCGCCCACGCTGAGCACATCGCTCGCCTGCTTGACCATGCCGCCGCGACGCAGCAGTGCGCGGCAGCGGCTCGCAAGCTCCATGAGCGAAAACGGCTTAGTCAGGTAATCGTCGGCACCGCCATCGAGCGCCATCACCTTGTCGAGTTCGGTGTCCTTGGCGGTAAGCATCATGATGGGCACCGTCGCCGTCAGGCGATCGGCACGCAGGCGACGCATAATCGCCAAGCCATCGGTGTCGGGCAGCATGATATCGAGCAGCACAGCATCGGGCACCCGTCGCGCCACGGCAGCTTTAAACTCGCCATCACACGAAAAGCCCTCGGCCTCGATTCCCTGCTTGCGCAGCGCGTAGACTGTCAAATCCCTGATGTTGTCATCGTCCTCGACGTAATAGATCATGTTGAACCCCTTTGCGGCCGATATGACCGCATCTTAACCCTAAAGGTACCTTTACGAGATGGTATCAGCCAAAACGTCCCGTCAAATAATCCGCCGTGCGCGGATCGGACGGATTTTTGAAGAGTTGTGCGGTAGGCGCGTGCTCCACCAGCTCACCCAGCAAAAAGAACGCAACCGAATCGGAAATACGCGCGGCCTGCTGCATGTTGTGCGTCACGACCACCAGCGTGCAGGTTTCCTTGAGCTCGCAGGCAAGCTGCTCCACCACGAGCGTCGACACGGGGTCGAGCGCCGAGGTCGGCTCGTCCATCAGCAGAATGTCGGGCTGCACGGCAAGTGCGCGGGCGATGCACAGGCGCTGCTGCTGTCCACCCGAAAGACCCAGGCCTGACTCTTTGAGCTTGTCCTTGACCTCGTCCCACAGGGCAGCGCGACGCAGGGAGTCCTCGACCAGCTCATCGAGCACGACGCGGTCGCGCACACCCATACCGCGAGGACCGTAGGCGACGTTGTCGTAGATGCTCATGGGAAATGGGTTGGGGCGTTGGAACACCATGCCCACGCGCTGGCGCAAACGGCAGATGTCGCAATCGCCCAGGATATCTTGACCATCGAGCGCAATCTTGCCCTCGATGCGGCAATCCTTGATGCCGTCGTTCATGCGGTTAAAGCAGCGCAGCAACGTGGACTTTCCGCAGCCCGAAGGCCCGATGAACGAAGTGATCTGCTTGTCGCGGATCTTGATATTCACGTCCTTGAGCGCATGGTGATCGCCATAGAACAGGTCGAGGCCCTCGACGTCGATGCGCGTCGGCGAGGCGGCAAGATCCTCTGCCGTGGGGCGAGTCGCATCCCCAACCTCGCGCTCATGCGCGGCCTCGGCCTGCGCTTCCATGAGTTCTTCAAGCTCCGTGGGCTCCACAGCCGCAGCAGCCGTCATACCGCACACCTCCATATCGATATCAATTCAGCAGTATCGATAGTAGGAATCGCGGCTCATACGCACGTGAGCACATTGTCAAGTGTTTGTAAGGGCACACTGGCTATGCGGCGGGCAGCTCGATGGTGAATATCGTGTGTTCGGGCGTCGATTCACATGCAACGGTACCGCCGTGTGCCGCGATGATCTCCTTGGCAATAGCAAGGCCCAGGCCGGCACCACCGCGATTGGTCGCACGCGCCGCATCCAGGCGATAGAACTTCTCAAAGATCACCTTGAGCTTAGCCGCAGGGATAGGATCGCCCTGATTGATAAAGCGCACGCGCACGCCGCCATCGTCTTGGCGCCTGGCCTCAATCGTGATAGTCGAGCCCTCATAGCTATAGGCGACGGCGTTTTTCATGATGTTGTTGAACACGCGGGCCATCTTGTCGCCATCCACGAGCACCGTCAGGTCCTCGCGAATATCAACTTGGGCTTCCTTATGCTGCTCGTTGAGGATGGGATAGAACTCGTCAGCCACCTGAGCCAGCAGCAACCCCAGATCAACATAGCCGCGCGTGAGCACGATATCGTGGAAGTCAAAGCGCGTGATATCGAAGAACTCTTCGATGAGCGCATCGAGCCGGTGGGCCTTGTCGAGCGCCACGCCCGTAAAGTGCGCACGCTGCTCAACCGGCAGCTCGGGAGCCTCTTGCAGCAGCGAAAGATAACCCACCACACTGGCAAGCGGGGTGCGTAGGTCATGTGCCAAGTACGTGACCAGATCGTCCTTGCGATGCGACTCGTCACGCAGAGCTTGCTGCACCTTGCGCTCACGGTCACGTACGCGGTTAAGGGCGCCCTCGACCTCCAAGAAGTCGCCGTCGATGTTGTCCCAGGTGTCGGGGTGATCGATCAGGCGGTCCTGGATGCGAGCAGCCAGCACACAATCGGCATGCTGCTCGCCCTGCTCGTAGCCCTGGCAGTACAGGGCGCTGCCGCACAAGAACAGCACACACACGGCAAGCGCCAGCACAAAGCCAAGCATGTTGAATACAAAGCCGGCATCGAACAGCACCGGCCCTTCGAAGCCGCCGAGCGCCATGGCGCCAATCGCCAACGTCATGGCCCACGCAGCACCGCCAATCACCACGCAGCGGCGCACGATCTCAAATCGATCGATCAGCAAAAAGCCGATAAGCAGCACCGCCAAGATTCCAGCGATGTTATCGATGCCAATCAGCAGCAGGGTCAGCAAAAAGAGCAGCACCGTTGCAAGCGCGCGATTGTCGACGACCGACCTCACGTATTCAAAGAGTCGATCGGGCACCTCGAACGCTTGTCTATCATCTTTTGTCATATCAAGATCCTCACAAGCGAAAAGCGTTATTCGATTATGTAGCCGACGCCCCAGACGTTTTTGATAAAGCGCGGCTTTTGAGCGTCGTCGCCAATCTTTTCGCGCAGGTGGCGAATGTGCACCATCACCGTATTGTTGGAGCCGGGCATAAAATCCTCGTTCCACACCGCGCGGAACAGATCCTCCACGGCTACCACGCTGCCGCGATGCTCAACCAGATACAGCAAGATGGAATACTCGATGGGCGTGAGGCGTACCGGTGCACCGTCCACCGTTACGGAACGAGCATCGCGGTTGATCTCCAGGCCGTCGAGCTGGATGGTCGGCGACTCGGCCGCCTGCGAGCGGCTACCGTAGCTGGTGTAGCGGCGAAGCTGAGCGTGCACGCGCGCGATGAGCTCCAGCGGACGGAACGGCTTAACCACGTAATCGTCCGCGCCAAGCGAAAGGCCCTCGATCTTGTCTTGCTGGGCATCGCGCGCCGTCAGCATGATCACAGGATAGGTATGGCTGAAACGGATCGTACGCAGTAGCTCAAAGCCATCGATATCGGGCAGCATGACATCCAACAGTGCCAGATCGAACTCCTGCTCCAGGATTGCCTTGGCAGCATCGGCCCCGCTATAGGCAATCTGGACATCAAAGCCCTCTTTTGTAAGGTAGATACCAACCAAGTCGGCGATGGCCTTCTCGTCATCAACTACCAAAATGCGCTCGTTCATGCGTGCTCCTCTCGCGCTCCATTATGCCCGAGGCGACGCACGCCACACACAACAAGCGTGGGTGATTAAGTCGGCCTTAAGCACCCTTGTGCCCGTTCGGGCGCGGATGTGGGCCACGCACGCACGCGATGATCGCCGACGCCGGCAAACGATATACTCTAGTTCCAGAAGAGACCATCCCGTCGAAAGCGAAATCCGTGAAGTCCCTCACCTCTTTTGCAAAGCGCTCAGCCCAGCTTGCCGCCGGCTTTGTCTGCGCTATCGCCCTTGCCGCTGGCGTGCCCACCGTCGCCGGCGCCCAAGTACTCACGACCGACAATGTTTGCGGCAAAACCGCCGATGCGCGCGGCATCACGGCCGAAAACCTGCCCGATATCGATGCGACCAATGCCCTCGTCATGGGCAAAGACGGCACCGTCTACTATGCCCGCGGTGCCGATGAGCAGGTCAAGATTGCCTCGATCACCAAGGTCATGACCGCAATCCTAACCGTCGAGAATTGCAAGATGGACGAGAAGGTCACGGTGAGCAACGCCGCAGCCACCGTGGGCAATTCAACAGCCGGCCTACTCGAAGGCGACGAGCTCACCGTGAAGCAGGCACTGCGCGGCCTGATGATTCCCTCGGGCAACGACGCCGCCATCGTGCTCGCCGAATATGTGGGCAAGAAGATCGACCCTAAGACCAAAGACGCCGAGGCAACATTTGTGAAAGCCATGAACGAGCGCGCTAAGAAGCTCGGTTGCACCGGCACGCTTTTTGAAAACCCGCATGGTCTGGACTTTGATGAGTGGGCTGGCGATATGCACTCAACCGCACACGACGTAGCGCTGATGATGCAGGAGGCCATGAAAAACGACACGATCCGCGAGGTCGTAGCGAGCGAAGATTCCTGGATCGAGGTCACGGGCGCCGACGGCACCGACCATTCGCATTCCATGGACACGCATAACTATTTGCTAGGCCAAGATGGCAACATCGGTGGCAAGACCGGCACCACCGATGATGCAGGCTATTGCTTTACGGGTGCCTACAACCGCGATGGCGACGAGATCTACACCGTCGTTTTGAACTCCACCACCACCGACCAGCGCTTTACCGATACCGCAACCCTTGCCAATTGGTACTACGGTCACAAGGTGACGGTCGCAATCGCCAACACACAGGAAAAGACCGCCAACGGCAACCCGCTTATGGCGCGCATTGGTCAAACCGACTGGACGGATAAGACGATCGACGCCACACTCGCCGATCCTACGGCGCAAGCGACCGTGTTTTCCCTTGCCGGCGAGGTGACCGAAAAGGTTAGCTACGACGATCTTTCGGGCACGGTGCATGTGGGCGACAAGGTGGGCAGCGTCACGCTCAAGCAGGACGGCACCAAGATCGCCGTCATGGACCTAGTTGCCGACGAGGAGGGCGCAGGGCCGAATCCCATTGAATGGCTACTCGTGAAGCTCGATCGCTTGGGCCGTCGCATCGACAACCGCCCACTCACGGCAGAAAGCGAGACCGTCGCCAAGGCGCCCGAGGTGTAGGGCGCAAGAATAATAAGCCCACTGAAAGGAGGCGTCCGAAAGGATGCCTCCTTTTTTGAGGTTCGAATCCCCAGCCTCCTTTCTCCGCACCAAAAAAGGGCCCCAGATGGGACCCTTCTTTAAAGTCATACTGGCGGAGAGCTGGGGATTCGAACCCCAGATGCCCTTTTGGGGCATACTCGCTTAGCAGGCGAGCACCTTCGGCCTCTCGGTCAGCTCTCCGTAACAGCCGTTCTATAGTAACCAAACAGCCAAGGATGGGCAAGAGGAAATTTTCTAATTGCCTAGCAGCCTTTCTTCCTTGAAAGCTTCGCCTACCCCAGCGAGCGGTTGAGAGAGCCGAGCTCGTCGTTGCCCATGGTGCGCCACATTTGGAAGATGCAACCGCGTGCCAGGAAAAAGAAGCCGTTGTCGACCAGTTGCACAGCGGCATCGGCAAGCTGATTCGTCACGGCGGACACCGGCGGCAGCTCGAGTCCAGCCTTGCGGATGGTCTCGACCGCTTCCTCGAACGTCGGAGGCTCGCTGACGCCCATCTCGTTCATAAGACCCTGCATTTCTTCCAGCGCGCTGCCGCCCGACTCCTCGCCGCGCGGCACCAGGCGGTAGCATGCCAACGCCAGCTCGAGCTGGTCGCAGTTCCAGTAGGCAAAAGCCAGGCGATAGAACAGGTAACCGATCGAAGGTCGGTCGCTGGCAATACGCAGGCCGTGGCGCGCCACCTCGATAATCTCGTTATAGCGCTCCAGGCGTGCTAGCACGTTGATCAGAGCAAAGTGAGACTGCATGGACGAGCGCGCCAAATCGTAGAGACGACGCACCTCGGGCAGCGCGCGCTCAAAGTCCTCTTGTTCGGCGTAAAAGCTGCAGAT
Organism: uncultured Collinsella sp.; assembly: GCA_959020715.1. GTDB lineage: Bacteria > Actinomycetota > Coriobacteriia > Coriobacteriales > Coriobacteriaceae > Collinsella. Next base: position 2,685 of record CAUESV010000004.1, on the reverse strand, counting down.
CTCGTGCTGGGCAAAATACAGCGCATCGGGAGCGCGAAGGATACGCACGGAACGATCCTCCTCCATCACCGGCAGCACCATGCGCACCAGCTGGTTGTCGCAGAACTGGGTCTGCACCGGTCCCGTCGCCAAAAGCTCAGCAACAGTACACTTGGCTTCCAGTTCCTCGACAAGGCGAGAAAAGCCCTCGAAAGCACCAGCTCGATCAACTTTGGATTGCTCGCGCAGCTCGACGACGCGGGCGACATACGGATCGTTGTCCTCCTCCATGACCTCAAGCTCGTCAGCCGTATCAGCGAGCAGTAAATCGCGAAGCGCAGGCGGCAATGGACGATGGTCATCACGTGGTCGGGCGTGAACTTCTGCAGATTCAATCATGTCCGGCGCATCTGCCTCATACGCCTCAAGCACACGCTTGCACGGCATATCGTCCATGTCCATGCTCTCAAGATCCTTGGCGACAGAAACGCAATCGGCCAGATAAGCCGCACGGCCAAAGGAGTACGCTTTAACAATGCGCTCGCCCTGCTCGCCGTCGGGAGCCGCAATCTGCACGTAGCAGCGCGTGATGCGAGCACCCGAAGCAAAGCAAGCCGCCGCGAGGGTAAGCGCAATACGCGCATCGTGCTCAGTGGCCCATGCTGCGCGCTTTGGCTCATCTACCTCGCGCCAGGCGTCATCTTGGGCATCGTATTCGCGCTGCGGCATAGCATCGACAACCGTGTGGCCAAATCGCACCAGCATGATGCCCTCGGCGACGTTCACTCGATAGGTATAGTCGAGCCGCGTGACCACGTTGAGCGCTTCTACGATACGTGCAAAGCGGGTGCGAACGTCCCACTCGCCACCCGGCTGACACGCAACCGTCCCCGGCTTGGCCCACGGATTGTCATTCGACAGCGTTTCGAGCAGGCGAGGAACGTCGTTGGTCGTCTTGCTGATATGCCAGAGATCAAAGAGCGAGCAGCCCTCAAAGCTTGGCGACGAGGCAACGGGGCCCAACCCTGCCCCAATACGCTCAAGAATGCCCGATAGGCGGTTCAGGCGGCACTCGACGGCAAACAGGGTATCGATCTCGTCCTGGTCCAGCAGGCTACGGTCAAAATTGAGATAAAAGAGCCTCGAGCGATCGATGCGCGCCAGACTCATTTCGGTTTTGGCCGCAATGGTGCGCAGGCGAGGCAGATTAACTTCGCCCATCAAAGCGGCGGCATAGCGTTCGATGCCACTTGGATTATCTGTATGGTCAATGCGGTAGAGCAACGTTTCGATTGCATCGGGCAGCGGCGTGGAATCAAAACCCAGCAGCACCTCAACCGGCTCGGGGAGTTTTACAAGTTTGATCTTGTCGACGGCATTTTTCATGCCCTCGTCGAGGCCGTCACCGTCGGCCGTGCCTGAGACAGCGTTTTCAGAATCGGCAAATATCACGTAACGCAAGAACATTGAGGCCATGAACTCGCCGTAGCGAAGGCTGCGCGTCGAATTCCACGTCTCGCGATCGGATTGCTCGCGCATGGTGCCTTCGGGAGAGCCGATGACTCGCGCCCGGGAATGCATCGTCCCATCGGCGCCCCTGACCGCAATCTCACCGATGTTGGAATCGGACTCGTCAAGAATCAGTTGCATGTCGGGATCGTCGGGTAGCGACTCCTCGTTAACGGGACGGTCTGCCTTATAGACCTCACCCGAAACGCTCACGTAGCCCAAAAGCGACACGTGGCTTTTGCCGACGAATTCGACGACATAGCATGATTCATGTGGGTCCTCGCCAAAGAGCTTCCAAACCACGCCATACGAGCGTCCCGCAGGCTGCTCGGGCATGGCCGGAAAGCGCTTTTTGGGATCGAGAAACCTGAGCTTGTATGTCGGACGCTCTGCCACGAAATATCACCCTGATCGGTCGTCTAAAGAAAGAGCGCGCCACGGGCTCACCAAGGCGCATATTCGAAATCTTACACGAGTCGATGAGAAATAGTCCCCTTTGACCGAGGTTCGAATCCATGCAGTGTTTACGTAAAAGAAAAGCCCCCGTTGCCGGGAGCTTTAATCTCAAATGGTGCGGCGTATAGGATTCCGCGCATCCGCTGCGCGGATCCGCACCGGCTTCGCCCGCCTGCCGGCGGACTCGCCCGCTCGCTGCGGACGCTCCGCGTCCGCTTCACGCTCGCGCCTCGACCGAGGTTCGAATCCATGGGGCGTCTGCCTAAAAGAAAAGCCCCCGTTTCCGGAGGCTTAAAACTCAATTGGTGCGGCGTATAGGATTCGAACCTATGACGTTCTGATTCGTAGTCAGACCCTCTATCCAGCTGAGGTAACGCCGCGACTTGTTGATTATTATGCACATGGACTGAATAATGGTCAAGCGTTTTTTCAAAAAAAGTTATTGAATTTGATTTTTACTCATTTGAAGGTTTGGCGCGATCTTCGATACATCGCGATATAAGAAAAGCCTCCGTTTCCGGAGGCTTTAAGTTCAATTGGTGCGGCGTATAGGATTCGAACCTATGACGTTCTGATTCGTAGTCAGACCCTCTATCCAGCTGAGGTAACGCCGCAACGCACGGATTATTATGCACGCGAGCCCCCGATGGGTCAAGCGACAATTTGAAAAAAATATTTACGGAGTGGCCTTGATTATCGACTTTATTCGAACACCTCCCACATTCATCCGCACATGTGCGG
>CAUESV010000003.1 GCA_959020715.1 uncultured Collinsella sp. | reverse complement strand
GGCTTTCGGGGGGTTTTTGTGATATTGGGGTTGGTCTCTTTTTAGATTGGTTTGGGGGGCGGGGGGGGGGGGGGGGGGGGGGGGGGGATTCATGAGAGGCATGGGAGACACAGCCGCATACCTGCGTCGGGGCATTCGGGAGATTATATGCCTGGCGCTGTTCTATTTTACGTTTTTGGCTGGCGAGTATCTTTTTGACGTGCGCGTTGCCGAGTTTGTGCCGCCGAGCGAGGTCGTTGTCTACGAGAGCTTCATCGTCGGTGCGAGCGTGATCGGCTTTTTTGTGCGTCCCCTTCTGTACTATCGCCGCCCCCGCGCGATCGATACGACGAGCGACATCACGGGCGTGCTGCTGGTATCGGCATTGCTGCTGTTGATCATGGCGGTTCAGTTTGAGATGGTAATTGCCGGCGGTTTGATGGCGTTCTGCACGCTGGGCTATTGCGGATCGACCGCCCATGCCAACTTTGCACGGCGCTTTGCGCGGACGCCGTACTTGGCGCGCGGGGCGGCGCTTTCATATGCTCTGGGCATTTTGGTGCAGGTGTTCAGCCGCATGGTGATACCCGCGGGGATTCCGCAGCAGTTTGTTTTTGTTGCCTGTGCGGTCGCGCAGGTGGCGCTCCTCCACGACGTCCGCCGCGCCAAGCTGCGCGGTGAGCCTGAGGTCGGGAGCGAATCCGATATCGCCGAGCTTTCGGTGAATGCATCGGAGTTTGGCGCCAAGTGGCAAAACGATCCCGAGTCAACGGCGGCTTTTCGGCGCGCCGTGGTGCGTCTGACGATTGCAACCGCCTGCCTTACCGGGGTGTTTGCCGCCCTTAATGCGGGACTCACGATCTCGCACGCCGCCGGGTCCGTTGACTTGGGCGATTGGTCACGCTTGCTGATGGGCGTGAGCGCTCTGCTCGCCGGCACCCTATTTGACCTGCGCGGGCGCTCGTATATGAACATCATCATGACCTGTGCCGCCATGCTTTCCACGCTCTCATTCGCTGTGCTTATCACCGATGCCAACGGCGGCAACATACTTGCCGCTACCATCATCTTCTATCTGGGTGCGGGCTTCTTCGTGGTGTTTTTCACGGCGAAATTTGCCGCCATTTCGGTGTATGCGCACTGGTCGTATCTGTGGCCGTGCATGGGCCGCGTCATCAACAACGTTTGCGCGATGCTCGTGACGGCACCGGCAGCGGTGATTGTTTCGAGCCAGAACGTGCTGCTGGCGACGGGCGTGGGGCTTGTGCTGCTTGTGGGCATTGCGATCTCGCTGCTGGGACAGTCTGGGCATCAGGCCTATGACGTTGAAGTGCGCGGCGACCTGGTGTTTGCTGCTAGCGACCTTGGCACGGATTCCGTATCCGCCCAGAGCGAGCCCGCCCCCACGGAGGTGCCGGAGCTCACGCTCGACGAGCGTCTCGACGCCTTCGTTGCTACCTTTGAGCTTACGCAGCGCGAGCGCGATATTTTGAAGGCCTTGGTCGCATCGCACGAGAGCGTTCAGGACATCGCCGCAACGCTCTTCCTTTCGCGCTCCACGCTCTACCGTCATATCGCCTCGATTAACAAAAAGACCGGCGCCGCCTCGCGCGTGGCCCTTATCAACTTCTTCTGGTCCTGGACACCCAAGGACTAGCGTATGAGCCGTCGCCCAGTCCCTTACTCTAGCGGGGGATGTGGCCTCAAAGCACGCCCACATCGACGCCTCGCCTGCGCTAAACTGAAGAACACGTACGCGATTACGAGAGGAGCCCGCATGGAGGCTTACAAGCAAGAGTTCATCAAGTTTATGGTTGAGTCCGACGTTCTTAAGTTCGGCAGCTTTACGCTCAAGAGCGGCCGCCAGTCCCCGTTTTTTATGAACGCCGGCGCTTACGTGACGGGCTATCAGCTCAAGAAGCTGGGCGAGTATTACGCCCAGGCCATCCACGATAACTTTGGCGACGACTTTGACGTGCTGTTTGGACCGGCCTACAAGGGTATTCCGCTGGCCGTCGTGACCGCAATTGCCTACCACGAGCTGTACGGCAAGGAGGTCAAGTACTGCTGCGACCGCAAGGAGGCCAAGGACCACGGCGCCGACAAGGGCAACCTGCTGGGCTACGAGCCCCAGGACGGCGACCGCGTGGTCATGGTCGAGGACGTCACCACCAGCGGCAAGTCCATCGACGAGACCTATCCCAAGGTTAAGGCTGCTGCCGACGTCGAAATCAAGGGCCTGATCGTGTCCCTCAACCGCATGGAGGTCGGCAAGGGCGGCGTGACCACCGCGCAGAAGGAGATCGAGGCCAAGTACGGTTTCCCCGTCGCGAGCATCGTTTCCATGGCCGAGGTCGTCGAGACCCTCTACAACCACGAGATCGATGGCAAGGTCGTCATCGATGACGAGCTCAAGGCCGCCATCGACGCTTACTACGAGCAGTACGGAGCACGCTAGTTACGGCGTTTTACCAAACGCCGTAACCGGCCGACGCTGCGCGCCGCCCAGGGCGACAATTTGTCATTCAAAAGGCGAGGCATGACCAGAAGGTCAATGCCTCGCCTTTTTCATGCCAACTTGTTCGCCCTGGACGTCGCTCGCTGTCCGTCCTCTTCTTGCGGCGTTGTCTTGCTCCGGATGGATAGTCATTGGGGACGTTCTTAAATGGTTAGATAAGCGTCCGAAAATCCACGCTCGTCGCTACTTGAGCCCGGGCAGGCGGGTGTAGGGGAACGAGCGCTCCAGGAATTCGGAGCAGCGGTCGTAGTCTTTGGCGAAGTAGCTGCTGTAGAGCGAATCGAGCACGTATTGCACGGCGATGTGGCTGGCGAACTGCGTGATGCGATGCGTCATGCTCTCGTGGTCACTCACCGTAAGGTAGGCGGCAAAGCCGGGGTGAATGCGAGCGCAATAAGGCGTGCCGATGACGATGACCGGGACATGCCGACTACTGAGGATCGGCAAGATGTCCTTGAGGTTGGGGGCAAGGCCGCTGTAGGAGATGACGATTGCCGCATGGTCGGGGCCCGAGGCGAGCGCCGTTCGCACCTGGGCCTCGACACCGTCGTGGCACGTCGCGCTTTTACCGGCGGAGAGCAGGCGGTCGCGGAACATTCCCGCTGGATAGAGGTTGTGCGAGCCCGAGTAGATGTCGACCTGTCGGGCGTTCGCGATGAGCTTGGCGGCGTGGTCAAGCTGCGTGGGGTCGAGCAGCTCCTGCGTTTCGGCCAGCGTGGTCTGGTAGAGCCCTTCCATGCGCTCCATAACCTGTGCAGGGGTGGACGTAGCGTCGAAGGGAAAGTTGATATCCACGTCGCGTCGGTTGCCCGATTCGGTTGCCAAGCGAATAAGCTCGACCTTGAGATCCTTGAAGCCCTCGAGACCGAGCTTTTTGCAAAAACGGTGTACGCTCGCGACCGAAACGTTGGTGCGCGCGGCAAATTCCTTAATAGAAAGTCCGCGGATGTCCTCGCCGATAGCAAGGGCTGCAATGCCGAGCTGTTGCTCGGTGGGGGTGAGGCCCTGCGCTTCGGTGATCTTGCGTTTGATATCCATGCGAACTCCCACACTCGCCAAACCTGCCAAAAAGGGACAGGTTTATTTTGGCACGTTTCGGTCAGTATCAGGAAGTGTCAGGGGCGGGGCGGTGACGGGGCGCAAGGGCGAAAAGAAGTATCGGGTTTGGTGCGCCCGCTTCTGCCCGTCCCGTGCGCAGGCGATACTCGGCTTATCGACCCGCGATGCAAAGGAGATGCTCGTTCCACGAGCGCTACCGGGAAGGGCTCGCGATTCGAGTCCCCACCTTAGCATTTGAACCATTTGGCACTATAATTACCGTAGGCATGCGCACAACGTTGCGCTTAATCAAGAGGAGAAAACGTATGGGTCTGTTTGACATGTTCAAGAAGAAGGCTGAGCCCGCGGCTGCCGCTGCTCCGGCCTCCATCTCTGCTTCTGCTGGCGCCGACGTGCTGTGCTCGCCCGTCAAGGGCAAGGTCATCAAGATGGCCGACGTGCCCGATCCCGTCTTTGGTGGCGAGGTTCTGGGCAAGGGCTGTGCCGTGTGGCCCGAGGACGATCTGGTCTACGCTCCCTGCGACGGTAAGGTGACCGTCACCATGGGTCACGCCGTGGGCCTGCAGTCCGATAGCGGCATCGAGGTTCTGGTGCACGTTGGCGTCGATACCGTCAACATGAACGGCGATGGCTTCGAGGGCTTCGTCAAGGCCGACGACGTTGTGAAGGCCGGCCAGCCCATCCTCAAGATCGACCGCGCCAAGATTGCTGCCGCCGGTTACAAGGACTGCGTCGTCGTGGCCGTGTCCAACACCGCCGAGTTTGCCGATGTCGAACTCGCCGTCGAGGCCGACTCCGCTGTCGCCGCCGGTGACGCCATCGTTAAGGTCGTCCGCAAGTAAACTGCGGCATCCAAAGGATGTGCAAGGGTGGTCGGGTTTTCCGGCCACCTTTTTTTCAAGACTTTAGTCTGCTGGCCGCGCAGCGGCCAGCTTTAAACCACCCGCTACGCGGGTGGAGACAAACGGCTTTACAAAGCCACCCCTCCGACCGATATTGACGATTGTTCAGGCCGTCAAGAATTCGAGTCGAAGGGGTGGTCGCCATGGCCCAGAAGGCCTACAGCCTTTCCCACACGAAGTGGATGTGCAAGTACCACATCGTGTTCACGCCGAAGTATAGGCGCAAAGTGATCTACAACCAAATCAGGAGCGACATAGGGGAGATCCTCAGGAAGCTGTGCGAGTACAAGGGGATCGAGATAGTCGAGGGGCACCTGATGCCCGACCACGTGCACGTGCTGCTGGCGATCCCGCCGAAGTACGGCGTCGCGAGCGTCATGGGCTACCTGAAGGGGAAGAGCTCGCTGATGATATTCGACAGGCACGCCAGCCTCAAGTACAAGTTCGGCAACAGGAAGTTCTGGGCGGAGGGCTACTACGTGTCCACCGTCGGCCTGAACGATGCGACGATCGCCAAGTACATCAGGGAGCAGGAGTCCCACGATATCGCGCTGGACAAGCTGAGCGTGAAGGAGTACGAGGACCCCTTCAAGAGGGGGTGATGCTGCCGGTTCGACCGGCGCGCCACGGGTCAAGATGCACTGGGCCTGGACGAAGTCCGGGTCCGCGCCTTTAGACGCGAGCCCGGGGCCCGTGGGTTATACCCTAAGAGCAAACCACCCTTTTTAAGGGTGGCTCTGATATTGCACCGCGGGGAAGCGTTTTATTGCACGTTGGGCGGGCTTGCAAACCGTTCGGACGCTAAAACGAACCGACCGCGCCTTCGCGTTGCCGAGGGTGTTCATAAGTGGATAGTATGGGCTTACTTATTACAACGTGTGCCGCGTCCGAGAAGCGCGGTGCCGCTCATTGGGAGGAACAACATGAAAAAGAAGCTGCTGCTTGCGCCCCTCATGGCCGTCTTGGTTGCATGCGTGGTCCTGCTTTCCGGCTGTGGAGGTCCTTCGGTTGAGGAGCTCATCACCGAGGATCTTACGACGCAGTTTGACGAGGTCAAGAACGGTGGCGACGACTTCCTCTCTGGTCTGGAGGAGGCTTCGGGCGACGAGTTCGAGCAGCTGGGTATCGATCCCAAGGAGTATGCCAAGACCTATCTCGAGGGCTTTGACTACAAGATCGGCGACGTGACGGTCGACGAGGACAAGGGTGTCGCGACCGCCGAGGTCTCCATCACCTGCAAGTCCATGAACAAGATCGTCGAGGACTTTTCCACCCAGTATCAGGAGAAGGTCGCCGCGCTTGATACGGTTCCTTCCGATGACGAGCTGTACAAGATGGCCGGTCAGGTTATGGTCGATGTGACCAAGGCCACCGAGCCCAGGAAGACCACGGTTATCTTCAAGTACACCTGCAACGACGACGGCGAGTGGTCTGCCGACGACTCCGTCAACTCCGAGATGATGGATGCAATGCTGAGCTAGTTCGTTGCGGCGTTTTACCAAACGCCGCAACTGCTCGACGCTGCAAGCCCGCCAGAGCGGCAATCTGCCTTTCAACTTCGGCGGCATGACCAGAAGGTCAATGCCGCCTTGTTTCAAGGCACCTTGCTCGCTCTGGCGGGCTTTCGCTGACTTTGCCAAAACAACGTCGTTCCCTTGGCTGGCTTAAAGTGGCGCTTGTACCTGTGGCGTTGCCATCGCTGCCGAAGGCGGCAGCTGGGGACGTTTCTTTTCTGCCGGCAGTTGGGGACACTCCTTGTGCCAGCGTTGCATCGAGTGCTTGGGAAACCGCGACCCGGTTTTTGACCGAATAGTGGGTCGCATTTTCCGGATGGGGTGGGTTGCGGAAAGTGCGACCCGGAATATTGCTCTGAAACGGGATGCCGTTTCCCCGACGCGCCTCAAACGGAAAGCGCATCCCATTCCGGAGCTCCAAAACGGGATGCGCTTTCCGCGCGGAAGAATTGTCGCAGCTGCGTTAAGCAGTGTCGCTCGTTACTCGCCCAGAATCAGCGCCGCGAGCTCTGCCTGGGTGTCCACCACGTAGTCGGCGCCGGCGGCCTCCAGCTCTGCACGGCCGCGGAAGCCCCAGCTGACGCCCGCGCTCTTAAGGCCGGCGTTGTGACCGGTCAGAACATCGACATTGGAATCGCCCACATAGAGCGTGGTCGACGGATCGGCGCCTAGCTCTTTCATCACATGCAGCGTAACAGGTGCCTCGGGCTTGGGGGGAAACGCATCGACACGGCCCTGTACCAGCGCAAAGCGCTCGGAACCAAAATACTTCTCGATAAGCGGAGCCGCCGAGACGTGGTCCTTGTTGGTGAGCACGGCAAGCTGCACGCCCGCGGCGCGCAGGCGGTCGAGCATCTCGATCGTACCGGCATAGGGGGCGGTGTGGTCCTCCTTGTGCTCGCCGTAATAGGCCCTAAACTCGGCAAGCGTCTGCTCAAACATACGGCCGTCGCCCGCGTACTCGGCGGGCATAAAGCGCTCGACCAGCTTGAGCATGCCGTTTCCCACCTTGTAGCGGTACTCGTCTACGGCAAACGTGGGCCAGCCGTGCATCTCGCAGGTATGGTTGCCGGCGGCCGCCAGGTCCTCGAGCGTGTTGAGGATGGTGCCGTCCAGGTCAAAAATCACATGGGAATAATCCGCTGCCATGGGTGCTCCTGCCGCTTGAGTTGTAAAACGCACCCCATGATACTGGGCATGCGTGCCGGGCATGTTTGGAATCTGAATATCTTTAATAGCCCTGAGCCTTTGTCGTTAGCAAATTCTCGGCAGCTGCTCCCCCACGAGCATGTCGAGGATGCGGGTCGAGCCCCAGCCGGTGCGTACGCGCACGGCGGGTCGGGCGCCCTCGGCAAGTGGCAGCACGCGACCGATGATGGCGGCGTTCTCGCCGTAGCGGGCGGCGCGCATGGCGCTCAGCGCGGCATCGGCTTGCTCGGCCGGCACGACGGCAACCATCTTGCCCTCGTTTGCCACCTGCAGCACATCGTAGCCGAGCATTTCGCAAGCCGCCTGCACATCGGGACGCACGGGCACGGCATCCTCGTCGACCTCCATGGCAACATTGCTGGCCTGGGCAAACTCGTTGAGTGTGGACGCCAGGCCACCGCGCGTGGGGTCGCGAAAGCAGCGCGTGTCGGGTGCTGCGGCCAGAACGTCGGCAATCAGGTGGTTGAGCGGTGCGGCATCGCTTTCAATCGTGCTCGAAAACGCCAAGCCCTCGCGTTGGCTCATGATGGCGATACCGTGGTCGCCCAGCGTACCCGATACCAGAATGACGTCGCCGGGGCGGCAGTTGGCGCCACTGAGCGTCACGCCCACGGGCACTTCGCCCACGCCGGCGGTATTGATGTAGACGCCGTCGGCCCCGCCGCGCTCAACCACTTTGGTGTCGCCGGTGATGATCGCCACGCCCGCCTCGCGCGCCGTCTCGGCCATGGTCTGCACAATCTGACGCAGCTTGTCCATGGGATAACCCTCTTCGAGGATAAAGCCGCACGACAGGTAGCGCACATTGGCACCCGAGGTCGCGACATCGTTGACGGTTCCGCATACGGCGAGTCGGCCGATATTGCCACCGGGGAAGAACTGCGGCGAGACTACAAAGCTGTCGGTCGACATGGCGATGCGCCCGCTCGCGGGCAGCGCGGCGGCGCCGGCGTCGTTGCCTTCGAGCAGCTCGGGCGACCCAAAGGCATCCAAAAAGACCTCATCGATGATGCGTTTCATCATCTGGCCGCCGGAGCCGTGGCCCAGCAGGACGGTGCTATCGGTAACGCTATGGGACATATCGAAAACTCCAATCGTGGGTGGTGCCGGTGTGCGGGTGTGTCCGGGCTAGTCGCGGTAGCGGTAGTACGCCGCGCAACTGCCCTCGGAGCTCACCATGCACGGGCCGACGGGGTGCTCGGGCGTGCAGGTGCGGCCAAAGAGCGGGCAGCTGCTCGGCGCAATGGCCCCGCGCAGCACGTCGCCGCAACGGCACCCGCGCGGCTCGACCGTCGCCTCAACGGGCACGTCAAAGCGAGCACGGGCATCAAAGCGCGAGAACTCGGGGCGGATGGAAAGGCCCGAGTTGGCAATCAGCCCCAGCCCGCGCCATGTGGTATCGCACGGCTCAAATACCTGCTCGACCAGCTGGCGCGCCACGGGATTGCCGTCGGCATTGACACCGCGGCGGTAGGCGTTGTCAATCGCGGGCCGGCTCTCGACAACCATCTGGACCAGCATGTGGATGCCCTGCAGGATATCGACCGGCTCAAATCCCGTGACCACACCAGGGGTCTTAAACTCGTCGACCAAAAAGTCAAAGGGGGCTAAGCCCGTGATGGTGGCGACGTGCCCCGGCAGGATAAAGCCGTCGATGGTGGTCTCGGGATCGTTGGCGATGGCGCGCAGTGCCGGCGGCGTGGTCTTATGGGCACAGTAGACCGAGAAATTCTGCAGCCCGCGCGTGTCTGCCTCCAGGATGGCGGCGGCGATGGTGGGCGTCGTGGTCTCAAAGCCGACGCCCATAAAGATGACCGAGCGATCGGGGTTGTGTTCGGCGATATCGAGTGCATCGAGCGGGGAGTACACAATGCGAATATCGCGCCCCGCCGCCTTTTGCGCGGCGAGCGAGGTAGACGACCCGGGAACGCGCATCATGTCACCAAAGGTGGTGATGATGGCGCCGTCCATCTTGGCGAGCGCGATTGCATGGTCGATATCGCGGTTGGCGGTGACGCAAACGGGGCACCCCGGGCCGCTCAGCAGTTTGAGCCCGGCAGGCATAATGGAGCGAAAGCCATAGCGTCCGATGCTCACGGTATGCGTGCCGCAGACTTCCATGAGGTTGATGGCGCGGTCGCCGACAAGCCCATGAATGCGCTCGATGAGCTCGCGAGCCAGCTTGGGATCGCGGAATGCCGAGAAGTCGATACCGGAGCGAGCCGGCTGCTCGGGCGCCACTAGTAAGCCTCCGCCGGGTTGGTGGCGAGCTGGTCTTCTTCGACCAGTTCGGTCATGGCGTTGGCCAGCTCGAGCGTCTCTTGCGCTTCCTGCTCATCGACAATCTGGATGCCAAAGCCGGCGTGTACGAGAACATAGTCGCCTACCTGCGCCGTCGGCACGAGTCTCAGCGAAACAGGGCGCTCGATGCCCATCATGTCGACGGTGGCCTTGAGGTCTTCGTCGCGTTTGACTACTTTACCGGGAACGGCAAGGCACATAGTGTTCCCCTTTTATACGCTTTGCGCTGGATGGGCGCTGGATAATCTATCGTTTGATGGTAGCGCTCGCGGGGTTCGCGGGCAAACGCGTTACGCCCGTGAGACAGTTGGCGCGGCGACGAGCAAGATCGGGCTATTGCGATGCGATCTGCGCGAGGCGGGCGCGTGCGACTGCCGCCTGACCGTAGGCGATACAGCCGTCGTTAACGGGCACGGTTTGGGGAATCAAGACCGTAAGGCCTGCGTCTTTAAGATTGCGGGTGAGGAGCTGAAGCAAAAGCCGGTTCATGAACACGCCGCCCGAGAGCGCGACGGTATCGATGCCTTCGCGCGCGCAGATTTCGCGTGCAATTCGTGCCGAAGAGTGCGCGATGGCGATATGGAAGTCGAGCGCGAGCCGGTCGGCGGATTCTCCGGTCTCGATTCTGCTCAAAAGTGCCTCAAAAAGTGGCTTGGGGTCCAGAACGAAAGGGCTGTCCGAGGCAGCCTGGACAGTTAGTTCAGATACGTATTTTTTAGAGCGGCTTTGGGTGGCAAAAGTCGTCTGTGAGGACTCCAAATGGGCCGATTTGGGGCCTGTGCCGGGCACGCTTGCTGTAAATAGGGTGTCCGGAGAGCCTATTTTGGCCAAATCTGAGGCAAACATGCCAGATAGGGGGTTAGTAGTTAATACGTATCTGAACAAACTGTCCAGCGACGTTGAGACGGATGCGGATACGCCCACCTGCTTGCCGGCGAAACGGCTGATTTCGCCGTCAAGCGCGCGCCAGGCGGCGGCTTCGAGTTCTATGGCGGGTTCGCCCTCGTAGGTTGCCTTGCCGCAGATGCCCAGAATCGCTGCCGCGGCATCAAAGAGACGCCCCATGCTGCTGGTACGCGGGCTATTGATGCCGCGCTCGATCATGGTGGCTGTCACGCTGCGCGTTTGCTCGTCGAGGCTGTCCAAAAGCCGAGCGGCACCTGGGTGCTCGAGCAGACCGAGCTCACTGAGCAGGGCAAAGGCGTTGCGTCGAGCGTCGCGTACGGAGGCCGCCCCACCGGGGAGCGCCCAGGTGCGCAAATGCGCGGCGCGCTCAAAGCCGCCAAGGCTGGCAACAAGAAACTCGCCGCCCCAAATGGTCCCATCGGTGCCGGCGCCGGTGCCGTCAAAGGCGATGCCAAGGACGCGCGCGTCGGTTGTAAGCTGGCCCGCGGCGATGGCCTCGGCCATTACGCTCGCGATGTGCGCATGATGATGTTGAACCTCAACAAGCGGCATACCCTGTTTCTGCGCTTGTTCGCGCGCCCACTGGCTCGACAGATAGCTGGAATGCATGTCGCATGCCAAGGCGGCAGGCGCCAGGTCAAAGAGGTTTTCCAAGCGCGTGCGCGCGGCGTTCCAGGCATCGAAGGTCCCGCCGTTTTCAACATCGCCGATATGCTGCGACACAAAACAGGTCGCCTTGCCGTTCGTCCCTTCACGCGTGAGCGCAATCGTGGCCTTTTGTTGTGGCCCGCAGGCGAGCACACAGGACGGAGCGCCGTCGAGCGCCGGCAACGGCAGCGGCTGGGGTGCATATCCGCGAGCGCGGCGCACGGGCATAACAGCGCCGTCGACCACGCGTACCACGGAGTCGTCGTAGCGCGAGAGGATCGCGCGGTCGTTACCGAGCAACGCGTCGGCGATGCCGGCGGCAACGAGGTGTTCCCAGGCAAGATCGTCGTCGGTCTCTATGGGTTCTTCGCTCAGGTTTCCGCTGGTCATGACGAGCGCGTGCATACCGTGCGACGCGGCGGCTGCAAGCAGAAGATGCTGAAGCGGGGTGTAGGGGAGCATAACGCCAAGCTCGGGCAGGTCATGCACGACAGATGGCGCGAGGGCGAGGAAGTCGGGGGAACCGCCGTTGCCCTCGCCAACAGTGCGCCGGCGCAGCAGCACGATGGGGCGGATACTGCCAGCGAGCAGATCGCGTTCAGCATCGTCGATATGACAAAGGCGCTCGGTATCAGCAAGACTGCGCACCATGACGGCAAGCGGCTTATTGCTGCGACGCTTGCGACGGCGCAGCTCGGCCACCGCCTGCTCGTTGGCAGCGTCACAGGCTAGATGAAATCCGCCCAGGCCCTTGATGGCGACGATGCCACCGCTGGCCAGCAGCTCAACGCAGCGCTCGATAATGGCGTCGCTGGCCTCGCGTGTGGTGCCGACGGCCGGTGCCGCGGACGAATTCCCGCACGCATCGCCGTTCACAGCCTCGCGCCACGTAATATGCGGCCCGCAACCAAAGCAGGCATCGGGCTGTGCGTGAAAGCGACGGTCGAGTGGATCGGCATACTCTGCGGCGCAGGCGGGGCACATGGGGAAACGGTCCATCGAGGTAGCCGCTCGGTCATACGGCAGCGACCGGATGATGGTAAAGCGTGGGCCGCAGTTGGTGCAGTTGATAAAGGGGTAGTGATAGCGTCGGTCGGCGGGATCGAACAACTCACGCAGGCAATCGTCGCAGGTGGCGATATCGGGCGAGACGAGCGTCGTGTGCGCGGTCTGGTCCTGCGACGCCACAATGCGAAAACCCTGTTCATTGGCGGCGTCCCAACCGTTGGCTGCCAAGCCCACAACCTCGACATGCTCTACGCGGGCTGCCGCAGGCGCATGCTCAGAAAGCGCGGCAGCAAAAGCATCGAGCGCATCGGCCGGAGCGTGCGCCTCGATATGCACGCCGTCGCCCGCGTTGAGCACCCATCCGCAAATGCCATGCGCCATGGCCTCGCGATACACAAATGGTCGCATGCCAACGCCCTGCACAATGCCCGTCACATGAATATGCACATGCCGCATGCGACACTCCTCATCAAAACCGACCAAAAAGGGACAGGTTTGTTTTGGTAGGTAAAACGCTAAACCTGCCAAAACAAACCTGTCCCTTTTTGGCAGGTGCGCTGCGGGAAATCCCGCTACAGCCCCAGGCTCTGCTTGGTGGCGGCGCACGTGAGCTCGCCGTGCTTAACGCCGCGCAGGCCCAGCAGGCGGTCGGCTAGTTCGTAGACGCGCTCGCCGCGACCCTTGAGCGCCAGAATCTCCAGGCAGTTGTGGTGATCCAGATGCACGTGCATGGTCGATACGATCTCGTTGGTGTAGTCGTGCTGCACCTCGTCCAGGCGGCGCGTCAGATCGCCGGTGTGATGGTCGTAGATCATAGTGAGCGACCCGATAACGTGCTCATCGGGCGTGCGCATCTGCTCTTTGGCGATCGAGGCGCGAATCAGGTCGCGCACGGCCTCGGATCGGTTGGCCACGTCGCCGCGGCGTGCGATCTGCTCGTCAAAACGGCGCAGCAGGTCGTCCGGTGCGGTAACCGAAAAACGGACCAGCTCGGAGCCGGAGCCACTACAGTGGCAGCCTGCGTCACCGTCCGCCCCGTGTGGATGCTCGTGTTCGGCCACGTTACACCAGCTTCACGGAGCCGACGGAGTTGTGGTCGGCCTCGATGGCCTCTTCGTAGCCCTCGAGCGCGTCATGCGCCTCGTGCAGCGCGGTCATGGCGGCCTCGAGCTTGGCGCCGATGCGCTCCATGTCAAAATTCTCGGTCGCATGCAGCAACTGATGGCTCCATTCGTGAGCGAGCTCGATGGTGTCGTCGACCTGCTTGACGCTCATGGCAAGCTGGCTCATGTTCATTCCGACGTCATGCATGGGAATCTCCTTTTGTACGGGGCAGTTCAGTGGTTCAAATTTTACTACGCCCGCTCTGCGCGCAGCTGCATAAGAAAACGGGTGCGAGTCTGTGTGACCCGCACCCGTTCACTGGGGGCTGTTTGTGACTACCATACTATCCGTGGTCGCACACGGTGCACCCAGAAGTCCGGCGAGCGGTGCAAAAGCGCTCATGGACGGCGGCAGGACGCCAAAATGTAACCAGCGTATTACAGGTGCTTCTCCAGCAATGCCTGCAGCCTTGCCTTGGGCAGCGCGCCGACCGAGCGGTCGACCTCCTCACCGTTCTTAAAGACAATCAGCGTGGGGATGCTCATGACGCCAAACTTCATGGCCAGGTCCTGATTGTCATCGACGTTGCACTTGGCAACGGCAAGCTTGCCGGCCAGCTCGTCGGCTACCTCGTCCACGATGGGCGAGAGCGATCGGCAGGGCCCGCACCAGGGCGCCCAAAAATCAACCAGTACGGGAAGGTTGCCGCTAACGACGGAATCGAAATTCTCGGGGGTAATCTGCTTAATGTCAGCCATGGTGACCTCCATAGTGCGACGCGGCTCGGCCGCGTAAAACTCAGTACGACCGTGCTTATACCCAGCCGCCCGCAAAGCAACCACTCGCGGGTAGCTCTTTTATATAATGGTGGGCACGCAAACGATTGGAGAGCGCATGTCCACGTCACAAAGCCAGAAAAAAGAAGCCATCGCCCAGGCGGCCGAGCAGGAGCTCGCATCGCTCGTGGGTCGCGGCGTGCGTATCGCGGGCAACGCGTGCTCGCCGATCGTGCTGGTAAAAGGCGATTTGGACGAGGCCGAGCGTTCGGGTGGCGAGCTTGCTGCCGGCCCGGATGGCGCGGCGTTGCGCAAGGCGCTTGGGGCCATCGGCTACGCGCCCGAGGATTTTTGCGTGCTGGCAAGCGTCGCCGGCGTGGGTGACGGAGCGGTCGCGGTGGGCGAGACTCTGCCGTGCGAGCTGTTCCGTGAGGCGCTTGAGGCTTTGGACCCCGAGGCGGTGCTACTGCTCGACAACAACGCGGCTGACGCCATGCGCGAGACCTACGCCGATATGCTCGTGGCGATCGATGACTTCGACACCGCCATGCTCAAGCCCGGCCTGGTCGCTCATGTGCAGGGCCGCCGCGTGCTCGCGCTCGACGGTTTTGAGGCAGCGCTCACTGACAAAGCCGCCAAGCAGCGCATGTGGGCATACATCAAGCAGCTGACTCCGGCGGCCGCCCCGCTGTAGCGAGCCCACGTCGACAAACGACCCCGAGCGGGCGAGCCGTATCCGCGGAACGCAAATCCGTCGCGCCCGCGCCCTTACATCACAGCGCGCAGCTCAAACCGATCGCCGTTAATGCGGAACTGACAGTTGCCGTTCATGCGCTCCACGGCAAGTTTGATGCTCTTGGTGCCAAAGCCGTGGCCCGCATGCTGGGTCACGGGCATGCCGTCGACCATGCGCGGCGCGCGGTCAAACGTGTTGGAAACTAACAGCAGCAGCTGGCCGTCCTCTAATCGCAGGTCAAAGTCGACGAATCGCTTTCCTTGGGGTGCGGCGCTTGCGGCGGTGATTGCGTTTTCCAAGGCATTTGAGAGCACGCTAAACAGGTCGGCGTCACCTACGTGGATGGTTTCGGGTACGGCGGCGCGCAGGTTGGCGGTAATGCCGTTTCTATTGATATCCGAGTTAAATGACGAAAGCGCGATGTTTACGGTCTCGTTGGCGCAGAAGCGGCGTACGGCGGTGCGGTCGCCGGCTTCGCAGAGTTCGTCGATGCGTTTGAGCGCCTCGTCGGTGTGGCCCTCCTCAATTAAAGCGGCCAGGCCGCGTAGGAAGTGGCGCATATCGTGGCGAAGAATCGACAGCTCGCGCCCAGATTGACGCCAGGCCTCGAGCTCTTTGATGGCGGCGCTGTCGCGGGTTTCGAGCATCCAGCGCTCTCGCTCGGCGGTTTCCTTTTCTTCGTATTCGCGTAGGTAAACGGCAAGAAACATAAGATAGAAGGCACAGAGCGCAAATGCCAAAAACTCAACCGTCACCACCGAGCCCGAGTGGAACAGCGTGGTGTAGACGTTGGTGGCATAGTCAAAGACGTAATAGACGAGCGGCAGGATTAAAAGGATGCCAAGCTCGGTGGTGCTTTTAATCGCCAAGCGCGGACCGATGTCGCGGGCCCAATGCAGCAGGATCGCAAAGACGGCGACCGTGGTGATAATGCGCGCCAAGTAGTACGCGACCTGCGAATCGGTTGCGGCAAATGCGGCGATGCCCATCCAATTGCTGAACTGGCAGCTCAGATAGGCGCTGGTGACGCCCAACGCCGCGAGCAGCGGACTCAAGTGGTAGCGCGCGCATAGGTAGACGGTAAGCGGCAGGTGCACGACGAGCGGATAGACCTGACGGGCAAAAAGCTCTCCGCCAACGACATTGGCGATCGAAAAGGCGGTGCCGGTTGCGGCTCCGACTCCCACCAACTCGAGCGCATGGCGTCGATTGATTTCGATACCGCACAGCGCCGCCGAGGCAAAGACGCCAAAGAGCAGCGTCGTGGCGTGGTGGATTGCCCAAAGGACCATTTCGACCGAGGAGACCATCAGTGTCTCCTACCCTCAAAGCGAACCGCAAAGTAGGCGTCTTGGAATCCCTGCTTGCAGCTGCGCGAAAGCGGGATGCACGCACCCGAGCGCATGACGATGTCCGTGCGGTCAAAGTGATCGATATTGCGCAGGTTGACCTGGTAGCTGCGGTGGCATTTAAAGAAGACTGCGTTTTGCTCCAAGCGGTCCTCGACGCTGCGGAACGACTCGAGTGCCTCGATATCGCGTCCGTCGCGCAGGTGGAAGACCACGTGCTTGTTGCGCGCCTCGGCATATTCGATGTCGGACAGGCGCAGGGCGTGGTAGCCAAAGGACGTTTTGATCACGAGCTCGTCGGTTGCCGCCGGGCGCATGCTCGAAAGCTCGTCGAGTAATCGCGCCAGGCGTTCGTAAGTCACGGGCTTGAGCAGATAGTCGAAGGCGCGGACCTCGTAGGACTCCAGTGCAAACTCGGGCGATGAGGTGAGAAACACCAAGCGCACGGCGGTATCGGCCTGGCGCAATTCGCGCGCGGTGTCCATGCCGTTGACGAGCGGCATGATCATGTCGAGCAGAATGATGTCGGCGCGCGATGCGGCATGGCGGGCCAGCAGGTCCTCGCCGCGCGTGACGAGCGCAACATCGACTGCCGTGCCCGTCTCGGTCGACCAACGGTCGATCATCCGGTGCAGTCTATCTAGAAAAGCGACGTCGTCGTCGCAGGCAATAATCTTGAGCATTCTGAGCCCCCTTAGTAGTTCGATTTTGCCACATTGGGTGCGTGCCGCCTGCGGAGGCGTGTTCCATTTGCGCCCCACGTTGCGCAACTCGCGCCGAGCGGTATTGCGGTGGCGAAAGATGCCTCCTGCGCTATCGAGAGCTCGGCTATCCTCAGCTTGCCAGTTCGAAAATGGACCTGCCACATGATTGAATCTTTATTTCAACTTTACACCTAGGTTTACAGCTGTCTTGTCAGCTGTAAACCTAGGTGTCATACTAAAGCCCCAAGATTCGCCAAAAGAGAGGGGCCTTGATGGCACAGAGCGCGAACATGGATGCGTCGGAGCTCGCACGCGATATCGCGGCCGGCCTAGCATCGGCAACGACGGCAACGGAGCGCGCGGCACTGGTGCCCGCAGAGCTCGTCGAGGCCATTCAGCAACTAAAAACCCAACGTGACGCGGTGATCCTAGCGCACTATTACGTGGCGCCCGAGGTGCAGGCCGTGGCTGATTACGTCGGCGATAGCTTCTACCTGGCCAAGCTCGCCAAGAGCCTGCCACAGCGGACCATCGTGCTGTGCGGCGTGGAGTTTATGGGCGAGAGCGCCAAGCTGCTCAATCCCACTAAGACCGTGCTGCTGCCCGAGCCGGGCGCGGACTGCCCCATGGCTCACATGGTCAAGCGCGAGACGGTCGACGCCGCCCGCGCCGAGTACGGTGACGACCTTGCCGTGGTGTGCTACGTCAACTCCACGGTCGAGATCAAGAGCTGGAGTGATGTGTGTGTCACCAGCTCCAACGCCGTCAAGATTGTGTCCGAGCTGCCGCAGCAGCACATCTTGTTCATTCCCGACCAGAACCTGGGCCGCTTTGTGGCCGAGCAGGTGCCCCAAAAGCACGTCATCCTCAACAATGGCTACTGCCCGCGTCATCACATCATCACCGTCGAGCAGATCGTCGACGCGCAGGAGGCGCACCCCGACGCGCTCGTGCTGGCGCACCCCGAGTGCAAGGCCGACGTGCTGGCCGAGGCCGACTACATCGGCTCCACCGCCGGCATCATCAAGTATGCCGAGGAGTCCGACGCGAGCGAGTTCATCATCGTGACGGTTCGCGGTGTGCTCTACGAGCTCGAGCGCCGCTGCCAGGGCACCGGCAAGAAGTTCTACTTCCCCGCGGTGCAGCCCACCTGCGTCAACATGGACCTCATCACGCTCGAAAAGCTCGTGCGCTGCCTGGAGACGGGCGAGGGTGAGGTGCAGATCGGCGTGTCGGACGAGGCTGCCGACCAGGCCAAGCTCACGCTCGACCGTATGCTCGAGTACGCAGCGCGCTAGAACAATGTGACAAAGGGACAGTCCCTTATGTCACATCCAAGGGAAAGGATTCCTGTGGAAACCAAGCAATACCCCGACATGGAGTGCGACGTTGTCATTGCCGGCTGCGGCGTAGCGGGCCTGTACGCGGCCCTCAACCTGCCGACGAGCACGAGCGTGATCATGCTCTCCAAGGGCGCCGTTGACGAGTGCGATTCGATGCTCGCGCAGGGCGGCATCTGCGTGCTGCCCGAAGGCTCGGACTACGATGCCTTCTTTGAGGACACCATGCACGCCGGTCATTACGAGAACCGCCGTGAGAGCGTCGACATCATGATCCGCTCGAGCCGCTCGGTCATCAACGACCTGCTAGCGATGGGCGTGGACTTTGAGCGCAAGGCCGACGGCAGCCTCGACTTTACCCGCGAGGGCGCGCACAGTCGCCCGCGCATCGCCTTCCATGCCGATATCACCGGCAAGGAGATCACGACCAAACTGCTCCAGGCCGTTCGCAAGCTGGATAACGTGCAGATTTTGGAGCACGTGGCCATGACCGACATCCTGACGGGCGAGCGTGACGGCACCACGGTGTGTGCCGGTGTCGTCGCCGTTTCCGTGGACGAGGACAACTCGGTTCGTCCCGCCGACGAGCTGGCAAATGCCGCCGAGGGCGTGCATGCCGGCGAGCCGTTTAAGATCCATGCTCGCCACACGCTGTGGGCGACGGGCGGCATCGGTGGCGTATACGACCACTCGACCAACTATCCGCAGCTCACGGGTGACGCCTGCTACATCGCTCAGGAGCATGGCATTAAGATGGAGCACTTGGACTACGTGCAGATCCACCCCACGGGACTGTTCTCGCCGCAGCCGGGCCGCACCTTCCTGATCAGCGAGAGCTGCCGCGGCGAGGGCGCGATTTTGCTCAACGCCGTCGGTGAGCGCTTTACCGACGAGTTGCAGCCGCGCGACGTGGTCGCCGCCGCCATCCGCGAGCAGATGAAGCTCGACGGCACCGAGCACGAGTGGCTGAGCTTTGCCCCCGTCGAGCGCGATGTGGTGACCGGGCACTTCGCCAATATCCGCGCGCGCTGCCTTGAGGACGGCCGCGACATCTTGGACGAGCCCATCCCCGTTACGCCCACGCAGCACTACTTTATGGGTGGCGTATGGGTCGATAAGGACGGCCGCACCTCGATGCCCGAGCTCTACGCCGCGGGCGAGACGGCCTGCAACGGCGTTCACGGCAAGAATCGCCTAGCTTCCAACAGCCTGCTTGAGTCCCTAGTCTGGGGTCGCCGTGCCGCCTGGTGCATGCGCACCGGCGAGTCGCTTGCCGTGGAGCAGGCGGGCGAGCCCGCGCTCGATGGCCGTCATCGCGCTCTGAGCGCCGACGCCCTGGCAATCGATGATTTGGCCCGTGCCGCCGGCACGCAGGCCGTGGAGGAGTAGACCATGAATCCCATTACCATGAAACTCGTCGTCGATGATCTGATTCTGCGGGCCCTGCGCGAGGACATCACGTCTGAGGATGTGAGCACGGCGAGTGTGTGCCCCACGGCGCGCCCCGCCACGGTGGAGCTTATCGCCAAGGCCGATGGCATCATCGCGGGCTTAGATGTGTTCGCTCGCACCTTTGAGCTGCTGGATTCGCAGAGCTCGGTGCTGTTTGATGTTGCCGACGGTGACGAGGTGCACGCCGGCGACCACGTGGGCCAGGTGCGCGGCGATGCGCGCGTGCTGCTTTCGGGCGAGCGCGTGGCGCTCAACTACCTGCAGCGCATGAGCGGTATCGCTACCTATACGCACAGAATGGCTGCGGCGCTCGAGGGTACCAAGACCGTGCTTGTCGACACGCGCAAGACCACGCCGGGCATGCGCGTGTTTGAGAAGGCGGCGGTCGAGATTGGCGGCGGCAGCAACCACCGCTACAACCTGTCGACGGCTGTCATGCTCAAGGACAACCACATCGATGCCGCCGGTGGCGTGACGCGCGCGATCGAGATGGCGCGCGCCCATGCATCGTTTACCACGACGGTCGAGATCGAGTGCGAGAACCTGGACATGGTGCGCGAGGCCGTGGAGGCCGGTGCCGACATCATCATGTTCGACAACATGACCCATGACGACATGGCCGCCGCTATCGAGCTTATCGCCGGTCGCGCCAAGACCGAGTGCTCGGGCAACGTGGACGCCAGCAACATTCGCGCCCTGGCCGATCTGGGTGTCGACTATATTAGCTCGGGCGCGCTGACACACTCCGCCCCGATCCTCGACCTCTCGCTTAAGCACCTGCGTCTGCTGGACGGTAAATAATGAACGCCCGCGAGCGTCGCCGTGCCATCATGGGCGTGCTCGAGGGAGCCAAGGGTCCCGTCTCGGGCAGCGCGCTTGCCCGCGAGGTTGGCGTGAGCCGTCAGGTCGTGGTACAGGATATTGCCCTGTTGCGTGCCGATGGGCACGATGTCGTGGCAACCAACCGCGGCTATGTGCTGCAGGAGGCTCCCAGCAGCCCCGCCGTGCCTACGCGTCTGGTCAAGGTGCGTCATAGCGTGGAACAGGCAGGCGATGAGCTCACGAGTATCGTCGACGCTGGCGGCGCCGTGCTCAACGTGATCGTCAATCACCGCGTGTACGGTAAGATTACGGCCGACCTGGACATCCGCAATCGTCGCGATGTTGAGCGCTATCTGCACGATATCGAGAGCGGTAAGAGCTTTCCGCTGCTAACAGTGACGAGCGGCTATCACTTCCATCGCATTGCGGCAGAGGACGAGCAGACTCTCGACGAGATCGAGGCCATACTCAAGGAGAAGGGCTACCTTGCCGATTTAATGCCCTACGAGGATGATTTGTCCTAGCCCGACACCGTCTTTATAAGTTGCGGTGAAATAGTTCCTAAAATGGGCATCGAAGCCATGAAACAGGAACTATTCCACCGCAACTGCCAAGAGCACGTCCCAAATTAGCTGCCCACACATGCAAAAGGAGGCCTCCGCGGCGATGCGGAGGCCTCCTTTTTTGTGCACGGTGTACTTTTGAGTGTGCAAGTGGGGGAGTTGTTACTCCTCGACGATCTCGGTGATCGCGCCGGCGGGGCAAGCGTCCTGGCAAGCGCCACAGGCGACGCAGGAATCCTCGTCAGCGACGGTAGCGACGTCCTGGAGCTCCAGAACGCCAGCGGGGCAGGAGTCGACGCAAACGCCACAAGCGATGCACTCGTCGGCATCAATTACGGGATGAGCCATGGTAGTTTCCTCTCTGTTGACCGACGCTACAGGCGATGCGCGCCGGTTTGATTCGGGCAAAAACATACCACGGGAGCGACCGTTTGCAATACCCTCTGGCCGGCATCTTCATACCGTTCGCCGAGTATGCCAAGGTTTACTAAAAAAACGCGCAGGTGGGGCCGTTGAGCTGCGCAAATGTTAGCTGAAGGTGACTTGAAATACTGAGCTATTGAGCGAGCTTTTGGAAAGCGCATCCTGTTATTTGGCCGAGAAACGGGTCGCAGTTTCCGGTTGGACCGCCCAGCGGAAACTGCGACCCGGAATCAACGCTCAGAATGGGACGTGCTTTCCGATTGGGTGCACTGGTGGAAACTGCGACCCGGAATTCGAGCCCAGACTGGGACGCGCTTTCCGGTCGGAGCTCCACGGGAAACTGCATCCCGGAACATGCGCTCAAAACGGGTCGTGCTTTCCGGCTGAGCCTTCAAGCGGAAGATGCATCCCGGAATCGACGCTCGAAACGGGTCGCGCTTTCCTCGGGGTCGCCCCAAGACCGCTCCGTGTGGCTCCGGACCCAAACCTCAGCCATCTCTACATAGATCTCGATAGATTTGCCGAGAACTCAAACAGTGCGTCTACCTGCGCATTTAAGAACCTAAACTCTCAGCAATAAGAAATCTTATATGAATTGACTTAGATTTTGTATATTCCGGCCCATAAGGGGATACACTACATCCTGAAAGACAAGCCGAAGCGCCGTGCGACAGACCGTCGAGGCGGCGCGAACGCAAAAGAGAGAGGGAATTTCTAATGGGCAAGATTCTTGGTATCGACCTTGGTACTACTAACTCCGCAATGGCCGTTCTCGAGGGCGGTTCTCCGACCATTATCGTGAACGCCGAGGGCGACCGCACCACCCCGTCCGTCGTGGGCTTCCGTGCCGACGGCGACCGCGTCGTGGGTAAGGCCGCTAAGAACCAGGCTGTCACCAACCCCAAGAACACCGTGTTCTCCATCAAGCGCTTCATGGGCCGCAAGTACTCCGAGTGCACCTCCGAGATCAAGACCGTGCCGTATGAGGTCAAGGAGGGCCAGGGTGGCCGTGCCGTCGTCGACATCGAGGGCAAGGACTACACCGCCGAGCAGGTGAGCGCCATGACGCTCGCAAAGATGAAGGCCGACGCCGAGAAGTATCTGGGTGAGACCGTCACCGACGCCGTCATCACCGTCCCGGCCTACTTCAACGACGCCCAGCGTCAGGCCACCAAGGACGCCGGTAAGATCGCCGGCCTCAACGTCAAGCGTATCGTCAACGAGCCGACCGCTGCTGCTCTTGCCTATGGCCTGGACAAGCAGGGCACCGACCAGCGCATCCTGGTCTTCGACCTGGGCGGCGGCACCTTCGACGTCTCCATCCTCGACCTCGCCGACGGCGTGTTTGAGGTTCTGTCCACCTCGGGCGACAACCACCTGGGCGGCGATGACTGGGATCAGCGCGTCATCGACTGGATGGCCGATAAGTTCCAGCAGGAGAACGGTGTCGACCTGCGTCAGGACCCCATGGCCCTGCAGCGTCTGAAGGAGGCTGCCGAGAACGCCAAGAAGGAGCTCTCCGCCGCCCAGCAGACCACCATCAACCTGCCGTTCATTACCATGAACCAGTCTGGCCCGCTGCACCTCAACTACACGCTGACCCGCGCCGAGTTCGAGAAGATCACCCGTGACCTGCTCGAGCGCTGCAAGCAGCCTGTCACCAACGCCCTGCGCGACGCTAAGCTCAAGCTCTCCGACCTGACCGAGGTCATCCTCGTCGGCGGCTCCACCCGTATGCCCGCCGTCCAGGAGCTCGTCAAGACGATGACCGGCAAGCAGCCCAACATGTCCGTGAACCCCGACGAGGTCGTTGCCGACGGCGCTGCCGTCCAGGGCGGCGTGCTCACCGGCGACGTCGAGGGCATCCTGCTGCTCGACGTTACCCCGCTGTCGCTGGGCGTCGAGACCATGGGCGGCATCATGACCAAGATGATTGACCGCAACACCACGATCCCGACTTCCAAGACCGAGGTCTACTCCACCGCTGCCGACAACCAGACCAGCGTCGAGATCAACGTGCTCCAGGGCGAGCGCGAGCTTGCCCGCGACAACAAGTCGCTCGGTAAGTTCCAGCTGACCGGCATCCCGGCTGCCCGCCGCGGCGTGCCGCAGATCGAGGTCACCTTCGACATCGACGCCAACGGCATCGTCAAGGTCTCCGCTAAGGACAAGGGCACCGGCAAGGAGCAGCAGATCACCATTTCCGGTTCCACCGCTCTGTCCGACGACGAAGTCGATCGTATGGTCAAGGACGCCGAGGCTCATGCCGAGGAGGACAAGAAGCAGAAGGAAGAGGTCGAGGTCCGCAACCAGACCGACAGCCTGTGCTACTCCACCGAGCAGACCCTCAACGAGCTGGGCGACAAGGTTTCCGCCGATGTGAAGTCCAAGGCCGAGGCCGCTATCGCCGACGCCAAGAAGGCGCTCGAGGGCTCTGACGTCGAGGCCATCAAGGCCGCCGGCGAGTCCCTGCAGTCCGTGGCCTACGAGCTGGCCCAGGTTGTCTACGCCGACGCTCAGCAGCAGACCGACGGTGCCGCCGGTGCCCAGTCTGCCGACGATGACGTTGTCGACGCCGACTACGAGGTTGTGGACGACGAGGACAAGTAATCATGTCCGCCCGTAAAGCTCGCACGGAGGCGGCTGCCGCTGGCGCCGCCCCCGTTGACTCTGAGGAGAAGGACGTGAAGATTCCCGTAGAAGCCGTCGACGATACCGAGGCCAACGAGGCCGAGGCCGCCGAGGCTGCCGAGAACCAGGTAGAGGATTCCAACAAGGAGGCGACGATGACCGAGGACGAGATGGTGGAAGCCGCTATCCGCGCCGGTGAGGAAGCCGCCGACAACGACTTTAAGCTTAAGTTCGAGCAGGCCCAAAAGGAACTTGCCGACGTGCGCAATGAGCTCGATGCTGCGGCAGAGGCTCAGAAGGCCGCCGAGGACAAGGCGAAGGACGCCACCGAGCGCACCGCCCGTCTGCAGGCCGACTGGGAGAACTTCCGTCGCCGCACCGCCAACGAGCGTATCGCCGAGCGCGAGCGCGCGACCGAGAAGCTCGTCACTGCGCTGCTGCCGGTGGTCGACGATATCGAGCGCGCGATCGACCATGCCCGCAGCCAGGAGCTTTCCGACGACTTTAAGCAGTTCGTCGACGGCGTTGACGCGGTTCATGCCAAGCTGCTCGACGTGTTTGCGCACGAGGGCGTTGAACCCATCGACCCCAAGGGCGAGGCGTTCGATCCGCTCGAGCACCAGGCTGTAGGCCGCGTCGAGGACGCATCGCAGTACGACGAGACCGTCAACGACGTGTACCAGAAGGGCTACCGCATGGCGGATCGTATCCTGCGTTCCGCCATGGTGACGGTGACCTACGGTGGCGAGAAGCGCCCCGCACCGGAGCCCGAAGCGGCGCCCGAGGATGCTACGGCCGATACGGCCGAGAGCACCGAGGAGTAATTGAGAAGGGCCCCGGGGCAACACCCGGGGCCCTTTCTGGCCTAGTGCCATATGAAAGCATGGGCCGTCGTCTGCATGGACGGCGGACGTAACAGGAGAGGAGCTACGATGGCTGCAGGCAAAACCTTCTATGACATCCTGGGCGTATCCAAGAGCGCCTCCGACAAAGAGATCAAGAGCGCGTTTCGCAAGCTCGCGCAAAAATATCACCCCGATGCCGGCGGCGACGAGGCTAAGTTCAAGGAGATTAGCGAGGCCTACGAGACGCTTTCGGACGAGAAGAAGCGCAAAGAGTACGACCAGATGCTCATGTTCGGCGGCATGCCGGGCGCAGGCGGCGCGTATGGCGGCGGCTACGGTGCCGGCGCGGGCGCCAGCGGCTGGGGCGACATCTTCGACAGCATCTTTAGCGGCAACGGCGCTTGGGGTAGCGATTGGGGCTCGGGCTTTGCCGGGGCTGCGGGTGCTGCCGGTGCCGGCGCGGGTCGCAGCCGCGCGCGCAAGGGCGGCGACCTGTCGCTGACCGTCGATGTGACGGCCGAGGACGCGTTTCGCGGCGTGACGCACAAGGTCACCTACCGCATTCCCTCGACGGGCGAGCAGCAGACCATCACGGTCTCGGTGCCTGCGGGTGCGGTCGACGGCGGCAAGCTGCGTTACAAACGTCGCGGCGAGTATGGCGTTGCCGGCGGCGAGCGCGGCGACCTGGTCGTGACCACGCACGTGGAGGAGCATCCGCTGTTTAAGCGTAAAGGTGCCGACGTGACCATGGAGGTACCGGTCTCGGTCTATGAGGCGGCGCTCGGCTGCACGGTGGACGTGCCGACGCCCGGTGGTGCGACGGTTCGTCTGAAGGTGCCCGCGGGTACCCAGACGGGCAAGAAGTTCCGCTTTAAGGAAATGGGGGCGCCCGACGTTAAGCACCGTGGCCGTACAGGCGCGCTGCTCGTCGAGATCAAGGTGCAGGTCCCCACGAACCTATCCGATGACGAGCGCGATGCCATGACCAAGCTGCGCGAGGCCGACACGCGCGATTATCGCGAGAAGGTCAACCGTTACAAGGCGACGTACTAGGGCGGTCGTGGCGCACACCCGCGCCCGCGGGCTTATGATGGACGATAACGAGACGGAAAGGGGTCAGGTAGCATGGCCGAGGACAATAGGAATAAACCGCTGTACATGATCAGCGTGGCGGCCGAGTTGACCGGCATGCATCCGCAGACTCTGCGCGTCTACGAGTCCAAGGGCCTGGTGAACCCCCAACGTTCGGGCGGCAACACGCGTCTGTATTCGCGTGCCGATATCGAGCGCCTGGAGCTCATCAACCAGCTGACCGACGAGGGCATCAACCTTGCCGGCGTGGTGCGCATCCTCGATATGAAGGAGCGTGCCGAGGAGCGCGAGCGCGAGAACGAGAAGCTCCGCGCCCGCGTGCGCCAGCTCGAGGACGAGCTGCACGAGTACAAGATGCAGAAGAAGATCACCGCCCTGGCCCCGCGCGACGGCTCAGTCAACCCCGAGCAAGTCATGCGCAAGCTGCTGGGCACGGGCGGCGACTTATAGTTACGCCGGCGCTGCCGGGCACTCATTGGGGACAGACTTAAATGAGTAGTCGTTGGGGACGTTCTTGTTTGACTAGTCGTTTAAGAACGTCCCCAATGACTACCCTGCGCTAAGCTCGCCTTATGCTTTACCGAGATAAAGTGAACGCGCAGATTCGTAACCCACTCGCAACCGTTCTATGGCACGATATTGAACGAATGTATGCTATGCGCCCAAATCTTTTGGGCAGAGTGGGAGACGGTATGGTCAAGCTGTACGAGGACGGCATCTACCTGCGTAACGGCAGCGAGGTTGTGCCTGCGGCCGAGGCTGCTGAGCGCGGTATTACGCAGACGCCCGAGGATGCCAAGCGTGGCACCATCGCGTATTCGATCCTTCAGGCACACAATACGTCCGGCGACCCCGAGGCGCTCAAGATTCGCTTCGACGCCATGGCGAGCCACGACATCACCTTTGTCGGCATCATCCAGACGGCGCGCGCCTCGGGCATGGAGCAGTTCCCGCTGCCTTACGTGCTTACCAACTGCCATAACTCGCTGTGCGCCGTGGGCGGCACCATCAACGAGGACGACCACGTCTTTGGCCTTTCCGCGGCCAAGAAGTACGGCGGCATCTTCGTCCCGCCGCACATCGCGGTCATCCACTCCTTTATGCGCGAGAACTTCGCCGGCTGCGGCAAGATGATCCTGGGTTCCGACTCACATACCCGCTACGGCGCCCTGGGCACCATGGCCGTGGGCGAGGGCGGTGGCGAGCTGGCAAAGCAGCTGCTGCGCGACACCTACGATGTCGCCTATCCCGGCGTCGTCGCCATCTACCTCACGGGCGCCCCGCGCCCCGGCGTCGGCCCGCACGACGTGGCGCTCGCCATCATCCGTGCCGTCTTTGCCAAGGGTTACGTTAAGAACAAGGTCATGGAGTTCGTGGGCCCCGGTATCGCGAGCATGACGACCGACTACCGCAACGGCGTCGACGTCATGACCACCGAGACTACCTGCCTGTCGAGCATCTGGGCCACCGACGAGGACACGCGCGCATTCCTGACCATGCACGGCCGCGGCGACGACTACCGCGAGCTCAAGCCCGCCGATGTTGCCTACTACGACGGCTGCGTCGAGGTCGATCTGTCGAGCATCAAGCCCATGATCGCGCTGCCGTTCCATCCTTCCAACGGCTTTGAGATCGACGAGCTCAACGAGAGCCTCGAGGACATCCTCCACGAGGTGGAGCTCGAGGCCGCCAAGATCGGCGAGGGCAAGACGCACTTTAGCCTGCTCGACAAGATCGTCGACGGCAAGCTGCACGTGCAGCAGGGCGTTATCGCCGGCTGCTCGGGCGGCAACTACGACTCCGTGGTCCAGGCTGCCCGCGTGCTCAAGGGCGCCAACACCGGCTGCGGCGAGTTCTCGCTGTCGGTCTATCCCACGAGCCAGCCCGTGGCGCTCGAGCTTACACGCCGCGGCTACATCTACGACCTTATGGAGGCCGGCGCAATCGTGCGCACGGCGTTCTGCGGTCCGTGCTTTGGCGCCGGCGACACGCCTGCCAACAACGGCCTTTCGATCCGCCACACTACGCGCAACTTCCCCAACCGCGAGGGTTCCAAGCCGGGCAACGGCCAGCTGAGCGCCGTGGCCCTGATGGACGCCCGCTCCATTGCGGCGACCGCGGCCAACGGCGGCGTGCTCACCCCGGCGACCGATCTGCCCGAGGACACTTGGGATGAGGCCTGCGAGTACACCTTTGACGACGCGCCGTACAAAAAGCGCGTGTACTGGGGCTTTGGCAAGGCCGAGCCCGCAGATGAGCTGGTCGAGGGCCCCAACATCAAGCCGTGGCCCGCGATGGAGCCGCTCGGCGACGATATCCTGCTCAAGGTGTGCTCCAAGATCATGGACCCCGTCACCACGACCGACGAGCTCATTCCCTCGGGCGAGACAAGCTCCTTCCGCTCCAACCCGCTGGGCCTGGCCGAGTTTACACTGAGCCGCCGCGACCCTGCCTACGTGGGCCGCTCCAAGGAGGTCGACGCGGTGGAGAAGCGCCGCGTTGCCGGTGAGTCTGAGGGCGACCTGGCCGCGCTCGATGCCGAGCTTGCCGGTGTGTTTGAGGCACTGGCCGGCGCGGGTGTCGCGGCAGATGCCAAGGCGACCGAGTTCGGTTCCATGATTTACGCCAAGAAGCCCGGTGACGGCAGCGCCCGCGAGCAGGCGGCGAGCTGCCAGCGCGTCATCGGCGGCCTGGCCAACATCGTCCACGAGTACGCCACCAAGCGTTATCGCTCCAACGTTATGAACTGGGGCATGGTGCCCTTCCAGATGGAGGCAGAGCCCAACTTTGAGGTGGGCGATTACGTCTTTGTGCCGGGTATCCGTGCTGCGCTCGATGGCGACCTAAAGGACATCGCCGCCTACGTGGTGCGCGCCGACGGTGCGGTCGAGCAGATTGAGCTCTACATTGCCGATATGACGGCAGAGGAGCGTGCCATCGTCAAGGCCGGCTGTCTGATCAACTACAACAAGTTCAAGGCCGCTGCCGAGTAACTCACTTAATTGTCCGCCCGGGGTTTACCCTTTCCCGCCCGCTCACGCGCTTCGCGAGGGTCGCGTTCGGGAAAGGGTAAGCCCCGGGCCACATTGCTGCGTTCTCGTTGGGTCTTGAGGGACGCTAATAAATAGACTTACTTGATGCCGCCTCTTTTTATTGGGGCGGCTTCTTTTTGTCGAAAACCACCACAAAAGGGACAGGCACCTTTGTGGTGGTGGGGAGCGAGCTCGATGTCGCCGTTCGGGTTGAGCGACATTTCAATGAATGCCTCTACAGGATTTCGTCCGGGCTGGCGGGTTTGGTTGTTTTGGGGATGCCGAGTTTGGATGACGCGAAATCGTCAACATTGTCCTTGATTCCGTCTCTGGTGTAGACGGTGACCATATAGGTGCTGTGTCCGAATTCGCCCTTGTCGCGTGTTGCCCAGGCATCCCAGTAGGCGGCCCCGTTTCGCCCTTTGATTTTTCCGACACGGCGGAGTTCTGTTCGCTTTAATTTCTGGTTGCTATAGATGGTTCGACCGGCCTCCTCGGTGAGCCCGCACTGTCCAAGCATCTTGTCGAGGACTTGGTTCATGTGGCGCTCATCGGTGTTTGGTGCGTAGTCGTAGGCGAGGGTGATGGAGTCGAGGGGCTGGTCGTCGATCAAATAATTCATCGTCTGAGGTTCAAGGCTGAAATGGGGGAAGCATCCATCAATCGTTCCGAGCAGCGGTAACTTTGACCGCCAAATTCCGGTGGGAATTCCATCTTCGTAGAACACGCCGCGACAGATAAAGGAGAGCGAGGTGGCACGCGAGCCGGCGTCGACCATTCCGCATAAATCGAAGGGCGAGGCGATACCAAGGGAAAAGGGCGTGATGGCGATAAGGAAGAGCATCACGATGGGTATGGCGAGAATGGCGATGACGTTGCGACCGGTGGAATGAGGCGGCTTCATATGCGCTCCTCGAGACAAAGATCTGTTGAGGATAGGCAGAAATGGATATGTTCAGAGAACAATTCAAGTTTAATCTCATGGCGCGAGATGGTCGACCGTTAACGTCGAAAACCACCACAAAGGTGCCTGTCCCCTTTGTGGTGGTGAGGAGCGCGCGGCTTCTTTTGGTAATAGTGCTGGCTGGCGATATTATTAGTGCAGGTGGCGAAGGCTTGCATTGTGAGGTGCTTTGCTGTGAGGAGTCCTGCCCGTATTGGGTTGATTGTTTTGGCGCTTGCGATCACCGTGGTTGGCGCGGGCGCTGTCGGTATGGCATTTCTACCTGCTGCGGTGACGGAGCCGGTGGTCAAGCCTGTGACTCAATCTGTCGAACTTCTGACCGGCGACGACAAGCCTGAGACCATCACCGTTGATTTTGATGAGCAACCGGCTGCGCTGGGCATTAGTAATTATCCACATATTCAGCTTGGGGCTATGCGCTATACCACGGATTCTAGTCTGATCGACAGGGCGTCCGAGCTGCTCAAGGGCAAAACCTTTAAGCGCTGGTATGGATATGCGTCCTATCGGGCAAAAGCGAACGACATGGTTGGCGGATGCCACTCTTCCATCGAGCTGGACACTGCAAACGGCGCAAAGTTATGTGATGTCTCGTACGATCCGGGCTACGAGGGCAATGAGGGTCCGGGCATCTACATCATGGACGGCGATGTCGCCTATGTCATGGAGGGCGACCAGACCGAGCTCAACGATTTTATGGGTCAGTGTATCCAAGATGCCTATAAACAGACCTGCTTGCCTGACCCGCAGACTGCACGCGATAGTGGGTCTGCCCGTACATGGCTGTTCGAGGATGAGATGCCCTGGACCGTCGAATCGGGAAGTACGGGTTCGGCGAAGGAGTAGAGACCGCGACCACCACAAAGGCGCCTGTCCTCTTTGTGGTGGTTTTCGGTCTGTCTCGATCTGTAACATCCTGGCCGATAAAAGTGGGCCTGGTGTTACAGATTTAGATTTTTGATCCGGGTGTTTTCTGTTCGTCTCGATTTGTAACAGATAGAGCTCTATTTGCTGACTAGATGTTACAGATTTAGATAAACGGGTGCCGCTGGTCATTTCATCTCGATCTGTAACATCTAGAGCCATAAACAGCCGCTAGATGTTACAGATTGAGATAGTAAGGGGACGAGGCCGCGGCTGGTGAGCACGCCTGTTCCCTATCTCTCAATCACTCAGAAAATCTTATATATAGAGACTTAGATTTGTGTATAAGATCGCACAAAGCTGGCAACAATACTTCTCGAACAACGTGAAGCCGCCCCGTAGGGCGGCCGCCCCAAGAGAGGTGATTCCATGAGAATCGATAAGCTAGCTATGACGTCGCGCGAGGCGCTGCAGACCGCCATGAGCGCGGCTGCCGATGCGCAGGCCGGCGCGGTGGAGCCGATTCACCTGCTGTCTGCCCTGCTCGGTGCCGGCGAGCGCAATATCTCCGTGATTATCGAGCGCATCGGTGCCGATCCAGCTCAGCTCGCACGCTCCACACAGGACGCCATCGACCGCGCGCCCAAGGTTTCGGGCGAGGGCCAGCAGATGGGCCTGTCCAACGAGCTCGTTCGCGTCATCGAGAAGGCCGAGAAGAAGGCTACCAAGATGGGCGACAGCTTTGTGGTGACCGAGCATCTGCTGATGGCGCTTGCCGAGGACAAGGGCGAGGCGGGCCGCGTGCTGCGCGACGCCGGCGTCACCAAGGAGCGCATCGAGCAGGTCTACGAGGAGCTGCGCGGCGATGACCGCGTGACGTCCGCCGAGGACAAGACCCAGTTTGAGGCGCTGGAACAGTACGGCCGCAATATCTGCGACCTTGCCCGCGCCGGCAAGCTCGACCCGGTCATTGGCCGTACCGACGAGATCCGTCGCACCATTCAGGTCCTGTCCCGCCGCACCAAGAACAACCCCGTGCTCATCGGCGAGCCGGGTGTCGGCAAGACGGCCATCGTCGAGGGCATCGCCCAGCGTATCGTGGCCGGCGACGTGCCGAGTACCCTGCGCGACCGCGACCTTATCGAGCTCGACATGAGCGCGCTGGTCGCCGGCGCTAAGTACCGCGGCGAGTTCGAGGACCGCTTGAAGGCTGTGCTCAAGGAGGTACAGAAGTCCGAAGGCAAGGTCATCCTGTTCATCGATGAGCTCCACACCATCGTGGGCGCTGGTGCCACCGAGGGCTCCATGGACGCCGGCAACATCCTCAAGCCGGCGCTTGCCCGTGGCGACTTGCACGCGATCGGCGCGACCACGCTCGACGAGTATCGCAAGTACATCGAGAAGGACGCGGCGCTCGCCCGTCGTTTCCAGACCGTTATGGTGAGCGAGCCTACCGTCGAGGACACTATCTCGATCCTGCGTGGCCTCAAGGAGAAGTACGAGATCTTCCACGGCGTGCACATCACCGATAACGCGCTCGTGGCAGCTGCCGACCTCTCCG
This sequence comes from uncultured Collinsella sp., assembly GCA_959020715.1. Classification (GTDB taxonomy): domain Bacteria; phylum Actinomycetota; class Coriobacteriia; order Coriobacteriales; family Coriobacteriaceae; genus Collinsella. The sequence continues at coordinate 158,006 of CAUESV010000003.1, read as the reverse complement.
ATCGCTACATCGCCGACCGCTTCCTGCCCGACAAGGCCATCGACCTGGTCGATGAGGCCGCAAGCCGCCTGCGCATGGAGCTCGACAGCATGCCGGTCGAGATCGACGCCACCACGCGTCAGCTCACCCAGCTGCAGATTGAGGAACAGGCGCTCATGAAGGAGACCGACGACGCCTCCAAGGAGCGTCTGGAGGCCCTACGCCAAGAGATTGCCGAGGTCCAAGAAAAGCTCAACGTGCAAAAGGCCGGCTGGCTCAACCAGAAGAACGCCATCGACCACGTGCAGGAGCTTAAGGGTCAGCTCGACGAGGCCAAGAGCGAGGAGGAGCGCGCAACGCGCAACGGCGACCTGGGCCGTGCGTCCGAGCTGCGCTACTCCGTGATTCCGGGTCTGCAGCAGCAGATTCAGGATTCCGAGGCTGCGCTCGAGGCACAAAAGCAGAAGGACGGCGAGGGTCTCAACGAGCAGGTGACCTCCGATGAGATCGCCGAGGTCGTGAGTGCCTGGACCGGCGTGCCCGTGTCCAAGATGATGCAGGGCGAGCTCGACAAGCTGAAGGGCCTGGAGGGTGAGCTGCATAAGCGCGTCATCGGCCAGGACGAGGCCGTCTCCGCCGTCGCCGCGGCTGTGCGCCGCAGCCGTGCGGGCCTCTCCGATCCGGACAAGCCCATCGGCAGCTTCTTCTTCCTGGGCCCCACCGGCGTGGGCAAGACCGAGCTCGCCAAGGCACTTGCCGAGTGCCTGTTCGACGACGAGCGCGCGCTCGTGCGTATCGACATGTCCGAGTACATGGAGAAGTTCAGCGTCCAGCGTCTGATCGGTGCGCCCCCGGGATACGTGGGTTACGACGAGGGCGGCCAGCTCACTGAGGCCGTGCGCCGTCGTCCGTACTCCGTGATCTTGCTCGACGAGATGGAGAAGGCCCATCCAGATGTCTTCAACGTGCTGCTGCAGGTGCTCGACGACGGCCGTCTGACCGATGGCCAGGGTCGCCAGGTGTCCTTCAAGAACACGATTATCATCATGACGTCCAACGTGGGCTCCAAGGCCATCGCCGATCTGTCCGGTAAGGACGAGGAGGAGATGCGCCATCAGGTCGACGCCGCCATGGCTCAGACCTTCCGCCCCGAGTTCCTCAACCGTATCGACGATATCGTGGTGTTCCATCCGCTCGGCATGGCGCAGATCGAGAAGATTGTCGACATCCAGCTTGCCGACGTTCGCGCACGCTTGGCCAAGGAGCGCATGACGCTTGCCATCACCCCGGCGGCCAAGCAGATGCTCGCCGTGGGTGGCCTGGACCCCGTGTTCGGTGCCCGTCCGCTCAAGCGCCTGGTCCAGCGCGAGGTCGTGGACGCCATCGCCGCCGCCATCATCGACGGCACGGTGCGCGAGGGCGATCAGGTGACGGTCGATGCCGGCAAGGACGGCGGCTTTACCGTCGTGTGCGACAACACGCCGGCGGCCACCTATGAGGTTCCCGACGCCGAGTAGATTTTGGGACATGCCTTAAAATCTACCAGCCGTCTCTAAACGCCAAGGGCGGCGGATCCAATTGGGTCCGCCGCCCTTTTTCGTGCGACAATCGATGATATTGAACGGATGCGATGCGAGGAGCTATGCAGATGAAAGACGAGATCAAGACAAGCGCGCCGGCGCTCAAGCCCACGTCCAAACCGGCGCCCAAGCCGCGCGACCCCTATATACGTGCCGAGAACGAGGACGACGACGGCTACGATCCCTACAGTGATCGCCTCCCCGAGCGCGAGCCAATGTTCGAAGCCGACCCGTGGCGCTGAGTGCCACCCAAAAGGCCACCAATTAAGTTGCGGTGAAATAGGGACTGTTTTGCAGTTTGACCAGCAAAAACAGTCCCTATTTCACCGCAACTGCGTTAGGGGTGTGGGCGTTGGGCGGCTGTTTTCTGGCTGGCTAGTCCTGGGCTTTGATGCTCGGTAGCAGGATCTGCGCGAGGTAGTCGGTCTCGAGTTTGGTCGCGGCGTCGGCTTTGCCGTCTTTGCCGACCAGTACGTTCTTGATCTGGCTATAGGTGTAGCGGTTGCCGGTCGTAAGCTCGACAAGCTCAATGGCCGTGTCCATGGGGTAGGTTGACACGGGATTCTGCGTCCGTCCGTTGATGGTCTGGGGCACCACGTACGGATAGACGGGGCCGCTGGCGTAGACGGTATAACCGTTGCCTAGATTGGCCGCACCCAAAACCGTATCGCCCTCATCGGGCGTAAAGCTCTCGCCCTCGCGCACCGCGACGAGCGTCATAATCGGCGTATCGCTGTCGCCGGCAAGATAGATGCATAGAGTGCTGCCATTCTGCCAAGTCTCGACCTTGCCGTACCACTCGACGGGGATATCGAGCTGGTAAAGGTCGGTTGCCTTGTGACGGGCGTCGGCATCACGGGCCGCCTGTACCTTTTGCGCGCTCACGGCATTGACGGCGGCGTCGCGCCGCGCGGTTGCCGCCTGCTGGAGCACCTTGGCGGTGGCGGCGGAGCTCGCGCCTCCCTCCTCGGCATACTTGGCGGCGGCATCGATCTGGTCGTCAGTCACCGTGTCGGCCGAAGGCACCTTGAGCTTAAAGGTTGCCTGGGCACTTAAATCCTGTCCATCGCTCTTAACGGTGACCTGCGTCTTGGTGGTCGGGACGGTATAGATGGTGCCGTCGGCCGCGATGGGGGAGGCAGCGATGGAGAGCGTGTAATCGCCGGGCAGCAGTTTGATGCCGCGGCCGTGCTCGTCAACATAGAGCGTTTCGCTCACGGAGGAGCCGTCAGAATCCTGACCGCTCACCTGTACGGGAATCTTGGAGCCAGTGGAACAGTTGAGGCCCGCGGCATGCACGCCAATCTGCACTGACATCATCGTGTGGGCATTGGCGGCGACAGCGGCAGCCTGCTCTTGCTGATATCCGTTCCAGGCGGCATAGCCTGCACCGCCGGCGACGAGCGCGACGGCCACGACACCGGCGACCATCAGATTGCGGCGCTTGGGCGACATCTTACGATGACGAACCTCGGCTTCGCGTGCCGAAGGAACGGACGGTAGGGGAATATCTCCCATGGCGATGGTCTCGTCCACGGCTGGTGCGGAACCCAGGCCAGGAAGCTCGCGGGTCAGCGAATCCTCGGCAGGCAAGCTGTCGAGCAAGACGGTTTCCTCGCCCGCGTCGGATTCGGGCTGGTTGCCGGCCTCGCTTTCGGTGTCTTCGTGATCTGCCTCATCTTCGGCAGGCTCAACATCGTCTGCATCCTGATCATCGGGCTGCGCCTCGATTTCCGGCTCATCCTGCACATCAACGCTCGAATCGTCAAACGCAATCTCGGCCAGCGTGATCTGGTCTAGGCTTTCCAGGGCCTCGGCACACGCTTCTGCATCTTGGGCCGCGTCCTCTTGGCCCCTCGTCTCATCTTTCATATATCCCCCAAGCTCAATATCGGGACAACAATGTACCCAAAAACAGGGTCATATAGAGCTGTCAGGCAATTGGAAATCTGATTTTATCTGTGCGAGAGGTTTTGAATATGTGCGTGGATGCGCGCAACAGCAAAAAGCCCCCGGAAAGCGGACAAATCGCTTCCCGGGGGCATGCAATACGTTGCATTGCGCGGAGTCGGCCAGGCGACTTCACATTCAAGCGGCATGTGCACCGGGCACGTTACTCGGCGTGTGCGTAATCCACCTTGGCGCGGCGGGCGGTAGCCTTCTCCCAATCGCTGGTGCCCTCAAAGACATCCTGCTTGTAGGGGTTGCGGCCGAGCTTCTTGGCACGGTAGGCGACGTAGATGATTGCGGCGACGTTGGCGACCAGTGCGGCGATTGAGACCGCGGTAGCGGCGCCGGGGTCGAGCGTGGAGTGGGTCACAAAGATGGACTCCTCCTGGAAGAACGGGAACACCTGGGCAAACATGCACCAAATGGCCAGCGTAAAGGCGCGGTTCTGAATCCAGCCGCCCTTGTTCCAGATAAAGGCGGCGACGGTGGGCGCCAGCAGCAGCGCAAAGCCGCAGAACCAGGAGTGGGTGGGCAGGCAGTTGTAGGTGTAGCAGAAGTTCCAGATATCGTAGGCGATGATGTAGACCCAGGTCATATCGGGCCACAGCATGTCGGTCTTGTCCTCGGAGGCGTAGACGCTCCACCAACCGGTCATGCAGAAGATGTTGATGATACCGGCGATGCCGTTGAACACGTTGTTCCAGCCGGCCAGCTGCGTAGCACCTTCGGAGGTGACCCAAGTGGACTGGCCCAGGACAAAGAAGTGATAGGCGCTCTCAAAGTCGGACACGACGGCGATCATGATGTTGATGGCGACGATCACAAACGGCCACGCGCGGAACCAGTGTGCCTTGCCGATCTTGCCCCACTGATACTTAATGGCGATGAAGCCCCAGCAACCGGCCAACGCCGCGTAGACCTTGGCGTAGTGGAACCAGCTGTTCTGGTACACATGGGTGGGGTTGGTGAGCGCCCACTCGGCACCCTGTGAGACGCCAATGGCGATGGCGACGCAGTAGATGGTCATGGCCAGCGGAGCCACGCCAAAGATGATGGCCGCGCCCAGCTTGGTGCGGCGGCCGACCTCGTTGAGCACGATCAGGCCAATAAAGACCATGGCCCAGCCGGCCCAGTGGATAAGGGTATCGCTACCCCAAACATCGAACAGCATGCTGCTCTCCTTTCACACGCCCGCGGCCCCTCTTCTGATCGCGGGCAGTTTGGCCAAATGTCGTCAGTTCTGGGGCTTGCGCTCCGGATACTTGGCGGTATAGCCCTCGATGTGGAGTGTCGAGGCGATGATTTCCTTGACCGTCTCGTCGGGCACATCGGGGTGCGTGCGGATATACATCAAAAGACCCATGATGAGGGTGTAGAACGTCTCGTAGACATGGTCGATGCGTAGCTCATGATGGGCGACAAAATCCACCACGGTGGTGTCGCAGATATACTGCGCCACGCGCTGGACCACGTTGTGCAAAAAGCCGCCGTAGAGCGCGCCGCTGCTCGAGGTGAGCGTGCTCGGCAGCTCGTGGCCGCTCACGACCAGGCGCTTAAAGAGCGGAGCGACGGTGTCGAGCGCGCCTTCGATGTCGCCAACCGTGCGGCTGGCGTTCCACTGCTCGAGTTCGGAGATAAAGCCGTCGATTGCCTCGTCCATGACGGCGGTGACGGCGGCGTCCATGTCGGCGAAGTAGTGGTAGAACAGCGAGCGCGTGCAGCCGGCTCGCTTGGTCACGGCCGAGACGGATAGATGTGACACGCCCAGCTCGGAGCTCACGTCGCGCACGGCGGCGAGGATCTCGCGACGGCGCTCGTCGCCCGTCAAGCGCTTTGCCGCGCTGTCGGACGCGAGGACGGCGTCGACCACAGAGGTATCTGCTGTGTTGTTGCCCATGTTTTGCCGCCTTTCATCCTCTTTTGCCTGACCGTTCGCCTAACAGTCTTGAATATTGTTGACGGTTCGTCAATACTATTTTTGACACAATGTCAACAATGGCGGGTGAACGGCATGGGGGCATGCCCGGCCTGCAAAAAAGAGGGGTGCCGCGGTCTCGCCGGGCTGCGGCAAGAGAAGGGACAACCATGATTCTCAACGGACCGGGGATTAGCTATACCGAGCCCGATATCGGCGCGGAGTTCGTGCCGCCGCTGCCGGAGCATCCGCGCGAGGCAATCGTCAAGCTGTGCGAGCACTGCACCAACCGTCTGCTGCATCGCGACGAGCTGCTGGGCTACGAGTACTGGTCGTTTGCCGAGGCCGCAACCGACGAGCAGGCCGAAGTGCTCTGCAAGATGAAGATGCGCCGTCCCTATACGCTGCCCGAGATGGTCAAGCTCACCGGCATGCCCGAGGCCGATATCGAGAAGATGCTCGACGATATGAGCTACACGGGTCTGCTCGAGTACAACTGGGAAAACCCCGAGCGCGCCAAGCAGTGGGTGCTGCCCATGCTGGTGCCGGGTTCTGCCGAGTTCCTCAACATGCGCGTGAGCCAGCTCGAGGAACACCCGGTCTACGCCAAGTTCTTTGAACAGGCATCCAAAGGCCCGCTGTCCCGTGCTACGCCGATGGTGCCGCCCGGGGGCGCCGGTATCGGCATGCACGTCATTCCGGTCGAGAAGGCCATCGATGCCGCGAGCACCTCGGTGCCGATCGAGCATATCGAGCATTGGCTCGACAAATACGAGGGTAAGTATGCCGCTAGCACCTGCAGCTGCCGCGCGAGCCGTCGCGTGATGGGTGAGGGCTGCGCCGACGACCCGGCCGATTGGTGCATCGCTGTGGGCGATATGGCCGACTACGTGGTCGAGACCGATCGTGGCCATTACGTGACCCGCGACGAGGTTTACGACATCCTGCACCAGGCCGAGGACAACGGCTTTGTGCACCAGATCACCAACATCGACGGCGAGAACAAGATCTTCGCCATCTGCAACTGCAACGTCAACGTGTGCTACGCCCTGCGCACCTCGCAGCTGTTCAACACGCCCAACCTGTCGCGCTCGGCCTATGTCGCCAAGGTCGAGAAGGACAAGTGCGTGGCCTGCGGTCGCTGCGTTGAGGTGTGTCCGGCCGGCGCCGCCAAGCTGGGCCAGAAGCTCTGCAGCAAAAAGGCGGGTGGACAGGTGCCCGAGTATCCGCGCCAGGAGCTGCCCGACGCCACCAAGTGGGACCACACCAAGTGGTCGCCCAACTACCGCAACGACAACCGCATTGAGACGCATGAGTCCGGCACCGCTCCCTGCAAGACGGCCTGCCCCGCGCACGTTGCCGTTCAGGGCTATTTGAAGCTCGCGGCGCAGGGCCGCTATGACGAGGCGCTGGCGCTCATCAAGCGCGAGAACCCGCTGCCCGCTATCTGCGGCCGTGTGTGCAACCGCCGCTGTGAGGATGCCTGCACCCGCGGTCGTGTGGACGCCGCCGTGGCTATCGACGAGGTCAAGAAGTTCATCGCCCAGCGCGATCTGGACGCAGCGACCCGCTATGTCCCGCCCGTGGTGACCCCGACGCGTGCCGGCGGCTTCGACCAGAAGATCGCCATCATCGGTGCCGGTCCGGCCGGCCTGTCCTGCGCTTTCTACCTGGCCGAGAAGGGCTACAAGCCCGTCGTGTTCGAGAAAAACGAGCGCCCGGGCGGCATGCTCACCTACGGTATTCCCAGCTTTAAGCTGCAGAAGGACGTTATCGAGGCTGAGGTCGAGGTTATTCGCCTGATGGGTGCCGAGTTCCGCTATGGCGTGGAGGTCGGTCGCGACGTGACGCTCGACGAGCTGCGCGCGCAGGGCTTTAAGGCCTTTTACGTTGCCATTGGCTGCCAGGGCGGCCGCCTTGCCGGCATTCCGGGCGAGGACGCCGAGGACGTGACCGTGGCCGTCGACTTTTTGCGCGAGGTCAACAGCGGCAAAATCGATGCGCTGCCCGGCCGCACCATCGTGGTGGGCGGCGGTAACGTGGCTATCGATGTCGCACGCAACGCCTGCCGTCTGGGCTCCGAGCACGTTGAGATGTTCTGCCTGGAGAGCGAGGCCCAGATGCCCGCCAGCGAGGAAGAGCGTCGCGAGGCCATCGAGGACGGCGCGCATATCAGCTGCGGTTGGGGCCCCAAGGAGGTCCACCTGGACGTGGCCGGTCGCGTATGTGGCATCACCTTTAAGCGTTGCACGCGCGTCTTTGACGACGAGGGCCGTTTTGCGCCCGAGTACGACGAGAACGACCTACGTCGTGTCGATGCCGACCGCGTGGTTATGTCCATCGGCCAGTCCATTGTGTGGGGCGACCTGCTGGCTGGCTCCAAGGTGGAGCTTGGCCGCGGTCAGGGTGCCCTTGCCGATCCCCAGACCTACCAGACCGCCGAGCCCGACATCTTTGTGGGCGGCGACGTCTACACTGGTCCGAGCTTTGCCATCGATGCCATCGCCGCCGGCCACGAGGCCGCCGTGTCCATCCATCGCTTTGTGCAGCCGGGATCCACGCTCACCATCGGCCGCAACCAGCGCCGCTACACCGCGCTCGACCGCGACGATGTCGTGATCGAGAGCTACGACAACGCGAGCCGCGAGGTTGCCCATGTGGACCGCGAGCGCGAGAAGGCCGCGCCGTTTAGCGAGTACGTCGAGACCTTTACCGAGGAGCAGGTGCGCGCCGAGACCGCCCGTTGCCTGGGCTGCGGCGCCTCGATCGTCGACCCCAACAAGTGCATCGGCTGCGGCCTGTGCACCACCAAGTGCGCGTTCGACGCCATCCATCTGGATCGCGACCGCCCCGAGTGCTCAACGATGGTCAAATACGAGCAAAAGCTCCCAAGCCTGGGCAAGTACGCTTTGAAGCGTGCGATCAAGATCAAATTCGGGAAGAAGTAAGAAACGCAACAAGCAGGAGAACGGCGCAGAGAGCGGTTGGACAGCGAGCGAGTCCCAGGCGTGGCGAGGTGCCTTGAAAGAGGAGGGCATAGGGCTTTTGCCCATGCCCGACGATTGAAAGGCAGATCGCCCGTCTGGGGCTCGCGCAGCGTCAAGCCGACCGCCGTTCGGTAGAACGGCGGAAGGAATTAAAAGTGCACGAGCTCGGGATTGTTTATCACATCATTCGCGATGTTGAGAATGTGGCGCGCGCCAATGGTGTGCGTCGCGTTTCGAGCGTCACGCTGCTGCTGGGCGAGGTCTCGGGCGTCGTTCCCGATCTGCTGCTTGATGCTTGGCGCTGGGCGGCAGATAAAAAGCCTATCACGCAGGGCGCGGAGCTTATTGTGGAGCCTGTCGAGGCCGTGACGCATTGCGAGGCGTGCGGCTGCGACTACGCGACGGTCGAGCACGGCAAGACCTGCCCCCATTGCGGTAGCGGCGAGACCTATCTGCTGCAGGGCCAGGAGGTCATGATCAAGCAGATCGAGACCCCCGACGAGGACCCGACAGACGCTGCCCCCGACGGCCTATCCGATGCCCCCGATGCCGTCGACGCCGCCAACCCCCTCCACATCGCCTAACTTAGCCATTGGGGACGTACTTAAACGACTGGTCGAAAAAATCGTCCCCAACGACTGGTCGTTTAAGAACGTTCCCAATGACTACTTTGCTAGAGCATATTGCTCGCTATTAGTCAAGGCGCAGCTGTTTAAACGAAATAGCCTCAGTCTCAGCACGTTTGCATCTGTTTAAAAGCGGTAATAATGACAGCATGCGCATATCCGTCGTGTAAGTATTGGTTGGGTATCAGTTATCAGCGGCAGATCAGCCAATGATGCTGGAATGTAATCAACTTGTAACAAATTAAGACGTTTAAACAAATAATGCTACCTTTTGCAGTTTTTCAAACAATTCTGCTGTATTTGCAGCTATACTCCATAACTGTCGTGTAGGAATTACGTAGACAAAAAGGAGGTTATGTGATGGTAAGTATTGTTCTTGCTAGCCATGGTGACTTGGCGGCTGGAATCAAGCAGACGGGCTCGATGGTCTTTGGCGATCAGCCGTCTGTAGCCGTGGTCTCGCTCGAGCCGAGCATGGGCCCCGACGACTTCCGAGCCAAGGTCGAGGAAGCAGTCGCTTCCTTCGAGGACCAGGAGCAGGTGCTCTTCCTCGTTGATCTGTGGGGCGGCACGCCCTTCAACCAGATCAGCGGTCTCATCGAGGGCCATGATTCCTGGGCTATCGTCACCGGTGTCAACCTGCCTATGCTCATCGAGGCATATTCGCAGCGCTTTGACGCAAAGAACACTGCACATGCGATCGCAAAACATCTCGTGACTGAGGCTAAGGCCGGCGTGCGCGTCAAGCCCGAGTCTTTGGAGCCCGAGGAGAAGAAGCCGGCTGCGGCCGCCGCTGCTCCTGCGGGTGCCATTCCTCCGGGAACGGTCATCGGCGATGGGCACATCAAGATCGCCCACGTCCGTATCGACACCCGTCTGCTGCATGGTCAGGTGGCCACCACGTGGACCAAGCAGATCAACCCCAACCGCATTATCGTGGTCTCCGACGGCGTTGCTCACGATGAGCTCCGCAAGACCATGATTGAGCAGGCTGCCCCTCCGGGAGTCCACGCCAACGTCGTGCCCATCAAGAAGATGGCCGAGGTCGTCAAGGACACGCGCTTTGGCGACACCAAGGCCATGCTGCTGTTCGAGAACCCGCAGGATCTGCTCAGGGCCATCGAGGCCGGCGTCGACATCAAGGAAGCCAACATCGGTTCCATGGCCCACTCCAAGGGCAAGGTCGTCGTCACCAACGCTGTCGCTATGGGCGATGACGATGTCAAGACCATCGAGGCTCTCAAGGCCAAGGGCGTCAAGTTCGAGGTCCGCAAGGTTCCTTCGGATTCCTCCGAGGATCTCGACGCCATGTTGAAGAAAGCTAAGGCCGAACTGGCCGCTCAAGCATAGTAAAGGAGGGTCCGATACATGTCTGCAATCACTATTCTGCTTGTTGCGATTGTCGCGTTGCTTGCCGGTATGGAAGGCATTCTGGATGAGTTCCAGTTCCATCAGCCGCTCGTGGCATGCACGCTTATCGGTCTCGTAACCGGTCACCTTCAGGAGGGCATCCTCCTGGGCGGTTCGCTCCAGATGATGGCCCTTGGCTGGGCTAACGTCGGCGCCGCCGTCGCGCCTGACGCCGCTCTGGCCTCGGTCGCTTCTTCGATCATCATGGTGCTCGCCCTCAACGGTGGCGCCACCGATTCGGCCAAGGCCGTTACCGCTGCCATCGCCGTCGCCGTCCCGCTGTCGGTCGCTGGTCTGTTCCTGACCATGATCTGCCGTACCCTGGCTACCGCTATGGTTCACGGCATGGACGCCTGCGCCGAGAAGGGCGACTTCGCCGGCATCGAGCGTTGGCAGTACGCCGGCATCCTCATGCAGGGTGTTCGTATCGCCATCCCGGCAGTACTTCTGTGCATCATCCCGGCCGAGGCTGTTACCAACGCGCTTAACGCTATGCCCGATTGGCTGTCCGGCGGCATGGCTGTCGGCGGCGGCATGGTCGCTTCCGTCGGTTACGCCATGGTCATCAACATGATGGCCACCAAGGAGACCTGGCCGTTCTTCATCCTCGGCTTTGTCCTTGCTGCCATCCCTCAGCTCACGCTGATCGCCCTTGGCCTCATCGGCATCTCCCTTGCCCTCATCTACCTTGGCCTTAAGGATCTGGCCAAGCAGGGTGGCGGCATGGGCGGTGGCTCCGGTGACCCGCTCGGCGACATTCTGAACGATTACGAGTAGGAGGGGAGTGATACATATGGCAGAGAACAAGATTCAGCTCACCAAGGCTGACCGTAAGAAGGTTTGCTTCCGTCATCAGTTCCTTCAGGGCTCGTGGAACTACGAGCGTATGCAGAACGGCGGCTGGTGCTTCGCAATGATCCCTGCGATCAAGAAGCTCTACACCAGCAAGGATGACCAGATTGCCGCTCTTAAGCGCCACTTGGAGTTCTATAACACCCACCCCTATGTTTCCGCCCCCGTCATTGGCGTTACCCTCGCCCTCGAGGAGGAGCGCGCCAACGGTGCTCCGATTGACGACGTCGCCATTCAGGGCGTCAAGGTCGGTATGATGGGCCCGCTCGCCGGCGTCGGCGACCCCGCCTTCTGGTTCACCCTTCGCCCGATTCTGGGCGCTCTGGGCGCTTCCCTGGCCCTGTCCGGCAGCATCGCCGGTCCGCTGCTGTTCTTCTTCGCGTGGAACATCATCCGTTACGCCTTCCTGTGGTACACGCAGGAGTTTGGCTACAAGGTCGGCTCCTCCATCGCCAAGGACCTCTCCGGCGGTCTGATGGGCAAGGTCACCGAGGGTGCTTCCATCCTGGGTATGTTCATCATCGGCGCCCTGGTCGAGCGCTGGGTGTCCATCTCCTTCACCCCGGTCGTCTCCAAGGTCACGCAGTCTGCTGGCGCCTATATCGACTGGGCCAACCTGCCCGCCGGTTCTGAGGGCATCAAGCAGGCACTGACGATGTACAGCTCTGTCGGTGCCAACGCACTCGACCCGGTGAAGGTCACCACGCTTCAGGCCAACCTCGATCAGCTCATCCCCGGCCTTGCCGCCGTGTGCCTGACCCTTCTGGTCTGCAAGCTCCTCAAGAAGAAGGTCAGCCCGATCGTCATCATCCTGGCTCTCTTCGCCGTCGGCATCATCGGTCGCGTCTGCGGCTTCATGTAAGCACGCTTCGGCTTAAGACCGAGAGCTGCTAGGCAAGGGCTTTTGAGCCATTGAAACGGACCGCACCCGGTGGGTACACTGGATGCGGTCCGATTGTTTTTATTGGAGGGCGAGGCGCGTATGGCGCAATCTCAGAACAGCACGGTCGATCTGGCAACGCCGGCAACCTGCCTGATGGGGCTTACCAGTCACGGTAACGTGATGGTGGGCAATAAGGCGTTTGAGTACTATAACGAGCGCAATCCCGAGGATTATATTCAGATCCCGTGGGACGAGGTCGACTATATTGCCGCCGAGGTTTTGCGCGGCACCAAGAAGATTACGCGTTTTGCCATCTTTACCAAAGAGAATGGCCACTTTACGTTTTCGACGCGCAATGACAAGGAAACGCTTCGCGCGGTGCGTAAGTACATTGACGAGGACAAGCTCGTTCGTTCGCCCGACTTTATCGATGTGACGGCCAAGGGCGCCAAGAGCATCCCCTCCGTCATCAAGAACCTTTTCCACAAAGGCAACTAGCCATTGGTAGCGGTGTAAATCTGCTACACTAGTACAACATGCCTCCGTAGCTCAGGGGATAGAGCACCGCTCTCCTAAAGCGGGTGTCGACGGTTCGAATCCGCCCGGGGGCACCAGAGGAATATCGAGCCCGGTACCGCCACGGTGCCGGGCTCTTCTGGTCTAAGGGCAGGATTCGGACCGTCGACACCCGCGTCACTCATTTCCCCGCGGGGGGAGTTTTCGAATCCGCCCGGGGGCACCAGAGGAATATCGAGCCCGGTACCGCCACGGTGCCGGGCTCTTCTGGTCTAAGGGCAGGATTCGGACCGTCGACACCCGCGTCACTCATTTCCCCGCGGGGGAGTTTTCGAATCCGCCCGGGGGCACCAGAGATTTGCCGAGCCCGGTACCGCCACGGTGCCGGGCTTTTCTGGTTCAATGCCATATCAAAAATGAAGCGCCCGCTTGCTGGGGGAGCAAGCGGGCGCCTGTGAGCGAATATGTTTGCGGCGAGAGCCGTAATGAGCGGTTGGGTGGCGACTAGTTGGTCGTACCGGAATCGTCGCCCGTACCCGAACCCGAACCCGAGCCAGAAAGTGCAACCGTCAGCGTAATCGTGCTGTCGGTGGACTGCTTGCCGGTGGGGGAGACGCCCGTAACGGTGGCATCCTCGTTACCGCTCACGGGATTGCCGTTCTGGTCACAGAAGCCAATGTTATAGAAACCGGCGTTGTTGAGCGCGGTAACGGCGGCGGAAATGCTCTTGCCGTATAGGTTGCCCGGGACGGAGGCCTTGCCGGACTTCTTGGCAATGACGACGGTAATCGTGGCGCCGGGCTTCTGCTTGCCGCTGGGGTTCCAGCTGATCACGGTGCCCTCGGTAACCGAGTCGTTCTCCTGGTAGCTCACGTCGACGCCAAAGCCTGCCATGTCGAGGGCGTTGCGCGCTTGGGCCTCGGTCATGTCGGTCAGATCGGGGACGGACGTGGTATCCGGGCCACTCGAGACCTTGTACGAGATGGTCGTGCCCTTCTCGACTTCCTTACCGGCTTCGGTGCCCTGTTCAAAGACCTGGCCCTCATCGGCCTCGTTGGCCTCCTCGGAGGCGTTGCCCTTCAGGCCAACGCTTGCCAGCGCGGCTTCTGCCTGGTCCTTGGTCAGGCCGAGAAGCTGGGGAACCTCAACCTTCTCGGAGGGCTTGGGGCCCTTGGAGATTACCAGGTTCACCTTGGTGCCCTTGGCCTTCTTGGTGTGGCCGTTGGGCGTCTGCTCGGCGACTTTGCCCTCGTCGACATCGTCGTTGTAGCTTTGGTCGATGGTGCCGACCTCGAGGCCGGCTTCCTTGATCAGCTCGACGGCAGTCTGCTGGTCCTTGCCCAGCACGTCGGGCACGGGGACCTGCTCGCCGCCAAAGAGTCCTGTGGCAAAGGCCACAACGATGCCGATGACGGCAACAGCTGCCACCACAGCGGCGATGATCTTGTTCTTGTTGGATTTGGGCTTTTCGACCTCGTAGGAGCCGGTGGAGCCCGAAACCGAGCTACGGGCGGTATTCTGGCCGCTCACGCCCGAGACGGGACGCACCATGGCGCGCGTCTGATCGGAAAGCTCGCGAGTCTTGGTGGCGCCCAGCTCACCGGGGGCACCGATGATACGCGTGGGCTCCGAGATGTTGACGGCACGACCGGACAGGTAGCTGTTGAGCACCTGACGCAGCTCGTCAGCGGTCTGGAAGCGGTTTGCCGGGTCCTTCTCCATGCACTTGAGGATGATGCGCTCAAGGTCGGCGTCGACACCGGAGTTGATCTGGCTCGGCGGAACAGGTAGCTCGTTGACCTGCTTGAGTGCGACCGAAATAGCGTCGTCACCGTCAAAGGGAACGCGGCCGGTGGCGCACTCGTACATCACGACGCCCAGCGAGTAGATATCCGAGGTGGGGCCGAGGTCCTGACCGCGGGTCTGCTCGGGGCTGACGTAGTGGGCGGTTCCCAGCACGTTGTTGTCTTGCGTGAGGTGGCTGTTCTTGGCGCGCGCGATGCCAAAGTCCATGACCTTGATGTTGCCGTCGGGCAGCACCATGATGTTCTGCGGCTTGATGTCGCGGTGGATGATCTCGTGCTTGTGGGCGACCGAAAGCGCGGAGCTGATCTGCGAGCCGATCTGGGCGACCTTCTTGGGGTCGAGGGCGCCGTGGCTCTTGATGCCGCTCTTAAGGTCGGTACCGCGCAGGTACTCCATGACGATGTAATAGGTGTCGCCGTCCTTGCCCCAATCGTAGACGCCCACGATATAGGGGGAGGAGAGACCGGCTGCTGCCTGGGCCTCCTGCTTAAAGCGTGCGGCGAAGGTTGCGTCGCCAGCATACTGCGGCAGCATGATTTTGACGGCAACCGTGCGGTCGAGGACCTGGTCCTGTGCACGGTAGACGGTCGCCATGCCGCCTGTCCCCACCTTATCCTTGAGGAGGTATCTTCCCCCGAGGACCCTCTGTTCCATTCCTGCTCCTAACATAGCTATTCGCTCAACGATTTGTGTAGTACCTACGATGTGGCCGCTGGGGCCGTGTGGCGCGTTGCCGCTAACTCTTCGGCCGCGGCGCGCCTCGGGTGTCCGATTCGATCATGGGCATCACGCTCCCTGTGCGGCGAGCGCCGCGGTCAGGACGATGCCGGCAATCTTGGCCGCCTTGACGTCGTGTTTGTCGTAATCCTCCAAGGCCACCGAGATAGCGACCGTGGGTGAATCGTAAGGTGCAAAGCCAACGAACATCGAGTTGACGTTGGTGCCGCCGGTCTCGGCCGAGCCGGTCTTGCCGGCGACCTTGACGCCGGGGACCTGGGCATCGGTGCCGGTACCGGACTGGACGACGGCGAGCATGGCCTGCTTGACCTGGTCGGCCGTGGCAGAGCTGACGGCCTGGCCCAGCGAGCGGGACTGCGTGGTCTTGACCACGGTTCCGTCCGGGGCGAGTACCTGGGCTACAAAGTACGGGTCCATGACCACGCCACTGTTAGCGATGGCGGCGGCAATCACGGCGTTTTGCATGACGGTGGTCTGCGGGCCGGGCGTGTGGTCCATGCCGACAGGCTGGCCGGCGCCGGCCCAGGCGGTCTCCCACTCGGTCATGAGCGACGGGTCGGCCATGATGGAGGCCGCGGAGGTCAGGTCCTGGCCGAGCTTTTGGCCGTAGCCAAAGGCGTTGGCAAACTGCACGAGCGTGTTTGCGCCAACTTCGTTTGCCACCTGGCCAAAGACGACGTTGGAGGACACGGCAAAGGCCTGCTGCAGGCTGATGGTGCCGTAGCTCTCGTTGGCATAGTTGGTGACCGGTGCGTTGCCGATGTCCATGGAGCCGGGCGCCTGGTAGGTGCTGGTAAGGCTGGCGGTACCGGTCTCGAGTGCCGCGGAAAGCGTAACGACCTTAAACGTTGAGCCCGGCGTGTACAGCGCGTCCATGGCGCGATTGTACATGGAGCCGTCCTCGCCGCCGCCCGTCTGCAGCAGGGCATCGATGTTGGTGTTGTCGTAGGTGGGCGAGCTGGCACATGCGAGCACCGCGCCGGTACGCGGGTCGATGACCA
Organism: uncultured Collinsella sp.; assembly: GCA_959020715.1. GTDB lineage: Bacteria > Actinomycetota > Coriobacteriia > Coriobacteriales > Coriobacteriaceae > Collinsella. The sequence continues at coordinate 141,763 of CAUESV010000003.1, read as the reverse complement.
CTACAGCGCCCTTAAAGCCCTTGAGTGCCTGCTCGGCCGCCGTCTGGATGCGCGAGTCGATGGTGAGCTTGGCGGTGTTGCCCGGCTGGGTCTGGCCCGCGAGCGACGCGATGGCGTTGTTCCAGCTGGAGTAGTCCTTAGAACCGGTGAGCGTGTCGTTCATGACGCTCTCGATGGCGGTGGTGCCATACTGCTGGCTCACGTAGCCAACCACGTGCGCTGCCAGGTTACCGTTGGGGTAGGAGCGTACGTAGGTGCCGTCCTCCTGCTGCAGCGACTCGGCCAGCGTCACGCCGTCGGACGTGATGATGGAACCGCGCTGGATGTACTTGGAGCGGGCGATGGTGTGGTTGTTGGTCGGCATGTCCTGATAGTCCTTGGCCTTGATGACCTGGACATAGGTGAGGTTGCCGATAAGGATGGCGAACAGCGCCGTAAAGGCGAGCACCGCACGGGTTAGACGGTTGGCGAGCGCGACGCGGCCGAGCACACCGGATTCAGGCGTGTCGAGCAGGCGACGGCGCATACGCGAGCCGACGGAATGGCTGCCGCTGCCGTAGGAAGACGAGGTGGCAAAGCGCGTGCCCGTCGGGGCGGCAGCAGATGCGACCTGATCATCGGTGATGGCGGCCATGGTGCCGGTGCCGGTAAGCTCGGCCTCGCGTCCGGTCGCCTCGTCACCGGCGCGCAGCAGGAGCGCGACGATGATAAAGCTCGCCAGCAGCGAGGAGCCGCCCTGGCTCATAAAGGGCAGGGTGACGCCGGTCAGCGGGATCAGGCGGGTTACGCCGCCAACGATCAAGAAGGCCTGGAAGCTGATGGCGGCCGTAAGGCCCGTGGCACTAAAGGCTGCGAGGTCGGATTTAGCGCGGGCAGCCGTGGTGAGGCCACGCACGGCAAAGAGCATAAACAGGATGAGCACGGCGCCGCCGCCCAAAAGGCCCATCTCCTCGCCGATAGCCGAGAAGATAAAGTCGGACTCGACGACAGGGATGTTGTTGGCCATGCCGTTGCCGATGCCAACACCGACCAGACCGCCATCGGCAAGCGAGAAGAGCGACTGGACGATCTGGTAGCCCTGACCCTGGGCGTCCTTAAACGGATCGACCCAAACCTGGAAACGTACCTGAACGTGAGACAGGAACTTGTAGGCGCCCACGGCTCCAACGGCTAAGAGCGCAAGGCCGATAACGACATACGAGAATCGTCCCGTGGCAACGTAGAGCATCAGCAAGAAGATGGTGTAGAACAGCACGGCCGAACCCAGATCGCGTTCGAAGACGACGACGAGCAGGCACACACCCCACACGGCAAACAGCGGCAGCAGCAGTCGCAGGCGAGGGATCTTAAGACCTAAGATCTTGCGGTTGGAGATGGAGAGCAGCTCGCGGTTCTCGGCCAGGTACCCGGCCAGGAACAGCACGATAAAGACCTTGGCGAACTCGCCGGGCTGGATGGTAAAGCCCGCGATGCGAATCCACAGCTTGGAGCCCGAGATCGTGGTGCCGATAAAGATGGGCAGCATCAGCAGAATGATGCCGATGATGCCAAAGGTGTACTTGTAGCGCATGACCACGTCGAGGTTTTTGACCAGTGCGAGCGTTCCCACCATCAGGGCCACCGAGACAAACAGGATGATGAGCTGTGAGATGGCGAGAGCGGGGGCGAGGCGTGTCACGAACGTGATGCCGATGCCCGAAAGTATAAATACGATGGGTAGGATGGCGGGGTCGGCGCCGGGCGCCAAGATGCGCACGGCGATATGTGCCGCGGCGAAGGCGGCAAAGAGGCCGATCGGCACGGCGAGCGTCTCAAAGGAGATGGCGGCGCCCGCGGTGAGCACGTACATCGCATACAGCAGGATGACGGGGAACGCCGAGGCGATGAGCAAGAGCAGCTCGGTGTTGCGGCGACTCATAAGCGGCACTCCCTTTCTAGTTCTTTTCGGAGGCTTCGGCCTCGGCGGACTGTTCGGCGGTTTTCTCGGAATCTGATTCGGAGGTCGATCCCTGATTGGTGTTGTCGCGAATCGTTTGCGCGTCAATCACCTGGCGGGTCTGCTCCTCGTCGATCTGGTGGCGGTACTTGGATATCGTGTCCTGCGCATCGTCGACACTTGTTTGCGGAATGCCCGCCTTGAGGCGGTTTTGCGTGTCTTCGGGCAGGTCGGACAGCTTAATACTGGTTTCGCTTTCGAGCCAGTGGAGCTTGAGTCCGAGTGGCTTGCCGGGCAGGCCGCGCCAGACGGCGACATTGCCCTGGTAGGTACCCAGGTAGTACGAGCCGGTGACACCCGTGTAGGCCCAGATGGAAGCCGCCAGCACCAAGACGAGACCTAAGACGACGCCGATGGTGACGTTGCGGCGACGCACGCGTTGCGCCTCGCGCATAACGCCATCGTCAACCAGGTCAACGACTACTACGGTCACGTTGTCGTGGCCGCCGGCGGCAAGCGCCGCGTCCACTAGGTTGTCGACGCAGATTTGCGCGGTTGAGGACTGCGTGGCGATGTTCTCGATATCGCTATCGGGAATCATGCTCGAAAGGCCGTCGGAGCACAGGATCAGACGGTCGCCTTCCTCGATATGCAGAGTGAAGTGGTCGGCATACATAGCGGGGTCCGAGCCCAGCGCGCGGGTGATGACCGAACGGTTGGGGTGGACGCGAGCCTCATCTGCCGTGATCTCGCCGGCGTCCACGAGCTCCTCCACGTAGGAGTGGTCGCGGGTCACGCGGATGAGCGTGCCCTCGTGGAGCAGGTAGGCGCGCGAGTCGCCCACGTGGGCGATGGCGAGCGTATCGTTTTCGATATAGGCGCAAGTGGCTGTGCAGCCCATGCCGGGCTTGCCCAGGCCATTCAAGGCGGCCTCGATTACGGCGGCGTTAGCGGCCTCGACGGCTGCCGCCAGGCGTGCGGCGTCGGCGGACTGCGGGGCCGTCTTGGCAATAGTCTCAACGGCGATGGAAGAGGCTACCTCGCCGGCAGCGTGACCACCCATGCCGTCGCATACGCAAAAGAGCGGCGACTGCACCAGGTAGGAATCCTCATTGTGCGGGCGTACGCAGCCAACGTCGGAGCGGGCGCCCCACATGAGTTGCGTGGTGGTGCCGGCATCATAGGTCGAGTCGGTCTCGATGCGCTCCTCGGTCAGGGGCTCAAAGCTCATGGTCGACCCGGGGTCTTTGAGCTTGGCCTCAACGGCGGCAACGTCGATCTCGGCTGTGTCACCGGGAGAGACGGTGTCGGTCTCGGCGTTTGATTCGGAATCGCCGGTGTCCGGGGAGCCGGGCTCCTCGGACACGCGGGCGGTCGCCTCGTCGTCTTGTGGGCTGACGTCTATAGGATCGGGCGTCGGCGTAGACGCGGGCGCAACCTCGGATGCCGGGGCTATGGGAAACGCCGGCGCGGCGGGCTCGGGTGCCGCAAACACCGCAGCGCTCTCGTTGATTGCCGCGGCGACGGGCTCTGCAAAGTGAGCCGGCGCCGGGGTTGCTTCGGGCGCTGTGGGCTGTTCCGCAGCATGTGCGCCGATGGGCGCCGCTACGGCATCCTCTTCGTCCTCGTTATCGGCGAGATCCGAAATATCATGCGTTACATGCGAAAGAGGCAGGGAGAACACGGTGTCCTCGGGCTCCACGGGTGCGGAGCCCGCCGGAGCGGCGTGGGCCGGTGCAGCTGTGGCGGCGGCCGGTGCCTCGGTCATAGTTGCGGACTTGTTCTCCTCGTCGATCATCGACGGTTCACCTTCATGACCACGTCGCCAATCTGGACTTCGTCGCCCTCGCGCAGCGTCGCGGGCTCCACGAGCTGGCGGCCGTTGACGAGCGTGCCGTTAAGCGAGTTGAGGTCCTCGATGATGAGCGCCGGGCCCTGCAGCGAAAAGCGCGCATGCGAGGCCGAGACGAACGGTTCGTTGATGCAGATGTCCGAAGATGGCGAGCGACCGACGATGACGGGGCCGAGCATGTCTACGTGGATGCCGCGGATACCGCGCGGACCCTTGTCCACATCAATCGTCCAGATAGCCGAGTCGCGGCGCTGCCCGCGCACGAGTCCCACGCCGGTCTTCATGACGGCGAACAGGAAGATATAGAGCAGGGCGACCAAGACGATGCGGCCTGCAAAAAGGACGATATCGATGTTCATAAGCGACTATCCCCTAAATTCAAAGGTGCTCAGGCCAAACGTCAGCAGATCGCCGTTGCGCAGCGGGCAGCGCGTAATGCGGCGGTTGTTGACGAGCGTGCCGTTGGTGGAATTGAGGTCCTCGATCGACCAATCCGAGCCCGTAAAGGTGAGCTGGGCGTGGCGGCGCGACACGTTGGGGTCGCGCAGGGCAATATCGGAAACTGAGCGCTCGCGACCGATGGTCACCTGTGCGGAGGTGATGCTATGGCTCTCGCCGCTCACGACGTCGACGAGCTGGGCGAGCGGGCGCTGCGGGGCGCGAGTGCTCGCCATGTTGGAGGCGATGCCGGCTGCGGCGCCTAGGCCCACGGCGGCACCGGTCGCGGCGGCTCCGCCCATGCCGGCAAGCGCGTCGCGCGAGACGGTCTGCGGCACCGGGATGGGTGCTGCGGCGGGGTCGGGGACGCTAGGCGCGAAGGGGTCTGCCACGGCAAGCGGGTCGGGAGCGGCGGCGCGAGGCGTCGGCTGCTGCTGGGGCATGGCGGCGGGGCGCTGCTGCTGCGGGGCAGCAAACTGCTGCTGGCCGGCGCGCGGGGCGCTGGCGGCACGGCTTGCCGCGGAGTTGTTCTGGCCCAGGCCGTTTTGATAGGCGCGCTCTTCTTCGTACAGGCGGCCGAGCGTGGGGGCATCGACGTTCTCGGCAAAGACCGAGAACTTGCCGGCGCGCAGCTGCGGATCGATCATAAAGCGCACGAGGGGTTCGCCGACAAACACATAGCGGCGCTTTTCGGCCTGCGCCTTCACAAACTCGCGGACCTCGCGTGAAAGCTCGGGGTAGAACGGGGCGAGCATGGGATCGTCGTCGGCGGCGATAAGGATGGTATAGAGTGCCGGCGCCGTGTTGACGCCGTTGATCACAAGAGTCTGATCCTCCATGTCGCGAGCGGCCTGCTTGGCAAGCTTCTTAAAGGAGAACGGGGCACGGGTGGCACCGAAGATGCCGGCCACGTGGTCCTCGAAGATGTTCAGGAAGTTCACGAAAGATCACTCTCCGTATAGGTTCTTTGGTATCCGAGCAAATATAGGCATATCCCAACGATTATAGAGGATAGGGTTCCCGCAACCGCCGCCTTGGCGACGACCGCGGCTGCAAGGCTGGCAATTTCCATATGGTGTGCAAGACAGGACGCCGCTGCGCAGCCGATGCCGGTGACAGCGATGGCGGCGATTGCGGCAAGGTTTGAGCCCTGATCGGCACGCTTGGCATGGGCATTGAGCAGCGCAGATGACGCTGCGGCAGTTGCCGCGACCAGCACAAAGGCAGCCCAAAGGAGCGGGTCTCCCAGCGCTGCGGCAACGTTACCGAGCCCCAGTACGCCTCCGGCTGAAAGCGCGACCGTGGCCAGACGGGCAAAAAGCACGCCCATGCCCGTTGCCGCGGCGGCGCTTGCCGGTCCGAGCCAAAATGACGCGACGCCGGCGGCGACCCCAGCTGCCAGGAAGGTATTGCCGGTCAGACAGCCAAGCGCGAGTGCACAGGTGAGCGTGGCGCTCGCGGCAGTCTCGGTGCGACCCCAGGCGATCCACCAACCGGACATGGCGGCGGCAAAGATCACCGCGACGGGCAGCATCGACAGGATGCCCTGTGCCTGCATGGTGGCGTTGGCCATGAGCACCAAAAAGCCCACAGCCGAGATGGCCGAGCCAATCTGGGGGGCCAGGCCAGCCGCCGCTCCGATCGCGATGGCCGCAATGACCAGGCCGGGAAGCGCCGCGACCCCGGCCGTTTGCATCAGCAAAAAGCTAAAGGTGCCGCACGTTAGCGCCGAGATAGTGCGCATGGTGTAGTCGCGCGCATGGCTCCAGCGCGTGCCCGCCCAGCCGAGTGCGGGGTCGACCTCGATGGCGTCGTCCTCGTAGTGCGACGGCTCGATATCGTCGAGTTCCTGCTCGTCATCCGAAAGCTCGCCAACCATTTGCTCCAGGCTGCGACGGCCCTCGCGCACGCTGCCCAGACCGGCAAGGAGCTGGTCGCAAAATGCCTCGATGCTGTTGGGGCGGTCCTGCGGCATGGGGGAGAGCGCGCTCATGAGCGCGGCTTCGGCTCCCGGGGGAAAGTGTGGTATCAGCTCGCTGGGATAGGTGGCGCCGCCGATGATGCGGTCGAGCGAGTCGGCGGGCGTGGCCGCCATAAAGGGAGCGCTGCCGCACAGGCCCTCGTAGATAACGCAGGCAAGGGCGAAGACATCGGCGCGTTCGTCGACCGTGCCGGTCTCGATATCGAGCTGCTCGGGCGGCATGTAGCCGATGGTGCCGCCGCGCGAGCCGCCAAAGCCACCGGCGGACGACAGTCGCGCCATGCCAAAGTCGGTGAGCTTTACATTGCCCGAGTGGTCGATGAGCACGTTAGCGGGCTTAATGTCCAGGTGGAGTACGCCATTACTATGGGCGAAGGTGAGCGCCTGGCCCAGGGCATCGGCAATGGCCGCGGCCTCGTCAAAGGTAAGTGAGTGGCCGTCCACGCGATGCAAAAATTCGGCCAGCGACATGCCATCGACATATTCCATAACCAGGTAGGCATAGGCTGTGTCGTGCGTAAAGTCGATGACCTGCACGATATTGGGATGTTGAAGCATGGCGGCGGTGTGCGCCTCGCGCAGGACATCCATGATGTCGCTGGCGGGCATGCCGGCACCGTTGATAAGGGGGATGCGCTTAATGGCGACGCGGCGGCGCAGGTGCGTGTCGCGGCAGATCTCGATGGAGCCAAAACCGCCGGTCGCAAGTGTCTCGAGCGGCTGGTACCGCTTGAGCAGCTCGCGAGAGCTGGTGCCCTCCAAAGGAACGTCCGGCGAGAACCGGGCGGTATGTTGCGAGAAAAGCGGCATGGCCAACCCTCGTGCGTTTAAAGTTCGTTTGCGAGTGGCGGGCGCGGAGCCGAGCCGTTCGCGGTGGCATAGATACTGCTAGTGTAGCACGCTCGGGTGCATGGGGAGGATAGCGGGATGCGAGGTTGCCCGATCGATTCGGCCCGTTTCGGCTCGTTTGGAAAGCGCATCTCAGTTTTCAGCCAAATTATGGGATGCGCTTTCCAAAGGGGCAGCTTGCGGAAACCGCATCCCAGAATATTGCCCTGGAACGGGATGAACTTTCCGAATCGACGCCCAAAGGGAAACCACATCCCGCTTTGATGTGGGGACTGCGAACAAAAGTCGGACCGTGATCTGGCGCGGATTGGAGTTCGCCCGAATCATTGATGCTGGCTGGTGTGAGAACAGAGATAAACGAGCGGTCCGGGCGATATAATGACACGCTATGGAGGTCATATGCTCTTTTCCCGCTGCTCTGCCACATCTGCTTTTACCATTGCGCTTGTCGTAATGGCGGTTACCCCTTATCACCGGTTTTCATCTTCAATCGGCTTGGCATCAGGCGCAATGACCTGGCTCGTTATCCTTGGCGCATGCCTCGCGGCGTTTGGTCATGGTGTTGCGCTCCGCAAGGGGAGAGAAATAAGACGGCCGGGTCGCCTTGGCGTCTTCGGTGTTTTCCTTGTTGCTATTGCGGTGGTTCCCGAATGGGTCGACTTGGCCTTCTATGCTCGCGGAGATTCTATTCCAATCGCGTTTGCACCGATCTCGCTGTTGCATGGCGTTTCGTGTGCCTTGTGCTTCACTGGGTCGCTGCTCATCTCATATGTAATTTGGAATACGGCGGGCTCTCCTTTGATACGGGGGGCAGCGCGGGACGGCGAAAGGGGGACCCGCCGACCGCAGAGCGCGCTTTTTGCAGAAACAATAGTTGTCCTGTCTTGCCTGCTGTTTTGCTGTCGAGTTTCATGGAGAATTGTCCCCGAGCCATGGGGAATACCCTCTGTTTCGGCCGCGTCAATTGGCCTTGCGTTTTTAATTCCGTTGGTCTATCTCGCATTGGCTGTGGCCCCGCTGTTTTGTCGCCCTCGTGCCTTTGGCCATGGACGGCGCGACGTGTTTGCCTGTTCTGTGCTCGTAGCAGTTCCTATTGGTCTTATTCCGGCTGTCGATGTGGCATACTTCGCAAACTATGCCGCGGTCATTGCATTGCTGGCGATGGGGTCCGCTATCGCTGCTGCCTTCGTATGCATGTTGCTAAGGGGGAAACGGGACAACAATTCGGATATCGCCTGCGCGTCCGACCCATTCGATGCGGGGATGTTTTCCCCTGCCCTGTCGCCTAGAGAAGAGCAGTTTGTTCGACTGCTGCTCAAAGGGAAAACGCCGGCGGAAATTGCCAAGGAGACGGATACGAAGCCATCGACGGTGCGAACAACGCTTCACCGAGCATACGGGAAGGCGTCGGTTGCGGGCTCACGCGAGCTCGTGGCGTTGTTTGCGGGTGAGGGTGATACTGTAGGGCATGAGCTGCCGCAGCGGCATGCTGATGATATGGTGGCATCAGCTCGAACGCGCCGGCTGTTTCGATACCTGCTCACATTATTTTTTATCCTCCTTGCGGCGGGTCCCTTGGTAATGGCGGATAGCGATTGGGGGTCCGGTGTTTCGCGGGCTGTCGCCTTTTCCCTCTTAAGCTACGCATTGGGTCTCGGGCTGCTTCTGTCGCTACGCTACGCGGGCGGAAAACCGAATCGTGGCGCTGCGCTGGATAGAGCAGGTGAAGCGATTGGGCTCGGAAGCCCGTGCATGTGGGCGATACTGTCTGCTGCGGAATGGTCTTTTATCTATATCACGGCATTGATGTGCATACGCGTTCCGTTGATAGCTGTGCCGGTCCTGTTTTGCGGCGTGGCGTCTACGGCTTCGCTCGCTGTTGGGCTGCGTCCGTTTAAGGTGCATGCCCGTGCTCGGGCTATCGTGCCATTGGTGTCAATAGGTGTCGCTGCTTCAATCTATGCGGCCAGTAGGGGGCGAATTCATGGGTTCGTGGTGCTGGCGGGGATGCTGCTCACATATGTAGTGCTGCGAAGCTGTCCGCAGCGCAAAATGCTTGGGGTATGGATGCTTTGCTTTGGGGCGACGGCTCCTGTCTGGGTCGTCTTGCTCAACATGGCGCAGGATCTGATGGTTTTCGAGCCGCTGTTCCTTGCGTCGCTGTTGGGGCATAGTTCGGCTGTCAATGTCGTCGTGGCAACGGTGGTCGTCTGCTGGTCTGTGCCCATGTTCGTCACGCACATCGCGTTCGCCCACTCGGTTGAGAACGAGAGGGCCGTCTTGGAGTACCGTGCGAATGGGTTCACCGAAACGGCTCGCGTGCGCCAGCTGGCTTTGCTTACATCGCGCTCCCTTTCTGATGTTCAGTCGCAAATTTTGCTGATGACGGCAGAGGGCGCAACGACAAAGACCATTGCGGAGGACGTAGGTTATGCTGCATCTACGGTGCAAGCGTTGCGATCCGCATCTTATCGCCAGTTGAAGATCAAGAACAAAGCGGAGCTTATTTCATTGTTATCGCAGGTGGATAACGTGTAAACGCCTGGATTATCAACTCAATAGCGAGTGTTTACAGACATCTTTCTCCATTCATGCAAAGGTTGCCATGCGTCGACGCATTGTTAACCGCTTTTGATTGGAGAAGGCCATGATTAAGCCAAGGAGCGCTATTGCTCGAATCGGAGTCGGCTTGGCGATTGTTGCGGGCTTGTCGATGGGTGCACCTGCCGCATCATTTGCTCAAGAGGAGTTTGACACTTCCCAGGTTTCTAGCATTTCGCAGAGCGCGGATGCCGGAATTGCCACATGCAAGAACAACGAAGATAGAAATTTCGCTTTTCAATGTTCTGGCACGAGCGCAACTGGCTATCGCCAGAAAGAAGATTCATCCTCAGTCTACATTTGGATTCAAGGCTATTCGGGAAAGCCATTGCGCCTGTACGTGGACGGTGCCTATGACACTAGAGGAACGGGCAACATGAATTGCACGCAAGGCGTGTATCGCTCCAACCATGCGGATAAATGGGAGATATACAACCTCGTCCGTGAGAATAAGCGCAGTCATGCTCGTCTGACTGCATGGGCCGAGTCCGGATACGGCACGGTCTATGGAAAGTGGAGCCCCGATTGCTTAGGCCATTTTAACAAACTTCCCTCCTAGCCAATCCGCAGCTTCTTGTTGTGATTAGGGCCGGGCCGAGCAGCAACGCTCGGCCCGGCCAATGGGAGGGCGATGTTGCTTGAATAGAAATCTAATACGGCACGAGCTGTCCAAGATATTTGGCAATCCTATATTTGCGTTGACCCTTATGGTTGCAACTGCAATTTCGATGGCGGCTGCCATTGAGGCATGGTGGACGCTCGAGACTGAGCGCAAGCAGCTGTTATCTTTTGGCTACGGCATTGGTCTGCAGTCTCAGACATACCTCGGTCAAACGCGTGAAAGTAGCTTTGGTAACTGGATTGTTGTGGGCGCGAACGCGCCGTTGTTAGCGTCGGTGTTTTTCTATGCGCTGCCGTTGCTTGCCATGTTGGCCGGGTCGTGGTCATGCCTGTCCGAGCGTTTGAGCGGTTACGAGGCACAGATCTGCACGCGTGTTTCTAGAAATGCATACGTGAACGTGAAGATGCTGTCTGCTTTCCTCTCTGCGTTTGCGGTCACGGCTATTCCGCTACTCGTGAACTTTCTGATTGTCTCCATACTGTTTCCCGCGTATCTCCCCCGAGTCGACGAATCGACTTACGTCGGGCTCTATCTGCATAGCTATTTTTCTGGCCTGTTTTATTCCCGGCCTCTGTTATACGTGCTGGTTTATACGCTGTTCGATGCGGTGGCTCTGGGGGTTCTATCCATGGCCGTGACCGGTCTGTCGGTTGTGTTCCGCAGCAGAATCAAGGCGATGGTCGTTCCATATCTGATTATGGTTGCATGGCACTTTGTTAACGACTGGATTTTTAGCGTCCTTTCATGCGTCGGCTTTAACTGCAACATTCTTAACAGCATCAGGTCGGAATCACTAAATAACTGGCCCGACATCCGAGCGGGGGTTGCGGAAATCATCTTGCTGTTCGTCTTTTCTTTGGTTTCCGCGAGATTCTTAAAAAGACGCGAGGTGGTCTGATGCTGTTGAGGCTGGTCGCCGCGGACCTGAGGACCGTTTTGAAGAAGAACATCCTTACTTTTATTGCGGTTGCGGCAGTGACCGTTGCAAACTTGGTGTACGCCTACGGATTGTCTTCTGTGTATGGGGTCAGGACGGATACCTTGGGGTTTGCGGATAATCTTGCGCTCGTGTTTGCCGGATCTGCTCCGTTTGAGCCTAGGCCCGGGGTCATGTTTGTGCCTCCGTTAGGGTGGCTATTCCTCATTCTGCTTATTCTCTATACAACACTCGATTATCCGACCGAATCGTTGCACGGGCTTGGTTTACAAGCACTTGTTCGATGCCGGGCAAGAACCCTTTGGTGGGCCTCGCGTTTTATCTCAGTGGCGGCGGTAACGGCATTTTCACTGCTCGTGGTGGTTTGCTCTGTTGTGATTTGGAGCTTGGTGGTGAGCTCCTCGTTCAGCGCGGTCATTCATGGCGAGTCGCTTCAGCTGGCTAATTTGGCGCCGTGGTTTCTCAAAGCTGCCGAGGCGGATGCGCTGCCGTTTTTCATAGGTCTCTTATTTGCTTTCGAGGCGCTTGCGTTTGCGCAGGCAGCGGTCGGGTTTGTGCTTGGGCCGTCAGTCTCGTTTGTGGTTTTAATGAGCTACCTGATCTGCTCGGCATATGCACGACATTGGGCGCTATTGGGTAACGCCTTGATGCTGTTGCGCTGGGGCGGAATTGTCAAAGAGGGAATCGCGGCGGGCTCGAGCGTCTTGTTTTCAATTGTGATTATGTCGTTATGCCTATCGCTGGGCGGACTGTGGTTTCGAAGGGCAGACCTTATAGAAAAGGGGGACAAGATATGAGCGTAATCGTTAGGGACATATCGAAGCGTATGGGTAAAAACGTTGTCCTGCGCAATGTGTCTATCGAGGTTGCCCCTGGGACCGTGGTCGGGCTTCAGGGGATAAACGGTTCGGGCAAGACCATGCTCATGCGAGCGGTCTGCGGATTGATCAAGCCTACCGAAGGCGAAATCTCTATCGATGGCCAAAGGCTTGGGGCGGACATCTCGTTCCCGCCGAGTCTGGGGATGTTGATCGAGGCGCCTGCCTTTTTGGGATATCTGTCTGGCTACGACAATCTGGAGCTCATCGCTCAGATCAAGGGCGTTGCCACTCCCGAGGACATTCGCTCTGCCCTGCGGCTCGTGGGGCTCGATGCAGACGAAAAAAAGAAGTTCCGAGCATATTCGCTTGGGATGAAGCAACGTCTGGGAATAGCTGCGGCAATTATGGAAAAGCCGAAGCTACTTGTTCTCGATGAGCCAACAAATGCCCTCGACGAAGCGGGCGTTGAAATGCTCAAGCGCGTTGTGGCGATGGCGGCCTCAACGGGTCGCGAGGTTATTCTGTCCAGCCATGACGGAGAGGTGCTCGAGGAGCTGGCCGATCGGGTTTACTGCATGCGCGACGGTGCCGTTGTGAAAGTTCGGGAAAGGTCGTGAGCGCGATGAAGAAGGCCCTGTGGACGAGAAGGTCGGCGCTTGCGCTTTTCGGCTGTGCTGTTACTGGCCTTGCGGGCATGAGGGTGAGCGTCGTTAACGGGAACCGGACGGTCATTCCTGAGAAATACTATGCAGAGGGCGAATGGCTCTCGATGGATGGGGCGTTTCTGGGGTCGAAGGATGTGGCGACTGATGGGTATTCGTTTTGTATAGACGGGGCGGAGCTGCTCACGCCGCGCGAGTATCTCAAGCGTGCGCATGATAATTATTCAAAATATGGCATCATGGATACGAAAACAAAATTGAAGGACGCCGACACCACATGTGTTATCGCCGTAAAGATGCGTGTCAGGAATAAGGACAATGTCGAAGGCGGCATCAAGACGTATGTTTGGCATTTGGTACCGGAGCACGCGCCAAACTATGACTTTATGGTCAATACCGATCTGATAGCGCAGGCAATGCCGGCTTTAGACGGACTTGCAGCATTTGCCGTGCAGGTTGGAGCGGAAAACGAGTTGCTTGTCCCATTTATGATGCAAAACACCAACGATTACTTTGAAGATTACGAGACCGTCCGTTTTGAGAAGGCTTTCCCCGGGACTTACACGATGAAGATGACCGATCTGCCGGAGCGAAGGCTCTTAAGGTTTGAAGTGAAGTAGCTCGAGAGTTAGGCAAAATGGGTCCATCGGCGGTACCCGCGCCCGATTTCAGGCGCTCCGACTCGGAATCGGGCGCGGGACGAGGCACCTTCGGTGTCGGCCGGATTACCGCTTCTTCTTCTTGTTCTTCTTCTGCTTGCGCTGCTTGCCCTTGTTGCCCTGGGGCTTGTCGGCCTGTTTTGCTTCGGCAGCGGCCTTTTCTGCCTTCATCTTCTTGCGTTTGGTCTCGATGCGGAGTTTTTTGTTGATGCGCGCCTTAAGGAAGGCGCCAAACTGCTCGGCATCGCCGCGAACAAAGGTGTCCTTGGGGATCGTCACGCCCTGGTCGGCGAACATGGCCACAAAGATGCGCTCGCCGTCGAGCACGTGGTCGAGCTTCTCAAACGGGAAGAACTGCGACTTGCCGCTCTTGCCCCAGACCATCAGGCCGTCCTCGTTGGCGGCGACGCGGCGGTAGCGGCCGCCCATGGACTCGTCTGCCTCGACGGCATCGATAAAGTCGCGCGCGAGCGTATGGTGCAGATTTTTGCTCCACCAGGCCAAAAAGGCGCCGAACACGATCAGCACGACGCCGAACTTGATCCAGCTGCCGCCGGCCACCAGCGTGCCGATGCCGATGAGCACGGCAATCGCGGCGGCGACGTACAGGGAGCCACGGCGCCTGGGCGAGGCGACCAGGCGGGCGAAGTCGGTGACGAGGTCGTTTTCGTACTGATACTCGTTGAGGTACAGAATGCCGTCATCGGCCGCGGCCTGCGCCTCGAGCGCGACCTCGACCTGGTCGGCTGCTTCGGAGGGAATGAGGTTGCTCTCTGCGTCTGCCATGCTCTTTGGACTCCTATCGCGGCGGACTCGCCGTACGGGTTATTATGGAATGCAGTATGCCGTGCGACCGCATGGCCGCCGCGGCAACAAGACTCAGTATACCCGGGGGAGCACCCATGGAATCGTTGTACCGAAAGTATCGCCCGCTCACCTTCGACTCCGTGGTGGGCCAGCAGCATATCGTCTCGACGCTCGAGCACGCCATCACCGAGGGGCGCCTGTCCCACGCCTACCTGTTCTGCGGACCGCGCGGCACGGGCAAGACCACCATGGCGCGCATTCTGGCCAAGGCGCTGCTGTGCCGCAATGCCGAGGCGGCGCGCGCCGAGGGTGCAAGCGGCTGCATGCCCGACGGTACTTGCGAGGAGTGCGAGCTCATTGCCGAGGGTAACCACCCCGATGTCTACGAGCTCGATGCCGCCTCCCGCACGGGCGTGGACAATGTGCGCGAGGAAATCATCAACTCCGTCAACTTTGCCCCGGTACGCGGCAAGTACAAGATCTATATCATCGACGAGGTCCACATGCTCACGACGGCGGCGTTCAACGCGCTGCTCAAGACGCTCGAGGAGCCGCCGGCGCACGTGATCTTTGTGCTGTGCACCACCGACCCGCAAAAGATTCTGGAGACCATCCTCTCGCGCTGCCAGCGCTTCGATTTCCACCGCATCGGCAACGAGGATATCGAGCGTCGCCTGGCATACGTGTGCGAGCAGGAGGGCTTCGATTACGACGACGAGGCGCTCGCCATCGTGGCGCGCCATGCCAAGGGCGGCATGCGCGACGCGCTCTCCACGCTGGAGCAGCTGAGCGTTTTTGGCAACGGTTCTGTGCATGCGGACGATGCCCGCTCGCTTTTAGGCGAGGTTTCGGACCAGATTCTGGGCGAGTTTTCCCGCGCCATTGCCGATCGCGATGTTGCCGAGCTCTATGGACTGATCCGTGCGCAGGTCGAGGAAGGAAACGACCTGCTGGAGCTGACGCGCGACCTGGTAGCGCATGTGCGTGACGTGTACGTTGCCTGCGTTGCCGGTGCCCGTGCCGAGCTGTTTGAGGGCGGCTCCGAGCAGGCCGAGGCGCTTGCTGCCGAGGCCGCTGCCTTTGGCGAGCATCCTGCCGACCGCCTGGCCCGCGTGCTGACGGTGCTCGACGATGCCGCACTGGAGATGAGGGGCGCGAGCGACGTGCGCCTGGTGCTCGAGATTGCCTGTACGCGTCTGGCACGTCCCGAGGCTGATTTAACGATTGAGGCATTGGCCGAGCGCGTGGCTCGCTTGGAGGCCATGGTTGCCAACGGCGCCGTGCCGGCGAGCGTGGCTGCTGCTCAGGCCGCCGCGCCTGCAGCATCCGTACCCGCTGCTGCCCAACAGCCGACGCTCATTTCGGGCGCTCGTGCTGCCGCTCCGGCGGCATCCGCTGCCCCCGCTGCTACGTCCGCGCGCCAGGGCGGTATGCCTTGGGACCGTGGTGCTGCTGTTCCGGCTGCCCAGCCTGCGTCCCGTTCTGCGTCCGTGTCAGCTTCCAAGCCTGCAGCGCCTGCACCTCAGCCTGCGCCAACTCCGACGCCTCAGCCCGTTGCGGCCCCCGCGCCTGCCACCGCTCCGGCACCTAAGCCCCAGTCCAACAATGCCGCCCAGGTTGCCGCCGCCGGTACTGCCGAGACGCCCGCGGTCGATGATGCCGGAGAGCTGCAGCGCAAATGGGCCGAGGTTGTCGAGCGTGTCAAGGCGCGTCAGGCTTCCTACGCAGGGCTTTTGCTCAACGCTCGCGCCACGGCCGACGACGGCTCCAAGCTCACGGTCTCGTTCCCCGCGGGCTCGACCTTTGCCATCAAGATGCTCGGACGCGCCGACACGCAGTCGGTGGTCCTGCCGACAGTCAGTGCGGTCTTCGGTCGTCGTACCGTCGACTATGTCCTGGATGGGGGTGGCACGCCGGCTCCTCAACATGAGGAGCATTCTCCATCTGCACGGGCTGCGGTATCTGCGGACCCGCAACCCGTGTCCTCGGCGGCCCCTGTATCCTCGAGCGCCAGCGCTCCACAGCAGCAAGCGACGCCGGTGATGGCACCGACCCCGTCGGCGCCTGAACCCGTTGCGCCCAAACCGGCTGCTCCGGTCCCCGGGCCTAAGCCCGCCGCCGCGCCTGCGCCCAAGTCATCCGACCTGGCTAAGGCCCCCTGGCTGCGCTCCGACAACCCCGCCGGCGCTCCTGCCACGGGCAGGCTCCCGACCGAGCCCGCACCCCGAGCGCCCGAGCGCGCGTCCGCTCCCAAGGCTCAGCCCGCCGCGCCGTCTGCGCCGTGGGAATCCGAGCAGGTTCCCTACGACGATGTCATGGTCGGCGGTTTTGCTGCCGATGCCGGCGGGGACGATCTGCCCCCGTTCGACGTGCCGGGTGCGGCGTCCGCGCCCAAGCCCGCTGCAACTGCCCCCAAAGAGGAGGACGCTCCTGCGGCTCCCTGGGAGTCCAACCCCGGCGCGGGCAGCCCCTTCGGCCATCAAGGCGCAGCCCCAAGCATCCCGCAGACCGAGGACGAAGCCAAAGCCCTCATCCGTAGCGTCTTCGGCCAGTCCACCATCTTCAAACCGGTGGAGTAGCTGTACGGGCGGGTATACTGCTCAGGAAGAGACTTCTTTGAACGGAGCGAGCTTATGATGTGGGAATATGTTCGCCTCGAGGACGATACGCAAGTTTCGTATTCCGAAGTCCGTGAGGACAACACGGTGAAGGTCGTTGTGGAGCGCCCGCGCGATTGGGGTTTTGACGCGGCGGAGTGTATCTTGCCGGCATTCAATTGGGTGTCACATGAGGGCTTTAGCGAAGCGGACCTCAAAGAACTCGATGATTTCGTGCGTAACAATGCCCCGCTCATCCTGCGTTTTGCCTACGAAGGCGGACGAGTCTATGCCTAGTCTCTTCCGACTCGGCCATATATCACTTTCTTTTGTCCGGGCGCATCTGTATTTCGGACATGTGTAGTGTGGTGCCGCGTATATCGCATTCGAGCAGACAAGCGCGTGACGGTCGGCCTAGGATGCTGAGGTCGATACGATACGTCGCATGGCCGTCCGTGTACTCGACTTGCTCGGCGTTGACGGTTGCTCCGATTGTAAATAAAGAGCCCAGTTCGGCATCGACAATCTTGGAGTCCTTTATCTTGACCTTGAACTCTTGGTAGAGGGACGGGCTGTTGTAGTAAATGGTTCGGGTTCCGTCGGTGCATTCATCGGTCGTCTCCCATTTGACGACGGGCTGGTCCGAGCTGGCTATCAGCAGTTCTGCTCCAAAAGCTATGGCATGGGTGATGACAACCAGCAATGCCCAGCCGACAAAGAGATAGAGAACCACATATGCAACGGGGTGTTTTGAGCGGATGTTTTGGAGCGCGTCGGGGGCATTCATGGGGCACCTCCAAATTGCAATCTATGACAATCAAATTATACCCTGCCGCCATGTGCTCCGCCTCGAGCAGCGGTTTGGCATTTAGCTATTTAGTGGCACACATGAAATGCCGGATTCGGCTCTACTAGATTGAGTATGCGATATTATGCAACCTTGCATAATTCGGCCTTGCATAATCTTTGCGCGTGGTTTGTATTGGAGGACATGTATATCGACTGAGGTAACACGTCCGCCCCGCTCTCTCGCCGCGCGCCGTGGTACGATTTTTGAGTTTGAAAGTCCCGCCGTGCTCCGGCTGCCCTTGCAGCTTGTCGCGCGGCCGCACGTAAAGGAGCCATCATGGCCGGTATGAACATGCAGCAAATGATGAAGCAGGCTCGCAAGATGCAGGAGCAGCTTGCCGCCGCGCAGGAAAACCTTAAGTCCCAGACCGTTGACGCCTCTGCCGGCGGCGGCATGGTCAAGGTGACCGTTAACGGCGAGATGGAGCTCGTCAACCTCACCATCGATCCCGATGCGCTCGATCCCGAGGACGTCGATATGCTGCAGGACATGATCATGGCTGCCGTCAACGAGGCCGTCCGCGGTGTCAACGAGCTCGCCAACAAGCAGATGGGCGCCATCACCGGCGGCCTCAACATCCCGGGCATGCCGTTCTAAGACGCGCATATATATGAGTGCCAACCATAGTCTGCAAAAATTGCTCGATGAGCTGGGCCGTCTGCCGGGCATTGGTCCCAAGTCGGCCCAGCGCATCGCCTATTACCTGCTCGAGGCCGATGCCGAGGAGGCGCGCCGCCTGGCCGAGGCCATCCTGGAGGTTAAGCAGGAGGTTCACTTTTGCAGCCGCTGCTTTAACTACGCCACGGCCGACGAGTGCTCCATCTGCCAGGATTCGATGCGCGATACCACTCGCATTTGCGTGGTGGGCGAGCCGCGCGACGTCCAGGCAATCGAGCGCACGGGCAGCTACCATGGCCTGTACCATGTGCTGGGCGGCGTGATCAGCCCCATGGACAAGATTGGTCCCGAGCAGTTGCACATCCGCGAGCTGCTGGCGCGTCTGGGTCACGAGGATATCCATGAGGTCATCATCGCCACCAACCCCAACATCGAGGGCGAGACCACGGCGAGCTATCTGGCCCGTACCATCAAGCCGTTGGGCGTCGAGGTGTCGCGTCTGGCAAGCGGCCTTCCCGTGGGCGGCGACTTGGAGTATGCCGACGAGCTTACGCTTGGCCGCGCCATCGAGGCCCGTCGCGCGATTTAGGTGGCGAGCCTGCTCCTGCCGTATGTTTTCCTCGCGACGCACGGGGTAGTCATAATTTCCCCGTGCGACTGTGAGTTTGTTGTGCAACAAAGATGCTTCGTATCCGCTTATCGCATGGATGCTTCCGCTCGCATCCTTAATTTGCCCATTCGTTGCGCAACCTTTTGGGTTCGCTGATACACTCAAATATGGATTCGAATGAATGCGCCGCTTCTGAGCGGCGTGTTTTTCTTGGAGGAGAACGCATGCGGCCCGGTGGCACTCAGACAAAGCGCGGCGCCGCGGTGCGCATGCGACGCCGACTGGGCTTGGCGCCGCGGGCGTACGCACTGCTATCGTGCTCGCTGGTGCTGGTCATAGCTGGCGTTTCTGCCTATGGCATGACCGTGCCGTCCATGATGCAGGCGCATGCCGCACGCGAACCGCGCGTGGGGCATGAGGTCAAAAGTGATCTGGGTACCACGACTGGATATGCTTGGGCAAGTGTGGTCGCGCATATTGTGTTTGGCACCGACGATGCGGACGGCGCCGAGGCTCCGGACAACGAAGTCACGCTTGCCAATGGCAAAACCATCGTGCTCACCAACACCAAGATCATCGATCGGTTGTCCAACAATAGCGTGGCGGCAACGGTGAATAAGGTCGAGCAGCAGAAGGAGCAGGACGCCCAGCAGTCCGGAAAGCCCGGTAGCTCGGATACTTCTGGCTCCGGCTCGGATTCGTCGAGTTCGGGCGGTGGCTCTGGGTCGGGTTCCTCTGCCGGAGGGTCTGGAAACGGCGGCTCGACGGGCGGCAACACTGACAACGATGCAAATTCCGGTGGCCTTTCCGCTGCTGAGGAAGAGAGCATTCACAGCTGGCTTGTGACCAAGTACAACATGCTCGACGGCTATGTTTCTCGTGCCAATGACGTGGTCTCGACCTATAACTCTACGGGAGATCCCAGGCCGTGCGACAGCCTGGTCGGGGAGATGTTTGTCATTCGAGCCGAGTTCGGTCGTCAGACATTCTCGCCCCGGTCAAAGTGGTATCAGCAGTATGCCAATCTGTGGGGCTGTTACACCAACCTATGTCAATGGGTCGGCCATTACGGCGATGATGACGTCGCGCTCGGTAACTTCAACAATAACGTGGCGGCGCTTGCCCTATGATGACCGATCTTGCATCCACCACACCACAATCGCTCGGTCGCGATCCCATGGTCGGCCTGCGCCTGGCGCGTGTCGACGGGTTTGAGCCGGCCATTGCGCTCGGTCAGGACGAACTGCCTGCCTATCTGCGTCGTTTTACGATACTGTTTGCCGACGATGCCACCATGCGCCGTGGCGGTATCGGCCGCGTGACGCGTGCCGTCAACGCCCAAGGCGAGGCCGTGGCACTCAAGCAGCTCATCTTGCCAACGTGCGATGAGTTTGACGATGCCGCCGCCCATGAGGCGCTGGTCGCCAAGTTCAAAGCGGCGTTTCGCGAGGAATACGAATGCCATCGCGCCCTTTCGGGCCTTAAGGGCTTTCCCCGCCTCTATGGCTGGGGCGAGGTCGACGGTGTGCCTGCAATTGTCATGGAATGGGTCGAGGGCGAGACGCTCGCCCGCTTGCGCTCGCGCTTTGCCGTGGACGATGCCGGCCGCCTATCGCCGCTTGTGGCGGCGCGTCTGGGTCGCGACCTGTTCGATCTGCTCTGCCGTATGAGCCTGGTGGGCGAGGGCTTTGTCCATCGCGATATCTCGCCCGCTAATATTATGGTGCGTACGGCGCGTCTACCGCTTGACCGGCAGCTTGCCGAGGGCACCTTTGACCTGTGCCTGATCGACTTTGGCTCGTCGCTGGCGCTTGAGCCTGCGTCGGCCGTGGCCGGTACCGGCGGCAAGGCGTCGTTTACGGAGCGCTATGCCACGCTGCGTCGCGCGACGGTTGCCTATGCCCCGCCCGAGATGCTCACCGACGATATTCCCGACCTGCGCGCTTTGCGTATGTCGCCGGCGATCGACGTCTATGCCGCAGCAAGCACGGTTTACGAGCTCATTGCCGGCGCCGCGCCATACGAAGCCGCGCCGAGCACTTCGGGCACCTCGGGTTCGCGCAAAAAGACGCGCGACATCGCCAGCCCCTACCGTCTCAAGATGGACACGCTGCCCGACTATCCCATTGGTGCCCATGCGCCCGGTTGCGATTTGACTCAGCTGCTTCGTCGTGAGCCCGATGTGGCGCTCGCTGCGGCCGAGCAGGCCCAGCAGCTGGGGCTTGAGCCGGATTCCGAGGAGCTACGCGATGCGCTGGCGTTTGTCGATGCCCAGCTGTTCGACGTGGTGATGGCCTGTCTGTCCAGCCATCAAAAAGATCGTTCCGAGCCGGCGGCGGTCGAGGCGGCGCTCTCGGCGTTTTGTGACCACTATGCGCAAAATGTCGGTCGTTCGCTCCGCGGCGAGCCGCTCACGCCGTGCCCCATGGATGCGTCTGGCCGCGCGGTTCGTCGCGCGCTGATGGTCGGCGCGGCGGTCGTCTGTGGCGTGGTTTGGGCTGTGGTCGTGGTTTCGGCCGCGCTGCTGGCGTCGGGCGCTCGCGTGACGGCGACTTTGGGATCGCTCGTGTGGTCTGGGTCGCTACCGGGTATTATTGCCGCACTGGCGTTGGCGCTGCCAGGCATAGCCGGCGTTGTCGCGGGGGCACTTGCGCGCAATCGGCGCTCGGGCTTCCTGCAGGGTGTGCTTGCGCTTTCTGCCTGCGAGGTTCCGGTGCTGGTTGTGGCTGCATGTAGCGTATTTTCCCAACGCGCCGTGATGGGCGGCCTTGTTGCCGCTCTGGTTGCAACCTATACGCTTACGTGGTTTTTGCTTGCGATGGGCTTTGCCTTTGAACTTCCCGTTTCGGCACCGCGACGTACAAAAGCCCAGATGGCGACTCCGCTTGCCGGTGGAGCCGCGGCTGCCCGTACTTTTGGCGGACCTGTCGAAGTATCGTCCGGTTCTATTTCTACGACC
The DNA here is from genome assembly GCA_959020715.1 of uncultured Collinsella sp. Lineage (GTDB taxonomy): Bacteria > Actinomycetota > Coriobacteriia > Coriobacteriales > Coriobacteriaceae > Collinsella. Next base: position 119,964 of record CAUESV010000003.1, on the reverse strand, counting down.
AAGGAGGCCTAGGTCATGGCATCTCAAGTTGAGCTCACCCCATGCGGGGCCATGTTTGACATCTTTAAGCGCGCGGCGCATCTGAGCCATATCGAGCTGTGCGGCTTGGTGCTTTCGTCCCGTCCGCTCGCCGACGGCCGCAGCCCGCAGAGCCGGGCCGCCGATCGCTCTTGGGTTTCCCGCTTTATCGTTCGCGCGCCGGTCGGCACGCTTCAGCAGCGCTACTTTGCCGAATACGGTACCTCGGCTGCGCGTATTATGTCGCAACTGGCCCTGCGCCAGCGCAATCCCATGGACTCCACGGCTGTAATCAATATGGTGTGCGGTCCTGCAGGTGAACCGATGGTACGCGCGCTCGAAGAGTGCCACCAGGACACGAATCTCTATCGCAACGCGCTCGATCGCCTGTCCCAGGCGGCGGAACTCATGCCCGCCGAGCGCGCCGAGGCCGTGCTGGTGCTGTTTGTCGCCGTCGGTTGTTCGGCGGATGTGCGGTCCTCGGTGAACTATGCCATCGACTACGCGCGCGCGACCTGTGGCGGAGGCACCTCCACGCCGCGTTCGCTTGGCATGTCGATGACCGCAGGCGAGCGCGAATCCGCCCCGGCGCACCCCTTGGGCTTGCTGCGCGTGCAAAACAGTTTTGTCGTGAGCGCCCCGCGCTGGATTCAGCCGAGTGAGCAGGGTGTTGAGATTGGCGCGCTGGCCACTGGTGAGGGCGATATTACCGACGTCGGCGACGATGTCTCGGCCCGCCATGCCCATATCTGGTGCGATGCTCAAAATATCTGGCACGTCGAGGACTTGTCGTCCACCAACGGAACCGTGGTGGTAAACGGGGCCACGCGCGTTTGCATTCAGGTCGAGCCCGGCCGTTCCGCCCAACTCAATCCCGGCGACGAGCTCAAGCTCGGCGAATCCACTACCTATGCCATCCTCTTCGGTGCCCTCTAGCCGGCAGTTAAGGACGTTCCTTTTCTGCCGGCACTTGGGGACACTCCTCGGCGCGCCAGAGCCGGTCGCCTGGGGATGGAGAGGCCATTTTGGCCCTTGGCGGTCAGTCGGGGCGAAACTAGAAGATCTTTCCGATTCGCGGCTGTTCATGCTTGTAGAGCATCTAAAACAATAGGATGTTATTCTGGAATATGCCGGGTGCGTGAACTTGCCTGTCTTAGCCTTAATAAGGTATAGGGGAGTTTGGCTCAGGGGTTCCGTGTTGTTCTTCAGCGCAGTATTGTGGGACAGATTTGCTGAGATTGGCGCCTTACACCGCAGAGCGCACGGAAGGCTCTCGATTTGTGTTCTGGCCCCAGAATACAGGGCCTGATACTTACCAACTGTGGCATGGATGTAACATCTGTAGAAATCAACCCTTTTGTTGTCGACCTTTGTAAGAAAAACACTGCCATCAACTCTTTGGATGACGAAACTAGGGTGCTTGAGGGGAGCCTTTACTCCCCTCTGAGAGATGACTCATGTTTTTCGCTTGTCGTTGTGAATCCTCCGTTACTGCCGATTCCGGATGAGATTCCTTATCCCTTCGTTTGAGATGGAGGACAATCGGGTCTGGATAAAACACTTCGTATTCTTAAGGGTGGCGATACGCATTTAGAGAAAAACGGTAAATACTGCTAATAGGGGTGACGACGATGGTGCGGGGGCGACCCGCGATGCTCTCATCAATACGTCGGATACTTGGGAAATCAGGTCTAGATGCATGTATGATGATGCTGTGTGGCTATTCAATTAATCCGCGTTCCGAATGGGTGCAGGGTATAGCTGCGACATCGTATGCTTTTGACCCGGCGCGATACTCAGATATTTCTGAGGCGGTTGACGAAGTTTATACGCACTATGCCGCGCAAGGCGTTTCGGAAGTTTGCACATCTACGTTACGGGCTTAGGTTTCTTCAAGCGAGCAGGCCGGTTGCGTTATTTCGAGCGATTTTTCTAGTCTAGACGACAAAAGGCAAAGGATTTGATGGGTATAAAACGCGGACGTTTGTGGGCGGATGCTCAAATCTATTGTGGCAATCGGGCGGTTGAAAAAGATATTTCAACCGCCCGATTGCCAGGTTCGTCGGAGGAGATGTCCGATTCCGACTCTCTTGTAGGAAGAGCTTGAGATCGTATTGGCCCAAGGCAATCTTAAAGCAGTCTCATTGGCAAATCTTCGCTCCTGTTGTGTTGAGGTGTAAGGTATCAGTGATTGATGTTTTGTGGCGGGTAGATTGGGGCCTTCCTTGATTCGATGCGTTCTCTCGAGGTTCATCAGAGCAAAAGGGGCTTTCGTCTTCATTGCTATCACGGTGATTGGAACCGCTCTCTCCTATGCCATGCCATACGTGAACGGGAAATTCTTAGATTTTCTTCTCGGTAACCGCAGCGAAAGAGACGCCGTACTCTTCGCGCTCCTGGTTGCGTCAATAGGAGTTTTCTCCACCCTCTTTACTTATTTTGCAGGAACACTTTCCATTCGCATAACCACGAGACTTTCCTTTGATCTTCTCAGGGAGGCCGTCTTGCGTTTTGAAAGAGACGATTACTTGGTGAGTCGGACCATCGATCCAGCCTATACAACGCAACGGATTATTTCCGACTCTAGCGTGGTCTCATCCTTCGTTTTGGCGAATTTTATCAGTGCGCCGCTGTCCATTGTAGCCATTCCCATCGTATTGCTTATCATATGGTCAATTGATTCAACTCTCGCGGTGTTTTCCATCATTCTCCTCATCGTGTATTTCTGTGTAATTACTGGGTTGAGGAAACTTTTGTATAGGGTCACGTATGAGAAGAAAGAGGCGGACAGCGCCTTTTACGCCGCAATTGCATCGCAGCTTAATCAGATTCTCAACATTCAACTGACATCTTCGTACGGCAAGAGCGAACAAGCGCTCGACGCTGGGTTTAAGAGCTATTTTCCCAAAGTTTTGCGCTCCGGAAAGCTATCATATTCTCTGACATCGCTCGATGGTCTTTTCGCAGCGTTGTTTCAAGCGGTGATACTTGTTGTTTCCGGAGTACGAATCATTAACGGAACTATGTCAATAGGCGAGTACACTATCATCGGTACATACTTCGCGGTTCTCTTTAAGACTTTGAAAAGTATGATGTCATTGTTCAAATCCTATCAAGATGCCAAAGCATCATGGGATAGGACGGCTATCGCGACGAGAGAAAAGGAGAGATCGGGGTGGAATCGGACCGATTTAGCTAAACTCGATGAAATAAATGACATTTCGGTATCTGATTTGGAATTCTCGGTTGCCCTTCCAGACGGATCTGTCCGAGAGGTCCTCGGCGGGTTTTCTTTCAAGTTTTCCGGTCCTGGTACATATTGCATAGTTGGGGAAAACGGAAGAGGCAAGACGTCGCTTCTTTACTTGATGCTCGGGCTATACTCATCGAAAGGCAAAGTAAAATACAACGGCGTGCCAATCGAAGAATGCGACTTGGATTACATACGTGCGAGAGAGATATCGTGCTGCCCACAGTCGTGCTTCGCGCCGGACGAAACGGTGAAAGAGCTGTTAGAGTATTTCGACACGCCCTTTTCTTCCTATCACCGGGGTGTAGATGGCCTACTTTCGCTGGAAAACAGCGTGAAGGAGTTGCTCGGGAAACGTTGCTCCGCGCTTTCGGGCGGTGAGCTGCGCCGAGTGTACTTATGGTCGGCGATTTCACGCAAGTCGTCAGTTTTGGTACTCGACGAGCCCACGACTGGGTTAGACGCTGTAAGCCGCGCCGAGCTTGCGGCCTATGTTAAGCGCAACAAGCAAAGCCAGCTGATCATCATTGTCTCTCACGATGACGAGATGGTCGGCGCGGTAGAAGGGGTAGTGGATTTAGGCAGCATGTACCGGGGTAAATGCTGACAAGTGTAGTGCTACCCAACTGACAGAGATAACAAAAAGCGATGCAGATGCACGTAGCATTCAGTCGGTTCGGACTCGGTGCCTTCACGCCATCGCAACGCTTTCAGATATAGTTCTCATTCTCTTACTAAAGGAAACTTTAGTCTACGTTGTCTTGTCGAGACAGAGGTGAAGCGAAGTGTTGTCGCGACGTATCTTATTCCAGGTGGCTCAGTATCATCGTGAGAATCACACCAAAGTGTACTTACAATTCTCGTGTCCCACGGACAACATGAGCTGAGCATTGAGGTTCCACCCTTTGCTGCAACTACACGGGGTTGGACGGCAATGAATATGCCGGGCCGCATGCCACGCGCAGCGGGGGTCCATGCCCCAGTATGTTGCCTACAGCAGCCTCGATGTCCACGCACACATCATCTCTGCCTTCGTGTTCAATCCGTTTGCCGGAGAGTGCGAGGGTTACAAGGCCGTAGAATACGAGCCGAACAAATGAAATGCGGTATCGACGCATAGGATTAAACTGACGATTGCTTTGCACCGAAAATACGCCCGGAAAGCCGCTATGGGTGGCGGCCCGGGTTAAATTGAGAGGCCCGTCCGATCACTTTCATGTGACGAACGGTCGGGCTTCTTATTCCACTTGCCAATGCTCGGCTCATATTGGAAGAAAGCTACGCTAATGTTTGCGTGATACTCCTATTTTTTCCGAAGAAAGAATCGGATAATGAAGAATAACAATAAAAAAGGTGCCAGATATAAAGCAAGTACAAAGGTTAATCCAACGAGACCTTGCAATAATGGCATAACTCCTCCCAGACACGAGATTTTGGTATTTGTCCCCATCTTATTTTGAATTGGACCAAATAGTTCCTAGACACAAAAACTACTCGTCAACTGGATCGCACCAATCTGCTGGCAAAACACAGCTTGATTCTTTATCGACATAGCACCAATCCGCAACAGGGCACTCGGCGATGTCGTAAAAATTGCATATATCAACTCCAAGACAACAAGGCTCAACGGGAGTATGTTCATTTGAACCAACAGGATGGATATGCTTCATAACAGCTCCTCACCTTAATCCAATTAGAGACTACGTTTGATCAATGCCACAGTGATCTACAACGCAGATGCTGCCGCCATCCATGTCATAGTCGCAGTAATCGTATGCACCACAGCCATCTGCTTTATCATAAACAGTACAGATGTCAGTAATGCCCAAGAGGCAGTCAAAAGACATCGGCTTCACGCCTGCCTCGTCGCCACTTCCTGGATTAATCGGATGAATATGCTTCACGACTACCTCCCTTTGAGTGCAGAAAAACCTCAATATTGTGTATAACAAACCAAGATGTCTAGTTCACCATATTTCTAGAATGGTTTCGGCGAACGTAGCAATAGGCTTCGCAGGCGGTAATCAGAAGAACGAACACCTCCACAATGGTGACAGCAATGCGCTGAACCGCTTATTCCGATACAGTAGCTTCTCGTTGATTTTTCTCCTGCGAAGATGAGTGGCGGGAAATAAGGTCAAAAGCCATCTCGTAGCACATTTTTCTATATTCACATGATGCAGGGTGTAGACTCTTGGGCAAGTAGCCGTGCTCGTCTGCAGCCTCCCAGCTACAGCCCCCACCACAGAAAGACCGAGCCCAACAGTCCGTACAGTCAATTCTTTTTTCGACACCCTGACTCCAGTTTTCAATATACCTAGTTTCGTCAATTCCGGTGACGATGTTGCCCATTTTGAATCGCATCATCCCGACAAACCTGTGACAGGGGTATACGTCCCCTTCGGGAGTCACGGAAATAAAACGCCTGCCAGCCCCGCATCCGACAAAGGCGATCCTGTTGCTCATAATCAAATCAACTGCAGTTTTCAATGTTCTAAACAAGGGCTTTTCCCCTTGATCAATCTGTTTGAGATATTGATCCGCCAAATCTATTAGGCCCGCCCTGATTTTGTTTAATGAGTGTTCGTCGAGTTTGATATTCTCATCGAATGAGCTCACGGGCGAGAAGTAAATCCTTCTGAAGCCCATCTCTTTAAACTGAAGATAGTCTTCAACAAGGTTACAGTTATTATTTGTTAAGGTCGCTCTTGCGCCGAAGGGGAACGACTCGGAAAAACGACGAACGTTTTTGTCGATATCGGAGAAAGAGCCGCCTCCCGTCTTGTACGGGCGCGATGCATCGTGCTTGCATCCTGTACCATCGAGACTAATCAGAACAGAAAACCCGTGCTCCTTGAAAGAATTCACAGCAGTGTCATTCAAAAGCGTTCCGTTGGTCGTAATAGAATAGGTAAAGTTTCTATTGGGGTATATTCTTTTTGAATAGTCGACCGTTTTCCATATCAGCGGCTCGTTAATCATGGGTTCCCCACCAAAAAAGACGATTGCAAGCGTTTCGTTTTCCGATGAACTTGCGACGAGGTAGTCGACCGCCTTGAAGGCTATCTCGTCTGTCATCAGCAGAGGAGACGTTCCATAATCTCCTTTACCGGCAAAACAGTAACTACAACCAAGGTTGCATGCATGTGAAACGTGGAGTTCGATGGATCTAAGTTTTCGAGGCGTGTCTTTTGTTAAGAAAGTCCGCTCAGACAATCGTTGATACTCATCAATGTCGTCTTCAAGTTCTGCTATGGTCGTTTGGTCGTAGCCTTTCGCAGCAAGTGACTTTGTTAGCAACTTCGAGTTGACCGTTCTTCCCGATGCTTCAAATATGCGAAGCGCATCTTCTGATGCTTGGTCAACCTGAAAGCAATTGCGAGTGACCTCATCGAAGCAGTAACGACGATCACTTACTGAGAAAAAATGCATACGTTCCTCAATTTCATGCTGGACTGGCACTAACCTTGTTTATTGTTACGCAGCTATAAAAAACCACCAGCGGGGATTCGGTGTGCGGCCCAATCGGACTCCCAAAAGGTTCTATTTGAGACTGGCAAGCTTTGTGTTGTTGGCACTTCGACAGCGCTCTTTATTCCAACATGGAGCCTCGCAGTTTGAGTCGACTTGCCTCTGGAAGGTCCGATCTCAACTTGATTTAGGATGAAAACAGATTACAGGCGCGCTCCTCTAGAAAGAAAGGAAACCAATCGCCGCCTTTCACCAGGAAAGTTTTTATAGCCCACCTCGAGCAAAATGAAAGATGCGAGAGCGATTGGGGAACAACGCGAATCTCCCCTTTTGGGTGGGAGCGAGCCTTCAGCCACCGGCGAACGACTCGCCCTGGTCAGAATCTGGAAGTGGTGCCGGGCCGCTTGGGCCTCCCCGGTGACTTCGTGGGGCTTACCTGCCTGACGTCGAGGAGTACATCCGCAAGATTCGTTCCCTATGCCGTTTGCTCTCACGCCCGCCTTGGTTCCAAGTCGGGCGAGCACGAGGTCGCGCCGGCGCATCCGCTGGGACTGCTGCGCGTGCAAAACGGCTACGCGGTGAGCGTCCCGCGCTGGATTCAGCCGAGTGAGGAAGGCGTCGAGATCGGCGCGCTGGCAACGGGGGAGGGCGGCATCACCGATGTGGGCGATGACGTTTCGGCTCGCCATGCCCACGTGTGGTGCGATGACCAAAATGTCTGGTACGTTGAGGACCTGTCGTCCACCAACGGAACCGTGGTGGTAAACGACGCGACGAACGTCTGCACCCAGGTCGAGCCCGGCCGCTCCGCCCAGCTCAACCCCGGTGACGAGCTCAAGCTCGGAGAATCCACAACCTACGCCATCCCCCTCGGCGCCCTCTGACTCATCTCCTAAATAAGTTGCGGTGAAATAGGGGCTGTTTAAGGCTACGGCCGGCAAAAACAGTTCCTATTTCACCGCAGCTGCCATTTGGTCCCTCGGTGACGGAAGGATCAATTTTGCCCTTGATGGTCACCCAAGGTAAACCTTTACCGCCCGCCTATATTTGCCGAAATTACACTTGACGGCGGGGTACAATAAACCCGCATGCGGATTTCCGTTGCGGGCGCTTCCCATCGCCGGGGCGTGCCCGGGAGCATCCGGCATGCGGCCTTTGCGGCGCTCGGTCATGTGCAAGACGGGCGGTCGGGTCTGTGGGGCGCATCAGTTGCCCCTCGCCTCGGCATGTCTTCTCTCCACGCCACGTACCTGCTGCTGAGCCTGCCTGCCAGATGATTGGAAGCAACAGCGTAAATCCCATCACGCCAATATCCCGGCAATCGCCGGGGCCTGTATACCTATATGAGAGGAGAGGGGTATATGGCGCGTAAGTTTAAGTCTATGGACGGCAACGAGGCGGCCGCATATGTTTCGTATGCGTACACCGAGGTAGCGGGAATCTATCCCATTACGCCGTCCAGCCCGATGGCCGACCATGTCGACCAGTGGGCGGCCCAGGGTCGCAAGAACATCTTCGGCACCCCGGTCAAGGTCGTCGAGATGGAGTCCGAGGCAGGTGCAGCCGGTACCGTTCACGGTTCGCTGGGTGCCGGTGCTCTGACCACCACCTACACGGCTTCTCAGGGTCTGCTCCTGATGATCCCGAACATGTACAAGATCGCGGGCGAGCAGCTCCCGGGCGTCTTCCACGTCTCCGCGCGTTGCGTCGCTTCCCACGCCCTGAACATTTTTGGCGATCACTCCGACGTCATGGCCTGTCGTCAGACCGGCTTCGCCATGCTCGCCGAGGGTAACGTCCAGGAGGTCATGGACCTCTCGCCGGTGGCTCACCTTGCCGCCATCGAGGGCAAGACCCCGTTCCTTAACTTCTTCGACGGCTTCCGCACCAGCCACGAGATCCAGAAGGTCGCCATGTGGGACTACAAGGATCTTGCCGAGATGTGCGACATGGACGCCGTCCAGGCTTTCCGCGACCATGCGCTCAACCCTGAGCACCCGCACACCCGCGGCAGCCATGAGAACGGCGATATCTTCTTCCAGAACCGTGAGGCCTGCAACAAGGTCTACGACGAGCTTCCCGCCGTCGTCGAGGGCTACATGAAGAAGATCAACGAGAAGCTCGGCACCGATTACGGCCTGTTCAACTACTACGGCGCTCCCGATGCCGACCGCGTCGTCGTGTGCATGGGCTCCTTCTGCGACGTGCTCGAGGAAGTCATCGACTACCTCAACGCTCACGGCGAGAAGGTCGGCCTGGTCAAGGTTCGCCTGTTCCGTCCGTTCTCCATCAAGCACTTTGTCGACGTTCTCCCCGAGACCGTCAAGAAGATTGCCGTCATGGACCGCACCAAGGAGCCGGGTTCCATCGGCGAGCCGCTCTACCAGGACGTCGTTTCTGCTCTCTACGAGGCCGGCAAGACGGGCATCAAGGTCGTCGGCGGCCGTTACGGCCTGGGCAGCAAGGACACGCCTCCCGCGTCCGCGTTCGCTGTCTTCGAGGAGCTCAAGAAGGACGAGCCCAAGCGCGAGTTCACCATCGGCATCGTCGATGACGTGACCAACCTGAGCCTGCCCGAGGCCGAGGATGCGCCCAACACTGCAGCCCCCGGCACCATCGAGTGCAAGTTCTGGGGTCTGGGTGGCGACGGTACCGTCGGCGCCAACAAGAACTCGATCAAGATCATCGGCGACCACACCGACAAGTACGTTCAGGCCTACTTCCAGTACGACTCCAAGAAGACCGGCGGCGTTACCGTCTCGCACCTGCGCTTTGGTGATTCCCCGATTCGCTCGCCGTATTACGTGACCAAGGCCGACTTTGTCGCCTGCCACAACCCCAGCTACATCGTCAAGGGCTTCAAGATGGTCCGCGACGTCAAGCCGGGCGGCACCTTCCTGGTCAACTGCCAGTGGAGCGACGAGGAGTTCGCCGAGCACATGCCCGCCGTGGCCAAGCGCTACATCGCGAACAACAACGTCAACGTCTACCTGATCGACGCTATCGACCTGGCCGCCAAGGTCGGCATGGGCAAGCGCACCAACACGGTGCTCCAGTCCGCCTTCTTCGCGCTGGCCAAGGTCCTGCCCGCCGAGGACGCCCTGCAGTACATGAAGGACGCGGCTACCAAGTCCTACATGAAGAAGGGCCAGGCTATCGTCGACGCCAACCACAAGGCCATCGATGCCGGCGCTACCGCCTTCCGTAAGTTCGAGGTTCCGGCCGACTGGGCTACCGCCGAGGATGCCGCTCCCGTCGAGCTCTCCGAGGAGACCAAGTCCGCTATCGCCCAGCAGGTCAAGAACCTGCTCGAGCCCATCGATCGCATGGACGGCGACAGTCTGCCTGTTTCCGCCTTCGTCGATTGCGCCGACGGCCAGTTTGAGCTGGGCGCCTCCGCATACGAGAAGCGCGGCGTCGCTGTGGTCGTTCCTCACTGGGACGAGACCAAGTGCATCCAGTGCAACCAGTGTGCCTATGTGTGCCCGCATGCCACCATCCGTCCGTTCGCGATGACCGAGGACGAGGCTGCAGCCGCGCCCGAGGCTACCCGCACGCTCGACGCTATGGGCCCCAAGGCCAAGGGCATGAAGTTCACCATGGCCGTGTCCCCGCTCGACTGCATGGGCTGCACCAACTGCGTCAAGGTCTGCCCCAAGGGCGCCCTCGAGATGGTTCCCACCGAGCAGGAGATGGACCAGCAGCCCGTTTGGGACTACATGGTCGAGAACGTCTCCGAGAAGAAGGAGCTCATCGCGGCCAACGTCAAGGGCAGCCAGTTTAAGCAGCCTTACCTGGAGTTCTCTGGCTCCTGCGCCGGCTGCGCTGAGACCGCCTATGCACGTCTGGTGACCCAGGTCGCCGGCGACCGCATGTTCATTTCCAACGCCACCGGCTGCTCCTCCATTTGGGGCAACCCCGCTGCCACCGCTCCTTACTGCAAGGACAAGGACGGTCACGGCCCGGCGTGGAACAACTCCCTGTTCGAGGATAATGCCGAGCATGGTCTGGGCATGGCCGTTGGCTATGAGGCCGTTCAGCACAAGCTGATCGCCGCTACCCAGGACATCATTGCTGCCGATGGTCCGTCCGATGAGCTCAAGGCCGCCGGCCAGGCTTGGCTCGACTCCGTCAACGATGCCGAGGCTTCCAAGACCGCTGCCGCTGCCTACGTTGCCGAGCTTGAGAAGTGCGGCTGCGACGCCTCCAAGGCGATCCTCGCCGACAAGGCTTACCTCACCAAGAAGTCCTTCTGGATCTTCGGCGGCGACGGCTGGGCCTACGACATCGGCTTCGGTGGCCTGGACCACGTCCTGGCTTCCGGCCACAACGTCAACGTCTTCGTCTTCGACACCGAGGTCTACTCCAACACCGGCGGTCAGGCCTCCAAGGCCTCGAACCTGGGCCAGGTCGCTCAGTTCGCCGCTGCCGGTAAGGTGACCAAGAAGAAGTCTCTGGCCGAGATCGCCATGAGCTACGGCTACGTCTACGTGGCACAGGTTGCCATGGGCGCCAACCCGGCTCAGACCCTCAAGGCCATTCACGAGGCCGAGGCCTACGACGGCCCGTCCCTCATCATCGGCTACAGCCCCTGCGAGATGCACTCCATCAAGAAGGGCGGCATGCAGAACTGCCAGGCCGAGATGAAGAAGGCTGTCGAGTGCGGTTACTGGAACCTCTTCCGCTTCAACCCCGAGGCTGCTGCCGGCAAGAAGTTCTCGCTCGATTCCAAGGAGCCCGCGGGCGGTTATCAGGAGTTCCTGATGAACGAGGCCCGTTACGCTTCGCTGACGCGTTCCTTCCCCGAGCGCGCCGAGGAGCTCTTCAAGGAGAATGAGCAGGCCGCTATGGACCGCTATCAGCACCTGCTGAAGCTCAAGACGGTGTACAACGAGGCTTAGGTCTCCCGCCGCAGGATCTGAGGGCTGACCTTCGCGGACGTCCTCGGACATGAAAGAACCCCCGCTGCGCACTACGTGCGGCGGGGGTTCTTTCGTCCTGCGGAGTGTCCGCGAAGGTCAGCCCTCAGATCCTGCTACGACTACGTCCTCGGATTGTGGGGCTGAATGAAGGACGTGGCTGTGGGGGTGCCTTGTCCCGGTCGCTGTTTCGCGGCGTGGCCGCGAAACCACGCGCCACTTTGGGCATGGAGGGCTAGCTGTGGCCTTCTGCTGCCCCAGTGCTGTTTCGCGCTTTGCGCGAAACATCGCAGCACTTTGGGCATAGTGGGGGAGTTGGTTGTCGCTGCCTTCTATCCCCTTGCTGTTTCGCGCCTTTGGCGCGAAAGGCGCAGTACTTTGGGCGTGGGGGCTGGCTTGCGGACTCAGATGACCTAGAGAGATATGGGTGCAAACGAGAAATCGTTGTTGGGGTCGTCCTTTTCCATAAACTCATCAAGACAGAATGTCATATAGATTGGAACGTAAAGGATCTTGCCCTCTTTGCAAAGGTTTTCGTGGCTCAGCACAACGGCCTCGGGAATTTTGTACTCGCCCACACTCATCAAACGGTCGAGGGCTGCATGTGCTCGAACTTTCTTGCCCGATTTGACTTCGATTGGGACAACATGCCCGCGGGCACCTTCGATTACAAAGTCGACTTCACCGACCTCACGCGTTTGGTAGTACCACGTATCTGCTCCGAGGGCAACGAGTTCCTGTGCGACCACGTTCTCATGGAGGCCGCCGAGGTTGGGGGTTTTCATGTCAAGGTAGACGGCGCGCGCCGTGCTGCCGGGATACCGTGATGCGAGCATGCCTGTATCAGACTCGTATAGTTTAAAGGCGGTCGCCTTCTCTGTCCTCTTAAGAGGACTCCGGGCCTCCGTCACCTGGGGGACCATCAATCCAACGCCTGCGTTCACCAGCCATAGGAAATCCTGCTCGTATTTTTGAAGACGAGCTCCCTCGCCTAGAGACGAGACGATAAAGCGATGGGACTCCGCCTCAAGCTGAACGGGAATTTGCTCGAAAATGGAGCGAACGTTAAACGCTCGAGTCGATGCATATTTAGAGATATCGCTTTTGTACTGATCGACTAGCTGAATTTGAAGCTCACGCGTTCTCACGAGCGAATAGCCCGAATCGATATAGTTCTGAACGACCTCCGGCATGCCGCCGCAAACGATATAGGCTCTAAAGTTTTTGAGCATCGCCTCATGAATATAGTTTTCGACGGGACGTCTCTCGACAAGGCGGCTGCGAATATCTGCAAGCACATTTTCGCTGACGCTGTTTGCCCAACAAAACTCTTCAAAATCCATCGGCCGCATAACAATGTGCTCGACATACCCTACCGGAAAAGAAGAGATCCCCTTAAACTCAGTCCCAAGCATAGACCCCGAGAAGACATAGCTAAAGCGTCCGTCCTCGACCAGCGCCTTCATAAGTGTAACGATCTGCGGATACTCCTGAATCTCATCGACGAAGATAAGCGTGTCTCCTTCAACAAGCGGTGCATCCGCAAGAAGGGCCACACGGTTGATGAAGTCAATGGAGTTCTTAGCGCCAACAAGTACGTCTCTTGCCTCGGCATCAAGTAGCAGATTGACCTCATAATACGAAGCGTAGTTGCTCTTTCCAAACGCGCGAATCGCATAGCTCTTGCCAATCTGACGCGCACCGGTAACAAGCAGGGCCTTATGGGAGTTATTCTTCCAGCTCAAAAGCCTATCAGTGACCTTGCGGCGTAGCATTAAAACACCTCATTGACAAAAATTGGCAAATAGATTTGCCCCTAATCATACAAAAATTGACAAATAGATTTGACCCAAATCATACAAAAATTGGCAAATAGCAAAGCTCACTTAGGCCTCAAAGCCAGCGAGCCAGCACGGTACTTTGCGAAAAGGCTGGCGGCGCCGTTGTTGAGGGTGGCCAGGTTGGCAGTGGCGCCGTTAGCGTTCTCGGCTGCTTGGGCGCGCAGGAGCGAAAGGGCGTCGGCAGCGTTCATGCAGAAGCCGACGGTAAAGTTCCATACTGCGAACTCGCAGTCGCTTGCCGCGGGGTGAAGCGCGATCGGCTATCCCTTATGTTGGATGAAAAGCCCCATGTTTTTGCAGGGGTGCATACTCGTCAAATTAATGTATAGAATCGCGTATAGTGCGAGTAAGATATTGCGCTGTCCGTTTTGTGTTTAGCAAAGATATAGTTTGCATAATCTGGTCTAATCCCTGCTCTATTTAAATAAAGTTGCACGTAAATGGCGTAGATATGCCTGAACTGGGCTTCTTTACGCTGAGCGGGTAAAATCGACCGTTCGCCGCTTAGGTATTTTCAAAATGAATAAAATGAGCGATAAAGAGAATATAAACCTTAATAAACTCGCGTATCGCACGGACGCGGGTTATTAATGGGTTGTAGGCCTTTTACAGAAAGGATTCCAGCAATGTCTAAGCCTCTTGGCAAGCCCGATCGTATTGTCGTCGCCCTTGGCGGCAACGCCCTCGGCAACAACCCCGTCGAGCAGATCGAGGCCGTGAGCAACACCGCCCACGCTCTCCTCGGTCTCATCGAGCAGGGTAACGAGATCATCATCACCCACGGCAACGGCCCGCAGGTCGGCATGATCCAGAACGCCTTCGCCGCTGCCCACGATGCCATCGGCACCCCCGAGATGCCGCTGCCCGAGTGCGGCGCCATGTCCCAGGGCTACATTGGCTATCACCTGCAGCAGGGCATCGGCCGCGAGATGCACAAGCGCTATAAGCGTTGGCACGCCGCCACCGTCGTCACCCAGATCGAGTGCGACCCCGACGATCCCGCGTTCAAGAACCCGACCAAGCCGATCGGCCCCTTCTACACCGAGGAGCAGGCCAAGGAGTTCATGGCCGAGGACCCCTCCAAGGTCTTCGTCGAGGATTCCGGCCGCGGCTGGCGCCGCGTCGTCGCCTCCCCCGATCCCAAGAAGATCGTCGAGGCCGACTCCATCCTCAACCTGCTCGACAACGAGTTCATCGTCATCGCCTGCGGTGGCGGCGGCATCCCCGTCGTCCGCGACTACGAGAACAAGGGCTGCTACAAGGGCGTTCCCGCCGTCATCGACAAGGACCTGGGCGGCGAGCTGCTGGCCGAGGACTGCGACGCCGACGTCCTGTTCCTGCTGACCGCCGTTGAGCATGTCGCCATCAACTTTGGCAAGCCCAACCAGGAGGAGCTCGAGGACCTCACCGCCGACGAGGCCGAGCGTCTGGCCGACGAGGGTCAGTTTGGCAAGGGTTCCATGGAGCCCAAGGTCCGCGCTGCCATCAAGTTCGCGCGTTCCCGCAAGGGCCGCACCTGCATCATCGGTGCTCTGGACAAGGCCGCCGAGACCATGGCCGGCCTCTCCGGTACCCGCATCCACGAGTAGTCTCTACTCTGTTGCCTCTCTCGTGGGCGCCAGGCAAAGTGCCCACAAACTAGCCTCTCTTCATGAGCCCCGCAGTCCGCTCCGACTGCGGGGCTTTTGCTATTGAGGTAGCTGTTCATGAAACCCGGCACTTGGGGACGCTCCTTTTCTGCCGGCAGCCTAGGGCTGGTCATTGGGGACAGACTTAAATGAGTAGCACCGATCAGCTGCGTAAAGTGCAGCCCACAATGAGTGTCCAAAGCGGGGCACAGTTCACAGGTACTCATTTAAGTCTGTCCCCAATGAGTGCCCAATGACTAGTAGTAGGCCCACATGGCTTCGATTTCGTTGAGAACCTCTACGACGCCCCAGCGGCGGGCGCTGCGGCTGGCCGAGTTGGGGTCGTAGACGCCAATCTGGTTGGCATCGTCGATGCCGTAGAGCACGATGTAGTGGCCTACGTTGGTAAACGTACCGGGGCGCACTGCGGCGATGACGGGCGTACCCGAGCGAAGTGCTTGGGTAATCGATTCGCGATCGTTATAGAGCTGTGTTCCGTTGAGCCCCAGCTGCCACGCACCGCCTGTCATAAACGACCACTCGGTGGCACCGGTGGGGGCGTAGTTGCCGGCTTCGGCCAGCGCGCATATATCGACCGGCGTCTTATCGGTATGGCCGGTCTTAAAGATATAGACCATGGTGAGGCAGGTAGGACCGCAAGCGTTTTCGCGAATAGTGCCACCGGCATAGGGCAGCTCCGACCATGCGGGGTCAATTTGGTAGATGTGGGGCATGGTGCCGGCCTGCCATTGCGAGCGTGGGGTCGAGAACGCAAAGGAGTAACCGGGCGCGACGGGAGCTTTAAGCAGCCTGTCCTCGGCAGTGGGCTCAAGACCGGCTGATCCGTGGGAGATACAGGATCCCAAAAACACAAAGACGAGGCAGGCGGCGATGGAGCAAAGCGTAAGGCGTAGACGGCGGGCCGGAAGCGCGTGGCTTGTGGTGTGCGACGCAGGGTGAGGGGCGGAATTGCCGCGATCGCGTTGAGGTCGCGAAAAGGAGCGCTTGACGTAGTAGTCGGTCTTACGGCGATCGTAGCGGCGCGGCTGCGATGTGTCGATCTGGCGTTGGCGTGCGCTCGTGCTCACGCGGTCTGACTGCTGCACGGTACGGCTTTGTTGCCGCGAAGAAGCCCCGAGTTGCTCTTGGGGGCGCTGCGGGTTGTCGTTGTCGGAGGTGCTTCTGGGCGTTGGCGTGGTGCGGCCGGCAAGGCGCACGCTTTGTGGCCGTTGGTCGCCGTCATTGTATCCGTATGCCATTCGAATCACCTTGCCTCATGTGTAACTTGTCTATCCTACATAAAAAGATGCACGACACATGGGTATGTGCGCCAAAAGCCTGACAAATGGTATGAACGTTGCCGCGCCGCGCGCCAAGCGTCACGGCAACAGGTATTCAAAAGCAGACAAGATGAAAGCGTCCAAGACGAATGACGTTTCCCGCCGTTCGTCCCAAAAATGGCGCCGCTCGTTTTGCAGTTCTGCCTTCGGTCGAGCTACAAGCGGAGCTGCTGTGCCAAGGCCGTATCTTAAAGCTACGAAATAAAAGTGCGCGGCGAAACGGACCGCGCAAGGGGTGACGTCAAGGGGCGTCAAAAAGGAAAGGAGGGGAACAATGGCGGACAAGAACGCAGAAGTTGCAGTCGAGGATAACGGCGGCATGAAGAAAACGCTTTCGCTCTGGAACTTCTTCACCATCGGTTTCGGTGCCATCATCGGTACCGGTTGGGTTCTGCAGGTCGGCGACTGGATGGTCGTGGGCGGCGGTCCCGTTCCCGCTATGATCGCATTCCTCTTGGGTGCAATCTTCCTCGTGCCCGTCGGAGCTGTTTTCGGTGAGCTCACGGCTGCTATCCCCATTTCGGGCGGCATCGTCGAGTATGTCGATCGTAGCTTTGGCCGTACGCTGAGCTACATCACCGGATGGCTTTTGGCCCTGGGTAACGGCATCCTGTGCCCGTGGGAGGCCATCGCCATTTCGACCCTCGTGTCAGAGATGTTCGGCAGCCTGCCCGGCCTTGAGTGGCTGCGCGCCGTCAAGCTCTACACCATCCTGGGCGCCGACGTTTACCTGTTCCCGACGCTGATTGCGCTCGGCTTTGCAGTCTACGTCATCTTCCTCAACTTCCGCGGTGCCAGCTCGGCCGCCAAGCTGCAGGCCTTCCTGACCAAGGCCCTGCTCTGCGGCATGCTGCTCGCCATGGGCGTCTCGCTGTTCACCGGCTCGCCGGACAACGCCATGCCCGTGTTCTCCCAGGTCACCGGTGCTGGCGGCGGCAAGCCCGCTACCGAGGGCACCAGCCTGTTCGCAGGCATCGTTTCGGTCCTGGTTCTGACCCCGTTCTTCTACGCCGGCTTCGACACAATTCCTCAGCAGGCTGAGGAAGCAGCCGAGGGCCTCAACTGGAACAAGTTCGGCAAGATCATCTCCTTGGCTTTGCTGGCCGCCGGCGGCTTCTACATGGTCTGCATCTACTCGTTCGGCACCATCCTCGACTGGCATGAGTTTGTTAAGAGCCCGGTTCCCGCGCTTGCCTGCCTCAAGGGCATCAACATGCTCCTGTACCTGGCCATGCTCGTCATCGCCACGCTTGGACCCATGGGCCCGATGAACTCCTTCTACGGCGCCACGAGCCGCATCATGCTCGCCATGGGCCGCAAGGGCCAGCTGCCCGCGAAGTTCGCCGAGGTCGATTCCAAGTCCGGCGCTCCCAAGCTCGCCTGCGTCGTTCTGGGCGTCATCACCGTCGTCGGTCCGTTCCTGGGCAAGAACATGCTCATCCCTCTGACCAACGTGTCGGCTCTCGCCTTCATCTTCTCCTGCGGCATGGTCGCCCTCGCTTGCCTGCGCATGCGCTTCACCGAGCCCGACCTGCCTCGTCCCTACGAGGTGCCCGGCGGCAAGTTTGGCATCAGCCTCGCTATCGTTGCCTGCGGCACCATCATTGGCCTGCTCGTGATCCCGTTCTCTCCCGCCTCCCTCAACATGGTGGAGTGGAGCATCGTGATCGGCTGGCTGGCTGTTGGCCTGGCCCTCATGGCCTTCACCAATTCCCGCAAAAAATAACGCCGAGCCGGGGCGGATCGGGTGCGCGGAACCCTCTCTCCCGCGCACCGAACCCGGCAGCACTTGGGTAGCTTTGTGAGGCCTTAACCCAACATGGCCTCGCCCACTATATGGATCCATAAGGAGGAACCATGTCCACTAAGTATGCAATCGTTGGCGGCAAGCTCATCGACGGTACCGGTGCCGAGCCGGTCGAGAACTCCCTCGTTCTCGTCGACGACAACGGCAAGATCGAGTATGCCGGTGCTATGCAGGACCTTCCCGAGGGCGTTGAGGTTATCGACGCCGCCGGCAAGACCGTCCTTCCCGGCCTGATCGACACCCACCTGCACTTCTCGGGCAACCTGACCGACGATGACACCGACTGGGTCATGCAGCCGCTCCTCGAGAAGCAGGCCATCGCCGTCAAGCAGGCCTACGACTGCCTCACCCACGGCCTCACCACCGTCTGCGAGATTGGCCGCTTTGGTATCCAGATCCGTGACTGCATCGACAAGGGCGTCTTCAAGGGCCCGCGCGTTCTGGCAACCGGCCTCGGCTTCTGCCGCGTTGCCGGCCACGGCGACTCCCACCACTGCAGCCAGGAGCTCAACAAGGAATCGCACCCCTGGGGCGATCAGGTCGACGGTCCTTGGGATCTGCGTAAGGCCGTCCGTCGTCGCCTGCGCGAGAACCCCGATGCCATCAAGATCTGGGCTACCGGTGGCGGCATCTGGCGCTGGGACTCCGGCCGCGACCAGCACTACTGCTCCGAGGAGATCCAGGCCGTGATCGAAGAGGCCAAGTTGGTCGGCATCCCCGTGTGGAGCCACTGCTACA
Source organism: uncultured Collinsella sp. (assembly GCA_959020715.1). Classification (GTDB taxonomy): domain Bacteria; phylum Actinomycetota; class Coriobacteriia; order Coriobacteriales; family Coriobacteriaceae; genus Collinsella. The sequence continues at coordinate 100,952 of CAUESV010000003.1, read as the reverse complement.
ACAACCACGCCGCTGCCTACGATTCCGTCCGCTTTGGCTGCGAGCAGCTGATCCACGGCTTCGATATCGATGAGCGCACCATGGACCTCATGGCCGAGCAGGGCACCTTCTTCACCCCGACGATCGCCTTCCTGCCCACTTGGTACGCCACCTATCCGCCCGTCTACGTCCCCGAGCTGCACGACAAGTACGAGGGCACCCTGGTCGAGAAGGAGCTGCAGCGCAACTACGACTGCCTGCGCGAGGCCAAGAAGCGCGGCGTCGTCATGACGATCGGCTCCGACTCCTTCTCCTTCGTCACCCCGTACGGCACCTGCTCCATCGAGGAGATGTACGAGTTCGTCGACAAGATCGGCTTCACCCCGGTCGAGACCATCACCTGTGCCACTCTCAACGGTGCCAAGATGTGCCACATCGAGGACGAGACCGGTTCCATCGAGGCCGGCAAGTGCGCCGACCTGCTGGTCGTCAACGGTGACGTCGCCGCCGACATCCACGTGCTCAACACCGACAACATGGACGTCATCATGAAGGACGGCTGGATTGTCGAGGCTGGCACCTTCGGCGAGGCAAACAAGTACAGCGCCTAAGCTACCGTTCATCGATGGCTTGATGTAAAACACAGTATTTGATTGCATAATGCAATGGAGAGGGTCGCTTGCGGCCCTCTTTATTGCTATGGGGTGCGTCAGTAAGAAGGAGATGACGGTGGATCTCAATAGGCTGATTCTGGGCAAGAGCTACAACTCTACCAAGGTCTTTCGTACCGCTCAGCATGTGGTTCAAGCCATCTTGCTCGGTATTGTCGTTCCGCTGCTTATCCTGCTGCTCATCTGGGATCTAACCGATAATCCCAATCCCGTTCCGGCCGTTGTCGTCATTGCCGGCTTGGTCATGCTGTGCTTCTTCTTCTCGTACGTCTTTGTCGTTCCCGATGACCTCACATCGAGCGCAACCGACCGCACGCTCGCCATCGCTTCAAAAATATTCGCCTACACGTCGCGCGGCCTTACGCCCGAAGCTGCCCTGGGCGCCTCTAAGATCATCCTGTCCGAAACTATCGCCTCTGCCATCTGCTTTACCGACGGCAAGCAGGTGTTGGCAAGCTGGGGCGAGGACTCGGCAAAATGCCCCGCGGGCACCCCGGTGGTGCTGCGGACCACGCTCAATGTGATCAACAGCGGTGAGCAAAGCGTGTTCTCGCGCGATGCCTCGACCGAGACGGGTGGCTACTTTCCGCGCCTGCGCGCCGGTATTGTCGCACCGCTTACCGTGCGCGGGCATTGCGTGGGCACGCTCGAGCTGTATTATCCCCGTCTGAGCAGCATCGATATGCGCCAGACGGCGCTTGCCTCGGGCTTTGCCGACCTCATTTCCACGCAGCTTGCAAGCTTTGAGCTCGAGCGCCAGGACGAGCTTACGGCCCGCGTGGAGCTGCGCGCCTTGCAATCGCAGGTCGATCCTCATTTTCTATTCAATACCATCAGCACCATCGTGTCGCTCGTACGTACCGAGCCGGACAAGGCCAGGTCGCTGCTGATCGACTTTTCCAATTACTACCGTCAGACGCTTTCTGATTCCGATACGCTCACCACGCTCGAGCACGAGGTGGAACAGGGCACTCGCTATATCAATCTTATGCAGGCCCGGTATGGCGACGGCCGTCTGCGCGTCTCGGTCGATATCGACTTTGAGGTGCGCGATTGCATGGTGCCGCCGTTTATCTTGCAGCCGTTGCTCGAAAACTGCATCAAGCACGCGCAGCGCGAGACCGAGCCGCTTTCTATTCATGTTAGGGCTTTCGAGACCGATGACGGTTTGGAGATCATCGTCGAGGACGACGGCATCGGTATGAGCGAAGAGGTCTGCGCACATCTGTTTGAGCAGCATCGCCTGGAGGAGCCCGAGAGCATTACCGCCGACGGTTCCGTCAAGCGAGGTTGCGGCCTGGCGCTCTTCAACGTGCTTCAGCGCATCCATTTCTTTTACGGAGAAGATTCCGGCATGCGCGTGAAGTCCCAGGAGGGCGTGGGAACGCAGGTCATCGTCGAGCTGAACGGCGAGCCGCATGAACCGGCGCCGTTGACGGTGTAGCACGCGGTTGGATTGAGAAAAAAGAGGGGAAGCACATATGTCCGAAGGCTGGAACATCTTGGTGGTTGATGACGAACCTCCCATTAGGGCTGAGCTACGCTATCTGTTGGAAAAGGATATGCGTGTGGGCCAGATTGCCGAGGCGGGCAATGTCACTGAAGCCGTGGAGTCGATTCTGTCGAACAAGCCCGACGTGCTGTTTTTAGACATTACCATGCCCGGTCGCTCGGGAATTGAGCTTGCCGAGACGCTGCAGAACCTAAAGACGCCGCCGGTGGTTGTGTTTGTGACGGCGTTTGCCGAGTTTGCCGCCGATGCGTATAACCTCGATGCGGTCGACTATGTCGTCAAGCCGGTCGAGGACGCACGCCTGTCAAAGGCACTCGACAAGATCGAGGCGGCCTTGGGTGCCCGTCGTGTTATCCATACTCCGCGCCAGCCTTTGCGTCTGACGGTGGACCGCGGGGGCAAAAAGGTGTTCATTCCCGCCGCAGACGTCTGCTACTTTGAGGCGCGCGCCGATTTTTGCAACGCCATCTGCGCCGAGGGAACGTACCTGATCAATGAGTCGATCTCTTCGCTCGAGCGTCGCTTGGACTCCGAGGGCTTTATTCGCGTTCATCGCAGCTACCTGGTCAATTTGGAAGACGTGCACAATGTTGAGATTGGCTCCACGGGGTTGATGGAGCTCAGGCTCGACCGCGTGAACTCGACGGTACCGGTGTCCCGTCGTCGTGCCGCCGAGGTCAAGTCGCACCTGGGGCTTGCGTAAGAGGCCTGCGTGTCGTCGTTTACCATCGCAGGTTTGGCATGGGCGCGCGGTGGGCATAATGGGTGGCATCGAATGAAATCGAAAGGATCATTATGCCCGCGCTTATCACCCATCATCTGTTTGGCGAGGAAAGCATCGACCGTCTTCCGCAGGGCGTCATCACGTCCGATGAAGAGCGCATTGCCTTTATCTTGGGCAACCAAGGCCCCGACCCGTTTTTCTTTCACATTCTGACACCGCGTGTTTCCGACTGCACGCTGCTGGCGCAGGTCATGCATCGCTCGCGCATGTCTCGCCAGTTCGCGTGTCTGCGCGACGGCGTGTCGCATCTGCTGCCGCGCGACGCCAGCTTGGGTCGCGCCTTTGCGCTAGGCCTGCTGTCTCATTACGTGCTCGACCGCAACGCCCATCCCTTTGTCTATGAGCAGCAGTTTGGCATCGTGGAGTCCGATTCAGAGCTTGAGGATTCGAGCAGTCAGGTCCATGCCGTGATCGAGAGCGACCTGGATGTGCTGATGCTGCAGCTTAAGCGCGATGGCGCTACGGTCGACGATTACCCGCCGGCGGGCGAGATCGTTACCACCGACCGTATCAATCGCGTTGCCGGCGTGCTGATGAGCTATGTTGCCGGACGCGTGTACGGCATTGACATTCCGGCGGGGGAGTACGGTGCTGCCGTTGCCAATATGCAGCGACTTTACCGCGCGATTGAGCCGGCCGGCTCCGCAAAGACGCGCGCGATCTCGCTGGTTGAGGGCTTGGTGCACGACTACTCGCTGCTCGACGGCCTTGCCCATCGCGTGACGACGGAGCTGCCCGAGCGCACCGGTAACCTGGGCCATCTGACATGGAAGAATCCCTTTACCGATGAGGTCTCGAACGAGAGTTTCCCCGAGGTCTTTGATCGCGCGCTGGTCGATTACGAGTGCACGGTCGCACGTTTTATCGAGACCGGCGACATGGACGCCGTGACCGGCCACATCAACTACAGCGGTCGCGTGCTCGAAGCCGATGAGGAGTTCGACCGCGAGGAATAGGGCCTGTGCGTGCCCCTTTGCCGAATCCTTACCGGCGGTTCTGGACAATTGGGGTACGATGAACTAACTGCATATCGGGCGAATACGAAGGGTCCCTGTCCATGAAATACACCAAGCTCGAGCGTAACTGGGTTATGTATGATGTGGGCAATTCGGCCCTCGTGCTGCTCAATACCTCGGTGGTGCCCATTTACTTTAACGCCATCAATACCGGCGCTTCCTCGGCCGACCTGGTGGTCGCCTGGGGCAATGCGCAGACGATCGCCTCGCTGGTCATTGCCATGCTCATGCCCATTCTGGGCGCGCTTGCCGACTACGCCGGCAACAAGATCAAGTTCTTCTTGGGCTTCTTCCTCACGGGCCTGGTGCTTTGCCTGGCGCAGGCTATCCCAATGTCCGCCATGGCATTTTTGACCGTGTACGTGCTGTGCACCATCGGCCTTAACTCTTCTATGACGTTCTACGACGCCATGCTGCCCGACATTACCACCGACGAGCGCATGGACGCCGTGTCCAGCTCGGGCTATGCCTGGGGCTATATCGGTTCCACCGTGCCGTTCGTCATCTGCCTGGCGCTCATCATGGGTGGCCCCGCTCTTGGCGTCCCCACCATGCTGGCAACGCGTCTGTCGTTTATCATCACTGGTGCCTGGTGGCTCATCTTTACCCTGCCGCTCATTCGCACCTATAAGCAAAAGTACGGTCGCGAGCGCAAGCCCGAAGACACCATTGGCCACATCGTGGGCGGTGTGTTCTCCGAGGTCGGACACACCATGCGCGAGATCGCCCACAACAAGACCGTGCTGGTCTACATGATCGCGTTCTTCTTCTATATCGACGGTGTGCACACGGTCATTTCCATGGCCACCAGTTACGGATCGGCCTTGGGCATCGATTCGACGCAGCTGGTCCTGGCGCTGCTCGTCACGCAGTTTGTTGCTTTTCCGTCTGCCATCATTTACGGCAAACTCGCCGGCCGCGTGGGCACGCTCAACATGATCCTGGTGGCGGTCGCCGCCTATATGGGCATCGTGCTCTTTGCCGCGTTCTTCCTCAAGACCGCCTTTGAGTTTTGGGTGCTTGCCATTTTGGTCGGCCTGTTCCAGGGCGGCGTGCAGGCGCTCAGCCGTAGCTACTTTGGCCGCATTATCCCCAAGGAAAAGTCCAACGAGTACTACGGCTTCTTTGACATCTTTGGTCGTTATGCAAGCGTTATGGGCACCTTCCTGGTGTCGGTCGTCACCTCGCTGACCGGCAACCCGTCGCTGGGCGTCCTTTCCATTGGTGTGCTGCTGGTCGTTGGCTTTATGCTGCTGGTCCGCCTGTCCCGCATGACTCGGGCGGCAGAGCATGCCGCATAGGAGCGAGCGGCTATTGTGCCTGTCCACGGTACTCTTTTGGGGTTATCCGCAATAAACATTGCGACTTGCGAGCAATGATTTGCCCAAGTGGGTATGATGGAATCAGCTAGGTCGCGGGGCGTCGCCTGTGTTTGGCGGCGTCCCGTTTTTGTGTTGCAGGGAGGGTAAGGCATGAACGCCACGGTTGTGATTCCAACGTATTGGGCGGGCGATGACGCTTGCGCAAACGCCCCTGGCACCTATGACCATTCGACGCGACTCAACGCCGACAATCCCGAACTCGACCGCTGCCTGGCCTCGCTTGAGCAGGTGTGCGACATCCCGCGCATCATCCTTTTGGTGGTCTGTCCCGTTTCTGCCACAGCCGATGTGTCGCTGCGCGTGCGCGAGATTGTCGACGCGCATCCCACGCTCAAGGTCACCGTTGTCACCAACACCCAGGCCTCGCGCATCGCAGACCGGGTTGCTCAGATCGCGCCCAAGGGTTCGGGCGAGTGCGTGAGCCTGCGAGGCTACGGTGCCATCCGCAACATGGGGCTAGCCTGTGCCGCTGTGCTGGGGCATGACGCGGTTATCTTTTTGGATGACGATGAGACTGTCATCGACGCCGACTTTATGAAGCGCGCGACCTATGCGTTGGGGCAGCAGACGCGTCAGGGCTTGCCGATCTTGGTCAAGAGCGGCTATTTCTACGATCGCGACGGCTCGCCGCTGGCTCCCACGGACAAGGCGGGCATCTGCCATCGTTGGTGGACCAAGCGCATCGAGTTCAACCGTTGGATGAAAAAGGCGCTCTCGGGCACCCGCATCTCGCGCTCCAACTACGTGTGCGGCGGCCTGATGGCCCTGCACGCCCGCGCCTTTACGCGTGTGGCCTTTGACCCGTTTATCACCCGCGGCGAGGACTTGGATTACCTCTTTAACATGCGTATGTTTGGCTACGACGTGTGGTTTGATAACGAGTGGACCGTGCGCCATCTGCCTCCGGAGTCCGAAAAGCGCTCACCGCGCTTTATGCAGGATGTATACCGTTGGTACTACGAACGGGCCAAGTTGACATTCGCCGCGCATCAAAAGGAGCTCATTCCCGTTACGGCGGCATCACTCATGCCCTACCCGGGCCCGTGGATTTCGCGCGAGCTCGACGACCGCGTGCGCAAGACCGCTATGGTCCGCAGCGTGTTTACCCGCGAGCATGAGGGCTACCTGCGCATTTGGCGCCATGGTATCGGCGAGGCAAAGGCCTATGCACGCCAAAACGCTGCAAGCTACCTGCGTTTCCAGAGCTTTTGGCCCAAGATCATGGACGGGCTTTGGCGTGACGCACAACTGATCAGTATCCTGGAGGGGGCCGAATGATCGACCGCCGCGCCCAGCGCGATAGTTCAATATCAATCTTTCGCATCATTGCCGTTGCCTGCGCCATTTGCGTGCTGGTGTACTTTATTTTTGCCTTGGTGACCGGTATCGAGCCGATCGCCACGGTGATTGCCTGCGCGCTGCTGTGCATCTTTCTGTGCATCTTTATCTTTTTGACGCTCAATCCCGATTCGGTGCGCTCCCAGTACACCGAGGAGACGCTCTCGGTGGCCTCGGCCATGCTCGAGGACATTAAGGGCGGTTTGACGCAGGAGTCGGCGCGTTTGGTGTGCCGGCGCATTTTGCCCGAGACGCGCGCCATGACGGTGGCCATCACCGACGAGGGCAACGTGCTTGCCTGCGCGGGAGAGTTTGAGGAAAAACTACTGCCAGATTCTCCCATCCACACGCTTGCCACACGCTACGTTATCGAACATGGCATCGTGCAGTCGTTCAACCGTATGGTGGATGTCGTGGGCTCGGACGGCTCGCACAACCAAGTTCCCGCCGGCATTATCGCCCCCATCAAGGTAGGCGATCGTACCGTCGGCACGCTCAAGTTCTACTACAAGACCCCGCGCGCCGTCGACCGTACCCAGTATGCGCTTGCCTCGGGCTTTGCCGAGATCTTGTCCACGCAGCTCGCCATCCACGAGCTCGAGGTGCAAAAGGAACTCACGGCGCGCGCCGAGGTGCGTGCGCTGCAGGCGCAGATTAACCCGCACTTCCTGTTCAACACGCTGAACACCATTGCATCGTTTACGCGCACCGACCCGCTGCGGGCCCGCGAACTGCTTCGTGAGTTCTCATCGTTCTATCGTGCCACGCTCGACAACTCGGGATCGCTTATTCCGGTCTCGCGCGAGGTTGCACAGACCAAGCGCTACCTTACCTTTGAGAAGGCCCGCTTTGGCGAGGACCGCGTGCTTGCGACGTTCGATGTGTCCGAGGACGTGGAAGATACGCTGGTGCCGGCGTTCGTGATCCAGCCGATTGTCGAGAACGCCGTACGTCATGGTATGGGCGATGACGACGCCCTGAGGATCGACGTGACCGTTCACCAAGACGGCGAGGATGCAATCTTGATTGCTGTGGCCGATAATGGCGTGGGCATGGATGAGGGTACCGCCGCCAGACTGTTTGACGAGCGCTCTGCCCGTCCCGACGCCAGCTCTCCCCAGGGTGGCGGCGCCGGTGTGGCCATGCACAATATTTCGGAGCGCATCCATCGCTTTTATGGGCCGCACTCCTATACGCGTGTCGAATCGGCGCCGGGCAAGGGCACCAAAGTGCTCCTTCATCTTGATTTGTCAGAGAGCATCTTTGACATTCAAGAGTAAAATAAAAGGCTACGGGCTCAACGTCATGCGACGGATGCCCGGCGTAGTTAGTTGACGAAAGGTTTTATCCCTATGCTGCGTGCGATGATTGTGGATGATGAGGCGCCGGCTCGCTCGGAGCTTCGCTTCCTGCTCGAGCAAACGGGCAAGATCGGCACGATCACGGAGGCGTCGAGCGTTCGCTCCGCCATCGAGATGCTTATGGAAAGTCGCGTGGATGTCGTGTTTCTCGATATCTCGATGCCCGGTGCCTCGGGCCTGCAACTTGCCGAGGCGCTGCATAAGCTCAAAAATCCGCCGGCGATCGTGTTTGTGACTGCGTATAGCGACCATGCGGTCGAGGCATTCGACGTGGATGCTGTCGATTATCTGATGAAGCCGGTCGAGGAAGCTCGCTTGGATCGCGCGATCGAGAAGGTCATGCAACGCGCCAAGCCGGTTACGGACAGCAAGGTGACCATCGAGCGTATCCCGGTGGAAAAGGGCGGCCGCAAGGTGCTCATTCCCGTGGACGACATTCGCTTTATCATGGCCAAGGACGATTACTCCTGCATCTATACCGTCGATGATCGCTTTTTGTCGACGACCTCGCTGGCCCAGTTTGAGGCCAAGCTCTGCGACTTTGGCTTCTTCCGTGTTCACCGCCGCTATATCGTCAACTTGGCGTGCGTTACCGACGTCGAGACGGTGCCCTCGGGCGCCATCCAGCTGGGCATTACGGGCGTCGACGAACGCGTGCCGGTTTCGCGCCGCCGCGTCGTGCCGCTCAAGAAGGCCCTGAGTCTCTAGCACACTGGCCCCGCAGCCCTGTAGACCCATCGTCTGCGGAGCCGTGGGGCCTTTTTTATGTATCTGCCGAATCGTTTTTTGCGGAAGGGATCCCATGAACAGTGCAAGCGCCAAGCGTATCGACATCATCTCGGACACCCACGGCTATCTTTCGCCTGCGCTCCTGGATGAGCTTGAAGGCGCAGACCTGATTATCCACGCCGGCGACCTCACGTCAGAGATGGACTACGAGCACCTATGCACCATCGCCCCCGTGCGGGCCGTACTGGGCAACAACGATTACTACCGCGACTACGGCCCCGATGTAGACCGTCTTGCGCTCTTTACCTACGAAGGCCTCAAATTCGCCGTAGCCCACTACCGCGAAGACCTTCCGGTGGGATCCGTAGACGTAGCCATCAACGGCCACACCCACGTAACCAAAGAAGCCCAAGTGGGCCGCTGCTTAGTCCTCAACCCGGGCAGCGCCAGCTACCCCAGAGGCACCCGAGGCCCCACCATGGCCAGAATGCTCGTCAAAGACGGCAAGATACTGAGCACTAAGTTTATTGACTTGGACTAACCGCAACAAAAACGGGGGATGCAGATGCGTTCCCCGTTTCCATTTGAGCCAATGGCCGAGCTTCAACAAGAACCTTAGACAACCCTGCCGCGGAGAACGGGGCCGCCGAGCCGCGAAGCGGCGAGCAACAACAACGGCTCGAACAATGTGACGGCAGGGAGGGTCTCCAGGGCCGGCGGGCGCGGGTTAAGTTTGTCGCGAGTTCCGCACGCAAAGGAAAGCGCTTAATGTGCTTTCCGTCTTGCGCAGGACTGTAGAGCAGCAAACTTAACCCGCGCCCGCCGGCCCCGGAGACCCTCCCGGAGGGACCGAAAATTTTTTCAAAAAAGTTGTTGCGCGCCGGACAGACTTCTGTGTATACTAATCCCCGCAGCGCACGCGAGCGGAAACAAACGCGAACGTCTGCCTGGGGAGTTAGCTCAGTTTGGTTAGAGCGCCGGCCTGTCACGTCGGAGGTCGCGGGTTCGAGCCCCGTACTTCCCGCCAACGCAATTAAAGCCACGTCTTCGGACGTGGCTTTTTGCGTTTGATGCACTTTGTTTCGATAGAACGATCACCCTGGTGCATCTTCGCCCAGAATCCCCGCGCCTTCGGGAACGCAAGTAAAATCTAATAAGTATATTTGTCTGAACAACAGCTTTGTTGCGCAACACCTGTTCAACGAGACAGGGGGTTAGGTTATACTAAATTGCACTGTGCGCCGCATCTGATGCATTTCGCTCCAAGCGCGGCACTCAGTGGATATCTGATTTACCATTTGGATGTCCTGGCGGTCATTTAGCGTCTCGACACAAGCTCGGCCCCGGAGCTCGTTCGAGCTGTTCGTATTCCTTGAAAGGGGAAAAATGGACATATCGAGGAAGACTGATTACGCCCTTCGTATGTTGGCGATGCTTGCCGAGGATCCGGAGCGTTTGCTTTCTGTTCGCACCGCTGCCGAAGAGGTCAATGTCCCGTATTCGTTTGCCCGTTCGATTCAACACGGCTTGGTCCAGGCCGGTATTGTGGAGAGCCTGCGTGGCGTCCACGGTGGCATGCGTCTCAAGGTCAGTCCGGACGACGTCACCATTCGTCAGGTCGTCGAGGCCGTTCAGGGCCCTATGGTTATGAATGATTGCACCGCGCCCGATGGTGACTGTGCGCGCATGGGCGCGTGCTGCTATCATCCCCTGTGGGCCGGAGCCCAGGCGTTGATGCGCGACTACCTCGATTCCGTTTCGCTCGGCGACATCGTCGCTCACCGCCAGTTCCCGGCCGTCGATCCCAAGTTCGCCGACCGCGAAGCGTTTCCCGAGTACGCCACCTGCGCGTGCGCTTGCCGGGAGGAATAGCGCCGCATAAGGAGCATAGCCATGATTCAGGACCCCTTTCGTTCGATGATTCGTTCGGAAGGGGTCCTGCGTTATCGCGACCTTCCGTGGCGCCGCACACGCGATCCGTACATCATTTGGCTTTCTGAGGTCATGCTGCAGCAAACGCAGGTGCCGCGCGTGGAGGCGCGCATGCCGGTGTGGCTCGATCGTTTTCCGACTGTGCAGGCGCTTGCCCAGGCCGCGCCTTCCGATGTTTTGGACGCTTGGCAGGGGATGGGCTACAACCGACGCGCTCTGGCACTCCACAATGCCGCTCAGCGCGTTGTAGAGGACTGGGACGGGGAGTTTCCGCGTGAGACGCGTGACTTGGTCGCTCTGCCTGGTATTGGCCCGGCAACGGCGCAGGGTATCCGGTCGTTTGCGTTTGATCTTCCGGGCGTGTATCTGGAGACCAACGTGCGCACGGTCTTTCTGCATCACTTCTTTCCCGATGTGCCGGCCGTTCCCGATCGCGAGCTGGTGCCGCTGATCCAGGCGGCCTGTCCGGCGGCCCCCGGTGCGTCGGCGGACGAGATCGCTCCCTTTGCCGTGCCGCTCGATGATGCCGACACGCCGCGCGCGTGGTATTACGCGTTGCTAGATTACGGCGCATATCTAAAAAAGACGTTGCCCAATCCGTCCAGGCGGTCGGCGGGCTATAGCCGTCAGTCCAAGTTTGAGGGCTCGCGTCGCCAAAAGCGCGCGCATATCGTGCGTATGTTGTTGGCAGCGCGCGATGGGCAGCCGGCGGGGATTACGCTTGCTGATGCCGTGGTGGGCGTCAACGAGATGGAAGCGGCAGCCGGTCGCGGGCCGGTCGAGTGCGACTTGATCGCGGGCATTCTGGCTGACCTGGAGCGCGAGGGCTTTTGCCGAGCCGAGGACGATCGTTGGTTGAGTGTGTAGCCCGCTCAAATCTGAAGAACGGGATTGTAAGGTTTAAATTCTCGGCTTGAGGGCATCCTAAAGGCGAGGCCGCTCGAAGCCTACGGGCGGCATGCGTTGAAGGGAAGTACACCTATGGATTTTGAGAACTCCCAAACCAAGAAGAACCTCGAGACCGCTTTTGCCGGTGAGTCCCAGGCACACACCAAGTATCGCTACTATGCATCCAAGGCCAAGAAGGACGGCTACGTTCAGATCTCGAACATCTTTGCCGAGACCGCAGGCAACGAGTCCGAGCACGCCAAACTGTGGTTTAAGTATCTGCACGACGGCGCCGTTCCGGGCACTCTGGACAACCTGCGTGATGCTGCGGCAGGCGAGAACTACGAGTGGACCACGATGTACGACGAGTTCGCCAAGGCCGCCGAGGAGGAGGGCTTTGCCGAGATCGCCGAGAAGTTCCGTGGCGTCGCCGCCGTCGAGAAGGCCCACGAGGAGCGCTACAACAAACTCGTCGAGCGCATCGAGTCGGGCGAGGTGTTTGAGCGTGAGGGCGTGAAGGTGTGGAAGTGCCTGAACTGCGGGCACCTGCACGTTGGTGCCGAGGCGCCTGAGGTGTGCCCGGTGTGTAACCACCCGAAGGCGTACTTTGAGGAGCAGGTGGTGAACTACTAGCGCGTGACGCTAGCGTGAGCTGGGCCGGGAGGGCCGGACTACCTTCCCTCCTCGCTCACGGCTTCGCAGGGTCGCGTTGAGGGAAGGTAGTCCGGCCCTCCCGGCCCGCTTTGGGTCGTCGCGTGCTCGTTACTGAAAAGCTGATAAGAAGTTTGTGTGCCGCCCCTTTTGGGGCGGCACGTTTTTGTAGGGGGACTGGTTGGGACGGAGCCGTTCATGGGTGGGGTACACTGGGTAGCGACTTTTAGTTTATCTACTACCTGATGGGGTGTTTTTGTATGGGTAAGAAGTCTCGGGCTCGGGTTGCTGCGGTGGGGACTCGCAAGGATCCTGGTCGTCGGGTTCCTGGGGGCAAAAAGGCCGATCGTGCCGAGAAGGACAAGAAGGTCGGCGCGCATGCTCATCCTGAGTGGGCGCCTCATTTGAATTCGGCTAGTGAGGATTTGACTGCCAAGTTGTTTACTCTGGTCGAGGTAATTTTGGGCGTGGTGCCCCTTGTGGTTATCGGTTTATTCTTGGCTTCGAAGGGCGCCACGAGTGTCGATAAACTCACCGAGGTCTTTTCGCAGGAGCCCTCGATGGTGGTCACGTTTATTTCTGCGTGCTTGCAGCCGTTTGTGGCGTACATGCTGTATATGGTCTACCGCAAATACTGCGAGGGCGATGCTGGTTTTGTTGCCGGCAACCTGATCGGTCTTTTGTGCTCCGAGATCCTACTGCTCAATATCCCGGGCGTCATCGGTATGGGCATCTTGCTGTGGCGTGTCTGGCGCAACGTCGCCCCGCACTTTGAGAGCTGGTTGTTTGAACGCCGTGCAATGGGCGTGCTGGCAGACATCGCGGGCTCGCTCGTGATTCTGGTCCTGGCGTTTATGTGCGCCACCGCCGCCCGCGGTCTCGCGGGCATGTAGTCTGTTCTCACCGACCACGGGGCGCAGGGCGGGGAAACCTTCCCCTCTCGCTCACGGCTTCGCAGGGTCGCGCGAGGCAAAGGTTTCCCCGCCCTGCGCCCCGGCGTTGAGTCGTCGCATGCTCGTTACAGAAAAGCTGATAATAAGTTTGTGTGCCGCCCCTTTGGGGCGGCACTTTTTGTGTGGGGTCCCGGTCTCCACAATTTTCGTCAAGCTATTGGTTAGATTTTGGTCAGTTGGCGTAAGGGTGGAAGGCCAAAAGATTGTTGGCGAAAAAAGCTCAGAGAAAGTGCTGGTAGGGGAGTTGTTGAGCTTTTCGACAGCTTTTGAGTAAAAGAAACTTTGTGGCTATTGCCGGCGATTGCGTTGCCGCGGTCATGACGGTGCGGGATGCTGGTCGTAAGCGTCGAATGCCCCGATTTTGGAGGCCAACATGGATCTGTTTCTTGAGACTCCGCAGCAACAAGCTGAGCGCATGCTGCGTCAGCAGCAACGACTCATGGAGATGCAAATGCAAGGGGTTGCCAACCAGGCGCCCGTGCAAAACGTCGTGCCCGCTGCTGTACCTGCAGCTGTGCCCGGGTGTGAATCGGCGCCAGAGGCCTATTCCGTACAGCAAGATTCATATGCGCAGGAGCTCGCGTTCGACAAACGCCGCGCGCGCCGCCGCCGTTTGGGCCAGCGCCTGCGCACATTGGCGATGATCGTGCTCATCCCGCTGGGGCTTGCGGCCATCTTTCTGGCGTCGTATGCCCTCACGTGCATCCTCAACGGCGCATCGCCCAACGAGGTGCTCCAACATCTAGCGGCTCTCGGTCAGCGCCTAGGCGATGTCGTAACAACCATTCGCGCCGGCTGGGAGAGTTAGCGTTTGTCACATTAGGACTTATAGGGTGTAGGGATTATCGCCACGAGCGGAATTCTTGCATCCTGTTGGTCCTGTCGTGCGACTGAATAGTATTATTGAAGATGAATAATAATAGGATTTGTTATGTATAAGCAGGATTTAGAACAGACTCTTTTGGGCATTGACGAAGAGGCGGAGCTGGAAATAGGTCCAAGAGACGACAGGCCGAACGTTGTATTGGTGGGAGGAAGCGCCTTCATGCTAAACGATGTGACGAATCGTTCGGTTACACATGACATTGATGTGTTTGAGGCAGATAAGTGCCTCCGCGAGATCATAGCTCGATACCCCGAGGTGAATGGTATGGCGGTGGCATATTGTAATCAGATGCCGTTCAATTACGAAGATCGTTTGATTCCCTTGGATATTGGGGCGCGTTTTATCAGGTACTTTACGCCATCCTTGGAGGACCTGGCGGTAATGAAGCTCTATGCCTACCGTCCGAACGACATCATCGATCTTCATAGTCAGGCATTCGTCGACCGACTTGATTGGGGGCTGCTCGAACGGCTTATATTCGACGAGGGAGAAGCACTGGCGTCGTCGCCTTCGGAGCGAAGCTATCAAGAGATGGTCTGTGCATACAGGCAATACAAAAAGGAGGTGCTCGGTTGAATCTGACCTTTGAGGGATTCTTAAAAGGCTATTGCCGAGAGCTATCCGGACAGCAGTCGCTGAGTTTTAGAAAATTGGTTGAGCAGGCGACGACGGATGCGCCGCGCGTGGCGGAGCCTCTGTTTTTGCTCGCTTTGGCGCAAGGAAAAGCCGAATACGTTCTGGGCTTATCCGAGGGCTCGTGGATGGAACAGGATTACCGAGACGTTTTATCCTTGTACGGCCAAGCGGGTAGCATGGCGTCTCTGTGCGCCAAAAGTGAGCTCCCTAATCGTTATGCCAACGTTTGGCGTGCGTATAGAGCGGTGAAGGAAAAGCCGGCGACCGATAGAAGGGTGAACGCCCTGATGAGAAAGAAAACGCTGGAAGCATTGGAGGAATCGGGTGTAACGCGCTATGGCCTCTGCCGTGCTCTGCGCCTGAATAAAGGAAACGTATACGCATATTTGGCCGGCGATGACTCAAAGGTGAGCAGGAAAACGGCGCGCCGCATTATGGAATATGCGGAGGAGAGGGGCGCCCAAGAAGGGGCCGGGCGCCCGGTGTGTGTGGCGGGGTAAGATTGATCGCGGTTTTGATTGATGATCGATTGGGTTTGTTGGGCGGAGTCTATGTCTGCTATTGATATCGTGCTTGTTGTGATCGCCTTGGTGGCGGTGGGGGCTGCTGTGACCTGCGCCCTCCAGCTCAAGAGCTTGCGTGCCGAGCTGCGGGAGCGTGGCGACAGTAGCGCGGAAACGCTGGCAGCACTCGAACAGGCCAACAACGCGCTCGATGCCCTGAACGTCGCGCTGGCCGAAACCCGCCGCGCAGCCAATGCCATCGCGCAGCAGCAGACGACCGATGCGGCCGTGGAGCAGCAACGTTACCTGACCATCGCACGCGAGTTCTCGCAAGCTGGTGACCGGATGGATGACCTGCGCCGCGAGACGGCCCAACAGCTCGGTGCCAACCGCGAGGGCATCGAGCACCGCCTGGACAAGGTGCGCGAGACGGTCGATGCCCAGCTGGGTGCTATCCGCAAAGACAACAACGTGCAACTCGATCAGATGCGCGCGACGGTGGACGAGAAGCTCTCCCGCACGCTCAACGACCGCCTGTCGGCATCGTTTAAGCAGGTGAGCGACCAGCTCGAGGCCGTGTACAAGGGCCTGGGCGACATGCAGTCCATCGCCACCGGCGTGGGCGACCTTAAGCGCGTGCTGGGCAACGTGAAGGCGCGTGGCATTTTGGGCGAGGTACAGCTGGGTGCAATTCTGGCGGACATCCTCACACCCGACCAGTATCTGGAAAACGTCGCCACCAAGCCCGACGCCTCGGAGCGCGTTGAGTTTGCCGTCAAGCTGCCGGTAGACGAGGGCGATCCCGTGCTGCTGCCGATTGACTCCAAGTTTCCGGGCGACGCGTACGAGCATCTGCTCGACGCACAGGAGTCGGGCGACGCTGAGGCCGTCGCCGTCGCACGCAAGACGCTCGATATGATGGTGAAGCGCGAGGCAAAGGACATTTGCGAGAAGTACCTGAGCGTGCCCGCGACCACCAACTTTGGCATCATGTTCGTGCCGTTTGAAGGACTGTACGCCGAGGTCGTCAGCCGCCCCGGGCTTATCGAGACCCTGGGCCGCGACTATCACGTCAACGTAGCCGGTCCCAGCACCATGGCCGCCATTCTCAACAGTCTGCAGATGAGCTATCAGACGTTTAAGTTGCAAAAACGTACCGACGACGTGCTGCGCGTGCTCTCCGCCGTCAAGGCCGAGCTGCCGCGCTATCAAAAGGCGCTGCGCCGCGCCCAGCAGCAGATCGAGACCGCGGGCAAAACGGTCGAGGGTATCATCACCACGCGCACCAACGTCATGGAGCGCAAGCTCAAGGACATCGACGCGCTGGAAGACGCCGACCAAGCCGATGAGATCTTGGGACTCACGCCCGCGGGCCTTCCCACAGACCAAGAAGACGAGGACTAATTGCAACAAGACGGTGGGGCACCGGCGCAAACGCGGGCGCCCCACCGCTTTTCGTATCGCACTTGTCTGAAGCGTGCTCCAATGTGCAACAATGGCGTTTCGCCCTATCAGACGCGAAAGGAAGCCCATGTTTCAGAGAAGCACCAGTCCGCTGAAACGCTCCACCGTGCGCCGCACGCTACAGCGTTTTTGGGACGTCACGCGCACGCAGCCGCTGATTGTCTTTCTCTCGGTGTTCTCGTCGGCGGGCTATATCTTTTTGCTTACGTTTGCCAACACCTACGTGATGGCGCTTATCGTCGACCGCGTCCAGGCCGGCCCCGTGGCAGGCGACCAGGTGTTTGAGGTCTTTAGCCCCTATATTCTGGCGCTCGTGCTCGTTAACTTGGTAGGCCAGATCCTCTCCAAGCTGCAGGACTATACCGTCTACAAGCTCGAGATTGCGGGCAACTATCACCTGGCGCGCTTGTGCTTCGATACGCTTTCCAACCAATCCATGACATTCCACACCAGTCGATTTGGCGGATCGCTCGTGAGCCAGACGAGCCGTTTTATGAGCGGCTACACGGGTCTGGTGGACGTGACGGTGTATTCGCTCATCCCCACTATCACCTCGGTTGTCTGCACGGTGGCGGCGCTCGCCCCGGTGGTGCCCGCATTTACCGTGATCCTGGTGGGCATCATGGTCGTCTACATCGCGTTTGTCTGGCTTATGTACAAGCGCATCATGCCGCTTTCGGCCGCGACGTCCGCCGCGCAGAACAAGCTGTCGGGCGTGCTGTCCGACGCGGTCACGAACATCCTGGCCGTCAAGACCTGCGGGCGCGAGGACTTTGAGCGCGACCTATTCGATACCGCCGACCGTGCCGCGCGCGATGCCGAAACGGTATCGATGCACGCCATGATGCAACGCAACTTTACGACCTCGGGCCTTATCGTCATTACCATGGCCGTGGTGAGTGTGTTCGCCGCGGGTGGCAACGCGTGGTTTGGCATTTCGGCCGGCGCGCTCGTCATGATCTTTACCTACACGTACAACCTCACTATGCGTCTGAACTACGTGAGCTCCATGATGCAACGTATCAACCGCGCGCTGGGCGACGCCGCCGAGATGACGCGCGTGCTGGACGAGCCGCGTCTGGTGGCAGACGACGCGCATGCCCCCGAGCTCAAGGTGCGTGAGGGCGCAATTGATTTTGAGCACTTGAGCTTTGCATACCGTGACGCCGCGGCGGGCGAGAATGTGTTCGACGACCTGACGCTCCATGTGGCGGCGGGCCAGCGCGTGGGCCTGGTGGGCAAATCGGGCTCGGGCAAGACAACGCTCACCAAGCTGCTGCTTCGCCTGGACGACGTGCAGGGCGGCCGCGTGCTCGTGGACGGCCAGGATGTCTCGCGCTGCACGCAGCAGAGCCTGCGCCGCCAGGTTGCCTACGTGCCGCAGGAGGCGCTGCTGTTCCACCGCTCCATTCGCGAGAATATCGCCTACGGACGCCCCGACGCCACCGACGAGCAGATTCGCGAGGCGGCTCGCTTGGCTAATGCGACTGAGTTTATCGACCGCCTGCCCCGCGGCTTTGACACCATGGTGGGCGAGCGCGGCGTTAAGCTTTCGGGCGGCCAACGCCAGCGCGTGGCCATTGCCCGCGCCATCCTCACCGACGCGCCGATTCTGGTGCTCGACGAGGCGACGTCTGCCTTGGACAGTGAGTCCGAGGCGCTGGTGCAGGAAGCGCTCGAGAACCTGATGCGCGGCCGCACCTCCATTGTGGTGGCGCACCGCCTGTCCACCGTGGCGGCGCTCGATCGCATCGTGGTGCTGGCGGACGGCGAGATTGTCGAGGACGGCACGCATGCGCAGCTCGTCGAGGCGGGCGGTGAGTACTCAAGCCTGTGGAGCCGCCAGACCGGCGCATTTTTGGAGGCTTAAGGTCCCCGTACGTGGGACAATCGTTTTTGTGAAGTTATGTTTCTGCCGATCCGAGGAGTCGTTATGCCACGCGAGACCAATGCCGCCAAACGCGAGCGCGCCGTTGAGGTGTGCGAGCGCCTTAACCGTCGCTATGGCCCGGTTGAGTGCTTTTTGGACCACGAGAATCCCTTTAGGCTACTTATCTCGGTACTGCTCTCGGCTCAGACGACCGACGCGCAGGTCAACAAGGTGACGCCCCAACTATTTGCCCAGTGGCCCACGTCCGAGGCCATGGCCGGGGCAAGTGTGACCGACGTGGCCGAGACCATCAAGTCACTCGGCTTTTACAAGAGCAAGGCCAAGCACGCCGTGGAGGCCGCGCAGATGATCGTTGCCGATTACGGCGGCGAGGTGCCGGCCGACATGAAGGAGCTCGTCAAGCTGCCGGGTGTGGGACGTAAAACGGCGAACATCGTGCTCAACGTGGGGTTTGGCATTGTCGAGGGCATCGCGGTCGATACGCACGTCAACCGCATCGCGCACCGCCTGATGCTGAGCCCCAAGACGCATGCCGAAGAGCCGCTCAAGACCGAGCAAGATCTGCTCAAGATTCTGCCGCACGAGTATTGGGGATCGGTCAACCACCAGTGGATCACCTTTGGCCGCGAGATCTGCGACGCCCGCAAACCCAAGTGCGATGAGTGCCCGCTGGCGGATTTATGCCCCAGCGTGCGTGTGATGGGGTAGGGGTCCGCCGCATTTTGTCGGCACCCGAGGACGGCGACTAATGTTGCGCAGCACATGTGGGTCGCGAGGGCTCAATATGATGGCGACAGATGCCGTTTGTTGTGAGGGGATGCCCGAATATGTCTTGCACCAAGTGTGGCTCCGAGATGCCCGACGGAACCGATTTTTACACGAACTGCGGGGCTGGGCATGCGCTTGAGCAGGAGCATATGTTGCTTCCTGCCGCCTCATGCAAAAATGTGTTGCTAATTTAGAAGCCTATTCAAGCGCGCCGAAGTCGTGGCGTGCTGGCGTAGCATGAACAAAGAATCAAGCAATGGAGGGCAACGTGGCAACATTGAAGACGCGAGAGCTTGAAGATTATTTTGAGCGCATTGTGCGCACGCGCGAAGGTGACCTACCTGGTCGTCGCAAAGGCGACGAATACTTGTCTCAAACCCATGCACTCTACCACGGAGATCCTGCGCCCTGGGCTTTAACGCCAAAGATATTCGATAAGGATATGACGGCGCTTCTTAAGGAGGCGGCCGAGCGTATGTACGGCATTATGGACAAGGTGACGCGGGCGTTTTGTTCCGATGCCTCCGTGCGTGCGTGGTTTCGCATGGATCCGGCTTTTGCTGACCTGTGCGCCATGGATGCCGGCTATGATTGCCAGATTCCCCTTGCGCGCGTTGATATCTTTCTTGACGAGGACGCCGGTTCGTATACGTTCTGCGAACTCAATACCGACGGCAGTGCTGGAATGGTAGTGACCGATGCGGTCTGTCAGGCAGTGCGAATGACGCCTTCCTTTGAGGAGTTTGCATCCGACCACCCCGGCTTTCGGCAGTACGATTTGTGCGGCAGCTGGATAGATGCATTGTTTGAGACCTATGCAGAGTGGGAGCTGGCCCATCCTCGCCGCACCGAGGATAGTGCACGATCGGACGACGGGGTCTGTGTTGACGAGGGGCTCTATGCACCGCAATCAAAGATATATCCCGCTTCGGTGGCAATCGTCGACTATTCGGAAAGCATCGACTTGGAAGATGCAGCTCATTTTGTCGACCTTATGAGGCAGCGGGGTGTAGTCGCGCGCTTTACGGATGTACGCGACCTGCGGATTGTCGAAGAAGAGAGCGGTGCTAGGCGCCTATGCGATGCTGCTGGTCCTATTGATTGCGTTTGGCGGCGCGCGGTGACCGGCGAGCTGTGGGATAAGCCGTGCGACGGACGCTCGGCCTTAATCGAGGCTGCCCAAGAAGGGCTTGCATGCATCGTCGGTGGTTTTAGAACGTGGCCGTGTGCGACTAAGACCGTATTTGCGTTTTTGTGGTCTCAGGCCGGTCAGTCCTTGTTGAGCCCGGAGGAGCAATCGTTTGTACGGGAGCATGTGCCCTATACCGAAATTTTGGACGAAAGCACCCAGTTGTCGAGATTTGCCGAAAAGGATCGATGGATTGTCAAGCCGTGCGGCGGCTACAACGCGGTTGGCGTTGTCGCCGGTTTGGATGTCACGGAACGGGAATGGTCCCAGGTGCTTGCTCGCGCTGCGGCAGCTGGGGCGATTGTGCAGGAGTATGCTCAGCAGTATCAGACTCCCTGCTTGCGCGGAACGCTTGTCGATGGGCCGCATCGAGGAGAGGCGCCCAAAGGACTTGTGGATGATCTTGGTTTTGCGCCCGCTTCTAATATGGAAGGCCTGTACCTGTATCGCGGTCGTTTTGCGGGCGTGTACACACGCGTCGGTTTTGCCAACACCATAGGGGAGTGGACGAGCCGCCTGAACGTTGCGAGCTTTTTTGAGGAATAGCCGTTTCTTGGGGCACCTTCCGTGGTTGCGGCGTTCGACGCGACGGGGAGATTTTGGCGAGGCCGGTGAGTTCAGTTCTGTCTGGCGTTTTTGTTGCGGGGCTGGGTGTACGCCTGAGCTGGAGTCCCCTCCATGCGCTACCATGACAGGCAACGAATTTGACGAACGACCCGCCGAGCTTGCCTCGGCGGGCTTTTGGCGTTGCGATGCCGGAGGAACAGCATGCTCATTCACCGTATAGCCGCGCAGCTCTACACTGCCGAGGCCCTGCAGACCGTCGAAGCCGGACTCGATGCCGGCGAGGACGTGACGCTGGCCGTGTCGCAGTCGGGCCGTACGCTTATGGCGGCCGCCCAGTTTGCGCGCCGCCCGCGCCCCACGGTCTACATTGTGAGTGGCGAGGATGCGGCCGATCGCGCCGCGCGCAGCCTTGCCGCCTATGTGGGCCTGGCGCATGTGTGTCGCTTTCCCGAGCGTAAGGACTACCCCTGGCGCGAGCAGGCACCCGACGACGCCGTGGTAGCCCAGCGCTGCGAGGCTCTGGGGCGCATCGTGCGCGGCGACAACTGCATCATGGTCGCCTCGGCCCGCGCGTTGCTGCGCTGTGTGCCGCCGGTCGAGAGCCGCTACTGGGAGTCCACTACTTTTGCGGTGGGCGAGGAGATTCCTTTTGACGAGGTGCCACAGCGCTTGGTGGGCATGGGCTACACCAATGCCGGTGCCGCCGACGCGCCCGGCCTGTTCCGCGTGCACGGCGACACCGTCGAGGTGTTCCCCGCACAGGAAAAGGCGCCCGTGCGCATTGAGTTTTTCGGCGACGAGATTGACCGCATCCGCCGCATGGTGAGCTCCACGGGCCAGACCATCGGCAACGAGGACAGCATCGAGATCTTCCCCTGTCGCGAGCTCGCACTCACCGACGAGGCGGTCCACAACATGCATGTGGCGCTCTACCGCGCCAGCCAGGACGACAGTAAGCTGGCGGCGCTGCTCGAGATGGTGGATGCGCGCATCGTCACGCCCGAGCTCGACCGCTTTTTGCCGGTGATGTACGGCCAGACCGTGAGCCCGTTGTCGCACGTGAGCGGCAAGGCGCTCGTGGTGCTGTCCGAGCCGCGCTCGCTGTTCGACGATTGCCTGCGCGCCTACGAGGATATCGAGGCGCGTGCCGGCGAGGCGGGGGTCGACCGCTTGGACGGCCTGTACGTGCGTGCCCAGCAACTCGACTTTGGCTCCCAGCAACGCCTGAACTATGTGAGCCTCATCCGTGCCGGCGGTGCGGTGACGGCTGAGCTCAAGATTGAGCAGCCTGCCATCGCAGGCTCGGACAACCGTTTTATGACGCGCATCCAGGAGGTCGTGGGCAAGCGCTATGCCTGCGTGTTTGCCATCCCCGACCGCGGTGCGCGCGAGTCGATGGAGCTCACCTTTGGCGACGAGGGCGTTACCTTTGAGGAGTCGCTGACGGCCGCCCCCGAAAATGCCGGCGCTATCGGCGACCGCGTGCGCGTGGCAGCAGCGGATTCCGCCGACCGTGCCGCGCGCCAGGAGGCCCATGCTTCCATTCGCGAGCGCCGCGCCGACGCGCTCAACGCTCGCTCGCTCGAGGCGGGTGCCGCCCAGGCTGCCGCCGGTGCTGCCGTGCCCACTATCTCGCGCGGGCGCGTGACCTTTGTCGATGCCGCTCTGCCGCAGGGCGTGGTGGTGCCCGACGCCAATTTGGCAGTGTTCTCGATCGCCGACCTCAACGCCCGCATGGATGCCAACCGCGCGCGCAGCCGCCGCAAGGTTGACATTACGCAGATCACCTTCCCGTTTAAGCCGGGCGACTACGTGGTGCACGCTACCCACGGCATCGCGCTCTTTAGCGAGATCGCGCGCCAGGAAGTGGGCGGCAAGGAGCGCGACTACTTTTTGCTGGAATATGCCGACGGCGACAAACTCTACGTGCCGCTCGAGCAGGTCGACCGCATCACGCGCTATGTTGGCCCCGACGGCGACAAGCCACGCCTGACCAGGCTCAACACCGCCGACTGGACGCGTGCCACCAACAAGGCGCGCAAGAACGCCAAAAAGCTGGCGTTTGACCTGGTCGACCTGTATACGCGCCGCTCGTCGATTACCGGTATCGCCTGCCCGCCCGATACGCCCGAGCAGATCGAGATGGAGGAGAGCTTCCCCTACGACGAGACGCGCGACCAGCTGGAGGCTATTGCCGACATTAAGGCGGACATGGAGGCGCCCAAGCCCATGGACCGCCTGCTGTGTGGCGACGTGGGTTTTGGCAAGACCGAGGTCGCCCTGCGCGCGGCGTTTAAGTGCGTGGACTCCGGCCGCCAGGTCATGGTGCTCTGCCCCACGACCATTCTTGCCCAGCAGCACTACGAGACGTTCTTTGAGCGCTTTGCCCCGTTTGGCCTGGAGGTCGAGGTGCTCAGCCGCTTCCGCACGCCGGCGCAGCAAAAGCGCGCGCTCAAGGCGTTTGCCGAGGGCACGATTGATGTGCTCATCGGTACGCACCGCCTGCTTTCGGCCGATGTGAACCCCAAGAACCTGGGCCTGGTGATCATCGACGAGGAACAGCGCTTTGGCGTGCAGCACAAGGAGCAGCTGAAAAACCTGCGCGAGCAGATCGACGTGCTCACGCTTTCGGCAACGCCTATTCCGCGAACCATGCAGATGGCCACGAGCGGCGTGCGCGACATGAGCCTGATCACCACGCCGCCGACCGGGCGTCGTCCCGTGATCGTGCACGTGGGGGAGTACGACCCCGACGTGGTGAGCGCGGCGATTCGCCTGGAGGTGGGCCGCGGCGGTCAGGTGTACTACGTGTCCAACCGCGTCAAGACCATCGACGACGCCGTGGCGCGCGTGCACGAGGCCGCGCCCGAGGCGCGCGTGGGCGTGGCGCACGGCAAGATGAGCCCGCGCGAGGTCGAGGACGTGATGATTGAGTTCGCGACCAAAAAGATTGACGTGCTCATCGCCACGACCATCGTGGAGAGCGGCATCGACAACGCGACCGCCAACACGCTCATCATCGAGGACTCGCAGCGCCTGGGCCTGGCGCAGCTCTACCAGCTCAAGGGCCGTGTGGGCCGCTCTGCCACGCAGGCCTACGCGTACTTTATGTTCCCGGGCGAGCTGCCGCTTACCGAGGAGGCAACGGCGCGCCTGACCGCGCTTTCCGAGTTCCAGGACCTGGGCAGCGGCATGCGCATCGCCATGCGTGACCTGGAGATCCGCGGTGCCGGTTCGCTCATGGGTGCCGAGCAGCACGGTAACCTGTCGAGTGTGGGCTTTGACCTGTTTACGCAGATGCTGGGACAGGCCGTGGCCGAGGCACGCGGCGATGACGATGCCGGCGTGGAGGCGGCGAGCGTGGGCATCAACCTGCCGGCCGACTACTTCTTGTCCGAGGAGTACATGCCGGCGGTGGACCAGCGCGTGCTCGTGTACCGCAAGCTCGCGGCGGCCGAGGACCTGGAGAGTATCGACGAGGTGCAGGAGGAGACCGAGGCTGCGCACGGTGAGCTGCCGTTGGCGGGGCTCAACCTGTTCAACCGCGCTCGCATCCGTATCCGCGGCGAGCGCCTGGGGCTCGAGAGCGTCACGCTCAGCGGTGGGCGCATTACCTTCCTGGGCGTCGACGTGCCCAAGAAGGTGGCCTTTGAGTTCAAGACTCGCTATGGCGCGGTGAACTTCCCCAAGAGCCGCAAGCTATCGGTGCCCTACAAGGCGGGGGCCGGCGCAGGCAGCGGCCTGGGCCGAGGTCTCGACGCCAACGACGGCACCGGCCCCGTGGCCGCGGCGCTCATGTTGCTGCAGCAGCTGGGTGCTAGCGACGACGACTAACGGGTCGACGCTGCAAACGCCCCATTTGGGTAATCTGACCCCATCGGAAGGAAAGCATGTTCGGGTATATCTATAAGAAAGATGCCGCTGCTATCGCGGTCATCCTGGCCTTTTGTCTGCTCGTCGGGTCTTTTTTCGATTACCAGATCTCGAGTGCGCTGTTTAACTCGTCTAGCCTGTTTGGCCGCTTTGTCGAGGCGGCCGGCGAGCTGCCGTTCGAGCTGACGGCGAGCGTCGCGGGCGTTATGCTCGTGCGCTCGGCACGCCCCGATTCCAAGGCGAGCAAGTGGCTCGCCGCGCTGGGCGTTTTGATCAACGTGGGCCTGGTCGGCTACGAGATTATCGGATCGCTGCGCGTCGGCGGTAAGCTCATCGCGTTTCAGCTGGTACTGACGTTTACGCTGGCCATCGCGGCCAACCTCATCGCCTATCGCCTTACGCGCGACACCGACCCCGACGATCTCAGGCGCTGGGCGCTGATGGTGCTTGCCGTGTGGGTTGCCCAGGCCATCATCCTCAACGTGATCGTCAAGCCGCTGTGGTCGCGCCCGCGCATGCGCGTGATCGAGGTCACGCCGGGGCTCAATTTTCAGCCGTGGTGGGTGATCGGCAATCCCGACAAGTGGAGCTATATCGCCGCCGGCGTGATCAAGGACGGCTTTAAGTCGTTTGCGAGCGGACACACGGCGCATGCGGCGATCGGCCTTATGCTCGCCGGGCTTCCCGCGGCGGCCTTTACGGAAAAGCCTTCGCGTCGCCGCGTGGTCTTTTGGGCGGCGGCTGCGGTTGCGGTGCTCGTCGCCTTTGGCCGTATCGTGATCGGTGCACACTTTTTGACTGACGTGAGCTGCGGCTTTGCCCTGGTGTTGGCGCTTGAGTGCCTTGCCGCGCGCATTGCCTATCCTCACGGCGTACAATAGCCCCACCTGAATCATCTGGACGATACCTGGTAAGAGAGGATTGCCATGCTCGCGTTCAACAACGACTATTCCCACGGCGCACATCCGGCGGTGCTGCAGGCGCTCGTCGACACCAACATGGAGCCGCAGCCCGGCTATGGTACCGATGCGCGCACCGAGCGTGCCAAGCAGCTGATCCGCGAGGCCTGTCAGGCCCCCGATGCCGACGTGTTTTTGCTGGTGGGCGGCACGCAGACCAACGCGACGGTGATTGACATGCTGCTCGCGCCGTACGAGGGCGTGGTTGCCGCCGAGACCGGCCACGTTGCCTGCCACGAGGCGGGCGCTATCGAGTTTGGCGGCCACAAGGTGCTCACCATCCCCGGCTACGAGGGCAAGATGCACGCCGAGGACCTCGAGAACTATATCCAGGTGTTTTACGAAAACGAGAGCTACGAGCACACAGTGTTCCCGGGCGCCGTGTACGTGAGCCTGTCGACCGAGTACGGCACGCTGTACTCAAAGGCCGAGCTGGCCGAGATTTATGCGGTGTGCCAAAAGCGTGAGATTCCGCTGTTTGTGGACGGCGCCCGCCTGGCCTATGCGCTGGCAGCCGATGAGTGCGACATTACCCTGCCCGAGCTGGCACAGCTGTGCGACGTGTTCTACATCGGCGGCACCAAGTGTGGCGCGCTTTGCGGCGAGGCCGTGGTGTTTTGCGGCATGCACGTTCCGGCGCATCCCATTCCGCGCATTAAACAGCACGGTGCGTTGCTGGCCAAGGGGCGCCTGACGGGCGTGCAGTTTGAGGCACTCTTTACCGACGGCCTGTATTTTGAGATTGGTCGCCAGGCGATCGAAACCGCGCAGGCACTTCGTCGCGTGCTGCACGAGCGCGGCTACCAGTTCTTCTTGGAGACGCCGACCAACCAGCAGTTCGTGATTCTGCCCAACGAGGACATGGCCCGCATTCGCGAGCATGCGGCGATCGAGTACTGGGAAAAGTACGACGATACCCACACGGTGGTGCGTTTTTGCACCAGCTGGGCCACGACGCAGGAGGACATCGACGCGTTGGCGGCTGTCCTGTAGCTTGATGCAATGACGAGGGCCGTCCTACGCCTGGGTTTGGCGCAGGGCGGCCTTTGCTTTTGAGGGAGAAGGGTTGTATGACCGAGATGTCCGAGCCGACGATTCGCCTGGCGACGCCCGATGATGCGCCGGCGTTGCTTGCCATCTATGAGCCGTATGTGCGCCAGACGGCGATTACCTGCGAATACGAGGTGCCGAGCGTTGAGGAGTTCGCCGGGCGCATCGAGCGCACGCTCAAGCGCTATCCGTATCTGGTGATGGAGCTGGACGGGCGTCCGGTAGGCTATGCCTATGTGAGTCCGCTCAACAGCCGCGAGGCCTATGACTGGTCGGTCGAGACCTCGATCTACCTGGCGCGCGATGTGCGCCACGGCGGGCTGGGCCGCAAGCTGCACGATGCGCTCAAGCAATGCCTGATCGCGATGGGCATCACCAACATGTGCGCGCTCATTGCCGTGCCGCACGACAAGGACGATGAGTACCTGACGCACAACAGCCAGGATTTCCATGCCCATATGGGATATCGCCTGGTGGGCGCCTTCGATCGCTGCGCCCAAAAGTTCGGTCGCTGGTACGATATGTGTTGGATGGAGTTGGTCCTGGTCGAGCGCGTTCCCAACCAACCCAAACCAACCTGGTTCCCCGACCTCCCCAAACCTACCATTTAGGGACAGGTTTATTTTGGCAGGTTAGCCGATGGGCTCGGTGTATTTGGCGCGGTCGGTGCGTTGGATGCGCTTGGAGACATGGAGCGGGCGGCCGTCGGTGTCGTAGACGTAGTCGGTGATCAGGATCAGCGCCTGCCCACGCTCAACGTTGAGCAAAAACGCTTCGTTTTGCGAGGCATAGCACACCTCAAAGGTCTTATGCCCCTGTGCCGGCGCGCGATGGAATTCTTGGCGCAGCGTGGCGTAGAGCGAACCGTTGATATCGCGGTCGATGAGTGCCTCAAAGCTTGGCGGCAGATAGGTGGTCTCCAGGCACAGCGGCGCATCGTCCAGATAACGCAGACGGACAAGTTTGACGAGCTTGCTGCCCACGGCGGCATCAAAGAACTTAGCTATGCTGCCGCCCGCCTTGGTAAAGCCCGAGTCCACCGTGCGCGTGGTGGGCTTCATGCCCTGACCCTGGACCTGCGCCGTATAGCTCGAAAACACCAGGTTGTTCTCGTGGAGCGCCGGCGTGTTAGCCACAAAGGCGCCACGCCCGCGCTCGGTGCGCACCAGGCCCTCATCAACGAGCACCTTAAGGGCGTGGCGCACGGTGCTGCGCGACAGACCCGATTCGTCCATGAGTTCCATCTCGGACGGCAGCTTGTCTTCGCGTGCGTAGGTGCCGGCGGCGATGCGGTCGCGCAGCATGCCCGCCAAGCGCTCGTATTGGGCCAGTTTCTTTTTAGACGAAGCATTCATGCGATCAACCTGTATCTAACTTGTATTCGAGTCTAATCAAACATGTATTCAATACAACAACAAAACCGCTGGTAGCTAGTTATCGAAAACCACATCAGCAAAATTTCTAAGACAAATATAGCATACAACTAGTCGACATAGCCAAAACATGTATGTAACTTGTATGCCTGTGATGAGCATCAAACGAGAAGAAAGGCTGATGCACGATGACTACTCAGGAACAGGTTAAGGATGTCGTCTCCCAGGTTTTGGCTGACAAGGCAGACAAGGGCGGCATCAAGCGCGTCGTGTGGATTGGCGCCGGCGGATCCAACGGCGGCAACTATCCTGCCCACTACTTTATGGAGCACGAGGCCACGCAGGTCGTGAGCTCCAGCTACACCAGCAACGAGTTCGTGCACGCAACCCCCGCCTACGTTAACGAGAACACCCTGGCCGTCGTCGTGTCCATGCGCGGCACCAAGGAGACCATCGTCGCCGCCCAGGTCGCCAAGGACCACGGCGCCAGCACCATCGCCATCTATGTTGACGAGTCCGGCCTCACCGAGGTCTGCGACTACAAGATCCAGTATGACAGCCTGGCCGTCGACGAGTCCTGCATGGGCCGTACCAACTCCGCCGTCGTGACCATGATCGCCATGGAACTCACGCAGCAGACCGAGGGCTATGCCGAGTACGAGACCGCTATGGCCGCGTTCGACTTGGTCGACCCCATCTATCGCAAGGCCGTCGAGTA
Source organism: uncultured Collinsella sp. (assembly GCA_959020715.1). Lineage (GTDB taxonomy): Bacteria > Actinomycetota > Coriobacteriia > Coriobacteriales > Coriobacteriaceae > Collinsella. Next base: position 71,878 of record CAUESV010000003.1, on the reverse strand, counting down.
CACCCGTCCGCTCGCTGCTAAGTGGGCCGAGCAGAACGCCGACAAGCCTTGCATCAACGTCATGGCCCAGGGCCCGCTCTTTGGTGCCGCCTACGTCTTTAGCATCTGCAACGTGCAGGAGATGCTGCAGATCGACTCCTGCACCATCAACACCTGTGACTTCTTCCACGGCCCCTTCGAGATCCTGGACAAGCGCACTTCGCTGTTCCAGCTCATCAGCGTCGGCCGCAGCCGCTGCAACGACGAGCGCGGCATCCGCTTCGTCAACCAGTACGGTGGCGAGCGCGTCTATCAGCTCGACGCCAAGGAGCTCGGCCTCAACGACATCAAGGACAGCGTGAGCGAATACTTCAACCACCTGATCTTTGCGCCGATCCTCAACAACGTGTATATGCGCGCGCTCTCTGCCGTCACCCACAAGGACTACATGACGCGCCGCTACATGTGGAAGCTTGAGTATTAGTTACGGCGTTTTACCAAACGCCGTAACCGCTCGACGCTGCAAACCCGCCAGAGCGGCAATCTGCCTTTCAGCTTCGGCGGCATGACCAGAAGGTCAATGCCGCCTCGTTTCAAGGCACCTTGCTCGCTCTGGCGGGTTTTCGCTGACATTGCCAAAACATCGACGATACCGTGGCTGGCGGGACACTCCCTTTGTCTAGAGATTTCCCGTTTGCCGATTTGTGCCTTGAAAAATGTATATAACGACTATAACGTAGTGTGAAACATATTGGAAACAATACCGAGGAGGCTGCGTTGAAGAAAAGCAATCTGGGCTATGTGCTGGTGCTGATTGCCGCGCTTATGTGGGGCAGCATCGGAATCTTTGTAAACGGCATCTCGGCCATGGGCGTTACGTCCCAGAGTATGGCTGCCTTTCGCTTGTTGGTCGGAGCGCTTATCTTGGCGCCGGTCCTGATGTTTATGGGCTGCCGTCCGGGTGAGGGGTCTACCGTGGCTCAGGGTCCGCTGGCCCTGTTCAAGGCAAGCCCTAAAGAGCTTGTTTCCTGCGCGCTTGTCGGTATCGTCGGTTTGGCCGCCGCCAACACTTGCTATTACGAGTGTATGGGCGAGGTGGGCATGTCCACGGCCTCGGTGCTGCTCTATACCTCGCCGGTGTTTGGCGTCGTGCTCGGCCGCGTGCTTTATCGCGAGGACGTGACCCCCAACAAGCTCGTTGCCATCGCTTTTAACATAGGGGGCTGTGTACTTGCAGTAACTAATGGCGACCTTTCCGGTTTCCATTTTTCGGTTTGGGGCGTCACGTCGGGCGTGATTGCAGGCTTTTGCGGGGCGTCGCTCGCGGTGTTTAGCCGGATAGCAACCAAGACGGTCCACCCGCTGGCTGTCACGTTTTGGGGCCTTGTTTTTGGCGGTGCGGTTATGGCGGCTATCGCGGCTCCGTGGCCGGATGTCGCCGCGGCAATGTCGCCACAGCTGCTGCTGCTGTTCCTTGGCTTTGGACTCATCCCCACAGCCGTGGCTTACATCTTATATATGCAGGGTCTGTCCATGGGGCTCGAGACATCGAAAGTTCCCGTCGTAATGTCTTTCGAGACGGTCGTCACCGTACTGGTGGGCATTGGTGTCTATGCCGAGTCCGCCGGCGCGATCAAGGTCCTGGGTATTGTGCTGGTGCTCATGTCCATCCTGATTATGAACACCGACTTCTCCAAGCTGCGCAACAGCGTATTTGTCGGTCATGTCGCTGAGAGCATGACCTTTAAGCCCAACGCGTGGTGGACGGAGAAAACGCAGGACATGGATCTGTTCCGCGAGCGCACGGGCATTACGCTGGAGCCCACTGTGCAGGAAAGCCCCTGGTACTTCGTGCGATAGGGGATTGGCGGAGTGTTTGAGCAGGTAGCGCCCGGCGTTTGGCCGGGCGGTGCCTAGCCAGCGCCGACCTACCCAAGACCATCGTTTCGATTGCGTTAAACCCGCCAACGGTCGTTTTTCACCCGCGAACGGTTTATATACTAATTATCAATATCCGCAACGTATAAGACGTTATAATGACCATAACGAAAAGGAGGAGGCAAGATGAATCAGATCATTCTCGCATCTCATGGCGGCCTGGCCGCAGGCGCCAAAGACACGCTCGAGATGGTTCTCGGCGACGTGTCGAACGTCCACGTCGTGTCGCTTGCTCGTGACGACAAGGAGCCCATCACCAATAAGGTGGACGCCATGATCGCCACGTTCAACGCGGACGACACCGTCTATGTGCTGACCGATATGCTCGGCAGCTCGGTCAACAACAACATGGTCGAGCTTTCCAAGAACGGCACGAAGTTCACGGTGATCAGCGGTTTCAACATTCCGCTGGCACTGACGCTTGCTATGAGCCCCGCCCCCGTCAAGGGTGCCGAGCTCGCGGCCCTCATCAACGAAGCCCGCACTGGTCTGACCAACCCCAACGCACCGGTCGAGGTTGCCGCGGCTCCCGCCAAGAAGGCTAAGGCGCCCCGTCACAGCTCCGGTCCCGCCAAGATCGTCCTTGCACGTCTTGACTACCGTCTGCTGCACGGCCAGGTCGTCTTTACCTGGACCACCAAGGTTCAGGCCGAGCGCATCATCGTCGTCGACAACGCTGCCGCCAACGATGACATCAAGAAGGGCGCTCTTAAGCTGGCCAAGCCCCAGGGCGTGCGCCTGAACGTCTTCACCGTTGAGCGTGCCCTTGCCAAGATGGACAAGCTCAACACCCTCGGCGAGCGCGTCATGTTCGTCTTTGGCAACACGGCCGAGATGCTGCAGTTCTGCCAGGGCTACAAGCTCGACGCCATCAACCTGGGCGCCACCGCCAACCACGACGGTGCCGAGCAGGTCGGCGGCAAGGACAGCTCCGTCTTCTTCGACGCCACCCAGAAGGCCGACGTCAACCAGCTGCTCGACATGGGCATTAAGCTCTACGTCCAGCAGACCCCTACGTATCAGAGCGTCGACATCGACGCCAAGCTGTAATCAACCAGGCTTTTGCCTGACTGAAAGGAGAAGGGTATGAATACGTTCATCAGTGCGGTGCTCGTCGGCCTCGTCGGCGTGTTCTGCATGTGGGACTCCCGCCTGCTCGGTCGTCTTAACTTCGAGCAGCCCCTCGTTGGCGCTACGCTCGTCGGTCTGCTGCTGGGCGATGTGCCCACCGGCCTTGCCGTCGGTGCCGCCGTCGAGCTCGTGTCCATGGGCCTGGTGCAGGTCGGCGCCGCCGTTCCGCCCGATATGGTCCTGGGCGGCATCGTGGCCGCCGCCTTCGCGTGCCTGACCGATGCTTCCGCCGAGACCGCCATGACGATCGCCATCCCGGTCGCCGTCCTGGGTCAGCTCCTCGGCATCGTGTTCCGTTCCATCATCGCCGCCCTCACTCATGTGGCAGATAGCGCGATCGATAACGGAAAGTTCAAGACCGCCTACCGTATGCACATCTGCGCCGGCTCCGGTCTGTACGCTGTCATGTACTTCCTGCCGATCTTCCTCGCCGTCTTTGTTGGCACCGACCTGGTTCAGGCCATCGTCAACATGGTTCCCGAGTGGCTGTCCACTGGTCTTAACGTTTCGACCAAGATCATGACCGCCTACGGCTTGGCCCTGCTGCTCACCATGATGATCAAGAAGGGTATGACTCCGTTCCTGTTCATCGGTTTCCTGCTCGCCGCTTACCTCAACCTGTCCGTCATCGCGGTCGCTCTGATCGGTGTGTGCCTGGCTGTCGTCTTCATGGGCTTCAAGTTCAACGGTTCCCATGCAGCCGCCGGTGTCGATTCCGACTACGATCCGCTCGAAGACGACGAAGACTAAGGAGGAACACACTATGGCAACCGCAACCAAGGACGTGTCCCTGAACAAGAAGGTCAGCCAGTTCTTCTGGCGCTCCTGGGCCATCCAGGCCTCTTGGAACTACGAGCGTCAGATGAACATGGGCTTCCTCTACGGCATGGTTCCCACGCTCGATCGCCTCTATCCGGATGAGTCCGACCCCAAGCAGCTCGCTGCTAAGAAAGAGGCTTACCACCGTCACATGGCGTTCTACAACTGCACCCCGCAGACGAGCGCTTTCATCCTGGGCCTCTCCGCCTCCATGGAGGAGGAGTACGCCAAGGATCCCGAGAACTTCGATCCCGATTCGATCAACGCGGTCAAGACCTCCCTCATGGGTCCGCTTTCCGGCATCGGTGACTCCTTCTTCCAGGGCACCATCCGCGTCATCGCCTTTGGCCTGGGCGTTCAGCTGGCTCAGCAGGGCTCCATCATGGGCCCGATCCTGGCCATGCTCATCTCCATCGTCCCCTCTGTGGTAATCACTTGGTTCGCAGCCAAGATGGGCTATCAGGGCGGCCACGAGTACCTGAGCAAGCTTCAGGGCGGCGACCTCATGGAGAAGCTCATGTATGTCTGCGGCATCGTGGGTCTTATGTCCGTGGGCGGCATGATCGCTACGCTGATCGGCGCCACCACCCCGCTGCAGTTCGCTGAGGGCACCGTCGTTATCCAGGACATCCTGGACGGCATGATGCCCCAGATGATCTCCCTCGGCCTCACCGGCCTTATGTACTGGCTCATCAAGAAGAACGTCAACACCGGTTGGCTTCTCGTGATCGCCATTGTGGGCGGCATCGCCCTCTCCGCGGCCGGCATCCTGGCCTAGTCGCGACCAAGCGTCTAACCGCTTTCCCCCGGGGGCCTGCCTGGCATCCCATACCCCAGGCAGGCTTCCATCCCTAAATGTGTCAAAGGGACAGCTCTTTTGTCACATCCTCAACGGGCCGGCGACTCGGTCCAAATCACGGTAACCCTGCGTGCGTCCGGCAAAGTGGCGCCGCAATAATCGAAAGGAATGTGTCAGATGTACGAGATCGACCTTAACCTCCCTAAGCAGATCGTCGCTGACGTCCTGTCCAACCACGAGATCCACAGCGTCGCCTTCGTCGGCTGCGGCGCTTCCATGTCCGACCTTTACCCCGCCAAGTACTTCTTGGCCAACAACACGGACAAGCTGAACGTTCAGATCTTCACCGCTAACGAGTTCAACTACGACACGCCTTCCTGGGTCAACGAGCACACCTTCGTGATCACCTGCTCCCTCGGTGGCTCCACGCCCGAGACCGTCGAGGCCAACAAGACCGCCAAGAAGCACAACTGCCCGGTCGTCTCCCTCACCAACAAGGCTGGCTCCGCTCTGACCGTCGACGCCGACCACGTCATCGTCCACGGCTTCCACGCCAACTACGCTGCCAAGTGCGAGAAGCCCGGCTACGCCATCGCTCTTGCTGTCGAGATCCTTCAGCAGACCGAGGGCTATGACCACTACGAGGACATGATCACCGGCCTCACCAATGTCTTCGAGCTCTGCGAGAACGCCGCTCAGTCCGCCAAGGGCCTGGCCAAGCAGTTCGCCCAGGACTTCAAGGACGACAAGATGATCTACTTCATGGCTTCCGGTGCCTCCGAGAAGATGGCTTATTCTCACGCCGCCTTCCTGTTCACCGAGATGCAGTGGATCGACGCCGCCGCCTACAACACCGGCGAGTACTTCCACGGCCCGTTCGAGGTTTCCACCGAGGGTAAGCCCTACGTCTTCTTCATGTCCGATGGCGCCACCCGTCCGATGGACGCCCGCGCCCTCACCTTCCTGCAGCGCATGGGCGCCAAGGTCGCTCTGATCGACTCCAAGGACTACGGCCTGGCCGATGCCGTGCCGGCAAGCGTCGTCACCTACTTCAACCCGCTGCTGCACCTCGCCGTTATGCGCGAGTACGGCAACCAGATCGCCGAGGCCCGTCAGCACCCGCTGACCATGCGTCGCTACATGTGGAAGCTTTCCTACTAATCACAAGTAAGTAGACCTTACAGGTTGATTGAGAGGGGATGGGGTTTGCGCCCCGTCCCCTTTTTTGCTCTGGGGAGGGCGCGCCCGTCGCGCCGCAAAACCCCAGATAAAACCTACCAAAATAAACCTGTCCCTTTTTGGCAGGTGGGAGGAGATGCGTATGATCAAGGCAGTGCTGTTTGACATGGACGGCGTGCTGGTCGATACCGAGTGGTTCTACAACCGCCGTCGCGTGGCGTTTATGGAAGAGAAGGGGTTCCACTTTGACGAGATCCCCGATCTTTCGGGGTCTAACGAGCCCGCCATTTGGGAGACGCTGGTTCCCGACGATATTGAGCTGCGCGAGCGCCTGCGCGTGGAGTACAAGCAGGTCTACAGCCCGGACCACCCCGTTCCGTATGCCGAGCTGCTCAACGAGCAGACGGAGCCGGTGATGCGCGAGCTGCACGAGCGCGGCGTGAAGTGTGCAATCGCGAGCTCGTCGTATCGTGAGTTGATTGACGAGCTGGTGGAGATCGCCGGTATCGCCGATGTGCTGGATTACACCATCAGCGGTCACGAGTGCAGTGCGTTTAAGCCCGACCCCGAGATCTACCTGCGTGTCATGGAGGCGCTGGATGTTGAGCCGTCCGAGTGCCTGGTTATCGAGGACTCGCCGTTGGGCATCGAGGCCGGCAAGCGCTCCGGCGCCCGCGTCCTGGCGCTGCGCCCGCACGAGGGCGTCAACCTGGATCAGTCCGCCGCTGATGCCATCATCGATAGCCTCGCCGACATTCTGACCGCTTTATAGCGTCAATTCGCTACGAGAAGTACCGATTCACGCGTCTTTTGCGGCAGATCGGCTCATTTTGGCTTCGATTTGATCCGTTTGGCTCCGATTCAGACTAAGTGAGTAGACTTTTCAGCTCAGGCAGAGCACAAAGCGAATCTGCCTTAGTAAAACTGCAGGTCACAGAGGTGGCTGTTTTGGGTGTGCTCGACAGGTCGCGAATAGTCTACTCACTTGGAATTTGGGCTCTTTGGTTGGGGAGATGCTGGCTCGTTTTGGTTGTCGAGAGCGGGTGAATTGAAGCGCCCTTTCGCGCTCCATGCTACAATCGCCGACATGCCCCACAACTACATCTGCCTCCGAAAGGAGCCTACGTGGCGAACGCCATCGATCAGCTCACGGACCGCGTGCTCGTGCTCGGCCGCCTTACCATTGTCCGCCGCGCCATCACTGCTGTGGCGGTCACAATTTCCGCCGTTCTCCAGACATTCCTGATCCAGGCGTTCATTCGCCCCGCCGACCTGCTTCCGAGCGGTCTCACCGGCGTCGCGGTCCTGCTCGATCGCGTTACCTCGCTCGGCGGCGTTCATATCGACATCTCGCTCGGCATGCTCGCGCTCAACATCCCCGTGGCGCTTCTGTGTTGGAGCGGCATCAGCAGGCGCTTCGTCATCTTCTCGATGATGCAGGTCGTGCTTTCGTCGCTGTTTCTCAATATCTTTCACTTCGCCCCGTTTTTGGGCGACAAGATCATGCTCATCATTTTTGGCGGCGTGGTCTCGGGTCTGGGCGCTGCCATTGCGCTTAAGTCCGGCGCATCCACCGGCGGTACCGACTTTATCGCGCTGTGGGTTTCCAACCACACGGGCAAGACCATCTGGGGCGTCATCTTTGGCTTTAACTGTTTTATCCTGGCGATCTTTGGCTTTATGTTTGGCTGGGACAATGCGGCGTATTCTATCGTGTTCCAGTTTATTTCGACCAAGACCATCGACAGCTTCTACCGTCGCTACGACCGCGTGACGCTGCAGATCACGACGCGCAAGGCCGACGAGGTCATGAACGCCTATATCGACCATTTTCAGCACGGCATCAGCTGCGCCGAGGTCGTTGGCGGATACAGCCGCGAAAAGATGTACCTGCTGCACACCGTTGTCTCGACCTACGAGAGCCAGGACATCATCAAGTTGGTGTGCGACATTGATCCCGGCGCCGTGATCAATGTGTTCCACACGCTTAACTTTGTGGGCGGCTGGTGGGGCGGCCATGTCGACGAGCCCATGCCCACGGCCGTTCCCGATCCCGACAAGCCCGCGCGCATGGCCAGCAGGCAGGCCCGTCTGCACGATCAGGAAAGCTTGCAGCAGGACGACGGCAAGTAAAGATTTGCTGTATGCGGTGTATCGTTTTATCAAACTAAGGTAACATATAAAAAGACGTTATATACGTATTAGTTATTTCGATATTTTGATAAGAGTGATCAGATATGCCAGCGCCCAAAAATGCACCGCTTTACCAGCAGATTTACGACGAGATCAAGGACGCGATTGAGAAAGGTGTTTATGCACCAAAGGAGCGCATTCCATCTGAGCTTGAGCTTGCCGAACAGTATGAGGTGAGCCGCATTACGGTGCGTCGCGCCGTCGAGGAGCTGTGCTCCGATGGCTACCTGGTTAAGCAGCAGGGCCGCGGCACCTTTGTCTCCACGCCGCACATCAACCGCCAGTTCCACGCTTCGACGCTGCAGACGTTCACCGAGCTTTGCGCCGATAACGGCATGAAGGCGGGCGCGCATGTGATCGATCGCCAGATTGTGCCGGCACGTCAAAACGAGATGGAGTTCTTTGGCCTGCAGAAGGACGCGCTGCTGCTGCACATCAAGCGCGTACGTACAGCCGACGGCGAGCCCATCTTTGAGGAGAACATCTTTGTGCCGTTTGATGCATACCGCGAGCTGTTGACGGCCGATCTTGAGGACAAGTCGATTTTTGCCGAGGTCGAGCGTGTTAGCGGAACGCCGATTGTCTCGGTTGGCTACCGCACGGTCGAGGCCGTTCGCGCCAACGCCGAACAGGCCGCCGAGCTGGGCATTGCCCCGCACGACCCGCTGCTCAACCTGCGCGCCGGCTTTATCGGCCCCAATGGCGAGCCGGTCCTGATGGGTAAGCAGTACTACGTGGGCAGCCGCTACGTCATGGTGATGTAAGTTACGCGGTTTTACCAAACCGCGCAACGGCTCGACGCTGCAAGCTCGCCAGAGCGGCAATCTGCCTTTCAACTTCGGCGGCATGATCAGAAGATCAATGCCGCCTTGTTTCAAGGCACCTTGCTCGCTCTGACGGGCTTTCGCTGTCTGCGCCAAAACATCGGCGTTGCCGTGGTAGTCATTGGGGACGTTCTTAAACGACTAGTCATTCAAGAACGTCCCCAATGACTACCCGCAGAATGAGCGTGGCTGACAGCCGTACGGCAGCGGTCCGCGTGGCGGCGTATAATCGGCGGCAGATGACTTGGACGTTAGGAAACCATGACCGATAGCATGCAGCAGATGGCGCTCGACACGCTCAGCGCCTATTTTGGCTACACCTCGTTTCGCCCGGGGCAGGACCGCATGGTCGATGCGATCCTTGCCGGCCGCGATGCGCTCGGCGTTATGCCCACAGGTGCCGGCAAGTCCATTTGCTACCAGGTGCCTGCGCTCATGCTGCCCGGCATCACCTTTGTGGTGAGTCCGCTGCTGTCGCTTATGGAGGACCAGACCCGCGCACTGCTCGCGGCGGGCGCGCGCCCCAGCTATCTCAACTCCAGCCTTACGCCGGCTCAGCAAAATACCGTGCTCAAGCGGGCGCGCGAGGGTCGCTACCAGCTTATGTATGTGGCACCTGAGCGCCTGCTCGAGCCGCGTTTTCTGGCCTTTGCGCAGGAAGCTGCGGCCGAAGGCGGCATCGGCGTTCCGCTCGTGGCCATTGACGAGGCCCACTGCGTGAGCCAATGGGGTCAGGATTTCCGCCCCGCCTACCTGCAGATTCGCGAGTTTATCGATTCCCTGCCGCAGCGCCCCATCGTGGCGGCCTTTACCGCTACAGCGACTGAGCGCGTGCGTGCGGACATTCAGCAGATGCTCGGCCTGCAAAACCCGGCGACGGTGGTGACGGGCTTCGATCGCAAGAACCTCTACTTTGGCTGCGAGGAGATGGGCGACAAGGCTAAGACCGCGTGGGTGCGCGACTATGTGATCGCGCATTCGAGCGAGAGCGGCATCGTGTATTGCTCGACCCGCAAGACCGTCGATGCGCTGGCAGGAGAGCTTACCGAGGCTCTGGGCCCCAGCGGCATTCGCGTGGGCCGCTACCATGCCGGCATGGGCAACGACGCCCGTCGTCAGAGCCAGCGTGCCTTTATCGACGACGACATTCAGGTGATGGTCGCCACCAACGCCTTTGGCATGGGTATCGACAAGCCCAACGTGCGCTACGTCATCCATAACAACGTGCCCGAGAGCATCGAGGCTTACTATCAGGAGGCGGGCCGCGCCGGCCGCGATGGCGATCCGGCCAGCTGCCATTTGCTGTGGAACGGCAACGATTTTCGCATGCGCCGCTTTTTGATCGACCGCGGCGATGCGGCCGACGAGACGCTCGACGACGAGCAGCGCGCGTGGGCGCTCCAGAACCGATATCGTCTGCTCAGCCAGATGGAGGGCTACTGCAATACCACCGGCTGCCTGCGCGAATACATGCTGCGCTACTTTGGCGACGAGGCCGCGGCCGAGCATGCTGCTGCGGCTGGTGCGGGCGCCACCGCCACGGACGAAGCCGAGGGCTGCGGCAACTGCAGCAACTGCCTCACGCAGTTCGAGGTCGAGGACGTCACCGATATGGCCCGCGCCACCGTGCGCTATGTGGCCACGCGCCCCATGCGCTTTGGCAAGTCACTCATCGCCGACGTGCTCCACGGCGGCAATACCGAGCGCATTCGCCAGATGCATCTGGACGAGGACCGCGGCTACGGTGAGCTGTCGAGCGAATCGGTCGGGCGCATTAAGAACATCATCGGTCAGCTGTGCGGCCGCGGTTATCTGGCCACCTCACAGGGACAGTACCCGGTCGTGGGACTGGGTCCGCGTGCCGGCGAGGTCGAGGACGAGGCGTTTGCCTTTACCGTTAAGCGTCGCGCGTCCAAGCGCAAGGCCTCGGCCCGCGCCCGCCGCGCGGTGGATCTGCTGCGCGAGGAGGCCGAGCTGGATCAGCGCCCGCGCGTGGGCGACGACGCCGAGCTGTTCGAGCGCCTGCGCGCCCTGCGCAAGGAGATCGCGGCCGAGCTGGAGATGGCGCCGTATATGGTCTTCTCCGACAAGGCCCTGCGCGGCCTGTGCCGCCTGCGCCCGCAGACGCGCGACGAGCTGATTCAGGTCAACGGCATCGGCGAGAAAAAGGCCGACGCCTTTGGCGAGCAGTTTATGGCGGCGATTGAAGAGTTTGAGTCCGAGCATGCGCGGGATGGAGCGTAACGATGGCTTTCGATAGCAAGACCGACCGTACTGACGTGTCCGCCGTGCCGCTGTACCAGCAGGTCATGGACGACCTAAAGGGCGAGATCGCGCGCGGCGTGTACGCAGCCGGCTCGCGCATTCCTTCCGAGATGGAGCTCGCGAAGTCCTATGGCGTGGGGCGCGTCACCGTGCGTCGCGCCATCGAGGAGCTTTCGCGTGCGGGGTATCTCAACCGCCAGCAGGGGAGGGGCACCTTTGTGTGTGCGCCCAAGCTCAAGCGCAAGATTCGCCAGAAGGGTGACGTCCAAAGCTTTACTGAGGGTTGTGCTGCCAACGACATGGTGCCGGGTGCGCGTCTGGTGTCGCGCACGGTGGTCGCGGCGACGCACGAGGATGCGGCGTTCTTTGGCGTGGAGCCCGGCTGCGAGCTTATCGTGGTCGAGCGCGTGCGCACGGCCGACGGCATCCCTGTCATGCTTGAGAACAACGCCTTTGTGCTCGCCGACCATCCCTATCTGCAGACGCTTGCCGACAAGGACCTCACGGACAATTCCATCTTTGCGCTCGTTGCAGAGCATTCGGGCCGCGCGCCGCTCAAGTCCGATCCCTGCACCGTGGAGATTGCGCTTGCCGATGCTCAGGCGGCCCCGCTGCTGGAGGTGCCGGTCGGCGAGCCGCTCTTCTATATGGAGGCATACTTTACCGACGCCGGCGGGCGGCCCCTGCTGCTCGGTCGCCAAAAGATCGTGGGCTCGCGCTACGTGTTCGACATCTAACGTCCACAGATAGAACAACATAGAACAAATTTGCCGAGATGACTTCACGGGCGTTGTTACACGTGCTATAAATAGAACAACATAGAACGACCGCAGGTACAGGCTGTCGTCGTTCAAAGCCGCCCCACAAGGAGGAACATCAGCATGAACGCACATGATCTGGTTCAGGAAATCATCAAGCGCAAGGGCAAGATCGAGAACGTCTTTTGGATTGCCTGTGGCGGTTCGATGATCGACCTGATGCCGGCCAACGAGCTGCTCAAGCGCGAGGCCACCACGTTTACCTCGACGGTCTACACGGCACGCGAGTTTTGTCTGATGGCTCCCAAGAGCCTGGGGCCGAAGTCGCTCGTTATTGCCTGCAGCCACAGCGGTAACACGCAGGAGGTCGTCGACGGCTGCGAGATGGCGCTGGCCGCCGGCGCCGAGGTCGTCGCCATGACCGACTGCGAGGGCTCCAAGATCGACAACGGCAAGTGGACCACCTGGGTCTACCCCTGGGGTGAGGGCGTGTCGCAGGCCGAGGTGCCTCAGGGAATCGGCGCTCTGATCGCCGCCGAGCTGCTCGACCAGCAGGAAGGCTACGAGGCACTCGCCGACATGTACGAGGGCCTCAAGCAGATGGATGCGCTGCTGCCCGCCGCTCGCGAGAAAGTCAACGCCGAGCTGGGCGCCCGCTTTGCCGAGCTCTGCCAGCAGCACAAGTTCTTCTATATCCTGGGATCCGGCCCCAACTTTAGCCAGACCTACGCCATGGCCATCTGCTCGCTCATGGAGATGCAGTGGCAGCACTGCTGCTATATTCACTCCGGCGAGTACTTCCACGGCCCGTTCGAGGCCACCGGGCCCGGCGTGTTCTACTTTGTGCAGCTTGGCGCCGGCGAGTGCCGCCCCATGGAGGAGCGCGCTCTTGCGTTCCTCAACACGCACACCGATACAGTCATGGTGCTCGACGCGCTCGAGTACGGTGTGGACAAGGTGCCTGCCAGCGTTCGTTCGTTCCTGGAGCCGATCTTCTTCTACGCGATGAGCTGCGAGCTGCGCGCCGCCCGCGGCAAGGTCTTCGACCACAGCCCCGAGGTTCGTCGCTACATGGGCATCGAGCAGTACTAAGTACCGGGAATTATCTTTTTTGACGGGGCCTGCGCCACGCGCGGGCCCCGTTTTGCGTTGTGGCGGCTGGATTTGTGTTTGCGCGAAAACGAAGGTGAATACTTTTCCGCGAAGTGAACGACCTATTTTGGACTCCCGAAGCATCCACACTTTTTGATGCCAAAACTGCAGGAAAAACTCGGCGAAACCGCAGGAAACGGCGCCTGAAAAGTGTGGATGCTTCGGGGGCTCGTTTTTGCTCGTTCACATCGCGGAAAAGTATTCACCTTCGATTCGCAAACGTGTTGCATGAGCAAAAAAGCGGGCCGCGCCGGGGATTTCCGGCGCAGCCCGCTTAGTATCGCGCTTAGATTCGCAAGGTTGCGGCAGCCAGCGGCCTACTTTGCGTCGTATGCCTCGGCGTCCCACCAGTCGAGCTGGGCGATATTGTCGCGGATGTGCTGGCAGCTCTTGTGGAAGCCCTCGAGCTCGTACTCGGACAGGTCGAGCGTGTAGACCTCCTCGACGCCCTCGGCGCCGATCACGCACGGCAGAGACGTGAAGATGCCCTCCTCGCCATACTGGCCGGTCATGAGCGTGGAGGCGGAAAGCACGGCGTGCTCGTTGTGCAGCACGGCGGCACAGACGCGCGCGGCGGAGTTGGCGACGGCGTACTCGGTGCACTGCTTGCCCTGGTAGGTCACATAGCCGCCCTTGCGCGCGAGCTCCTCGACCTCCATGTGGTCGAAGGCGTACTTGTCGGGGTTCTCGGCCTGAAGCTCGTTGAGGCTCTTGCCGGCGATGGTCGCGGCCTTAAAGGCGGCAAGCTGGCTAAAGCCGTGCTCGCCGATCATGTAGGCATCGATGGACTTGGGGCTCACGCCGACCTTCTTGGAGATCTCGGTGCGCAGGCGGGCGGAGTCCAGACCGCAGCCCGAGCCGATGATCTTCTTGGGATCGTAGCCGGTCAGGTGCCACAGCTCGGTGCACACGACGTCGCAGGGGTTGGAGATGGAGACGAAGATGCCGTCAAAGCCGGCGTCGACGATGCGCTTGGCAAAGGTGCGGGCGGCGTCGGTGGTAAAGAACAGCTCACCGTCGCGGTTGCCGGCGGCCAGCGCGACCTTACCGGCAGCGTTGACGATGACGTCGCAGCAGGCCAGCTCCTCGTAGTGGTCGTAGCAGTTGACGATCTTGGTGTTGTACGGGACAAACGAAAGGGAGTCGCGCAGGTCCTGGACCTCGGACGTCACCTTGGCCTCGTTGATATCGCACAGGTACAGCTCATCGGCAATGCCCTGCATAAGCAGGCTGTTGGCGACATGTGCTCCTACGTGGCCCTGGCCGACCACACCGATCTTACGCGTCTGGTACATATATGTATCCTTTCGGCCGAGTTTTTCGCGTCGAACCATTGTAGCGTCCTGCCGTCACTTTGCTAGACTAAAGCGCCGTAGATTTTTGGGAGATGCCTTAATCTCTACTTTTGGAGTGATTTGGACCGCTGACGGCATCGCTGAGCGATGTGCTCGCGCGGATGTGCCCGCTCGTTGTACCATAGCTGCAACTGACTCGTAAGGAGCATCCATGCCCATTCGCATCCCCGACGCCCTCCCTGCCGCCGCGCAGCTCGAGAGCGAGAACATCTTTGTCATGACCGAGTACCGCGCGCTGCACCAGGACATCCGCCCGCTGCGCGTGCTCATCCTCAACCTCATGCCCACCAAGATCGCCACCGAGACGCAAATCATGCGCAAGCTCTCCAACACGCCGCTGCAGGTGGAGGTGGACCTGCTGCGCACCAAGACGCACGAGGCCACGCACGTAAGCGCCGGCCACCTGGAGACGTTCTACCGCACGTTCGACGACATCCGCGACATCCACTACGACGGCCTGATCATCACGGGCGCGCCGGTGGAGCAGATGCCGTTCGAGGAGGTCGACTACTGGCCCGAGCTCTGCCAGATCATGGATTGGTCTACCACGCACGTGCACTCCACGCTGCACATTTGCTGGGGCGCGCAGGCGGGCCTGTATCACCACTACGGTATTCAGAAGTACGACCTGCCGGCTAAGGCGAGCGGCGTCTTTGAGCATTATCTGGTGAAGCCGCAGAGCCCGCTGGTCCGCGGCTTTGACGACCGTTTCTATGCCGTGCATTCGCGCAACACCGATGTGCGCCGCGAGGACGTGGAGGCCGAGCCGCAGCTTGAGGTCGTGGCCGTGTCCGACGAGGTGGGCCTGTACATCGTCAAGTCGACCGACAGCCGCCGCTTCTTTGTATTTGGCCACCCCGAGTACGATACCGACACGTTGCGCCTGGAGTACGAGCGCGACGTGAAGCGCGGGCTCAGCCCCCAGGTGCCGGCGCATTACTTCCCAAACGACGACCCCACGGCCGAGCCGCGCAACGTCTGGCGCAGCCAGGCTCAGTTGCTCTATACCAACTGGCTCAACTACTACGTCTACCAGACCACGCCCTACGACCTGGCCCGCGCCGGCGAGGAGCACTAGGCTACGGCCGTGGCTGTGCTCGCGGCGTGACGAGCGTGGATTTTCGGACACACGAGCGTGGATTATCGGACGTTTGAATAATGAGCGTGGATAATCTCCCGTTTTTTCCCCCGAACAGACCCAAAACGGGAAATTTTCCACGCTCATCTTGCGGGTGCGATACAACGGCATTTAGGCGCTGACGATGTTGGGCAGCGGCAGGTCGGGGGCGTCGGTGGGAACGTGGTCGACGCGCTGTTCGTCAAAGGCGATGCCGACGATTTGGCATGCGGGCGAGAGCATGGGTATGTAGCGGTCGTAGCAGCCTCCGCCGTAGCCCAGGCGCGCGCCAGTGCGGTCGAAGGCCACGAGCGGCACGACAGCCATGTCGAGCTCGGCGGCAGGCACAATGGGGAAGCGGTCGCTGTCGACGTCCGTGGCTGCGAAGGCCCGCGTGGGATGAGCGATAAACGGAGCCGTGGATACATCGCCGGCAGAGACTGCCCGCATGCACATGCGCTGGCCGCGTGCGGCGGGGTCGCTTGCCGAGAACATGCACGGATAGGCCACGCGCCAGTCGCGTTTGGCGGCCGCAGCGGCAAACGCGGCTGGGTCGACCTCGGAACCCATCGCGGCATAGACGGCAACGGTGTGCGGTGCCGCGGCACCCAAGCGATCCAGCAGCTCAACAAGCCGCGCGCATACAACAGCAGACTTCGCCGCCCGAACATCCAAATCAATAGCGTTGCGCCGGGCAATCACCGCCCGCCGCAACTCAGCCTTATCCATCCCAGTCTCATCTCCCAAACCTTCCAAAAAGGGACAGGTTTATTTTGGCAGGTTTTATCTGGGCAAACGCGACGGATTCACCCCAAACCGCCACAAAGGTGCCTGTCCCCTTTGTGGCGGTTTGGCTCCCGCTTGGCTTTGTTGCGCAACAAGGGCTGCATTTTTGGGTTTACCTTCAGGGTGGAAGGAATGAACCGAAAGGAACCCGCCATGTTTTGTCGCTCGTGTGGCACGCCGCTTGTCGACGACGCCCTCTTTTGCCCCGTCTGCGGCGCGCCCGTAGCACCCGACCAGGTCGCGGCCACGCAGCAACCCCAGCCTGCCGCGCCCGCTCCCCAGCAATACGTGCCCGTGCAGCAGCCCGCGCGGCGCAAGCGTTCCAAGAAGCCCCTCATCGCCCTTGCCGCGGTGCTTGCCGTGGCGGCGGGTGTCGGCGGTGGCGCGCTGTTCTACTTCACCCAGATCGCGACCACCCCAATTGACGAGAAAACCTTCCCGGACAGCGGCATGCGTGCGCTTGTCTCGACCAAGTACGACACTAACGGTGACGGCCGCATCTCACGCGACGAGGCCAAGGCGGTGACGTCGGTCGAGCTGGACGGCATCACGTCGACGCAGGGCCTGGGCAAGGTGTTCCCCAACGTTACCAGTGTGGAAAATGGCGGGGACAAACTCGTCAACCTGGATCTTTCGGGCTGCGGCGACCTTAAGACCGTCGAGCTTAACTCGGCGAGTAATGTCACCGTCGTTAATCTGGACGGTTGCGACGACATCGAGAAGCTCGACCTCAAAAATGCCGAAAACCTTAAAAGCATCGATTTTTCGGGCAAAAAGAAGCTCGCCACGTTGGCGCTGCCGCAGGATACGAAGATTACCGGCATTAAGGACACACAGCTTGACGAGCTGTGGCTGCCGATGTCCTATGAAGGCACCGATAAGAGCGATGCGTACGGCGATATCTACGAGATCGAGCGTGACGAGAACGGTTACGTCACGGGTTTCACGTCTGCCGTCAAGCAAGGTGGCGGCGTAAGCTACAGCGTCGAGCACGATGAGTCGCATCGTATCTCTGAGATTGAGGAAGATCTGGCGGGCGGTTACGTGAACGTCAGCACGTTTACGTACGACGCCGACGGTAACGTCACGCGCATCGACTGCGATGCCGACATTAGCGATTCGTCGAGCACCACGACGTTTACCTACGACGCGGACGGAAACCTGATCAACAAGACGACCCATGCGGGTTACGGCGAGAGTGCGAGCACATATGTCTACCAGGACGGCAACATGGTGACCAACACCGATACCAGCCCGGGCAATCCTCGGACGGTCGTGTATTCGTACGGATACGACAAGGATCGCGTGACGTCCTTTACGCTGGACTGTCAGGGCGACACCGTGGGCACCAGGTGGACGATCACCGCGGGCTACGAGCACGACAAGGACGGCAACATTTCGCGTATCTCGCCTGTGGCATATGACTCGCACGGCAACGATTACGGCTCGCTGAACTCGTATGCCGCGGTGGATTATTCGTACAGCGACGGAAAGCTCGACAGGATCGATTCCGAGCGCGGCGGCTATGCGGAGTTTTACTACGACGACCACGGCAACCTGACGTCGGTCGACGAGTATGCCGGCCGCGGTTCGGATGCCGAGTTTGAGTTTGAGCACGAGGTCGAGTACCAGCGCTACTTCTGCAGCAAGCACGAGAAGAACAAGCCGGAGGAGTGGATTCGTCTGGATGCAGAGTACGACGTCGACCAGGGTAGCTGGAACAATGACTCCGATTATGGTCGTGAGTGCTTTGCAACCATGTACAAGCTCGATCCGCTGGCGGCAAGGCTGAACCCGTTCATCAAGTAACAGCCCACTCGCAAACCACCCAAAGGGGACAGACACCTTTGGGTGGTTTTTGCTGAAGGGCGGGTGTCTGCGGCGGTTTGTCTCGATCTGTAACAGTAACTCGGCATAAATGGGCCTAGCTGTTACAGATCGAGACAAAGAGCTGGTGCCGTTCGGGAACGTCTCGATCTGTAACATCTGGAGCCGATATTGCCGTCTAGATGTTACAGATTGAGACAAACCGCCGCAGTGGGCTGCGCCGCCCCGTCTAAGCCGCAGAAAAAAGGTAGATTTTTAGGCATGTCCTAAAAATCTACCTTTGTGCGTTAGGCGAGCAGGTCGACTACGTTGAAGCCGGCGTTGCTCTTGGCGATGACGTCGCGGCCGCCAAAGACGCAGGTGGGCGACGCGGCTGCGATGCGCGTCACATCGGCGCCGAGCGAGCGCAGCTCACCGGGCGTGGCGGCGAGCATCTGGGCGCGACGCTCCTCGCGCGCGTGCGGATCGAGCCCGGCCAGGTAGGTCGTGTTGCGGCGCTTGGTGAGCGCGTACGGCTTCACCGGCGCGTCCATGCCACTTACGCAGCTCACGATAAAGCCCTCGAAGGCGGCCTCGTCGGGCTCAAAGCTGCCGAGCCATTCGCCTGCGCGTTCCACACGCTCAATCGAGGGGTCGATTGCCGGGTCGCGGTAGGTATAGAACGCCGTCTGGCGCTCGCCGGCTGCGCGGAATCCGCAGCCGTACGCACCGCCCTTCACGCGGATCTCGTTCCACAGGTAGTCGTAGGAGAGCGCGTTGGCAGCCACGGCCCAGGCTCCCGTCACGTCAATGCCCAGACGACGCGGGTCGCACGCGCTTGCCGCAAAGCAAATGTCGCTGGGAATGACAAAGGCCTCGTGACGGTCGCGCGGCGTCGGCACCACGAGCGCGTCGCGGCCGGCATCGACGTCGTCGCCAGCGTCCAGCCCCAGGTTACCCGCGGCATCCCAGTACGCGTCAAAGTCCTCGTCGCTGCCGGTAAAGCTCGCCATGCAGCCATCGGCTACAAAGATACGCTCCGCCAGCTCGGCAAGCTTGGCGCGCAGGTCGTCCAGGCGCTCGTCAAAGTGCTCGAGCAGATCGCGCAGGAACAGATAGAAATCCACGCCCGAAAGCTGCTCGCGCACCACGGCCGAAGGCGAGCTGTAGCTCATCGCGCGACCGAGTGCCGCCGAGTGACCGTTGTTGATAAAGCCCTGCTCAAGACCAATGCGAATCTGTGTGAGCACGTCGCGCACGCGGTCGGCGTCGGCGTCCGCCAGCAGCGTGCTCGACCACACCTCGCGCGGCAGGCTCGCCAGCGCGTCGATCTTCTCGGACAGGGCGCCGGCACTCACCAGCAGGTAGGGGCGCGCGCCGTCCACGTCGGGCTGCGTCATAACTTCGGTCGTAAAGCTCAAAAAGCCCAGCTTGCCGGCGATAAGGTTGTCGAGTTCCTCGGCCGAATGCTCGCGCGTGGGCAGCTGCTTGAGCAGGCGGCAGAGCAGCGTCACATAGGGCAGGTCCTCAAATGCGACGCAGCTCAGGTCGAAATACTGCATGGCGTAGGCCAGGCGGTTGGTGGGGATGCCGTGGCGCAGGCAGGGGATGGGCGCGGTCGTGTCTACGACCAGCGGCGGCTCGGGGCGCGCCTCGCCAATGTCGGGCACGCGCAGGCGCGGCAGCGTGGCCTTGTCCTCGGGCGTGTCCTCGGCCTCCTGCGCGGCACGCAGCGCAGCCGTGCGCTCGACCACGTCGGCCAGCTCGGCATCGGTCATGGCGTCGCGCTTGGCTGCCAGCTCAGCGGCCTCGGCACCCTCCGAGCCAGCACCAGCATCCACCGGCACCAGCTCGACGAGCGCCGTGTAGTCGTTCTCCAGCACCAGCTCGCGCAGCAGGTCCTCAAAGTAGCTACCGTCCAGCTCGCCGCGCAGCTCCTTGTACACCGGGCCATACTTGAGTGCCAGCGTCGCGGCGTCGTCATCGTAGAGCCACGTGCTCAGCGCGTCGCACGCAATGGCCACGCCGTCGGCGATACCGTAGTCGCGCTGGCGCAGGTCGTATTCGTTGCTGCTGATGATAGCTTCCAGGCGCTCGCGCGGAACGCCGTGCTCACACAGGTCGCGGCAGGCGTCCTGGAACACGCGGCGCAGCTCGCGTGCCACACCGGGCTGCGCGTTTTGCAGCATGATGAGCTCGTAGGGCTGCAGGCACTCGGCCGCGGTGTAGCTCACCACGTTGCCGCCCAGGCCGGCGGCCAGAATGGCCTTCTTAACCGGCGCTTCGTTGGAGCCCAGCAGCGCCTCGAACAGGATATCCGCTGCGATCGTGCGCTTGCGGTCGAGTGCGCTGCCCAGCACAAGGCCCAGGCCCACCAGGGCGTTCTCGGGCGTGGTAGCCATCTCGATGCGCTTGTACTCGCAGGTCACGGGCGCCTGCACGCCCAGCGGATTGGGCGCCAGCGTGGACGGGTCCTCGCCGGCGGCGACGGCAGCGTCCATGCGGCGGCTCGCGGCACTCGGCTGCGACAGATAGCGCTCGTCCAAAAAGGCCAGGGCGCGGTCCACGTCCAGGTCGCCGTAAAGCGTGATGTAGGAGTTGGAAGGATTGTAGTGGCGCGCGTGCGTGTCCAGGAACTGCTCGTAGGTGAGCGCGGGAATCGCGCGCGGGTCGCCGCCGCTTTCGTGCGCATAGGCGGTGTCGGGATAGAGCGCGGCGTTGACGGCGTCGTCCAGCACGCTCATGGGGTCGGACAGCGCACCCTTCATCTCGTTGAACACCACGCCGTTATAGTGCAGCGTGCCCTCGCGCAGGCTCGCGGAGCAGCCGTCGCCCTCGGCGTCCTCCGGCAGGTCCAGCTCGTAATGCCAGCCCTCCTGCTCAAAAATGGTGGGCTTGGTATAGATGGCCGGGTTGAACACCGCGTCCAGGTACACGTCCATCAGGTTGTACAGGTCCTGCTCGTTGGTGGTGGCAACGGGGTAGATAGTCTTGTCGGGGTAGGTCATGGCGTTGAGGAACGTCTGCATGGAGCTCTTGATCAGGTCGACAAACGGCTCCTTGACGGGGAATTTGGCCGATCCGCACAGCACCGAGTGCTCAAGAATATGGAACACGCCGGTGGAATCGGCCGGCGGCGTCTTAAAGCCAATGGCAAAGGCCTTGTTTTCGTCGTCGCACGCCAGGTACAGCAGGCGAGCGCCCGAGGCGGTGTGGCGCAGCACGTAGGCGTCAGAGTCGAGCTCGGGCACGGTCTCGCAGCGCTCGACGGCAAAGCCGTGGCAGGTGGTGCCGGGTGCCAGCAGCGCGGCGGCTGCGGCGCGCGGGTCGGTTGAGGTGGTGGGCATATGCAGTCTCCTTTGACGCCCCAGCGGGGGCGAATCGAGTCGAATCCTCGAGAGTATACCCATATGGGGCCGTGGCTCTGCGACGAACTGAAGACGATGCCAGCGGATTGGACAAAGGCCCCGCGCGTTCACCGCACGAGCGTGGAAACTTGGACGCCTATCGAATGAGAGTGGATTTTCGGACGGAATCAGCCTCAAAACGCCCAAAAACCGTCCAAATATCCACCCTCATTTCCCGACCGTCCAAAATCTACGCTCATCCGCCGCCCGCACATCTCTCATCTCTCATTCGTCACGAATACGAGAGATAACAGAAAGACGAGAGATAAATATGAGAGATAACTGAGCAGCAAAGAGACAAGCAATCATGGCATTATCTCAATACCGATTGTTCTACCAGCAAAAACATGTTTATATGAAACAGATGGCAGACATCTTATCTTTTATCTCTCACTCATCTCTAATATGAGAGATAACAGAAAGATGAGAGATAATTACGAGAGATAACTGAGAGACGAAGGAAATCCATTCGCGGCATTCTTCGCAGAACCGAGCGAAAGGACGTGCAGATGAACGAAAACGAACTGACCGGTCTGCTCGAGTCTTTAAGGCGCATGGGCTCGGACGATCTTAACGTCGAGGTCAAGGAGAGCGCCACGACGCTTTCCCGCGACGTATGGGAAACGGTCAGCGCTTTCGCAAACACCGCCGGCGGCATCATCGTGCTCGGAGTGAGTGAGCGCGCGGGTTTTGTTCCAGTTGCAAACTTTGAGACCGAGAAAGTGCTCAACCAATTCGTGGCGGGCATGGGCGATGCCGGCGGTCGCGGAAAGCTGGCCAATCCGCCCAAATACACCATTGAGCGCGTGGAGCTTCGGGGTACCGTTGTTCTCGTTATCACGATTGAGGAGCTCGACCCGTCTAGCAAGCCTTGCTATGTCATAGAGCGGGGCGCTCAAGGCGGCAGCTACAAACGCATCGATGACAAAGATGTCCCGCTTTCGTCGACCGAGGTTTTGGCGCTGTCGTCATACGAACGGACGAGTCCTAGCGATCGCGATACGGTGCCCGGCACGAGTGTGGGCGATCTCGACGAGTCGCTGGTCGACCGCACGATAGAGCGTGCCTATTCGTTGACGCCTCGAGCGATGCACGGTGCGACGGACAGGAAGACAAAGATGGAGCGTCTGAATTTCCTCGACCCCCAGGGCAATGTTACCAAGGCCGGCCTCCTTGCCGCGGGCGTTTACCCTCAGCAGTTCTATCCCAAGCTCTTCATTGATGTGGCTGTCCATGCGGGAACTCAAAAGGGCGCTGCGGGACCGCTAAGATTTATGGACCGCACAGTCTGCGAGGGCACCCTGGGCGAGATGATTTCGGATACTGTCGCGGCTGTCGCCAAAAACCTGCGCCGCACCTCGACCGTCCAAGGCATCTCGCGTATCGACTCGCTGGAGATTCCCGAGGAGGTCCTGCGCGAGGCAGTCGCCAACGCGGTTATCCACAGGGAATACGGGGATCGGTTCTGTGGGCAATCGATCGCCGTCGACGTTTTTGACGACCGCATCGAGGTGACGAATCCCGGCGGCCTTTACGGGGGAAAGACTCGCGAGAACTTGTTTGACGGCAGCTCCCGATGCCGTAACGCGACGCTCGTGAAACTCATGTCGATTGTCCCGCTGCCGGATGGCGCAGGCTCGCCGGCTGAGGGAAATGGCTCGGGCATCCCGATGATGATCGATGCCATGCGCGCGCATGGTCTGGTAGAGCCCCTGTTCTGCCCGGGGTTCGATCGGTTCAAGGTCGTACTTTACCGTCCAAAGATCGAGCCGGTCGATCATGGCGGGGGCTTAATTGTGACGGCACTCAAACACTACGGCGAGCTGGGGACGCGTGAGCTGGCAGAACGTACGGGACTCACGGTTTCCCAGGTTAGAGCACGCGTCAATGCACTCATTGCACAGGGTGAGCTTGAGCCGACGGCGCCGTTGACAAGCCGCAACCGCAAATATCGACTGTCAGAGCGCGTGGAATAAATGCGTTAGTGGACGAGGCGACCCAATAATCGACCCTCAATTGGCGCCACTAAGGTAAAGCGGTTGTTGCTCAGTCGACGGTGATGCTGAAGACTCGGCTTACGCCGGCATGGCCCCGAACTCGTCCATCAAGAACAGCCTAAGAACCAGCTTGATGGCATATCCCGGTTTGACTTCTACCGCGTCAAAGACGTGGCGCTCGGCGAGCTCGCTGCAGTATGTGTAGATGTCGCGGATAAGGTCCGCGCCCGAAAGCGTAAACATGTAGCCTGCGTCCGAAAGCGCATTGGGTGCGGCGGGCAACTTGGCCATCTGGCAGAACGTTTGCAGGTCGGGCGCCATAACATTCTGGTAGTCGAGGTGGCCGCTGGCATCCTGTGCGGCAAGCTCCAATTGGCGCACAAAATCCAGCGCCGCCGCTAACACAAAGCTCGGCGTAGGCGCATTGACGTCCTGAGTGGTCGCCACGAGCCTGCCTGCCGCCTGCGTGACAAGCCAAGCGACCTCGCGCTGGCAACGCACGGCCTTGCGCGTAACCGGCTTGATGGACGAAGAAGAAACGCTTCCCTTAGGCGGATTCGAAGCAGCCATAAGACCCTCCCATGAACAATCCGGCCCAACAAGCCCGGATGAAACACGTGCGACATCAGTATACAGGGGAGTGGGGTAGCGGGGTACAAGCGCGCCAGCGGCAAACCGAGAGCATCAACGACGTGCCGATCGCGGAATGAGATCTCGTAATAATTGATTCTCGGCCATATTATTGAGGGGCATGACTCGCGTTCGTATGGTTGTAGGTGCTGGCGATGAACGACATTGACCTTGCTGTTCCGTTGATGGATGGACCAAGCTATGACCGCGCCTGCAGTCTCGTGCCTTCCGAATACGTTGAGGCATGGGAGTGGTTTCTGGGTGAGGAACAGCGCGGCGGCGTTTGGACCAGCCTTACGCACCACACCAAGGAAGATAGCCCTCAGTATCAGTATCGTTTGAGAATTGGCTCGGACTTCTTTCCCGTAACGCGGGATTCAGGGATCTTCTGGCCGGGCCAGGATCGGGTGAAGCAAGATCCCAATAAGATCTTTGCGCTTTCGGTCCATAACTCTAAAAAGAGCTTCTACACCGATGTGCCTCCGCTCTATTTGGACGATGGTACGTGGGTCATTAAGTACTCGGTTCAAGCGCCGGGTACCGTTGGTTTTCGAGACCAGAATTACAACCGTAAAATGCTCAACTGCATGGAATGTGGCGTTCCAGTCGGAGTCATATTTGCAACCGAGGTGGGCTACAAGGTGCTCGGTCTTGCGTTTGTTGAACGGTTCGAGCCCGAAAACGGATGGTTTGTTCTGCACGGTCCTGTTCATAAAGGTGGACCGGACCCTCGTTTTGCGCCCGACATGAGCTATCTGAAGCACATGCCCGTCGATATTGAGTTTGCCGGACAGGGTGCGACCGACGACGAAAAGGTCCGCTATGCGTTAAGGCGCGAGCGATTGGGGCAGCAATGGTTCCGCAAGCAGCTCGTTGCCGCCTATGACGGCCGTTGTGCGGTGTCGGAATGCGGCGTCGGCGAAGCCCTGGAGGCTGCACATATCGAGAATTACTCGGGACCCAAATCGCAGGTTGCCAGCAACGGCATTCTGCTTCGGCGCGACCTTCATTCCCTATTTGATGCTCACCTGATTTCGTTTGAGCCTGTTTGCGGCGAATATCGGCTGTGCGGATCGTACCTGCTGGATAAGACCGACTACGCTTCCTTTGCGGGTGCGACGCTAAGGCAGCCGAATGAGCGTCAGTGGCGACCCAATACGGTGTTTCTTGAGGCCCATCGCATTGAGTTCGATCGCTCAGAAAAGAAGCGTGAAAAGGCGGGGCTTCTGCCGTATTAGCGTATTTGGCTTTGGCATTCTTTGACGATCGTGTTGTTTGATCGGATCGCGTGGCGATGCAATCTCGCTCCCGCCCGCCGGTGCATGCTCTTCCTGATTTGTATAGCGAGAGGGGAGCGTGTATGAGCTGGCGAGGCGATGTCGTGATGGGGAAGTACGGAAAACTGCCGCGTGCCCTTATAGACAACAATATGTTTCCGAGCGTAGAGGTTGATTGCGGGTCGTTTGTCGTCACCTGCCCTTGCTGCGGCTCGCAAATACCGTGTCTCGACATTCGGTTCATCGATGCACGTGACAGGTTCAGCGACGAAGCGAGGAAACGTACGGGCGTTCATATGCCGGTGTATCCGGAGAAATGCCCTGTTTGTGGCCTCGATATCGTGTACGACGCCGGCGACGAGGGATAGGTGATGCGGAGGAGCTGGCTGTGAAAGCATCTCCGTCTCTACAAATAAACCCCCTCGCCGAGTTGCCTGTGGAACTCGGCGTGATGGTCGCGTGCCCAGGTAAAGAGCGCCTGGTCAAAGTCGGTGCGCGTGGCCGGGACGCCAAAGACGCCGGCAACTTCGACGCGCACAAACTCCAGTGCCGGTAGCTTGCTGATGGCGGTGAGGGCAAACGGGGACGAGGGCTCCTCGAACAGATAGCGGCTGCCTTGCAGCGCGTCGCAACTGGTGCACGTGTTGCCGAGCGACGGGGCTTTGGAGGCTCGCGCGCCTACGGGCTTGTAGCCGCAGCGCTTATGAAGGTAGTCGCGGATCTCGCCCGGCACGCAGCCAAGAGCGGGCACGATGGCGAGTGCGTTGGCGTTGGCCGTGTCGATGGCAATGTGCCCGGCCTTGTTGGGCGCGTGCGCGATGGCGATGCTCTCGTCGTTATCGGTTCGATAAGGAATGCCGAAGGCCGCGACCGAGGTCTCTTTGTGACACTTCCAGCATTCGCGCTTGCCCAGTACTAGATATATATACGGCGCTGAGGGGTCGGATCGGTCAACACCGGGCAGCCACTCGGCAAAGGGCTCGGGGTTGACGCCGCTGGGTACATACCAGATCTTCTTGGTCCGGTCCCATTTGGCGCCTAGCGCCTTGGCTTCTTCTTTGTGCGAAAAGGGGACATCGAGCTCGGTGCGCATGGCGGCTCCTTGGTGCTGCAGGTGCAAGTGGCTCAAGGATACCGCAGGGCGCAGACATCGCGGGGTTTTGCTGAGAAGTTGCGGTGCGGATGGGTTCGAGACGCGTTGGTCTCGGCCTCGGTGGCTATTGGGGCGGTTTTGATTGACTGCGGGGTCAGCCGGGATAGGCGCTTGGGTCGCTGACGCGGTTTTGCGCATGGGCGGGGTAGTTGTTTGGGCGGTTGGAGCTGCCAGCGGATTTGGCGACATAAAACAAAACAGCCCAGAGGACATAGCCTCTGAGCTGCGAATATTTGGTGGGCGTTAGAAGATTTGAACTTCTGACCTCTTCCGTGTCAGGGAAGCGCTCTCCCCCTGAGCTAAACGCCCGATCAAGGGTGCGCAAGCGCGCAAGGGATAATATAACGGAGCCTGAACTCGGTGGCAAGAACATTTTTAAAAATCGCTTACATTGTGGAATTCGGGGGCTTTGTCGTATCCATTTCAAAAGAGCCTGCTGCCGCGATTTGGCTGTCGACTAATGCAAGGCCATTGCGGTATCGAGCTATGGAAAGACGCCTGCGGAATTGTCCTACCGATAAGCGGACAAGCCTCCAGCTGGTGCCTTCGCCGTGGTAAGGTAAGCCGAATTGTTTCCAGGCTGTTTCGGGGGAGCGGAATGAGCAAAGAGTGTGTCGAGCAGGTCGAAGGCGCAGGGGCTTCGGTGCCGATGACCGATATATCGAACATTGATGTGCCCGAGGGCACCGACGAGCTCAGCCGTAGCACCCGCCGCGCCTGGCGCGAGCGCCTTAACGATGCGTCGTCGCGCAAGATGATCACGGGCGTCTTGGCTACGCTGGTGGGCGGTTCGTTTTGGGGCTTCTCGGGCACCAGCGCGAGCTTTCTGTTCGATACCTACCACGTCGACACCTTGTGGCTTATGAGCGTGCGTCAGATTCTCGCCGGTCTACTCTTTATGGCCGTGGTTGTTACGCGCGACCGCGAGCGCCTGATTAAGCTCTGGACCACACCCGCCGATCGCAAGCAGCTGCTGCTCTTTACCGCCTTTGGCCTGCTGTTCAACCAGTTTTGCTATCTTTCGGCCGTGCGCCTGACGAACGCCGGAACCGCGACGGTGCTCCAGTGCCTGCAGCTCGTTATCATCATGGGCTACACCTGTGTGACCGATTGCCGCATGCCGCGTACTCGCGAAGTCATCGGCATCGGTCTGGCTCTGGGTGGCACCTTTTTAATCGCCACCGGTGGCGACCCCACCAGCCTGAATATCTCGCCGCTCGGCCTGATCGCGGGTCTCATGTGTGCGGTCAGCGCCACGTGTATGGCGGTGATTCCCGCCAAGATCCTGCCCGAATACGGCAGCCCCATCGTCACGGGCTCGGCAATGCTCACGGCGGGCGTGGTCTCGTGCGTCTTCGTGCGGCCCTGGGCGCATATGCCGGCGCTCGACGCTGCCGGCATCGAGGCGCTCGCGGTGTTCGTGGTTATCGGCTCGTTTTTTGCTTACATGTTTTATATGCAGGGCGTTAAGGACATCGGCTCGGTGCGCGCGAGCCTCATCGGAACTGTGGAGCCGGTTTCGGCGACCATCACCAGCGCCGTTATGCTGGGCACGGTGTTTTTGCCGACCGACCTTATCGGCTTTGCCATGATCATCGTGATGATGTTCCTCACGGTGTAGCTGGCGCCGCCGCCAAGACAGAAAAGGTGTTGTGCCGCATTTTCGCCAATTGATGTCCGTGTCTGGAGTTTAGCTGTCGATGCTCAAAATGCCATAAACTAGTAACGTTATGGACTTTTTCATTGCGACTCAATTGCGAGGATTTCTTTATGGCTGGTAATCACTTTAAGGGCAGCGATAGCGGCCGCCCTGCAGTTCCGCCGCGTCCGAACGGGGCTGGTAAGGCCGGCACGCCGGGCGGCGCTGGACAGGGCGGTTCCGGTAAGCGCGTGTCCCCGGGCGAGACGGCGATGTTTACCGCTCTGTACGAGCAGTCTCAAAAGGCAAAAAAGACCGGCCGTGCAAGAGGGGATGTCTTTGCGGGCGGTGCAACCTCCACGTCGCAGCCGAGCGGGGCTCCTTCGGTACCTGCGAACAACGCAGGTGCTGCCAACGCCGCGAATGCCGCCGGCAACGTTAATGCCGGCAAGGCTGCCAGCAATACTCCCTCTGCCGGAGGCGCGGGACTTACGGGTAACCTCGGCACGATCTACACCGGTGCCTCCGAGACCGGCACGTTCGCCCGCCTGGATGATAGCGGTGCCGAGTTTGCGGGCTCGGGATCCAAGGAAGATTATTACGATTTTGGCTTGAACTACGGTAGCGACGCTTCGTCGAGTTCGACCTCTGACGGTCTGGTCCGTCATCGCCATCGCAAGGGCGAGCGCAAAAAGCGTCACACCGGCGCCATTATTGCCGCTGTAGTCGCGGTGCTTCTCGTTGCGCTTGGCGCAAGCGGCTTTATGCTGCTTAACTCGGCAAAGACCGTAAAGAGCGAAGCAAAGGAGGCTGTCGAGATCGTCGGTGGCCTTAAGGACAAGGTCACGTCGGGCGATTTTTCGACGCTGCCTGACGACGCGAAGAAGATTGATGAGCTCTGCGACAGCATGAAGGCGGAGACCTCGAGCCCGCTGTGGACGGCGGCTTCGTTTATTCCGGTGTATGGCAGCGACATCAATGCGGCCCGCACCATGATCGACGCCCTGTCCGATGTCTCGAGCAACGCGCTGGTTCCCATGGCCGACAACCTTTCGCAGGCCACGCCCGGCAAGCTGTTCCAGGACGGCATGATTAACGTGTCCGCGCTGCAGGCCGTTGCCGATTCGCTTTCCGATAGCTCCAAGGTGTTCAAGAGCGCCAACGAGAAGGTCCAGGGCATTGGCGATACTCATATTTCCCAGGTGACCGAGCTGGTCGATAAGGCCAAGGACGGCTTTGCCACCCTCAACGGCGCGGTTGACGCGGCGGAGAAGGTCGCTCCCGTCCTTCCCCAGATGCTCGGCGCCAACGGCCAGACGCGCAACTACCTTATGTACGCCATGAACAACGTCGAGATTCGTGCTTGCGGCGGCTTTGGCGGTTCGCAGGGCCTGATTTCGGTCACCGACGGCCAGATGTCGATTGGCGAGTTTGTTCCCCGCATTGGACTCAGCGAGGATGAGGCGGTCGAGAGCGTCGACGAAGAGGATGAGGCGCTGTTCGGCAACCACAGTAACCTGTACAACTCGGGCAATACCTATTCGCCTGATTGGCCCCGCAACTCGCAGCGTGTCGCCGCGCTGTGGAAGTCCCAGTATGGACAGGACGTTGATGGCGTCATCGGTATCGACCCGGTGTTCCTGCAGTATCTGCTGGGCCTGGTCGGTAACGTGTCGCTGCCCGACGGAACGGTTGTCGACGGCACCAACGCCGCAAAGGTCCTCATGCACGATGTGTACTGGAACTATCCGGTCGAGGAGTCTGACGGCATCTTTGCATCCGTCGCCAGCGCTGCCTTCGACAAGATCCTTGGCGGTATCGGCGATGTCGATGTTACGAAGCTTGTCAGCGCCGTTGAGCGCGGTGCCGAAGAGGGCCGCCTGATCGCTTGGATGAGAAACGATGATGAGCAGAATGCCATCAAAGAGACGGGCATTGACGCTTCGCTGCCCGATCCGGATGATCCGAGTGCCGATCCCGTTGCCGGCGTTTACTTTAACAACCTGAGCTTCTCCAAGCTCGACTGGTATCTGAACGCCGACACGCAGATTGGCCAGGGCATCAAGAACGGCGACGGCACGTGCTCCTATCGCATCACCGTTACCCTGACGAACATCATGACGCAGGAGGAGGCCGGCAAGCTGCCCGACTACGTCGCGGCGAGCGCGCCCGATGCCGCGCGCGACGACGAGCGTCTGAATGTCTCGTTGTTTGCCCCGACGGGCGGCAACATTACTGATCTGACCGTCGAGGGCACCCAGTTTGGTCTTGGCGCCGCTGCGTGGCATGGAATCCCCTTCTATTCGGGCACCGTTGACCTGCATGCTGGCGAGACGACGACGATCACATATACGCTGACCACGTCGGCCGAGGCGGGGGACAAGCCGCTTACGCTGCGTCAGACTCCTACATGCCAGGCGGCTCGCGACAGCGCGTCGGCGTAGGGTTTTTCTGGTAGCGCAGATAATCGAGTACCATTTTGGGGCGGACAGGCAATCTGTCCGCCCCTATTTTGTAAGGAGAGCGCATGAAGTACTTTGGCACCGACGGCTTTCGCGGTGAGGCCAACGTTGGGCTGACGGTAGAGCACGCTTATAAGATTGGCCGTTTTGTGGGCTGGTATTACGGCGCCAACCGCGAGCGCAAGGCGCGCGTCATCGTGGGCAAGGACACCCGTCGCTCGAGCTATATGTTTGAGGCGGCGCTGGTGAGCGGCCTGGTCGCGAGCGGTGCGGACGCCTATATGCTGCACGTGATCCCCACGCCGGGCGTGGCGCATCAGACCGTGGAGGGCTGCTTCGATTGCGGCATCATGATCAGTGCGAGCCACAACCCGTTTTGCGATAACGGCATTAAGCTCGTCAATAGCGACGGTTTTAAGATGGACGAGGACGTACTGGAGCTCATCGAGGACTATATCGATGGCAAGAGCGAGGTGCCGCTGGCAACGGGCAATCACATCGGCGCCACGGTGGACTACATGCAGGGCCGCAACCGCTATATTGCCTCGCTCATCGCAAGCGCGAACTTTTCGCTGCAGGGCGTCAAGATCGGCATCGACTGCGCCAACGGTTCGGCATCCTCGGTGGCCAAGCCGGTGTTCGACGCACTGGGTGCCGACGTGCGCGTGATCAACGCCGCGCCCGATGGCTTTAACATCAACGTCGACTGCGGCTCCACGCATATGGAGCGCCTGCAGCGCCACGTGGTGGAGCAGGGCCTGGACGTGGGTTTTGCCTATGACGGCGATGCCGATCGCTGCCTGGCCGTGGACGAGCGCGGTCGCGTGGTAGACGGCGACCAGATCCTGTACGTGTGCGGCGTGTATCTGAACAAGCACGGGCGTCTCTCGGGCGGTACCGTGGTGCCGACGATTGCCAGCAACTTTGGCCTGGTCAAGTCGCTGGAGCTTGCCGGTCTGAGCGCCGTGACCAGCGGCGTGGGCGACCGTCACGTGTATGCCAAGATGCGCGAGGGCGGCTACAGCCTGGGTGGCGAGCAGACGGGCCATACGATCTTTGGCGATATCGAGCGCACGGGCGACGGCATTATGACCTCGCTGCGCGTGATGGAAGTGATTCGTGCCGAGCGCGAGACGCTCTCGCAGCTCACGGCTCCGTGCAAGCTGCTGCCGCAGGCGCAGGTGGCCGTGCACGTGGCGGACAAGGACGCCGCGCTCGAGAACATGGGCGTGCAGAACGCCATCGCCGAGGCCGAGGCCGCGCTGGCAGGCGAGGGCCGCGTACTGGTGCGCAAGAGCGGAACCGAGTCGGTGATCCGCGTTTTGGCCGAAGCCCCCGACCAAGCCGCCGCCGACGCCGCCATGAAGCGCATCGCCAACGCGCTCGAGGCTCTGTAGTTACGCGGTTTTACCAAACCGCGTAACTGCTCGACGCTGCAAACGACCCCAAGCGGCAATCTGACGTTCAATTTCAAGGGCGCGACCAGAAGGTCAGGGCCCTTTCATTTCACGTCACCTTGCTCGCTTAGGGTCGTTTTCGCTGACGTTGCCAAGACATTAGCGTCAACGAACTAGTCATTGGGTACCTAGTTATTGGGTGAAAAAAAGGGGACGCTGCGGATTGGTTCCGCGGCGTCCCCTTTGCGTTGGTGTGTCGGTTATGCCTTACAGCTCGTACAGCGTGGTGAACTTGTCCTGCAGGTAGCTGCAGTAGTAGCGGGCATCGAACGCCATGCCGCAGGCGCCCTTGATGAGCTCCGGCGCGTCCTTGGCGCGGCCCCACTGCCAAATGTGCTCGCCCAGCCAGGCGCGGACAGGTGTCAGGTCGCCGCTCGCGCAGGCGCCGTTGAGGTCGACACCGTCGCGGCACATGGCCGGCACAAACATGGCGTCGTAGGCGCTGCCCAGCGCATAGGTGGGGAAGTAACCAAACGAGCCACCGCTCCAGTGCGTATCCTGCAGGCACCCGTGCGTGTCGTCGGGAACGGGAATGCCCAGGTACTTATCCATGAAGCGGTTCCAAAGCGCGGGGATGTCCTTGGCCGTGGCCTCGCCGGCAAACAGCATGCGCTCGATCTCGTAGCGCACCATAACGTGCAGCGGATAGGTGAGCTCGTCGGCCTCGGTGCGGATCAACGACGGCTGCGCGATGTTCACGGCGCGGTAGAGCGTGTCCTCGTCGACGTCGCCGTAGACCTCGGGTGCGTGACGGCGCAGCACCTCGAGCAGCGGTCCCATAAAGGCGCGGCTGCGACCCACGGTGTTCTCGAAAAAGCGGCTCTGGCTCTCGTGGATACCCATGGAGGTGCCACCCTCAAGACAGGTGCGCGCATAGGCAGGATTGACGCCCAACTCGTACATGGTGTGACCGGCCTCGTGGATGATGCTGTAGACGTTGGAGATGCAATCGTCCTCGTAGATGTGCGTCGCGATGCGCGCGTCACCCACGGCAAAGCCCTCGCTAAACGGATGTTCGGTAAAGGCAAGCGTGGTGTCGTCCAGATCCAGACCGACAAGCTTCATAAGGTCGAAGCTCATGGCACGCTGGGCAGCCTCGGGCACGCGGGCGTGCAAAAAGTCGGCAGCGGGCTGCTGACCGCGCTCGCCGATGGCGTGCACGAGCGGCACGACCGTAGCCTTGACCTCATCGCAAAACGCATCGAAGCTCTTGGTGGAAAGGCCGCGCTCGTACTGGTCGAGCCAAACGTCGTATGGGTCGCGCTTGGGGTCCATGAGCTCGGCTTGATGCTTAAGCTGGGCGACGATTCTATCCACATAGGGCTCAAAGCTCGCCCAGTCATTGGCCGTCTTGGCCTTGTGCCACACGGCGTCTGCCTCGCAGGTGAGCCTGGTCCAGGCCTCGGCCTCCTCGGTGGGGATGGCGCTCGCTTCGCGCTGGTCGCGGCCGAGCACGCGGATCTCGTCGAGCAGCTGCGGGTCGTCGATCTTGCCGTCGGCGACGGTCTCGCGTGCCAGCGAGCGCACGAGCTCAACGGACTTTTCGCTGGTCAGGAGCTTATGATGCTCGCCGGCAAGGGTGCCCATGGCGTCGGCGCGCGCTGCGGCGCCGTTGGCGGGGGCAATGGTCGCGCCGTCAAACTCGGCAATCTTGAGCAGGTACTCGCGGGTCCACAGCTTGCCCTCGAGCTTGCGGAATTTTTTTACGGCCTTATCGACCTTCATGCCTTTGGGCGTCTTGCCCGCTGCGGGCTCGGCCTTCTTATCGTGCTTCTTTCCCATACCATATCCTTGATCTCGCGAGCCGAGCGCCACGGATGGGTGCACGGCCAGTTTGCACAGCTACCTGTCTTGTACCCAGCACGAACAAAACGGAACGCGGCGATACACCCAAACAATGTGGTATCCTGTAGCCCAATGCGTTGACGGAGAGGGTTTTGCCCGCCGCGTCGCCGGCAAGAGAGGGAAGGTCATGGGCTGCAAGCCTTCCTGCGGTGACAAGGGCCAAGCGTTCACTCCCGAGCAGCGACCTCAACGGGCGCGCGGCCAGCGGCGGCGATGTCCCCAGTAGGGAAGCCGTGAGCCTCGCGACAAGGGGCAAAGAGTGGGCGCGGCGGGCCAGACATCCGTCGGGTCAAACAAGGTGGTACCGCGGAATTCAACCGTCCTTGGGCAATGCACATGCCCGAGGACGGTTTTTTTGTTACCGAACCGGGCCGCGTTTTCGCAATGTCAGACGGCGGCAGCCGCCTCGGCAAGCGGGGAGCGCGAGAGACGAAAGGGAAGACATGAGTCTGATTGATGATCTGGTCAAACTCGAGGAAGAGGCCAAGGAGCTCGTCGCAGGCGCCGACGACGCCGAGAAGCTTGAGGCCGCGCGCGTCGCGCTGCTCGGCCGCAAGGGTCGTATCACCGGCCTGATGCGCATGATGGGCAAGCTCGCCCCCGAGGATCGTCCCATGATGGGCAAGCGCGCCAACGAGATGCGCCAGCTGATCGAGGGCATGCTTGACGAACGCACCACCGAGATGAAGGCTGCCGCCCTCAAGCACGCACTCGAGCACGAAGCCGTCGACATCACGCTGCCGGGCATCCGTCCGCAGATCGGCCACCAGCACCTGATCAAGCAGATCATCGAGGAGGCCGAGGACATCTTCTGCGGCATCGGCTACACCGTCGAGTCCGGCCCCATGGTCGACACCTCCTACTACAACTTCACCGCGCTCAACGCCCCCATGGATCACCCGAGCCGCTCGGCCCGCGATACCTTCTACGTGGTCGACAACAACCCCGGCAGCGTCGCGCACCCCGAGGCTCACGCCCACGGCGAGTCCGACGTGCTGCTGCGCACCCAGACCTCGGGCGTGCAGATCCACACCATGGAGTCGCAAAAGCCGCCCATCTACATGATCTGCCCGGGCACCGTCTATCGTCCCGATACGGCCGACGCCTGCCACCTGCCGCAGTTCAACCAGATCGAGGGCCTGGTCGTCGACGAGGGCATCACCTTTGGCGACCTGAAGGGTACGCTCGACTACTTTGTTAAGTGCATGTTTGGCGAGGACCGCAAGACGCGCTACCGCCCGCACTTCTTCCCCTTCACCGAGCCCAGCTGCGAAGTGGACGTGAGCTGCCACGTGTGCGGCGGCAAGGGCTGCAACTTCTGCAAGCACAGCGGCTGGATCGAAATCCTGGGCTGCGGCATGGTCGACCCCAACGTCCTCATCAACTGCGGCATCGACCCCGAGAAGTACACCGGCTTCGCCTTTGGCATTGGCGCCGAGCGCGTCGCGGCCCTGCGCTACGACCTGCCCGATCTGCGCACGTTGATGACGGGCGATATGCGATTCTTGAACCAATTTTAGGCTTGCCCAGGCACCCCATCTTGGCGTTCAAACCGTCGCTCGCGTACCTTTAGTACGCGTCGCTCCTCTTTCACGCCAACCTGGGGCACCTGGACAACCCTAAGGCGAACGTCTTCATTTGATATTCCTCCCTATGCGGAGATTAAGAACTAGGAGAGCTACATGCGCGTTTCTTACGACTGGCTCAAGACCATGATCGATATTCCGGAGGATCCCAAGACCCTTTCGGACGAATATATCCGTACCGGCACCGAGGTCGAGGCGATCGACACCGTGGGCGAGTCCTTCGACCACGTGGTGACTGCCAAGGTGCTCACCAAGACCCCGCACCCCGATAGCGACCATATGTATGTGTGCTCGGTCGACGTGGGCGACAAGAACCTCGACGCCGACGGCAACCCCGCCCCGCTGCAGATCGTCTGCGGCGCACAGAACTTCGAGGCCGGCGACCACATCGTCACGGCCATGATTGGTGCTGTGCTTCCCGGCGACGTCAAGATCAAGAAGAGCAAGCTTCGCGGCGTCGTGTCCATGGGCATGAACTGCTCCGCGCGCGAGCTCGGCCTGGGCGGCGACCACTCCGGCATCATGATCCTGCCCGAGGACACGCCCTGCGGCATGTCGTTTGCCGAGTACGTGGGCTCGAGTGATACTGTGCTCGACTGCGAGATCACGCCCAACCGTCCCGACTGCCTGTCCATGATCGGCATGGCCCGCGAGACCGGTGCCATCTTCGATCGCGATTTCCACGTTGAGCTGCCCGCCATCAAGGTCGAGACCGGCCGCGCGACCGACGACGAGCTTTCCGTCGAGATTGCCGACGAGGGCCTGTGCGACCGCTATGTCGCCCGCATCGTGCGCAACGTGAAGGTTGGCCCGTCGCCCGACTGGATGGTCAAGCGCCTTAACGCCCTGGGCGTGCGCCCGCACAACAATATCGTCGACATCACCAACTATGTGATGATGCTCACCGGTCAGCCGCTGCACGCCTTTGACCTGTCCACCTTTGCCGAGCGCGAGGGCAGGCGTCGCGTGGTGGTTCGCGCTGCCCAGCAGGACGAGAAGTTCACGACGCTCGACGGCGAGGAGCGCGTGCTCGACGCCGGCATGGGCCTCATCACCGACGGCGAGCGCCCCGTGGCGTTGGCCGGCGTTATGGGCGGCATGGATTCCGAGATCGAGGACGATACCGTCGACGTGATGGTCGAGAGCGCCTGCTTCAACGCCGGTCGCACCTCGCATACCAGCCGTGACCTGTCGCTGATCTCCGACGCTTCCATTCGCTTTGAGCGCCAGGTCGACGAGACCGGCTGCGTGGATGTTGCCGATGTTGCCTGCGCACTCATCGAGGAGATCGCAGGCGGCGAGGTCGCTCCCGGCTACATCGACGTGTTCCCTGCGCCCAAGACCATCGACAGCATTAAGCTGCGCCTGGCCCGCGTGCACGCCATCTGCGGCGCCGACATCGAGCCCGACTTTATCGAGCGTTCGCTCACCCGTCTGGGCTGCACCGTCGAGCGTGACGGCGAGGACTTTATGGTCACCCCGCCGAGCTTCCGTCCCGACCTGCCGCGCGAGATCGATCTGATCGAGGAGGTCCTGCGCCTATGGGGCATGGGCCGTGTGACGGCGACCATCCCGGCTGCCAAGAACCACATCGGCGGTCTGACGCGCGAGCAGAAGCTTACCCGCAAGGTCGGCGAGATCCTGCGCGCTTGCGGCCTCAACGAGACCACGACCTTTGGCTTTGCCGCCCCGGGCGACCTGGAGAAGATTGGCATGTCCACCGAGGGCCGCGGCTGCCCCGTGGTGCTCATGAACCCGCTGGTGGCCGAGCAGACCGAGATGCGTCGTTCGCTGCTGCCGGGCCTGCTACAGTCCGTGGCCTACAACGAGGCGCACGGTACGCCCAACGTGCACCTGTACGAGGTCGGCAGCCTGTTCCACGGTCGCGAGAATGCCAGCCTGCCCAAGGAGACCAAGTCCGTGGCGGGTGTGCTTTCGGGCCAGTGGAGCGAGCAGTCCTGGAACATGAAGTACCGCAAGCTGCGCTTCTTCTTTGGCAAGGGCATTGTCGAGGAGCTGCTCGCCCAGCTGCGCATCGAGAAGGTTCGCTTCCGTCCCGTCGAGGGCGAGGGCTATGCCTTTTTGCAGCCGGGTCGCGCCGCCGAGGTTCTGTCGGGCGGTACCGTGCTGGGCTGGGTCGGCGAGATCCACCCCGAGGCGCGCGAAGCCATGGGCATCGACGAGGTCGTCGTTGCCTTTGAGCTCGATCTGGACAAGCTGATCAAGGGCGCACGCAATCAGGAGAACTACCGCGAGTTCTCGCAGTACCCTGCCGTTGAGCACGACCTTGCTATCGTGGTCGACAACTCTGTGACCTGCGAGGATCTTGAGCGTCGTATTACGAGTGCCGGAGGCAAGCTTCTCGAGGGCGTGCGCCTGTTCGACGTCTACCGCGATCCGGTCCGCGTGGGCGTGGGCAAGAAGTCCATGGCCTTTGCGCTTACGTATCGCTCCGACGACCACACGCTCACCAGCGAAGAGGTCGAGAAGGCGCACCAGAAGATCGTCACCAAGGTGTGCAAGGGCGTAAACGGCGAGGTCCGCGGCTAGGACTTGCGCTGGGAGCGTAGGGCCTGATGGCGGTTGCTGTGGGCTCTGCGTGACCGCGGTGTTCGGAAAAGGCATCGCTGAGCCTGCATATATGACATGCGCATTACAAAACGGCGTGCTGCTTTTGTGGCGGCGCGCCGTTTTGCTATGATAGCCCGCGGCGTGTTACGAATCATCGTGCTCGTAACACTGATGAAATGGTTCAAGCGGCGTTGCAGTTCTGTGCGCCGACAACCGGGAGGCGTATATGCACATTCCAGACAACTACCTGTCCCCGCAGACCGATGCTGCCATGGCGGTGGCGATGGTGCCCGTTTGGGTCCATTGCATCAAAAAGGTACGCGCCACGCTCGATCGCGAGCACATGGCTTTCCTGGGCATCTGCGCCGCGTTCTCCTTCTTGCTCATGATGTTCAACGTGCCGCTGCCCGGCGGCACCACTGGTCACGCCGTTGGCGGCGCGCTCATCGCGTTGCTGCTGGGCCCCGAGGCTGCGGCTATCGCTGTCTCGGTCGCGCTGGCGCTGCAGGCGCTGCTGTTTGGAGACGGCGGCGTTCTGTCGTTTGGCGCCAACTGCTTTAACATGGCCTTTGTGCTGCCGTTTGTCGCTGCTATCGTGTTCCGTGCGCTCAACAGCCGTCTGCACGACAAGAGCTGGGGCACCTCAGTTTCTGCCATCGTAAGCGGCTGGGTCGGCCTGTGCCTGGCGGCCCTGTGCGCGGCAATCGAGTTTGGTATTCAGCCGATGCTCTTTACCAATGCTTCGGGCGCGCCGCTGTACTGCCCCTTCCCGCTGTCCGTGGCTATTCCGGCCATGTTGATCCCGCATATGCTGGTTGCCGGCGTGATCGAGGGCGTGGCGACGGCCGCGATCTACGGTTTCATTAAGAAGACGGCGCCGAGCATCATTGTCGGGCCCGAGGCCGTCGATGGCCAACTTGCTGCCGAGGGCGTTGCCGCCAAGAAGACCTCGCTGGTCCCCACGCTCATCCTGGTTGCCGTGCTTGTCGTAGCAACACCGCTGGGCCTGCTGGCCACGGGTGACGCCTGGGGTGAGTGGGACGCCGAGGGCGCCGCGACCGCCGTTCAAGAGGCTGGCGATGACAGCCTGCAGGCTTCGGTCGGTCTCGATACCCCGACCTTTGCCGATGCCCTGCCCACGGGCGATTATCTGCAGGTCTATTCCGAGGAGCAGGGCCTTGGCTTTGCCGGCCAGGCCGCGATGTATATTCTTTCGGGCGTGATTGGCGTGGCGGTGCTTACCATCGCATTCCGCCTGGTCTCGCTGACGGTCAAGGAAAGCGGTGCTCATGGCAATAGCCGAGCTGCCTAGCTGGCTTGCGGTCGAGCAGCGTTACGAGCCCGTGGGGGCTCGGCATCGTGTGATGCAAAAGAATGTCCTGCACCTGGCGAGCCTGCTTGAGCGGGTTCACCTGGGTGGAGGTGCGCACGAGGGCGGGTCGATGGTCGACCGCGCCCTTTCTTGCGTTTCGGCTCCGGTGCGCCTGGTGGGGATGTTCGTTTGCGTCCTGTGCGTGTGTCTGACGCAGAGCCCGCTGTACCTCATGTTGATGGCGGCTATCGCGCTGGTGCTCGTTGCCGTGCGCCCTGTACGCGGGCTGCGTGCGACCTTTGTACCGGCGCTCGGCGCCACGGGGCTTGCGGTGGTTCTGGCACTGCCTGCCCTGCTGCTGGGCGCGTCTGCCGCGGGCGCCATGCTCAAGATCGCGCTCAAGACCTTCATTAATGTATCGCTGGTGCTGGGCGTTTCGTGGACGCTCACCTGGAGCCGCATGTCGGCGGCGCTCAAGATGCTGCATCTACCCGATGAAGTTATCTTTACGTTTGATATGGCGCTCAAGCACATCGAGGTGCTGGGACGCACGGCGCACGATCTGTGCGAATCGATCATGCTGCGTAGCGTCGGTTCCGCGCCTGCGGGTTTTTCGCGCACCGACTCGCTGGCGGGTATCATGGGCATGACGTTTATCAAGGCGATGGAATGCAGCCGCGCGATGGACGAGGCCATGCTGTGCCGCGGCTTCGCCGGCGTGTATCCGGCGCCTGCACTGAGCGGCTTTGGCTGGCGCGATGCGGTTTATGCGGCCGTTGTGGCGTTGCTCGCCGTGTTGTGCGCGGTGTTGTAGTGCGGACGGTCGAACCGTCGATGTGAGTAGGGAAGGGCAACGTTTTGGCAAACGATACGAATAACGCGATGGGTGCGAGCGGTGCTGCCGGCGTTGAGACCACGCCGCTCATCGAGTTTCGCGACGTGGCGTTTTCCTATGCGGGCCATACGGTGGTCGACGGCGTTTCGCTGCAGGTGAACCGTGGGGAGCTCGTTGCCCTGCTAGGTCCCAACGGCTGCGGCAAGACGACAATCATGCGTCTTATTAACGGCCTTGAGCTTGCGGACGCGGGTGCGTACCTGTTCGACGGGCATACGGTCGATTCGGCATATCTCAAGGATTCCGCGACGGCCCAGCGGTTCCATCAGCGCGTGGGCTTTGTGTTCCAAAACGCCGATGCGCAGCTCTTTTGCGCTACGGTGGGCGAGGAAGTCGCGTTTGGCCCGGCTCAAATGGGGCTGCCGACAGACGAGCTCGAGCGCCGCGTCCGCGATGCCATGAAGCTGTTCCAGGTTGCCGATCTGGTCGATGCCTCGCCCTATCAGCTCTCGGGCGGGCAAAAGAAGCGCGTTGCGCTGGCTGCGGTGGTGTCGATGAACCCGGATATCCTGGTTCTCGACGAGCCTACCAATGGGCTCGACGAGGATTCATGCGACATCGTGGTTAACTTCTTGCTGGCTTACGTCGCGGCGGGCAAGACGGTCTTGATGAGCACACATCACCAGGATTTGGTGCGACGCCTGGGTGCCCGTGCAATCTATATCGATCGATATCACCATGTGGTCGAGGCGCCTTCGCCGTCGTATGGGACCGAAAGCGGTGCTACGGACTAGTTGCTGCGTAGAGCGTGCGTAGCCGCCCGCGCGGCTTTGCCGTGATGGTATAGTTATCCAGGTTTTTATGGGGGTGGCTATGCCAAGCTGGAACATTCATATCGCTCAGACGGAGCGTTTGCTGGAGCGCACCGGTGCGCTTGCCAATAGCGTGCGCGACCGCAATGCCTTTTTGTTTGGCTGCGTGGTTCCTGATATCTTCGTGGGCTATATGGTCCCTGGCATCGCCGATCCCATCCCGTACCGCATTACGCACTTTGCCAAGCCTGAGCCCATCCCAAAGCCTCGTGAGCATGAGTTCTGGGATACCTATGTGGCACCGTTGCTTAAAAGTTCGCCCATCGGTGCGCCAGCCGCGGCGACCTCGATTATCGAGGAACGCGAGCGACTGAACCGCGTGCACTATCCCCAACGCTACAAGGACGCCGAGCCGGTTGCCGGTCCCGGCGCCTTTGAGTTCTCGCTTGCGTCCGAAGATGTGGCGCAGTCGCTGCTCGATTTAACGCTGGGCGTCTGGTCGCATCTGGTGGCCGATACCGTATGGAATACGCGCGTGAATCAGTACCTGGAGGCGCACGGCGGCAAGCCGTGTGAGGAGTTCCGCATTAAAAAGCAAGGCGACTTTGACTGGTTTGGCAAGACGCTCGGCATTGTTTCTATCCCGCGTGCGACCGATCGCCTGTATACCGCGGCGGCCCAGTTCGGTCAGTATTCGATTTCGCAAGAGTATGTGCTCAAGACCATTGGCGTCATGCACGAGATTGTGCGCGAAAACCCTGGTGAGCCCGATCATCCGCCATACCGTCTGCTGACCGAGGAGTTCTTCGACGCAACGTTTACCGAGGTCATCGAGTTGACCGAGGCGGGATTTGCGGCTCGCGCCGAATCGCCCGATGTGCCTGCACTACCCCTGATCACTAGCTGCTAGCCGGCCGGCTTGACGGCGATCAGCTCATCCCAATTGACCAACAGCTCCCGCCGAAGGGTATCTTCGGTGGTGCGTTCCTGATCGGTTTTTGGGATGTAGGGGAGCCCCGCCTTTTTATGGATGAGTTCGGCGATGTTGTTAAAGCTCTTCGTGTCTTTGATTTGCTCATAGGTTATCTGGATAACGTCATAGCCCATGCTGGTGAGGGCGGTGGTGCGCTCGGCATCGGAGAGACTTGCGGCTTCGCCATCGTGGGCGGAGCGGCCTTGGCATTCCAAGATGACGCCCATGCTGTCGGTGTTGCTCTCGATGAGGATATCGGCGTAGCAGCAGGTTTTGTCATACAGTGAGCGCGCGGCGTCGCTGAGCGGGATGCGCACGTTGTTTGCGATGTTGATGCCCATGCCGCCCTCGTTGCGGGGGAGCGAGACAAGCATGGAGGTCTGTACTTCGAAGGGCGAGGCGGTCTGCCCCGTCATGTGCTCGGCGGCCCAGCGCAGTTGTTTAACGCCGCGCAGGCCTGCGGCCTGCTTGGCGAACGCGGCGATATCCGCCGTGCTGAGGAGCGGTGGACGCTTCCATAGGTTGGTGTCCTTGCCGTTGACGTCGCTAACTCGCTCCCAGCCGCAGTTGGGTGGAATGAGCTTAAGCGAAATAGCTTCATCAAGTTGTTGTTGCGTTCGCTTGCAGGGCTTAAACACTGCAAAGGAGCCGCACATCTCGTAGCAAGCCATGAGTAACTGGTTGCGTGGGACCCGCGTGGCAAGGCTGAGCAGCGTGAACTCCGGTGAAGTGACATCAAATCCATGTTCAGTTTGCCTAAACGACCCCGGAGGTGGTTCCTGGGTCAGGAGGTGCGATTTAAACAGACTTCGCGATCCGGATTGTGCCCGAGTGAATACAAGCCTGTGAAGCGGTGCGTGAAGCAGGTCTTTTACAACTGCATGACTTCCGAGGCCGCAACATCTGCGATCCATATTGCCAAGGCTAATGGCGGGGTAAAGGCCTAATACCTGCGGCGGGATACGGTAATAGTAAAAAGCGGATTGACCGCATAGCGTCAGGTCCATGACGTCCTCCAGGTCGAAATGTGCTTTTGGACCGTGCGATGCCAGCGTCAATTCGGAAGTATGCGGCAAAATCTGAACCCTGTGAGCAGACCTGGCTTTTGAGGCTAGTTTATCAGGCATTTTGTTGCGAAAAAA
Organism: uncultured Collinsella sp.; assembly: GCA_959020715.1. Lineage (GTDB taxonomy): Bacteria > Actinomycetota > Coriobacteriia > Coriobacteriales > Coriobacteriaceae > Collinsella. Next base: position 28,679 of record CAUESV010000003.1, on the reverse strand, counting down.
CGGGGTGTGCTCGGAGGTCTCAGAATTTGCCGCATACTTCCGAAAACCAGGTCGATCCGGCTTTTGCTAAAACGATTTAGCAGCGTCGGTTAAGGTGTGGGTTTGCCGCTGGGCGAACACTTTTAGCGCTTGGGACTTTATTTATTGGGCCTCGAAAGGTGGATTTCGCCCTTTTGGTAAAGAAATGAGTGCGTGTTTTGCCGTGCGCCGGCATTGACACAGAAAAAGGGCCCGGAAGGCGAAGCCTTCCGGGCCCTTTGCAATGCAAGTGTGCTTGCAAGTGCGTTTTAGCGCACCTGAGCGACGTAAGCGACGTTGGTCGAGGAGACCTTGTCCTCGAGCTGGACGCTCATGCGGGGATCGCCGGCGGTAGCGACGGTCAAATCGCCGGCCTCGACGTAGCCGAGCTCCTTAGCGGTCTCGATCGCCTTGACGATCGTGCCGTTGACGGTGCCCTGGGTAATCTCGGCCTGGTGCGGGATAACGCCCCAGTACATAATCATCTGCTGGACGGCCCACTCGTGGCGGGAGAACGCGCAGATCGGCATGTTGGGACGGAAGTGCGAGATCAGGCGAGCGGTACGACCGGTGGTCGTCGGCACGGTGATGCACTTGGCGCCAACGGTGGTAGCCATGTTCACAGCGGACATACCCACAACGTTGTTGACGACACGGGTGCCATGAGCGTCGGCCGGAACCTCGAGCGGAGCGTGGGCCGGGAGGTACTTCTCGGTCTCGAGAGCAATGCTGGCCTGCATTTTAACGGCCTCGACCGGGTACTTACCGGCAGCGGACTCGCCGGACAGCATGACGGCGTCGGTGCCGTCGTAAATGGCGTTAGCAACGTCGGCAACCTCGGCGCGCGTCGGGCGCGGGTTCTGCTGCATGGAGTCGAGCATCTGCGTAGCGGTGATAACGGGCTTGTAGGCCGCGTTGCACTTGGCGATGATCTCCTTCTGGATATGCGGAACGAGCTCGGGCTTGATCTCGATGCCCAGGTCGCCACGGGCGACCATGATGCCGTCGGAAGCCTCGAGGATCTCGTCGAAGTTCTCGACGCCCAGGGCGCACTCGATCTTCGGGAAGATCGTCACGTGCTCGCCACCGTTCTCGCGGCAAAGCTCGCGGATGCCGCGGACGGACTCGCCGTCACGGATGAAGGAAGCGGCGATGTAGTCGATGTTCTCGGTCAGGCCAAAGAGGATGTCCTGACGATCGCGCTCGGTGATGGCGGGCAGCGAGATGTTGACGTTGGGCATGTTGACGCCCTTGCGCTCGCCGATCAGGCCGTCGTTCTTAACGACGCAGGTCATGTCCTGGCCGTCGACGGACTCGACCTCGAGGGCAACCAGGCCGTCGTCGATCAGGATGAGGGAGCCCTTCTCGACCTCGGAGGGCAGAGCCAGGTAGTCGAGGGAGATGTGCTCAGCGGTGCCGTGGAAATCCTCGGACGTGGGCTGAGCGGTGACGACGATCTTGTCGCCGGTCTTGACGGCAACCTTCTTGCCGTCGACCAGAAGGCCGGTGCGGACCTCGGGGCCCTTGGTGTCGAGCAGGATGCCGACGGGCAGACCGAGCTCCTTGGAAATACGGCGGACGCGCTCGATGCGACCGTGGTGCTCGTCGTAGGAGCCGTGCGAGAAGTTAAAACGGGCGACGTTCATGCCCGCCTTGATCATCTCGCGGATGGTCTCGTCGCTATCGCAGGCGGGACCCATGGTGCATACAATCTTAGTGCGCTTGTACATTCAGACCTCCATCTGACATCGTCTTGCGCTGATAGATAAACCATAAGAAATAAAACCGAGATGATTATAACGAAATGCCGACCGAATACCCCAAAAAATCGACCGTATGCCGAAATGGAAGTTCATTTTTTGCGGGAAAAACGGTATATGAAAAATCTTTACCAACCACTCCAACCGCTGCTATCTGGGCGATATGTCAGTTTGGCGATGTGCCGAAGAAAAAACGTTTTACCAATGTTGAGCATCACACGGTCTGCACCGTTGCGTGCGGACCATATTTCCAAACCGATTGTTTTGGCTAGACGCGTCGCTTTGGGGTACCATAGCTCCACTATCAACTGCCGCTCAGCACGGCAGCCTTGATGAGCCCTTGCCCTTCTCCTGGGAATTATGATCGGGCATCAATCTGCTGAGTGGCCCGAATCCCAGGAGGGGACTCTATATGCAAAAGGAATACCTGTCCGCCGCGGCGGAGGTGCTCAGCGACCAAGGTGTCGATGAGAACCTCGGCCTAAGCAACGACGAGGCGTCGTCGCGCCTCGCCAAGACAGGCCCTAACAAGCTCGAGGAAGCCGAGAAGACGCCGCTGTGGAAGCGTTTCTTTGAGCAGATGGCCGACCCCATGGTCATCATGCTGATCGTTGCCGCCGTCATCAGTGCGCTCACGGGCATGGTCAAGGGCGAGCCCGACTTTGCCGATGTTGCCATCATCATGTTCGTCGTTATCGTCAACTCGGTGCTGGGCGTGGTCCAGGAAGCCAAGAGCGAGGAGGCCCTCGAGGCCCTGCAGGAGATGAGTGCGGCGCAGTCCAAGGTGCTGCGCGACGGCAAGCTCGTGCACCTGCCGAGCGCCGAGCTCGTGCCCGGCGACGTGATCATGCTCGAGGCGGGCGACTCCGTCCCGGCCGACTGCCGCGTGCTCGAGAGCGCCACGATGAAGATCGAAGAGGCCGCGCTCACCGGCGAGTCCGTGCCCGTAGAGAAGCACGCCAACGTGATCGAGCTTGCCGCGGGCACCGATGACGTGCCGCTCGGCGACCGCAAGAACATGTGCTACATGGGTTCCACCGTGGTATACGGCCGTGGCCGCGCCGTCGTGGTCGGCACCGGCATGAACACCGAGATGGGTAAGATCGCCGGCGCCCTGGCCGAGGCCAAGGAGGAGCTCACGCCGTTGCAGGTGAAGCTCGCCGAGCTCAGCCGCATCCTTACCATTATGGTGATCGTCATCTGCGTCGTGATCTTTGGCGTTGACATCCTCCGCCACGGCGTGGGCAATGTCCTCACCGACCCGACTGCCCTGCTCGACACCTTTATGGTCGCCGTCTCGCTTGCCGTCGCCGCCATTCCCGAGGGCCTGGTCGCCGTCGTGACCATCGTCCTTTCGCTCGGCGTGACCAAGATGGCCAAGCGCCAGGCGATTATCCGCAAGCTCTCTGCCGTCGAGACCCTTGGCTGCACGCAGACCATCTGCTCCGACAAGACCGGTACCCTTACCCAGAACAAGATGACCGTCGTCAAGCACGAGCTCGCTGCGCCCAAGGAGAAGTTCCTGGCCGGCATGGCGCTGTGCTCCGATGCTCAGTGGGACGAGGAGCTGGGCGAGGCCGTGGGCGAGCCGACTGAGTGCGCGCTCGTCAACGACGCCGGCAAGGCGAGCCTCACTGGCCTGACTGCCGAGCATCCGCGCGTGGGCGAGGCCCCGTTTGACTCGGGCCGCAAGATGATGTCCGTGGTCGTCGAGACCCTGGATGGCGAGTACGAGCAGTACACCAAGGGTGCGCCCGACGTGGTGATCGGCCTGTGCACCCATATCTACGAGGGCGATAAGGTCGTCCCCCTGACCGAGGAGCGCCGCGCCGAGCTCGTGGCGGCCAACAAGGCCATGGCCGACGAGGCCCTGCGCGTACTGGCGCTGGCAAGCCGCACCTACACCGAGGTTCCCGACGACTGCAGCCCCGCTGCGCTCGAGCATGACCTGGTCTTCTGTGGCCTGTCCGGCATGATCGACCCGGTCCGTCCCGAGGTGGCCGACGCTATCCACGAGGCGCACGACGCCGGTATCCGCACCGTCATGATCACGGGCGACCACATCGACACCGCCGTGGCCATCGCCAAGCAGCTGGGCATCGTCGCCGATCGCAGCCAGGCCATCACCGGTGCCGACCTCGATCGCATGAGCGACGAGGAACTCGACGCGCACATCGAGGACTACGGCGTGTACGCCCGCGTCCAGCCCGAGCACAAGACACGCATCGTCGAGGCCTGGAAGTCGCGCGACCAGATCGTGGCCATGACGGGCGACGGCGTCAACGACGCCCCGTCCATCAAGCGCGCCGACATTGGCGTTGGTATGGGCATCACCGGTACCGACGTCACCAAGAACGTCGCCGACATGGTACTTGCCGATGACAACTTCGCTACCATCATCGGCGCCTGCGAAGAGGGTCGTCGCATCTACGACAACATCCGCAAGGTCATCCAGTTCCTGCTTTCGGCCAACCTTGCCGAGGTGTTCTCGGTGTTTATCGCCACGCTCATCGGCTTTACCATCTTCCAGCCGGTGCAGCTGCTGTGGGTGAACCTGGTCACCGACTGCTTCCCCGCGCTCGCGCTGGGCATGGAGGATGCCGAGGGCGACATCATGAAGCGCAAGCCGCGCAACGCCAAGGACGGTGTCTTTGCCGGACATATGGGTCTGGACTGCGTGGTCCAGGGCCTAATCATCACCGCGCTGGTGCTGGCGAGCTTCTTTGTGGGCGTGTACTTTGACATGGGCTACATCCACATCGCCGATATGATCGCCGGCAATGCCGACGAGGAAGGCGTGATGATGGCGTTCATCACGCTCAACATGGTCGAGATTTTCCACTGCTTCAATATGCGCAGCCGTCGTGCGTCGCTGTTCACCATGAAGAAGCAGAACAAGTGGCTGTGGGCTTCCGCCGCGCTGGCACTGGTGCTGACGGTGATCGTGACCGTGCAGCCGACGCTTGCCGAGATGTTCTTTGGCCCCGTGACGCTTGAGCTCAAGGGCGTTGTCGCTGCCCTGGGCCTGGCCTTCCTGATCATCCCGCTGATGGAGATCTACAAGGCGATCATGCGCGCGGTGGAGAAAGAGTAACGTACCTGTCCGGGCCCGCCTGCCTGCGGGGTTTCCACGGGCACGTCCTCGCCGCGTTGCGGCTGCGGGATGTGCCCTTTGGAAACCCCTCTCGGCGGGCGGGCCCTGCGGTGACGTTGCTGGCTTTTCTCCCGCGCGGATGATAAAGGGCTGAGGGAAAGTGTGTGAGTCGGTCGAGCATTTGCTCGGCCGACTCTTTTTTGTGGGAAAATACCTGCTCAGTTGTGATTTATGGTGCTGGGAGGCGCTTGTGGGCAAGGCTAAGGCTAAAGCGAAGAAAAAGACGACGGGGGCGCGGGCTAAGCGCGATCGTCGTCGGAAGCTCGCGACCGAGGCTCCCGCATCTGCTGAGGAGCTGCTGGCAAGCGTGCCGGGACTCGACGCGCTGCAGGACGTTCCGGCGTTTGATGACCTGCCGATCGATGAAGCTCAGCAGACTGCCTTTGATGATTTCTGCGCACATGCCGAGGAGCCCGAGCAGATGCAGCTTGGCGCCGTGGTGCGCTTGGATCGCGGGTTTCCACTGGTGGCGACCGCCGACGATACCTTTCGCGCCGAGCATGCCGTGGGGTTTGCCAAGTCGCGCGGCGAGGACGAGGTCCTTCTGCCTGCCGTGGGCGACCGTGTGGCGGTGCGCCGCGCTCCCGGGCACGATATGGGTGTGATTGAGTGCGTGCTGCCGCGCCGTACGAGCTTTGAGCGTTGGCGCGGCCGAGCCCGCGGAGAGCGCCAGGTGCTCTGCTCCAACGTGGATAGCGTGCTAATCGTGCAGGCGCTCGGTGCCGGCGAGGTTCTGCTCGACCGCGTGGCGCGTTCGCTGGTATTGGCGCTCGACTGCGATGCCGAGCCGGTGGTGGTACTCACCAAAGCTGACCGCTGCGATGCCGAGGAGCTCGAGCGCGATCTGGACCGCGTGCGCCGCCTGGTGGGTCCGGACGTGCGCGTGATCGTGACGTCCTCTGCCGAGGGCCGCGGCCTGGACGAGGTCCGTGCCTGCGTGCCTGCCGGGAGCTGCGCCATGATTCTGGGCGAGTCGGGTGCCGGCAAGTCGACGCTGCTCAATGCGCTGCTGGGCCACGATACGTTGGCGACCGGCGGTGTGCGCGAACGCGACGACCAGGGCCGTCACACTACCGTCGCGCGCGTGATGGTGGCGCTGCCGGGCGACGCCGGCGTGATCGCCGATGCCCCGGGTCTGCGCAGTTTGCCGCTCGTGGGTCACGAGCGGGGTCTGGCACGCGCCTTCCCCGAGATTGTCGAGGCATCGCGTGCGTGCCGGTTTGGCGACTGCACGCATACCCACGAACCGGGTTGCGCCGTTCGCGAGGCCGAGGACGCCGGGCAGATCGACGGCCTGCGTCTGGAAACGTTCCAAAATCTGGCGTCATCCATGCGCGTGAGCGCTCAAATGCTCGATCCCGATGTCCATCTGTAATTGAATTTATCTATGACAGCCGTCTCCCAACTGTTCGGGAGACGGCTTTTTTTGCTGCGGAAAAGCTTCGAAACATACAGTTTGCTGACGTGCTGACCAAAACCTTGCCACGAGCTTGACGGGCTGGTCAGCTTTTGGTCAGCGATTGGTTTGACATCGAAAACCAAGATTGCGATTGCGCCGCTTTGCACTCTGACCGCCCAGACAATGGTGGTACGGGCATTCGCCCGGCACTGCCATGAGAGGAGCGGCCGTGAACAAGAGCAAGCGCATCGCCATCAGTCTGGTCGCGGGCGTGCTCGCTGCTCTGCTCTGCATGGTTTACGGCTCGTCGATCCGCTCGCAAGCCGAACAGGTCCAGGCTGAGACCTTGGCCAAGTACGGTGGCGATCGCGTCGAGGTATGCGTCGCGGCGCGCGATATCGATGTGGGCGAGACCCTCGATGAGACCAATGTCATAACCCAGGAGTGGTTGACGAGTCTGCTGCCGCGTGACGCGGCGACCGAGCTACGCCAGGTGCGCGGCGACGTGACGACTTCGCGTATTCCCAAAAACGCCGTGATCTGCAATGTCTACACCAAGGCCGAGAGCCACATGCTCGAGGTGCCTAAGGGCAAGGTCGCCGTTTCGGTGGCGGTCGATGCCGAGCACTCGGTCGGCGGTGCTGCGGGCGTGGGCAGCTACGTGGACGTGTACGTGCAAAAAGACGGCGTAACCGATCGGCTGTGCGGTGCGTACGTGATCGATACCAGTGAGGATTCCGGTTCCACGCGCGAGGGCAAGATCGAATGGGTGACGCTGGCGGCTGACCCCGAAGACGTCAAGGAACTGCTGGGAGCCTCGGGCAAGGGAACGGTCAGCTTGACGATTCCCGCCACGGCGCGCGGCAAAAAGAGCGGAGGCGACGAGTGATGAAGGCGATCTGGCTTGCGTGCTGCGCGTGCGGCGATTACGGGCTGTTGCAGCGGGAAGTCGAGGGCCGTGATGTGGGTGCACAGGTGCTTCGCGTGGGTGACCTGGACGGGCTGGTTTCCATGGCGCGGGCGTTTCCGTCGCGCCGCGGGGCTGCCATCATCGCGGCGTCTCTGTTTGATACTGAAGATGTGCGCAAGACTGTTGCGCGCCTGACGGCCGAAGGCCGCGTGAGTCGCGTGGTCGTGTTGATAGAAGCGCTCGATCCGTCGGATATCGAGGGGCTGTTTCGCGCGGGGGCGACCGAGGTCATCGCTGCGCACAGTATATGCGGCAACGGGCGCGCGGGCGAGGGAGTGGTTGATTCCGATCGGCGCATGACGATTGAGCCCGATGCTTTTGTTGATAGGGAACCCGGGGCGCCTCGCGCTACAAGAGGCCCGCGTGTTGATGATTATGGAAAAGCGGAAGCCGAGCATGGTCGGCGCCCCCGGAACCCCCTTGTATACGATGACGCTGGAGGGCCGGCGCAGCATGCTGGCGACTCCCCGGCTGTAGATATGGGATACGTGCACGGCGTGAATCTGGCAGATGAACTGGACGAAGTTGAGGGCTTTGCCGGGTGCGGCGAGTTGTCGCCGATGCAGCATGAGCAGATTGCACAGAACGAGCCTGCCTCGCAGACCGAACAAGCTGCCATGCCGGCTTGGACGCAGCGTGTGGTTGCGGCGGGGGAGACGGGGACGCTGTCACCGACGCCCGCCCCGCCGCTTCAGATGCCGCCGGCAGACGCCGCCGCTCCGCCGCATCGAGCTCCGGTCATCTGCGCCATTTCGGGTTCGGGCGGTTGCGGCAAGTCGACGATTGTTGCCACCATGGCACACACATCGTCGCTGTTGGGCTTGCGTGCCGCCGTGCTCGACCTGGACCTGATGTTTGGAAACCTTTACGACTTGTTAGGCGTCGATGCTCCGCGCGATATGGCGGCACTTATCGAGCCGTCGGCGGCGGGCGTGCTCGCCGAGCCGGATATCGTAGCCGCTTCGATGCGCGTGGCGCCGGGCGTTACGCTCTGGGGTCCCGTCGCGGCGCCCGAGCAAGCCGAGCTCATGGCACGTCCGGTGGAGCTACTGCTTGATGTCCTGCGTCGCGAATCCGACGTGGTCTTTATCGATACCTCGGTCTTTTGGGGCGACGCCGTGGCGGCTGCGGTGGCAGCGAGCGACCGTTGCCTGGTCGTTGGCGATGCGGCGGTGTCGTCCGCGACATCGGCGTCGCGCGTCATTGAACTGGCAAGTCGAGTAGGTGTGCCGCGCACGCGCATGAGCGCCGTGTTCAACCGGTTCGGTGCGCGCGGGGCAGACGAGGACGTCGCCATGCGCTTTGAGATTGCCTGTGCGTTGAGCTCCAAGATTCGTATCGCCGATGGCGGGCAGGATCTCGCCGCGCTCATGGCGTTTGGGCGCGCTGACGAGGCAGTGGGGCAGACCAGCGCTTTTGCGACCAGCGTGCGCGAGGCTACGCGCGAGATGCTCGTGGAACTGGGGTGCGCCGTCGGCCCTTGGAGCGATATGGTCGCCGACCGTGCAGCACGCACCGAACGCCCGCGTATTCGCCTTCCCTGGTCGCGCGAGGGTGATTCGTGATGAGTTTGCAAACAAGGATTAAAGCCGCCGGTGCAGTCGCGGCGGCAGCGCCTGTTGACGCGGGGCGCCGGCGTGCCGTCAAACGACGCACCAAACGCGCCGTAATGGACCGCGTGGGCTATGACGAGGTGGCGCGCATCAGCGCCTACATCGATCCGGCGCTTGCCCGCTCGGAATTGCGTCCCGCGGTGGAGGCGGCGCTCAATGTTGAGGAGCCGACCGATCTCGCGACGCCCGAGCGCGAGACCATCATCGACGAGATTTTGGATGATGTGGTGGGCTTGGGGCCGTTGCAGCCGCTCATCGAGGACGACACCGTTACCGAGATCATGATCAACGGCTGCCGCTCGGCTTTCTTTGAACGCGGCGGCGTCTTGTACCCCATCGAGCATGCGTTTGAGGATGATGAACAGATCCGTGTGCTTATCGACCGCATCATCTCGCCACTTGGCCGCCGTATCGACGAGCGCAGCCCCATCGTCAACGCCCGCCTCAAAACGGGTTATCGCGTCAACGCGGTGATTCCGCCTGTGGCGATTGACGGACCGATTCTCACCATCCGAAAGTTTTCGGACCGCATCTGCTCGCTGGACGAGCTCGTGGGGTTGGGATCGTTGCCGCTTTGGTATGCGCAGCTGCTGTCGTGCGCGGTGTCGCTGCGACAGGACCTGGCGGTTGCGGGAGGCACGGGATCTGGTAAGACCACCCTGCTCAACGCGTTGTCATGCGAGATTTCCACCGGCGAGCGCATCGTGACGATCGAGGACTCTGCCGAGCTCAAGTTTGCGCATCATCCGCACGTGGTGCGCCTAGAGGCGCGCGAGGCTTCAATTGAGGGTGAGGGCGCGGTGACGATCCGCGACCTGGTAACTAATGCCCTGCGCATGCGCCCCGACCGCATCGTGGTGGGCGAGGTGCGCGGTGCCGAGTGCTGCGACATGTTGCAGGCCATGAACACGGGCCACGACGGGTCGCTCACCACACTTCATGCGGGTTCAGAACAGGAGACCGTGGTGCGTCTGACGTTGCTTGCACGTTATGGCATCGACCTGCCGAGTGAGCTCATCGAGGAGCAGATTGCCATGGCGCTCGACGGTATCGTGATGTCCGAGCGCCACGCCGATGGCAGGCGCTTCGTCTCCTCGTATTCGGGGGTGCGACGCGCCGCATCGGGCGGCGTAGAGCTCGAGCGCTATGTGACGTTCGATGCCGCCGAGCGCACCTGGACGCTTGACCGCGAGCCGCCGTTTATCGCAGAAGGCCTGCGGTCGGGGACGCTCACACAAGAGGAGGTGGACGAATGGAGATCGCTGTGCCCCTCGTCGTAGGGGGCTTGGCAGGGCTTTCTGTCGCGACGGCGTGCGGGGCGGAACCTCGTGTGCCGCAGGTACCGCCGGCGGAGCTGGCACGTCAGGCGCTCGAGACGGTGGCAGAGAAGCTGCCGCGTGAGCTGGTGAAAAACGATCTGCTGAAAAAGATCGCCCGTTCGTGGGCATCGCTGGCTCCGGCGCATCGCCTTGGCCTCGTGATCGAGGATGCTTCGGGATGTTTGGCGTTTCTGCTGCTATCGAGCGGTGTCTGCTGCGTTTTACTAACGATGGTGTCGTTATCGCCCCTCGGATTTGCCTTGGGACTTGTTGCTCCGTTTGCCGTTGGTGCCGCTCGGGATGGCTTTGAGAGCCGGCGCGAGCAACACGATGCAGAAGAGGCAATGCCCGAGGCGTTTACCGCACTTTCCATGTCGCTTGCCTCGGGACATTCGCTGGCCCAGGGCATGCGCTTTGTAGGCGCTCATGCGCAAGAGCCAGTGCATAACGAGTTTTTGCGGGTGGCGGCGGCGATCGATTGCGGCATCTCGGCGACCGACGCGCTCGATGACTTGCTCGTGCGTATCGACGCCCCCGGTCTTTCGCTTGTGACCTTGGCGCTTAAGGTGTCTCAGCGCACCGGCGCTCCGCTTGCCGACTTACTGTCCGAGGCGTCGAGCATGGTGGGGGAGCGCATTGAGCTCAAGCGCCGCCTGGATGTTAAGACGTCGCAGGCTCGCATGTCTGCGCATATGGTCGCGGCGATGCCGGCGGGCATGTGCGCGGTGTTGGCGCTGCTTTCGGCAGATTTTCGTCGCGGTCTTGCGACGCCTGCCGGCGCGGGCGCTGTGGTGCTGGGTCTTGCCCTCAACGCCGTTGCCCTGGTGGTTATCCGGCGCATTATGCGGGTGGAGCTATGAGCGCCCCGGTTGCAGTTGCGGCTTGCCTGTGCGCCCTGAGTGTATTTGTCGCGACGGGTTTGGATCGGGCGGATGCACGCAAGATCGCAGGGGCCTGCAAGCGCGAGGCGGTGCTGGTCGCTGCCGCGGGTCGCTCGGTGGTCGATGCTCTGACCGCGCGAGTGAAGGGCGCGGTTGGAGCGGGCGGCCCGGCGCGAGTGTCGCTCGGCGAAGTGTCCGAGATGATCGATGTTGTGCGCTTGGGTCTTTCGGCCGGTCTTTCGTTTGATGCGGCGCTTGAGATTTTCTGCGCCAACCGCCGGTCAGTGCTGGCTCTTCGCCTTGAGCGCGCCTGCATGTCGTGGCAGGTGGGCGTGGGCACGCGTGAGGACGAGTTGTTGGCCGCCGCGCGCGACCTGGACGTGCGAGCGCTCGAGACCTTTGCCATCACGGTGGGGCAGGCGCTCGCCCTGGGTGCCCCACTTGCCGAGACGCTGGCCGCTCAAAGTCGCGAGATCCGTGCGGCTCATCGCGCCGCGGTCGAGCGCGAGATCGAGCGTGCACCCGTCAAGCTGCTGATTCCCACCGGCACGCTCATCTTGCCGGCGTTGCTTCTGTCCATATTGGGCCCGCTGCTGGGGGCAGGCGGGATGATGTAGGGAGGAATACATGAACACGATGACTGACGCTGCTGGCAAGGTCCAGGGCTGGGCGTTTTGCCGGGCGGCACATGTTCGTCAGCGCGCCAAGGAACTATTGCAGGAGGAGAGTGCACAGGGTACCACCGAGTATGCCATCTTGGTCGGCGTGCTCGTGGTGATCGCGATTATCGCCATCGTCGCATTTAAGGGCAAGGTCCAAGATCTATGGAACGCTATCAGCGAGGGCATCAACAGCCTGTAGAGGGCGAGCGTCCCATCGGGGTGCTGCTGGTGTTTGCTTGCCTGACCGTGGCGATAGCGGCGGTGCTTTGGGGGCTTAACGTCGCGCGGCAGCAGCGTCCTGGGACCGCCTCCGATTTGGGCTCAGATTCGGCGGTGGCGTCTCAAGAAGATGAGATGCGAGATGCGGACGATTCGGATGTCGCTATCACGGCGCAAACCTTTTTGCGGACGCTCGACAAGCGGTCTGGCACTGCGACGGATTCGCCTGAGGGCAACGCGATTGCGGTCCGGCTTGCATGGTCCGAGGACCGACCGATGACCGAAGCGGCGGAGGATATGCTGCGTGCCTATCGCGAGGTACCCACGGCACAACTTGCTCTGAGCGGCTATCTCGACATCAAGGGAAACGTGTGGGGCGCTATCGTGCGTGACGGACGCGGCTGGGTCGATATGGTGACGGTTGCCGCGGATACTGGCGATGCTTCGTGTCGTCTGCGCGCCGTGCGCCTGGTCCCGCAAACAATAAGCTCAAAGGAGGGATCGTGAAATGCATGGCGTTCTGCGTGAAGAGGTTGCCCAAGCGACTGTGGAATACGCCATCGTCACGGTGGCGCTGTTATCGATCGTGCTGGCGATCGCGGGGCTTTGGCGCGCTGGCACCGATGGGCGCTTGGCGGCGCTGGTTGAGCGGGCGGCATCCCATGGCGTTGCCTCGACATCGGTTATCGACGCCGCTGCGGGCGCTAAGGACATCGCGTTGTATTGATATCGCGCGTGAGGACCGGGCGCAGTCAACGGTCGAGGCCGCTTTTTTGCTGCCGACGTTTCTGACGCTCATCCTTCTCGCACTGCAACCGGTGTGCCTGCTCTATACGCGCGCGGTCATGGAGTCTGCCGCCGCCGAGACCGCGCGGCTCATGACCACGACGACGGCGGAGGACGACGATCTTAAGGAGTTTACCCGCCGCCGGCTTGCCGCAGTGCCCAACGTTTCGATCTTTCATGCCGGCGGGCCGTTGTCGTGGGATATCGAGCTTGGCCGGGCAGATGCGGGTAGCGTCTCGTCCGTGTCCGTTTCCGGCGAGGTCAAGCCGTTGCCTGTGATCGGTGCGTTTGCGCAGGCTATGGGTGGTACCGCCGAGGGCGGCTACGTTGAGCTCAAAGTCGATGTCTCGTATCAATCGCGTCCCGAATGGCTGGAGGGAGACTATGATTCGTGGATTGCTACATGGGATTAAGCGTTTCTGGTCTAGACGCGTTTTGACGTGCCGTCCGAGCTGCCATCGCAAGCGAGGCGGCTTTATGGGTCGAGCCGGTGTCGATCTGTTTATCGAAGACGGTGCCTACACCACGCTCTCCTCTGCGGTGGTCATCTTGGTGGTGCTCACGCTGCTGTTTTCGTCGACGGCGGCGATATGGAGCATGTCGCGTGCCGGGGATACCCAGGTGGCGGCCGATAGCGGCGCGCTGGCGGGTGCCAACGTAGTGTCGTCCTATCACACGGCTGCCACGGTGGTTGATGCGAGCATCTTGAGTCTGGGGCTGGCGGGGTTTGCCACGATCGGGACGGGCCTGGTCGCCATCCTCATCCCGGGTGCCGAACCAGTTGCCGGCAATATGGTCGACACCGGGATTGAGATCATTAAAACGCGCAACAAGTTTGCAAAAAGCGCATCGGAAGGCTTACAGAAAATCGAGACGGCTCTGCCGTATCTGATCGCCGCGCGTGCCACGCAGGCGGTGTCGGCGCAGGATACCGATAGTGTGACCTATACCGGTACGGCGCTTGCCGTGCCCAGGACATCCGAGTCTGATTTTGTTGCGCTCGAGGGTTCCGAGATCTCGACCGATGCCATTAAAGATGCGTCAGATGATTTAGAGCTCGCAGCCAAAAAGTTGAAGGAGGCTTCTGAGGATACGGCGAAAGCAAAAGAGCGCGCCTGGCTTGCGGACTGCGGCGGGTCGGACAAGGGCACGATTGGTGGCCGTTCGTGCATGTGGGAGCGCGCGAAGAAGCTGGCGTCGCTGCCGGGCGAGCTCAACCCACATTACGCATCGAGCGTCACGTGGGAGCCCCAGGTGGCGCTTGACCGAGCGAGAACATATTACCGTCAGCGCCTTGCTAACGAAAAGCCGCTTGGAAGCGGTGTCGAGATGCAGGCGGAGTCTGCCGCTCGAAAGGCGTTCTATCGGTATGCCGGTGAAGAGCTCGGGCGAGCCTCCATCGTGGACGACGGCACGAGCGTCGTCGCGGACCTGCCGCTGCTGCCGCGCAACGCGGACGAGGCCAGGGCGAGCGATCTTTATACCGATGCCGCGTGGCCGACGAGCAGCAATGACGGCAAGACGTACATCCATTATGGAACTGGCTGCCCAAACTATAAAAAGGGAGCGCCGGGAGGACTGTCATCGGTTGCTGACTTTGACGGGAGAGAAGCATGCGACCGCTGCCATTTTGGAGTCAAGACACTGGGTGCCGTCGCCGCTCCTTCTACATCGATCGAAAACGGCTTCGAGTATCACTTTGACAAGTTCAAAGACGCCCTGGAAGGCTACGTCGAATGCCGCAACAAAGAGCTCGAGCTCGAACGTCAGACCGAAGACGAGACCGACCGTGCGAGCAATGCGTTTGACCAGGCCATCAAAGCGCTTTCGGGCGAGCGTCCACGTATCGCTCCGCCCGGTCGCAACGGCGTGGTTGCCTTTGCGGTTTCGGGTGCCATCTCGAGCCCCGATGAGCTCAACTCTTCGTTTAACACGGCAGTCAGGCTTGGCGATCGCGGTGCCATCTCTGCCGCGGTGCTGGCGCCCGATGAGGCGACGGCGCAAAACAACGTGCTTTCGCGATTTTTCTCGACATTGAAGGAACGCTCGGGTGGCGTTGCCGGCGTACTCGACGGCGTCATGGATGTCTGGGGACGGCTGCTTGTGGGATACGGAGACATCCAAGGTTCGGCCGACGAACTTATGGACGAGATGATTAAAGGCCTAGGAGGGGGCAGCGGCGCGTTGGGCTCCATCGCATCGTGGCTCGGCGATACCGTTTCGGCGTCCGTGGCGGCGCTGGGTTTGGAACCGTGCGACTTGCGCCTGCGAAAGCCGGTGCTGACTGATTCCGCCAACGTCATTAAGAGCCCGGGGTCTGACATTGCTGGTCTCTCTCAAGCGCAAGACAAACTGCGAAGTATTCCGTTGGGCGTGACCGATCCCAAGGCGCTTTGCGAGGCGTTGGAATATCAAGTCGAACGCACCATCAGCGGTACGGTGTTCACGCTTGCGGAGATTCCTCTGCCCGGCGGCGGCTCCATCCCGCTCACCGTCGATGTCGCCACGCTGGTTGGCGCTCTGGGCGGTGGGTCGTAATGAGTATCCGCATGCGTCTGCGCGAGGAGCGCGCCCAAGCGACGGTGGAGATAACAGTGGTTACGCCCGTTTTGCTGGTGCTGGCACTCATCGTATACAACGTCATGATCTATGCCAGCGCTGTCGCGCGCTTCGACCGCGTGGTGCCCGACATCGTGTTGGCGCACGCCGTGGCGCCGAGCGGGGAGGGCGACGAAAGCTCTGTCGATGCCTCGGCGACGGTCCGGACTCAAATTCTGAATGCCATGGAAGGCTATGACTTGCAGATCGAAGTGTCGAGCGAGCAAGGCGCGGAGGCATCGGATGGTGGCCTGCTCTCCCTATCCGGTACGTTTAGGACCTACACCTGCACCATGCACTATGAGCCGTGGCCGACTTCTCTCAGCATCGCTGGCGTTCCGCTGGGGGCGCCGACAACGTTGTCGCACGAGCGCGCGGTGACGGTCGATCCATGGCGTCCGGGGGTGGTCATGTGACCGCGGTCTCGTCCTACATCGCCTACGCGCGGGCACTCAATAGGCTGGGCTGGACGCCGGCCGAGTTTGCGGTGGCGGAGTCGTTTGCCGTGCGCCTGCGCGGCATGCTGGGACGGTGTCCGGTTGCCGCCAACGGTCTGCCGCTCGTCATGGCATTTCCACGCTGCTCTTCGGTCCATACGTGTTTTATGGCCTATCCCATCGATATCGCCTTTATCGATGCACGTGGCTATGTCCTCGTATGCTACGAAAACGTACGTCCCTGGCGTATGTGCTCCTGCCCCGGCGCCTGGGCCGTACTAGAGCGTCCTTCAATCATTGTTTCGACCCCTGCTCTCCAACGCGTGCCGGCTTAAGAATTGGCGACAGCGGACTTTCGTCATACGAAATTGGGTAAGATGGAGGAGAAGATGCATGGATGTTGAGATCCATCCCAACGCTAAAAAGCACCTGACGGAAAAGCAGGTGCTTGGCGCTTGGCTTGCGGTTACTGAGTGCATTCGTCGCGAGCCGAAGGACGAGCCGCCGAGATGGCTTGCGATTGGATGGCTCCCAGACGGACGAAGCGTGGAGCTTGTCGCGGTCGAGCTTGTCCGTGGGGGCTTATCATTCATGCCTTGTCTCCAGTCCAGAAGAAATTTTGGCAGGAGATTGAACGGGCTCGGCAAAGGGGTCGATGATGGGCAAGACGTATACGGCCGCTAATGGTCAGGTTGTAACGGATGAAATGATTGACGCGTGGTGCGAGTCGTACGAGCGCGGAGAGTTTCCGGATGGCGAACACACCGTTGGTGGGATCGTGCATGGACGGCCCCCACTCTCGGGTGAGGGGACGGCAACGCTGTCGGTCAAGATTCCTCTGGGAATGAAGGAGGCCATTCGTCGACGGGCGGCTGCCGAGGGGATGACGCCAAGTGAGTTTGCCCGTGCGGCTCTGAGCGAAAAACTTCTTGCTGCCGGCTGATGCCTCTGACGTGCCGATTTAAAGAACCGAGGCTGTGCTCAAAAACTTTTTTGAAATTCTCGGTTGACCGGAACGCGTCCTTGGTTATACTAATCAAGCCTTGAAACAAGGCACACCTCAAATGGCTGGGTAGCTCAGTTGGTAGAGCAGAGGACTGAAAATCCTCGTGTCAGGGGTTCGATTCCCTTCCCCGCCACCTTGAATTGACTAGGACCTCTGCAAAGGGGTCCTTTTCTTTTATGTAGCCCTCGCACGGAATCGAACCCCGTGAGGGCGCGGAGCTGAGTAAACGCGTAAGCGTTTGCCAGCGCAGCTCGCAAGGCGCGTAAGCGCCGCAGCGGTCCGTCCGCGCAGCGCGCGGACGCGATTCCCTTCCCCGCCACCTTGAATTGACTAGGACCTCTGCAAAGGGGTCCTTTTCTTTTATGTAGGGTTCTGCGGAAACTGCGTCCCAGAATAAGGGCTCAGAACGGGACACACTTTCCGGTGCCTGCCTCCGGCGCGCGTACACACCTCGTCGCACCATTCCGAGTCCGTCTGCTCCCAGACATTCCTCCCACTTTCGCGTCACTTTGCAGACCGTTCGGTCGCCTGTCCGCACACGCGGGTATACTCAAAACGATACTTATCCTACGCAATACGATGCGGGTTCGACCTGCATGATCCGAAGGAGGCAGTGATGGAGAGGATACTCGGCGTTAATCTCTCTGGCTGGTTTATTCCCGAGCCTTGGGTGACCCCGTCGCTGTACGCGGCGACCGGTGCATCCAACGCGGCTGAGCTACAGGAGGCCATGGGTACCGCCGCCTATAACGAGCGCATGCGCCGCCATTACGAGACGTTTGTGAGCGAGGACGATTTTCGCCGCATGGCGCAGATCGGTCTCAATGCCGTGCGTCTGCCGGTGCCCTGGTATGCCTTTGGCTCACAGGAGTCCGATGCCTCCTACATATCGGTTGTCGATTACATCGACCGCGCAATTGAGTGGGCTGCCAAGTACGACATCCGCGTGCTGCTCGATCTGGCAACCGTGCCCGGTGGCCAGGGCGATTCCAACGATTCGCCCACCACGCCGGAGGTTGTTGCCGAGTGGCATTCGTCCACCAACGGCCGTCATGTCGCACTCGACGTGCTCGAGCGCTTGGCCGATCGCTATGGCGAGGCCGAGAGCCTGCTGGGCATTGAGCTGCTGGACACGCCGCAGATGAGCGTTCGCAAGAGCCTCTTCACCATGACGGATGGCATTCCTGCTCACTACCTGCGCAATTTCTATCGCGATGCCTACGAGCTCGTCCGTTCGTATATGCCCGAGGATAAGATCGTCGTCTTCTCGTCGTCGGGGCATCCCAGCGAGTGGAAGCATTTTATGCGCGGCGCCAAGTACAAGAACGTCTACATGGACCTTCACCTGTACCATTACCGCGACGAGTATGCGCTCGACATCACGAGCCCTCGCGGGCTGACGACGGCGATTTCGCGTAACAAGCGCGAGCTTAAAGAAGCGATTTCGACTGGGTTCCCCGTGCTGGTGGGCGAATGGTCGGGCGCGGCGATCTTTGCCAACTCGTCGGTTACGCCCGAGGGCCGCAATGCCTACGAGCGCGTGTTTATCGCCAACCAGCTGGCTTCGTTTGCGCCGGCTGCCGGTTGGTTCTTCCAAACGTGGAAGACCGAGAAGCGCATTGCAGCATGGGACGCCCGCGCGGCGCTCGGTACGCTCGAGCGCGGCATGATTGAATAGGTTGATATGACGCAAAACAGCGCCCATACGGGCAAACTCTATGTGGTCGGCACGCCCATCGGCAACCTGGGTGACCTGTCCCCGCGCGTTGGCGAGGCCTTTGCCGCTGCCGATGTCATCTGCTGCGAAGACACGCGTGTGACGTCAAAGCTGCTGATGCACCTGGGCATTTCCAAGCCGCTTGTCCGTTGCGACGAGAATGTGATCGCTAGCCGCGCTGCCGGCCTGGTCGACCGTCTGCTGGCGGGGGAGACCCTCGCCTTTGCCTCGGACGCCGGCATGCCGAGCGTGTCCGATCCCGGCCAGGCGCTGATCGAGGCGGCGCGTGAGGCCGATGTGCCCGTCGAAGTTATTCCTGGGCCCTCTGCTTGCGTCACGGCGCTTGTTTCGTCCGGCATTCCCTGCGAGCATTTTTTCTTCGAGGGCTTTTTGGGCCGAAAGCACGGCGACCGTGTGCGCCGTTTGCAGCGCCTTGCCGTGGTGCCCGGCGCACTCATCTTCTACGAGTCTCCACATCGCATCGTGGCGACGCTCGAGGCCGTGGCGGAGGTCTTTCCCCAGCGTGAGGTTGCCGTCTGCCGCGAACTCACCAAGCTGCACGAGGAGGTCTTGCGCGGGCCCGCTGACCAGCTTGCCGAGGAGCTGCGTGCTCGCGGCGAGGTAAAGGGCGAGATTGCGCTGGTCATCGCGCCACCGAGCGAGGATGAGGAGGCCGGTATCGTGCCGGTCGGCGCCACGGCAGCGGATCCCGACGAGGCCCTGCGCGAGGATATCCGCGCCGCGCTCGAGGAGGGGGAGCCCGCGTCTGCGGTGGCCAAGCGCCTGTCTCAGAAGTATTCGCGCCGCAAGCGCGATGTCTATGCCATGGTGCTCGATATGCAATAGATGGAGGATATCCAGCCCTTGCGCTAGAATCATCCCCTGTATGCAACGTTTTTCTGGAGGACAAACCCCATGGATCAAAGCAAGCCTTCGTTCTTTATCACGACGCCCATCTACTACGTCAACGCCGATCCGCACCTGGGCACGGCTTATTCCACCATCATCGCCGACGTTCAGGCTCGCTATCGCCGCTCCGCCGGCTATAACGTCAAGTTCCTGACCGGCATGGACGAGCACGGCGAGAAGGTCGCCGAGGCCGCAGCCAAGCATGGTATGACGCCGCAGGAGTGGACCGACAGCCAGGCCCCGCACTTCAAGGAGCTTTGGAGCAAGCTCGAGATTTCCAACGACGACTTCATCCGCACCACCGAGCCGCGCCAGCATCATGCCGTGCAGTACCTGTGGGAGCGCATGAAGGAGTCCGGTTACCTGTATAAGGGCAGCTACGACGGCTGGTATTGCGTGCCTGACGAGACCTACTTCACCGATACGCAGGTCCAGAAGGGCGACGAGGAGTACGGCAGCGTCGGCCAGCACCTGTGCCCCGACTGCCACCGTCCGCTTGAGCGCGTGCAGGAGGAGTCCTACTTCTTTAAGCTTTCCGCCTTCCAGGACAAGCTGCTCAAGCTCTATGACGAGCATCCCGACTTTGTCGAGCCTGCGTTCCGCATGAACGAGGTGCGCAGCTTTGTCGAGGGCGGCCTTAACGACCTTTCCGTGAGCCGCACGAGCTTTGACTGGGGCATTCAGGTCCCGTTTGACGAGGGCCACGTGACCTACGTGTGGTTCGATGCGCTGCTCAACTATATGACGGCCGTCGGCTACGGTGTCGATACCGACGAGGCGCGTGCCGAGCTGGCCTATCGCTGGCCCGCGCAGTTCCACATCGTGGGTAAGGACATCATCCGCTTCCACTGCGTCATTTGGCCCGCCATGCTCATGGCCATCGGCGAGGCCCTGCCCGAGCACGTTTTTGCCCACGGCTTCCTGACCGTGCGCAATGCCGAGACCGGCAAGGCCGAGAAGATGTCCAAGAGCCGCGGCAACGCTATCGCTCCGCAGGACGTTATCGACATGCTGGGCGTCGAGGGCTATCGCTACTACTTTATGACCGACGTCGTCCCCGGCACCGACGGCGCCATCAGCTTCGATCGCATGGAGCAGGTCTACAACGCCGACCTGGCCAACAGCTGGGGCAACCTCATCTCGCGTTCGCTCAACATGAGCGGCAAGTACTTTGACGGCTGCGCTCCGGCTAAGCCGGCGTCTGCCGACGCGTTCGGCAACCCGCTGGCAAAGATCGCCGATGGCCTGGTCGAGCGCTACATGGCCAAGATGGACGTGCTCGATTACGGCGGAGCCAAGGACGAGGTCATGGAGCTCATCCACGCCGCTAACCATTACATCGAGGACTCCGAGCCTTGGGCGCTTGCCAAGGACGAGGCTAAGGCCGACGAGCTGGCATTTGTGATCTACAACCTGCTCGAGGCCATCCGCATCGCCGCTCACCTGCTGATGCCGCTCATGCCCCAGACTTCTGCCGAGGCCCTGCGACGCCTGTCCTGCGAGGACGAGGCCACGAGCGACGACCTCAAGGGCATCTGCACTTGGGGCCTGCTTGCCGGTGGTCAGCCCGTTGAGAAGGGCGAGCCGCTGTTCCCGCGTCTGGGCTAAGACGCCGCGCACCATATCGGCAATTTGCTGTTTAGATGTAAGGGCATGGCCGCAACGGTCCATGCCCTTTTGCTTTACGATGCAGCCACCATGTTAAGGAGGCAACCATGACAACTTCGCCTTTGGCAAACCCCACGGCAACTAGGGAGCTGCTAGAGGAGTTTGGCCTTGCGACCAAGCATCGCCTGGGCCAAAACTTCCTGATCGACAACCATGTGATCGAACGTATCTGTGAGCTCGCTGAGCTTGCGGGCGATGAGCGCGTACTCGAGGTGGGTCCGGGTTGCGGCACGCTGACGTTGGCCTTGCTGCAGGAGGCGGCGTGCGTCACGTCGATTGAGGCCGATCCCGAGCTTGAGCCGGTGCTTGACGCCCATGCCGCCGACTATGCCAACTTCCGCTTTATCATGGGCGACGCGCTTAAGGTGGGCCCGGAGCAGATTGAGCAGGCTGCGGGCGGTGAGCCGACGGTGTTTGTCGCGAATCTGCCCTACAACGTGGCGGCGACGATCATTTTGCAATTTTTCCAGACGATGCCGGCGCTCAAGCGCGCCGTCGTCATGGTGCAAAAGGAGGTTGCCGATCGCATTGCCGCAGTGCCGGGCAACAAGACCTATGGCGGCTATACGGCAAAGCTTGGCCTGTATGCGCAGGTAACGGGTCGCTTTGAGGTGCCGCCGCGTTGCTTTATGCCGGCGCCACACGTGGACTCGGCCGTCGTGCGCATCGACCGTGTTGACGGTGTGGTGCCCGAAGGACTCGATCGCGAATTTGTGGCCCGCGTGATTGACGCTGCATTTGCCCAGCGTCGCAAGACCATCCGCAATTCCATGAGCGCCAACGGCTTTGCCAAGGACGTGCTCGATGCCGCCTTTGAGGCTTGCGGTATCGCATCCACCACGCGCGCCGAGACGCTCGGCGTCGCCGACTTTGTGTGCCTGGCTCGGGAGCTTTCCCATGACGCTTAATGCCGAACGCGTGACGTTTACCAAGAAAAAGAAGACGGTTGCTTGTCCCGTACCCTTGGCACCGCTTGCCGACACGCATGCGCATCTGCTTTCGTTCTGGGGCAAGGATGTGCCCGAGACACTCGTGCGTGCCAAGGCGGCAGGCATCGACCTGTTGGTGACGGTCTTCGACCCTATCGCCGACAAGCGCAGCGTGACGGACTATAGCGACTGGCTGGTTCGCGAAATCCTGCCGATGCGGGATATTCCGCAGGTCAAGTATCTCGCCGGTGTGCATCCGTATGGCGCGCCCGACTACACCGATAACATCCATGCCCAGATTGTGACTGCGCTCGATGATCCCCTATGCGTTGGTATTGGCGAGATCGGTTTGGACTACCACATGGATTACGACGACGATATTGCGCCGGCGCCCCACGACGTGCAGATCGACTGTATGGCACGCCAACTCGACGTTGCCGTACGCCGCAATGTGCCGGTAGAGCTGCATCTGCGTCATGAGGACACGGACGGGGAGCGCACCTCGCATGTGGACGCCTATAACGTGTTGCGCGAGGTCGGCGTGCCCCAGGCCGGTTGCGTACTGCACTGCTTTGGCGAGGACCGAGCCACGATGGAGCGCTTTGTGGATTTGGGTTGTTACATCGCCTATGGCGGCGCGGCTACCTTTAAGCGCAACGACGACGTGCGCGAGGCATTCGCGGCAACCCCGCTCGACCGTATTTTGTTCGAGACGGATTGTCCCTATATGGCGCCGGAGCCCATTCGCGGTCTTGAGTGCGAGCCTGCAATGATTTCCATCACGGCAAACGCGCTGGTCAACGACCGCGTCGATCGTACCGGTGAGGACGCCGAAGCAATCGCTCGAGCCGCCTGGGAAAATGCCTGCAAACTTTTTCAAAAATAGTTCTTGCGTTCGCGGTGGCGCTCCGTTATTCTAATTCCTGCACGCGGGCGTGGCGGAATTGGCAGACGCGTACGGTTCAGGTCCGTATGGGGGCAACCCCATGAAGGTTCAAGTCCTTTCGCCCGCACCATTAAATGAAAGAGCTCCCAGCAATGGGGGCTTTTTTGTTATGGGCCCATCGCGGGGACTTGAACCTGCGAAGGAGCGAGCGTAAAGAAAACGCGGAGCGTTTTTAGCGAGCTGGCGAGTCCGCCGGCAGGCGGGCGAAGCCGGTGCGGATCCGCGAAGCGGATACGCGGACGTCCTTTCGCCCGCACCATTGATTGAAAGAGCTCCCAGCAATGGGGGCTTTTTTGTTATGGGCCGTTTTTGGCAGATTTGACCTATCGATTTCGCGCGGTAGATGCCCCTGTGGTCAAAAAGTGGCAAATATGAGTACTGGCACGAAAATAGAGACATTTCACGAAGCCATTTTTGCTCATTTTACGCAACAGATGTACGCTAATTTGGCTAAATCTTGAGACGAAATGAAGTAATTTCGATAGACTTCGGGTTCAAAGAGGCGATTTTGACCCAAATACGCTGTTACTAAACTGGTAACAGTACTCATATTTGGCCTTTTTTGACCACGGGTCCTCTTGTTGGTGCCACACAGCTGCTTCGTGCGGGTATCCTAGTCCCAACGTGTGCCTATCAGAGGAGAGACCATGCTGTTTTCCGGTATCATCGCCGCCCTTACCAGCCTTTTGATTCCCATCATCATCCTGTTGCTGCTGCTCCCCAACGCCTGTTATGTCGTTGAACAGCAGCACGCCGTAATCATCGAGCGCTTGGGTAAGTTCAATCGTATCGTCAACGCGGGCTTCCACGTGAAGGTGCCCGTGATCGACCGCAAGGCCGCCACGGTGAGCCTGCGCACCATGAAAAACGGTTTTGGCATCGACGTTAAGACCCAGGACAACGTGACCATCGGCCTTGAGGTCTCCGCTCAGTACCACGTGAGCTACGACATGGGCGCCGGCCCGGCAGATTCGGGCATCTACAAGAGCTACTACATGCTGCAGGAGCCCGTCGACCAGATGCGTGACTTCATCACCGACGCCCTGCGCTCTTCGATTCCTGTCTACACACTCGATGAGGTCTTTGCCAAGAAGGATGACATCGCCAAGGATGTCAACGCTACCGTTTCCGAGCAGATGGCCGCCTACGGCTTCACCCTCGTGTCGACGCTCATCACCAAAATCGCACTGCCGACCGAGGTTGAGAACTCCATGAACGACATCAACGCCGCCCAGCGCAAGCGCGCTGCGGCACAGGAGCTCGCCGAGGCAGACCGCATCAAGCGCGTCACCGAGGCGACCGCCGAGGCCGAGGCAATGGAAAAGGCGGGCGAGGGCATCGCCAACCAGCGCAAGGCCATCGCACTGGGTATCAAAGATTCGCTCGAGATCATCCAGGAGACGGGTGTCGGCAATGACGAGGCCAACCAACTGTTCATGTTTACGCAGTGGTCCGAGATGATGACGGAGTTCGCTCGCACGGGTAAAACCTCGACGGTCGTGCTGCCGAGCGACTTTTCGCAGTCGGCCTCGATGTTCGAGCAGATGCTGGCCGCCGGCAAAGTTCAAAACGATTCGAAGGAGTAGACGCGCGTGAAATACACCGTCGTTTGCGTCGGTAAGCTCAAGGAGCGCTTTTGGAAGGACGCGTGCGCTGAGTACACCAAGCGCCTAGGTGCCTATGCCAAGGTGGATATCCGCGAGGTGGCCGATATCGACCCGGCTAAGGCGGGCGGCGTGGATGCCGCGCGCGACAAGGAGGGGGCGGCGATTCTTACAGCCCTGCCGCCTCGAGCACATGTGATCTTGCTGGCCATTGAGGGCAAAGAGCGCTCGAGCGAGGAACTTTCGGCGCGGCTCGATGATCTTATGCTACGTGGTAACAGCGACATCGCCTTTGTAATTGGCGGATCGGACGGCGTGAGCGATGACGTGCGCGCACGAGCCGACGAGATGCTCAGCTTTGGACGTATTACCTTGCCGCATAACTTGGCGCGCGTGGTGCTGCTGGAGCAGATCTACCGCGCCTGCAAGATCAGTCGTGGCGAGCCGTATCACAAATAGGTCGGCAATACGAAACAATGGCGTGGGACAATACCTTTCGTTTTGAGGAATGTGTCTGAAAGGACTATGAGATATGAAGATTGGATTTGTCGGTTTTGGCAATATGGCGAGCGCTATGGCCGATGGCTGGATCGCTGCCGGTGTAGCTGCGAGCGACATGTGCGCCTGCGCGGGTCGCTACGACGCGCTGGTTGGGCGCTGCGAGGCGCGCGGGATGGCCGCTTGCCACGATGCCGCCGAGGTTGTCGCCGCATCCGATATCGTGGTCGCTGCGGTCAAACCGTACATGATCGAGAAGGTATTCGCCCCGCTCAAGGATGCTCTTGCCAAAAAGGTCGTTCTGTCGGTTGCCTGGACCTGGGACAGTGCCAAGTGGGAGCAGGTCCTGCCGGGCGTCGCGCATATCTCGACGGTGCCCAACACGCCGGTTTCGGTAGGCGAGGGCGTCATCGCCTGCGAGAAGGCTTCGACGCTTAACGACGAGCAGCGTGCTGTGGTGCTCGACCTGCTCGGTAAGCTTGGCACGGTGGTCGAGCTCGATTCGAATCTGCTGTTTGTGGGCGGTACCGTGGGCGGTTGCGCCCCGGCGTTTGTTGCCATGGCGATCGAGGCTCTGGGCGATGCGGCCGTCAAACACGGTATTCCGCGCGCCGATGCCTATCGCATTGTGAGCCAGATGGTGCTGGGTACGGCAAAGCTGCAGCTTGCAACCGGTCAGCATCCCGCAGCGATGAAGGATGCCGTGTGCTCGCCCGGCGGTGCTACCATCAAGGGCGTCGTCGCGCTCGAGGACGCCGGCATGCGCAGCGCCCTCGTCAAGGCCATCGACGCCACCCTCCAGTAAAACCTGCCATTTAGGGACAGGTTCATTTTGGCAGGTTTTTCCTGCGGTTTTGTCGTATGTACGAAAAGCGCCTCGCAACTGGCTCAATTCCAGTTGCGAGGCGCTTGCGTTTGCCCAGATTAAAACCGACAAAATAAACCTGTCCTTTTTGGCAGGTTAATCCCAGAAGCTGTCTTCTTCGTCCTCGGACTTGGGGCCGCGGTCGACATACATCTTATGGGTGCGCTTCTCCATCACAAAGGCAAGAATCGCAAATAGCAGGATACCGCCGGCGAAAAGGATGGCAAAACCGGTGCGGGTGCCAAACAAAAAGGAAAAAACTGCGTCCATTGGGTGCCTTCTTGCGTAGTTGAGTTGGGTCGTAAACGCTCATAAGTATATACTTGCCCATACATGTACAAGGTTGCAACCTAAATGGAATGTATATCGCCGGAGGATCTAATGCTTGATATCAAGTTTGTTCGCGAGAACCCCGATGCCATCGATACCGCCATGGCAAATCGCCAGACGTCTTGGGATCGCGAGAAGTTCTTTGAGCTCGACGACGAGCGTCGTGCCGTTATCACCGAGGTCGAGGAGCTCCAGGCTACGCGTAATGCCGAGTCCAAGAAGATCGGCGCCCTGATGAAGGAGGGCAAGAAGGACGAGGCCGAGGCCGCCAAGGAGGCCGTGCGCGCCGTCAACGAGAAGATCGACGGTCTGGCCGAGCGCCGTACCGCTCTTGAGCAGGAGCAGTACGACTTCATGTCTCACCTGCCCAACATTCCGTGCGAGGCCACCCCGTACGGTAAGGACGAGGACGAGAACATCGAGCGTCGTCGTTGGGGCACCCCGCGCGAGTTCGACTTCGACTTTAAGCCGCACTGGGATCTGGGCACCGACCTCGACATCCTCGACTTCGAGCGCGGCAACAAGCTCTCCGGCAGCCGCTTCACCGTTCTCGGTGGCGCCGGCGCCCGCCTGGAGCGCGCCCTTATCAACTTTTTCCTGGACACGCACACGAGCCGTGGCTTCAAGGAGTGGTGGCCGCCCATCGTCGTCAAGCGTCAGACCATGTTCGGCACGGGTCAGCTGCCCAAGTTCGAGGACGACGCCTATCACGTCTCGGGCGACAACTTCCTGATCCCCACCGCTGAGGTCGTGCTCACCAATCTGCACGCCGGCGAGGTCCTCGATGCCGACACCCTGCCGCGCCGCTACACCGCCTTCACCCCCTGCTTCCGCGAGGAGGCCGGTTCCGCCGGTCGCGACACCCGCGGCATTATCCGTCAGCACGAGTTCGACAAGGTCGAGATGGTCAAGTTCGCTAAGCCGGAGGAGTCCGACGAGGAGCTCGAGAGTATGACCGCCGAGGCCGAGTACCTGCTGCAGCAGCTGGGCCTTCCGTATCGCGTGATTAGCCTGTGCACCGGCGACCTGGGCTTCTCTGCTCGTCAGACCTACGACGTCGAGGTCTGGCTGCCGAGCTACAACGCCTACAAGGAAATCAGCTCCTGCTCCAATTGCGGCGACTTCCAGGCCCGTCGTGCCAACATCAAGTATCGCGACCCCGAGAACTTCAAGGGTTCGCGCTACCTGCACACCCTTAACGGTTCCGGCCTGCCGGCTGGTCGTACCATGGCTGCCATTCTGGAGAACTACCAGAACGCCGACGGCACCATCACGATCCCCGAGGTTCTGCGTCCCTACATGGGCGGCCTCGAGAAGATCGAGCCGGTCGCGTAAACTAGCTGCATAGGCGATTTGCGAGGGCGCTCCTTTTAGGGGCGCCCTTTTTGTGTACGGCTATACCATGCCGTGCGGACAGCTCGATAGAAAACACACGAACAGACGTTCTGTATACATGCATCTACCTGCTATGCTTTTGCTAACTAAGAGCAAGAGAAAGGGGATGTGATGGGGCTGTTCGACGAGCGGGTTGTTTTGTTCCAGAGCGATGAGGGCGGGGAACACCTGCTGGTAACGTGCGAGCCATCGGGTATGGGTGGCTTGGTGGTTCGGCAGACGAGTGAGGGACCATTGACGCAATGGTGCTTTGAGGAGTCGCCGCATGTGGTCGAGACGTTTGTGGCGCATGAGGGGCTTGTGGCGCTTGAGCGGTTTTATGAGGTGGGAACTTCTAACCAGGTGGCGCGCATGCTGGGTATCTCGTTTGCCGACTACGACTGTGCCCAACGGGTGCGTTCGCTTCTGGGGGAGCTTGGCGCCGGGTTCGATGTGATTGAGAAGCCAATCGATCGCACAAGAAGCGCTGATGCTTGTGGTGCAGCGTGACAAATTGCGGCCCGCGCGAAAAAAGTTTTAGATTTTGCTTGACTCTAACGAACTAAAGTGGTTTTATATGTCTTGCGCTGCGGCGTTACCTCAGCTGGATAGAGGGTCTGACTACGAATCAGAACGTCATAGGTTCGAATCCTATACGCCGCACCAATTGAACTTGAAAGCCTCCGGCAACGGGGGCTTTTCTTTTAGGCAGACGCCGCATGGATTCGAACCTCGGTCGAGGCGCGAGCGTGAAGCGGACGCGGAGCGTCCGTAGCGAGCGGGCGAGTCCGCCGGCAGGCGGGCGAAGCCGGTGCGGATCCGCGAAGCGGATGCGCGGAATCCTATACGCCGCACCAATTGAACTTGAAAGCCTCCGGCAACGGGGGCTTTTCTTTTTAGGAAACCAGGCATGGATTCGAACCTCGGTCGAGGCGCGAACAGCTTAATCACCACTCCGTAAATGGTTGATTTCCGATCTCAGCCGAACACATTGAGCAAATAGGCCATTCCCGCAGT
>CAUESV010000002.1 GCA_959020715.1 uncultured Collinsella sp. | reverse complement strand
CTTCACGGATGATGCCAAAACGGTCACCCGTGAGGAAGTGTTGGGTTCGAGTGCTATGGACGATGTTCCAGCATGCTGGGGTCGAATTCACTCGCTGGGATCACACGGTACCCATTACGCAGGAGCAGATCGACGAAAACGCCGTTGCCCGGTGTGAGTTTGCCGCTGAATGTTCCGTCGTAGATGCGGCCCGCGCCGCACGAGGGACTACGGTCCTGCAGGATGCACGCGGCGATCTCATCCGGCCCGCCTGCCTGCTCGCACATGTCGAGTGCTCGTTGGGCACCCAGGCGAAACTCACGATCGACCGACAAACCCTCACAGGTGCGGACCTCGCCGTTCACGATCTCGGAGGGGTCGCGCGGTGTGGGCAAGCCGCCAAAAACCTCGGGGCACACCAAGAGGACCTCGGTCCCCGTACGCTCGCAAGCCTCGACCAGCTCGCGATGGTAGTTATCGAGCCCGTTATACTTGCAGCTCTCACCCATCAAGCAGGCACTTACCACAATCTTCATACCCCAACCTCACCTCGGTAGATTTTTGGGACATGCCTTAATTTCTACCTTCCAACTAGGTAGAAATTAAGGCATGTCCCAAAAATCTACCCGAAGCAAGGCGCCCCGCCCGAGACGAATGCTCAAGCGGGGCGTCGGTCTCTTTCCAACCAGCCTTACTGTTGCTTGGGCATCAGCGGATTCTCGCGCGTGAGGAGATTCATAAACTCCTCGCCCGTGATGGTCTCCTTCTTGTACAGATAACGAGCCAGCTCGTGGAGCTTAAACTTGTTCTCTTTCAGGATCTGCAGGGCGCGATCGTGCGCATCCTCGATCAGCTTGGCAACAATCGCGTCCACGCGCTCGGCCGTACCGGGGGCGCAGGTGAGCGACGTGTCCTGGTTGAGATACGCGTTCTGCACGGTACCGAGTGCCATCATGCCAAACTCGTCGGACATACCAAAGCGCGTCACCATGTTGCGGGCGAGCTTGGTGGCCTGCTCGATATCGTTGGCGGCACCGGTCGTCATCTCGCCAAAGATGAGCTCCTCGGCAGCACGACCACCGCAGTAGACAGCGAGCTTGTCCAGCACTTCCTGGCGCGTAGTCAGGAAGCGCTCGTCCTCCTCGACCTGCATGGTGTAGCCCAGAGCGCCGCTCGTGCGCGGCACGATGGTGATCTTGGTAACCGGCGCGGACCCCTTCTGGCGAGCGGCAACGATGGCATGGCCGATCTCGTGGTAGGACACGACCTGCTTCTCGTGGTCGGACAGCACCGTAGACTTACGCTGCTGACCGGCGATGACGACCTCAACCGACTCCTCAAAATCGTCCTGCGTGGCACGCTTGCGACCCTCACGGACGGCTCGCAGGGCGCCCTCGTTGATGATGTTGGCCAGGTCGGCGCCCGAGGCACCGGGCGTGGCGCGGGCAATCGCGGTCAGGTCAATCGGCGGCTCGGTCTTCACACTCTTGGCGTGGAGCTCGAGGATGTTCTTACGGCCGGTCAGGTCGGGCAGCTCGACGGGGATGCGGCGGTCAAAACGACCGGGGCGCAGTAGAGCGGGATCGAGACTGTCGGGGCGGTTGGTTGCGGCAAGGACAACGATACCCTTGTGGTTATCGAAGCCATCCATCTCGGTCAGCAACTGATTGAGCGTCTGCTCGCGCTCGTCGTTGCCGCTAAAGCCGCCGCCATCGCGCTTCTTACCGATGGTATCGATCTCATCGATAAAGACGATACACGGGGCCTTTTCCTTGGCCTGCTTAAACAGGTCACGAACCTTTGCAGCGCCGCGACCAACAAACATCTCAACGAACTCAGAGCCCGAAATGCTAAAGAACGGAACACCGGCCTCGCCGGCAACAGCCTTGGCAAGCAGGGTCTTACCGGTACCCGGAGGGCCAACAAGGAGAGCACCGCGCGGCAGCTTGGCGCCGATCTCCTCGTAGCGCTGCGGCTTCTCCAGAAAGTCGACGACCTCCTTGAGAGACTCCTTGGCCTCTTCCTGGCCGGCGACGTCCTTAAAGGTCACGCCCACGTCCTTGGAGGCGATCACGCGCGCGCCTGACTTACCCAGTCCGCCGCCGCCAAAACCGCCGCCGCCAAAGTTCATCGACGGGCCGTCATCGCCCATAGCCTTCTTCATACGGCGGTTGAGCCACCAACCGATGAGGAAGAAAATCGCCATGGGAAGAATGAGTGTGAGCAGATAGTAGGTCATCAAACCCGAGTTTTTATCGGGAACGACCGACTCCAGCGAAGCGCCAGACTCAAGCACGCGATCGGTAAAGCCCGCATCGTTCGGCACACCGGTCGTCTTATAGGCGATGTTCTCGTCCTCGCCCTTCTTGGTGTAATAAATCGAGTAATCGTCCGTGTTGTACTCGACCTTGTCGACACTCTTCTTATCGAGCGCTTTGACAAACGTCGAGTAATCGGTCTTCGTAATCTGCTGCGTGTGACCGATGTTGGGGAACAGAACGGTCGAGAGCACGAGGTAGACGACGAAGGCGATGAGCACGTAGAGGATCATGTTCCGTCTACGTTTGTTGTCATCCATCTCCATCTGCTTGAACTCCATCTACTGGGGTTGATAATGCTATCTAGAATACCCAACCCGGACGGCGATAAACCGACGCCGGGCACGAAAGGACAGAGATGGCATCACTGGAAGTCGGCAAGGTTCAAATCTATACGGGCGACGGCAAGGGCAAAACCACGGCTGCGCTGGGATTGGCGATGCGCGCCACAGGTTATGGGCTCGACGTACTCATGCTGCAGTTTGCCAAGAAGCTGCACTGCGCCGAGCATGATGTGGCACCTCGATTGGGGCTACGCATCGTACAAGCCGACCGCGACACACCCGAAGCCTGTGCCGCACAAATCATGGAGCTCGCACGCGAGCAGATATCACAGGTCGACGTGCTCATTCTGGACGAACTCGGCGAAGCGATGCGCCGCGGCTTCGTGACGCGCGAGGATGTCGAAGCGCTGATCGCGATAAGGCCCGCCACCACGGAGCTCGTGCTCACCGGCCGAGGCCTGCTGCCCCTCGCCGATCTTGCCGACCTGGTCACCGAAATGCGCCCCGTCAAACACTACTTCGACGAAGGCCTCCTAGCCCGCCAAGGCATCGAATACTAGCCATTACGGACGTCCCCAATGGCTAGGCGGTGGCGCGGCCGAGCCAGTTGCCGCTGTGGTGGTAGATGGTGAACATCGTGGCCGTAATGAGCCACGTTACGGGGTAGACCAGCAGTAGATGCTCGAGCGACGGATCGAAGGGCATGATCGCAAACACCCAGATCACCCTCAAGACAACGGTGCCAAAGATGGTGAGCATCATAGGCTGCAGACTCACGCCGGCGCCGCGAATGGAGCCCGACGCGTTTTCGATAATCGAGAAGATCGCGTAGAACGGCGCGATAAAATGAAGAATCGTCGTGGTATACGCCGAAATCGAAGCATCGTCGACAAACAGACGCGACAACGGACCCGAGAATACCAGCAGCACGGCAGACAGGCCGCCAATGAGCATAAACGACAGCACGAGCGACGTATGGTAGCCCTTGCGCATGCGCTCGTAGTTGCGCGCGCCAAAGTTCTGAGCCGAGAACGTGGTGATCGACACGCCGAGCGCCTCGGTAACCATCCAGACAATGCCATCCAAGCGACCCGAAAGACCCCACGCCGTGGTGACATCGGCGCCAAACGAGTTGACCGACACCTGAATCAAAACGTTGGAAATCGAATACGCAGCAGACTGAAAGCCAAGCGGCAGACCACACGAGATCATGCTCTTACAAATGCCAGGATCAATGCCAAGTTTGGACAGCGAAAGCCGCCACGCACCCGGTGCGTGCATCATGCGAATCACGATCATCGTGGCGTTGGAGCAAATGGTCAGCGCCACCGCGATGCCGCAGCCCAGAGCCTCCATATGAAGCACGGCAACGAAGATGACATCCAGCACCGCATTAACAAGACAGCCGGAAGCGATGATCACAGCAGGCCCGCGCGTGTCGCCCACGGCGCGCAGCAGTGCCGTTCCCATATTGAGCAGCAGCGCCGCAACCATGGCGGCAAAATAGCAACGAGCATATGCCACGCCCTCGGCCAATAGTTCATGCGGCGTGTTCATAAGTACCAGCATGGGCTCAACGAACACTATGCCAAGAATCGAGAAAACGATACCGCCCACCAGCGCGAGCGTCATGGCCGTATGGACTGAACGACTCAGTCGCTCATCATCGTGCTGACCAAAATACTGACCGGTAATGACCGCGCAGCCGGCGCCGACGCCAACGCAAAAGCCAATGCAGAGCTCGGTGAGCACCATCGTGGCTTGAATGCCACCCAGCGCGAGCTTGCCGCCAAACTGACCGACGATATAGGTACCGATGAGCGTGTATGCCTGCTGAAAAAACGAACTAAAAAAGATGGGAACGCACAGCGACAGCAGCTGCTGCCAAATAACGCCCTGCGTTACATCGATAGCCGTAGATTTCTTAGCCACACGCCCTCCCCAAAAGCGCACGTCAACCGACAAAACAGCAAATTAAGACCAACGCCAATACCAGCTTAGCACCGACCGGCGTCGACCGAAACACCCCGAATAAGAGCCCGGTGCGAACTATCTGCCTAGTGATACAGCCCCGGCTGGTAGTGGTACTCATTACTCACGTGCGGGCACAGCTGCCAAAAGGCGACGGCACTCGCCGCTGCCACGTTAAGCGAATCGACCCCGTGCGCCATCGGAATGCGTACGGCCCGGTCGCAGCCCGCGATAGTCTTGGCACCCAGACCGGCACCCTCGGTACCCATAAAGATTGCCAGGCGGTCAATCTCCTGCAGCACGGGATCGTCCAGCGATACGGAATCGTCCGTCAATGCCATGGCAGCACAGGAAAAACCGGCTTCGTGCAGTGCCGCCAGGCCATCGTGCGGCCACACACGAGCCTCGCTGCCAATGCGCGTCCACGGCACCTGAAACACCGTGCCCATGCTCACGCGGGCCGAGCGACGGTACAGCGGGTCGCAGCACGTAGGGCTGACCAAAATACCGTCAACGTTCAATGCGGCCGCCGAACGGAAAATCGCGCCCACATTGGTATGGTCGACAATGCCCTCGAGCACGCACACACGCACCGGACGCTCCCCCGCCGCCTCGACGACGCCGTCGAGAAACTCATCAACCGGAATCTGCCGCGGGCGACGAAACGCCGCGAGCGCGCCGCGCGTCACGTTAAAGCCCGTCAATTGCTCCATGAGCTCCATGGAGGCAACGAACACAGGAACCGGACCTGCGCCCTCGCGCACAACCAGGCGCTCAAACAGCGGCATCATCTGATCGAGCCAGCGTTCGCCCAAAAGAAAGCTCACCGGCTGGTATCCGGCACGCACCGCGCGCTCGATAACCTTGGCACTCTCAGCGATAAAGATACCCTTTTGGGGCTCCAGCACGCAGCGAAGCTCGCGCTCGGTCAGTCGCACGTAGGCGTCGAGCCGCTCATCCGTAAGCGAATCGATTCGCAGAACCTCAACGGCATCAGTCATAGCAGCCAGCCCGCACCCTTCTTAACAGCACATCTATACCAAACGAGGCGACGCGAAGCGCCGCCCCATGCATTCAATCAACCCGATAATACCGTTCACGCTAGGCGATTCACGCCTCAACGCGACGATATGTCACGAACTCATAATCGAGACCCTCGTCACCCTCGCCCGCGGCAATCGTGGCAACCCCGCCAGCCTGCGAAACTTCCCATGCAGGATCGGCGTCCAAATTGGGAAAATACGTGTCCACGGGATGGACGCAGTGGTTATGCGTGACCTCGGCCTCGGCGCAATACGGCAAAAACTGCCGATACACCTCGCCGCCGCCGATCACCCACGCAACGGGTTCATCAGCTACCGCGGCGAGCGCTTCGTCGAAGCTATGCACCACGTCAACGCCCTCGGGCGCAAAATCCTCGTCACGTGTGAGCACGATATTGCGGCGGTTCTTAAGCGGACGTCCACCGGGAAAACTCAGCAGCGTCTTGCGTCCCATGATGACAGGACAGCCCTTGGTGCACGCCACAAAATGGCGCATGTCGGCGCGATTGGACACCACCATGTCGCCCTCGCACCCAATGCCCCAATCGTCACACACGGCGACGATAGCAGATAGCTTACACGTCATGAGCACCACCTACACCGCAATGGGAATGTTCTTGACCTGCGGGCCGTGCTCATAGCCCTCGACGATCAGGTCATCAGTCGTAAACGCGTAAAAATCATGCACGTCGGGGTTAAGCGTTACCTTAGGCGCCGCAAACTGCGGACGCTCGATAAGCTCGCGGACGATGTTGACATGACGGTCGTAAATGTGGGCATCGGCAATCACATGCAGCAACTCGCCGGGAATCATATCGACAGACTGCGCGACCATCATCAGCAAAATGGCGTACTGGCACACGTTCCAGTTGTTCGCGGCCAAAATATCCTGGCTGCGCTGATTGAGAATCATGTTGAGCGTCGGTTTGTCGTCCTGCGGGCGCTGCGTCACGTTATACGTCACGCTATAGGCGCACGGATACAGGTGCATCTCGGACAGGTCGCTAAACACATAGGTGTTCGTCATAATGCGGCGGCTGTACGGCGTGTGCTTAAGGTCGTACAGCACGCGGTCCATCTGGTCAAAGTCGCCCTCGGCATAATGGCTCTTCTGCCCAATCTGATACCCGTAAGCCTTGCCGATGGAGCCGGTCTCGTCGGCCCACTCATCCCAAATATGGCTGTTGAGGTCATGCACGTTATTGGACTTCTTTTGATAGATCCACAGGATCTCGTCCATGGCAGACTTAAGCGCCGTACGGCGTAAAGTGAGCGCGGGGAACTCCTCGCGCAGGTCGTAGCGTGCCGTAACGCCAAAGTTTTTAATGGTATAGGCAGGGGTGCCGTCCTCCCACACCGGACGGACCTTTTGGCCCTCGGTGGTGGTGCCATGGTCCAGAATACCGCGACACATGGCTACAAACTGTTGATCAGCCTTGCTCATTGACCCTCCTGTCAGTCGCCTATAAGCGATTTTTATTGTAGCCCAGGCGCACAGCATCGGATGGAACACTTGGACCGCACACGCAATGCACGGCAGAGCGGCACCGCACTCGTGGTCACATCAGCTTTTCCTTTTTCTGACATATGTCAGAAATACCTTGCGCAAATCCACACGTTCGC
Organism: uncultured Collinsella sp.; assembly: GCA_959020715.1. Lineage (GTDB taxonomy): Bacteria > Actinomycetota > Coriobacteriia > Coriobacteriales > Coriobacteriaceae > Collinsella. Next base: position 237,019 of record CAUESV010000002.1, on the reverse strand, counting down.
TATTCTATTGTTGACATATGTCAGATTTGGAGAGTGTATGGCAGGAAGACGCGAAAAATTACGCCGAGTTGGGATCATCCCCGAATATCGCGGCTTTACCCCCGACGGCCTTGCCAGCGGAGACGCCATCGAGATGACGGTCGATGAGCTCGAAGTCCTGCGCCTATGCGACCTCGAAAGCCTCAATCAGCAGACCGTCGCCCAGCAAATGGGCATCGCTCGCGCCACCGTGGCGGCCATCTGCAGCCGAGCGCATCGCAAGGTGGCAAACGCGCTGGTCAACGGGCGCGCGCTGAGTATCAAGGGCGGCAGTATCGCATACTCCCCCATCACCACGACAACGGCCACATGGCCAGCAAAGGAGGTCGACACCATGAGGGTGGCAACCACGTACGACAACGGCAACATCTTTATGCACTTTGGTCGCAGCGAGCAGTTCAAGATCTACGACATTCAGGACGGCAAGGTGCTCAACGAGCAGGTCGTGGACACCGGCGGCACCGGTCACGGCGCCCTGGCGGGCCTGCTTGCCAACAGTGGCGTTGACACGCTCATCTGCGGCGGTATCGGCGGCGGCGCCATCAACGCACTTACCCAGGCCGGCATCACGGTCTATGCAGGCGCCCAGGGCAGCTGCGACGCCTGCGTCGAGGCACTCATTGCCGGCACGCTCGCACAGACCGGCGAGGCCACGTGCGGCTGCCACGGCCATGACCACGAGCACACCCATGAGCACGGCGAATCCTGCGGTTGCCACGGCCATCACGAGAACGAGGGCCACGAGGGCCGTGGCTGCCACTAGCGGCAAATGCTCTGGCGCCAAGACGTGCCATTCGCGCAACAAACCACACAACGACGAAGGCCGCCTGGAATACCATCCAGGCGGCCTTCGCCATACACGACTCAACTAGTCGTTACTTCTTGTTGCGCATCTGCGCTTCCATCTGGCGCAGCAGGTCCATATCGGACTTAGGACCGCCCGTCCCAAGTCCGCCCATGCCGCCCAGGCCCATGGCATCCAGACCGGGAATATTGGGCATGCGCATCTTTTTGCCCTTCTTACCCTTCTTGCCCTTCTTGCCGCCGGCCTGCGCCTGATTGGCCATCGAGCGCATGCGGCCCATCATCTTATTCATCTCGCCCCACTGCTTCATAAGGCTATTGACCTCAGTGGGGGTCACACCGGCGCCCTTGGCGATACGCGCGCGGCGCTGGCCGTTGATGATGGAGGGACGCAGGCGCTCCTCCTTGGTCATCGACATGATAATGGCCTCGTTCTTGTCGAAGATGCCCTCGTCCAAGTTGCCGCCCATCTGGTTGAGCGCGCGCTGGCCACCGGGAAGCATGCCCAGGATACCCTTCATGCCGCCCATCTTTTTGACGGCTTTCATCTGGTCGAGCATATCGTTCATGGTGAAGCCCTCGCGCAGCATACGCTCGGCAGCCTCAAGCTGCTCTGCATCGGCTGCCTCCTGGGCCTTCTCGATAATGCCGACGACATCGCCCATGCCCAAGATTCGCTTGGCCATGCGGTCGGGGTAGAACGGCTCCAGCGAATCGGGTTTCTCGCCCATGCTCACGAACTTGATGGGCTTGCCGGTCACCTGACGCACCGAAAGTGCGCCACCGCCACGGGCGTCGCCATCGAGCTTGGAGATAATCACGCCATCAAAGTCGGTGCGCTCGGCAAACGTCGAGACCACATTGACGATATCCTGGCCGGTCATAGCATCGACGACCATCAGCACCTGGTCGGGCTTGACGGCCTTCTTGATGTCGACGGCCTCCTGCATCATCTGCTCGTCGATCTGAAGACGACCGGCGGTATCGACGATGACCACGTCGCGCAGGTGGTCGACGGCCTCCTGGATGGCGCCCTTGGCGATGTCGACCGGGTGCGCGCCGTCACCGCGGAAGACCGGCACGCCGATCTCGCCACCAAGCGTGGCCAGCTGGTCGGCAGCGGCGGGACGATAGACGTCGCACGCGGCGAGCAGCGGCGAGCGGCCCTGCTTCTTGAGCAGGTAGGCCAGCTTTACGGCAGCCGTGGTCTTACCGGAGCCCTGCAGGCCCACGAGCATGATGACATTGGGGATGCGGTTGCTAAAGACGAGCTTGCTCTCGGTGGAGCCGAGCATCTCGGTGAGCTCGTCGAGCACGATCTTGACGACGTTTTGCGCCGGCGACAGCGACTCCATGACCTCGGCGGTCATGCAGCGCTCCTTGGTCTTGGCGACGAACTCCTTGACGACCTTGAAGTTGACGTCGGCCTCGAGCAGCGCCATGCGAATGTCGCGCATGGCCGAGGTGATATCGGCCTCGGTCAGCTTGCCCTTGCCGCGCAGGCGGTCAAATGTGTCGTTGAGGCGATCGCTCAGGGAATCAAACACTAGTCACTCCTTAATTGGACTCGCCCACCAGGGCGCGGCAGAAATCTTTGGCATTGAACTCCTGCAGGTCATCGACCTGCTCGCCCACGCCCACGCGCAGGATCGGGAGCTTGAGCTTCTCGGCCACGGCCATGGCGATTCCGCCCTTAGCCGTGCCGTCGAGCTTAGTCATGATAATACCGTCCAGGCCCAGTGCCTCGTTAAACTCGAGCGCCTGGTTCAGACCGTTCTGGCCGGTGGCGGCATCGATCACGAGCACGACTGAGACGGGCATGGGGCCGGCGGCCATATTGGCGGCGCGCTTACGCGTCACGTTAACCACCTTGGCAAGCTCGCGCATGAGCTCGGGGCTCGTGTGCAGACGACCGGCAGTGTCGATAAGCACCAGGTCGCTGCCGCGCTTGTCGGCCTCGTCGAGCACGTCGTAGCAAACACTTGCCGGATCGGAGCCGCGGTCGCGCTTGATGACGGGGACGCCAGCGCGCTGGCCCCACACATCGAGCTGCTCGATGGCGGCGGCGCGGAACGTATCGGCAGAGCCGATCACGACATTCTTGCCGCGGGCGGCCATGGCGCTCGCGATCTTACCGACCGTCGTGGTCTTGCCGGCACCGTTAATGCCCACAAACAGCACGCAGCTCGGCGTATCGGAGAACGGATCGCGCTCGGTGGGCACAAAGTGCTGCTCAAGCTGCTCGGCCAGGGCGCGACGGAGTTGCGGGGCGGTCTTGAGGTTCTTCTTGGCCGCGGCATCGCGCAGGTCATCGGAGACCTTGATGGCGACCTCGGCGCCCATGTCACCCATGACGAGGGTGTCCTCCAGGTCCTCCCAAAAATCCTCGTCGACCTCGCCGCCAAAGTAAAAGACCTCGTTGAGGGCCTCGCGGCTGCGCTCAAGTCCGCGCGAGAGAGCATCGAAGAATCCCATTATGCATTCACGACCTTTCCGGTTTCGCGATCGAGTTTTTGCGAGACGACGCGACTGACGCCGTCGGCTTGCATCGAGACGCCGTAGAGGACGTCAGCGTCCTCCATAGTACGGCGCTGGTGCGAGATAACCAAGAGCTGCGTATCGGAACGCAAAACGTCGAGCGCACCGATAAGCTTGGACAGGTTGGCGTCATCGAGTGCCGCCTCGACCTCGTCCAGCACATAGAACGGCACCGTGCGCGTGCGATACACGGCAAAGAGCAAGGCGAGCGCCGTCAGGCTCTTCTCGCCGCCCGACATGAGCATCATCTTGGTGATGCGCTTGCCGCGCGGCTGCGCCACGACCTCGATACCCGTCTCGGCAGGATGCTCGGGATCGGTCATCTCCAGATGAGCCTGACCGCCCGGGAAGAGCATAGCGAAGATCTCGCGGAAGTTCGCGTCGACCTTCTCAAACGTCACCAGGAAGGCCTTCCGCATCTTGCGATCAATGGCCACCGTGATCTTGGTGAGCGCCTTGCGCGCGCTCTCCAGATCGGCCAGCTGCTCCTCGATGTAATCGGCGCGGCGCTTGAGCTGCTCGTACTCCTCCATGGCAACCTGGTTCACAGGGCCCAGGTTGTTGATCTGACGCACGAGCTGGTTGAGCTCGCGCTCGGCGGCATCGCGGTCCGTGGGCGCAGGAAGCATGAGCGCTTCCTCGAGTACCGTGGTGCCATCGGCGGTAATGGCCTTAATGGCGGCCTCTACCTGCACCTCGAGCTTTCCGCGAGAGACCTTGAGCTCGTTTTGCGTGGCGGAGGCGGTATCAACCCGCTCCTTAGCGCGGGCAACCTCTGCCTTGGCATCCTCGATGGTCTTCTTGAGCGAAGCGGAGTCCGCCTCCTCCAGAGAGGCCTGGTCACGCAGGCGCGCTGCCCAATCCGACGCGCGTTCCAACAGGGCAGAATAGCGTTCGTGCATGGGATCGACGCGCAGGCGCAGCAGCTCGAGCGAGCGCGAAGCCTGGCGTGTTCCGCGGATACGACGGTCGATGCCCTCAAGACGATGCTCCAAGTCGGGCACACGGCCCTTCAGCGAACGCAGGCGTTCGCTCGTCTGGGCTAGGCGAACCTTGGCGTCGGCGAGCTTGCCGGCAGCCTCGGAATCGTCACGGCGAACGCGGTCGAGTTCGTCGTTAGCCTCGGCAATCTGCAAGCCCAGATCGCTTGCCTGCGCACGGGCCTCGTCACGCGAACGGGTGAGCTCGTCCACGCGCGGGCGCGCAGAGCGAACGGCCTCGGAGGCCTGCTCGCGGCGCTTGGAGATGCGCACGCGCTCGACCTCGGCATTGTTGGCGCTTTGCTCCAAGCGGCCGATCTCGGAGAGCAGCGAGCGGCGCTCGCCCTCAAGACGGGCGATCTCGCCGGCGGCATCGCCCTCGGCGGCACGCGCTTCCTCAACGGCCGCATTGGCCTCGACGACCTGATCCGACACATGCTCAAACACGGCAGCCAGATCGGGCTCCAGGCCCTCCAGCTCGCGAATGCGACGCTTGCGCTCCAGAGCACCCGAGGCCTCGCCGGCATCTAGCCCCACACGCACCAGGCCGCCACAGCTTACGCGGGCGCCATCGGGAGTCACGTAGGTCACACCGTCAACGACCGGCGCCGACAGCGCGGCAGCAAGATCGTCCACTACGTAATATCCGCCGAGCAACGCCTCGACGACGGGACCGTAGCCTGCGCGCACGGACAGAAGATCAACCAGACGGGTACCGGCAGCGCCCTCAGCGGCGGTAGAGCCGGTCACGCCGCGCGCCACCAGCAGCGCCTCGCCCGAAGCCTTCTTCTGGTCCAGAGCGGCACGACCGGCACGCTCAAGCGCGGACGTATCGTCGAACAGCAGCGCATCGATATCGCCGGCGAGCAATTGCTCAACCAAGCCCTCAAGCTTGCGCGGGGCCTCGAGCACGTCGCCCAGACGACCCGAGACATCATCGCCCAGCGCACCCACCAGACGGCTCACCAGCGGCGAGCTGTCAGCCATGCGGGCATCGAGTTTCTTTTGGCTGGCAAGCTCCGAGCGCACCTCGGATAACTTGTTGCGCGCCTCACTCTCGCGGGCACGCAGGTCCTTCAGGGCCGCGCGTGCCGCCTCGGCGGCCTCACGCGCATCGACCTGAGCCTGGCGCGCTTCCTCAAGAGCGCCCTCAAGCTCCTCGGCGCGGTCGCGACGGCTCTCGAGCGAGGCCGTGACCTCCTCGAGCTGCTCGTCAATCTGCTCCAGGCGCGAGGCATACATGTTGTCCTCGACCTCGGCATTGCTCAAGGAATCCTTCACCTTGGCGAGCTCGAGCGCGGCATTATCGGCCACGCGCTGCACATCGCGTTGCTCGCGCGTGAGTTGCGAAATCTGATTGTCGAGCGCCACGCGACGCTCGTGGAGCTCAGCAGCGGCAGGACCGGCGGCGTCAACGTCCTCCTGGGCCTGCATGTGCGCGCCGGTCACTTCCTCAAGCTGCGCACGCGCGTCCTCGAGCTCCTCGACCACGCGACGACGCTGATGCTCGGAGCTCGAAATCTGCCCGCGCATGTCAGACAGGCGCGACACCATGTTGTGGCCCTTTTCCTCGAGCAAGCGCATGTCGGAGTTAATGCGGCCGACCACATCTTGCATATGACGGCGCTGCTCGCCTAGGTCGCCCACAAACAGGCCCTTTTCCTCGAGCATGACCTGAAGCTTCTCGAGCTCGCGCTCCTTTTCGCCCAAGCGGTACTGCGCAAGCTCAAGCTCGGCCGCGCCCTCTTTGGAGCGGCTCTCCAGGTCGTTCCACTGCGACTGCAGCGAACGCAGCTCGTCGACGGCCAGCATCTGCGTAAGCTCGTTCGCGCGCGAGGACAGCTCTTTGTACTTGCGCGCGCGATCGACCTGACGCTCCAGCGGTCGCAGCTGACGGGCGATCTCCTTATTGATGTCGCGGGCACGCATCAGGTGCTCGTCCATCGACTTAATCTTTTTGAGCGCACGCTCCTTGCGGCGCTTGTGCTTGGAGATGCCGGCGGCCTCCTCGATGAGGGCGCGGCGCTCCTCGGGGCGGCTCTGCAAAATGGCATCGAGCTTGCCCTGGCTAATAATGGAATGCGTATCCTTGCCCAGGCCCGAATCGTGCAGGATGTCCTGAATGTCCATCAGGCGGCACGGACTCGAGTTGATGAGGTACTCGCTTTCGCCCGAGCGATACATGCGACGGGTGATGGCGACCTCGTCAAAGTCGACGGGCAGCATATGGTCCGAGTTATCGAGCACCAGCGTGACCTCGGCGACACCCACCGGCTTGCGAGCCGACGAGCCCGAGAAGATGACGTCCTCCATGGCCTGGCCGCGCAGCTGCTTGGCGCTTTGCTCGCCCAAGACCCACAGAATGGAGTCGGAGATGTTCGATTTTCCCGAGCCGTTGGGACCGACGATGACGGTCAGGCCCGGCTCAAACGTCATATGGGCGCGGTCGGCAAACGACTTGAACCCTTTGAGCGTGAGGGACTTGAGATACACGGTTCCTCGCTTACACGTGCTTCTTGTTCAGAATCACGCCGTTGGTGGTGTAGCCCATGCGGTCGAGCGCTTCGAGCGCGGCGGCTCCCTCGGCTTCTTTCTTTGAGGAGCCGGAGCCGCGACCCTGGCGAATACCATCGATCAAAACCACGGCGGTAAAGGTGGGCGCATGCGCCGGGCCCTCGGAGCCAACAAGCTTGTAAGCCGGGGGTTCGTGACCGTCGGCTTGCACGCACTCCTGCAAAAACGACTTGGGGTTCGCAGGATGCTCGGCACGCTCGGAAGCCAAATGCGGCTTAAGCGTACGATGGATAAACTCCGCTGCGGCATCCCAGCCGGCATCCAGGTACAGTGCGCCCACGAGCGACTCGTAGACGTTCTCGAGCGCCGAATGCAGGCCGCGCGCACCGGTACCGGTCTCGGAGGCACCAAAGATGATGATGTCGTCGATGCCCAGCTCGTGAGAAACCTCGGACAGCGTAGCGCCCGAGACAAGCGACACCTTCAGGCGCGTGAGCTTGCCCTCGTCAAACTCCGGATAGGACTCAAACAGGGAGCGTGCGACCACAGCGCCCAAAATGGAATCGCCCAAGAACTCAAGGCGCTCATAGCTGGCAGAAACCGGCTGGCCCTCGACTGCCGAGGGATGCGTAAGGGCCGCGCGCAGCAGCACCTTATTATTGAACTCGTGGCCCAGAATTTCCTGGGCGCGCGTAAGTCGTTCAGACAAAGCCAAGACCTAGGCCTCCCTGGCGTTTTCGATAGCGTCGACGGCGTCGGCGACAGAGTTGAGCGAGAGCAGGGTCTCGTCATCGATCTCGAGGTTGAACTCGTCCTCGATAGCCGTAACCAGCTGCAGGCGCTCGAGCGAGTTGGCATCGAGGTCGTCAAAGGTGGTCTCATCGCTAATTTCGGCAACATCGACGCCCAGAACGTCAGCAGCGACCTCGGCGATCTTGTCGAAGATTTCGGAGCGATCCATAGCGCTTCCTCTCATAGTGCATGAATACCAAAAGAATGGTACCGCCCGGGCGGTACCAAGACACGGTTCTGATTCTACCCCACGACGCACGCCCCGAGACGCATAACGCCGCTGTTATAAAACGATGCCGTCCATGGAGTTGGCGACGTTCTCGACCAGCCCGGCGCGCACGGCTTCGGCCGCCGCGAGCGTACCGTTTTTAACAGCCTCGACCGAGGTGGCACCATGGCCGATCAGGACCACGCCGCGCAGGCCCAAAAGAATCGCGCCGCCCTTGGCGTCGCCCGAAAGCTTGGCCTTTATCTCGCGCATCTGCTTTTTAATGAGCAGCGCGGCGATCTTGGTGCCAAGCGAAGACATAAAGACGCCCTTGAGCTCCTGCAGCAAAAACTTGGCAGCGCCCTCAGTGGCCTTGAGCGCAATATTGCCCGACATGCCATCGGCAACGACGACATCGAAGTTACCGGAGGTGATGTCCGTTCCCTCGCAGTTACCAACAAAGCCGGGAACGGCGGCTTTCATGGCTGGGAAGCAGGCCTTGGTAAAGTTGGAGCCCTTCTCGTCCTCGGTGCCGTTAGCAAGCAGGCCCACGCGGGGATGCTCGATGCCCAGGACGACGCGAGCATAGGCGCTACCCATCTGAGCAAAACGCACCATGTCATCGACCTCGACATCGGGGTTGGCGCCCATATCGCACAGCACCGTCAGACCGCCGGCGCGATTGGGCAGCGCATTGGTCAGACAGGGACGCACCGGCTGCTTCTTACCTTCGGCCATATATCTAAACGGCGTGACGTAGGCGGTCGCAGCGGCGGTCATGGCGCCGGTGGAGCCGGCGGAGAAGAACGCGTCCGCATTTCCCTTCTTGATGGCGCGGCACGACAGCACGATCGAAGACTTGCGTTTGGCCATCACGGCGCGAATGGGATCGTCATCCATGGCGATAACGTCGGGTGCCTCAAGGGCCTCAACACGTGCGTGGGAAGCAGCAAAGGGATTGACGATTTCGGCGGGGCCAGCTGCCAAGACCTCGATATCGGGATCGGCGGCAAGTGCAGCCTCGATACCATCGAGAACAACCTGAGGTTTCTCGTCTCCACCCACAACGTCTACACAAACGCGAACGTTACTCATATACAAGCTCCTTATACAAAAATGGCCGACTCATTGAGCCGGCCATTATGGTTCCATTTGGAACGGCATCGCATCCAGAGTATACCGTTACTCGGTAACGATAACCTCGCGGTCCTTGTAGAAACCGCAGCTGGGGCACACGTGGTGCGGAAGCTTGACAGCGCCGCAACGGGGGCACGTGGACTGAGCCGCAGCCGAGATCTTCATGTTGGCGGAACGACGGGTGTGAGTGCGGATACGACCCTGCTTTTGTTTAGGTACGGGCATAGTGACCTTCCTTATGAACTATCCAGTGTGGCGATTACGCGCAAGTAGCGATACTACCACAGTTTTACTCATCGAGCTTGAGATTCTTCAATGCTGCAAATGGATTTTCCGTGGCTTCGGCCCATTCGGCCTCGGCTTGGGCAGCACAATCGCATTGCTCCACGTTGAGATTGCAACCGCAAGTGGGGCACAGACCGCGACAATCGGGCTTGCAGAGCACCACAAACGGCGTGTCCATAACGACCGCGTCATTGATGGGCTCACCCAGATCGACGATGCGGTCCTCACCCAGGAGCTCGTAGCCGTCCTCGTAGGCCTCGGGATCCTCGGGCTCCTCAAAGAGGTAGAACTCCTCGATCTCGCCGGCGACATCAAACGAGGCGGGCTCCAGGCAACGGTCGCACTCGCCGGTGGCGTGCGCGCGGACCATGCCCGTGAGCAAGACACCGGTACCGGCATTGGTAAAGACAACGTCGTAGTCGATGCCGTCCTGAAGCTGGTACTCCTTCTCGCCCACCGTGTAGGTGGCGACATCGACCTTACCGGTCAGCGGATACGAATCTCCAGGAAACTCGAGCTGCTCGGAAAGATCGACGGTAACGCTCGGGAACTCAGCCATTACCACTGACCATTCTGTTGGGCGGCACCCTCGTTGAGCTGCTGACGGCAACGGGTAACGGTGCCGGTCAGGCTCTTGAGGTTCTCCTCCAGGTGCGTAAAGACCTGCTCTGCGTAGTCCTCGGCAGCATAACGCGTCTCGCGCTCGTACTGCTGGGCACGATCGCGGATGTCGTCGGCCTGCTGCTGCGCAAGGCGGACGATCTCCTGCTCACCGGCAATGGTGAGGGCCTGCTGCTGAGCGTCGGCGATGATGGAATCGGCCTGGGCGGCGGCGGAAGCCATAAGCTCCTCGCGCTCCTTAAGGATACGGCGGGACTTCTGCCACTCCTCGGGATAGCTCATGCGGATCTCGTCGAGGATGTTGAAGAACACGTCGGCGTCGATGACCTTGAACTGAGCGTTCTTGCCGAAAGGCGGCTTGGCTTCCTCGATCAGCCCTTCGAGCTCATCGACCAAGCTGACGATCCTATCGCCAGGAAAATTCTCGCCCGGCATCCGGTCTCCTTTCATAGGTAACATATCATCGTGCTAGTTTACCACATGCCACCAGGCAATAAGAAACGTCACGAAAAGCGATGTTTGAGCGCTTCGACCACGTTGGACGGGACAAACGTCGATACATCGCTGCCGAGCGAGGCGATCTGGCGAACGACCGAGCTCGAGATATAGCCGTACTGCGGCGCACTCATGACAAAAATGGACTCCAGCTCGTTATCCAGGCGATAGTTAAGGTCGGCCTGCTGCAGCTCATACTCAAAGTCGGTCATGGCGCGCAGGCCCTTGACCACGGCCCCCGCCCCCTGCTCACGAGCGAAGTCGACCAAGAGGCCGGTAAAGGGCAGGACCTCGACGCCGTCGATATCACCGAGCGCCTCGCGGGCCAGCGCCACGCGCTCATCAAGCGTAAACGTGGTGCCCACACCGTTTTTACCCTGCGACTCGGCAACAGCGACGATCACGCTGGGAAAGATGCGGCGGGCGCGGCGGATCACATCGATATGGCCAAACGTGATGGGATCGAAGGTGCCCGGGACGATCACGCGGTTGATGGTGTCACTCATGAGCATCCTCCTGAAACGTCGTGGCATCGTTGTTGTCAGCATCGGTGCCGGCGCCATCGCCCTCGCCATCGTTATCGCCGACCCAACGAAGCAGGTCGACCGAGGTAATGCCGTAGCGCTTCTCACGTACAGTCTCAAAGCCTGCCGGATGCGCGCCCGCATCGGCGGCGGCATGCTCAAACAAGGCGTAAGCGCCAGGTGCAAGTAAACCCTGCTGAGCCAGGTTCTGCAGCAGTTCCTCGACCGGCTCGGCACCAAAAGCATAGGGCGGGTCGAGCAGGACCAGATCAAAGGGGCCGCCCGGCACGCGGCCGCGCAAGGCGCTCGCCAGCACGTCACCCGTCACCACGCGCCAGCGAGCACGGTCACGGCAGAGCGACTCGATATTCTTGGTAATGAGCCGCGCGGCGTTGCGATCGATCTCGAACGTCGTGAGCGAGCGGGCCCCACGAGAGAGCATCTCTAACCCTAAGGCACCGGAGCCGCCAAAGGCGTCCAGCACACGAACCTCGTCCAAATCGAAATCGAATGCCGACATGACCATAGATGCGCACGCCTCGCGCACGCGATCAGTCGTGGGGCGGGTGACATCGCGACCACGGGGCTCCTCGATCTTACGACCGCGCCATTCGCCGCCGATGATTCTCATCCTCCGCTGACCTCCTTAAAGATATGTCGATAACGCATGGCGACCGCGTCGCGCAAGGGACGCGTCGCCACAGAGTCAAGGTTGCAAGCATACCGCAAGAGCTCGACCGCGTCCAAATGGGCCCATTCGATAAGATCCTCGTCGGCATCCAGGTCCACAAAGCGCAGGGTCACGCCGCCGTGCTGGCGATACCCCAGGATCTCGCCCTCGTGGCGCAGGCGCAGGTCCATCTGGGCGAGCGTAAAGCCGTCCGAGGTCTTTTCGAGCGACTGGAGACGGTCTTGTGCCGCCGACGCGCCGCCGTTGCCCTTGGAGTGCGTCATGACCAGGCAGGTGCCCGACACGCTGCCGCGGCCCACGCGACCGCGCAGCTGGTGCAGGGCCGCCAAGCCAAAGCGCTCACCGTTCTCGATGACCATGACGGTGGCGTTGGGCACGTCGACGCCCACCTCGACCACCGTGGTCGAGACGAGCACGTCGATCTCTCCGCGCTTGAAGGCATCGATCACGCGGTCCTTCTCCCCCGCCGGCATGCGGCCGTGAAGGCGTTCGATGGTAAGTCCCGGCAACGCCAGGCGCAGGCGATCGAGCTCGGTTGCCGTATCGTGGAGCGGCACGGGCACGGTCACGCGGCCCTCGTCGTCGCGGGCGATACCAGGCACGTCTTCCAGCTCATCGGCCGAGTCACTCGGCTCCACGAGGGGGCAGATCACATAGGCCTGCTGGCCCTTTTCGTGCGCCTCGCGAATAGCGCCGTAGGCCAGGTCGCGGCTCGACTCGGTAAGCACGCGTGTCGTAACGCCCGCTCCCGGAACAGGTCGATGGCGAATAATGCTCGTGTCCAGGTCGCCGTAGACCGAAAGCGCCAGCGTACGCGGGATGGGCGTTGCCGTCATAACGAGCAGATCGGCACCGGGGCCCTTCGCGCGCAGGGCGTTGCGTTGGCCGACGCCAAACCGGTGCTGTTCATCGATGACCACGAGCGACAGATGCTTGAACGTAACGTCATCCGAAAGGACCGCGTGGGTTCCAAAGAGCACATCAAGCTCGCCCGATTCCAGCTGGGAATGGATCCGCTCGCGCTCTGAGGCCGGCGTGGCACCCGTCAGAAGCGCCCAGGACATGCCGGCCTGCGAGAGCAGAGGGCCGGTCTTATCGGCATATTGGCGCGCTAGAACGCCCGTGGGCGCCATAACGCAGGCCTGCGTGCCGCTATCGGCAGCCACTGCCAGCGCGCAAGCGGCAACGGCGGTCTTGCCGGTACCGACATCGCCCAGCAGCAGGCGGTTCATCACGCGCCCGCCATCGCACATATCGCGCAGGATATCCTGGAACGCGGCCTCCTGCTCGTCGCTCAGCGAAAACGGCAGGGCTTCCCTGAGCGCGACCAGGTGCTCGCCCGCGGTGTGAGCATAGGGAGCGACTTCGACCAAGCCGCCGTCGTTGCGCAGGCGCAGCGCCAGCTGAAGGTAAAGGCACTCCTCGTAGGCAAGCCGTGCGCGCGCGATATCGCGCTCAGCCATACTCGATGGAAAATGGATTGAGCGCAGCGCGCGGGCATTGCTCATCAGGCGGCGCTTGACGCGCAAGCGTGCGGGAATCGGGTCGAAGGGATTGCCGACGACCTCGAGCGCACCGCTTACAATGCGGCGCATCCATGCCTGGCTCACGCCCTCACTCACATAATGGACCGGCAAAATGGTGCCCGCGGCACGCCCTTCCTCGAGCTTCTCAAAGTGCGGCGAGGCCATCTGCTTAAAACCGTAGGCAAACTCGACCTTACCCATCACGGCCAGGCGGTCGCCCTGCTTAAGCTGCTGGGCAATCCAGGGCTGGCGGAAAAAGGCGACCTGCAGCACGCCCGTCTCGTCAACGAGTGAGACCTCGGTCACCTGCATGCGCGGACGCGGCTGCTTTTGGACGATTCGGTCGACCGTGGCGATGATGGTGCACACGGTACCGATGGGCGCCATCTCGATAGACCAAGAACGGGTAAAGTCGAGGTATCGATGAGGGATATGGAGAAGGAGGTCCCCCACCGTCCGAATTCCCAGACGGCGAAGGGCCTCCTCACGTTTACCCGAAACATATTTGAGTCGCGCGATATCCTCGTCGAGCGCATTGCTCTGGGCAAAGCGCTCCGAGACGCGCGGCACGGAGCACAGCTCGGACATGGGCAGTTGCCTATTCGATCGAGAAGATCACGGGATAGAGCGGCTGCTCGCCACGATGGGCGTCGATCTCCAGATCGGGCTGAGCCTCCTCGATGGCGTCGATGATCTCCTGGAAGGCCTCATCGGACAGCTCCTCGCCGGCCAGAATCGTCAGCGCATCGCCCTCCTCTTCCTCCTGCATGCGGTTGATGCAATCGAGCGTGACCTGCTTCACATCGGAGCCGACCACATCGATGGAGCCGGCAATAATACCCATGACGTCACCGGAGTGAATCGGCGAGCCGTCGGAGGCGCTGGAATCACGCACGGCACGGGTAACCTCGCCATCGCGGACCTCGCTGATGGCGTCGACCATAGCGGCGACGGCATCCTCGAGCTCGGAATCGGGCAGGACCGCGAACAACGCGGAGAAGGCCTGCGGAACGGTCTTCGTGGGAACGACGGCGACCTTCTTGTCGGTGCAGGCAGAAGCAGCAGCCGCGGCGGCCATGCGGATGTTGCCGTTATTAGGCAGGATGATGACCGAGGTCGCGTTGACCTGGTCGACGGCGCCCAGCAGGTCGGCGGTCGAGGGGTTCATAGTCTGACCACCCGACACGATCACGTCGACGCCGAGGGACTTGAGGATGTCGGCCTCGCCAGAACCGGCGGCAACGGCGACAAAGCCCAGCGCCTTGGCGGGCTCGGCGGCCTTTTCCTGGTCCTCGTGAATCTTAGCGGTACGGTCGTGGGCCTCCATCTCCATGTTGTGGATAAAGACCTCATAGATCTGACCGAGCTGCAGCATGTGCTCGAGCACCAGGTTGGGGGTGTTGGAGTGCACGTGGATCTTGTAGTCGGGGTAGGCGCCCACGAGCAGCTCACAGTCGCCCATGGAGCCCAGGAACTTAAGGCACTCGTCCTCGTCAAACGGGGCGTCGGCCTTAAAGAGGAACTCGTTGCAGTAGCGGAACTCCGAGCCCTCCCAGTCATCGTTGGCCTCGATCTCAACGCGACCGAGGGCCGCATCGCGGGCAGAGCCGGCAGAATCAAACGTGGCGGAGAAATCCTCGACAACGGTGCTACGGCCGAGCGCAGCGGCAACAAAGTTCTCCAGGAAGATGGCAAAGCCAAAGGCGCCGGAGTCGACCACGCCGTTCTCCTTCAGAACCGGCAGCAGGTCGGGCGTGCGGGCGACGGACTGGTAGGCCTCGACAACGATGGCATCGAGCGCGTCCTCGGCCGAGAACTTCTTCTTTTCGCACTCGTCGGCCTTGGTCGAGACATCGCGCAGCACCGTGAGAATCGTGCCCTCGATGGGCTTGCGGACGGCCTGGAAGGCGACCTTGACGGCACGACGGAACGCATAGGCGATGTTGGCGGACGTGATGGGCTCATCGGCAGAGACGAGACCCTCGGCCACACCGCGCAGGATCTGCGAGGTGATGACGCCGGAGTTGCCGCGGGCACCCATCAGGGAGCCGTGGGTGATGGCGCCGGCGATGGCTTCCATGTCGGCGTCGGCAGGAAGGGCGGAGAGCTCCTTGGTCACCGAGGCGAGCGTGAGCGACATGTTGGTACCGGTGTCGCCGTCGGGTACGGGGAAGACGTTGAGCTTGTTGATCTCCTCGGCCTTGTCGGAAACAGCAGCCGCAGCGATCGGAAAACAGGTGCGAATGGTCTTTGCAATCATGGGTATTTGAATCTCCGTTTTCGGATGCTAGTTCAGACGGCTCTTGAGCGCGTCGATGTGGATGCCGATCTTAAGGCTGGCGGGATCGATCTGGGCGATCTCCTGCAGAGTGAAGGCAACGGAGCTCGAAAGATTGTGGCAGACGGACTTCATGTTGACGCCGTTCTCGAGCACGACGTGAAGATCGACCGTAAGGCCGTTCTCGTCGGCGGAGACAAGCACGCCCTTGCGGAGGCGCTGACCGGCAAGCAGGCGCACGCTCTCGGCGCCCTGGAGCTGCTCAGCCATACCGACGACGCCATAGCACGTCATCGCGGCATAACCGGCAATATCGGCAATAACGTCGTTCGAGACGCTCAGGCTGCCGTTAATGGTCTCAGACACAAGAATCTCCTTATCTGGTGCTCGCGGCACCATCTCGTGGGAGCAATCATTGCAATATTCTACAACGACCGCGCCATGTTGAGGTGGCGGGCCTCGGGATTACATCCTCGACACGAAATGTTGATACGGTAACGTTCGCGAACGGCGATCGCGGCATGAAAAAACCCGCCGCATAAGCGACGGGTTTTACAACCTGGCTCCCCGGGTAGGACTCGAACCTACAACAGCGCGGTTAACAGCCGCGTGCTCTACCATTGAGCTACCGAGGAATTTAAAGCCCAACGGAATGGGCTGGAAAATTCTGGCTCCCCGGGTAGGACTCGAACCTACAACAGCGCGGTTAACAGCCGCGTGCTCTACCATTGAGCTACCGAGGAATAGGTGCGTGCTCTCAAGCAACGAAGTTTATTATACGGACGAATCAGCTTAGGGCAAGAACTTTTTTAAGAAATTTTCCGACCCAGTCATTGGGGACGTTCTTAAACGACTAGTCATTCAAGAACGTCCCCAACGACTACATGAAAGCGCCCCAAGCGGATGTGCTTGAGGGCGCCTCTTGCTTGACTAGCTTTCGATATAGTCCTTGAGCTTGCTGCTGCGGCTCGGGTGGCGGAGCTTGGCCAGAGTCTTGGACTCGATCTGGCGGATGCGCTCGCGAGTGACGCCAAACTCGCGGCCGACTTCCTCGAGCGTACGGGGATGTCCGTCGACAAGGCCAAAGCGCAGCTCGATAACCTTGCGCTCACGATCGGCGAGCGAATCGAGCACCTGGGTGAGCTGCTCCTGCAGCATGGAGAAGCTGGCGGCATCGGGCGGAACGATGGCCTGGGAGTCCTCGATGAAGTCGCCCAGCTGGGAATCCTCTTCCTCGCCGATGGGGGTCTCGAGCGACACGGGCTCCTGCGAGATCTTCTGGATCTCGCGGACGCGGTCGGCACTCATGTCCATCTCGGCACCGATCTCCTCGGGGGTCGGGTCGCGGCCCAGGTCCTGAAGGAGCTGACGCTGCACGCGGACGAGCTTGTTGATGGTCTCGACCATGTGCACGGGAATACGGATGGTACGGGCCTGGTCGGCGATAGCGCGCGTAATGGCCTGACGGATCCACCACGTGGCGTACGTGGAGAACTTAAAGCCCTTCTGGTAGTCGAACTTCTCGACGGCGCGAATCAGACCGAGGTTGCCCTCCTGGATCAGGTCCAGGAACAGCATGCCGCGACCGACATAGCGCTTGGCGATGGAGACGACCAGACGCAGGTTTGCGCTGATGAGTGCCTGCTTGGCCTCGAGGCCCACGTTCTCAATGCGCGTAAGACGACGCATCTCGGCACGCGTGAGCTCGAGCTCACCGGCATCGGCAGCCTCGAGCTTCTCGGTGGCCTCAAGACCGGCCTCGATCTTCATAGCCAGATCGACCTCTTCGGAGGCGGTCAGCAGGTCGACCTTGCCGATCTCCTTGAGATACATACGGACCGGATCGCCGGTCAGCATCACCGTGGAGGCATCGATGCCGCGCACGCGCGAACGCGAACGGGACGTGCGCACGGTGCGCTTCTTCTTGCTCTTGGAAGAACCCATCTCGGCGTCAGCCTGACGGGCCATCTTGAGTTCGTGATCGTCGAGCGAGCCGGAATCGTGCTCGTCGTCGTCATCGAAATCGTCGGTATCGGTATCGTTATCGTCATCGTCGACGTCCATGGGGGCGTCGTCGTTACCGCTCGCGGAGATAATCTGGATGCCGCTGTTGCGCAGCGCGGAATACACCGCGGTGAGCTGCTCGTCGGAAACATCGATATCCTTCAGGGCGACCTGAATCTCGTCCTCGGTTACCGAAGTCCTGTTTGAGCCGTTGCCCATGAGCTTTGCAACGTAGGATTCCAGCCCAGTACCCGTGCTCTCAGTCTTTTTTGGCACAGATTCTCCCTTCATAGTCCACAGGACTCAATACTTTAGCACATTGACGTCTATACCCAAAAAGAGGACTGGATATAGGCGAGAATACGCTGGTTGACCACAACATCTAGGCCTGTTCTGTGCCTGCGGCCTCCAGACCGATCAAACGGAACGGGTCCGCCACGTCGCCGATCGACTTTTGCAGTTCGCGCTGACGCTGCGAGTCCTGCGCGGCCTGCACGGTCAGCGCACGACGGGCCTCATCATCGAGCGAACGGTCCTGGCGCAGCTTGGCCTGTGCGGCACGCATGCGGCGCTTGATGGTGTAGAGCTCGAGCGTATCGAGCATAAACACGATGTTCGTCTCGGTGGGATGCTTGCTCGTCGCCGAGATGCGCCCGGCACTCACAAGCGTTGCCGCATCGGGACACACCGAACGCGCCGCATCCATGCAGGCTGCAGGATCGGTTCCCGGCGGCGTTGCCAGCACGGCCCATGCGATGGACTCGTGACGTGGGTCAACCCACTCGATAGAGCAGATGCGGTCGGCATACGTGCGGAACAGGTCGGGGTAGCTCGTGAGCATGGTCAGCAGCTCGCGCTCCCCTGCCAAGGACTTGCGCTCTAGATCTGTCAAAACCATAGGGGCCGAGGCGTCTGCCGGGGCACCGGCGGGCGCAGAGCCCATACGATCAGGCACGTCGATCGGCGGCAGGTCGTCGACGAGCTCCACAGGCGCGGCACCGTAAGCATCGAGCGGGACATAGTCGTACGGCTCTTCCTCGACCGGCGCCGCTACTGCCGGCGTCGCGCCCGACGCCCAAGCGCCGCGACCGGCATCGCGAGAACTCGACGCCCGACTGCCCGTCCCGCCGGACCGCTCAGCCTGTGCCCGCTGGCGCTCAAAGCTCTGCTCACGACGTCGTTCCGCATCCTCGCGCTTGGCGACATCGCGAAACACACGGCCCGAGCTCGCACGCACGGTCTCCAAATCCAAACCCAGCAGATCGGCAATCTGGATAAAGTACGTATCGATCATATAGCTGTCACGAAGCGGATAGATGAGCGTGAGCGCATCCTCCAGCGCCTTGGCGCGACCGCCCGGCGTGGTGATGTCGCTCGACTCCTGCAGCGAACGGTACACGAAGTCCATGAGCGGCTCGGCGGCGTCAATGCGTTTCTGCAGCTCCTCTCCGCCGTGGGCCGTGATGAACTCCATGGGATCGTTGCCGTCAGGCAGCACCACGCAGCGCAGGTCCATCGAATCCTGCTCGATAAACTGAATCGCGCGACGGGCGGCCTTCTGGCCCGCGGCATCGCCGTCAAACATATACACGATGCGCTTGGCAAAGCGGGTGAGCGTCTTGACGTGATGCTCCGTGAGCGCGGTGCCCAGCGTAGCGACAACGTTTTTAATCCCCGCCTCCCAACAGGCGATGCAGTCGGTATAGCCCTCTACCACGATGGCGGTATCCTGCGCGACGATAAACTCCTTGGCCCAATTAAAGCCGTAGAGGTTTCGCTTTTTATGAAACACGCTCGTCTCAGCGGTGTTGAGGTACTTGGGTTGGCCGTCACCCATGATGCGACCGCCAAAGGCGATGTTGTGACCCTGCTCGTCAAAGATGGGGAACATCACGCGGTCGTAGAAGCGGTCGGCAAGCTGCCCGCGCCCTCGACTCACGGCAACGTTGGCGTCGATCATCTCCTGCGGAGTAAAGCCCGCCTGCGACAGATGAGCCACCAGCATATTACGACCCGGCGCAAAGCCCAGGCAGTAGCGGCGGCAGACGTCGCCACCCATGCCGCGGCTGGCAAAGTACTCACGTGGACGGCCATCCTTACCGCGCATAAGCATGGTGTGGTAGAACTGGGCGGTCTCGGCACACAGATCGTAGATGCGGGCACGCTTGGTACCGCGCTCGCGGCGATCTCCGGTGTCGTGCAGCTCAATACCTGCACGATCGGCCAAATAACGGATTGACTCGGGAAAGCTCAGGTTCTCGCGCTTCATGATATAGGTGAAGACGTCGCCACCCTCGCCGCAGCCAAAGCAATGCCACACCTGCGTGGCGGGAATAATGTGGAAGGACGGAGTCTTTTCGCCATGAAAGGGGCAGCAGCCCCAAAACTCATGGCCGCGGGGCTTGAGCTCAACCGTTTCCTGCACGATGGCAACTAGGTCGGACGCAGCGCGTACCTGGTCTTTTTCCTCATCGCTAATCACGGATGCCCACCCCCTGCTCACCCAAGTTGTGACGAATGTCCTCGATATTACCCTCGACGGTCGCAATCAACTCATCCAGCGAATCGAACACACGCGAGGGACGCAGCCAGCGCGTAAACGCCAGCGAAACGGAAGCGCCGTACAGGTCGCCCGTATAACCAATTAAGTTAGCCTCGAGATGCGATGAAGCGGCATCGTCGGCATACGTCGGCGGCAGGCCGACGTTAACGGCAGCAGGCCATACGGTGTCATCAACGAGCACCAGGCCCTCATACACGCCATCGGCAGGCACCTGAATGCCGTCGGGAACCTGCAGGTTAGCCGTGGGAAAGCCCATGTCAGAACCCTCGTGACGGCCACGAATAACACCGCCACGCAGCATATACGGGCGGCCGAGCAACTCAGCAGCAAGCTCCACATGGCCCTGTCCCAACTCATGACGAATGCGGGTGGCGCAAATGGCCTCACCGCCCTCGCAAAGCAGGTCGTGCCCGTATACGTCAACGCCGCGCTCGGCACCCCAGGTGCGCATCTCGTCAACACCAGAAGCACCGCCACGACCCAGCCTAAAGTCGCTGCCAACGCGAATCGAACGAATGTCGACCAGACGCGACACCAGCGAGAGAAAAGCAACATGGTCGAGTGCCGCAACCTCAGGCGTAAAGGGAACGGCCACCACCGCATCGACCCCGGTCTGAGCCAAGGCATGTAGACGGTCGGCCGTCGTCATCAATTTTTGAGCGGGCGAAGGACTCACCACAACGTCCGGATCGGGATCGAAAGTGACCACGACCGCCTTGCAATCATGGGCGCGCGCATCGCTAACAAGCGCCGCAATGAGCTCCTGGTGTCCACGGTGAACGCCGTCGAACACGCCGATGGCAATCGATGCGGCACCCAAGCGCTCGCACTCATCAAACGTATCGGCAGCAACGATGCGAGCCTCGTCCGACTCGCCCTCGAAAAAGATACGCGCGAGCTCGCGAGCGGACAACATCATCGAACACCGCCGATTGCCTGCGGAAACACGTGCTCCATGACAAAGCGGCCACTCTCAATGCGGGCGAGCGCCTTGAGTCCCCCATCGAGCACCAACGCAAAAGGCGACTTCGAGGTATCGAAATCGGCAAGCGCACGCTCAACGGGAATGCGTCGGCCGCAGAGCAGATCGTCGGCAAGATTGCCCGGCAAGTCAACACGCGTGGCGCCCAGGGCCGCAATGGGATCCAGGGCAAAGCCAACGGCGGACTCGGGAGAAAGCTCCTCCACCGCATGACAGGCGCCAATGGAAACAACACCGGAGGCCGTGCGGCGCAGCGCGGAAATGTGCGCGGCGCTCTCGCAGGCGCGGCCCAGGTCGCGAGCGAGCGCACGAATGTAGGTGCCCTTGCTCACCGAGAACGCCACGGTCCACACACACGTATCACCCTCGCCGCCCACGGCGATCAGGTCGGCGGCATAAACCTCGACGGGGCGCGGAGGTAGGTCAACCGCATTGCCCTCGCGAGCAGACTTGTAGGCGCGAACGCCATTGACCGAGATAGCCGAAAACGCCGGCGGCACCTGCATCTGCGGACCCAACATGGCGGCCAAGTGCTCACGGGCATAGGCAGGATCGCGGAGCTCGTTGGCAACAGCCACTGTGCGGACCGCCTCGCCCTCCGCATCATCGGTATTGGTCTCGGCACCAAACGAAATGTCGGCGACATAGCTTTTGGTATCGAGGGTTAGCATACCCAGCAGACGGGTGGCCTGGCCCACGCCCACCACCATGACACCCGATGCCATGGGGTCGAGCGTGCCGGCATGGCCGACGCGCCGCTCATGGAGGGCGCGTCGGCATTGCGAGACCACATCGTGGGACGTGCATCCCACCGGCTTATCGACGGCGAGCAGCATATTCAGTTGTGAAGGAGTACGACGAGCCATGTACCATCCAAAAAGTTAAAGCTCGACGGTCACCGAAGCGGGATCCTCCCCTACCAGCTCGGCCAGCATGGGAAGTGCCACGGTGAGCGTCTCGAGAATCGTTCCGTTGTTGGAGAAACCGGCGGCAGCGGAATGTCCGCCTCCGCCAAAGGCAGCAGCGATCTCGGACACGTTGAGGTCGCCCTTGGAGCGCAGGTTGCCGCGCACCTTGGTATCGCCCTCGATGCCCTTCAGGAACAGGCAGACCTCCACGCCCATCACCGAGCGCACCACGTCAACAAGGCCGTCGCACTCATCCGAGGTGACACCGCAGGCCTCAAGGTCGCTCTGGTACGCATAGCTATACGCAACGCGCCCGTGGGCCACCGTCTTGATGCGGCCCATAACGATGGACTTGAGGTGCAAAAACTCAACGCGCATGCTCTGGTATACCTCGAGTGCCACACGCGCCGGATCGGCACCGTGGGCAACCAGACGCGATGCCGCATGGAACGCGGCGGCATCGGCGTTTTGGTACTGAAAACGGCCGGTATCGGTAACCAAACCACACAGCAGGCAGGTCGCAACGCCATCACGTGCGACAATGCCGCAATTGTCCAAGAAGCGGTCGATGATCATGGCGCAGGCCGCAGCTTCGACGCGCCTCAGGCTCAGCTCGGCAAACTCCTCGCGCGCCGGATGGTGATCGAAGCACACCACATGCTTGGAGCGACGAAGCACCTCGGCGGAATTATTGAGACGCTCGACGACCGGTACGTCCACCGAGATGAACAGGTCCGGATTGCCGGTGTACGCAGATGCCGGCACCAGGCGATCGGAGCCTTCCATAAAGCGGTAGATGCGCGGAACCGGGTCATCGTCTGCCAGCAGCAGCGCAATGTCCTTGTTGGGGAAAAACTTCATGAGCGAAAGGCCCAGACCCAATACGGAGCCCAAGGCATCGCCATCGGGAGAAGTATGTCCCGAAATCGCAATGGAGGACGCACCCTCGATGAGCTCGAGGATGCGTCGCTGAATATCTGCAGACTCGCACGAGGCGAGGTCGGCGGAATTAGTCATCTAAAGCTGCCTCCTGGGCGGCATCCGCTATCGGATAGCCGTCCTCGTCCTTTTCGATCGCAAGCGTGGCGGGAACGTTTTCCAGCGCACGCGTGATGCGTTCGGCCTCATCGGTCGAACGATCGATGCGAAAATCGAGCTCGGGCGCAACACGCCAATCGAGCGAGCGAGCCAACAGGCTGCGAATACGGCCCTTGGCGCTTGCGAGCGCCTCCATGACCTCATCGTAGCGGCTCGCATCGCACGACACGTACACGCGCGCGAACGAACGGTCCACCGCGACCTCGACCGCAGTCAGGGTGACCAGGTCGAGGCGCGGATCGGAAACCTCAAAGAGCAGGATATAACCGAGCTTCTCGCGAAGCTGCTCGCCCAGTCGGCGGGTTGCCTGCGTTTGCTTCATAGCGCTACCCCCTACTCGGTACGGGCAACCTGGTCGATACGGTAACCCTCGATCTGGTCGCCGGGCTTGATGTCCTGGAAGTTCTCCAGGCCAATGCCGCCCTCGGAACCGCTCTTGAGGCTCTTGGCCTCGTCCTTGTAGTGGCGCATCGAGGCAATCTTGCCGTTGAAGACCACGATGCCGTCGCGCACCAGGCGCACGGAATCTGTCGCGGCGATCTCGCCCTCCTCGACGCGGACACCGGCGGCGATACCGACTTTGGGCACCTTGAAGGTGTCCAGAACGGTCGCGGTACCCGTGGCGACCTCGACCTCGGTGGGCTTGAGCATGCCGATACGGGCGGCGTCGAGCTCCTCGAGGCACTTATAGATGACGTCGTAGCAACGGATCTCGACACCCTCGCGCTCAGCGGCGGAGCGGGCCTTGCCGTCGGGACGGACGCCAAAGCCGATGATGATGGCGTTGGAGGCGTCGGCCAGGACGACATCGGTCTCGTTGATGGCGCCAACGGCGGAGTGGATCGTGTTGATGCGAACCTCGGACTGATCCATCTTGTCGAGCGAGTCCTGAAGGGCCTCGATGGAACCCTGGACGTCGGCCTTGATGATCAGGTTGAGCTCCTTGACCTCGGCGTCGGCAATGGTCTCGAAGAGGTTCTCGAGCGTGACGTGCTTGACGCGGCTCTGCTCCTCGATACGGGCCTTGAGCGAACGCTCGTCGGCAAGGGCGCGAGCCTCGCGCTCGTCCTCGAACACGCGGAACTCGTCACCGGCGTTAGGCACGGACTGCAGGCCCAGGATCTCGACAGCGTCGGAGGGACCAGCCTCGGTGACGGCGCGACCCTTGGGGTCGAGCATGGCGCGAACGCGGCCGTAGGTAAGGCCAGCGACCAGCGTATCGCCCACGTGCAGGGTACCGCGGGTCACGAGCACGGTAGCAACCGAGCCGCGGCCCTTGTCGAGCTTGGCCTCGAGGACGTTGCCCGAGGCAAAGGTGTCCGGGTTGGCCTTGAGCTCGAGCACGTCTGCCTGGAGCAGCACGGTCTCCAGAAGGTCGTCGATACCGATCTTCTGCTTTGCCGAGATGTTGACGAACATGTTCTGTCCGCCCCACTCCTCGGGGATGACGCCGTACTCGGTGAGCTCCTGACGCACACGGTCGGGGTTGGCGCCGGGCTTATCGATCTTGTTGACGGCAACGACGATGGGTACGCCGGCGGCCTTGGCGTGGTTGATCGACTCGACCGTCTGGGGCATGACGCCGTCGTCGGCGGCGACGATCAGGATGACGATGTCGGTCACCTTGGCGCCACGTGCACGCATGGCCGTAAAGGTGGCGTGACCCGGGGTATCGATGAAGGTGATCTTGCGGTCGTTGATCATGACCTGCGAAGCGCCGATGGCCTGCGTAATGCCGCCCGCCTCGCCGGCAGCAACGCCGGTGTGACGGATGGCGTCGAGCAGCGACGTCTTACCGTGGTCGACGTGGCCCATGACGGTGACGACCGGGGCGCGCGGCTTAAGGTCGGCGGGATCGTCGTAGAACGAGAAGGTGTTCTCCTCCTCGGGGGTGATGATCTTGATCTGACGGCCCAGGTCGTCAGCGACGAGCTCGACAAGGTCGTCGGACATGGACTGCGTCATGGTGAGCGGCGTACCAAGCAGGAACAGGCGCTTGATGATGTCGTTAGCCGGAACGTCGAGCGCCTCGGCGAGCTCCTGGACGGTAACGCCCTGGGAGACCTTGATGGCGTCGAGGTCCTCGGGGTTCACGCCCTGGGCCAGCGCCTCCTCTATCTTGCGCTCCTCCTGAGCCTTGGCAGCCTCGCGCTCGCGCTTCTCCTTGCGCTTCTTGCGGCGACCGGTGGACTCGCGAGAGGCCTCCTCGACGGCGGCACGAGCCTCCTCGAGCACCTTCTCGCGGCTGTACTCCTCGGCCTCGCGAGCCATGCGGCTGTAGTGGTCCTCTTCGTTGTTGTGACCGCCCTTGCGCTTCTTGCCCTTGCCCTGCTTGTCGGGGTTGGGGAAGTCCATGCCGGCAGCGACGTTGTTGCTGGCGTTGGTGCGATGGCTGTGCGGACGGCTCTCGGAGGCGTTGCGCTCGGAGTTGTTGTCGGAAGCGTTGCGATCGTTACGACGGCCACCGCGGCGGTCGTTGTTGCCGCCACGACGGTTACCGCGCTCTGCGGCGCGCTCGGCCTTGGCCTTGTCCTCGGCGTCCTTCTTCTCCTTGAGCACGGTCTCCTGTGCGGCGATCTGGTCGAGCAGCGAACGGAAGCGCGAACCGGAGTCGGAAGCGGGAACGGCGCGGCGCTGGGCCTCGCGGGCAGCCTCCTCCTTCTCGCGGGCAAGGCGCTCCTGCTCGGCCTTCTTCTTGGCCTCTGCCTCGGCACGGGCAGCCTCCTCGGCAGCCTGGGCTGCGGCAAACTGGCGGCGCTCCTCCTCGCGTGCCTTCTCGGCGGCGATGCGCTCGCGCTCGGCCTCGGCGGCGCGTGCGGCCTCCTCGGCGGCGGCAGCCTGCTCCTCGGCCTGCTTGGCGGCCTCGACTTCCTGAGCGCGGGCCTCGATCACCGAGGCGAGCTGCTTGCGGACCATGGCGACATAGGCGTCCTCCAAGGTGGAGGAAGCGGACTTAGCGGGAATCTTCATATCGGCGAGATGACCCATCAGTTCCTTGGAGGTCATGCCGAACTCTTTGGCCAGGGTGGACACACGGACTTTTGCCATATGACTTCACCTACCCTTTCTGGCACCTTGGGTGCCTAGAGACTGAACGAGCGTGGGAGACGCGCCGGGACCCGCCCGGCGCGACAGCGCGCTAGATCAGGTCCTCCGCATCATCGAAGGCGTCGGTGTCGTGGACACCGCAGAAACGGGAGCCGGGACGAGCCTGGTTGCGGCACTGGATGCCGTCCTCGGACACGTACTCGCAGCGGCGGACGTCCTCGTCCTCCTCGTCACCGATCAGGTCGGCGGCGGGCTCCTCATGAACGGGAACGTTCTTGAGGATGCCGGCGGCAAGCGTTTCGGACTTGATGTCGATGTGCCAGCCGGTCAGGCGCGCGGCGAGGCGGGCGTTCTGGCCCTCCTTGCCGATGGCGAGGGACAGCTGGTCGTCGGGCACGATAACGCCGGCGTAGGCCTTCTCCTCGTCGATGAGGACGCGGGTGACCTTGGCGGGCGACAGGGCGTTGGCGACGTAGACGGCAGGATCGGCATCCCAAAGGATGACGTCGACGCGCTCGCCACGGAGCTCGCCCACGACAGCGCGAACACGGCTGCCCTTGGGGCCGACGCAGGCGCCCACGGGATCCAGACGGTCATCGAGCGAGTGGACGGCGACCTTGGAGCGCTGGCCGGGCTCGCGGGCGATCGACTTGATTTGGACGGTGCCCTCATAGATCTCGGGCACCTCCTGCTCAAACAGGCGACGCATGAGCTCGGGGTGGGTACGGGAGATGACAATCGGCGGACGGCTGTGCTCGCCGCGAACCGGCTGCAGGTTGGAGTTGGGGTCGCGAACGTCGATGATCACGGCCTTGATGTGCTGGTTGTGCAGGTAGCGCTCGCCCATCGGACGCTCGTTGCGCTCGTTCTCGTAACGGCGCTGGTCGAAGTGCGGAAGCTCGGCCTCGACGCCCTCGCGGATCTTGACGATCGTGAAGTCGGGCGTGGACTGCAGCACGGTACCGCTGATGAGATCACCGATGCGGCCGGAGAACTCCTCGTAGATCTGCTCGCGGGCGGAGTTGCGCACGATGGCGTTGATCTCGGCCTTGGCGTGCTGGGCAGCGATGCGGCTCGTGTTCTTGGGGGTGACGTCGATCTCCTCGAACTCGGTGAAGTTGCCCTCCTCGTCCATGGAATCGTCGATCGGCTCCAGGCGGTAGACGTAGATCTTGCCGGTGGTGCGGTCGATGGTCACCTTGGCGCCCCACTCAAGATGCAGGATCTCGGCATAGCTCTTGGCGAGCGACTGCTCCAGGCGGTCGATCAGGTAGAGCTGGTCGATGTGCTTCTCTTGGCAAAGCTCCATCAGGGCGGACATCATGTCGGATGCTGCCATCTTACTTTCCTTCCTTCGCGGGCTTGAAGTCGTAGGTGGGCTTCAACTTGCACTTTTTGACATCAGAGAAATCGAGGGTGACGGACTCGCCGTCCTCGAGCTCGAGGGTAACGTCGGTCTCGGTCGCGGAGACAATCTTGCCGGTGTACTTGCGACGGCCCTCGGTGGCGGTGGAGGTGAGCTCGCAGTCCTCGCCCACAAAGCGGGCAAAGTCGCGCGGACGGCGCAGCGGGCGCGCCATGCCCGGGCTCGATACCTCGAGCGTATAGCTCGAAGAGATAGGATCGAGCTCCTCAATCACATCGCCGACCCACTTGGTGTTGGCCGTGACGTCGTTGAGCGACAGGCTCTGACCCTCGGCACCCTCGATACGTACGCGCACGCAGGGGGCCTTGGTGGCGCCCACGAGCTCAACGTCGACGATGTCGACATCGTGCTGGGGAGCGACGGCCTCGAGCGCGTCGATGATCGCCTGCTCGGTCTTGGTCTTGACCATTGCGGCACCTCCATCCATACAAAAAAGAAGCGGGGCCGAAACCCCACTTCTTTCAATTACAACTTCATTTGCAAGCAAACTATACCAATAGCTGCGGAAACGCGCAAGCACAGTACGAATCTGCAGGTCAGCGTGCGCACAGCTTCTCCACAAGAATAGGACAATTGGTCGAAGAACCCCAAGCGGCGCACCCTCAACAGCCCCAAAACGGGCCATGCGTCCCATTCCACAGGCCCGTTCGGACCCCAAGGGCATTCCTCCCCGAGCCCCTTTCGATCAGACTTACGCTAAGGGGCATTCTGCAACAAGCCAGCCAGCAAGTCGCACAACGACGAACCTTTCCAAATCCTCTACGGCAAGGAGGCACCCATGAATCGCCTAGGCACCCTCTGCATGACTACGCTCGCCATCGCAACGTGCTCGTTGGCCCTCTTAGGCTGCGGCAACACGAATGGCAAAACCGGAACATGCGAACCGAACCCTGGCAGCACCAAAGCCATCGAGAAAACGACGCCATCGGAGAGCTTCGACAAAATTAACGAAGACATCGTCGATCCCCAGGGCCTGGGTCCCGATTCCCAAGAACAGTTCCCCATCGACCTTGAGGCAGACGAGAACGTCCATGTTACCTGCGTGGGCAAGGACACGGATGGCTACGGCGACGCCGTGTTGATCTTTGCGGTGACAAA
Source organism: uncultured Collinsella sp. (assembly GCA_959020715.1). Classification (GTDB taxonomy): domain Bacteria; phylum Actinomycetota; class Coriobacteriia; order Coriobacteriales; family Coriobacteriaceae; genus Collinsella. Next base: position 208,460 of record CAUESV010000002.1, on the reverse strand, counting down.
CAACACCGATGTCGACATGATGTTTGGCGATGTGGACTCCTATGCCTACGTCAACGGCGTGGTCCGCGATGTGCGCATGCGCCAGCAGGTCGCAGCGGGCGAGGAAACGCGCGCCAAGCTCACCTTTGTAGGCACCTTCGACGACCCGGACTTTGATGTGAACAACGACCTCAACGACATCTACCTCAACATTTGGATGTTCGAAGAGGCAACGGGCAACGTTTACTTTAGGGACCTGGTACACATCCCGTAGAAGACGGTGCGACGCACTGACTAAGCAGGGCAGACAACACAAAACGAGGGACGACCCAACCGGATCGTCCCTCGTCTTTTATGCGTCAGTTAAGCGCGCAGTGCTTACTTGACCACCAGGTTGACCAGCTTGCCGGGCACGCAGATGGCCTTGACGACCGTCTTGCCCTCGAGCCACTTGGCGACGGCGGCCTCGGCGGCAGCCTGCATATCCTCATTGGAGGCATCGCGGGCAACGTCGACGCGGCCGCGGACCTTGCCGAGCACCTGGACCACGATCTGCACCGTGTCCTCAACGGACTCGGCCAGGTCGAACTCGGGCCAGGCGGCGGTGTAGGCGTTGCCCTCGCAGCCGAGGGCCTCGTGCCACAGCTCGTCGGCCCAGAACGGGCAGATGGGGGCAAGGACGCTCACGATATCCTTAGCCACGCCGTAGCACAGCGCCTTGTCGCGGGCGGTACCCTCGGTGGCGTTGAGGTAGGCGCTCGCCGCGTTGACGAGCTCCATGACGGCCGAGATCGCGGTATTGAACTGGCCGCGATCGAAGTCCTCGGTGCACTTGGCGATGGTGCGGTGACGCTCGCGATAGAGCTTCATCGCAACCTCGTCGAGCGCGGACTTGTCAAAGGCCACGTTGGCGTCGCCGGACTGGACGAGCTGCCACACGATACGCCAGGCGCGCTTGATGAAGCGATTGGCACCCTCAACGGCCTTGGGATCCCAGTCGAAGTCCTTCTCGGGCGGGGCGATAAACAGGATCGCCAGACGCATGGTGTCGGCGCCGTAGGGCTCGATGACCGAGCTCGGGGGCACGACATTGCCCTTGGACTTGGACATGGTGTCGCCGTTCTCGTCCTTGACCATGCCCTGGCACAGCAGGTTGGTGAAGGGCTCGTCCACGCTCAGCAGGCCCAGGTCACGCAGGGCCTTGGTAAAGAAGCGACTGTAGAGCAGGTGCAGAATGGCATGCTCGATGCCGCCGATGTAGTTATCGACGGGCATCCAGCGATCGGCGGCTTCCTTGGAGAAGGGCAGCTCGGTGTTGTGCGGATCGGTATAGCGCAGGTAATACCAGCTGGAACAGGTGAAGGTGTCCATGGTATCGGTCTCGCGCTTGGCCGGGCGACCGCAGACCGGGCAGGTGGTCTCGTAGAACTCCTTGCACTCGGCGAGAGTTTCGCCGGCGCCCAGGTCCAGGTTCTCGGGCAGCGTCACAGGCAGCTGATCCTCGGGCACGGGCACGATGCCGCAGTGCTCGCAGTGGATGGCCGGGATGGGGTTGCCCCAATAGCGCTGGCGGCTGATGAGCCAGTCGCGCAAGCGGAACTCGACCTTGCGACGGCCGCAGCCCATGGCCTCGAGGTCGGCCACGATGGCAGCCTCACCCTCGGAGTGCTTACCGCCGCGCATGCCGGTGTACTTGCCGGACTGGACGAGCGTGCCCTCGGCAGCGTGAGCGCAATCCCAGTCGACGGTCTCGGCATGGAAGGTATCGATGGTCTCGCCGCTGGCCTCGACGGCAGCGCGATCGTCATCGTCCAGGATGATCGGCACGATCGGCAGGTCGTACTTACGGGCAAACTCAAAGTCGCGCTGGTCGCCACAGGGAACGGCCATGACGGCACCGGTACCGTAGTCGGCAACGACATAATCGGCAACCCACACGGGGACCTTCTCGCCGTTGACGGGGTTCACCACGTAGCGGCCGGTAAAGGCACCGTGCTTCTCGAGGGTGCCCTGGGCACGCTCGACGGCAGAGATATGCTTGGCGTCCTCGACGATCTTAGTGACGGCCTCCTCGTACTCCGTGCCCTCGACGAGCTCGTGCAGACGCGCGTACTCGGGAGCCAGGACAAAGAAGGAGACACCGAAGAGCGTGTCGGCTCGCGTGGTGAAGACGGTGATCTTACCCTCGTCGCCCTCGATGGGCTCGCCATCCTGGTCGCACAGGGTAAAGTCGACCTCGGCGCCCTCGGAACGACCGATCCAGTTGGCCTGCATCTGCTTGACGCGCTCGGGCCAGCCGGGGAGCTTCTCCAGATCGTCGAGCAGCTCCTGGGAGTACTCGGTGATCTTGAAGTACCACTGCTCAAGGTCGCGCTTCTCAGGCTCGGTGCCGCAGCGCCAGCACTTACCCTCAGTGACCTGCTCGTTGGCCAGAACGGTCTTACAAGTGGGGCACCAGTTGACCGGGTTCTTCTTGCGGTAGACCAGACCCTTTTCCCACATCTTCTCAAAGATCCACTGACCCCAGCGGTAGTAGTCGGGGCTGCAGGTCTTGACCATGCGATCCAGATCGTAGGAGAAGCCCATGCGCTTCATCGTGGTGAGCGCCTGGTCCATGTTCTTATACGTCCAGGCGGCAGCCTGCGTATTGTGCTTGATGGCCGCGTTCTCGGCGGGCAGGCCAAAGGCGTCAAAGCCGATGGGATGCAGCACATCGTAGCCGCGCATGCGGGCCTGACGGGCCATGGCATCGCCGATGGTATAGTTGCGCGCGTGGCCCATGTGCAGGTCACCCGACGGATACGGGAACATCTCGAGCACATACTTTTTAGGCTTGCTGTCGTCGGTGTCGACGGCAAAGAGGTTGGAGTCCTCCCAAGCCTTCATCCACTTGGACTCAATGGCCTGCGCGTCGTAGGCAGGGATCTCGTCCTTATGATCTGTGCAATCGCACATATCAGCTCCTTTAATCTTAGATGGGGTCGGTCGGCTTAGCTTTGTTCGCTACTGCGGACAGTCCTGCGCAAGACGAAGAGCACATTTAGTGCTCTTCTTTGCGTGCGGAACTTGTAGCGAACAAAGCTAAGCCGCCCGACCCTAAGGTTAACTCGCATGATGATAGCAAATACAACAAGCGAGATGCCTGCGACTTGCATGCATCTCGCTTTATCTAAATAACGTGGTTGGGAATCAACCTTTGATATGCAGCTCTTACCTTATCGATAGGAAACGCTCTGCTGAGAATCCTTCACGACTACGTCGTGGGCGCCGCCTTCGACGATTGAGGTCGAGCTCACCAGGGTCAGGCGTGCCTTTTCCTGGAGCTCGGGGATCGAGAGGGCGCCGCAGTTGCACATCGTGGACTTGACCTTGTAGAGCGTGCCGCCCACGCCGTCCTTGAGGGAGCCGGCGTAGGGAACATAGGAGTCGACGCCCTCGACGAAGCTGAGCTTTGCGGCGCCGCCCAGGTCGTAGCGCTGCCAGTTGCGGGCACGCGCAGAGCCCTCGCCCCAGTACTCCTTCATATACTGGCCGTTCACGTTGACGCGCTCGGTCGGGCTCTCGTCAAAGCGGGCGAAGTAACGGCCCAGCATCATAAAGTCGGCACCCATGGCAAGGGCGAGCGTCATGTGGTAGTCGTAGACGATACCGCCGTCGGAGCACACGGGCACGTAGACACCGGTCTCCTCGTAGTACTCGTCACGGGCGCGGCAGACGTCGATCAGCGCGGTGGCCTGGCCACGGCCGATGCCCTTGGTCTCGCGGGTGATGCAAATGGAACCGCCGCCGATACCGACCTTGATGAAGTCGGCCCCGCAGTCGGCCAAGAAGCGGAAGCCCTCGGCGTCGACGACGTTACCGGCACCGACCTTGACGTCCTCGCCGTAGTTGGCGCGGATCCACTCGATGGTGCGCTTCTGCCACTCGCTGAAGCCCTCGGAAGAGTCGATGCACAGGACATCGGCACCGGCCTCGATGAGCAGCGGCACGCGCTCGGCATAGTCGCGGGTGTTGATACCGGCGCCGACCATATAGCGCTTGTCGTTATCGAGCAGCTCGTTGGGGTTGGTCTTGTGGCTGTCGTAGTCCTTGCGGAAGACGATGCCCATAAGGTGATCGTTGTCGTCGACGATCGGCAGGGCGTTGAGCTTGTTGTCCCAAATGACGTCGTTGGCAACCTTGAGGCTGATGTTCTTGTCGCCCACGATGAGCTGCTCGCGCGGGGTCATGAACTCGGAGACCTTCTTCTGGTGGTCATCGCGGCTGGGACGATAGTCACGGCTGGTGACAATGCCCAGGAGCTTGCCCTTGGGAGTGCCGTCGTCGGTGACCGGCATGGTGGAGTGGCCGGTCTTCTCCTTGAGCTCGATGACCTGCTCCATGGTCATGTCGGGTGTCAGCGTGGAATCGGACTGAACGAAACCAGCCTTGTGATCCTTAACGGCCTTGACCATAGCAGCCTCGGACTCGGGGGTCTGAGAACCGTAAATGAAGGACAGGCCACCCTCGGTAGCGAGCGCGACACCCATGTCGACGCCCGAGACGGACTGCATGATGGCGGAAACCATGGGGATGTTCAGGGTGATTGCCGGCTTCTCACCGCGCTTGAAGCGGGTTAGCGGCGTCTTAAGAGAGACGTTGTTGGGGATGCACTGCGAGGACGAGTAACCAGGGACCAGCAGATACTCCGAAAACGTGTGGGACTCACCGGGAAAGAACGTAGCCATGTTTCTCCTTTTTCCATGCGACCGGTCGGCTGCAGGCCTCGTAGGACCCAGCCCAACCTTGGGCGCCCAATACTGGGGAAGTATCTTAACGCACTTTGACTGCTACAATGCATGGTTTAGAAAGAGCACACGAGGGTTTGACGCAGGCTTTGCGTTTGCCCAGCAAACACTTTAGCGGGGAGACGTGGAGCGTATGAAGTACAAGACGACGGCAAAGTTGGTCATTCAAGCGTGCGACAAGGATTTGCCGGGCGTGTTCGGCCACGGCTGCGTCTTGCTGCTGCAGGGTATTGCCCGCGAGCACTCGCTCAACCGCGCCGCCAAGAGCATGGGCATGGCCTATTCCAAAGCGTGGCGTATTGTAAACGAAGCGGAAGGCCAGCTAGGCTGTAAGCTCATCGAGCGCGACGGCGCCCGCGGATCCACGCTCACCCCCGCCGGCGAGCGAGCCATAGTGGTCTACGAGGAGCTGCAGACCGACATCAACAACGTCATCGCCACCAAAGCCAGCGACCTCATCGCCAGCATCAATGCAGAGTAGTCTATTTGGTCTGATTATTGATCCGCCGCACGAACTAATTAAGACGCGCGCCATAAAATGGGCCTATCTACTACGTTTAGTTGAACACCCTCGACCACCCCAGATTTCTTGAAAACAAAACCGCTGGTAGATAGCTTGCCAGTTTTCAAAAAAGGCAGGTAAGGTCGCCCCCTAAGGGTTAAACGTAGTAGATAGGCCGCTTTCGTGGCACAGTCCCCCACGGCCCAGTCCCAAAGTAGCTAAAAAGCCCGTCCCAAAAAGACTACCCCGAGACAAGCCCCAAAAAAGCTAGTTGCGGAGGGCGTTGTCTAGGGCGCCGGCTACGGTTAGGGGGTCGTCGGTGCCGGCGAAGAGGCGGATGGTTCCCCCCTGCTTGCCGCGTGGGGCCGAAAGGCGTGTCGTTGCGCCGCCGGCGGGCGACGTGCGGAACTCCCCCGGCAATGTGTCGAACAGCTCACCCGCACTTCGCTCGATAAGGTCAAACTCAACTGCCGGGCCAAAGCCGTGCTCGAGGATTCCCGTTGCAACCGCATGATCGGGATGCGAACCCAGCCCTGGATAGCGCACGTTGCGCACCATCTCGTTGGCAGCCAGATACTCGGCCAGTGCACGTGCGCGGTCGAAGTGAGCCTGCATGCGAGCATCGAGCGAGTCCAGCCCGCGCTCCAGCACGTCGGCCTCGTCAGCAGTCAAATCAAGCTTGGCCAAGCCGCAGCCCTCAAGCAGGGCATGCGTGCACTCGGCAGCTGCATCCACACGATGGCGCTTGAGCTGCGAGCGCGCCACCGAGACGGCGACGAGCTTGCGCGGAGCTTCGCCGGCACACACACGGTCGAGTGCCTCGAGCGACAGCGCGGCACCCAGCCGCAGCGAATCGCAGCCAAAAGCCGACGCCACGGTGTTGTCCACAACCAGCAGCGCATGAGCCTCACGCGCCGCCCGACCCAGCGCGCGCAAATCGGGAACACGCAGGCCAAAGCCGCCGATTGAATTCACAAACCACCACAGGTGCGGCACCTCGGCATCAAACGCGGTGGCAAAACCCTCGGACGCGGCGGCAAACGCCGCAACCGACGGCTCCCCCACGAGCACAACGTCGCAGGCATCAAAGCCGCGCGCAAACGCATCGGCAAAGTCATCGGCAAACACGACCAGGCGATCGCTGGGACGCACAATCCCCAGCAGCGACAGCGCCGCCGGCACGTGCGAGGCCGCAACAAGACGCGCCTCACGCGCGCCGGCCCTTGCAGCCCAGGACTCTTCTAGCTGTTGCACGTCCACGCGGCACCATCCCTTACATAAAACCAAACCAAGACCAGCCCACCCAGGTCGATAAAACGTCAGCGCAAGCAGCGTCGAGCGGTCCGGCGTTTGTTAGAACGCCGGAACAAAATCACCCGTGATATTCGCCGTTGTACTGGATGAGCGTTAGATCTTCCACACCATCGAGCGCGCGGATGGCGTCGGCATAGGGCATATCCACGCCGTCCGAGAACACCTCGACGGCCATCTCCACCCTGTCACCGCGCATGGTCTTGGATTTAACGGTGAACTTGGTGCGCCCAAATGCACGCACGATATCGTCGCCGGTGGTCTGACCCGTGTAGTGGATGACCATCATGTACACGCGCGCCTTGTCCTGGTGGCTCGCAAAGCCGGCAATCATCACCACGATCACCACCGCCGTGAGCCCCACGAGCGCATACATACCGGCTCCCGCCGTAATGCCCGTGGTAATGGACCAAAACAGATACAGCAGGTCGAGCGGGTCCTTGACCGCCGTACGGTAGCGGACGATAGACAGAGCACCGACCATACCGAGCGAGATGACCACATTCGTCGAGATCGCGAGCGTGACCATGCAGGTGAGCACGCACATGCCCACGAGCGTTACAGCAAAACTGCGCGAATAGACCACGCCGGTAAAAAAGCGCTTGTACACGTAATAGATCAGGATGCCCATGGCGAGCGCCACAAGCAGCGAAAGGCCGATCTTGGCAGGGTCGACCTGGCCAAACGCCTCCAAGACGGAGTTCTTAAAAAAGTCCCTGGTGCTCATGGTCTAAATATCCCCTCGGTTCCCAAAATCCGATTCCCAGTAGTTAAAACCGCGCAGGTAGGCGGTCTTGTCATAACACAGGCAGTACTTAGAGACCGCCGTGAGTTCGGCCGCGCCCGGCGGCACCATATCGCGCACCAGCTGTGGGCAAAACTCCGTAAACTTGACCTCCATCACCAGCTTGCCGGGCTCCAGGACCGGCAGCGCGGGCAGCGTCGCGTCAAAGATATCGAAGCTTCCCACCGCGGCACGCACGTTCATGTCAAACGTAATGCGCACGGTGCCCTCATCCATCACCCACGGCTCGCGCTCGTAGTCCACGATGGTCCGCGGGCGCATCATGTTGCAGATGCACTCGATGTAGAACTCGCGGCAGAGTTGGTGCGGGCTCCTCAGCAAAAAGTCGTAGTCGCCAGCCAGGATCTGCTCAAACTCGCCGCGCGTAAGCGGCGCGTCCTCCTTGTAGATCCAGCTGCCGTACTTCTTTTTGCGCTCGAGCTTAATCACCTTGTCGCTGCCGTTATAGATACGCACGCGATACTTTTTGCGCATGAGAATGCCGGCGTCTTTTTCCTCGTAGGCCGAGTTGCAGTAGTCATCAAAGTATAGGCTGCGAATGGTGTAACCACCCGAGCGCGCATGCTTGTCCAGCTTAAACACCGGCGCCATGCGACAGGCAAGCGCGGAGTGCTCACCCTCGTTAATGAGATATTTGAGCTCGTGGCGATAGCGCTCCTGCGTGGCACGTGCAGGCGGGGCCGACAAGCGCTCAAGCAGCGCGCTAGCCCTCCTCATACGTGTCCTCCACGACCTTACCGCCGTCTTGCACGTAAAAACACTTCATGCCGTAGTGCTTGCCGTCGTCGGTCACATAGTAGTCAAACGCATCTTGCGTATAACCGTCGGAGTTGGTGGCACGCACGCGCACAAAATACTGGCCGGCATCGGGCGCATCGCAGGTCACCTCGGGAAGCAGCACGTCCTCGGCCTTAAAGACCACGTCGCTTATGGCATAGTCGCGCGCAAGCTCTACGGTGTAGCGAATGTCGCGCGCCTCAAAGTCGTAGGACGCATCCCAGTTCATGCGCAGCTTGCCGTTATCGATCTGCGGCACGCCGATGTAAAACGGCATGGGCTTTTTATAGCTCTCGCGGAAGCTCTTGTAGTTCTCTTCGATCTCGGAGGGAATCGCCGCGGCGATCTGCTCGTATTGATCCTTGGTGACAGGCAGATTGTCGATATCGGGCGAAGCAAAGACTAGCGATTCGGTAACCTCGCGATAATGCTTGATCATCTTGATCAGGCGCGTCTCGGTCAAATACGAGCGCAAGTCCTTGACGGCACGGTCGAGTTCGCTGCGGAACGACTTGCTGCGCAACGCGCGGTTAAACAGCACGTTGCCCCAGTAGTTGCTTGCACCGCGCTCCCAGCTCGCGTAGTCCGAAAACCCGGTAAGAGAAAGCTCGAGCTTACGCAGCATGCCGTCGTTATCCCAATCCAGGATGTACCAGACCTTGGAGTTAAGCGGGCTGTACAGATAGCAGTTGCGGTTCTGCGTATCGCAGTTGCCCGTCAGGATCTGAAACGCCAACCAATAGACCAGGTTCTCGGTATCAAAGTAGGTGTCGAGCACGTCATCGATCTTTTGCGATTCGTCGTTGAGTGCATCGAGCATCTCGATGAGCTTGGTGTGGTCCGTATCGCCCTTAATCTCGAGCATGCCCTCAAAGTTTGCCTGGTTATAGTCGGGATCATCGGCAAGCTTAATGGTGTCCTCGTAGCGATGGAAATCGAAGTTGTTCACCTTGTACAGGTGCCCGTTCTTATCCAAGCCATGCGCCTTAAGCGCCGTCTTGTTGAGCTGCTCCACCTGCGTAAACAGGCCGTAGTCCTCAAAGGTATCGTTGGACTTTTCGGTCTGGTCGCACACCCACAGATGCACAAACTGCGTGCGCAGGCCCATCATCTGGGGAATCCCGCGGATAAGGTCATAGGCCATCTTGTTGCGAAAACGCATACCCTCGCCCATGTGCTTGTTGAGCGCAATCGCGCGCTGTTGGCGCCAGGTACCCTTGCCCTTTTTGAGCTCCACCTTGTAATTCTTCTGCGTATAACCGCTCGACGTCTGGCCACGCACCTGCACGGTAGCATTGGGCGCTTCCTCGCCATAGCCAACCTCGCCGGCAACTGGGCCCTCTTCGTCGCCCGGCTGCAGCAGGCCCATAACCTGATAGCGCGTCACACCCATGTCGGCATAGTCATACACCGAGTACGTGTTGATCTCGGCCCAGCTGTGGTCGGTGTTCTCGGAGCTGTTGCCGCGCGAGACCGTCAGGTACATGGTTACAATGCCCGAGTCGTCGTAAACCTCGTACAGCTCGTCCTTATCGCGCAGGTGCTTGGTACCGTCCGAGGACTCGGCCTTTTTAATCTTGTCCTGCTTTTTGACCTTTTTGGTCGAGGAGTCTTCCTGCACCGAGCAGCCCGAAAGCAACAGCGCACCGGCAGCCGCCTCAAACAGGCGACGGCGGGACATCATTCTATCGGTCATCAGAACCTCCCCAATGGCTGCGATACACGTGAACTACAGCGCGCTCAAACGCACCATGTGGCTCACCCTTATGGCGACCTTCCTCGTAGCGTTGCTCAACACGGTCGAGCACCCGGCCAAGTTCGGTAAACCAGCCCGTCTTGTCAGTAGCCACAATAGGCTGCTGACTCAGGATACGATACGGGAAGTTGGCGGTATAGGTATCGAGCCGCAGCAGCGCCACGATAAAAAACACCGCCGCACCCAACAAAAAGCCAAAGCCGTAAAACTGCTGCGGCAAAAGCAACGACACGGCAGTCGCCAGCCCGGCCGCACCGGCAAACAGCCCCGAGGCCAGCACGGCCCCCTTGTAGTCGGTAAAGTACAGCAAGATCAGCAGGATCGTGTTGCCCACGGCATATAGGCCATAGCCCACGCACAGCGTGCGAAAATACCCGTGCATCAGGTTGTTAAAGCCCAACGGTAGGGCCGACAGCACCGTAGTCTCGAGCGAGATGACCGCCGCCGTCACAAACAGTTGCTTGAGCGCACAAAACCGCAGTTCTCGGTTGAGCGTGGCAAGCATTTCCTCCTCGGCCACCACAATGTCGCCCACCACGCCACCGTCGTTGAACAGGCTGTAGTAGTCGCGGTAACGCGGATAAAAGTTGACCTCGACCGAGACCACAAAGTTGACGGACGTGACCAGGATCGTCAAAAACGCGATGAGCGCCGGCACATCGTGGTAGGGCGCACCATAAAACAAGCCCTTAACCTGCACGCCAATGGGACCGGCCCATATTATCACCAAGTGCGCAAAGAGGCCCAGGTTGGTAAACAAACCCGTGAGCGCCAACGGCATAAACTGATCAAGCCACCGTAAATAGAGCCAGGGGCTGCGATCGCTCTGCGGAAAATACCGGTACAGCAGCACCACGTCCCAGGCGAGCATGACGCCGTAGCCCAGAGCAATTGATGCCAACAGGCCCTCGACCGGCGGCAGTCCCAGCGCCAGCGCGACCAGGGCGCACAGGCACGCCACGCCAATGGCAGCCGCAAAGCTGCACAGGATACCGCGGTAATCCTTGATGGCCGTGAGGTAACTCATGCCGTTCCAGTTGACGATCATAATGTTGAACAGCCACAGGCATAGCAGCCCCTGCAGCAGCGTGGCGCCCGAGAACAGCAGAAAGACACCGTAGAGCACCGTGCCCGCAACGAGCATGACAGCATTGGAGCCCCAAAACGAGGGCAGAATCTCGTCCTCGCGCTCGGCAAACAACATATCAGCCAAAAAGCGCGTGACCGGCATGGAGAAAAAGCTCGTGAGCGTAAGCGAGGCCAGCAGTGTGTAGGTCACCATGCACACCAGCAGATCCTGGTTGGCACGGCCCACACCCCACAGACCGCACAGCACCAAGATACCCACCTGGAGCAGAACGCCCAACAGCATGGGGCCCGTGCACACAATGCCGGCGTAGCCGTAAGCGCGCATCGTGGCAAACAGGCCCTTGCGCCTAAACAGGCGCTTGAGCTCAAAACCAATTCCGGCCACCGGCTACTCCCCCTCTCTGGGCAGGTTAAACGCACATGCTGTCTCGTCGTACAGCGCGCGATAGTTGGCGAGCATCTGCTCGTGCAAGAAGTACGTGGCAACGCGACGCTGGCCGCGCTCCCCCATCTCGATACGGCGGGCGCGGCTTGTGCACATGCGTTCCATGGCATCGGCCAAGCCCTTGCGATACATAGGCGGCGTCACAAAACCCGCCACGCCAAAGTCGTCGCCCGGGGCGCCTTCGAGCAACTCACGGCAGCAGCCCACCTCAGTCGTCACGCAGGGACGGCGCGCTGCAAGCGACTCCAGCACGCTGAGCGGCTGGCCCTCGGAGATGCTCGTCAAAATGGTAAAGTCGAGCTTTTCCATGTACTCGACTACGTTGACGCGGCCGGTAAAGATCAGGTCGCGCACGCCCAGGGTTTCGACCAGCGCGTGGCACTCGGCGCCGTACTCCTCGTCGTCCACGCCGCCCATGATGTGCAGGCGCACCTTGGGCAGGCGCTCGTGCAGCTCAAAGAAGGCATAGATCATGGTCTTGACATCCTTGATGGGCGCAAGGCGCACCACCGCGCCAATATCCACCCAGCCGTCATCGGTCTTTAAGGGAATATCCTTAAAGCGATCGAACTGGATGCCGTTGGGGATGACCAGGCATTTGTCCGCATCGCAGCCCATATCAATCTGCGTCTTGCGGGCGTTATGGAACAAACTCGTCACGCGGAAGGCGCGGCGGTAGATCTCCTCCGAAAGCAGGTAGAAAAAGCGGATCCAGCGGTCCTTAAACGACGGCACCACCCAATCGGCGCGAATGATCTCTTCCTCGCGCTCGCGGGTATAGATGCCATGCTCGGTCAGCAGCACCGGCGCATGGTGAACGCTTGAGCCCAGGCAGGCGAGCAGGCCACCGTAGCCGGTCGAGATGGCATGGTACACATCGGCCACCGGCACCTCGCTGCCCAACAGGTAGAGCACGGGCAGCAACATGGAGCGCATGGTGTGAAATGCATCGGCAAAGGGCGTGTAGGGATACTCGGCCAGGCACACGTCGCGAAAGATATCCATAAACGTGCGGCTCTGTAAAAACGAGAGCGGATGCACGCGACGGCGGTGGAAGATATCGAATAACACGTCCCAGTCCGGATTGGAGAGCGACACCAGACGGCGTAGCGCCTCGCGCTCACGGTCGTTAAAACTGGCTTCATGTTGCTCGCCCGAAAGCCGCAGGGCGTCGTCCAGGAACACCTCGTGCACCTCGACCACGTTGCCGGGCAGCTCGTAGACAAACTTGCCACGGTCGGCAGCATGCGCGCCGATCACCCACAGCACAAACTCGTGCTCGGGCATGGCCGTAATGTAGCCATGCATCCAGGTAGATACGCCGCCGTGCACATAGGGGTAGCAACCCTCGAGTACCAAGCAGATTCTCATTTATCGCCACCCTCCTTGCGCTCGATCGTCACGGTCTTATCATTTGCCTTGAGCAGATACAGATTGCCCGTAAGCTGCGTCAGTTCGCCACCCGTCACCGCACCCGGCTCGCCATTATTGGCGCGGAACATGAGCCACGCCTCGTCGTGGAAATTGCCCAGGCTGAGCGTCCAGGCATCCGCGCTGGTATCCACGCTCACCGTCACGGACGAAAAGCGCTGGATGGCACCGGAGCACTCCGACGCCGTCTGGTGCCGCAGGTCGGGCGCGGATTTGGTAAGCCACTCCAGGTAGTCGACCAGGCCGCCCTTGTAGACCTCCCAGCCCTCCTTGGCTCCGCGATCGGGATCCAAAAGGTCGTCCGGGTGCATAAAGTGCGTGCTCACGTAGTGCATGTTGAGCTCGGACACGGCTGCCAGGCGCATATAGGAATCGTCGACCATGCCGCCCGAAACAATACGTGGCTGCTCCACAATGCCATCGCTCGCCACGCCAAACTCCTGCACGTACGGCAGGTCGGTGCCATCCTCAAAATACGTACTGGCAATGGTCTTAATTCGCGGAACATCGGTACCGATAAGCTTGCGCGCGCGGGCCGAAAGGATATTCGACGGCGGCACGTAAACCGAGCCATGAGCGTTGGGCAGGACCTCGTCCTGAAACGCGATAAGTTCGTTGAGCGAAGCGACGAGCGTCTCTTTGTTCTTCCAGGTCTTGTAGACGTACAACGTACCATAGTCGGTGTCCCAGAGCGCAAGCGGCTGATGGTTGTAGCCGTGAAAGCCCAGCTCGCCGCCCATCTGCAGCAGCATGCCGCCAAAATAGCGGAACTGCGTGGTATCGGCCTGTCGCGCGGGCTCGGTCTGGTTGACCGCGTCCTCGTAGTTTTCGATCATCACGCCGGTATAGCGAATGCCGTATTTTTGCGCGAGCTTTTGCAGATCGGGCCACCAGACCTTGGTGTAAAAATCCGCAATGGAAAGGCCGTAGTCACGCTTGATATAAGTACCATCGCCCGAGGGCACGGGGCTAGGAAAGTCGTCCAAATAGAACACGGCGCTGTTGATGACCGGATAGGCCGTGGTATCACCCAGCAGACTGATCGCCGCGGCGTAAAAGCCACGCATGACCTTGTCATAGATACCGATATTGCACACCACGGTGTGACCACTGCCGCAATCGTTAGACCAAATGAGCGGCGTGCCAGTGTCACCGGTCTTTGCCCATACGTGGGCCGTTTCGCGCAATGAAACCGAGAGCGAAGAATCGAAGGGATCCGAGAGCTCGTAGCGCTCTCCCCCGCCCAGCATAAAGTCTTCGCTCGGCACAATGCTTTCGGCTTTTACATAGTCATATCCGGCCGATTCAATGCCAAGCTTGGAGGCAATCACTTGCAGATAGCTCGAGTTATCCGGCGGCATGGCGAGCATAAGCGAACCACCGGCACTCACCCAACTCATAATGTCGCTCAGGTGCGTACCGAGCCCATCGAGCGACGGCATGAGCAAAATCACGCGATCGAAGGAGGTCAGCGAGGGAATGGCATCCGCACCATCCAGGGCAAGGTCCACGTCGCGGTGCGCGATCTTCATGTCGAGCAGGATCTGGTCGAACTGTTCCTTTACGTCCTCGACGCCAGCTTGATCGGAATCGGTAATGACCAGGCACGTGGGCTTTTGGCCAAAGATTGCCGAGGAGGCCGGCACCGCGTCGTTGGCGGCGAGCATGCCCAGCTTGTGCTGTCCAGCACTGTACTGCACGCCGGCGCGTTCGATCAGCAGCACGGCGGCCATGACGATAAAAATAGCCCACACTACGAGCAGCCCCATCCAACGAAAGCGGTCTGCACGGTCGCGGATATGTTGCGCCACGCTCATCTAGCCTCCTCCCCGTCGCGCCAAAACGCCAACTTTTCGCGGTTGTCGGCGCTTAAATACACATGTTGCTTGTCAATCGCATCGATCACACGGTGGACTTCGTCACCGTCGCGGCGCATCACGGCCAGGCGCAGGCAAAGCATCCAAACCTCCTGCTCGTCGGGCACGTCGAGCACCAGCTGGTCGGTCACGGCCTGCGCCTCGTCGATCTGTCCGACATCGGCCAGCGCCGTCGCGTATCGAATGCGCAGCTCAAGGGTATCCTCGCGCTCGCAGCGACGCGCAAGCAGGCGCGCGTACTGTTGGCGCTGAATCTGAGCCACGCGCCCCTCGGCCAAGCCCGAGCCTAAGTATTCACCAAGAAAATCGCAGTATTCGATGAGGTTTTGCGCGCTCGGGTCCGTCTTAAAGGCGCGCTCCAGCTGCTGCAGTTTAAGGTCGGACTCCTTGGAGATCTGCGCCACCGCCGTCGCGGCATAGTGCGCCACCTCAACGTCGTCGTTAAGCTTAGCCGCCTGCAGCTGCGCCAGGTAAGCGTCGGGCTCCTCGGTGAGCATGGAGAGCATTAGGCGGCGCCGGTATGCCGGGTCGTTGACGATGAGCGCCTCCTCGAGCGGCACTACGCCTGAATCGTCCTCACCACTCGGTACCGACATACTGCGATGCAGGTCATCGTTGAAGCGCAGCGACTCCAGCGCAGACTCTTTCAGCCCCTCGCCAAACACCGCGCTGCGGACCGATAGCAAAACCACCAGCAACGGGCCCCACAGCGGCACCAGCACCATCACAGCCAGCATGTGCCCGCGCACCGGCAGCAGGCCCAGCTTCATGAGCGTCCACAGCATCAGGCAAACCAGCGCATGAATCAGCAGCAAGACGGCAGCAACGACAAGCGAGATCAAGCGGCACCCCCCTCACCGTCACCGGTGTAAGCGATGTGCTGCAGCAGCGCCACGATGTCCTCGCCGTCGACGGGCTCCACCGCAATATGCTTTGCGCTCAGGCGCTCGCGGATAATGGGCAGATCGCACGCCTTTGCCTGACGCATAAGCAGGTAGAGCACGTCGCCGTCGACCAAGCCCGCCGCGTCGCTCTCGCGGATTGCCGACCCAATTGCGCCCACCAGCTCGCCGACAGGCTCCATGCCCGGTACCACGCGCAGGAGCAAAAAACTCCCCATCTTGCTATCTGCCAGCGCCTGCTCCGCCGCGAGCTCTTGGCCAAAGGCAGCCTGTTTGAGCACGCAAGTGCCGTCAACGCAGCGTTTATCCTGCGCCACCGCCTCATAATCAAAGGCACGGCCCAGCGCACTTTCGACCAGGCCGCACAAGATGCGGAACAGGTTTTGATAATAGAGGGTCATTTGGTTTTCGGCCGCACTACGCACAAAGATCAACACGGCGGGTGCCCCGTCGCGCTCAATCGTGTATCCAAACATGGGAAGCCCCGGCTTCAACTCGCGGTTCACCCACAGGTTCGAACGACCCCCGTCGCCCAAAAGAGATGCAAGCTGCTCAAGCGCGAGCGAGCGTGCGGCATCTTCGGCAATCGCAGGACTTGCTGCCACCAGGCGTGCAAATGCCCCGCCCGAAACATGGTAGATCGCCACGGAATCGTTCTCGAGGATCTCGCCCAAAAGCTCGCAGCACTTGCGATAGATGTCGCGTGGGTTGAGCAAGTCGAGCTCCTGCGTCACCGCAAAGATCTTGCCAAAGCTGTCGTGGCGACCCACGATCTGGCGCCTGTACGCGCGCTTATCCTCGATCGCGTCGTGGTAGAGCTGCGTAAGGAACGTATTGCGGTTGCGCACGAGCTCGTTTTGATCGCGCTCCGCCCTAATGGCTTCGCTGTTGCGCAGCTGCACATAGCCGCACACGGCACCCACAACAAAGTACGCAATAAACGGCAGCCAGTTAGACGGCTCGTAAAAGAGACCCTGGAAGGTATAGCCATACTGGGTAAAGTAGCTCGCCGCCAGGCCAATAGAAGCCAGCAGTGCCGCGACCAAGCCAAAGTCCAAGCCATACAGCGTGCCAATCAGCACCACGTAGAGCAGGCGATAATCGAGCACGTTGAGCTGGGCCGATTGGGAGAACAGGTGCTCCAGCACCTCGAACAGGACCCAGGCGGCTGCCGTCTCCAGGCATTTAATAGGCAGCGTGCACATTTGGATGCGGTCGATGGCGGCGCGCAAGGGGCTGACCTTCTTTGAGCGGCCAGCATCCCAACGCGCCTGAATGGTCGAAAGATCGCGCAGCAAGTCGTAGCGCTGAAACCAGCCATAGCGCACGCGAGCGACGTCGCTGGCGGGCAGGGTGTAGCCGGCAGAATCGCCATAGGCAACGGCAAGGCCGGGGAACAGCGCCTTGAGGGCATCGCCCACCTCACCCGCCGTGTGATGGAAGGTATCGGCTACGTCGAGCGTCTCAAAGTTACCATCCCAGCTGTCGAAGATACGGCGTACCAGCACCGCAAGCTCCTCGGCACACAGCAGGGGAAACGCCGCATCCTGCGCGCCCTGCAGAGCGACCGATCCGGTTGAGCACGCATCGAACAACGGCACCAAAAACGGATCTTCCAGCGCGGCGGAGGCAGTGTACAGGAAGGGCACGCGCAGAATCTTGGTCTGAACGCCGTCGCGAGCAGCGTAGTAGCGGCACAGGTCGTTAGCTGCGCGCGCGATAATGCCCTTGCCCGTTCGCCCCGCGGCATCGGCGGCACCCTCGGCACCTGCGGGACCTGCTATATACAACAGCTGGATCCGGCGACCCATGCACGCGCGAAAGACCGAACGCAGCAGCTCGATATCGCCCACGCTATCGATATGCGGGGTAAGGTAATTAGAAAGGTAGACCACGCGGTCGAACTCATAGGCCTGCTCCAAGTGCTGGAGCAGTTCTTTCCACGAGGCATGGGGCGACGACTCATCGCGGCGCGCTTCTGCGGCAGCGACGACCTTAACGTGGTCCCCGGGGAACGCCTTGGCACAAAAGTCATCGTCAACATATGCGGTGTTGCCAACAACCAGCACCTCCATAGCGCACCCCTCCTCTAAAATCCACTTCTGCCATAGTCAAACATGCGTATTTTACGCTGTCAACGCGAGCTGGAGCGCCTTTAAGGCTGTTTTAAGAACTTTTTTAGAGGATGTGGGGACATTGAAAGTGCTAAATGAGCACCCAATCCAGAAGTATGCGGCAAATTCTTGACATGACGACCACACTGGATAGTGACAACGTTTCTACCTGCGGTTTCTTTACATGAAAAGGGCGGTGTGCTCGAGGGTTCCGAAATTTGCCACATACTTCCGTCGGGCACTCAACTGCTATTTCAACAAGTCAACCAGCAGAAGCTCTCCGTTCTTTCGCTTACTCGTCTCCGCATGAGCTTTAATTGCTTTTACAAGTTTTTCGCCGTTGCCCCAATATTCCTCAAGAAAGTCCTTCTCTTTAATTTTGCCAAGTCCAAGACGCTGCTTGCAGAATTCGTTAGGCCTAAGTTGCCTGTCCCTTCTGGTCGCATTCCCCCAATCCCGATAGGCACCCTCGGCGTGAATCACAAGCATCTCAATCTCCGGTCGCGTAACAAAACTCAGCACTTTAGTGCCGTTCTGTCTGCGCTTTGGAAACTCAAACCTGGGAGCGCTGCTGTCCACAATCCTTGCGACCACAAGCCCTTCAGCCCCAGCAGTCTCGTAGTTCATCGAGAAATAGTCGTTTGCAATTTCGGACGCTTTGCGTTTTCGCGTGTAAGGACGATCGACAATGAGAGCATCTTTGACCACTCGTTCTCTTGGAACGATCAACAAATCGTTGTCATACAACACCTGGATAACAGCGCCCTCTGCAGTTCCTTCACAGCTAAACAAGACAAAACGACTTGACAGAATGTCTTTTGCCTGATTATCCATTGATATGCTCACAAACATACTCGCGCATCGCTTGAACGTCGGGGTACTTAGGCATAGATCCCTTGATCACGTTGTTGATGATCACATCGCTCTTTTTATTCTCAATCCGATTGATACGCTCGGAATACTTAATGAGCTCCGTCTTAAACGAATCGTCGCGCACAAGAACAAATACATTGTCTTTACGTCTTAGCACATCAAGAAGCTCCGAGTAATGGGTCGAAAAGAGCAAGGTTGCCCCATGGGGGTTCGTAACGGGAGAAGCAAAAAGCTCAATCACTGTGCCTACAAGCGATCTATTAAGACCCGTTTCGATCTCGTCCACAATCAGATAGCCCCCATTTCTGAGAGCAGTTATCGCTTGATTGACCAATTCCGCACCCAAAACCGTTCCATTTGACAGAATAGAAGTCGCGATCGCGACATTCATCACCCGCTCCGCTCGTTCTCCCTTAAACTTAAGATGGAACACTTGGTTTTCCTTGTTCCAGACAAGATATTCTACGCTCGGATCAAAAGCCTGAACAACAGGGGTTGGCAAGCTCGTCAAAGGCAGCGTGCGCTCGGGAGACTCCACCGAGACGATTTTTTTGCCCGTGATGACAGAGACGATCGACATGTTGTCATCCAAGAAAGTTCGTTGGGCATCGTTAAGAACAAGGTCGCCATCAGCAGGCCCCTCACGAACCAGGATAGGCTCAGAGACATCCTTCAGACGCTCGATATTTAAAACGACCTTTCTAGAGACGCGTGATGTGGGACATCTCCAAAGCCATTCGTTCTCAAATGTAAGCGATCCCGCAAAAGAAGTATCATCTGCAGCTTCGCCATCCACTTTGCGAAGCTGGGACTCAATAAGATATACCGAACCTTTTTCGAAAAATACACAGGAAACATTGACCTGGCGCTCCAAGTTTCCGAGAACATCGGAACCAGTTGCAAAGCGTCGCATAACAAAGCTGCCAGACATATAGCCAAGCACAAAGCGCACAAGGTTGAGAGTCGTTGTCTTACCGGATGCGTTTACGCCAACAACACCCATTACATTCTGAGAATAAAGCGAAGACCCCACCGGCAGCGGAAACACATCGGCGAAATTACCTTCTTCATCGCTCAAAACGCGATCAGCGGCAATAAAATCAAGCTCGAAACGCTTGTCCTTAAACAGCGTGACCCCATCAATTCTTAATTTAAGAAGCTTCACAGTGACCTCCTCTTAGGCAATTCAATTATAAACAGTTTTTCTGTTTATAATTGAAGAAACATGATGTCTACGGATTGCTGAGAGGAAGCAAAACAGTATGGCAGCGGGAGCGTGCAAAAAACGATGGTCTTCGATAACGGCCGCAACCAGCTTCGTCCCCATTCGCCAGTAACATCTCGACCATAACGCCGCCCACTTCCCCGAGTCCCGCACAATAAAGAGCAGCGCGCGTACGCTGCCGCTTGTCGGCCTCAATATATTGGGAAGGATCTTATGAAAAGCCGCTCGTACCCAACCTCGTCGAGCAGCGCGTTGAGCGTCTCCTCGACGGTCTTCCTCGCCAGATTCTTCATGTCCTTGCACAGCGACATCCCCTCGACTGACACGATGTTCGCGGACACGGTCCGCGCGCCCTTCGTCAATGATTTGTTGTTTAGCCGCCGGAAATCATATGCCGGGGCGCGGTCCGCGTTCCGCTATGCGGTTGTCAATTCGCGAAAGAAATTATGTGTCACCATTTGATGCAGGATACGCTCAGCCCGATTCTCAAAATCAACCGGCAAGCTATATGAATAGTCATATTCACCCACAAGATCATCCCTCGCTCGTGCTATAAAAACAGATTAATTAATGCGTGACGGCCTGCACCTAGAGTCACATCACTCTACTATCGAAGAATCGACCCGATCAAAAGAGCCATTGTCCTCAATCAGGACATCCTCAGAAGAGGATAGCGGCTCGCCTTGTTTTCGACTCCGTTCGATTTTCCACTCGCCCTTAGCCTTATCCCATGTTTCATGAATAGAATTGACCTCGTCATGAACAACTTCCCTGACAAACTTCACCCAAACGTCTAGCTCACATCGATATAGACACTCCTGAGCAAATCGATCCGAGACCACCATGAAAGCAGCAGGCCTGGTATTGTCCCCAAAATCAAAACACGGAATAACAGCAGCATGAATCAGCTGATTTACAAACCGCCTGCCAGGAATACTCAGCTGGGAAGGCCGACCATAGTCGTACAAGTCATCGTCAGGAACGCGCCTAAGCAACGGCATCAGCTTATTTGTATTCCTGGGAGTTGCAGGATACGACACAATGCTCAACTCATAGTCAGCCATCTCATCGCTTAACTTCCCCGCTTCAAACAAAGTACGAACAATAAATGCAGAGAGAAGAAGGTCTCGCTCAGCAATGTACTCCTTACGTTCGACAATTCGATTAAGGACAGGATGACGATCAAAACGGTCAGCATACTTTACTAAAAAACGAAAGCAGGAGACCAGTTCATCCATCATGCAACTGAGCTCTTTGCGCCAATAATAAGAATCCAATATCATCGCAACGCCGTATCTTCTCTGAACAAATCATGAACATAGTTGCTCACAGATCTATAAGACTTCAAATCGACAGCTTCTTTACCAGAAGAATCGAACACGCCCTGTGCTCTATCGAGCAAGAAGTCATCAACTTCATCTTCAAATTTGGGGAACGTGGGCCATTCAAGAATCGCCACACCATCCTGAATCTTCGGGAGCGGCCTGTAGACCCACGACTTACCGATGGGTACGTTATGCGAAAAGAAGTAGTCTTCAAATAAGCCATAGTCGACATCAATCAATGGTTTATTTGGATTGACATCCCACTCGTCCGCCAAAGCCCTCTTGCATCGGTTGATAACAACGCCAACTGCGTAAGAGGCGGTCTTTTGACCATCGGTTCCATCCTGAGCCTTCTTAAGCGCAGTAGCTAGAGCGCCCCAAATTAAACTAGTAATTTGCGCAGGAGAGAAGTGTCCAAGCAGCTGCGGAACAAGTTCATCGAATTCGCTCCTTTTGCCTTCGCTGCAATCGTCGTCCCAATCCCACAGCTCATAATCCAAGTACGAGCCAACAAGCCATTCGTCAATAGCTTGCCAATGGTTAATTTCGCCTTTGCCCAATACAATGGCTTCCCTGCCGTCTCGAATATAAATCTCCGCATACACGGTGGGCAGAGGTCCCTTCACATCCACTTCAAAGGGAACGCACATTAAATTACTGGAGACAGATCCGTTATCCCTAAGGGAATATTGATCGACATCCTTTTTCGAAAGCCATGAAGGAACCAGGTAGCCAGCCTTCACAAGAGAATGGATGTCTTTATAAAAGCCATCGTAGCCATAATCTAGATTAATCGGGCCTATAAAACTACCACCGTTCAAACAGCAGGCAAACAAAAAGGCAAATGTAATATGTTGACGATTATCGGGATCGAACTTGCTCCAATCAAATGTCAGAGGTTCACTCGAAAAAATCTGGCTAAGCTCGCCCTCCTTTTCTAAGTAGGCAGCTTCCCGCTCTATTTGAGCGGAATTAAGATGACACGAAACGCAAACAACGCATGCCTTATCATATGAGGTTGACCCCGCGCCATAAATACCCCTGCTAACATGAGGAGCATAAAGGTGCCCAAAGCAGACAGGGCACATCTTGTCGATTTCGAATAATCCGAATAAAGCAATGAAATCAGAGTCGGTAAAATCAGAAGGCAAATCGTAATCCTCGCGAAGCTCCGCCAAAGAAAGACCCGAGGTGTAATAGGCATTCTGTATCTCTGAAATTGCAGTCGAGCCAAGAGAAGCTCGCAACACGTTGATCTTAGATGAATCCATTTGAAGTCCTTGGACAAACGCTGCTGTCAACAGTTATCAATTCTAGGTGATACTACCCTTCAGGAGGACGTGACTCACCTATGACTCGCGTAGAAACACCTGCACAGCAACAAAGGCGAAGACATCGTCAATCTGAAGGTCTTGACGCATGAACGTCTAGATCCGCAAACAACGACAAACGTATTTCCCTCATCGTATGACAGCCCAACACCCTAGAATTATTCCTCGTGACAGTCGACGGATTGTAAAGACTCAGTCAACTCGTTCAGCATGGTCGTGAGCCGAGCAATAAGTCTTTTCGAATCTTCCCTATGATCTTCGGTGACCACATCGCCGTGGAGCTTATCGTAATTTGAGCCCTTGCCGTGTGCTGCCCCCGCTGATCGGAGCCTCTGGAGGTCACGGAGGGGCTTGATGTCAGCCACGACGTCATTCGCACTAAGAAAGACCTCCAGCTTGTTAATACTACCCTTCGCATCAGCGCCCTTTAGAGAGCTTTCATCGATGTAGTCAACGAGGGCTCTCGTGAGGGCCATAGTCACGGCCTCAAATTCAGGCTCGCCATTGCCAGATGGAATGTGAATTTGTTCAAGAATGCCTTCGTCAGCACGGTGGAAAGGTCTGAACAACGCCGAGCCAAACCGCTTCTTCCACGCTTTATCAAGCTCCATGCGCGCTCGCATAAGCATGGAAATGGGGCCTGACGGATCCTTAACCCACATATTAAGCAAATCCGTCTTGAATACCTCATCAGAAATGCGCTGGTCAACGGGTGACATCTCGAAAGAAAGGAAATGGGTGCGCTCACTCTCGGGAAGATCGCGTCCCAAATCGCCGAGATACGCCATAACTCTGTCCGGGTCGACATTGTCAATCTCGAACCTCCACTGGCTCCCGCATGAAATGTGACGCTCGCTGACATCGAAGTGAGGGCTGCTCCTGTACTTATCGAGTACAGCGGGCTTAAAGAAAACGGGGGTTAAGTAATGTGGGGCGCGAGGCTCCTTATCAAAGTAGGTGCCAAGCTTATTCGGGTCACATGTGTATCGAACGAGCGAGCCGTCAGGCCGTTCGCCGATGACGAACTCAGGGTACAGTTCTTTTTTCTCATCGTACGGCCATACGCCACAAGTCTCGACGTCGCCGGGCTCGATAAAGCTTCGAGCGTAGAGCATCGACAGCAGATAGCATTCATAAATATCGCTCGTGTACCACTGTCCGATATGGTAGTTTCCTCCGACTTCATCACTCTCCGCAATGCACTCAGTGCTCCCCAAAGGAAAGCTGGACGAAGATGCCAGCCGCGCGTCCACAAAGTAGACGAAGAGGCATTGCTTAGCTGCAATAAAGCGCAGTATATATTTGGTCCTGACACGCACCTCGTCTCCAGCAAAGTCGACGACTTTTTCTCTCTCGCCGCACTTGTCGACGCTATAGTAGCAACCGTCATCGCCGCGGTAGAGCTCAAACAGCATGACAAATTCCTGGTTGACCAGAATCTGCGCTTGGTCGAGCGGATAGAAATACTGCTCGGCAACAATAAAGTCATAGCCCTCATCGCGTCCGTCATGATAAGTGATGCCATCTGCACATACGCAGAAGCCTGGTGAGAAACTGGAGGCATGCTTCAACCAATCATCACCTGCAAGGATCTCCTGCTTTCGTGTAAGGTCGGCAAAACATGCAAAAACGGAAGGCCTTCCATCAGCAGCGTCATGGTGCGAATAGACGGTAACCCATGCTCCGGAAAGAGGATTCTTGACTAATTCGATTACCTTCTCCTGCTTGAACGGATCAGCGCCGAGGCCCAACTTGGCTAAAACCTTTGAAACTGCTTCGTTCATATGCACTCCTTATCATTTGGACCCATCACCGTAAACTAAAGCGAGGGCGAATTGTGGGCAGCCTTCCCAGACTATAAGGTATTTAAGGAAATTGACGCCAATTTAGAAACAAAGGAAAGCCCCTAGGGTGACAGTCGGGATCTTAAAAGACTAAATGCTTAGCAAAAGAAGGTACTCCCATTGAATTTGGCTAACGCATTCGCCCTTTAGCATGCTGCCTTGAATCGAATCGCATCAGCAAAGCCGAGAAGACTAGACGCAGCACTTAATAAATAGCTTCCCGAACGGTGTTAGCCTAAAAACATGATGTACGCAATCAAACCGCCATCCATCAGAAGGCGTATTATCCTTCTTTATATTTCGGATCCTATCAGAATCCTCAATCCCAAGATAATCGTCTTCTCCCTCGTAACAGTACGTTTCTCCGCTTAACAGTTTCAGTCGCTCCAAATTATTCAAATACAAAGGCACATTCTCGGGACATTGAACGATGGCATCGAATACGTTCGTATAATTTTCGCAAAGCACTCGCCACCGAGCTTTAATTGGCATGTCATCGTCTTCTACAACGCGTAAGTCAATAACCGGAATATGATCTTTACCAAGCCCTTTAGAAAGCCACGACATCATTTTGGCTTCATCGGGAGTCAACTGTCCGATTATGCTAACAAAACTCGGATGGACGAGAGAAGAAACCCTTTTATCCATAGAGGACGCGAGTAAATTAACGTACAGGCCCCTTAGGTCCTGACTGTCGTACGAATATGACAGTTGCTGAATAGCCGGCACCACAACATTCGGTGCAAGCTCACAGAAGCAGTCCTCCGGGACGTCTTCCATCTTTTCTTCGATTTGCCGAATCGCCTTCTCAATATTGCTCTCGCCGTTAAACACCCATTTCTTCCAGGGGCCAAGCAATACGCCAACGGTTCTGGGAACTAAACTCAGAGTGTCTCCGACCGATGAGAGCACAGGGTGCAGAGCATCATCATATGCTTTGCTCAATACATCAGATGGCAGAGATGCAATTTCTTTGGAAAGCTCGTCCACTTTGTCTCACCCTATTCATACCGACACCAAGTCCATGATATATAACGCCCACATTGATACGGCCAACAACGTGGAGGGATTGCAGTACCTAACGGCCTGATATTCAGAACATCTCATCGTCACTCCCCTTCTTCCTGCACAGCACATGTATCACGCGCTCGCCCAAGATTGCCGCGGACAGCCTCAACGCCGCGCCCTTAAAGGCGTTGAATAAGTTCTCAAGAAACTATGCGTTCATGTCGTAGTAGTTCATGTTCCTAAACAGCGCATAGATTGCCAGAAACGTTTGGGCAATGACCACCACAACACTCATTGCAAGAGCGTTGTAGGGCGACTGGGAAATCCGCACCAAGGGCCTCAAGCGCAGTTGGGCAAACCAATCTCCGGCGACCAACAATCCGTCTTGGGCAGTCTTAATAACCCATGGGGAAAGTAGTTGCGTATAAGGAAGAGACGCATCATTTCTTTCACAAATTGACAAACACATAGAGGGACACGGTCCACGCGTCTTCATATGATTTCTGGCGACTAGACAATAAACCATCGACGAAAGGGGCACGGGCAGTATATGCGAACATCGTATCAGTCGACGAGGAGTCGTCCGAGCCCGTCGGGGCCGAACGCTACGAGAGGGCGGCGGGCCGGGAGGTCTACCGCAGCGGCCACTACGCGAGGAAGCTCGTCACCGGGGCAGGGGAAGTCGAGCTCGGCGTGCCGAAACTCCGCGGCGCGACCTTCCGAACGGCTGCCATCGAGCGCTACCGCAGGCGCGAGACCTCAGTCGAGGAGGCCATCGTCGAGATATACCTGGCGGGCGTCTCAACCAGGAGGATCGAGGACGTCTCCGAGCTCCTCTGGTGGGGCGCCGGTGTCCACCGCGAAGACGGTGCGCGACGGATTCGCCGAGACGTTTGCCTACACGGAATTCCCGCCGGAGCACTGGCGCCGGATCAGGACGAACGACGGGATCGAGCACATCGACCGCGAGATCAGGAGGACGAGGCCGACGGGACCTACCCGGACGGCAACTCGGCCGTCATGCTGGTGTCGGCGAGGCTGAATTACATAGCGAAGCACGAATGGGGCAAGAGGAGGTACCTGGACATGTCCAAACTGGAGGAGATGGACGAGCTGAAGGGAAAAGCGGAGGGCTAGAAGAGGACGGGGCCGAGGACGGCTAAATCAATTTGCGAAAGAAACTTGACAGTACCAGAAAATGTGACCCAACCCCTCGCTTTGCCGTCGAATCATTAAGATAATTAACAACGTACAACGATGAGGAGCCCAAGCGAAACTCAAGTAGACGGGAACAACGTGCAATCAATCGAGCCTCTAAAGTCCACGGACGGTCTGGGCGAAGGCAAAGGTGGCATTCGCAAGAAGTGGCCCTGGAAAGACCCAGATCACCATGAATTAATGTCTGATCTTATTCTTAAGGCCAACTACAGCATTCAGGACTTCAATGCTGTCATCAAAGACGGATTTACTCCCAACATTAAGGACACTGTATTTCTGGTAGCACTTGCCACCTGGATTAAAGATGCATACTGGCAGATTAATTACGCCTGCTTGAAAGAAGTAATTAGAACCAAATTCGAGTTCTCAAGACAGAATGAACTCACAGAGGCGCGTAATTATCTTGAGGCGGTTCGCTCAATCGTAATTGCACACCCCTTAAATTCGACGAGGCATGAAGAATACGGCTTTGGTCCAGAAGGACGAATTTGTATTGATATGCGACGGAAAAGCCTTCTCGACTCATATCCGGGCAGAGTGATCTATCGCATCACACCAAAAGGATTCAAAGAAACCGACAGTGTCGAGGACAACGAAATTGCACTAATGACCTGCCGCCGAAATAAAACAGAAAATGGCAAGCTACATTTTGAAAGATGTTGCCTGGATATGTGCGATATCCGCAACTCAGCCCAAGTCTATATTGACGCCTTGTACGAACTCGATCGACATCTCGGTCGACTAAGAAAGAAAGACTTCGAAACATGAGTGTGGTCTTCTCTAGCGAATTAACCTTCGCTCAGCCGCAATTGCATTTTGAGCATCCTTTAGATGCTTCCGCGCCTTTCGGTGTATATCTTTTAATTGCTTAACCTGATCAACATCAACTTCATCATAAACATGGGTCATATCGCCAACAACATATGCAACAAAGGAAGAGCCGCCCAGCTTGCCGACTGCTTTGCTGTGTTGTAATAGCAAACTATGCATATCCTTGCGAGCGGCGCGCACTCTAGGCTCAGCACATTTCAGGAAATGACAGAATAACTCAATAACAAGTTCGTTGTACCTCATGTTTGTATAACGAAAACAAAGATACGGACAATCGGATGAATCATGGTCTTTGATTTTCGAAATTGTCTTGTTTAGAAAGGCGCGAAGTTTTGGCGAGGTATAGTATTCGCGCATATCAACAATTTGATCAAGATCAAATCTGACCCTAGTCACACCATTTTCCCTGACAAGCGAAACAACGGTTTGACCATGCTGAACTGGATTTCGAATCTCATACATAAAAACGTAGAGGCCACCTTGGTCATACCAAGAAGAAGGTAGTTCCCAATAGTCTTTATATAGTTCTTTATTTGAACCTCGGTCATACATCCGCATAACTGCCTGCATTCTATCGACAAGACCACGGGCTGCGGAAACATAATTTCCAAAGGCAGCGTTAACAACAGTCCTCTCGCCAAAACCCCCATTGGCAAAGCCGTCGGGTAGGAAGTCAAACTGATCGCACGGAACCAAGCGCCTCAGTTCACCATAGTTCCATCGAAACTGTTCATACAGTTGGTTAACCTCCCAAAGTAACCGCACAACGTCGTCATACTCTTTCACTTTGGTTACAGAATCGCCCTCGAGATACTCAATCTTTGAGAGCGCTTTCTGAGCTTCGTCACTCACCGATTTGAACGGCAAAACATGGACTAGATCTGACAATGGAATCCCCCTAATAGAGCAACAACCATACCTGTGGCAATAAAAAACGTCCCTAGCAAGGCGAATACTAGGGATGCTAACACCAAACGCCAACGGTTTTGTGGACATGACAAATGGAGTTGACGCGGGCCTAAACTTCTTGACCCCCAGTCATCTCGAAATAGCACAACCCAAGCAAACGCCACACACCACTCCCGGCACGAAGGCCCCGCCAGGCGCCCTTACTTTGGCGGCAAGCAACCCGGACGCGCAAAGCAACCCGGGACATCACTACCCATGAAAGGAAGCACCATGCCCAACAACGACAACGTCTACCTACTAAAGTTCACCCCAATGGAGGCGTACATCGATGACCTGCTGAACGGGCATCTCTATATGAACGCGGCCGGCCACTATCATGGACAGTCCGGTGAACAGGGCGACCCGCTCGAAGCGTCCGTAGTTCCCGGGGCATGCATCTACGGCAATTACCGTATGCCCATTTACTGCACCTATACGGTCCGCAAGAACGGCACCGTCAACAACTACCGACATTGCAACTTAAATCAATAGCCATCGCGCCGCATGTAAGTATTTCATTCGATGTTCGGCTCTTTCATGAATCCCTTATTGCCCATCAACGGAATCCTAGATTCTCGCCCCTTTTCAGACCATCCTCCAACTGGTACCCGACCAGCATGTCAAACGTTATATGTGCCGCCAGAGATCCGTAGCGGCACTGAGAAAGGCGAGGCACGACGCCGACCGAATCCCACTTCCCGCCAACCCATTAGAAGCGACCGTGAACCAACAACGGTTAGAACAAAACTGCATCATCCGATTTGGTAGGGAACGACGGGATCAAATTCAACGGGCAAACCCAGTTCAAAATGGAGGATGGGAGATGAGTCAATTTGATCAAGTGATCCATCTCCACGGCGAACCCACGACTTTCCGTTTGCACATATAAAACCAATCTCAATCAATGGAAATCTGTGCATGCCACCAAAACCATTCATGTCGACATCGGCAATATAGAGCCCAGGAGGAATCAGGGCGAACTTTTTCCGATATTCACTGCAGCCCTTTAAGTCTTCTCCTTTAGTACATCCATGTCCTTTGGTGATAACAACGGTAACCACGACCTCATAAATAGGAAGATCGCTGTCATTTCGAATAACAATATGCGATAAGCCCCGTAAATCGCCTTCGAGCCAAGCGGCAACCGAAGATGGCTGAGACAGCATGTCCGCCTCTCTTCGACGAGCTTCTTCCTTATGCATGTGTGTCGTGTCACGCAATGTAACAAATCCCGTCAAAAAAATAGTTGCAACCGGACACAAGGCCTGAAGAAATTCAAAACCAGCACACATCAAGTACCACCCCTCTTATAAAAAACGAACAAGCCCAATAAAGCCACATAGCCAATTGACTATGTGGCCAAATGAGTTTCATACATTTAAATTAAACATAGTGTCAACTGTTATCAATTCAGGAGGCGATTCAGTTCATCGCTGGCAAGGAAACGCAAAAGATCAGGGAATGACCTCAGCACGCATTTACCGACCGCAAATCCTATCCATGGCATCAAGCGCGACAGCCAGCATATAAATAACTCCATTTTCTCATCCATCTGTACCCATAAAAACGCAGAAACCGTCATTCGGCGGCCTCTGAAAACCAAGCCAGGCGTGCCGCAGCATAGTCTCTTCGTAAAATACCTTTAAGGGGGAACCCGATAGCGGGCAATCGCCGGCAACGAATCCAGCAACTTGAGGAGACGTCTCTCAAAAACTCTTTTCACGCCTGTACCATCGTTCCAATGAGCCAGCACACCCAGGCGGCGCAGATCAACGCCAATCCGGCACGATGGTTCTGAGAATTCCCTTATCTTGGCAGTGAGAAGTCGGACCCGCAAAGCGACCCGGAATATCACTACCAAAGAAAGGAAACACCATGCCCAACAACGACATCGCATACCTACTCAAGTTCGCACCCAAAGAGGCGTACATCGAAGACCTACTGAACGGGCACCTCTACATGAACGCGGCCGGCTACTACCATGGCCTGCCTGGTGAGCAGGGCGATCCGCTCGAGGCTTCCATGGCTCCCGGGGTGTGTCTCTACGGATATACTTGCCTGCCCATCTACTGCATGTATACGGTCCGCAAGAACGATATCGTCGACAACGCCGTGAAAATCCCGATACGCATGATTCAGGAGTTCGGGTGCGCGGACGGGTGGATCGGCATTGTGCAGTACGCCAGCTTCGCGCGCCTCACCGACAGACACATCGCCGACGACAGAAACATCTACGCCCACGGTCCCATCTCCTACGGCGTCCCCGGACCAAAACTGATCCACGAGATCTTTGAGGGCATCCCGCACAATCTCGTTATTAAAACGCCCAAGTACGCATATCAGAGTGAGTACCGAATCATCGGGACGCAGCCGGTCGAATGCCGTCTTATACCCGACGAGAAACACCCTGGCTGCAAAATTGAAGAATACGACTATGCAGAGCTTAACCTAGGCAGTGGCCTCACTGGCTTTTCCTGGAAGGTCTCGGTGGCGAGTCTCGAAGAGGCGCAAGGCGACCTCATGCTGGAGTTGCCGCATCAGACATAGTCAACGAAGCACGAGCCCGAGCGCCACCGGGGACTAAAGTGGGGCCACCGCCCCTCCCCATCCCAACATTCCCCAGAAAGTTCGCTGATGTTGACTGGGGGTTCCCGTAAAATAAACCCCAACAAAATATGTGCGGAGTGCTGGCCTGGAGCTGCCTTCGGACCCTATTGGCTGCTCACCGAGAGGCTCCGCTATGAAACGACCCCTTTACTACCTGCTCTGCGCGATCGCGTGCACGTCCATGGTCGGCGCGACGTTGCCTATGGCGGCCATCGCAGAAGCCATGCAGCCTCGGGCAACAGCCGAGCAGCAGGCGCAAGCCGACGCCACGAACAGCTACACGGACAAAGCCGAAGACGGCACCAAAGCAAATGCAACAGCAGATACCGTAGAGGGCAGCACCGCAACATCCACCGGCGCCAGCGCAGCCAACACGGAAAGCTCCGACGGCGCCCCCACCGCCAACGCCACAGACATCTCCACGCCCGGCACCACCGCCACACCCGGTACCCCCACCCCATCCCTCCGCGCCCAAACCGCCCCCACGCCCGCGGCAATCTCCGCCACGTCACAAACCACCTACGCCCACTCCACTACCGCAAGCCAAAACGGCGTCACCTTCACCGTCTCGTGGAACGACGCTCCCGCGGGCACCGCGACGACCTTCCACGTAACCCAAGCCAACGGCTCGTCCCAGGCCAAGGCGCGCATGGACGTGCCCACCTATTGGGACGGCGGCGGCCAGGAAAGCGTCTGCGACCCGTCACGCCCGGCATGGGCCAGCTACTACAGCCTGGGCGCCGCGGGCCACGACTTTACCTTCGACTTCACGGCATCGGGCACGTACCGCATCCACTTCTACTTTATGGACAACGACAGATACGACCCCCAAAACGACAAGGGAATCTACTACCTGCGCACCACGGCGGAAGTGACCGTAAACGACGCCGCCCGCCCAAGCGTCACGCAGATCGTCAACAACGCCGTAGCCCAGTGCAGACAAGAGACAAGCGGATCGGAATTCGACATGGCGCTGTGGCTCCACGACTGGACGCTCGACCAGCTGGAGTACGACCACAGCCTCAACTGGTGCTCGGCCGAAAGCGGCCTCACGCGCCACCAGGGCACCTGCGAGAGCTACCAGCGCATCTACTCCAAGCTCCTTGACGCAGCGGGCATCGCCAACGGCCGCGTCACCGGCAACGGCCACACCTGGAACGCCGTGAAGATCGACGGCAAATGGTGCCAGATGGACCTAACCTGGGACGACACCAGCGACAACTGGTACGGAGACCTAGACCAGCGCCATCTGTACTTTGGCCTGACCGACGAGCTCATGGCAATCGCCCACTCCGACCACACGGCAAACTACCAAAAGGCCGACTACACCTACCGCTCGACCGACCTCTCCAACAATTACTTTGTGCGAAATGGCAAGGCCGATGAATGGGCCGAGAAATATGCTGACCGCATTCAGCAACACCTGGATGCCAAAGAAGAGAGCTTTTCCATCGATGCTGATAACCAGTCCTTCCCGCCGAGTATCTCCGGGATTCAGAATGGGATTATTGCGCATGCGATGAATCAGAGGGAGTGGAACTTTGGTGGCGCAAAAGTTGAGCTTGCCGCAACATCGAACGTCACAATAATAGACGTCTATCATTGGGCCGTTAGTTATGAGTTTAAGGCTTCGCATCAACGGCCGGCTCATTCGGCGCCCCTCGCCGACGGCGACTACAGGCTCCTCTCGCCCGACGGGTCACTCGGCGTCGGGGCCGGCCCGGCCGCCGCGGAGTCCGGCGCGGCGAGCGCGCTCTCGTTCGAGCGCGACGCGGGGAGCGGCTCGTACACGATAACCGACAAGTCGAGCGGAAAGGCGCTCACGGCCCGCGCGCTCGAGCTCAACGGCCCGGTCACCATGGAGGAGCCTGACGGCTCGGCCGCCCAGCTGTGGGACGTCACGGCCAACGGGGACGGCACCCTCAGGATCCAGCCGGCATCGGACCACTCGCTCACGGCCGACATGCGCGGCGCGTGGTCGCGGGGCAGCAGGATGCTGCTCTGGGCGTGCGGCCCGGTCGAGAACCAGAGGTTCGTCGCGGGTGCGGCGGCGCCCCTCGCCGACGGCGACTACAGGCTCCTCTCGCCCGACGGGTCACTCGGCGTCGGGGCCGGCCCGGCCGCCGCGGAGTCCGGCGCGGCGAGCGCGCTCTCGTTCGAGCGCGACGCGGGGAGCGGCTCGTACACGATAACCGACAAGTCGAGCGGAAAGGCGCTCACGGCCCGCGCGCTCGAGCTCAACGGCCCGGTCACCATGGAGGAGCCTGACGGCTCGGCCGCCCAGCTGTGGGACGTCACGGCCAACGGGGACGGCACCCTCAGGATCCAGCCGGCATCGGACCACTCGCTCACGGCCGACATGCGCGGCGCGTGGTCGCGGGGCAGCAGGATGCTGCTCTGGGCGTGCGGCCCGGTCGAGAACCAGAGGTTCGTCGCGGGGGCAGAATAGAGCTAATTCCTCTTCAAAAGAGAAAGAATTAAATCGAGCTTTCCGCACTTGCGAGCCCATACCAAAACGAGTAGTCCGTAAATCACCACCGCAAGCAAAATCTCAACAATCAAAAGAACCCAGCCCATGCCAAGAATAGGCTCCAGGACACCAACTGCAAGTCGAAGCAAAGAGGTCATTATAGAGCCGAGTACCAAAAATGGAATCGCGCTTATGGCATACTCGCCCAAAGGAAGGTCTTTCCGAACCTTCCAGCACTGAAACGCGAGCACAGAGGCTTCCGTCAGCACGGTTGCCAAGGCAGCACCTAAAGCCCCTAAAGGGCGAAGCAAGACAAGGCAAGTTGCGACGTTAACGATAGCGCCCATCCAGACGCTTCGCGTATAGGCCTTATCCGAACATGTTGGAAGCATGTATTGCATTCCGATAACGTTGCTGGCAGAGATAAACGGAAGAGCAATAGCAACGACGGGAATAACGAAAAGACACGCCTCATAGCCAGGGCCGAGAAACACGGGAACAAGCTCCGGCGAGACGGCGGCAATTCCAAACGCTACCCCAATCGCAGCCCCTAGAACGAGCCAAATCGACTTTCCAAGTATCCCCACAGCCTCAGATCTCTCACCAGCGGCAAGCTTAGCGGTCATATGCGGAAGCATAACGGTGCAAAGAGCGGTAACAATCGTGAGAGGCATCCTCGCAATCTTATCCGCATATTCAAAATAGCCAGCCTGCTCCATGCCAGAAATCGAACCAAGAAGGATCTTA
The DNA here is from genome assembly GCA_959020715.1 of uncultured Collinsella sp. GTDB lineage: Bacteria > Actinomycetota > Coriobacteriia > Coriobacteriales > Coriobacteriaceae > Collinsella. The sequence continues at coordinate 174,258 of CAUESV010000002.1, read as the reverse complement.
TCAAAAGACATATAGAGGCTCATTGCGACAACGGGGGCAAACAGCCTCAAATTGGGGAGAAAATGCTTGGATACATCCGTCCAACGGGGCTTACAGAAGTCAACGTAGCGACTCACAAACGGAAGGATGAGGATAGCGTTTGCGAAATATGCGAGAGAAATGCCTAAGACGTAGGCCCACAAATCGCTCTCGGATTTACAAAAAATAAGGATAATGCCTATCCCGGCAATCTTCGTGATGAAGTTCCGGATCGTAGGCATCCTGAACTCCTCGACCCCGAAAAACAGCCAAGAGACATCAAGCGCTGCAGCTAAGACCCAAAATCCCCAAATCAACGCAACAAGAGCGCCACCAGCAGGGGCAATAAAGACATACACCGCATAGGCAAGGCATATGGGCACAGCGATGCACAGCTGCGCGGCCCAGGCAGACCAGAACCTGCACGACCTCTCCTCCCTATCATCACCCGCTTGAGCAATTAGTCTCACACCATATTGACCCATACCCAGAGTCGCGAAGAGAACAAAATAGTATGTAATCGAATAGGTATACGAATAGACACCAACCTGCGTCGCCCCTAGAACTCGGGAAACATAGGGGATCGTTATCAATGGGGCGATAATGAGAAGGATCTGGTACGAAGCATTCCAAACGAAGTTACGCTTAATTGATCGTGACATTTAGTTATCCAATTTCAAAAATGAACGGCCGGCTTATTTCTTTAGAACTAAATATGCCCTCCTTGCAAACCGATAGAGGCGATATGGAACCCTACGATAGAGCAACTCGATATTGATGTTCTTACCGGCCGTAAGTCTATGAGCGCAGGCGATGGCGTCCTGGAACCGTTCACTTGCAATAATTCGTTCGTAAAAACCCGCAGCTTCGGGAAGTTCAGCGTCAACCGCATTGGCAACGCCTCCGGTAAGTTGGGCACAATACAGAAGCCGAGCGGGCGTCAAGTCTCCATCGTAATCACCTATGATGCGAGAGAAATGCTCGAAGGTGGTGTTGCACTTCTCCAGCAACCTCTCAGGGTCGACTGCATGCGTCATAGACTCATCGTGTTGAACGTAGCAATATGAACTAGGAGACACGCAGGCTTTTCCTTTTTTCGCATGACGAAGAAGTAGATACGTAAAAACGGAATCCTCTCCAAGGGAAACGTCGACACACTCGGCATACTTGTCAACAAAGGACTTAAGCAGAGCTGTTCTATAAGCCTTATTCCAGCGCGCAACAAAAATAGTGTTGTCCATCGACATGGAAGGATCAAGTATATAGTTCCTGGAAAGAGCCCTCAGCTCGTCGCAGGTAAAGACGCGGTCTTCCTTAAGAGGAAAATCAATCGAACGGTCAGGATACTGGTAGGTAATGCCTCTCGCAACGAAATCAAGCTTCTCATCAATTTCGCTAACAAAAGAGGCAATGAAGTTCGGGCCGATTTGATCGTCTGGGTCAAAGAAGCAGATATAGTCGCCGGTGGCAGCCTTTATCCCAGTAACGTTAGCCGCCAAGAGGCCTCCGTTATCCTGGCTAACAATCGTGACCCTGGGATCCCTTTTCGCATATTCCGTTGCAATGCGAAGGCTGGAATCGGTAGATCCATCATTTACTACAACAATTTCAATGTCCGAATAAGTTTGCGCCCCAACGCTCTCGAGCGCATCTCGCAAAAAACGCTCTTGGTTGTATACGGGCAAAACGATGCTGATTTTCATTATTATCGCGCCTCTCCGCGGATTCTACGAGCGGCAGTAAAAGAACCCAAAGCCTCAGGAGCATCGGGATGGGGCTCCTGTACAAGCAAAACGATGTCATTTGAGACCAAGCGCCTGTTGAGATAGTAGGAAGCAACAATCAGAAAAAAGGGAATGTAACAAAGCGCGGAAGTCGTAAAGCAGTTGAAGAAAATCATAGACAACGCGAGAAAACAAAGAAGCGCATTGCCAAAAGTCTCCAGTACCCTAAATTTCTTTAAAATGACCTTAACAAACGTATAAAGCAATATCATTCCGGCGAAAGCCGCGTAAGCGCCCCCAACACCCGCAGCACCCACGAATGTCGCAAAGCCAGTAACAGCATTCAAATGATTTACCACGTAATAAATGGTCACACCGTGAGCAAGGGGGCCAGCGGAAAGCTGCTCGGGGAGAAATGAAAATAAAATGATCGCAATATTTAGATTGCCGTTGTAGCGCAAGCAGTTCAAATTTAGATTTGCAAGTGGGCTTGTCGCATACGAATAGCCCCACATGAAGTGCTTTGTCAACCAATCCGGGTAGTTGTTGAAATACCCGATGGTCTCGATATAAGAGCAATCATTCCACGAGTAACCGCTCCGAATATTGCCAGCGGCACTAATGAAAATAATCACGCCGAATGCGGCAAGCACAATAAGGACGATGGAGCCAACTTTTGTCTGCTTTATTCCTTTGCTGTTAAAAGAGGAGTAAAGCAATAGCATTATAAAAAGACAGAATACAACGTACCCGCGACTGTTATTCAGAATAAGCATTCCGATTAAAAGAAGGAACTCCCAAAGATAGCCCTTGTTCTGCGTGTCAGATAAATAAAGGTATGAGAGATACATCGTATAAAAAATAGCGAAAGCCATTAACACGACATGAAAAACGGGAATGCCGACAGAAAGCTCAGCCGTACTGGTGGGGTCGTATCCTTGATAGCTCTGGAGAACGGGCAGGCTGCCTCGATAAGCCCAGTCAACAAGAAAGCCAAGAAAAACGGCAATTGTAATAACCGGCTTGCGCCGTTTTACCCATCTAAGCTTAACCAAGGGAATAGGACTGCTCAGCGCCGCCATTATAATAGAAACGACGATGCTGACGCCAAAAAAGACTAACAGAGCAGGGTCAAGTGCGCCGTTAAGAGACGACCAGCCTAGGGCGTACAACCCAACAACCGCAATCCAGATTCCAGCATACCAGTTCTGATATTTCAGCATTCACACAATCCTCTATATAGCCCCAAGCCCGCACTTCTATCCAAGCTTGGCTTCAAGTAACTCAAGAGCCCCGTCATCAAGAGGGCTTTCCAACAGCTCAATCTCCTTGCGCGCAAATTCCGCATCGACCTTTCCGAGATCAATTGCCGCAAGCCTAGCCCTCGTTTCATCATCGAACCTATATCTGATGACTTTAGCTGGGATTCCGGCAACGATCGCATAGGAAGGGACGTCCCCGCAAACAAGCGCACCGGCACCGACAACACTCCCTTTGCCCAGCGTAACGCCGGAAAGAACCGTTGCCCCATATCCAATCCAAACATCGTCTTCAAGAACAATGGGGCCTTTCGTCATAGCCTCAACATCGCCTACAAGTTTTCCGCGAAAGGGGAATGTTGAAACACAGTCAAGTCTATGACCCCCCCCCAGAAGAAAAGTAACCTCATCGGCGATGGAGCAGCAGTTTCCTATTTTTAGGAACTCACTATTCCCGCCATAACTAATTGCATGGATTGAACCGTAGGTAAGCTTGCCGACAGTCACTTTATCTAGGGGGAAGTTATCACCAGCTAGGGTTGTGAAATTATGGGGGTTGCGGCGTCTCCACAGCTTCGCCTTGATAAATTTCTTAAGGTTTTTAAGCATCGCAAGAGACCTCATCACTGTCGCGAATAGCCATCAAAATACTCCCCCAGCTCTTCCTCCCAGTCGGGCATGTGGAACCCGACCGACTCGAGCCTGGACAGGTCGAGCGCGGAGTGGACCGGGCGCGGGGCGACGGGGCCCGCGGCGTTCGCGTAGTAGTCGGCAGTCGATACCGGCACGACCTTCTCCCCGTTGCCGTTGGCGGCCTCGAAGACGGCGCGGGCGATGTCGGCCCAGGACCTGACGGCGCCGGAGCCGGTGCAGTTATAGGTGCCGTAGGGGGCGCTGGTGCCCAGCACGTGGAAGATGGCGGCCGCCATGTCGCGCGTGAAGGTCAGGCGTCCCAGCTGGTCGTCCACGACCGTGACCTGCGCGAGCCCGTCCTCCGGGTCGGCGACGCGGTCGGACAGGCACTTCATGGTCTTGACGAAGTTGTGGCCCTCGCCGATGACCCAGGAGCTGCGCATGATGTAGTGGCGCGGGCACCCCGCCACGGCGATGTCGCCGGCGGCCTTGGTCTGGCCGTAGACGGACAGCGGGGAGAACGGCTCGTCCTCCGTGTGGACCTCGGAGGTGCCGTCGAAGACGTAGTCGCTGGACACGTGGACCAGGGTGATGCCGTGCCCGGCGCAGGTGCGGGCGAGCAGGGCCGGACCGGTCGCGTTGGCCTTCCAGGCGGTCGCGCGGCCCTCGGGGGTCTCGGCCCTGTCGACGGCCGTGTAGGCGCCGCAGTTGATCACGGTGCCGTAGAGCGACCAGTCGTACTGCGAATAGGCCTCCGGGTCGGACATGTCGAAGGTGTCGATGTCGCAGAAGTCGAAGTCCTTGGCGACGCCGCGCTCCTCGGCGAGCTTGCGGACCGCGCGGCCCAGCTGGCCGTTGCAGCCGGTGACGAGCGTCCTCTTGGGCGCCATGGGGACGACGTCCTTGAGGTACGGGTGGTTCAGGTCGGCCTCGGAGACGGTGGCCTCGGCCAGCGGGATCGGCCACTCGATGGCGAGCTCGGGGTCGGCGAGGTTCACGAAGGTGTAGGTCCTCTTCAGCTCGAGGGACCAGTGGGCGTCCACCAGGTAGGTGTAGGCGGTGCCGTCCTCGAGCGCCTGGAAGGAGTTGCCCACGCCGCGCGGGACGTAGATGGCCTTGCTCGGGTCGAGCGTGCAGGTGAACACCTTGCCGAAGGTCTCGCTGCCCTCGCGCAGGTCCACCCAGGCGCCGAATACGCTGCCGCGGGCCACGGAGATGAACTTGTCCCAGGGCTCGGCGTGGATGCCGCGGGTGACGCCGCGGCTGTCGTTGTAGGAGATGTTGTTCTGGACGACCCTGAGGTCCGGGATGCCCAGGGCGGTCATCTTGGCGCGCTGCCAGTTCTCCTTGAACCAGCCGCGCGAGTCGCCGTGGACGGCGAGGTCGACGACCTTGAGGCCCTCTATGCCGGTCTCGGCGACGGAGAGGTCCTTCTCGAATGCGATGTCAGCCATGTCTCTCCCCTCCTACTGCCCCTGTGCGCGGTAGCGTGCCTCGGTGGCCTCCTTGGCCGGGCGCCACCAGGACTCGTTCTCGACGTACCAGTCGATGGTGGCCTTCAGGCCCTCGGCGAAGTCGGTGTGTGCCGGCCTCCAGCCGAGCTCGCGCTGCAGCTTGGTGCTGTCGATGGCGTAGCGGCGGTCGTGGCCGGGGCGGTCGGCGACCCAGTCGAAGTCCTCGGGGTCCTTTCCCATGGCCTCGAGGATCATGCGCAGCACGGTGATGTTGTTCCTCTCCCCGTCGGCGCCGATGAGGTAGGTCTCCCCCATGCGGCCCTTCGTGAGGATGTCCCAGACGGCCGAGGAGTGGTCCTCGGTGTGGATCCAGTCGCGGACGTTCTCGCCGCGGCCGTAGAGCTTGGGGCGGACTCCGTCGATGATGTTGGTGATCTGCCTGGGGATGAACTTCTCCACGTGCTGGTAGGGGCCGTAGTTGTTGGAGCAGTTGGAGATGGTGGTTCGCAGCCCGTAGGTGCGGGTCCAGGCGCGCACGAGCATGTCGGAGGACGCCTTGGTGGAGCTGTACGGCGAGGACGGGCGGTACGGCGTCTCCTCGGTGAACTTCGCCGGGTCGTCGAGCGCCAGGTCGCCGTAGACCTCGTCGGTGGAGACGTGGTGGTAGCGGACGCCGTATTTCCTCACGGCCTCCAGGAGGCGGAAGGTGCCCTCGACGTTGGTGCGCAGGAAGGGCTCGGGGTCGGCGATGGAGTTGTCGTTGTGGCTCTCGGCGGCGTAGTGCACGATCGCGTCGTGGCCGGGGACCAGTCTATCGAGCAACTCCGCGTCGCAGATGTCGCCCACGACGAGCTCCACGCGGTCGGCGGGCAGCCCGGCGATGTTCTCGGAGTTGCCGGCGTAGGTCAGCTTGTCCAGGACGGTCACGTGGACGTCCGGGTGGTTGTTCACCACGTAGTGCACGAAGTTGCTGCCGATGAAGCCGCAACCGCCCGTGACGATGATGTTCTTGGGTTCGAAAATCTCAGACATGAGGGGTTCCTCCTAGTACTCGCGCGGGCTGTTGACGATCTCGCCGGCGGCGACCTTCTTGAGGTGCTGCCCGTATACCGACTTGCCGTAGGCCTCGGCGGCCTCCTCGAGCTCGGCGGTCGTGATCCAGCCGTTCTCCCAGGCGATCTCCTCGGGGACGGACACGGGAAGGTCCTGGGAGTGCTCCACGGCGCGGACGAACTCCGCGGCCTCGTGCAGGCTCTCCATGGTGCCGGTGTCGAGCCACGCGTAGCCGCGGCCGAGGGTGACCACGGACAGCGTCCCCTCCTCCAGGTACATCTGGTTGAGCGTGGTGATCTCCAGCTCGCCGCGCGCGGACGGCTTGACCTCATGCGCCTTGGCGGCCACGTCGCCCGGGTAGAAGTACAGGCCGGTGACGGCGTAGGAGCTCTTGGGCTGGGCGGGCTTCTCCTCGATGGAGACGGCCCTGCCCTCCCCGTCGAACTCCACGACGCCGAAGCGCTCGGGGTCGTCCACGTGGTAGCCGAAGACCGTGGCGCGGCCCGACTCTGCGTTCTGGACGGCGCGCGTCAGGTGGCGCGACAGGCCGTTGCCGTAGAAGATGTTGTCGCCCAGCACCAGGGCGCACGGCTCGCCGTTAATGAACTCCTCGCCGATGGTGAAGGCCTGGGCCAGGCCGTCCGGGCTCGGCTGCTCGGCGTAGGAGAGGTTCACGCCGTAGCGCGAGCCGTCCCCGAGCAGGCGCTCGAAGTTGGGGAGGTCGGTCGGCGTGGAGATGACCAGGATGTCCCGGATGCCCGCCAGCATGAGGGTGCTAAGCGGGTAGTAGATCATGGGCTTGTCGTAGACCGGCAGCAGCTGCTTGGAGGTCACGAGCGTGAGCGGGTACAGGCGCGTGCCGGACCCGCCGGCGAGGATGATGCCTTTCATTAATTACACCTTTCAGTCGTCTTTGTTCGAGATAAGAAAACAAGTTGTTCGGTATCTAAGGCAAAGCTTGGCTTTCCTTACGGCGAGCATCCCAATGCAATAAAGGCGACGGAGGGTAGAACTGCCATAGAAATGCCGTGCATCGCGTTCAAATATCGATAAGCGTTTTAATGCTTTATCAACGTTATCTGACGCAAGGGAATAGCTCTGCTTCAGAAGGGGGCCGCGTAAGTAAACGACCTTCATCCCCGCCTTTTTCACATCATCAATAAACTTGTGATCAACCAAATCCAAGAAGAGATCAAGGTCGTATGAAACAGCTTCGAATACGGAGCGCTTTACAATCATTCCACTGTTGATGCCACTCAGCTCAGAACAATCCGAAACAGAGTCAATGTCTGGAAAAGAATGGGCCCTAAAACCGTCAAAGGTACAAGGCGAAAGAACAGAATCGCCACTCATAACAAGTGGAAGATCAACATCCCAGTCAGGTGAAGAAACGTCAAGGCCATCCAAAGCAGTGAAATAATCTTGATCAACCTCGGTGTCGTCATCAAACAGACAAACCAGATCACCATGGCATCTCTCGATGCCAGCTCGATATGCCGCAGGAAGGCCCTTATTCCCAGCCATATCGACATAGCAAACACCAAGGGTCTCGCAGATTGCACGGTTGCCATACTCCTGAGTGCTATTATCACAGACGATGATTTCAGGTCTTACGAATGCATTTAGGGCTGCTTTAATAACAGGCACATCATCCACAGTCTGGTTGTAGACAACAACAATAAGGGAAGCAGTACTCATTTAAGAGTCCTCCCCTTCTTGACAAGCTCACAAAGGAGATTAGCTCGCTGAGCAGCAACGATCTTGAGCTTCCTTCGCGATGTCGTTACATTACCGCCGTGCAGTCTATGCTCCAAAAAGACACGATTGTCGAAGACAACCGTTCCGAATAATTCGCAGACCATACCAATCCAATGATCGTAATTGACGACACTAGAAGGCATAGGCATGATGAGTCGTTTTGAGCTTGCAGGAAAAGCCATACAGCATCCGCTGTATCGTGGTTTAGCGAAGTTTCGCAATAAACCTCCCCTGATACCGTACTCCTCAAAGAGCGGCTTAGAGATAACGATACCCTCCCCATTAATATGAACCACATTGTGTATCGCTAAGTCAGCACCAGTTTCGTTCAAGAGTCGAAGCATGGCATCCTTTTTGCCGGATTTCCAAATATCATCCTGGTCGCTAATAAAAATGATGTCCTTGCAGCAGTTCTGAATTGCGTTGTTGAAGTTGCCGACTACGCCAGGCTCCGCATTGCGAACAATCTTGACTCGTCCGTCAGTCTCTGCATATTTGGAAATGAGTGACAAAGTGCCATCTTGTGATTCGTCATAGGAAATAACAAGCTCATCATCCGAAGAGAGTTGCCCCAAGATAGAGTCAATCTGCTGTTCAAGGAATCGCTCCCCGTTATATACAGCCATCGCAACCGATGCAGTTTCAAGCATAGCTACACCCTCTCCCAACTTTGAGAGACATCATTCCATTTCCTGATAGCGCGTGCGGGAGACCCGGCGAGTACGGTATTGCTGGGAAACGATTTAGTTACGACGGTATTAGCGCCAACGGTACACCCATCGCCAATCGTAACGCCCGGCATAACGCATACGCCCTCGCCAATCCAGACATTGTCACCAATGACGGTAGGCTTAGTAGCAAGCTCCCTGTCGTCCGGCGCAACGTCAGGACACGCTGATGTACTGGCGAAATCACCGTGACTAGTATCAGAGATAAATATATTAGAAGCCATCAGTACGTTGTCGCCGATCGAAACGGAATCGTGCGCGACTATATGCACTCTGTCATTGAACTTGCAGTTGCTGCCGATTTTTAGGACGATACCCTCTCCACCAAGGTCAAAGCGACATCCATAACCGAGCGTCAGGCCATACCCATAAGAGAAGCGTTTCTTTCCACCTCGTAAATAAAATGGCAACCTAATAAGCCTCGCCCCAGGAAAGCGAAGTTTAGTATAGGCGACGTAAATGCAGTTACCGACAAACTCTCCAAGGGAGTATTGGTTAATCAAGGCCACTCCTAGCCGCAAGAATCTTGCGAATCTTTGCTGCATCGCCCCAGATAGCGGGCGAATCATACGGGCGATCGGGGTATTTGCCGTAACCGAGCTTGATCGAGAAGCCGTTATCATTAATAAAGTGCTCGATGTAATCACCAAGGCCGATTGGCTCACCGGAGCAGATGTTGATGATGCCGTTCACCTCATCCTGCTCGACGACGGCGACGACCTGTCGGCAGAACTCTTCATAAGGAAGGAAATCGTATTTGCATCGCCCACTCGTGAACGGGAACTCGTCCTTACCCTCGTGCTCAGCCGCGACGATCTTCGAGAAGATGGAGCACCCGCGTCCGTCGTTCGAAACGAGATAAAACCCGCGGAGCCACTGCATCTGGGCACCATGTTGGCGACAGAGCTCTCCAGTGAGCTGACGGAGGGCGTTCTTCGCAACACCGTAGGGCGTAGTGGGGTTGCAGGGGGTGTTCTCGTCAACGGCACCCTCGTGGTAACCGACCTCGTGCATAGAACCCATGACGGCAATGCGCTTGACGCCCGCCTCGAGCGCCGCCTTGATAAATAGGTAGTGCTTAGAGAGATCATCCAAGTGCGAAATGTCGTTATGTGAGAAGCCGTTGCGCCAGGCAAGGTGCAGCAGTACATCCGGGTTCTCATTGGACTGGAAATTGTAGGAGAACACATCGCCGACGTGCTCCTCAAGATTATCGTGCTTCAGCCCGCACGAACATAGACCCATGGCCATGACCTTGTGTCCAGCATCCAGGAGATGAGAGACGACTCCCTTGCCGATGTAACCGTCGGCACCGGTGACCATAATCCTCATAAGTTGCCTTTCTCGTAGCCTTCATAGGCTGGCTCGTTACCCAGCAGGGCCTTTACGAAGGTTTCAATGGAATAACCGCGATACACTTCATCGGGAAGCACCCGATAAGGCGTCGTAAAGAATTGAGGGGGGACGCTGCCCTTCCCACTCCACACAGCGACATCGCCTTTACTCGCGAAATCGTAGAGAGCCGCATCAGGATTGGCAGTAATCAGCTTCCTATGCGCTCCGATGGCCTCGAGCGTGCGCATGGTAAGACCGCGCTGTCCAGCCTGGGGAGAATCGACAATTGCTTTGGAACGCGCATAAATCTCAACTATCTTTTCAGTCGAGAGCGATTCAAAGCTGAACTCAACACCCCGATAGGCAGGGTTCGTAAGACGCCGCAACGAGGCCGCCGACTTCGACGGCATAAAGAAGTAACGAAACACCCGCAGGCCCTGCAATTCTAGGTTGTCGCAGATAGAGCTAACCGCCTCAAATTTGCTCGGCTGGTGCACGCTCCCTATGAAGCAAGCGTCATACGTGAACCCACCGTCGGGAACGAGAGGCAGGCCATCGTATGCCCCAGAGAAGAAAAGAGGACGAAACTTCAGACCGTAACGTTCGCAGTCGGACGGCTCAAAAGAATAAACATCGTCAAATAGATCCCGGCAGGCACCGAAACGCTCGCAATTGTTGAAAGCATCCCAAAGGTACGAAACAAAACGAGCATTGCTTGATGACCTGATGGATGAAAACTGATCGCGTGTGAAACAAAAAGACATGCCACCCATGAAGATCAGCAAATCATAATCACCTGTCGCGACCTTCTTCTTAAGAGATTCGGCATACTTAGCGATCTGCCCGTCGACAAGTCTATAGCTGATCTTCGCAAGGGATCTGAAGGAGACAGACTCGCTTGGACGGTCATCAACACATACAACGCTATGACCTTGGCGAGAGAGCTCATCACGCACCCGATCACGATACCCGAAGAAAGTCGGAGCCATAAGCAAAATGTGATAACCCATCTAGCGCCCCGTTCTCTCTTTGCCGAACATGGCGCCAAAGGTGCCTGCGAAGCACTTCCAGTCCATACGGAAACAGCGGTTCTGCACATAACGAAGTTCGATCTTCTGACGCAAGCCGCTCTCAAATGTCGCCTCGTTGCGATCAGTTGCCTGCCAGAGACCGGTAATGCCAGGCTGAACAGAAAGCAACTCGGCTTTTTCTTCATCCGTAAAATGCTGCTCGAGCTCATCCCGTGTAATGGGGCGAGGCCCAATAACAGACAAGTCTCCGTTCAAGACATTGAGAAACTGAGGCACCTCGTCGATAGAGCATTTACGAATGAATAGACCAATCTTGGTAATGCGGGGGTCATCATCGACTTTGCGCTCGACTTCCCACTGATGCAGCTGCTCAGAGCTCAGATACTTCTGCACATCGCTAGCATCGGCGACCATGCTGCGAAGCTTGAGGATCTTGATTGTCTTTCCGCCCTTGCCAACCCTCTCTTGTGCATACATAGGGCTGCCAGGAGATTCAAGGCTAATGAGTGCACACACCACAGCAACAGGAATTAACAGCAGAACGCTCATCAAAAGACTAAACACAAGGTCAAACAGTCTTTTAACAATGCGATATCCAAGCGTGCCGCTCGGCTTTATCTGATCGAAAACCAGTGCATTCCCCATAGATGCACGGCTCTCTGTCACTTCTTTATTAGCAGTCACGATAAAACTTACGTCCCTGTCCCCAGGAACCCCCCCCCGTCCGTGAATTCAAAAAACGAATGATTTGCCGGTGCAACGTCTCCCTTACGTTTTGCTGGGCACGTCGAGCGCAAGCAGCTCCCTAAATGCGGAGTCGCCTTCGCCTACGTCCACCAGGCACCAGCGCTTATGACGGTCGATCTTTTTAACTCGGGCCTCTTGCCCCACCAAGGGACCCTGTTCTATGTGCAGTACGCCGCCTTCTATGCGCGCTACGCTGTTGCGCACCACGCCGTCATCGTCCAGCACACTGCGGTACCAGTCCTGCGCATCGTCCGGCATGGGCATGTACGCCCGCTCCCTACTGCCGGCGATGCGGCAGCCAAAGCTCAGCTGGGCCAGAGCCCTATCGAGTGCGGCGGCATCGTGCGTAGCGACGAAGAAATATTCCTTGTACATGGGTTTGGTTTGGAGCGACCAGGCGCCGTCCCGCTTAAACCAGAACTCCTTTTGCATTACAAAAGCGTCCTGCATCAACTCGTGCGGGATAATACGGCGGACCTTTTCGCAGGTCTCGCGCTCTTTTCCATGGGGGGTGTGGACCAGATACCAGCGGACGCGGCCGTGCTGGCTGTTGGTGGTGGCGCCGTTAAATGCGCCCGGCAGCTGCTCTTGGCGCCGTGTCGTCTGTTCCATGTTCTCGCCCCCCTTGGCTTTGCGATGCACGCAAATGCAGGGGCGTTTAGAACAGGCTTCTCGCTCGCAGCTAGGCGCAGTCGCAAAAGTACAGGTTTTTGTATCTTTCGACAGACGACATTATACGAGCAATTAATCAGCGTTTGCCCAGATTACACAAAATGTACTGCTAGTAGGTACATCTCCATACCCCTCTATAAAAACCTGTACCTTTTTGTGCAACAAAAAAAGCCGCTCAACCAGCGGCTTTTCTTATTTCGGCATGAAAAAAGGCGATCGCACTTTGTGGACGGTCGCCTTTGTTAATTGTTGTGAAGCTTGCCTTAGGCGCGAGTCTTGATCTCCTCGGTCACCTTCGCAACAAACTCGTCGACGCTCATCTGAACGGTCTCGTTGGAGCGATCGCGGACGGAGATGTTGCCGGCCTCGACCTCCTTCTCACCCAGGATGAGCATGTAGGGCACGCGGTCGATGCTGCGAGCCTCGCGGATCTTGTAGCCGATCTTCTCGTCGCGGTCGTCGCAGACCACGCGGATGCCGGCCTCCTCAAGCTTGGCGCACACCTCGTGGGCGTAGTCGCGGCTCTTCTCGGAGACGGGAAGCGCCTTGACCTGCACGGGAGCCAGCCAGGTGGGGAACTTGCCCGCAAAGTGCTCAATCAGAATACCGATAAAGCGCTCGATGGAGCCAAAGCATACGCGGTGCAGCATGATGGGGCGCTTCTTGGTGCCGTCGGCGTCCACGTACTCCAGATCAAAGTTGAGCGGCATCTGGAAGTCGAGCTGCACGGTACCGCACTGCCAGGTACGGCCGAGCGAGTCCTCCAGGTGGAAGTCGATCTTGGGACCGTAGAAGGCGCCGTCGCCCTCGTTGACCTCGTAGTCCATGCCCAGCTTCTCCAGAGCGGTGCGCAGGCCCTCCTCGGCGCGAGCCCAATCCTCGTCGGAACCCATGGAGTCCTCGGGGCGGGTGGAAAGCTCAACGTGGTACTTAAAGCCAAACTTCTGGTACACGGAGTCGATGAGGTTGACCACGCCCACGATCTCGTCGGTCAGCTGGTCGGGACGCACAAACAGGTGGGCGTCGTCCTGGTTAAAGCAGCGCACGCGGAACAGGCCGTGCAGGGCGCCGCGCAGCTCGTGGCGGTGCACCAGGCCAATCTCGCCGGCGCGAATGGGCAGCTCGCGGTAGGAGTGCGGCTTGGAGGCGTACACCAGCACGCCGCCCGGGCAGTTCATGGGCTTAATGCAGTACTCTTCGTCATCGATGACGGTGGAGTACATGTTGTCCTTGTAGTGGTCCCAGTGGCCCGAGGTCTTCCACAGCTGCTTGTTCATGATGAGCGGCGTGGAAATCTCCACGTAGCCGGCCTTGTGGTGGATCTCGCGCCAGTAGTCCAGCAGCGTGTTCTTAAGGATCATGCCGTTGGGCAGGAAGAACGGGAAGCCGGGGGCCTCATCGCGCATCATAAAGAGGTCCATCTCGCGGCCGATCTTGCGGTGGTCGCGCTTCTTGGCCTCCTCCAGCATATGCATGTGCTCGTCGAGCTCTTCCTTGGTGGCAAAGGCGACGCCATTGATGCGGGTGAGCATCTTGTTGTCCTTGTCGCCCTTCCAGTAGGCGCCCGAGACGCCGGTGAGCTTAAAGGCCTTCAGCGCCTTGGTGTAGCAGATGTGGGGGCCGACGCACATGTCGATGTAGTCGCCCTGCTGGTAGAAGGTGATGCGGGCGTCGTCGTCCAGGTCGCCGATGTGCTCGACCTTGTACTTCTCGCCGCGCTCCTCCATAAGGGCGATGGCCTCGGCGCGGGGCTTCTCGTACACGGAAAACTTGAGGTTCTCCTTAACGATCTTCTTCATCTCGGCCTCGATCGCGGGAAAATCGTCCTCGCTGATCTTGACGCCCTCGGGCAGGTCGACGTCGTAGTAAAAACCGTTGTCGGTCGCGGGGCCGTAAGCAAAGTCGGCCTCGGGATAGAGACGCTTGATGGCCTGCGCCATGATGTGCGCGGCGGAGTGGCGGATGACGTGCGTGACCTCGTCCTGCGGAAGCTCGGCCACCGAACCGTCATTGTAGAGTGCCTTCATGGGTATGTTTTCTCCTCTCGGATGCCTGATGCAAGTGCGTGCGATGCGCTCGGCGTTTTTGACTTGCATCATTATAGGCAGGTTACCTTGGTATACAAGCGCCCGCCGCACCTTAATGGCACGGCGGGCGATTTTCTACGCATGCTTCATCGTGTGGGCGCGGGGTGTGGCGCGCGGTGCCCGTGGCTTGCGGCCGACCCGGCGATGGATGCGTTACTGGATGCGAGTTCGGCAGTAGGGGCAGACCTTCCAGTGCGCATCGAGCGGGCGATGGCAGCTGGGGCATACGTTGCGAACCTGGGTATCGCACACCGGGCAGACCACAAAGTCCTTCTCGATGGGCGCACCGCACTGCGGGCAGGTGCCGTACTGGGCAAGCTGGCGCTCGCGCAGGGCCATGTCCAGCTCCTGCTCCTCGCGGTCGGACGCGTAGGAGTGCGGGCGCAGGACCAGGTAGGCGATGAGACCCACAAACGGGATGAGGGCGATGATGCCCCATGCCACGTAGGCGCTGGCGCCGCGGCGGCGAGCGTCGATGAACACATAGACGACCGACAGCACATACAGGGCGATGATAAAGCCAACGAAGGCATAGACGACGCCCATAAGCTGCGGCGACATGAGCTCGGAGATGTACTTGGACATTACGGGTACCTTTCGGAATACTTACAATCTGGTCAAGTTTACCACGGGGTTTGTTTATATGGGACCACGGCTAGGGGCGGGGCTGGTGCGGACACAAACATCTCAATCTGTAACAGCTGGGAGCGGAATCTGGGTCTAGATGTTACAGATTGAGACACAGGAGTCCCTCCCCGACTTCAATCTCGATCTGTAACATCTAGGGTCCCAAAACCCCTCTTACTGTTACAGATCGAGATGAACGGTGAGTCCTCCGTTAAACATCTCAATCTGTAACAACTAGGGGCCAGAAACCCTTCTATCTGTTACAGATCAAGACAAAAGTAAATGTCCAATCTCAATATCTCAATCTGTAACAACAACTCGGCAAAAACTGGTCTACCCGTTACAGATTTAGACATTCGAAACCGACTGATAGGTTCATCTAAATCTGTAACATCTAGACCCCAAAACGGTCCCGAGATGTTACAGATCGAGACAGAAGATCTCTCCCTGACTTTAAATCTCAATCTGTAACACATAGGACCAGTTTCCCCTCTTGCTGTTACAGATCGAGACAAACGGAGGACCCGCCTGGCAAACGTCTCGATCTGTAACATCTGGAACCCAACTCTTCTGCTTACTGTTACAGAACGAGACAAACTTCTGACACCAGGGAGCAGACGAGGTCACCGATGGTCCTGAGTCTCCCCTCGCCTGCCGTTGGCGGATGCAGTTGGGGCTGTTCGCCGCATTGCCGCTGCGCTGGGAGTGTGCAGACCGTAGGATAGTCCTATTGACAGCCTGTCAACTCGTCTGGGAGGCACTGTGACGGAAACGTTTGATATCGCAATTGTGGGCGCGGGCATCACCGGGTGCGCCATCGCGCGGCAGCTTGAGCGGTTTGACCTGTCCATTTGTGTGGTCGAGGCGGCCAACGACATCGCCCTGGGCGCGTCGAAGGCCAACGGCGGCCTGGTGCACGCCGGCTACGATCCGGCACCGGGCACCGTAAAGGCGCAGGTCAACGCCCGCGGCTGCGAGCTGTATGGCACCTGGGCCCAGGAGCTGGGCTTTTTGTTCCGCCGCACCGGGTCGATGGTGCTGGGGTTTAACGACGAAGACCGCGCACACCTAGAGAAGCTGCGCCAGAATGGCCTGGCCAACGGCGTGCCCGAGCTGGCGATCATTGGCCCCGAGCGCATCCACGAACTTGAACCGCGCGCGAGTGCCAAGGCGACGTGCGCGCTGTGGTGCCCCTCGACCGGTTACGTTGACCCGTTTGAAGTGGCCATCGCCGCGCTGGAGAACGCCGTCGCTAACGGGGTGACCTTTATGCGGTCCGCGCCGGTGGAGGCGATTGAGGTTACGGACTCGGGCGACGACGCGCGCTTTACACTGGAAACGCCCGCCGGCAATGTGCGCTGCCGCTACCTGATTAACGCCGCGGGCAACGGTGCCGCGGACATCTCGCATATGGCGGGCGCCGAGGAGTTCCAGATGGTCTGGCGCCAGGGCAACATCGTGGTGCTGGACAAGGAGCCGCGCGCGCTGATGCCGCTCTACCCGGTGCCGACGCCGGTGTCGAAGGGCGTTATCGTGACAGGTACCGTGCACGGCAACACCGTGATCACCGCTACGGCTGCCGTGCGCGAGCCGGGCGACACACAGACCTATGCGAGCGATGCGAACGCGCTGTTGACCGGCGCGCGCAAGCTGGTGCCCGATCTGGATACGCGCCGCGTGGTGCGCGCATTTGCTGGCGGACGTCCGGTCATTAAGGGAACGAACGACTTCTTTATTGGACAGTCAGCCGTGGTGCCGGGGCTTTTCCAGGCGGCGGGCATTCAGTCTCCGGGGGTGGCAAGCGCGCCGGCCATTGCCGAGCGCATGGAGCTTGTGATGCGTGAGGCGGGCGTGGAGCTGCACGAGCGGGACGATTGGGACCCGATTCGCCGCGCGCCGGACGATTTTGACCGTGCACCGCTCGCGCGCAAGAAAGAGCTCATTGAGTCCGATCCCGCGTGGGGGCAGATCGTCTGCCGCTGCGAGACGGTGCCCGAGGCCGAGATTGTGGCCGCGATCCGACGCCAGCCGGGCGCAGTTTCAGTCGAAGGCGTCAAGCGCCGCTGCCGCGCCGGCATGGGTCGGTGCCAAAGCGGCTTTTGCCAGAGCCGCGTGGTTGCGATCCTTGCCCGCGAGCTGGGCTGCGACCCCAGCGAGGTGCTGTTAGAGGATGTCGGATCTTGGCTGGTTGAGGGACCGCTGAAGGGGGTGCGCTAGGATGGCGACGCTTGATATGCGCGACGAACGCGCGGAGGCCGGAGCCGTAGCGTCGGTAGCAACGCAGGCCTTCGATGTGGTCGTCATCGGCGGCGGACCTGCCGGCATGGCGGCCGCGCTTGCCGCGCATAAGGCAGGTGCACGCGTGGCCATCGTGGAGCGCGAGCAGCACCTGGGCGGCATCCTCCGCCAGTGCATCCACCCCGGCTTTGGCCTATCGCACTTTAAACAGGAGCTCACCGGTCCCGAGTACGCGCAGCGCTTTATCGACCAGGTACACGCAACCGACATTGCGCTGTTCTTGGACAGCATGGTGCTTGGGATTGATTCGGATGCGCCCGCAGATGTCCCGGGCACGGACGAGGCCGTGGGAGATGCCGCAGTCCATACCGTCACGCTCATGAGCCGTACCGGTATGCTGCAGCTCACCGGTCGTGCGGTCGTCCTTGCCATGGGCTGCCGCGAACGCACCCGCAGCGAGATCAAGATTCCCGGTAGCCGTCCCGCAGGTGTGTTTACGGCCGGCTTGGCGCAGCGATACATCAATATCGAGAATCTCAAGCCCGGCTCGCGCGCAGTTATCTTAGGCTCGGGCGACATCGGGCTGATCATGGCACGTCGCTGCACGCTCGAGGGGATTTCGGTCGAGGGCGTGTACGAGCTCATGCCGTACGCCAACGGACTGCGCCGCAATGTTAAGAACTGCCTGGACGACTTTGGCATTCCGCTGCACCTGTCCACCACCGTCACACGCGTGATCGGGCACGACCGTGTGGAGGCCGTCGAGGTAAGCCAGGTCGACGAGCACCTGGCGCCCATTGCCGGGACGGAGCGCATCGTTCCGTGCGACACGCTGCTGCTTTCGGTAGGTCTGATTCCCGAGAACGAGCTTTCAGTTGCCGCAGGCGTGGAGCTTGACCCGCGCACGCACGGCGCCGTGGTGGACCAGAGCCTGCAGACAAGCGCGCCGGGCATCTTTGCGTGCGGAAACGTGCTGCACGTGCACGACCTGGCCGACAACGTGACGACCGAGTCCGAGAGGGCTGGCGCAGCTGCAGCAGCGTACGCGCTGGGGACCGGCGCGGGTGCCGTTCCGGACTGCGAGCTCACCGTCTCCCCTGCCGGCGTTGCGGGATACGCGCTGCCGGGACGCATTACGGCCGTGGCGCTCACCAAGCTCAACTTCCGCGTGCGCCGACCGGTCGACGCCGCCCGCGTGCGTATTCTGGCAGATGACGAGGAACTGCTTGCAGGCAAGGTCCGCGCGTTTAAGCCGAGCGTTTTGGAAAGCTTCCCGCTGCCAGCAAAGGCCATCAAACAAGCGCTCGACTTGGGTGCCAGCGAGATTGTCCTATCCGTCGATCCCATCGAGGAGGCATAAACTATGAGCGATAGCGTGATAGAAACGCTGCAGTTCAACTGCACGACCTGCCCATCCGAATGCCTCCTGACCGTAGAGGTAGAGCGTGACGCAGACGGCGCCGTGGTAGAGGTGCACTCCGTGACCGGCAACAGATGCCCGCGTGGTGATAAGTTCGCACATCAGGAGCTCACCTGCCCTATGCGCGTGCTCACGACGACCGTGGCCGTCTCCGGCGGCGACGAGAAGCTTCTCCCCGTACGCACCGCCGACGCCATCCCGCTAGAACTCCACGCCCAGGCCATGGCCCTCATCCGCAGCCTAGTCGTCAACGCCCCCATCCGCATGGGCGACGTCGTGCTCCCCAACCTCCTCAACACGGGCATCGACCTCATCGCCAGCATGGACATCGACCCAGCCTAAGCAGCTAATTTAGGACGGGGCTCTTTTAGCTACCCCGCCATCCACCCCGCCCCTCCTCAATTGCGGTGAAATAGTTCCTGATTTCCGCCAAAACCCCGGCATCCAGGAACTATTCCACCGCAACTTGCCTTGGGATCGGTATTTAGCTTGTGCCTACTATAGTGCCATTTCAAAACTATGCCGGATTACGGGGCTGATTCGGAGACCCCCATCCATACCGGCACTTTTCGATTTTTGATAAGCCGTCTACCTGCGGTTTTAATTTCGCGATTTTTCCCATGGTCAAGTAATACAAGTCCAGCCCCGTAATCCACCATACTTTTGAAACCAGCCCATTTGGGACGGGCCTCTTATGACTCCTTTTGTCTGCATGCTTGCCGGGCCGACTATGCCAAGGAGTGTCCCGAAGTGCCGGCATAAAAGGAACGTCCCTATCTGCCGGGCTTGGGATACCATGGTGGCACCCTAGCGAAAGGATGTTTCATGGCACATGTCGATGACCAGCGTGTGGCGCGCGTGCTCGATGCGCTCGAGGCTCAGCACCCCGGCGCGCAGCTGCTCGTAAACGACCCGTGGTCGATTTATTACCTGACCGGCTTTTATGCCGATATGTTCGAGCGTTTTTGCGGCGTGCTGCTCGCGCGCGATGACGAGCCCGTGATCTTGGTCAACGCGCTGCATCAGCTGCCCGAGTATGACAATGCCCGCGTTGCTTACCACACCGATACCGATATCGTGACCGATGCCATCGCGCGCGAGATCGATCCGACCAAGCCGCTTGGCATCGATACCGTCATGCGCTCCGGCTTTTTGATGCCGCTTATGGAGCGCCGCGCCGCCAGCGAGTTTTTCCTGGGTGATTTTGCCGTGACCGCCGCGCGAACCTACAAAGACGCCGCCGAGCAGGAGCTCATGCGCGCGTCCTCGGCCGCCAACGACGCCGTGATGGCCGACGCGATCAAGCTCGCCCACGAAGGCGTGACGGAACGCGAGATTGCCGACCAGATGCTCGGCCTGTACCGCAAGCACGGCTGCGAGGGCTTTAGCTTTCCGCCCATCGTGAGCTTTGGCGCCAACGCCGGCGACCCGCACCACGAGCCCGACGATACGGTGCTCAAGCGCGGTGACGTGGTGCTGTTCGACATTGGCGGACGCCGCTGCAACTACTGCTCGGACATGACGCGCACGTTCTTTTGGGGCGAGCCGGACGAGGAGACCGCACGCATCTATGATATCGTGCGCCGCGCCAACGAGGCCGCCGAGGCGCTCATCGCACCGGGCGTGCGCATGTGCGACCTGGACCGCGCCGCGCGTAATGTGATTGAAAACGCGGGCTATGGGCAGTACTTTACGCATCGCCTGGGACACTCGATCGGCCTGCAAGACCACGAGCCGGGCGACGTCTCGCTCGTCAACGAGCAGGTTGTCGAGCCGGGCATGACCTTCTCCATCGAGCCGGGCATCTACCTCCCCGGCCGCACCGGCGTCCGCATCGAGGACCTAGCCCTGGTCACCGAGACCGGCGTCGAGATTCTCAACGCCTACTCCCACGATCCGGTCCGCCTAGACTAGCCTGGGGTCCCCAAGCCCCCAAACTAAGTTGCGGTGGAATAGTTCCTGGATGGGCTGCTAGAACCCAAAAACAGGAACTATTTCACCGCAACTGCTAAGGGGATGGGTTAACGGAGCAGGCCGGCTACTTCGCCGGCTAGGGTGATGGTGCCGGCTGCCACGAAGGACTCGCCCGCGGCATCGAAGGCAGCGAGGGCCTCGGATACGCTTGGATATACGCCCGCGAGCTTATCGGCATCAACGAGGGCGGCGAGCTCCTCTGCTGGCAGGGCGCGATCGGAATCGGTCTGAGTCACGACCACGCGGGGGAACGCCGGAACCAGAACGTCAACGATGCCCGCCACGTCTTTGTCGGCCAGCGCGGCGCATAGCAGCGTGGGGCGATTCTCTACGCACGGATCGATCTCGTCCAGCGCGCTCACAAAGTTCTCGCAGCTCTGGGGGTTATGGCAGGCGTCGATCAGCTTGAGCGGATCGGTCCCCAGCACATCAAAGCGACCCGGCGTGGGGCAGCCCATAAGCGACGCATCGAGTTTGTCATGATCGAGCTCGCGACCAAGATACCCCTCGCAGAGCATAATCGCGCACGCAGCATTCTGCGGCTGATACGCCGGCTTAACCATGCTCGACGTATAGATGGCACGCGGCGTGGTGCAGCTAAACTCCACCGTGTCGCCTACATGCGCCGGTACCTTGGTCGTGGCATGGCTCACCACGAGCGGCACAACGCCGCACTCACGGCAACGGGCATCCATCACACGCTGAACGCTCGCCTCATGCGTGCCCTCGCCCAAAACAACCAGGCGCCCGGGTTTGATAACCGCAGCCTTCTCCCCCGCAATGGCTTCGAGCGTATCGCCCAAAATGCGTGTGTGATCGAGTCCGATGCCCGTGATGGCAACGGCGACAGGATCGGTCGCACTCGTGGCGTCCCAGCGCCCGCCCATACCAACCTCGAGCACAGCCACGTCCACGCAAGCCTCGGCAAACACAACAAGCGCAGCGGCCGTCAGCAGGTCAAACGGTGTGATGGTATAGGCACGCTCCCCCGCCGCCACACGGCGCGCATTCACGCGATGCCCCGCCTCCACAGCGGCAGAAACGCCACGGGCAAACGACTCATCGCTCCCAACGCGCCCGTCGACCTCCATGCGCTCGGGATAGCGAACAAGCTGCGGCGACGTATACAGCGCGGTCTTGAGCCCCTCGCCGCGAAGGATAGCAGCCGAAAAACGCGTGGTCGAAGTCTTGCCATTGGTACCGGCAACCTGAATGCAATCGAAATACTCATCCGGACGCCCCAGCTCATCGAGCATATCGACAACCGTCTCAAGCAGAGGCCCAGCATCCCCAGAAATCCGCCCCGTATCAGCAGCAAGTCCCACAGCCTCATCAAACGAAAGCAGCTCAAACGAGAACGGCACAGAATACGACCCCGAACGCTTAGCCATAACCCAAAGTCCCCCATAACAGAAAAAGAGGCCCACCAAAATGAATGAGCCCCTCACGTTGACAATATCAGCCTTTACCCGATTGCAGCGGAATCAAGGCCACAACCCGATGGCCCTGACCAACCAGATGCAAACGACCACGTAAACGAACTGGGAGCGGCCCGACGCTTTGCTCGATACAAGTTCCGCACGCAAAGGACAGCACTTAATGTGCTGTCCGTCTTGCGCAGGACTGTCCGCAGTAGCGAGCAATGCCCCAAACCGCGTCCCCCGGTAACGCCTACGAGAAGTCAGCAACCTGAGCAGTCAGCGCCGCCAGGATCTCCTTGAGCTCAGCTGCACGGTCCCTCTTCTTTTGCACCACCGCGGGCGCGGCCTTGGCCACAAAGCCCTCGTTGGCAAGCGTCTTCTCGCAGCCGGCGAGCTCCTTCTGCGCCGCGGCGATCTCCTTCTCCAGGCGTGCCTTCTCGGCCGAAAGATCGACCTTGCCCTCGAGCACCACAAAGACCTCGACGCCGCTATCGACCACGGCGATGCTCGCCGCCGGCTTCTCAACATCGGTGCCCATGACCAGCGAGGCAGTGTTTGCCAGCGGCTCGATGGTCGAACGCAGGCTCTCGAGCTTCTCGATGTCCTCGGCACCGGCGCGCACGACCACGTCGAGCTCGGCCTTGGGGCTCAAACGATAACGCGAACGCGTGGCGCGGGCGGCAGACACGACGGTGCGGCACAGCTCAAACGCGCGCTCGGCATCCTCGTCGACGTACTTGGCGTAGTCGGCGGGCTCGGGCCACTTGGCGATCATGAGCGCCTCGGCGCGGTTAACGTTGCCCTCGGCATCCAGGTCGAGCACGCTCGCCGGCATGTTGTCCCAGATCTTCTCGGTAACGAACGGCATGAGCGGGTGCATCAGGCGAATGGAGGTGTCGAGCACAAAGATCAGGTTGCGCTGCGCCTGCAGACGGCCCTCGCCCTTCAGACGGGCCTTGGTGACCTCGACGTACCAGTCGCAGACCTCGTTCCAGAAGAACTGCTGCACGCCGCGGGCCATGTCGCCAAAGGTGTAGTTCTCGATACCCTCGGTGACCATCTTCACGGCCTTGGCCAGACGGCTGAACATCCAGGCGTCCGCCGGCGTCTCCACGACGGGTTCGCCGGGCGTGTAGCCCTCCATGTTCATAAGCAGGAAGCGGCTGGCGTTCCAGATCTTGGTCACAAACGACTTGGCCTGCTCGGTGCGCGGGCTGTCGATGAGCTTCTTGGTCTTTTTGTCGATGTTCGCGTCAAACTTGACGTCCTGGTTGTTGGTGCACAGCGTCAGCAGGTTGAAGCGCATGGCGTCGGCGCCGTACTTGCCAATGAGGTCCATGGGGTCAACGCCGTTGCCCTTGGACTTGGACATGCGGCTGCCGTCCTTGGCCAGAATCGTCGGGTAGATGACGACGTCCTTAAACGGCACCTCGTCCAGGAAGTACAGCGAGCTCATGACCATGCGGGCGACCCACAGCGCGATGATGTCGCGCGCGGTGACGAGCGCCGTCGTGGGGTGATGGCCCTCGAGCAGCTCCGGCTTTTGCGGCCAGCCCTGCGTGGCGAAAGTCCACAGCTGCGAGCTAAACCACGTGTCCAGCACGTTCTCGTCCTGGTGCACGTGATGACCGCCGCACTTGGGGCACACGTCGGTGTCCTCGGTCAGGGCGTCCTCCCAACCGCAGTCCTCGCAGTAGAACACGGGGATGCGGTGGCCCCACCACAGCTGGCGGCTGATGCACCAGTCCTTAAGGTTCTCCATCCAAGTGGTGTAGGTCTGCGTCCAGCGCGCGGGGTGGAAGGTGACCTTGCCGGAATTGACGGCGTCGAGCGCCGGCCCCTTGAGCTTATCGACGGCCACGAACCACTGCTCGGACAGCCACGGCTCCAGCGCGGAGTCGCAACGGTAGCAGTGCATGACGGAGTGGTCGAGCTCTTCGACGTGGTCGAGCAGGTCGTGCTCCTCAAACCACTTGATGACGGCTTCGCGGCACTCGTCGCGGTTCATGCCGGTGAACTCGCCATAGCCCTCGACGACCACCGCGTGCTCGTCGAAGATGTTGATCTGCGGCAGGTCGTGGGCCTGACCCATGGCGTAGTCGTTGGGGTCGTGGGCCGGGGTGACCTTGACAAAGCCGGAGCCGAAGTTGGCGTCGACATGCCAATCCTCAAAGATGGGGATCTCGCGGTCGACGATGGGAAGCTTGACGGTCTTGCCCACAAAGGCGGCCTTCTCGGGGTCCTTCGGGGAAACGGCAACGCCCGTGTCGCCGAGCATGGTCTCGGGGCGCGTGGTGGCGACGACGATGTAGTCCTGGCCGTTGACCGGCTCGGTCAGCGGGTAGCGCAGGTGCCACAGGTGGCCCTTCTCGTCCTTGTACTCGGCCTCGTCGTCCGAGATGGCGGTAGTGCAGTTGGGGCACCAGTTAACGATGCGCTTGCCGCGGTAAATCAGGCCATCGTGGTACCAGTCGCAGAACACCTTGCGCACGGCCTGGGCGTAGTCCTCGTCCATGGTGAAGCGCTCGTTATCGAAGTCAACGGAGCAGCCCATGCGCTTGATCTGCTCGACGATGATGCCGCCGTACTCGTGGGTCCAATCCCAGCAGGCGTCGACAAACTTGTCGCGACCGATCTCCAGGCGACTGATGCCCTCGCTCTTGAGCTTCTTGTCGACCTTGGTCTGCGTGGCGATACCCGCGTGGTCGGTGCCGAGCACCCAGCGCGTGGACTTGCCGCGCATGCGGGCCATACGGATGATGGCGTCCTGGATGGAGTCGTCGGTGGCATGGCCCATGTGGAGCTTGCCGGTCACGTTGGGAGGCGGAATGGTGACGGTGCAGTCGCCCACGCCCTCACGGCGCTTGTAGTAGCCGCCGTCGAGCCACTTCTGCAGGATCGCCGGCTCGTTGGTCGACGGATCGTAGTTCTTGGGCATTTCTTCCATATATCTCTCCCTTGCCCGTCGGCGTGTCCGCCTGCTTGGTTTTCGCTCGGTCAGGTCCTGGGCTCGCACGAAGAGCACATTTAGTGCTCTTCGGCTCGTGCGGAATCTACGAAAACCAAGCAGGCGGACACGCCTTAGGTATCGATTACTTCAGTCTGAAGGTACTAACTTGACAATCTCACAGAATAGCACAGGCATACCTACCAATAAGGGACAGGTTTATTTTGGCAGGTTTTATCAGGCAGAATGACGTTTGCCCATATAAAACCGACCAAAATAAACCTGTCCCTAAATGGCGGGCCCCGCGGTGGTTGCCGCGGGGCCTGGATTCAAGCTATTTACCCGTAGATGCGTTGGGGCTGCTCTTCGCCCTTTACGGAGGCTTCGGTCACGATGACCTTGGTGACGCCTTCCTCGCTGGGGAGGTCGAACATCGTCTGCTGCAGCACGTCCTCGCAGATGGAGCGCAGGCCGCGGGCGCCGGTCTTGCGGGCGAGCGCCATGCGGGCGATCTCATGCAGGGCCGCATCCTCAAACTCAAGCTCAACGTCCTCGAGCTGGAACATCTTACGATACTGGCGCACCACGGCGTTCTTGGGCTCGGTCAGAATCGACACCAAGTCGTCCTCGTCAAGCGCCTGCGTCTGGGTGACGACGGGCGTACGTCCCACAAACTCGGGGATCATGCCAAAGGCGTTGAGGTCCTGCGGGAGCACCTGACGCAGCAGGTCGTTCTCGTCGACCGAGGTGGGGCCGGCGATCTCGGAGTTAAAGCCCACGCCCTTGTTGCCCACGCGATCGGCGATGATCTTGTCCAGACCCACAAAGGCACCGCCGCAGATGAACAGGATGTTGGTCGTGTCGATCTGCAGCAGCTCCTGCTGGGGATGCTTGCGGCCGCCGGTGGGCGGAACGCTAGCCACCGTGCCCTCAAGAATCTTCAGCAGCGCCTGCTGAACACCCTCGCCCGAGACATCGCGGGTAATAGAGAGGTTCTCGGCCTTGCGGGCGATCTTGTCGATCTCGTCCACGTAGATAATGCCAACCTGAGCGCGCTCAATGTCGCCATCGGCAGCATTGATAAGCTTGAGCAGGATGTTCTCCACGTCCTCGCCAACGTAACCGGCCTCGGTGAGCGCAGTGGCGTCGGCGATGGCAAACGGCACCTCGAGGATGCGGGCGAGCGTCTGGGCCAACAGGGTCTTACCGGTACCGGTGGGACCGAGCAGCAGGATGTTGGACTTGGCGAGCTCTACCTCGTCCATATCGTCATCGAACTGCGAGCCCATGTCGTCATCAAAGGCAGACACCGCAGCGCCACCCTCGATAACGCGGCGGTAATGGTTGTACACGGCAACCGACATGGCGCGCTTGACGTCTTCCTGGCCCATGACATAGGCCGAAAGCTCATCATAGATCTCGTGCGGCGTCGGCACGTGCGTGATGACCTGACGGTCGTCCTCAAGCTCAAAGCCCTCGGTCTCCGGGTCCACGGCGGGCTGGGATGCAGCCTGGCCGTGGTCGTTGAGGAAGCCCGGCAGCTTGCCGTTGCGGGCAGCGTCCATAAAGTCCGAAGCCAGCGACTCTTCCAGAATCTCGGAACAGGCGGCGACGCACTCGTCGCAGATAAAGATGTTGGTCGGGCCCTTTACAAGGCGGCGAACCTGCCCCTGCTCTTTTCCGCAGAAGGAGCATCGGATAGGGTTGCCGTTCTCGTCGAAGTTGTCCTGCATGTTACCGGCCATCCTAGGCGTCCTTCGCGGCGATGTCGCGCGAGGTGACGATACGGTCGATCAGGCCGTAGTCGAGGGCCTCGGCAGCGGTCAGGTAGTTGTCGCGCTCGGTATCGGCCTGGACCTTCTCGATGGGTTGGCCCGACGCGTCGGACAGAATCTGGTTGAGCTCGCGGCGGGTCTTCTTGATCTCCTCGGCCACGATCTCGATCTCGGTCTGCTGACCCTGGGCACCGCCGCTGGGCTGGTGAATCATGACCTTGGAGTGCGGCAGGCAGAATCGCTTACCCTTGGCGCCGGCCGAAAGCAGCACGGCGGCCATGGACGCGGCCATGCCCACACAGATGGTGGAGACCTGCGGCTTGATGAAGTTCATGGTGTCCAGAATCGCCAGGCCGGAGTAGACCTCGCCACCGGGCGAATTGATGTAGAGCGAGATATCCTTCTCGGCATCCTGACTCTCAAGATGCAGCAGCTGGGCAACGACCAGGTTGGCACTGACGGAGTTGATCTCCTCGCCTAAGAAGATGATGCGGTCGTTGAGCAGGCGCGAATAGATATCGTAGCTGCGCTCGCCGCGCGGCGTCTGCTCGATAACGTATGGCACGAGGGCGGAATCGAACTTAGCGATCATACGCATCTCCATTTCTCTCTTGCGGACCAAATTGGTTCTAGACAAACGTACGGTGCCCGCATGCTATGCATTGGCTGGCACCGTACGAAGCAACCGGATAACCGGTTTATAACTTTACCCCATCACGGGCACATGCAAGCGCTCGCGGGCAAGGTGGCGAGAATTACTCGGCGTCCTTGGCGGTCTCGTCGACCTCGGTCACCTTGGCGTTCTCGACCAAGTGGTCGACGGCCTTGGAGCGACGGATGGACTCGCGGACGGCAGGCATGCGGCCATCGGCGATGAACTCGGCCTTGGAAGCCTCGACGTCCTTGACGCCGGCCTTCTCGAACTCGGCGTTGATGTCGTCCTCGGTGACCTCGATCTTGAGCTCGCGGGCG
Source organism: uncultured Collinsella sp. (assembly GCA_959020715.1). Classification (GTDB taxonomy): domain Bacteria; phylum Actinomycetota; class Coriobacteriia; order Coriobacteriales; family Coriobacteriaceae; genus Collinsella. Next base: position 146,385 of record CAUESV010000002.1, on the reverse strand, counting down.
AGGGCGTCGAGAGCCAGGGACTCACGGGCAACGTCGTTGGCCTGCTTGTGCAGGTCGCCGATGAACTGCTCCATGGTCAGGCCGGAAGCGGGCAGCCAGGTGTCCAGCGTCATGCCGCGGGCAGCGAGGTTGGACAGGAAGTTCTGGCCAAGCTCCTCAAAGACGGACTGCTCGTAATCGGCGTCCATCTCGTCGAGCTGCAGGCGCTCGGCGAGAGCGGAGACGCAACGGTTCTCCTTCTCGGCCGGGAGGCGGGAAGCCTTGTCCTGCTCGATCTCGATCTTGATGGCGTCGCGCATAGCGTCGATGCTGTCAAAGCCAAAGTCGGACTTGACGAGCTCGTCGGTGAGCTCGGGGGTGTTGCGGACCTTGATGCCCTTGACGGTGACCTCGACGGTGTGGGTCTCGGCCTCCTCGCCCTCCTCGGCCTCGTCGGTCCAGGTAACGGACTTGACGTCGTCAACGTTGGCGCCGATCAGGGCCTCGTTGAACTCCTTGGGGTTGCTGTCGCTACCGGCGATGAGCATGCGGCCCTCGGCGGCAAAGTTGTCGGCGTTCTCGACGGCCTTGAGGTCGACGGTCACATAGTCGTCTGACTCGACGGCGCGACCCTCGACGTCCTCGAAGGTGGCACGGTAGTTGAGGAGCATCTCAACCTGGTTGTTGATCTCGGACTCGGTGACCTCCGCAGGGGGCATCTCGATCTCGACGGCGTCGAAGGAGGAGAGCTCGGCGGCGGGACGCAGGGAGAACTCGACGGTGTAGGTGTAGTCCTCGTGATCCTTGGCGAGGTCGAGCTCCTTGTAGTCACCGTTCTTGGTGGGGACGATGTCCATCTCGTTGAGGACGGCGGGCTCGTTGGCGGCGATCAGGTCGTTGGTGGCCTGGGCGAGGGTAGCCTCGGCGCCAAGAGCAGAATCGATGACCGGACGGGGGGCCTTGCCGGCGCGGAAGCCCGGGAAGCGGTACTTCTTGGCGGTGTCCTTGTAGGCCTTCTTGATCGCGGCGTCGACGTCGGCGGCCGGGATGGTGACCGTAGCGGTGAGCTTGGCGTCCTTGACGTCAGAAGCGGTGATGTTCAACACGTTCCTCCTCATACTGCCCAGCTTATCTGAGGTGCTGGTACCTTTATGCAACAAGCGTCGCGAGGGCATAAGCCGACGCGGGTGCGTTGGTGCGGGCGAAAGGACTCGAACCTTCACGGGAATCCCACCAGAACCTAAATCTGGCGCGTCTACCAATTCCGCCACGCCCGCATGAGCGCACAGACTAGGAATGATAGCAGATACGAACGGCAAGCGCACGCACACGTTTTACAGGCTCACGACCTCACCACGAGTTACAGCGGAACAGGGTAGCTAATTTGGGACGGGGCTATTTTAGCTACCCCACCAAGGCGTTCGAGCTCGGGGCCGAATTCGAATTGTGGGTAGCTAAAATAGCCCCGTCCCAAATTAGCTACCCTGCATCCCGCGATTCGGACGAAAAGCGGGATGCAGGGCAACAGCGGACGAGCTCGCCTACTCCCCCAGCAGGGCCTTCTCGGGCGTGATGGGCAGTGAACGGACCTGGTGGCCGGTGGCGTGTGCGACGGCCGAGGCCACGGCGGCGAGCGGCGTGTTGATAACGACCTCGCCGATCGACTTGGCACCAAACGGGCCCGTCGGCTCATAGCTCGGCTCAAAGGCCACGCGAATGCTGCCGATATCCAAGCGCGTGGGCAGCTTGTAGCTCATAAAGTTGCCGGTGCGTAGGCGGCCGCGGTCGTCATGCTCGACGATCTCGTAGAGCGCGTGACCGATGCCCTGGGCAATGCCGCCCTCGGCCTGAACGCGCGCGAGCGCCTCATTGATCACGGTGCCACAGTCAACGGCGGCGGCGTAATCCACCACGGTCACCTTGCCGGTGGCCTTGTCGACCTCGACCTCGGCAATGCCGGCCATAAACGGCGGGGGCGAAACGGGCAGGCAGGCAGAGGCATGCGAGGTCAGCGCGTCGCCGCCATCGATGTTCTTGACACACAAGTTGGCAAAGTCGCGCAGCGTGAGGTAGCGGTTCTGCTCGCGCGCGGCACGCTCGTCGGACAGGCGCACGTACTGACCATCAAAGACCACATCGGCGGCGTCCACGTCCCACATCTGGGCGGCCTTGGCGCAGATCTTCTCGCGCAGCTCGGTCGCGGCGTTCTTGGCTGCCAGGCCCGTCACGTACGTGCCCGAGCTCGCGTACGAGCCGGCATCGAACGGCGACACGTCGGTGTCCACGCCGCGCACCACGATCAGCGAGCTCTCCACGCCCAGCTCCTCGGCGGCAATCTGCGCCAGGATCGTGTCGACGCCCATGCCGTTATCGGTAGCGCCGGTGCCGATGGTAATAAAGCCATCCTCTTCCAGGCGCATGTCGATGCCGGCGATATCCACGTTGGAAATGCCCGAGCCCTGCATGGTGAGCGCGCAGCCAAGGGCGCGCACGCGGTCGCCCAGGTCGACGGCCAGCGGCTTGTCGCGCCAGCCGATCATGTCCATCGCGCGCAGCAGGCAGCGGTCGAGCGCGCAGGCGTTGAGCTTCTCGTTGTAGTACTGCGGCATGACCTCGCCCTCGCGCACGATGTTCTTAAGGCGCAGGTCGGCGGGGTCCATGTGCAGCATGTCGGCAAGCTCGTTGACGGCGCTCTCCACGGCAAACTGGCCCTGGGTGGCACCGTAGCCGCGATACGCACCGCCGCGGTTGGTATTGGTGTAGACGGCGTCCCAGCTAAAGCGGCTCGCCTTCACGTGGTTGTAGATGGGCAGGCTCTTGTGGCCCGAAAGGCCGATCGTCGTGGTAGCGTGCTCGCCGTACGCTCCGGCGTTGGACAACGTGTGCAGGTCGATGGCCGTAATGGTGCCGTCGTTCATAGCGCCCAGCTTGACGGTCATCTGCATCTGGTGGCGCGAGTTGCCCGCGGTGATGGTCTCCTCGCGGGTGTAGCAGCAATAGCTCGGACGGCCGGTCTGCTGCGTCACAAACGCCACGAAGATCTCGCAGCAGCCCGTCTGCTTGGAGCCAAAGCCGCCGCCGATGCGCGGCTTAATGACCTGCACCTGCGACTGCGGAATGTCGAGCGACTGCGCGACCATGCGGCGCACGTGGAAAGGCACCTGCGTGGAGGTGGTCACCGAAATGCGCCCGAACGCGTCGGTCGTCGCAAAGGCGCGGAAGGTCTCCATGGGCGCGGTCTGCGTGGCCTGGCTGGTGTAGGTGCGCTCAAAGACGATGTCGCTCTGGGCAAAGGCCTCGTCTAGGTCGCCATAATCGCTGGTACCGCTGCACACCAGGTTGCGGGGCACGTCGCCGCCCTGCGGGAACATAAAGGTCACGTCGCCCTCGGGGTGGACCACGATGTCGTTATCGAGTGCCTTGGTAAAGTCGAGCAGCGGCTCGAGCACCTCATAGTCGACCTTGATGAGCTTGAGTGCCTTATCGGCAGCCTCCTCGTTCTCGGCGGCGACGATCGCCACCTCTTCGTTTTGGTAACGGACGAGGTTCTCGAGGATCAGGCGGTCGTAGGGACTCGGCTGCGGATAGCTCTGGCCGGCGATGGTAAAGCGGCGTTTGGGCACATCCTCGTAGGTGTAGACGCCCACGACGCCGGGAACCTTCAGGGCGCGCGACGTATCGATGGAGCGGATCTTGGCACGGGCATAGGGGCTGCGCTTGAGTTTGACGATGAGCGCACCAGCGGGCACCATATCGCCGGTGTAGACGGGACGACCCTCGAGCAGGGCCTTCGAGTCCTTCTTGGGCTGCTTGTGGGTGATCTGCTTGTAGGAGACGCCGTCGGAACTCGTGTCGTTGATCGGCAGCTCGGGCATCTCGAAGCCCACCTGCACGCCGGACTCGTTGAGGAAGCGCACGATAGCGCGCAGCTGGCTCTCGTAGCCGCTGCAGCGGCAGAGGTTACCGGCAAGCTGACGCGAGAGCTCCTCACGCGTGGCGACGAGGCTCGGGTCCTCCTTGGCGGCGCGGGCAAGCGCCAGCACGTTCATGATGAGGCCGGGGGCGCAAAAACCGCACTGCTCGGCGCCTTCGGCGGCCATGGCGCGAGCAAGCGCCTCGGACTCGGCCTTGAGACCCTCGAGCGTGGTGACCGAGCGGCCCTCGGCACGCGCGGCGGGAACTGAGCAGCTCAACACCGGGTCGCCGTCGAGCCACACCGTGCACAAGCCGCAGTTGGTGGTTTCGCAGGCGCAGCGCACCGACGCACAGCCCTGCTCGCGCAGCAGTGCAAAGAGCATGGTGTCGGGGGCAATCTGCACCTTGGCCTTGCGGCCGTTGAGCGTAAAGGAAAGATCGATGAGTTTGGCAGCCATTAGCGCACCTCGCTAGAATCGACGCCGGGCACGCGGCGGCAGGAATACTCGTCCGTGGCAAACTTAGGAATCTGCACGCCCTCGAGCTCGCGGGCAAGCGCGGCCGAAAGCTCGATACCAGCGGCACGGCGCACGGCCTGGACGGCAAGCGGGGCCGAGATGCGGCGGCGGTAGTCAGCCGAGCCCCACAGATTGGTGCCGTAGCTCAGCGCGCGTACGGACGCGGCCAGGGCGCGCAGCTCGTCCTCGGAAGGCTGCTCGTTCACCAGGCCGCATGCCTCGCCCTGCAGCCGGGTCGCGCGCAGCGGGCGGGCACCCACGATGACATGCCAGGAGCCGTCCCACCAGGCGGCGGTGACATTTAAGGAGGGGAAGTCGGTCGCGGCCTTGCGCACGGCCTCGTAGCTCGCACGGTAATCGTGCTTAACGACCACGACGTGCTCGATCACGTCGCGCACATAGCCCATGTCCACGAACTCGGCGAGCGGCACGCGGCCGACCCCCGTCAGCTCAACATACGAATCGAGCGCCAGGAACGCCGAGAGCACGTCCGAGAAACCAAAGCGACCGTAAATGCTGCCGCCCACCGTGGCGGTGTTACGCAGCTGCACGCCCACGATATCGTGAACGGCGAACTCAAAGACATGGTTGACAAGCGCGTTGAGCTCGGCATGGCGCTCGAGCTGGCGCAGGGTGCACATGGCACCGATGCGAAACTCGGTCTCGGTCTCCTCGATCTGATCGAGTCCGCAGGCCGAAAGGTCGATCGCCGTCGCCACGCGACGCGAACCCAGGCGCATCCAGATGCCGCCGCCCACAATCTTGTTGTTGCGGTTCTTCTGTAAGAGCTCATAGGCTTCGGCCGCGTTTCCAACACGGACGTAGGTACCGAACTTGAGCACGTTCTCCCCCATCTCTTCACTTGTCCAGTACCTCTAAGTGTACCAAACGAGAGCGCACGACCCTCACCGCCATAGAAAAAGGCTCCCAGCCGGAATGGCTGGGAGCCTCATCACATGCTATGTCGAGCGAAGACTTAGCAGACACCCTGGGCAAGCATGGCGTCGGCGACCTTCAGGAAGCCGGCGATATTGGCGCCCATGACGAAGTTGCCCTCCTCGCCGTACTCCTTGGCGGTGTCGTCCACGTTGTGGAACATGCCGCGCATGAGCTGCTCGAGCTTGCCGTCGACCTCCTCGAAGGTCCAAGACAGGTGCTCGGCGTTCTGGCTCATCTCCAGGCCGGACACGAGCACGCCGCCGGCGTTGGCAGCCTTACCAGGCATAAAGGCGACGCCGTTCTTCTGGAAGTAGGTCGTGGCCTCGATGGTCGTGGGCATGTTCGCGCCCTCGCCGACCACCTTGCAGCCGTTGGCGACGAGCGCTTGGGCGTCCTCGAGCAGCAGCGTGTTCTCGCGAGCACAGGGCAGCGCGATGTCGCAGGGAAGCTGCCACACGCCGCGGCCGTCGCCCTCGTGCCACACGGCGTTGGGCTTCTCGTCAACGTACATGGCGAGCGTAACGCCCTTGTCGTGGCCGGAGCGCTTCTTGTTGTAGACATGCTCGAGCACGGTGTAGTCGATGCCGTCGGGATCCTCGACCCAGCCGTGAGTATCGGAGCAGGCCAGCACCTTGCCGCCGAGCTGGGCGACCTTCTGAACCGCATAGATGGCGACGTTGCCGGAGCCATGAACGACGACGTTCTTGCCCTCGAAGGAGTCACCGCGGCTCTTGAGGTACTCGTCCACAAAGTAGACCAGACCGTAACCGGTGGCCTCGGTACGGGCGAGCGAGCCGCCAAAGGAGAGGCCCTTGCCGGTGAGGACGCCGGTCCACTCGTTGGTCAGGCGCTTGTACTGACCGAACAGGTAGGCAACCTCGCGGCCGCCAACGCCCAGGTCGCCGGCGGGAACGTCGGTGTTGGGGCCGATGTGGCGATAGAGCTCGGTCATGAAGGACTGGCAGAAGTGCATGATCTCGTTGTTGGACTTGCCCTTGGGGTCAAAGTCGGAGCCGCCCTTGCCGCCGCCCATGGGAAGGGTGGTCAGGCTGTTCTTGAGGATCTGCTCCAGACCCAGGAACTTGAGCATACCCAGGGTGACCGTCGGGTTAAAGCGCAGACCGCCCTTATAGGGTCCAATGGCAGAGTTGAACTCGACGCGGTAACCGCGGTTGACCTGGACCTTACCCTGGTCGTCGACCCAGGGAACACGGAACATGAGGATGCGCTCGGGCTCGACGAGGCGCTCCAGCAGGGCGGCCTCCTCGTACTCGGGGTGGGCGTCGAGCGCCGGCTGGATGGTGCCGAGGATCTCGGTCGCGGCCTGGATGAACTCAGGCTGCTCGGGATAGCGGGCCTTGAGCTCTTCGAGAACTTTCTGCGTGTAGCTCATGCTTCCTCCAATGATGGGAAACGAAAATGTTGGTCGCGGCACCCTATGCGCCGCGAACTTTATCGAGTATGGATAATATCGCACTGTTGCAACAAAGTTTCGCATAAGCCGACGAGCAGATGTTTCGTTTTGATTACGATGCAGGTAGAGGCGTTTTTGAGTGTCTGACGCGCAAAACCCGTGTTTCAAACCTGTTTCGTCCACGTGTTCCAAACCACCACATTGGGGACAGGCACCTTTGTGGTGATGTTGGTGGTTAGAGGACGAGCTGATGGTAGTCGGCGGGGGTTATGCGGCCTTCGGTGGCAGCGCGGAAGGCGGCGAGAGCATCGCCCGAGAACGGCATGGCCCAGCACAGCCCACAGCCGGCGGTGATGGAGCCGGGCAGCGGCATGATGCGCCCGGGCACACCGGCGGCAAGGCACAGCTGCTCGCATTCCATCACATCGAAGGTGCTATCGAACGACACGATGATTTTGCGTTCATGGTCGAGAGCATCACCGGACGGGCCTTCGCGGTGTGCATCGCGATACGCCGCGGCGGCCGCTTCCTCTTCCGCAGTATGTCCACAGCCACCGCAACCGCAGGTACAGGGTTCGGACCCGTCGCAAGTGCAAGGTTCTCCCGTGTCGGGACAAATATCGTGAGACATGGCGACTCCAATCGTCTAGGCGAGTAACTCTGCCGCCGCAAACTCCTCGGGCGTATTGACGTTCTCGAAGCAGAGCGTCGAGCCGGCGGCCTTAACGATCTGCGGCTCATCCATATAACCGGACTGAACGCGATTGATCAGGCAGCGAATGCGCTGTCGGTCGCAGGAGAGCAGCTCTTGGGCAACCGGAGCACACGCTTCACGGCGCCAGACGGCGCAAAGCGGCTCAATCCCCCGCTCCTCGCGCGGCACGCACACATCGAGCACCTCGGCCTCAACATGATCGGCAAGCGCGCCGATGAGTTCCGGCGAGACAAACGGCATATCGCAGGCAACAATCGCCACGAGCGGCAACCGAGCCGCGGCCAATGAGCTCGCGATGCCGCGCATGGCACCGGCGGGACCGTCGACGTCCATGACTACGCGGGGGCGCAGTCCGTCAAACGTACATTCCTCAAGGTAGGCAAGCTCGCTGGGACGCGACGTCGTTACGACCAACTCGCCAGCAACTGGCGCCAGCCGGCCCAGCACGCGCTCGATGAGCGGCTCCCCGCAAAACGCCATGCGCGCCTTATCGCAGCCCATGCGCGACGACAACCCGCCCGCCTGGACGACACAAGAAAGATCGGCACGTCTTACGGTAGTCATACGGCAAAACACCTCCATCGGCATGCTCGAAACCCGGCGCACAAAGCTAAATACAGCCGCCGAAATGGCGGCGCTACGAAAAGCTCGTGCAAAAACAAAACAGCGCCTTTGCGGCACGCAGCAAGACCGCGAGCACAAAAGCGCTGGTAGCGTATGGCGGGAACGTATGTGAATCGAACACATCCAAGACGTTTTGCACGCCTCGCAACGGTTTTGAGGACCGCGGAGCCCACCGGAGCCCATCCGTTCCCAAGTGCGGCGGTATTTTACCAAACCGAAACGGCTCCATCCCAAAAAGACGAACAAGAAGTTGCGGTGGAATAGTTCCTGTATTTGCTGCCAAAGCCTCCAAATAGGAGCTATTTCACCGCAACTGAGGAGGCGGGAGCGGGTGACCGGCCTAGCGCAGGGACCTCAGGCCGCCGGCATCCTTGTCGAGCACCGTAAAGCGCACGGCATCCAGATGTTCCAAGATGCTGATGGCACGCTTGCGCGACACGCCCAGCGCCTCGCGCAGCACGCTCGTGGTGGCTGCGCCGCCGGCTGCCTCAATGGCGGCGGCAACGAGCTCGCGCGCATGGGCCTCGGCAGCAGCGGACAAGGCAACGTCGCGCTCGACCTTTACGATGGAGCGGTTGAGCGAAAGCTCGCGCAGGGCACGCGTCATGGTGTCGCGATCGAGCTGCAGGTGTTCGCCCACCTCGGGAAGTGTCTGAGCATCGAGGCCGGCTTCGTCCAGCAAGGAAACGATGCGCTCGCAAGCCTCGTGCACCACGCGCGCCGCAGCGACAGCGGAGTGCGGGTCGAACACTTCGGCGCCCTCGGCGGCGCACACGCCACGCGAGCAGCCCTCGGCAATCAGGGCTGCGGCAACTGTATCGTCAGCGGTAGGCCACGCAGCATGGGCAACGGCGCCAGGCGTAAAGCCCGTCTCCTTGGGAGACGCCGCATGCATGGCTGACAGGGTCGCCGCCAGTGCATCCATCGCGGCGTCGAGCACCACGGCATCCGCCAAGAGGTCCGCTTCACCCGCGGCAAGCTTGCGAACGGAGCCCTGCGCCACCAACACGCGCAGTGCGGCATCGACCTCGCCGACACCAAGATCCAAAGCCTCGGCAACATCAATCGCCGTAGCCGGCAGCGTCTGCAGCGCCAGCCAAGCGCCCACACCGCCCGCGGTATCGCCGGCCTCAAGTGCCGCAAGCAGCGCGCGCTCCCCCGCCGAAAGCTCGCGCGAGCGACGGCAACGCGATAGCAGCACGCGCCCGCCGCCGATGAGCATAATGGGCGAATACGACAGCACCACGGCATGGTCTCCAGCACGCAGCGGCAGCGGCTCCTCCAGGCGCACCTGCACGGTACGGGTCTCGCCCACCGCCATGGGGGTCTCGCCCTCCAAAAGCATGATGCGGCCGACGACCTCGGCCGTGCCGGCCATCACATGCACACGCGCGCCCGACTCGAGCACGCGCGGCTTGGCGCCCTCGCGGCCCAGGTAGGTGAACGTCATCATAAAGCGCAACGTCTGACCAAAGCGGTCCGCCACGCCCAGCATCTCGCCGCGGTCAAGTGCCGCGACGCTGTCACCGACCAGGTTGAGCGCCACGCGCTGTCCAGGTAGCGCGTGCGGCGTATCGCCATGAACCTGAATCCCGCGCACGCGACAAGCCGTACGCGACGGCAAGGCCATCAGCTCGTCGCCCGCCGCAACCGGCGCATCGTGCAGCGTTCCCGTCACGACGGTGCCGACGCCCTTGATCGTAAAGCAGCGGTCGATGGGGAGACGCGGTGCGGCATCGGTGAGCTCGGCACGGGCACGGCAGGAATCCCAGCAAGCGGCAACCTGCTCGTCGAGCGCAGCCAGCAGGTCATCGATCCCCGCGCCGGTCTTGGAGGACACGGGCACGATCGGCGCGCCCGCAAACACGGTACCCGACAAAAAGTCATCAACATCGAGCTCGGCAAGCTCGGTCATCTCGGCATCGGCCAGGTCACACATCGTCAGCGCGACCACCATATGCGTGACGCCCAGCAGCTCCAGCACATGCACGTGCTCGCGGGTCTGCGGCATTACGCCCTCAACGGCCGATACCACCAACACGGCAACATCGATGCCCGTGGCACCCTGCACCATGGCGCGCAGGTAGTGCGCATGCCCCGGCACGTCGACCAGGCCGACGATCTTGCCGCTCGGCAGCGCCAGCTCGCCAAAGCCAAGCTCCACGGTCATACCGCGACGGCGCTCGACCTCCAGACGGTCGGGATTCTTGCCGGTCAGTGCCTCAATCAGTGCCGACTTACCGTGGTCGACGTGGCCCGCCGTGCCAACGATAACGGGACACTCCACCAACGCCTGAACCTCACTCATCGAGCAATCGCCTTCTTAACGCACGCGACGAGCGTCGTTGCCGCCGTCTCGATATCGCGGTCACCCACGAGCGTGCGCACGTCAAACAAAATGCGATCGTGCGAGGTTCGCGTGACGACCGGCGTGTCAAAGTCCTGGACAAGCGAGCGCTTGAGCGCATCGACCGTCAGGTGCGCGTCAACAAGACGCACGGCAACGCACATCGTGGGTAGCTCGACGGTAGGAAGCGAGCCACCGCCGGGGGTTGACGATTCCTCGACGATCTCCACCTGAACGGCGCACGGGCAACCGGCCTTATCGAGCCCGGCGACCATACGATCGCGCAGCTTGCGGGCACGTCGCTCCAAATGAGCCTGCGGAAGCGTGAGCATGTTGAGCACCGGCACCTCGCGATGGGCAACATCGGCGCCATCCATGTAGATACGCAGCGTGGCCTCGAGCGCCGACAGAGCCAGTTTGCCCGGGCGCAGGGCGCGCATAAGCGGATGCGACCCACAGGCCTGGACCAGATCGCGACGGCCCATGATAATGCCCGCCTGTGCGGCACCGAGCAGTTTATCGCCCGAGCACGACACCAGATCGAGCCCAGCCGAAACCGAAGCCGGCGTGGTTTCTTCGCCGCCGCGCACCAAGATGTCGTCGGGCAGGAGTGCGCCCGACCCTTGGTCCTCATAGAACAGCAGGCCATGCTTGTGGGCCAGGGCGGCAAGCTCCCGAGAGCCCACCTCCTCGTGAAAGCCCTCGATGCGATAGTTGGAAGGATGGACCTTGAGGATCATGGCCGTATCGGGCGTAATGGCTTGCTCATAATCTGCCAGGTGCGTGCGGTTGGTGGCTCCGACCTCGACGAGCTTGGCGCCCGAAGCCGCCATGACATCGGGGATGCGGAAGCTTCCGCCGATCTCGACAAGCTCGCCGCGGCTGACGATGACCTCCCTGCCTGCGGCATGGGTCGCCAGCACCAGCAGCACAGCGGCGGCGTTGTTGTTAACGACCAGCGCGTCCTCGGCACCGGTAAGCGAGCGGATCAGCTGCGCGGCATGTTCCTTGCGCGACCCACGCGAGCAGGTGTCCACACTGTACTCGAGCGTGCTGTACCCACGCGCAACCTCGGCCACGGCCTTTGCCGCCGACTCCGCGAGCGGGGCGCGACCCAAGTTGGTATGGATGACCACACCCGTGGCGTTGACGGCAGGACGCAGGCTCGGCAGTGCGGATCGATGCGCACGCCACTCGATGGCCGAGGCCAGGTCGCGCTTAGAGCGCGGGGCGGCACCAGCGCGAATGGCGGCGCGCTCCTCGTCGAGCTCGGCCGTGACGGCGGCATGCACCACCGCGTCGCAGGTCTCCCCCGCTGCCTTCACCACCGGCCACTCTGCGAGCAGCTCGTTGACGGAAGGAATAGCGCGAAGGCGGGCGCGTACCTCATCGGACATGTTCTGGCTATCGCTCATGTGCGGCCTTTCAAAACCAAAGGTGAATCAATCGTTCGAACGTCAAACTATCAGCCAATTCGATCGGCTGAGTCAATCATTCGCTATTATCCCCGCGCGCGACAATCTTTTCCACGCGAACGGCGTTTTCCTGGGTGAGCGCGGCGCCCGTCAACGGGTCCCAACGCAATGGCGTATGGTCGAGCGGGCCCACGCCCAAGGCTTGAGCGCCACCGGCATCGGCGCCAAACGAACGTCCGCCGGGGGCGGCCGACGTAAAGATACACGCCGGATGCAGATACGGCGTCGTCTCCACGCGCACGCGGTCGCAGCCCATATCGCTCACAAGCTCGACGACCTCGCCGTCGGCGATGCCCATGTGCGCAGCAGCATCGGCATTCATCTGCACGGCATCCAGGTCCGATCCAGCCTCGGCGGCACCGGCCGCCGCAAGCCTTCGCGAGGTATGCGACTCAAAGGGACGGTTGCCGCTAATGAGGCGAAACATCCCCGGGCCAGGCTCCACCATGGGCGCGACCCAACCGGGAACGCGGCCCAGGCCGGCTCGTTCCCATACGTCGCTTGCCAGCGCAATTTTGCCGCCATCCAAGGGAATCGCCGGCTCGCCCGTACGCGACGGCAACGCAACACCCGTGTCGGCCCAGCCGCGTTCCTTGAGCGCAGCGAGGTCAATTCCAAACGGCGCCACCTGGGCAGCCGCCAGGTCGTCGGACGTAAAGTCGAAGCACTCACCAACGCCACACGCCTGCGCCAGACCGGCAAAAATCTCCCGACCGGGACGTGTGTCGTCATGCAGCACGGGCAGCACGGCGTTACGGTAGAACACACGCGCGTCGTTGCGGCCCACGACCGTTCCCACGCCGCGGTCGGCCTCCAGATACGTCACGTCGGGCAGCACGAAATCAGAAGCACGCGCCGTCTCGGACCAGCGAATATCAATCGTCACGAGCAAGTCGAGCTGCTGCAAAATACTCAACCAAGCCTGTGCATTGCCATAGCCCGCACCGGGGTTACTGGCATAGACGATGAGCCCACGCAAATCGCCGGCAAGAATCGACTGACCGATGGTCGTGCACAGGCCGCGCACCGGATCGACCAGTGGATAGCGCTCGGACCCCAGCTTGGGCCCACGCGGCACCGGCGGCGTCGCAAAGCGCTTGGGATCGAGGTCGCCCAACACAAGCGGCGTGGGCGGATTGAGCGCGCCGCCCGCATGCCCGATACAGCCCAGCAGCACATCGACCAAGCAGATAGCTCGCGCCGTCTGGGTACTATTCGCATACGCGATACCGATGCCACCATGAAAGCCAGCGTCCACCACCGCAGCAGGCGCCGCGGCAGCGAGATCGCGCGCAGTCGCGCGGATGTCGTCCGCTGGCACGTCGCACATCGACTCGGCCCACTCGGGCGTCCAAGCACGGGCCGCCTGCGCCAGCTCGTCAAAGCCTGTGGTATAGCGGGCAACAAACTCGTGGTCGTACAAGTCCTCGGCAATGAGCACATGCGCAATGCCCAGCAGCAAGGCCAGGTCGCAGCCCGGGCGCACGCGCAGCCAGCGGTCGGCAAGCGCAGCCGAGCCACTGCGCCGGGGGTCGACCACGATAATCTTCGCCCCACGTCGACGGGCATCGTTGAGCGTATCAACGGCCCCCATCGTCGACGAATCGACGATGGAACGCCCCAGGTACATGATGCAATCGGTATGCGCAAGGTCGGAGGCGGGACTATAGCCCAGGCTGTGCTCCCAACCGGTGAGACGGCTTACCTCGCAGGCGCCGTCGGCACCGTACACGTTGGGTGAGCCCAGCGCATGCATAAAGCGATACGCCCAGTAACGGTCGAACGAGGGCACGCCGAGCGTCATGCCCAGCGCACGGGGCCCGCGTTCGTCAACAATCCCCAAAAGACGCTCGGCAATCTGGGCAAACGCTTCGTCCCACGAAATCGCATCGAACCCCGAGCCATCAGCTCGTCGGCGCATGGGGTGCACAATGCGATCGCGCTCGTCAAACGGCATTGCCAGGCGATGGCGCCCGCGGGCGCACAGGGCACGCGCCGCGCACGGATGCCCCGGCACCGGCAACTCGGCCACCACGCGGCCGTCCTCAACGCGTGCCGCAAAGGCGCAATCGGCATAGCATCCCCCGCATGTGGTCACCACGGCGCGACCGTCACGCTTCACAGCAGATGCCATCTCGATTACCCCTTTCATCAGCAAAACACAACAGGCCAAAAGCCCGGCAACGGGCCCCAGACCCAAAAAGCCTCCCGCACGGCATCGCCCCGCGGGAGGCCCAACGTCAAACAGACGGTACCTTACGCCTCGGACTTCTTGGCGTAGATAAACCAGTAGCCGAGCGCGACCAGAACCGCGCCGCCCACGATGTTGCCCAGCGTGGCAGCGGACAGGTTAAACGCAATGCCCGCAGCGTTGAGCGCATCGGCGCCGGCGACGTCGGCACCATAGCCGCACGCGTGCATCACGGCACCCATGGGCAAAAAGTACATGTTGGCGACACAGTGTTCAAAACCGCAGGCCACAAAGGCAGCGATGGGCAGCAAAATGCCCACAACCTTATCGACCACGGTCTTGCCGGCGGTACCGATCCACACGGCCAGGCACACAAAGATGTTGCACAGGATACCGCGGAAGAAGATCGTCACCCAGTCGACCGTCACCTTGCCAGCGGCGACGCTCACCATAGAATTGGCGACCGCCTCGCCGTTGAGCTTGTAAATGCCGGCCATGTACACCAAAAAGACGATGAACAGGGCACCGACAAAGTTACCAAGCCACACGAGGATCCAAGCCTTGAGCATCTGGACCAGGGTGATCTTTTTGCTCTTGAGCGCGCAGACCATGAGCGAATTACCGGTAAACAGCTCGGCGCCGCACACCAGCACCAGCACCAGGCCCAGGCAAAAGCACAGACCGCCCACGACGCGCTGGGCGCCCCAGCCCAGCGTGCTATCGCTCAAAAACACCGTAAAGAACAGGCCGCCGAAGGCGATAAACGCGCCGGCGAACATTGCCAACAGAAAGGCCTTAGCGACCGGCAGGTTAGCCTTGGTCACGCCGGCGGTCTCGGTCTTGGCCTCGATCGCGGCGGGCGCCAGGCAATCGGGAGCGGGATATTCTGCCTTGGAATCTGCCATGTCAATCACTTCTTTCCTAATCAGCAGGGACAAGCGCTCCTATTGCTCTTGCCCCAAGCGGACAAAGTGGGAAAAGTCGTTGGCGGCCACGGCGTCGTACACGGCGTCGACGGCGTCAAAGACCTCCGGGGACATAGGGTTGTAAAACTCCGTATCGCCCGGCTGAATCCCTATGAAGACGATATCTTCGCACGATTGCTCGATTTCCTCGATCAGAATCGACAAAGGGAGCGAATGCGTGGTGAACATCGACTTGCGGGCCACGTCACGTTTGTCGAGCAAGCGGATGGCGCCGACGGGCAGCGCCATGTCGGCGGCATCGACCAAAACCAAACGCGGCGGACGCTCACGCTTAACCTCGATGATGTCGTCCTCGGGCGTTTGCCCGCCGTCGATGGTGTACCAACCGGCGATGGGCGCGTCCTCCATCTTTTTGGAGAGCACGGGGCCGGCGGCATCGTCGGCACGCAGCACGCTTCCCGCCGTGAGCACGATACCCGCAAACGGGGCGCCGTTCACACGTCCATCCACAACGCGACCCATTACTGCAACCTTCCCGTCAGATACACGCCCGAAACATCGCGCACGCGCTCCACCAAATCGCGGAACTTCATTAAGAACGCGACCTGCTGGGCATGCAGGCCAAAGTCATCGTCGAACACCGAGATGCCGGCCTTGGCCGACCCGCGAAAACCGCGCTCGTCGAGCAGCGCATCGCAGGCCTCGAGCAGCGACGGCACCGCCGCCTTGTCGAGCTGGCACTCGCCAAAGGAGCGGATGGCCTCGAACTTAGTCCGGGCCTCCCCCTCCGGCAGCGCGTCGACGAGCGAATAGAACACATCCACCGGCACCGACAGGCGCGGCTCAAAGCAATCGAGCACGCCGGTGTGGTGGCCCACGGCGAGCGTGTAGTACAGCACGTCGCAGGCCTCCTGGGGAACGTCTTCCTCGGTCTCCACAAATTTACGCGTGAGCTCGTAAAAGACCACCTGATCGGGCGTGTGGACCAGGCAGGGGTCGGCGACGCCCTTGGCAGCCTCGTCGCTTGCGCGCGAGGCATCGCCAAAGGAGCCGCCGAGCATACCGGGGCCCGCAAAGTAACCAGAGCGGTCCGTGAGCTCCATCTATCGACCTCCGGCCAGCACCAGATCCTGCAGCGCCGAGTACACCTCGACGCGGCGCGGATCGTCCTGCTTGTCGATAAGCAGCGCCATGGCACCGCGGATATCGCCCTTGGGCGCGCCCTCGAGCGTATCCATAAATTCGTTGGCCAGGTCGCGGCCGTAACGGTAGCCGCTCATGTCGCGAGCCTCGCGCTCGATGGCAACGCGCAGCTTGTACGGCACGCCGGGGTGCAGGATATCGGCCTGCTCGCCGGCGGCCTCCACCGTGGTCTCGGCATGGAGCTTTTGGTCCAGCAGACCGAGCGCCATGGCAAAGCCATAGATGGTCTGCGCAGGGCTGGGCGGGCAGCCGGGGATGTAGACATCGACCGGCAGAATCTTATCCGTGCCGCCCCAAACGCAGTAGTTGTCGTAGAAGATGCCGCCGGTGCAGCCGCACGCGCCATAGGACACCACGATCTTGGGATCGGGTGCGGCCTCAAAGGCGCGCAGGGCCGGCATGCGCATGGCACGCGTCACGGCACCGGTGTACAGCAGCACATCGGCGTGACGGGGCGAAGGCACGACCTTGATGCCAAAGCGCTCGACGTCGAAGACGGGCGTGATGGAACCGAAGATCTCAATCTCGCAGCCGTTGCAGCCGCCGCAGTCAACACGGTAGACGTACACCGAGCGCTTGATCTTCTTAAGAAGGGTCGCCTTGGCCTTCTCGATGCTCTCGTCGAGCTCGATCTTGGTCGGGCGGTACTGAAGCCGCTCGGGCAAAAGCGTGGGTTCGGCCATGGTTACTCCTCCTTCGTATCAAAATCCATGATGATGCCCTCGACCGGTGCAGGACCGGCGGGAATCTCGGGCGCATCGGGGTTGAGCTCGCGGTCGATATACTCCGGGTTCACGCCGTGGCCGCCCAGATACTCCATGCCGGGGCCCTGGGGCTCGCCGGACGCGAGCGTCTCGTTGGCAGCCATGCCGGCAGCGTTGCCGGTCTTTACGGCCGAGGCGGCGCGCAGGGCGTCGAGCTCGCGCTTGCACTCCTGGCACATACCGACGGTACGGGCAGCCTGCTCGGCCTCCATGCCGCCGGCCTTTTGCAGCAGGCGCTTAGCGTAGTCGATCTCCTTGTGCGGGGCAAACGGCTTGCCGCAACGCGAGCAGTGCTCGAGCGTATAGACGCTCTTGCTGGTAAGGTCGTCCTTGCTCATGACGGCCAGCTCAAACTCCTCGGTGAGCTTGATGGCCTCCATGGGGCAGGCTTCCTCACAGCGGCCGCAAAAGATGCAGCGGCCGTAGTCGATCGACCAGGTAATGGTATCGGCCGCAAGGTCGGTGTCCATGCGAATGGCATCGGCCGGGCACGCCACGCCGCAGGCACCGCAGGCGATGCAGAGCTCGGCATTGTGCTCGGGCTTGCCGCGCATGTCCTTGTTGGTGGGGAACGGCGCAAACGGGTACTTGACCGTCGCGTCGCCGGCCTTGGCGTTGACCTTCCAAAGCTTCAGCATATTAGAGCGCCTCCTCATCGAGCGGAGCGGCCATGGTGCCCTCGCCCGCAAGCGGCGACTTGTCGCGCCAGACGTTCTCGAACTGCTCCTTGTCGAGCACGTGGTCGCGCTTGGCGGCGACATCGGTCACCGTTACGCGGTCGGTGCAGGAGTAGCACGGGTCGAGCGAGCCGACGATCAGCGCCGCGTCGCCCACGGTGTTGCCGCGGAACATGTAGCGCAGGACCGGCCAGTTGCTGTACGTGGCGGCCTTGGCGCGCCAGCGGTAGCACTTCTGGTTATTGCCGAGCATGGCCCAGTGCACGTCCTCGCCGCGCGGAGCCTCGGTGGCGCCGATGGCGTACTTGTGCGGGGTGTACTCCCAATCCGTGGTGAGGATGGGGCCCGACGGGCAGTTCTCGAGCATGGTCTCGATCATGTCGATCGAATCGTAGACCTCCTGGATACGCACGGCGGTACGGCCGAAGGCGTCGCAGGTGTCGGCCGTGGCGGCATGCATCTTCATGACGTCCGGATCGGCGTAGCCGTCGAAGGGATGGTCGAAGCGCACGTCGCGGGCATAGCCCGAACCACGCATGAGCGGGCCGACCGGCGAAAAGTCGCGGGCGATCTTACGGTCGAGAATGCCGATGCCGCTCGTGCGCTCAATAAAGTTGGGCGTGGAGAGCAAAACGTCGACGAGCTCCTGGACCTCGGAGCGCAGCTGGTGGATGGTCGTGAGCGTGGAGAGTTTCTGCTCGGCCAAGATGTCGCGACGCACGCCACCGATCACATTGAGGCCGTAGGTCTTGCGGTGGCCGGAGAGTTTCTCGGCCAGGTCCATGGACTTCTCGCGAACGCGGAAGAACTGCTGGAAGCCGGAATCGAAGCCGGTGTAGTGCGATGCGAGGCCAATGTTGAGCAGGTGCGAGTGCAGGCGCTCGACCTCGAGCATGATGGCGCGGATGTACTGCGCGCGCGGCGGGACGTGAATGCCCTGGGCGCGCTCGACAGCCTCGGCGTAGGCCACCGAGTGGGCGCAGCCGCAGATACCGCAGATACGGTCGGCAAGGAACGTCACGGCATCATAGTTCAGGCGCGTCTCGGCGACCTTCTCCATACCGCGATGCACGTAGAACAGGCGGTAGTCGGCATCGACGATCGTCTCGCCCTCCACGAACAGGCGGAAGTGGCCGGGCTCGTCGGAGGTGATGTGCAGCGGGCCCATGGGGACAAGCGTCGTCTCCTTGCCCTTGGTATCGGCCAAGAACTCGTAGTTTTCCATGTCGCTCGCGGGAGCGGGACGGAAGCGGTAGTCCATGGAGTCCTTGCGCAGCGGGTACAGACCGCTGGGCCAGTCATCGGGAAGCACCAGGCGGCGACGGTCGGGCAGACCCTCGGGGATCAGGCCGAACATGTCGCGAAGCTCGCGCTCGCCCCACACGCAGGCGGGGACGAACGGCGTCACGGACGGGAACGTCATCTTGGCGGGATCGACCTCGGTGCGCACGGTCACCCAGCCGGGGTCCTCCCCCTCCATGGAGATGACGTAGTACACGGCGTAACGGCCGCACAGGCTGCGCTCGTCGTTGCCGATGATCACGGGGATCCAGCCGTAGCGCTCGTAATACAGGTAGTGGACGGCCTCGGGCAGACGGTCCAGCTTGACGGTGATCGTCAGCTGGTCCTCGCACTGCCATTCGACCTTCTCGATAGCGCCCGGCACTGCAGCACGCAGGGCCTCGACGTGGCTTTCGCAGCGACGAGCGTAGTCCTTCTTTTCAGGTTCTGCCATGGTGCTAATTCACCTCACTTGTCTTGGTCTGGGAACTGAACACCATGCGGTAGAGAGGGGCCTCGTGGAGCTCTTCGACGCTCTGGTTCAAAACGACGGACGTTGCATCCTCGACGCCGCTCGTGATGGCGACCGGGGTGGCGATACCGAACCACATGACCACGATCGCGAGGGCGATCTCGGGGATGATCATGAGGGCGGGCACCTCGTGGCGCTTCATGCCCTCGGGCGCCTTGCCGAAGATGGACTTGAGCGCGATGCCGGTAAGGGCGAAGTACACGCCGGTGAGGCCGATGGCCACGAGCACGACCACCCAGATGGGACCGGACTGAACGCCGGCCACGAAGGTGAGGAACTCGGAGATGAACAGGGCGAACGGCGGGAAGGCGGCGAGCGCGAGCAGGGCGATGATGGTGAGCGCTGCCGTGACGGGAGCGATCTCGACGACGCCCTTGATCTTGTTCAGGTCGCGGGTGTGGTAGATGTGCTGGATGTTACCGGCCATGCAGAAGGCGAGCGCCTTCGTGAAGCCGTGGAAGATGCAGTGCAGCAGGCAGGCGGCGATACCGAGCGGGCCACCGATACCCAGGCACAGCGCGACCACGCCGACGTTGTCGACGGAGGAGTACGCGAAGCGGCGCTTGATATCGTCCTGCTTGAAGATGCACAGGGCAGCCACCAGGATGGACAGCGTGCCCAGGATGAGCAGGAGCGTTCGCGGATAGGTGTCGCCCACCGTGATGATGGACAGGGAGTAGAAGCGGATGATCACCAGCATGGCGCACTTGAGCAGCACGCCCGAGAGCAGCGCGGAGACCGGGCTCGGAGCCTGGGAGTGCGCGTCGGGCAGCCAGGTGTGCATGGGGAACAGGCCGGCCTTGGTGCCAAAGCCGATCACGATAAACGCAAAGGCGAGGCGCACGAGCATCGGGTCGAACTGGTCGGCGTAGGGCATGATGGAGGTGAGGAAGGCGGCCTCATGCGCGTTGGGCATGATATCGGCGGCGTTCGCGTAGATGAGCAGCGTGCCGAACAGGCCGAAGGCCACACCGGCGGTGCAGACCATCGCGTACTTCCAAGACGCCTCGAGCGCCTGCTTGTTCTTGTAGATGCCCACGAGGAACACGGTCGACAGCGTAGTGGCCTCGACCGCCGCCCAGGTGAGGATGATGTTGTTGGACAGGCAGGCGAGCAGCATCGTGAAGACGAACAGGCTGAACAGCGCGTAGTACTGCTTGGTGCGCTCGGCCGGCATGGTCTTCTCCTCGATATCGATCTTGATATAGGAGATGGAGTACACGCCGGTGATGAACCCGATGATGCCTACCAGAAGGACGAAGATCGACGAGAGCGAATCGAGATGGAGCCACAGGCCCAAAGCGTCGATATTCTGCCCGCTCGAGAGCATGGTTCCCGCGGTGACGACCGAAAGGACAAGGGTCGCCGCGACGGAGATGGTGTTGAGCCCCGCGAAGACGTTGTAGGACGTCGTCTTGGGGAGCGCAGCCATAATCAGGGAGAACACGAGAGGACAAGCGAGCAGGGCGACCGTCAGCATTGAAACATCCATGGCCTACCCCTTCAATTCGGTCAGGTCGTGGGAGTCGAGCGACTTGGTGTCGTTCCAAATCCTCACGACGACGGCGGACATGATGATGACGGCGAAGATGGCGTCGGTGGCGATGCCGATCTCGATGATCTCGGGGGCCGTAGGCGCGAGCAGAGCGAGCGTCACGTGGCTACCGTTCTCCATAAGGCAGTACCCGAAGATCTGCTTGAGGATGTTGCGCTGGGAGATGATGCACGTGAGGCCGACGAAGAAGTGCGCGAAGCTGATGGCGAGGGCCGGAGTGGCCACCTCGGCGGTGGGCAGGCTCAGGCGCGTGACCACCGCGAAGCAGACGGCCACCTCCAGACCGGTGAGGATGATGGTCCAGGCCGGCTTGATGGAGGAGGTCAGCGTGCTATCGGCAGGCGAACCCATCTTCTTGTAGGCACGGTTGAGAATGAACGGAACGAGGATCACCTTGGTGACGAAGGCCGACGCGGCCCACATGAGAAGCTCGGTGGCACCGGTGGTGAGGCCCAGGGTGAGCAGCACGCCCACCAGGACAACCGACTGGATCGCGTACCACTTGATGGCGGACGGGATGGTCTTCGAGACGACCACCATGGTGGAGGTCACGATCAGAAGACCGCCCAGGATATTGACTAACGAATAACCCATGTCCTACCTCCTAACCCATCCAACTAGAGGACAGAGGACCGGCGACGACGACCATGATCATGAGGACGACGAACACGAACGCCATGGCGCGCGGAAGGGGCTGGCCGGCGGCCACGGTCTCGCTCGGCTCACCGGGCAGGACCTTACCCATCCAACGCAGGAACCATGCGAAGGTGGCGACGGTCTCGACGACCATGACGCACACGAGGACAAAGATGACCGTGTTGGTAGCACCAACCGCGAAGCCACCGGAAATGATCTGGAACTTGGAAAAGAACGTGCTCATGGGGGGCACGCCGGCGATAGCGGTCGCGGCGACCGCAAAGCCCACGCCCGTGACCGGGTACTTCTTCATGAGGCCCTGGATCTTGGGCAGCATACGGGTTCCCAGCGTGAAGCTGAGAGAGCCAGCGATGAGGAAGAACAGGGTCTTGGTGAACGCGTGGTTGAAGATGTGCTCGACGGCGCCGTTAAACGCCATCTGGCTTCCGAACACGGAGAGGCCCAGGCCAAAGAACACGTAGGCGAGCTGCGCGATCGTCGAGAAGGCGAGCAGGCGCTTCATATCCTTCTGGGGCAGGTACATGAGGAAGCCGAAGAGCATGGTCACGACGGCGTCGATGATGGCGACCCAACCGACGATCTCGGGGATATCGCCGGCGCTCGCAAGAGCGCGGGCGAACACGCACACGCCGACCTTAACCATGGACGCGCCATGAAGGTAGGCGGAAACGGGCGTGGGGGCCTCCATTGCGGAGGGCAGCCACATGTAGAGCGGGAACTGGGCGGACTTGGCCCAAGCAGCGAACAGGATGAGCAGCAGCACGACGGTCTTCATACCGGAATCGAGCTGGGAGATCGCGCTCAGCGCGAACGTGCCGGTTCCGGCGAACAGGAAGGCCGCGCCGATGTAGAGTCCCAGAGCGCCGATATGGGTGATGATGAGCGCCTTCATACCGGCCTTCTTGGCCGTGGGCGTCATGTAGTAGCTGATGAGGCCCCAGGAGCACACACCGGTGATCTCGAAGAAAACGAGCTGGCCGACGATGGTGGAGCTGTAGGCGAGACCGGCCATGGCGCCGATGAACGTGGAGAAGTACACGTAGAAGCGACGACGGGGCGCGTCGGGATGCTCCTTATTCTTATCGCTCATGTACGGGAACGAATAGATGACGACGAGCAGGCCGATAGCGACGAACGCGGGTGCGAGCAGCGTGCTCATCCGGTCGAATATGAAGCCCATGACCAAGGTCTGGCCCATACTCGCCCAGGTTACATCGACCGCGTTCATGCCGTTTCCGGCAAACGTCGCGGCCAAGCCAACGGAAGCGACCGTGGCGATGCCGCCGGCAAAGGCGCAGATCCATTTAGCGTAGGGACGCGGCAGCAAGACGATGAGCAGGGAGCCCAGCATGGGGACGGCGATCGCCACCATGGCAAAGAGGGACAAGCTCGATTCGATTGACATAGTTTCTCCCTTCTCCCTACACGCCTACGACGACGAAGACGAACGCGAGGACCGCGATGCCGACGACGGCCCAGGTCTGGTTACCGAGCACCTTGAAGCGCGAACGGGAAACGGAGTTCTCGAGCACGCCGCAGACGACGAAATCGACCAGGCACTTGACGAGGAAGACGACGGCGCCCACGAGAGCGGTGACGCCGATGGTCGCGGGCTCTCCCCAGGGGATGAAGATGGAGGTGAACCAAGCGACGACCACGACCTGCTTCATGCCCATGGCGAGCTTCATCATGGCCAGGGACGGGCCGGAGAACTCGGCGAGCGGGCCCTCCTGGAGCTCCTGCTCGGCTTCGGCCTGATCGAACGGAAGCTTGCCGAGCTCCATGTAACAGGCGGCCGCGAAGGCGACGCCGGCAAGGATAACGGCGACGACGCTCGAGACGTTGCCCGTAACGATGTGCTGACCCATGGTCGCAATGTCCGTGGAGCCGCACACGATGGCGACGGTGAACAGCGCGATGAGCATGGACGGCTCGATGAGCACGCTCATGAGGAGCTCGCGGATACCGCCGAAGCCCGCGTAGGCGTTGGAGGAATCCACGCCGGACAGCGCGAAGAAGAAGCGGGACAGCGCGAGCGCGTACATGATGGTGATGGCGTCACCAAAGACGGGCATGGGGCTCTGGAGCGTGAACATGGGCAGGCCCATGGCGAGCATAAACGACACCGCGAGGAACAGCGGCGGCATGATGCGCAGCACGAAGCTCGAGTCGGAACTCACGGACTCGGGACGCGCCATGAGCTTCGCGAGGTCCCGGTAATCCTGAAGGATGGACGGACCGCGGCGATTGTGCATCTTCGCGCGAATCACACGGGCGAGGCCGGAGAAGAAGGGCGCGACCAGCATGACCACGAGGCCCTGCGCCATCGCAAGAACGATGTTCATAATATCCTCTCCCCTCTCTAGACCATGACCACGGCGAGCACGAGGAAGACCACGAGCGCCGCGACGATGTAGCAGATGTATACGGAGTAGTTGCCGCCCTCGATCTTGGAGGCGAGGCCGGCCAGCTTGTCGGCACCCTCGCTCGGTGCATCGACCAGGAAACGGTCGGGCAGGGGCTCGACGCCCTGGGCGACACCGGTGAGCTTCTGGAACACGTGCGCGATGGACCAGCAGATCTTGGTGCATACCTCGCGCAGGGTGTAGAGCGGGCCCATGAAGAGTTCGACGTCGGACGCGAAGCTCGTGGCGACGACGGGCATGTGCTCGTTGGGCTCGTAGCCGCACGCCCAAGGGTCGGTCTTCTTAGCGGGGGCCTTGGCGCCGAGGCAGGACCTCAACGCGAACGCGAGGCCGGTGAGGACCACGAGCGCGATGGCGATCGCGGGGGTGGAGGTGGCGGCACCGGAAATCTCGTTCACGAGAGACACGCCCGAGGTGGCTGTGACGGCGGAGCCGGCAAGCACGCTCTGGGCGACGTCGCCCAGAACCGGGGCGATGACCGGGGAGCCGATTCCCAGTACCACGCAGATGGCCGCGAGGAGCATCTGCGAGAACAACATCGGAGCCGGGGACTCCTTGGCGTTCGCGGCCTCCTGGGAACGAGGGCTGCTCGCGAACGAGACGCCGTAGGCCTTCACGAAGCACGTGACGGCCAGGGCACCGGTGATGGCGAGGGCGGCCGCGGAGGCGACGGCGAACACCATGACGACCGGTTCGGAGAGCGTCGAGATGTTGAACAGGGACTGGTAGGTGAACCACTCGGAAACGAAGCCGTTGAGCGGCGGGATGGCCGAGATGGCAAGGGCACCGATGAGGAAGCAGACGGCCGTGACCGGCATGCGGCGGAACAGACCGCCCATCTTCTCCATGTTGCGCGTACCCGTGGCATAGAGCAGGGAGCCCGCGCCGAGGAACAGCTCGCCCTTGAACATGGCGTGGTTGAGCGTGTGGTAGAGGGCGGCCATGAGCGCGATCGTCGCGATGACGTCGTTGCCCAGGGCGTGCGCCGTCATGGACGCGCCGACACCGAGCAAGATGATGCCGATGTTCTCGACGGAGTGATAGGCAAGCAGGCGCTTGATGTCGTGCTCGTGGAGGGCGTAGACGACACCCAGGACCGACGAGATGGATCCGAAGACCAGGACCATGAGGCCCCACCAGAGCTGGACGCCCGAACCCGCGAGCAGGTCGAGACCGACCTTGAGGATTCCCAGGATGCCGATCTTGATCATGCCGCCGGACATGAGGGCGGACACGTTGGACGGCGCCTCGGGGTGCGCCTGGGGCAGCCAGGAGTGCAGCGGAATGATACCGGCCTTCGCGCCAAATCCGAAGAACGCGAGGACGAAGCACGCGGAGGAGACGGCGGGTCCAAAGTCATGCGTACGGAAATCACTGAAGCTGAAGGAACCGCCCACGCCGTTGGTCATGAGCAGGAAGCTCGCCATGATGAGAACGAAGCCCACGTGCGCGATGACGAAGTAGAGCCAACCGCCCCTAATGGAGTTCTTGTTCTCCTCGATAACGACAAGGAAGTAGCTCGTAAGGGACATGAGCTCAAAGGCGACCAGGAACCAGAACACGTTGTCGGCGGTGATGACGAGCATCATCGAGGCGACGAAAGTGTTCATAAAGAAGCCGGCGCGCCCGACCTTGCCCGGGTACTCGTCGAAGTAGGACAGACCGTAGATGAAGCCCGCAAAGGCGAGAATCGAGATGAGGACCACGATCAGGCCCGCAAGGCCGTTGAGCAAGAGCTCGAGACGGGCGAACGGGAAGAAGAAGACCGTGTTGAGGGACGAAACGTCGCCAAGCACGGCCTCGAGGCCCGCGATGAACGACAGCACGGCCGCGACGGCGCCGATCAGGCAGCCGGCGGTCTTGGCGGCGTTGTCGGCCTTAATCAGCAGAACCGAGGCGAGCGCACCGATGCACGAGACGGCAAGCGATGCGATAAACAGCGTCATGCTATCCATTGTTTACGCTCCCTTCTGCTTTCTCGGACAGACCCTGGGCCACAGCGGTAACGTCGACGACCGGACCGTTTTCGATCGAGCGCAGGCGCTTGGCCTCGTCGAGCTCGCGATCGGCCGCGCCGCCCATGACGGTCAGCGCCTTGGTGGGGCACGCCGCCACACAATGCGGGCCGTCCGGATCGAAGGCGCACAGGTCGCACTTGACAGCGCAGGTGTACTGGCCGGGCGCCCACGTAAGCAGGCTGCTCAGGGACTTAGGATACGAAGGCGTCGGGTCGCACATGCCTGCGACGCCGGCGATAGACGTGCCATCGGGATGGATGGCTCCGAAGGGGCACGCGATGGCGCACAGCCTGCACCCGATGCACTCCTGCTCCTTGACGTGGATGCGGTCGCCATCGTGCTCGATGGCATTCACCGGGCAAACCTCGGCGCAGGGGGCACCCTCGCAATGGTGGCAGGCAAGGGCGGCCGAAATACCGCCGGTCTTCACGAGCGCCAGGCGCGGCGTATCCTGAAGACCCTGCATCCGGTGAGCGTCGGCACAGGCGGACTGGCATGTTCCGCAGCCGATGCACCTCTCCGGGTTGATGTCGATGAAGCGGTTCATCCCCACTTCCTTTCAAAATAACGGGCCGGGCTCCCGAACGTACGGGACGCCCGGCCCAAAATGCCAACGAGAACGAGACTACACGATTTGATTCACGTGCGTCTCGTCGTCGAACTTGGCGGCGCCGGGCTCAACGTCCTGGGGAGCGGCGGCGTCGACCAGAGCCTGCTTGAGCTCGGTGTACTGACGCTCCACCTCGCCCTCGGCCCAGACCTGGTCGGCGATGGCGTCAACCTGGCAGGCGGAGAACTTGTCCTCGGGCGTATGCGAGACCGGGTCGACCTTGTGAATGGTCAGCTCGTTGCACTTGCCGATCCACCACTGGTAGGTCATATAGACCGTGCCCTTGTTGATACGGTCACTCACGTCGGCGCGGCTGTATACCTGGCCGCGGCGGCTGTGAATCGAGACGATGTCGCCGTTCTTGATGCCGCGCGCCTGGGCGTCCGCGGGATTCATGCGGACAAAACCGGGCTCATCGGCAAGCAGCGCCAGCGTCTTGCAGTTACCGGTCATCGAACGGCAGCTGTAGTGGCCGACCTCGCGGACGGTGCACAGGATGAGCGGGTACTCATCGTCGGGAAGCTCGGAGGGTGCCTCCCAATCGTGCGCCATCAGGTTGGCGCGGCCGTCCTTGGTGGTGAACTTGCCACCAGCGAACATGTCGGGCGTACCGTGGTCGTTCACATCGGTGGTCTTGACGGGCCACTGGGCGTAACCGCCCTCGGGAGCCATCTTTTCGTAGGTTGCGCCCACAAAGTTGGGGCACAGGCTAATGCACTCGTTCCAGATCTGCTCGGTGTTGTCGTAGTGCATGGGATAGCCCATGCGCGTGGACAGGTCCGCGAAGATCTCCCAGTCGTGGCGGCACTCGCCCTTGGGCGGAACGGCCGCATCAAAGTGCTGGAAGCTACGGTCGGATGCGGTAAAGACACCCTCGTGCTCGCCCCAAGAGGTGGCAGGCAGGATGACGTCGGCGAGCATGGTCGTCTGCGTCATAAAGATGTCCTGGCAAATGAACAGGTCCAGCTCGGAGAGCGTCTTGCGCATACCGGCCGAATCGGGCTCGGTCTGCACCGGGTCCTCGCCGTAGTTGTAGAAGCAGTGCACCTTGCCCTCGTCGACCAGGTGACCCAGGTCGGTGAGCTTGTAGCCCTCCTCCAAGGGGAGCTTTTCCTCGGGCACGCCCCAAGCCTTGGCAAACTTGGCACGCACGGCGGGGTCGGTGACTTTCTGGTAGCCAGGGTACAGGTTGGGCAGCATGCCCATATCGCAGGAGCCCTGGACGTTGTTCTGGCCACGCACGGGCGCGAGGCCGGAATTGGGTTTGCCGATCTGGCCGGCAACGCAGGCGATGGAGGCGATGGTGTGCACCGTCTTCAGGTTCTGCTTCTGCTGGCATACGCCCATGCCCCAGCCAATGATGGCAGAGGGCTTCGCCGTGGCGTACATCTCGGCAGCTTGGTGGATCAGCGCGGGCTCGACACCCGTGATGTCCTGTACGGATTCGGGAGTGTAGTTCTTGATGGTCTCCCACCACTCGTCAAAGCCGTTCGTGTGCTCGGCGACGAATTCCTTGTCGTAGAGGCCATCGTTGACCAGACAGTTGGCAAAGGCGTTGAGGAACGCAACATTGCAACCGTTCTTGATCGGAAGGTAGAGATCGGCGATACGCGCGGTTTCGATATGGCGCGGGTCGGCGACGATGATCTTGCAACCCTTTTCTTTGGCTCGCACGATACGCCTTGCGACGATGGGGTGCGAATCGGCAGGGTTATAGCCGAAGAGGAAAATGCAGCCCGCATCCTCCATACCGGGGATGGAGCATGACATGCAACCTGAACCAACCGTGTCCATCAGACCGAGGACAGTAGGGCCGTGTCAAGTACGGGCGCAGTTGTCCACGCTGTGGGTGCCGATGCACGCACGCGTAAACTTCTGCATGACGTAGTTCGCCTCATTGCCGCCGCCTCGCGAAGAGCCGGTGGTCATGACAGCGTTAGGACCATATTCGTCAATTATGGCCTGCATCTTAGATGCGGTGAAATCAAGTGCCTCGTCCCAGCTTACGCGCTCAAGATCCGCGCCTTTGGTGCGGCGGATCATCGGGTGCAGTACGCGAGGAGTCAAGATCTTGGTGTCGTTGATGAAGTCGTAGCCGCTCATGCCCTTAAGGCACAGCTCGCCCTGATTGGTGATGCCGTTGAGCGGTTCGGTACCCACGACCTGGCCGTTTTGGACCAGGAGGTTAAACTGGCAACCGGCGCCGCAGTACGGGCAGATCACTTTATGCTTCTCCATGACACCCTCCTTCCTTTCTCTGCTACCGATTAATCGGTACGTATTTGACAATCGTTGGGCTTGTTTAGCCGCCCGCCTATGCCTCGTTTTCGATGGTGGCGCGGGCACGCTCGGCAGTCAGCTCCGCCAGGCGCTCCTCGTCTACCAGGGTGAGGCCCTTGGTCGGACACGCCTCGGCACACGCCGGACCGCCGGGACGGTCCACGCACAGGTCGCACTTGAGCACGAAGCTCTTAGTCTGCGAACCCACGCGCACGTCGCCCATCAAGACGGGGACCTGCGTGGTCGCCACGCTCACGGCGCCAAAGGGGCAGGCCATGACGCAGCTCTTGCAGCCGATGCAGTTGTCCTCGTTGACGCCGATGCGATGGTTCTTTGGATCAAAGAACAAGGCACCCGTGGGGCAGGCCTTGGCGCACGGGGCATCCTCGCAGTGGTGGCACGCCACCGGTGCGGAGATCTCGTACGTACGCGTCACGCGCAGGCGCGGCGCGGCGATGTTGCCGGGGATGTCGTGTGCCTCGATACACGCCGCCATGCAGGTTTGACACCCAATGCAGCGCGAGGAATCGGCTACGACTCGTTTATTGCCCATGTTGTTCACTCCCTCCTGAATCCCATGCCGGAGAGACCCTGTCGACGTTGTTCCAAGCCGCCCGTGGCCTGGCATCGACGTATCGAATGCATGCGGCGAAACAGGCACTCGGTAGAATTTCTCCAACGGTATACAGGTTGAATATACGCAGTTGTAGGGGGCAAACTTGAGCGTAGGCCCTGCAATACGGGTGTATTGCAGGGATTTGGGCAGGTTGGAATTATTCTCGATAGGATATAAAGGCGAGTGTATTACACGCGTACATTCGAGAGAGATTTCACGCTCATTTCTGAAGGATGTAGTACGTTTGTAATGTTGTTCACATTCAATTACTCTAGTGCAATAAAGTAGTGGTTATAAAATCGGCTATTATTAGCCGATGCTGTATTTGACTATTCATATTGCACGTTCATTAAGGGAGGCCAGTGATGTCATCGACTCAAAAAAGAGCCATCCTGCAGGTGCGCATTCGCGAGGAAGACAAGCAGCATGCCGAGCGTCTCTACGACGCCATGGGCACATCGCTCGCCGAGGCCGTGCGCCTTTTTGTCGCGCAGAGCATTTTGATGCGCAAGCTCCCCTTTCAGCCGGTCGCCGTGCGCTCAAAGGACGGCACTGCCGCCTATGGATCGCTCAAAGCATATGGGGACCCCAATCGCCGCTCCGAGGAGCGCAACGCCTGGATTGAGTACCTTGCTACAGAAAACGACGATTCGATTTTGGGTCCCGAGGAAGTAGATATCCATGAGTAGCACCATCATCGACGAGACCGTCATCCTGCGCTACCTGCTTGACGACGACGAGGTCCTGTCGCCGCGCGCCGCCAAGGTCATCGCCACGCGCACCGCTCGTGTCTACCCCGAAATCATAACGCGCGTCGTGGTCACGCTGCGCGACGTCTATAAGGTTCCCCGCGTTGAGATTGCTGCGGCCATGAAAAGGCTGCTCGATGACGTCATGGTCGACGAGCCTACCGTTATCGCCCTTGCTATCAAACTCTTTGGCAAGACCCATATGGACTTTACCGACTGCCTCCTTGCGGCCCGAACCGCCATCTACAACGATGATGTCGTGAGCTTTGGCGAGCCCATCATCCAAGGCATGATCGATTACCGCCACAAGCGCCAAACCGCAGCCGACGCCCGCGACCGCGCCGCCGAAGCCCGCAGCCACGGCACCGACGCCACCATCGACAAGCTCCGCCACCAATCCCGCCACTAACTGACAGACAACGGCACCGCCCGCCCCTCAGCCCCATCCCCTCTTAAGTTGCGGTGAAATAGTTCCTAGATTTAGGCTTATTCGGGCTTTTCAGGAACTATTTCACCGCAACTTTTTTAAGGGCAGGTTTTAATACCGTCGAAAGGCCATTATCGACCGTTTGCCGATGTGCCCAGCTCCGTTATAAGCTCCTGACCTGCACCGTCAAGCTTTTGGTCAGTTCATGGCAAGGTCCGACAGAATGAATATGCGATAGCTTGATGTCATTCGTTCCCTCTCAATGCCTTGGGGTCGCCAATGAGTAACGATGACCGCTGTACTAAACCACAGGTAAAGCTATTCTTCTCGATATTCGAGGCTCATCAAGACGGACGCCTGTTTGTAGCTACGGAAAAATGGGATGAACGTTGCGCCTACGCACTCATGAAAAAACAATTGATCGTTCGACTCTATAACCACGTATATGCCGACCCTGCATATTGGAATGACCTTGGTATAGAAGATCGAATCTTTCAGCTGGCATTCGCCATTGCGATCGTTGAACCGGATGCCGTGTTTTGCGGAGCAACGGCGGCGCTGCTCTATGGCATCGGCTCTGCACACACGCTTCTCGACAAGGTGCAAGTGCTGTTGCCGCGTTCTACCAGGCGTGATACGTATGAATTCGTTGAGTATCGTCGCTGGCGGGCGGGCGAAGTGTGGCAGCTCGGTCCGTTTACGCTGACGGATCCGTATCGAACGGTTGTCGATATCGCCCGAACGACCGCTTTTCGCTATGCGCTGGGTTATGTCGATGGCCTGGCCCGTGAGTACGATGTCGAGCGCGAAGAACTGCGGGCATACGCGCAGGCCAATTGCCGAGGGCTGCATGGCATCGCGCGTGCGTTTGATGTTTTTGAACACATGGATGGCAGATCGGATAACGGTGGAGAATCCGAAGCACGGGCGGCAATGATTCTGGCGGGAGTTGCCGTTCCCGAACTTCAGGTTGAAATCACTCGACCGGGAAACGCCGGCTATTATTTGGCAGATTACGGCTGGCAGATGCCAAACAGCTCTTGGATGCTGGCTGAGCTGCATGGACTAGGCAAGTTTGAGGACGATGCCCAAAATGATCCGGAACATACTGCGGCAAAAACCTATCGAGCTGCCCTCATGCGCGACGCGAACCTGCGTGCCATGGGCCACAACGTCATTCATTTCAAACTTTCAGACACCTACGATGTCGAAGCATTTGGCGCCATGATGCGAGGCTATGGTGTTCCGACAACAAAGCCTTACGCCGGATCCTGACCAGCTGCCCTCATCTTCTCGGCAACAGAACCCATCATCGACCCAGCCCGCTCGGCCTCAATAAGTTGCGGTGAAATAGTTCCTGGATAACAGCTTTTGCGGCTAATCCAGGAACTATTTCACCGCAACTTAGGAGGGGATGTGGGATCCCAGACATGTATATGAAAACGGCTCTGGCACCAAATGGAGCCAAAGCCGTTAAAACTATCCTATGGAGCGGGCGACGGGAATCGAACCCGCGTCATCAGCTTGGAAGGCTGGGGTTCTACCATTGAACTACGCCCGCAAGATATGGTCGGGACGACAGGATTTGAACCTGCGGCATCCTGCTCCCAAAGCAGGCGCGCTACCAAACTGCGCCACGTCCCGAAGGTGTTGAGCAGCTAAGGTCTAAACCTTGCGTGTCCCAAAGCGAAGGAAATTATAGGGGAGACTCCCCGCCTGTGCAAGCATTGATGCCTTAGCTCCTCGAATGTGCGACAAAACGACTATGGAGCAGACCGATCACAAACGCCACCACGGCAACCGGTGCCCACGCGGCACCGATATCCGCCAACGGCAGCGAATCGAACGGTAGCCACGCGCCCGCAAAGAACGCATCGCGGACCGAGGTGATCACACTCTGCACCGCGACAACGCCGCCGACCCAGACCCACACCTGCCGATGAGCGTCACAAAAGCCGTGCACCAGGCCCATCAGTACCAGCACGATGGCAACGGGATACAGGGCGTTGAGCATAGGCACCGAGAACATAAGAATCACGTCGAGGCCCACGTTGGAGAGCACGCACGAAAACGCCGCGAACACAAAGGCGAGAACCGCAAAGGGGCGGCGCATGGCCTCCTCGGAGGCCTCCGCTCCCCCTTCGACCACATACGTCTCGCAGAAGTAACGCGAGCAGCAGCTGATAAGGCCGATACACACGTTCATGCAGGCGAGGAAGAAAATCGCAAAGACGACAACCGTGCCAGCAAGACCAAAGTGCATGGAGGCCGAACGCGCGAGAATGGCGGCGCCGTTGGTAGCGTCGGGCATCACGGTGCCGAGCTGCATACCGGCAAGGCCCAAGCCGCAGTAGATGATGGCCATGAGCACGCCGGCAATCACACCGGAACGCGAAATCTCGAAGGCCACGCGCTTGTCATCGGTAACACCCAGCTCATGGATGGTCTCGGCGATGATGATGCCAAAGGCGAGCGACGCAAGCAGGTCCATGGTCTGATAGCCAGTCAGAAAGCCCTGCACGGCAGCACCGGCATTGTAGGGAGCCTGCGGAGCGGCAGCGGGGCCCAACGGCGAGACCACGGCGGCACCCACGACCAGCACGATGAGCGCGATGAGCGCGGGGCCCGTAATACGACCGAGCACGCGTGTGATAACGCCCGGGCGCAGCGTGAGTGCAAACGCGACGACAAAGAAAACGACGGCAAACACCAGGCGAGCCGTGCCGAGCGAAACGCCCTCGGGCAGCAGCGGCACCAGCATCTCGAAGGCCGTAGAGCTTGTGCGCGGAATGGCCAAGCACGGACCGATGGCCAGGTAGACCGCCGCAACGAAGAATTCGCCAAACTTAGGATGTACGCGCCCGGCAAGCTCGCGCGCCGTTCCGGCAAGCGCCACGGCGATAAAGCCCATGACGGGCAGGCCGATGGCGGCAATAAGAAAGCCGAGCATGGCGACCGGCGTGGCAGAACCTGCCTGCAGCGCCAGCAATGGCGGGATAATGAGGTTGCCGGCGCCAAAGAGCATCGAGAACAGGGCGATGCCGACGGTGACGACATGATCGGAGCGCAGACCGCGCGGGGCGGATGAAGCCATGGGTCCACCTTTCGGGTTGAAACAAAAACGGGACGGGCAAAAACACCCGTCCCGCAAGTATAAACGGTCTAGCAGCTTTAGCAGGCTAAATCGCACAGAGCATCGATGGCCGTGTCGACTTCTTCGGTCGTGTTGAAATACCCAAACGAGAAACGAACGACACCCTGGCGCTCGGTCCCCAGCGCACGGTGCATGAGCGGAGCGCAATGGGCGCCGGGGCGCGTCGCAATCCCCCACCCTTGCATGAGCGCGTCCGAGATCTCGGCAGAGTCGATTTCACCCACGTTGAGTGAGATGATCGCCGAGCGCGCGGGTTGGTCAAACGCACCGTAGAGCGCAATGCCGGGGATTTCGCGAACGCCGTCGAGGAAGCGCTCTGCAAGCGAGCGCTCGTGCGCCGCAATCGCCTGGACCCCGCCTTGTGCCTCGATAAAGTCGAGACCGGCAGAAAGTCCCGCGATGCCGTGACCGTTGAGCGTGCCCGCCTCAAGACGCGTGGGCCACTCGAGCGGCTGCAGTGGGTCAAAGCTGTGCACGCCCGTACCACCCATGGCCCACGGAGCCACGTCAATGCCCTCCGCCACGACCAGGCCGCCGGTCCCCTGCGGACCCATGAGCCCCTTGTGGCCGGTAAAGCACACCGCGTCGAGCCCCATGGTCTGCATATCGATATGCGCCGTGCCGGCAGACTGCGAGGCATCGACGATCACAAGCGCGCCGGCCGCATGGGCCATGGCGGCCACGCGCGCGATGTCGACCGAGTTGCCGGTCACATTGGAGGCGTGCGTCACCACCACGGCACGCGTGCCCGGCGTGACCAACCGCTCGAGCTCGTCGTAGTCGAGCGCGCCGTTCGCATCGCAACCCGCATGCTCAACCGTCACACCCCGCTCTGCCGCAAGGCGATTAAGCGGACGCAGTACGGAGTTATGCTCGAGCACCGTTGTGACCACGCGGTCGCCGGGGCGCACCACGCCATTGATGACGGTGTTGAGCGCCGCGGTGGAGTTGGGCGTAAAACAAACATGGTCAGCACGCGGGCAGCCCAGCAAGCGCGCAAGCTTAGTGCGGCAGCCGTGAATCGTGCGCGCCGCGTCGAGCGCACCCGACGTCGCGCCGCGTCCGGCATTGCCGAGCGAGCACATCGCCTGCGTCACGGCATCGATGACCGTCTGCGGCTTGTGCATGGTCGTCGCCGCGTTATCCAGATAGATCATCGCACGACCTCCCACATATCAATCACGGTATACCCCTCGGTGGGAATGCCCGCTGCGGCAAGCTCGGCACGCAGCAGCTCCTCATCGGCAGGCAACGCCTTCCACGCCAGACCGCAGCCGGCAGCGACCTCCCCGGGCACGGGAATCGTTCGCCCGGGAAGGCCGCGCTCAATGCACAAGGACTCGCAGCCCATGGCGGCCGCCGTGGTGGGAAACGTGATGACAAGCGCCGGGCGCTTTTCTCTCATGGCAATCCCACCTAGGCGCTACGGACGCACGACGCGGACGGCCTGCTCCATCTTTTCGACAATCACGTACATGTTGGTGACCTCGCCCACGGCAAGCTGGTCTTTAATGCCAAAGTGGTCGAGGCAGGTGCCACAGGTAAGGATCTCGACGCCCTGCTCGGCTAGGCCCTTAAGGTCGTCGAGCACCGGAGAGCCCTCGACGGTGAGCTTGGCGCCGCCGTTGTAGAACAGCATGGTCGCGGGCAGCTCCTCCTGCTGCGTCACGGCAAAGATAAACGCCTTCATGAGCTTGTGGCCCAGCTCGTCGTCGCCGCGGCCCATGCAGTCGGTGTAGACGGAAATAACAAGCTTGCCCTTGCCGGCGCTGGCATCACAGAAGGCAGCGCCATCCTGCTCGGGATCGGCCACGGCAACGGTACCAGAGGTCACCACAGTCACGTGCCACTCGGCGTCAGAAACCTTCTCGACCGAGGCCGTGCAGCCCTTCTCCTGCGCCATCTTGGAGATGTTCTTGACGGCGGTCTCGTTGTCGACCGAGGTCACCACGGCGCCCTCGCCATCGAGTGATTTCAGGGCCTTGAGCGTCTTGACGACGGGAAGCGGACAGGCATCGCCCATGGCATTGACTTCAATCTTGGTAGACATAACAAATTCCTTTCGAACGAGACCGCCCAGATAGACGAGCGGTCGAATAAACGGTTTTCCTTAACGCACAACGCGGACGGCAGGACCACCTGGCACCGGCTCGCAAACGCGACCGACGACGGCGGCGATACGTCCCTCGGCATCCAGACGACGCGCAAGCTCATCCACATCCGCCGCGGGCGCCGCAATAAGCAAACCGCCCGAAGTCTGCGGATCGTACAGTGCATCCAACATGCCCAGCTCCAAGTCTTCGTCGACAGCCACACGTGGGCCAAAGAAGTCTTGGTTGCGGTAGGAGCCCGCGGGGATAATGCCCAGACGCGCCATATCGAGCACCTGGTCAAAGAGTGGCACCGCCCTCGACGCAAGTTCAATCTGCACGCCCGAGCCCTCGGCCATCTCGCACGCATGCCCGATCAGGCCAAAGCCCGTAATGTCGGTGCAGCCGTGAAGCTCGAGTCCCTCGGCCAGACGAATCGGCGCCTCGTTGAGGGTGCGCATCGAGTCAAACATCGGGCTAGCCTCGTCCTGCTCGATAAGCTCGCCCTTAATGGCCGTGGTGATGATGCCCGAGCCGATGGCCTTGGTCAGCAGCAGAACATCGCCCACGCGTGCGCCGCTGTTGGCGAGCATGCGGTCGAGCGCGACAAAACCACTCACGGACAGGCCGTACTTGGGCTCGTCGTCGTTGATGGTGTGGCCGCCCGCGATGGAGCAACCCGCCTCGACGCACTTGTCGGCGCCGCCTGCCAGAATCTGACCTGCGACCTCGACGCCCAGGCAACTGGGAATGCACAGCAGGTTCATGGCATGGCTCGGCCGCCCGCCCATGGCGTAGATGTCCGACAGCGAGTTGGCCGCGGCGATCTGGCCGAACAGATAGGGATCGTCGACCATCGGCGGGAAGAAGTCGATGGACTGCACGAGACCCAAGTTCTCGCCAACGCGGAAAACGCTCGCATCGTCGGAGGTATCGAACCCCACGAGCAGATTGTCGTTGGGCACATTTGGCAAGTCGCCCAGGACCTGGGCGAGGGCTCCGGGAGCCAACTTAGCGGCTCAACCGCTCGCAGCCGTCATAGACGTGAGCTTCATGGTGTCCTTAGCCATACGAACCCCCTTCCAACAAATCAACGACTTTAAGTATACGCGCCAGGCACGCTTCCCAAGAGACCGCCGACGGCTCGAACGTCGAAGGCGGAGCCGCAAGCGCCTGCGCGATAGCATCTGCCAGTGCGCGCTCAAACAACGGAAGGTCGGCCGCCACGGGCGTGTCGATATCCATCATACGCGGCGACGCCACCCACGTCACGGGAGCACCGGGAAGCATCGCCTCCATCCAGGGACGAACGCCGGGCAAATCGGTCGTCACAACTTTGCAGCCGCACGCGAGGGCCTCGATCGTCACGAGCGGCAGACCCTCGTAAAACGAAGGCAGCACAAAGACGTCGGAACTGCGGTAGGTGCGCACGAGCCCATCGCTATCCAGGCGCCCCGCCAGCGTCACCGGCACATCCGAGGCCGCGGTCAAGCGCTCGATACACGCGTACTCGGCATCGTCCCCGCGGCCGCCCACAAGTACCAAGCCAGATGGGCGGACGTCATCGTCAAACGGCAATGACACGGCTCGAACCAGCGACTCGACGCCCTTTTTAAAGCAAATCTTGCCCACGTACACAAGCGATCCCGGCTGCCTCGCCACGCTTGCATCGCGGCAGAAGACGCGATGGTCGTAGCCCGTCCCAATCACGTGGATGCGATCGGCATCGACGCCGCACACCAGGCCAATCTGCTCAGCCTGCTCAGCATGGAGCGCAAAGACGGCATCGAGCCGACGAACCGCACTTACGATGCGATCGCGCTCGAGCGCATGCGAACGCAGCTGGCGCAGGTCGGTCGAATGGCACACGGCAACAACCGGCACGCCCCGGACACACTCGCGCGCCAATGCGGTCACCAGATACAGGTGATGGCAGAGCACCAGATCGGGCCGAAACTCAGCCACCGCCCGATCGATTGCAGCAGCAAATGCCCGCTCAAATGCCTTAAGCATCAAAGGCGTCAGGTCACGATAGCGTGTGGAGGGATAGGGCATAACATCGGACATACCGCAGATGGGAAACGGCAGCTCGGGCGACTCGAACGGTACGGTAAACACGGCAGCACGCCGGTCCAGCTCGCCTTGGGTATCACCCGGTGCCGCGCCGCAAAGCACGGCGGCGCGATGACCCGTCTCGATCTGTTCGCGCACGAGCGCGGCAAGGTAGGTGCCGCTGCCGGTGCTATCTGGTTTTGTGCCGAGATATTGAGGATGCGCATGTCACGGTACACCCCTAGGCCAAGGCGGCGGCGCGAATCGCCGCGCCGACGGCACCGGCAAAGCGAGCCTGGGGCGAGGTGGTCACCGGCGACCCCAGTAGCTCGCCCAACCGCTCCACCACGAAGGCGTTCTCGCACAGGCCACCGGTCAGGTAGTACGGGGCGCCCGCGGCCTGCCCGGCCATGGTTGCCACGCGCGAGACCACGCTGTCGATCACGCCACGCGCAATGTTCTCGCGCGGCTCACCGCGACCGATCAGGCTGATAACCTCGCTTTCGGCAAACACCGTGCACATGCTGCTGATCTTGGTGGGCTCGCCGGAACGCGCCAGGTCGGCCATCTGCTGCTGGGAAATGCCTAGGCGGTCGGCCATGATCTCCAAAAAGCGCCCCGTACCGGCGGCGCACTTGTCGTTCATGGCAAACTTGGCCACGCGGCCACTTTTAAGCTGAATGACTTTGGTGTCCTGGCCGCCCACGTCAATCACCGTGCCGTGATCGCCAAACAGACGCACGGCACCGGTGCCGTGGCAGGTAATCTCGGTCACGACCTTGTGCGCATAGGGCACGGCGACACGGCCGTAGCCGGTCGCGACCACGCGAACATCATCGCCCGTCACGTCATAGCCGGCTGAAGCGAGCTCGCCGCGCAAGCGCTCGGCCGCATCAACCGACGAATATCCCGTCGGCATGACGCAGGTCCACGCAATGGCGCCATCCGTCTCCACCACCGCAGCCTTCGCGGCCGTCGAGCCTATGTCGATACCAATGCCAACCACGACATCCTCCTTCTATGCGGCAAAGCAGCTATCCCTTTGCCGCATTTGTCCTACAGGGTCTCGATGAAGGCGGCGATACGCGTCTCGATCTGGCCCATGTCGCCGTTGCTGTAATCGGTCTCAATCTTCATGTACGGAATACCCGCACCCTCGACAGCCTCCTGCATGCGCGCACTCTCCACGTTAAAGGTGTGGCACGCCTGCAGCACGCTCTCCACTACGCCATCGACATGATACTTCTCGCACATGGCCAGCGTGTTTTCCATACGACCGTCGTTGGGCGTCATAACCGAGCAGTTGATGTCCAGGTAGCGGTCGGCGATGGCGCGCAAGATGTCGGGAGCCTCCGGGTCGATCATCATGGCCGCCGTGCGCTCGCCCGAGCAGTCGTCCATGCACACGACCACACCGCCGTTGGACTCGATGGTGCGACCGATCTTGTTGATTACGCCGCCCACCGGGCAGCCGGTGATCAGAATGCGCTTGGCATCCGCCGCAACCGGGCGCTCGCCCGCGTCGTAGGCCTCGCGCAGCTTGGCAACCTTTTGCTCGAGCTGGTCCGTATAGGCCTCAATATCAAAGCTGAACGTACCGGCAAACATGGTGCTCATCAGGTCGACGCCACTCATGGCCGCCGGCTGGTTAGCCTGCAGGGCGAACATCTCGAGTTGGGCGGTACGCAGGCGATTGCGACGACGGACGGCGGCGCGCAGGTCGTCATCAGTAATCGTAATGCCG
The DNA here is from genome assembly GCA_959020715.1 of uncultured Collinsella sp. Classification (GTDB taxonomy): domain Bacteria; phylum Actinomycetota; class Coriobacteriia; order Coriobacteriales; family Coriobacteriaceae; genus Collinsella. Next base: position 106,507 of record CAUESV010000002.1, on the reverse strand, counting down.
TAGAAGTTCTCGAGCTCCTCCTTGAGCAGGCGGCACTCCTCGTACCAGCCTTCACGCTCGTAGGCGCGATCGCGACCCTGCGGCAGGTGCAGAATGTGCGTGCGCTTGAGCTCGTTGAGTAGCTCGTACATCTTCTTCTTGCCGTCGCAGGTGGTCTCGCCGATAATCATGTCGCTAAAGTACGTAAACGGGCACTTTTGCGAGTAGGCAAAGCCGTACGTCGATTTGATGAGCGGACACAGATTTGCCGGCAGCACCTTCTCGGCCTCGGGAATCACCTCGTCGGACGTGCCGCACAGCGCCACGCTCGCAGCCCCCGCGGCATCGATAATCTCGAGCGGCGTGTAGCTGCACAGAAAACCGATCAGGCGATTACCCGCCTGCTTATAATCCTTAACGCGAATAAACGCCGCCTTGCGTTGCTCGTTGAACTCCTCAAACGTGCGCGGCAACGGCTGTTCCTCGATATCGGCCATAGTAGTTCCCCTCTCTTGCACCGATATACCGACAATTAAACAACGAACCCACGCCATACCCAAAAGGAATCATCCTCTAGGGAATGGCGTCGATAAGCTCCTGCGTATACGGATCGCTCGGGTGCGCGATCACGTCCTCGGCCGCGCCTTCCTCGACAAGACGACCGTGGTAAAGCACGCCAATCCGGTCGGACATATGCCGAACCACACGCATATCATGCGTGATAAACAGCAGCGCCACGCCCGTCGTACGCTGCAGGTCGCGAAGCAAGTTGAGCACTTGGGCCTGAACGGACACGTCAAGCGCCGAGACCGGCTCGTCGCATACCACAAGGCGCGGCTCGCAAATAAGCGCCCGTGCCAGATTGAGTCGCTGACGCTGTCCCCCCGAAAGGTCATGCGGATAGCGGTCATAATGCTCTGCCAGAAGACCGACCGAGGCCAGGGCCGAGAGCGCGCGCCCATGGCGCTCATCCGCATCGCGCACGCCGGCGATAATCAGCGGCTCCTCCAAAATGCGGCCGACACGATTGCGCGGGTCAAAAGCCGTAGAGCTATCCTGGAATACCAGCTGGATCTCGCGGCGAAACGGCTTGCGCTCGCGCTCCGACATCGTGGCGAGGTCGTGCCCGCGATAGACAATCGAGCCGGAATCCGCACGCTCGAGACCACAGATCAGGCGTCCAGTCGTCGACTTGCCCGATCCGGATTCGCCAACCAGGCCATAGACCTCGCCCGGCGCGATCTCAAACGACAGATCGTCCACGGCGGTAAAGGCCTGACGCTTAAAACCTGAGCCCGGCATGGGATACGCTTTAGTCAGATGTGAGACCCTAAGCAGGGCTTCGCTATCAACAGCCATGGCACTCCCCTTTCTCGACAAGCCAGCATTTAGACCGGTCGCACGCATTCACGGCAAACAGCGGAGGCTCCTGCGCGCGGCAACGCTCGTCCGCCCGGGCGCAACGAGGCGCAAAGCGGCATCCACAGGGTATTGCCGTAAGCGGCGGCACCGTGCCAGGAATATCCGCCAGCGTGTCAACTCGCTCGCCTTCGAGCGGCGGAATGCTCGCGATGAGCCCCTGGGCATACGGGTGGCTCGGGCGCTCCATAAGGCCACAGGCGTCGATCTCTTCTACGATTTGGCCCAGATACATGACGTGCACGCGCGAGCAGATGCTCGTGACGACACCCAAATCATGGCTGATAAAAAGCACCGCCATGCCCTCGGAACTGTTGAGGTCGCGCAGAAGATCCAAAATCTGTTTTTGAGTCGTCGTGTCGAGTGCCGTGGTGGGTTCATCGGCAATCAGCAGTCGCGGATGACCGGCAAGCGCCATGGCAATCATCACGCGCTGGCGCATACCGCCGCTAAAATCGCTCGGATACATGTCGAAGCGGGCCGCGGCATCTCGAATGCCCACACGCTCCAACAGCGATAGAGCCTCGTTGCGGGCTTCGCGTCGGCTCACCTTACGGTGGGCCCGCACGGCCTCGACGACCTGCGCCCCGACCGTCATGACGGGGTTAAGCGAGCTCAAAGGGTCCTGGAAAATCATGGCGATGTCGCAGCCGCGCACCTTGCGCATCGTCTTGAGCGGACGCGCCAGCAGATCCTCGCCATCAAACACAATCTGGCCCTCATAGGCCATCTTCTGTTCATGCTCCAATAGGCGCATGACACTCTGGGCAAACACCGACTTACCGCAGCCGGACTCGCCGACAACACCAACGATCTCGCCGGCATCGATATGTAGGTTGAGTTTGTCGACGGCTTCCAACGCGTTGCCATCGCGGCCCACAAATGAGATGCAGAGGTCGCGCACGTCCAAAAGATGTTCGCTCATGGGCTAGTCCTCCTTGGTCTTGGGGTCGAGGGCGTCGCGCAGGCCGTCGCCGGCCAGATTGAGCGAAAGCACGCTCGCGATGATGGCCGCTGCCGGGAAGAAGATCATCCACCAGGCCTTACGGATCACATTTTTACCCGCCTGCAGGATGTTGCCCCAACTGGCATCGGGTGCCTTGATGCCCAGTCCCAAAAAGGAAAGCGCGGCCTCGGAAAGCACGGCCTCGGCAAAGACGAAGGTCGCCTGCACCAGGAAGGGTGCCATAACGTTGGGCACGATATGCAGCCACACGATGCGCGCGGTCGAGGCGCCCTGCACGCGCAGGGCCTCCACAAAGGGCTCCTCCTTGACCACCATCGCACGCGAGCGCACGATGCGCGCCATGCTGGGCGTATAGACGATGGAGAGCGCGATGATGACGTTCCAGACCGAGGCGCCCATCATGGCCATGAGTGCGATAGCCAAAAGCACGCCCGGAATGGACATAAGGCCGTCGCAGATGCGCATGAGAATATGATCGAGCCTCTCGTTGTAACACGCATAGGCGCCGATCACCAAGCCGAGCGCACTCGTCGCGAGCGTGACGGCAATGCCAACGCCAAGCGACACGCGCGCGCCAGCGATGACGCGGGCAAGCAGGTCGCGGCCAAAGTCATCGCAGCCAAAGGGATGCGCGGGCGAAGGTGCCGAAAGTCGCAACGTCATCTCCTGCGCATTGGGATCAACCGTCCACACCAGCGGACCTACGAGCGCGATCAGCGCAATCGCCAGGAAAATGCAGCCGCCGACCACAAACCCCTTGTTGGCAAGAGCCTTCTTAACGTTTGCCATCATGCATCGCCCCATTTGCGAGCGCGCGGGTCAAAAGCGCCGTAGGCAAGGTCGACGGCCAGATTGATCGCCGAATTCAACAAGGCGATGACCAGCAGCACGCCCTGAATCACAGGATAGTCGCGACGCTCGATAGAGCTCGTGACCAGCTGGCCCAAACCGGGAATGTTAAAAATGGCCTCAGTCACCACGGCGCCCGTAATCAGGGCGCCAAAAGAATAGCCGACCGAGGTGAGAATCGGCAGCGCTGCGTTGCGCAGGGCATGGGCCAGCACCACGCGAACCTCGGAGACGCCCTTGGCACGCGCCGTCTTGACGCACTCGAGCTGCATGGCCTCGATCACGCTCGCACGCGTCATGCGCATGAGCAGCGCGGCCTGAACGCATCCAAGCGATATGGCCGGCAACGCAAGATAGCGTAAATGGCTAAACCAGCCCTCCGATAGCGGCGCATAGCCGGCCACCGGGAACACACGCAACGTGACGGCAAACAGCCACATAAGCATGAGCGCCATCAAAAAGCCGGGTATCGCCACGCCCAAAAGAGCAACGACACGCAAGGCCGCATCGGTGCGCGACCCATGTTTGAGGGCAGCGACGACGCCGCAGGGCAGCGCAATCAACAGCGCGATGAGCTGTGCCAGAAGCGCGAGCGATAGCGTGGGGCCAAAGTGCTCGGCTATCGCCTGCGTGACGGGCTGGCGCATAAAATACGAATCGCCCAGGTCGCCGGTAAGCACGCCGCCCATCCACCCAACGTAGCGCTGCGGCAGCGGCTCGTTGAGTCCCAGGCTATCGTTGACGCGCTCGATCTGGTCGGCCGAAGCCTCCATGCCGAGCATCGAAGAGGCCGGGTCACCCGGTGTGAGATAGATAATCAAAAACACGACGACCGAGATGATGAGCATCACCGGAACCATCGCGCCTATACGTTTGAGCGTGTACTTCAACATGCGAGGCGTCTATTTCCCCTCTGAACGTGGACAGGGCGTGGCGGCCACAGGGGACCAGACCCCTCCAGCCGCCACACCATCTATTGCATTACTCCGGACGCTTGGCGTTCCAGATGATGGCGCCGTCGAGCACCTCGACGTCCTCGACGTCTGCCTGGGTGCCCGTGATGGAAGCGTAGTGGCAAAGCGGCTCGATGACGGCGATCTCATAGAGGCGCTCCTGAGCCTCGGCCCACTTCTTGGCCGCGGCGTCGGTGTCCTTGGCGGTGCGGGTCTCGGCCACGAGCTTAAGCGCCTTCTCGTCGGACAGGCCATAGAAGGCCTTGGAAACCGAGAGGGACTGGGCCGGGATGGGCTTGTAGTTGGTGGAGGCCACAAAGAGGTCCCACTGCTCGGGCTTGCTGGAGCGGATGTCCATAAAGGTCGCGAACTCGTAGCTGTCGACCTCGGCGGTGAAGCCAGCCTTCTCGAGCTGCTCCTGCAGCGCGACGGCGGCGTTGTACATATCCTTGTAGTCGGTGGTGGTCAGCAGCTTGACCGTCTCACCGGCATAGGAGGTCTTGGCCAGGGCCTTCTTGGCGGCCTTGACGTCGGCCTGGTTGAAGTACTTCTTGCCCGCGTCAGTCGCCCACTGAGTGTTCTCGGGGTTGCCAAGGTTGGGATCGATGTTGAAGAGCTCCTTCTCGCCATAGGCGGCAAGAGCGGCCGCCTCGCAGTCGATAGCCATGAGGGCGCACTTGCGGATCTCCTCGTCGGCGAAGACGCCCTCGTTCATGTTGAGGAAGGCGGTCAGAACGCCGGCGTTATGGGTGTAGAGCTTAACGTCGTCGTTGCCGTCGAAGTCGTGGTAGTTCTCGGTGGGAATCTCGCCGGCGATATCGTACTCGCCGGTCTCAAACCCGCTCACGCGCGTGGAGGCCTCGGTCACGAACTGATAGTAGATGTCCTTGGTGGGCGCGGAGACCTTGCCGGTGTAGCCCGAAGCCTTGCCGTGGGCGGCGATATAGTCCTCGTAGCGGGTGAGATGGATGTACTGGTCCTGCTTCCACTCCACAAGCTTGTAGGCGCCGGTACCCACGTACTCGGTCACGCCGGTATCGCCCGCGGCCTCGATGACCTCGGAGGGGAAGATGCCCGGATACTGGGAGTGGTTGCCCAGGATGATCAGAAAGTCGATGGCGGGCTCGGTCAGCGTGCAGGTGACCTCGTGGTCGCCCGTGGCGGCGAAGGTGGCGCCGGGCAGCAGGCTCGCGGCGCGGTCGTTGACGGTGAGCCAGCGGTTCATCGAAGCCACGACGTCCTCGGAGCCAAACTCCTTGCCGTTGTGGAAGGTGACGCCCTCGCGCAGCTTGATGGTGTAGGTCAGGCCGTCGTCGGAGACCTCATAGCCCTTGGCCAGCACGGGCTGGGGCTCGTAGTCGCTATCGAGGCCAAAGAGCGGCTCGACGACGTTGCAGATGATGTCCATGGTCACAAGCGACGACGTGGTGTGCGGATCGAGACCGTCCGGGCTCGCCGGGAGCGCGATCTGCAGCTCGTCGCGATACTCCACATCCTGGCCGGAGGCAGCGGCGCTACCGCTCTCGGCGCCCGAACCGCCGCAGCCGGTGAGGCCGAGGCCTGCCATGACGCACAGGGCAGCGGAGCCGGTCAGAAAACCGCGACGGGAAACGCCCGCCTTGAAAAGGTCGTTGTTCATTGAGTTCCTTTCGTGTCTGAACAAACGGACAGAATCTGCCGGGACGGCGAAAATCCCCGCCCCGGCAGCTATGCGAAGCCGATCGGCGCCCTGCGGTGCATCCGGACACCGACCGGCATGGCAGCAGAGAAATCCCTATCGCGTGGATAGGAACACCCGGCGGCACGACTTAACGCAGGGGCGGCTAAATCGTCTCGAGGAAGGCCTCGATGCGGGTCTGGAGCTGACCGGCGTCCTCGCCGGCGTAGTCGGTCGTGATGTGCATAAACGGAATGCCGGCTTCCTCGGCAGCCTTCTCCACGGCAAACGACTCCATCTCGTAGAGCGTACAGAACTGCAGAGCCACGTCGACGATGCCGTCGGCATGCAGGTCCTTGGCCATCTGGACAATGTCCTTCATACGCTGATCGTTGGGCGTAAAGACGGCGCAGTTGATCTTAAAGTAGCGCTCGGCGATGGCATCGAGCATCTCGTCGACCGTCTCGCCGGACTCGTCGACCAGGTCCTTGTAATAGCGCGAACCCGTGCAGGACTCCTCGCCCACCACCACGCCGCCGGCCTTCTCGATGAGGTTGAACAGCTTCCAGTTGGGCACGGCCATGGGCGTGCCGGTGTACAGGATGCGCTTGGTCCCCTTGGGCGCCACGCCCTCGCCGGCCTCGACACGCTGCTCGCACTCAGCCGCCATATCGTTAATAGCTCCGGTCAGACGCGGCGTGTCGTCCATAAAGGCTGCCTGCACGGTCAGCAGGCTATCGAGACCGCTGATAGGCGCCGGGTCGGCAGCGCGCGTGGCAGCGAGGCGCTGCAGGGCGCGACGCTTCTCATTGACGGCGTGGATGGCGGCCTTCAGACGCTCGGGCGTGATCGTGACGCCACACTCTTCCTCGATCTTGGCGGCGAGTTTCTTGACCTCGGCCTTCCAGGTCACGAGCGTCGACTCGTCGTGCACGTTGGGAATATCCATGACGTACATGTTCTTTTGCGTTGCAAAGAACTCGTAGGCCTTCTTCTTGCCATCGCAGGTGTTCTCGCCTACCACCAGGTCGCTCGACTCAATGTAGGGGCAGACCTCGCCCAGCTTAAAGCCGGCAAAGCTCTTGATGAGCGGACAGGTGTTGCGCGGCAGGTGCTCCTCAACCTTATCGGTTGCCCAATCGGCACCCGAGCACAGACCAACGGGAATGCCGTCACAGGCAAGCACGATCTCCTCGGGCACGTAGACGCAAAACGAACCGACGATCTTGGTGGCCTCGCCGGCCTCCTTCTTGTCGAGCATCTCCTTAATACGGCCGCTGTGGATGTTGGTGGCCACAAAGTCCAGGTAGGACGTGGACTTGGGGCGATTGTTCTGCGTCAGGAACATATCGCCGTACATCTGGCCCACGGCGCCCAGCAGCATGTCGTGGTCGGCAAGATTCATGCCGAGGCTCTCCCACATCGGATGGAAATCAAATTCTTCAGCCATGACGGTTCCCCTCTCGAACCAAAATCGGATAACAACGGTATCGATGCACGACGGACGGCGATTGCCCGGCCGTGCTCAAATCCGGAATTTTAGGGAACCTGCTTTGCGGTCGATTATTTAGTTGTGCGTCGTCTCTCCCGGAGCCGTGAACATACCTGCTCATATACGGCCCCGAGCCATGTACAGGGCGCGCGCGGCAACGCGGCGAATGTATGTCATCTGCGGCATGTGCGCACCCTCCTTTACAAGTCAAGGTCAACTATATCAACGGTCATCGACCATGCGAACACCGTTGACATTCGTACGACAGCGTCGTGTGCCGTCGTTTAATAAATTATTATCTTGCTTGATAAGAGTTTGTCATTCCCCATTCGGCGAACGGCAAAAACAAAGCCGCCGAGGCTTATATCCCCGACGGCATTGCCCGGCGCTATCGACAAACCAAATGGATCCTGCTGGCATCAAAATGCATGCGCAGCGTCTCGCCTGCTTGCGGTAGCTCGTCGACAGGCATGCCCACTTTGTTGACCTTCCACTGCAGACGCGTGGGCGCATCGGCCCGCGGCGCATCCAACAGCACCAGGCGCTCAAAACGCGAATCGCTCACGCGCGCCACGTGCAAGTCATAGCTGTTGCGACCCCGCTCAGCGCGATTGTCAACATGGAAGTAGCTTGCGCGAATGCCCAGGTACGCCACATTATCGGGAACCTCGCGACCCACGTTAAAGGTCATGCCCCAGTCGAGGGCCTCAACTTCTTCGTCGCCGAACTTGCGCGCCCGGCTTGTGTTCTTGCAGCCCGTCAGGCGCAGTGCCGCCAGCGTCTGCGGACGGCGGACCACGTCCTCGACAGAGCCGATCTCCTCAACATGCCCGTCGTGCATCACGCAGATGCGCTGGCACAGGCGGCACGCCTCGTCAATATCGTGGCTCACGTAGAGCACGGTAAGGTTACAGACGTCGAACAGGTCGAGCATGTTTTGCTCGAGCGCGCTCTTAAGATAGGAATCGAGTGCGCTCATGGGCTCGTCGAACATAAAGATGCCCGGGTGCGCCGCCACCATGCGCGCGAGCGCCACGCGCTGCTGCTGGCCGCCCGAAAGGCGCGCGGGATAACGGTCGGCAAAGTCGGCCAGTCCAAAGATACCCAGGTAGCGCTCGGCAAGTTGCCTGCGCGCCGCGGCGTCGCCTGCACCCTCAACGCCGGCGCACACGTTATCGGCCACCGTCATATTAGGAAACAGCTGATAGTTTTGGAACAGCAGAGCGCATTTGCGCTCCTGAGGCGACAGGTTGATGCCCGCCGCCGAGTCAAAAAAAGTCACGCCGTTGACGACGATCTTGCCCTCGTCGGGCGTCTCCACACCGGCAATGCAGCGCAAGGTGCAGCTCTTGCCGCAACCCGAGGCGCCCAGCAGCGCCACACACTCCTCGCCGGCTTCGAGTTGGATGTCGAGGGTGAACCCCGGATAGCGCTTTTTGATATCCAGAACAAGCGACATGGCTTATCGACCTCCCTTTGCGACCGTATCGTCGCGCATGAGCTCGGCCAGCGCCTCGCGATCGATACGCAGCGCATCGCCGCCGACTGGGTCGAGCGAATCGGTCTGGCCGCCCAGCTGCTTGGCCTGCTTGCGCTCCGCGCGGGACAGGCCGCGCTCACGGTACTTTTGCGAATGCGCCGTGTACATATTGATGAACAGAATGACCAGGAAGCTGAACGCAATTACGACCACGACCCAAAAGAGCGCCACCGACGTATTGCCACCCATCCACTCAAAGTAGATGGCGATGGGGATGGTCTGCGTAATGCCGGCGTAGTTACCCGCAAAGAACAGGGTGCAACCAAACTCTCCCATGGCGCGGGCAAAGGCGAGCACCGTGCCGGCGGCGATGGAGGGCCAGCCGAGCGGCATCATAAGCTTGGCAAAGATGCGACGTTCAGACCATCCCAGGGTTCGCGCCGCATCGAGCATCTGCGTGTCGAGGCTCTCGAAGGCTCCGAGCGCCGTGCGGTAGACCAGCGGAAACGACACCACGACGGCCGAAATTACCGCCGCGGGCCACGTAAAGACGATCGAGATGCCGTGCGCGATAAGCCACCGGCCCACCCCGGTCGAGCGGCCAAACAGCATGAGGAGCAAAAAGCCGCAGACCGTGGGCGGCAGCACCATAGGAATCGTAAAGACCGAATCAAGCAGGCCCTTGATGCGACTCGAGGTACCCATAGTCTTCCACGCGGCGAACAGGCCCAGCGCAAAGGAGATCAGCAGGGCAAGGCCGCTCGTTTTAATGGACACCCAAAACGGGCGATAGTCGATGTCGCCCAAAAAGGAGGCCAGAGAGGTCAAGGGCCCCTGCTCATCCCGCAACACGACAGACGATGCCTCTACCATTTGAGCGCTATCAAGCCAACGCGCGCCGCCCTTGGCATCACCCGAGGCTGACGCAATCACCACATAGCGGTCCCCATCCGCACCTCGTTCGTCAAAGCCATAGGTATACCCGCCGGCATCAAACGTTGTTTCCGCCGTGACATACCAAGGAAGATCCACGTCCCCAAGCTGCGCACCTCCCATGCAGTTTGCGCTGTCGAGTTCACAGACGAGGGCTTTGAGACCCGATACGCACTCGTTGTCCTGCGGATCCAATCCAAACTTCTCGACCGCCTTGGGCGATATCCACACCACAACGCGATCGGCAGCAGGCGCCACTACAAGGTCCACGTCCTCGTCAACGGGAAACCGGTAGCCCTCAGGCTGGCCCTCCATGGCACGAGCGGTCCCCTTGGCCAACCGCTCAAAACCCTCGATCCCATAGAAAAGCCCATGAGCGGTCGCAGCAACCTGGGCCCCGTCCTCAGCGTCCCCAGCAAACGCAAATCCCGGCACCCAGCAAAGCGCGAAGGTCAAAGCACAGGCGACAAGCATGCGGAATCTATTAAGCACGAAAAGCTCCAAGCGAATACAAGGACGGAGTGAAACACAAAACGATGGAATTATCGCGCCAAGCTGCACTACTCGGAAAGCTCAAAGCCGTACTTAGCCCAAATCTTCTGAGCTTTCTTGTTGGTCAGACAGAAGTCGATGAACGCCTTGGCTTCGTAGGCGTGCTCGGACCTCTCGGCAACGGCACCCGGGTACACGATAGGCTTGTGCGAATCCTCGGGGCACACAAAGGCCTCCTCGATGCCGTCGTAGCGGAAGATATCGGAGCTGTAGACAAAACCGGCCACGCAGTCGCCTGTGGACACATAGGCGGCGGCGGCACCAACTTTGTCTGCCAGTGCGACCTTGTCGGCGATCTCGGGCGCATACTCGCCGTCGTCGCCCTCGGTGCCAGTGTAGAGGCCCACGGAAGCCAGGGCCTGGTTGGCGTACGTGCCGGCGGGAACGGTCTTAGCGTCGCCAATGGCGATCTTACCGTCCAGATTCGCGACGTCGGCGATGGCCTCGACCATGGTGTCGGAGCCCTCGGCGCGAATGATCACAAGGTCGTTGACGAACATGTCCTCACGCGTGTCAGCGGCGACAAGCTCGGCGGCCTCGGCGTCGTCCATGGTGCCCTTGGAGGCAGTGATGAGCACGTCGACGGCGGCACCGGCACGCATCTGCTCGACGAGGTCGCCAGAGCCCTTAAACTGCGTATCGGCAAAGGTAGTGCCGGTCTGGTCGGTGTAGAGCTCCTGAACCTCGGGCAGAGCCTTCTCGAGCGAGTTGGCGGCAAAGACCTGCAGCTCGACAGCCTTCTTGGACAAGTCCTTAGCGGAGCCGGCATCGGAGCCAGTCGGCTCAGATGCCTTATTGCCGGAGCATCCGGCAAGCCCAAGGCCAGCAGCGGCGACAGCAGAAAGCGAGACGAATCCGCGGCGAGAAACCATATCGAACATGTTCAACCCTTTCGAAGGCTACGCCCGGGCGTCCCGCCGCGAGCTTTATTCTGTAATTAGATTATACTTCCGTGCGAATAATATCAGTAATAAAGATTTCTCGTCTGATAATTTTCTTTTACCAATAACCACGAAACGGCCCGCACTGTCGCTGCATAAAAAAGGCGGAGCAGCCCGTAAGGTCGCTCCGCCGCAGGTAAACCGCTTATTTGGCGTGCCCGCCGCCCGCCGTCATTTGGGCCGCATGCTCCAGCTGGTCGCTCACGGCCTCCCAGCTTTCGCGAGCCGCTTTCGTAGATCCCGGAAAGTTGATGACAAGCGTATACCCACGCTGCATGCACACGGCGCGCGAGAGCATGGCGCGGCGCGTCTTGGTCATCGAGTACGCGCGAATCGCCTCTGCAATACCCGGCACATCGCGGTCGCAGACGGCACGCGTCGCCTCGGGCGTCACGTCGCGCATCGAAAGCCCCGTGCCGCCGCAGGTGAGCACGACATTGGCGTGGCACTCATCAGCGGCTTCCACAATGGCATCACCGATCTCGCTGGCGTCGTCGCGCACGACCACATGCGAGGCGACCGTCCAGCCCTGCGTCATGATAAGTTCCTCGAGTGCGGCTCCAGCCTCGTCCTGGGCGAGATCGCGCGTATCCGAGCACGTCACAATCGAAATCTTCAGCTCCATAGCATTCCTCCTACAACACGGCGCCCTCGGGCAGGTCGACGCGAACAACGTCCACGACATCGCCCACCTTGAGCTCGCACGGTCCTTCGTCAATACGCAGCAGACAGTTGGCCCGCTGTATCGTGCCGAGCAGCGCCGAATTCTGCGTCTTGGCCTCGGTCACCAGCAGCTCACCGGTCTCGGGGTCGCGCAAAACCGTGGCGCGATCGAAGAAGCGTCGGTCCTGGCGCTTCTTCACGCTGTGCGTCAATATCGCCTGCTGCACGGGACGTGTACCCTCGGCAAAGCCGCGCATCTTGCGGATCGCCGGGCGGGCGAGCATCTCAAAGCCCACATACGCCGCCGCGGGATTGCCCGAAAGCCCCAAATACGGCTTGCCCCCAAGCAGGCCAAACGTGATGGCCTTGCCGGGACGCATCGAGATACGATCGAAGAGCACCTCGCCCTCACGCCGGACGAGCGCCGTCACATAGTCGTAATCGCCCGCCGAGGCACCGCCGCTCGTAATGACAAAATCACACTCCTGCACGGCGCGATGCACAAGCTCGGCGATTGCCTGCTCATCATCGGGAGCGATGCCAAAGAACACCGGCTCGGCGCCGGCATCGAGTGCCTCGGCCATTAACGCCGAGGAGTTGGAATCACGGATCTGCCCGCGCGCCGGCAGCTCACTCGGCGCGACCAGCTCCGTGCCCAGCGAGATAATGCCCACGCGCGGAGCGGCATGGACCTTCACGCTCGCGTAACCGGCGCTTGCCAGCAGGCCGGCGCCGGCCGGGGCAACAACCTCGCCGGCGCGCATCACGACATCGCCGGCATGGGCCTCCTCGGCGGCAGAGCGAACGTTCTCCCCCACCTTAGCAGGCGTCGAGAAGCTCACGTGCGAGCCCTCGTTGCCGTCGCCGTCAAGCACCTCGACGATCTCGTATTTCACCACGGCATCCGCGCCCTCGGGCACCGGCGCGCCCGTCATGATGCGGACGGTCTCGCCCGGAGTAATAACGCCATCGAACACATGGCCGGCCGCCTCATGCCCTACGACGGAGAGCGTCACCGGAGTGTCACCGGTAGCCGCGGCAAGATTGGCTGAGCGCACGGCATACCCGTCCATGGCGCTGTTGGCAAACGGCGAGATGTCGATATCGGCCGTGGCGTCCTCGGCAAGGGGAAGACCGGCCGCCTGCCATACCGGGATCTCGACGACATCGGTCGGAGCAACGTGCGACAGAACAATCGACTGCGCGTCCTCCAGCGGAATGAGTTTCTCTGCCATGTGCACCTCTTAATGTTACGGCGCACAACAGGAGCGCCGATTCTTTATGCTTGTCTCAGTATAATCCCCCGACGCACGACCGCGACTCGGCCCGTACCCGCAAATACACCTGTCGGTTGCAAGCCGCGAAACAGAATGGAAACCAACCCACCTGCTCGTCGCGTTTACCGCGTTTTATAATGCTTGCGTTGCAACCTAAAAGAGGAACGTATGACTCATAACGACAAACCCGAAAGCGCAAACGAGGCGCAGGATCATTCCCAGCCGCTCGACGACGGCGGCTTTTTCTCCCTGAACGACGTCATCATGGCAGGCAGGCAACAACTCACCCGCTCCGAGCATCTCTTGGCTGCCGACACGCGCCGTAACGCCCGCAACCTACTCGCGAGCGCCAAGTTGCTCGTACTCGTCGTCATCGTCTCGCTCGCCATGGGCGTTGCCGCTTGGGCGTTTTTGGCCTCGCTGAATATCGCGACCGACTATCGCGAACACCATGCATGGATTTACGCACTGCTTCCCGTTGTGGGCGTTGCCACCGCATGGGTGTACAAAAACCACGGCCTTGCCGCCAAGCGTGGCAACAACCTGGTCATCGACTCCGCCCTGGGCACACGCCTCATCCATATGCGCATGGCCGTCCTCACCTTCGTCTGCTCCACGCTCACGCACCTCACGGGCGGATCGGCCGGTCGCGAGGGAGCCGCGGTGCAGATTGGCGGCACCATCGCCAGCAACATCTCGAGCCTCGCCCACCTCAAAAAGCATGACCATCACGACCTCATGCTCGCCGGCATCTCGTCGGCCTTTGGCGCCGTATTCGGTTCGCCCCTTGCCGGAGCTTTCTTTGGTATGGAGATGTGCTTTATCGGCAAGATCGACTACACCGCAGGCATCTACTGCCTGGTCGCCTCGTTTACCGGCTACTTTACATCACTCGCTCTGGGTACCGAGTACGAAGCGAATGTCATCGCCAGCGTTCCCACCATGACGCCCAAAACGGTCGTCATCGTTGTTATCAGCGCCATTATCTTCGGTCTGACGGCACGCCTCTTTGCCTGGTCGGTTCGAACCGTCAAGAGCCTGTACGGTCGCTTTATCACCAATTACCTCGTCCGCGCACTCATAGGCGCACTCGTGGTTTTGGCCGCCTATGCCCTCCTCGACGCCTGGGACTACGCCGGCCTTTCCACGTGGCTTTCCGGCGCTGGATTTGCAGGCAACACCACCCTGGCGGACGCAGCCATCAAGTTGGTCGTCACTGCGCTTACCCTGGGCGCGGGCTTCCAAGGCGGCGAGGTCACGCCCCTGTTTGGCATCGGTGCGGCACTCGGTGGCTGGATCGGCTGCCTCGTCGGAATCGACCCCAGTTTTCTGGCGGCGCTCGGCATGCTCGGCGTGTTCTGCGCCGGCCTCAACGTACCCATCACCACCTGCATGATGGCCATCGACCTGTTCCACGGCACGGCCGCCGGGTTCTTTGTCATCGTGGCTTTTATCAGCTATCTCGCCGGCGGACACCGCGGCGTGTACCCCGCCCAGCGCATCATCTCGCCCAAGCGCCGTTCGCTTATTGTGGACGAGGGCGGCACGGTGGCAGAGGCTATCGAGCGCCACAACGACCTGATAGAGTAGACGTTAGTATTCGCCGTGCAGCCGCAATCGGGAGCAATTCGACCTGAGCGCGACCGCACTGCCATGTCACACGCCGGGAGTCGCCCCATGCACGCAACTGATTTTGGTCGCACGCTCATCATCGCCAACCCAGCCGCCCAGTCAGGTGTGGCACGCGAAGTTGCCGAGCGCCTGCAACGCTTTTTGGACATGACTGCACGCGCATCCCAGTTTGACCTGGTGCTGACCGAGCGAATGGGACACGCCAAGGAGCTGGCTGCCCAGGCAACGAGCTATCGCACCGTTATCGCGCTTGGCGGCGACGGCGTGATTCACGAGGTCGTCAACGGGCTTATGACGCAAATGGAGGACGCCCGCCCCGCTCTTGCCGTCCTGCCCGTGGGCTCCGGCAACGATTTTGCCCAGACGCTCGGCATCGACGATTTCTCCGGCAAGGATTTTGGCGCGCTGCTCACCTGTGAGCTGCAGCGTCAGGACATCGGGCGGATTCGCTCATGGAACCCCGCATGCGGCAGCGGCGAGGCGATCGTCGAGTATTACGACCAGACGCTCTCCGTCGGTATTGATGCCGCCATCGGCCTTGGCACCACCGAACTGCGCAAAAAGACCGGCTTGACGGGCGCTCCGCTCTACACCCTCTCGGGACTTGAGCAGTTTGGCCTGCGCTATCGCAACTACCCCATGACAGCCAGCTTTGACGGCGCGCCCGCCGAGCGCGTGAGGGCGATCATCATGGCGATTCAGCTGGGCCCCACGTATGGCTCGGGCTATCGCATCTGCCCCGATGCCGACCCCTGCGACGGCATGCTCGACGTCTGCTACGCCTGCGGCCCCGTCCCTCGCGCGGTTGCCCTGCCTATGTTTCTTTCGGCCAAGGACGGCCACCATACCAAGTTGCCACCGGTTCGCATGCGCCGCTGCCGCCATGCCGAGCTCACTTTTGAGGAGCCCGACTACCCCATCCAAGCCGACGGTGAGCCCGTTGTCGCCTCGCGCATCGAGGTCGACATCCTCGGCGGTGCCCTCCACGTCTGGCACCCCACCCGCTAGCCACCCCTAAGTTGCGGTGAAATAGGGACTGTTTATACAGCTAAAGCCGCAAACAGTCCCTATTTCACCGCAACTTATTGAGAAGATCATTCCTCCCCGCCCGGCTTGCGACGGTTGGCCTTTTTAATGGCGTTGAAGTGTTTGTCGTTGAGCCTGCGCTGGCGCGATCGCTGTGGCACTTTGGTCTTGACGCGACGGCGCGGCGGACGGCCACGACGCTCAAGCTCTGCCCTCAGCTTACGCAGACAACTCGCACGATTCTGAAACTGACTACGGCTCTCGCGCGCCGTCACGGTAATCCCCGAAGGGATATGTTTCATGCGCACCGCCGAGTCCGTCGTGTTCACACCCTGGCCGCCCGGACCCGTCGCGCGAAACACCTGCACCTCGCAATCGCGCGCCAACTCCTCGGCCGACATCTCGGCATAGCGCGCGTACTCGCGCCATCCCATCTTGTTCTCATCCATATCAACACCTCCCCTCATAAAAAAATGTGACAAAGGGACAGTCCCTTTGTCACATCGCATACCAATCGCTTGTGTTGCGCGCTTAGGCGAAGGCGATCTCGCCGGTATCGCAGTCCATATCGGCGATACGGGCCAGGCTTTCAACGCGGAAGCCGCGCTCGCGGAGCTTATCGCCACCGCCCTGGAAGCCCTTCTCCACTGCAATGCCAATGCCGGATACCTCGGCACCTGCAGCCTCGCAGATCTTGATAAGACCCTCGAGCGCGCAGCCGTTGGCCAAAAAGTCGTCGATGATCAGGACCTTGTCGCCCTCGGACAGGAAACGCTTGCCAACGATGACCGGGTACTCCTTTTGCTTGGTAAAGGAGTAGATGGTCGTGGCATACTGCTCGCCGTCGAGATTGATAGACTGTGCCTTCTTGGCAAAGACCACCGGCACGCCGCCAAAATGCTGGGCTGCGATGCAAGCCATGCCAATGCCCGAAGCCTCGATCGTCAGGATCTTGTTGATCTCGACGCCCTCGAACAGACGGGCCCACTCGGCGCCCATGTGGTCGAACAGCTCAACGTCGCATTGGTGGTTGAGGAAGGCATCAACCTTAAGGACGTTACCGGCCTTTACGATGCCGTCATGGCGAATACGATCCTCAAGCTCCTGCATGGCGCAACCCCTTCTCGCGGCAACGATACCGCGCGATTAATAAACGTTGTTCGATAGTCTACCACGGACCGACCCCCGCCCGCCCCACAAGCCGCATCGCACCACAAACCAGTCTTTTTGGGACGGCGCGAATCGTGGCAGACAGCCTCCCAACACGCTAATGGCGGGCGCGCATCCTCACCAAACGCACCATGGCAAGCGCAAAGCCCACAGCGGCCACAGCCATCAACACATAGAACACCGAACGGAAACCAAACAGGAACACATCCGGACGGCCTGCAACAAAACTGGTCACAGCCTCGCCCATCGCCACGCTCATCTGCCCATACAGGATATGCGAACCTGCCGTAATACCCAGCGCCATGCCCGCATAGCGCGCCAAGCTGCCCAAGCTACCTGCAAAGCCAAGTGCCTCGCGCGGAGCCGAGCCCATGTACAGCGAGTTGTTGGGGCTCTGGAAAATTGACGTACCGCACGACATAAATGCGACGCAGCACACGATCACAGGGATAGAAGAGTGCTCGTCGAGCGTGCTTACTGCAAAGAGACCGCACACATACACGCCCAGGCCGACCGCCGTGGGACCCTCGCAGCCAACACGGTCCGAAACCGTTCCCGAAAGCGGGCCGATAAAGGCATTCACCATTGGCAGCGCCAAAAAGAGCAATCCGGAAATGTCGGAACCAAAGCCGTGGGCGTCCTGAAAATAGAACGGCAGGATAAACTCGGATGCGCCAATACCAACGAACACGATGAGCATGCAGGCGAGGTTGATGGTGAAGGCCGAATTTGCAAAGCAGCGACGAGCAGCCTCGATCAGGGACATGGGGCGCTCGCCGGCCTCCGGCTTAACATGTGGCAGCGTGGAGAGCCCCACGATAAACGAGATGACACCAATGGGCAGGTTGATGAGGAAGATGCTCTCCCAGGGAAAGCTTGCCACCAGCATGCCGCCCAGCACGGGGCCACACATCATGCCGAGGGCCACGAAGGTCGCGAGGATACCCATGGCACGACCGCGTTCGCGCGCCGGAAACGACTCGGTGATGATACCCATGTTGTTAGCCATGGCCGCCGCGCAACCGACGCCCTGAACAATGCGTGCCAGGATAAGAACTTCGAGCGAGGCCGAAAGGCCGCACAGCAGCGAACCGACCGAAAAGACGATGACGCCCAGCTGGAACACATTCACCTTGCCGCGCACGTCGCCCAGACGGCCAAACGGCAACATAGCAACGCAAGTTGCAAGCAGATACACCGAGCTCACCAGCTGAATGCGATCGAGGCCCACGCCCAGCTCCTTTTGCATCACGGGCAGCGCCACGGTCACGACGGTCGAATCCAGACACACCATAAACGTCATGATGAGCACGGTAAATAGAATCGCCCATTTGTTCTTGCCATGGGTGTCGCCCTCTAGGGCAATATGCTCGCGGCGCAGCTGCTCTGCAGTTTTCTCCATATCCATCCTTTCAAGTGGCGCAACGCAAAAACGGGGCCCCAATCGCCTGCGAACAGTCGCGATTGGGGTCCCGCCTACGGAATCGGAACGAAAGGTCACCGAAGCTTTCTGCTAGCATCGGCACCTTGAACGGAGCTAGCCTAGCACTGCTCGAGCGCCTGCTCAAGGTCGGCAATCAGATCGACCGTGTCCTCGAGGCCGCACGACAGGCGCACCATGTCGGCGGAGATGCCACAGGCGATGAGCTCCTCATCGTTCATCTGGCGATGCGTGGCATTAGCGGGATGCAGGCAGCAAGTGCGGGCGTCGGCCACGTGTGTGGCGATCTGGGCGAGCTTGAGGCTCTTCATAAAGGTCTCGGCCGCCGCACGGCCACCGTTAAAGCCAAAGCTCACAACGCCGCAGGTACCGTTGGGCATGTACTTCTGAGCCAGGTCGTAGTACTTGTCGCCCTCCAGGCCCGGATAGCTCACGAAGCGCACCTTGGGATGGCTCTGCAGGAACTTGGCAACGGCCAGGCCGTTCTCGCAATGACGCGGCATGCGCACATGCAGGCTCTCGAGCGAGCTATTCAGGAAAAACGCCGCCTGCGGGTTCTGCATGGGGCCGAGGTCGCGCATGAGCTGAGCAGTTGCCTTGGTAATGAAGGCACCCTCGCGACCAAACTTCTCGGCATACGTCACGCCATGGTAGCTCTCGTCAGGCGTGGTGAGGCCCAGGAACTTGTCCGCATGGGCCATCCAGTCAAACTGGCCGTGGTCGACGATCACGCCGCCCAGGTAGGCAGCATGTCCATCCATGTACTTGGTGGTGGAGTGCGTCACGATGTCGGCGCCCCACTCAAAGGGACGGCACATCACGGGCGTCGGGAAGGTGTTGTCGACCATCAGCGGTACGCCGTGGTCATGCGCGGCCTTGGCAAAGCGCTCAATATCGAGAACGGCAAGGGCGGGGTTGGCGATTGTCTCGCCAAAGACGAGCTTGGTATTGGGCTCAAAGGCTGCCTCGAGCTCCTCGTCGGTACAATCGGGGGCAACGAACGTGCAGGTCAGACCCATGCGCTCCATGGTATGGGCGAGCAGGTTGTAGGTACCGCCGTAAATGGCAGAGCTGGCGACCACGTGATCGCCGGCGCCGGCCACGTTAAAGATCGCAAGGAAGTTCGCAGCCATGCCCGAGCTCGTGAGCATCGCAGCGGTACCGCCCTCCATCTCGCAGATCTTGGCGGCAACCAGATCGCACGTGGGGTTCTGCAGACGGCTGTAGAAGTAGCCCGACTCCTCCAGGTCAAACAGCTTGCCCATGTGCTCCGACGTGTCGTACTTCCACGTGGTGGACTGGTAGATAGGCACCTGGCGCGGCTCGGCATCTCCCGGGTGATAACCGCCCTGAACACATGTAGTACCGATGGTCTGCTCGCTCATATCCAACTCCCTTACTTGGGTTTTGTTTTTATTCGGTTCACGATACCGCTACCCTGCACCCCTCTCAACCCATCCCAAAGGTAGGTTATGGGACAAATTGATCCGGGGTATTTATCTCAAGCCTTGGGCATTTGCTCGATAGATAAAAACGAGGCATACATGAAGCTCTCGATGATTACATGCCCCGTCACGGGTACCATAGGCGGGTACACCGTGACCAAGGAGACAACGATGAAGCAAATCGATACGGCCCAGCTCGACATCACCGCCTGTCAGGCTCAAGCTGCCGAATATCACGCCCGTGGCTTTAACTGCGCCCAGGCCGTCGCCTGCACGCTCGCGCCCGCCGTCGGGCTCGACCCCCAGGTCGCCTTTACCCTCACCGAGGGCTTTGGCGCCGGCATGGGCGGCATGACCGAAACCTGCGGCGCCATCTCGGGCGCCGTGGCCATCATGGGCTTTGTAATGAGCGACGGCATGGAAAACCCCAAGACCAAGGGCCAGACCTACAAACTGTCGCGCGAGATCGCCAAACGTTTTGGTGAGAAGAACACGACAACCGTCTGCGGCACGCTCAAGGGCATCGGATCGGATAAGGGTCCGCTCCGCAGCTGCCCCGGCTGCATCGACGATGCCGTCGAAATCGCCTGTGATGTGCTAAAGCAGCTCGCCGAGTAGACGGCATCAACATTAAACAACGGACGGCGCGCTTGGGATCCATCCAAAAGCACGCCGGCCGTCGCCGTTAGAACTCGGCAAATACGGGAGCGCCGACCTCAATCTCCTCGCGCCCCGCCATAAGCTCGCGCATCTTGGCGCAAAACGACTCCTGCTCCCCCGCTTTGAACACCAAATGAATCGTCACGGCATCCGCGTAATCGGTATCCGAAACCTTGGCACCCGAATCCTGCGCCAAACGAAGCACCTGCTCGTACTGCGGATAGGCCACATGCACGTCAACCGGCACGACGCTCGTCATCTCAACGATCTGCCCGGCCTCCTGAGCCGCGGCCACCGCCGCCTGCGTCGCCGCGGTATAGGCGCGTACCAAGCCACCAGGCCCCAACAGCGTGCCACCAAAATAGCGCGTCACCACGCAGCAAACATTTTTGAGCCCCGCGCCGCGCAGGACCTCGAGCGTCGGCATACCGCTCGTGCGGCTCGGCTCACCGTCATCGCTCTGGCGTTCGCGTCCATCGACCAAAATCCACGCGGGAACATTGTGTCGAGCGTCGTAATGACGCTTGCGAACCATCTCGATAAAGGCATTCGCCTCATCCTCGGACTCAATATGGACCAGCTGGGCAATAAACCGGCTCTTGCGGTCCACAAACTCGCCCGAAGCCTCAATATTCGATTGCAGAGTAAAATAGCTGTCCAACAAAGCCCCTCAACAGAATAAAGCGAGCAACAAACAGCCTCAATAATACGGCAAAGACCGTACCGATTGTCAGGGTAACAAAAATGCCAAGTGGGCCTATAAGCCGGGTTCTGTCGTGAACGGTCATTTATCTTGTCTGCACGTTACCGCGCAGCTCCACGCACGCTACCCGAACGCGGACCGGGCCGGCCCATAGCGTTCCTATTCGCGCTTGCTCCGGATGGGGCTTGCCAAGCCGCCGTGTTGCCACGACGCTGGTGGTCTCTTACACCACCGTTTCAGCTTTTCCCTTTACGCCTTGCGGCGCAGGTGGGAGTCTTCTTTTCTGCGGCGCTTTCCGTCGGATCACTCCGCCCGGCCGTTAGCCGGCATCCCGCCCTCTGGAGCCCGGACTTTCCTCACGCGTGCTGCAAGCAGCACATCGCGCGACCGTCTGGCCCACTCAGCAGTGCAAGAGTGTAACACACCGTTGCCGCAGGCAATGGCACAACGCAAACGCTCGACACGATAAACCAAGAACCGCCATGCGCTACAATGGTCCTGTCGATGGGCAACGTCGTCAGTCGAGACGCGACCGCGCTCCGCACCCCTCCGTCTACTCGGTGTGTTCCCGCCTCCTCCCCGAGGCGGGATGTCGGCATTTTTCATGCACCGACAACCCAATAGCAAACAGACAACCCGGGCAGCATTGCGCACGGGCAGCATCGCGCGCCTCAGCAGCAAATGCAAAAGGGACCTATCCATTGCGGACGGGTCCCTTAAAACAAGTGATCGTCAAACCGATTTACTCGGCGTCGGTCTCCTCGTCCTTCTTCTCGGAAGGCAGCGGGGTAACCTCGATCTCGACGCCCAGAGTCTCAGCAGCGGACTTCATGGACAGGGAGATGCGACGACGGTCGAGGTCGATCTCCATGACCTTGACCTGAACCTTGTCGCCCACGTGGGTGACCTGAGAAGGCTGATCGACGTGCTTGTTGGCCATCTCGGAGATGTGCACCAGGCCCTCGATGCCCTCGCCCAGGTCGACGAAAGCGCCGAACGGGACAAGCTTGGTCACAGTGCCCTCGACGATAGCGCCGACGGGGTACTTCTTGACCAGTGCGCGCCACGGATCCTCGGTGGTCTGCTTGAGACCCAGGGAGATGCGCTCGCGGTTGAGATCGACGTCGAGAACCTCGACCTCGACCTCCTGGCCGACCTTGACAACCTCGGAAGGATGGTTGACGTGGTTCCAAGAGAGCTCGGAGATGTGGATGAGGCCGTCGATACCGCCGAGGTCGACGAAGGCGCCGAAGTCGACGATGGAGGAAACGGTGCCCTGGAGACGCATGCCAGACTTGAGCTTGGACAGGATCTCGGAGCGCTCGGCCTTACGGGACTCCTCGAGCACGACGCGACGGGAGAGGACGACGTTGTTGCGGTTGCGGTCCATCTCGATGACGCGAGCCTCGATGCGGGTGCCCATGTAGGAGGTGAGGTCCTTGACGCGACGGAGGTCGACGAGGGAAGCGGGCAGGAAGCCACGCAGGCCGATGTCGAGGATCAGGCCGCCCTTGACAACCTCGATAACCTCGCCCTCGACGTTCTCGCCGGAGTTGAACTTCTCCTCGATGCGGTTCCAAGCACGCTCGTACTCGGCGCGCTTCTTGGACAGGACCAGACGACCGTCCTTGTCCTCCTTCTGGAGAACCAGAGCCTCGATGGGATCACCGAGTGCAACGATGTCTGCAGGGTTAGCGTCCTTGCGGATGGACAGCTCGCGGACCGGGATAACGCCCTCGGACTTGAATCCGATGTCAACGAGCACCTCGTCATGCTCGATTTTAACGACAGTGCCGTTAACGAGATCGCCCTCATCAAAGTCGGTAATCGTACCGTCGATGAGGTTGTTCATCTCCTCCTCATTGACATCGTCAAGAGAGAAAATGGACGAGTTCTGAATCTCACTCAAAGGTGGACCCCTTTCGAACTACGGGGCCCCGATTGCTAGGACCTACAGAAGGGTGCGACAAGCACACAACGTTTAGGAACACTCGGGAGCCGACAGATACTAATGTGACGCTTATGCAATCACGTTCGTATAGGTTACGGGGAAATGAGTTCATTTTCAAGCGTGAACTGCGATTTTTTACTCGTGTGGAGACTTTTTCGTAATCTTATGAACACACGTCTCCGCAACTTAACGATAACCAGCCAGGCATTCGGCTTTGGGGTAAAGTATCCGGAGCCAACGATTCTAGATCGATTTTTCGAGAAAGGTGCCCGCGTGCTCAAAGCAGTCGTTTTCGATATGGACGAGACGCTTCTCAGCATCAACCTCAACGCGTTCATCCTTCGCTATTTTAAGGATGTCTCTTCGATGCTCGCGGATATCGGCCGCCGCAGCCGTGGTGGCACGATGGCACGCCTCGGCACCATCCTGGTCGACCTCAACGCCAATCGCCGCAGCGGCACGGACAACCGCACCAATCTCGAGTTTTACCAAGAAGAGGTCGAGCGCCGATGCGGTATCCGCCTCTCCGATCCCCTCATCTACGAGGCGTTTACCTACTATGACCGCGAAGTTCTTCCGTACAAGAACGACGATGTCATCAACGCCCACGCCATGCCGGGCGCGCACGCCGCGCTCCAGGCCGTACAGGACGCTGGACTGCGTTGCGCGCTCTTTACCAACCCCAGCTTTCCCCAGGGGGCCATCGAGTGCCGCATGGGCTGGGGCGACCTGGCCGATGCTCCCTTTGAGCTCGTCACGCACATGGGAAACACCACCCGCTGCAAGCCCGATGCCACCTACTATCTAGAGCAGCTTCAGGTGATGGGGCTCGAGCCGCACGAGGTCCTTATGGTGGGCAACGATCCCAAGCGCGACTTCCCGTCCCCCGATTGCGGCATCCAAACCGCCTTTGTGGGCCAAGGCAAGTCCAGCCGAGCCACCTGGCACGGAACCATGGAAGACTTCGCCCGCGACTTTAACGCCGTAGCAGAAGCCTTCTACGAGCACCAAATAGCCGACGAACTGTCTTAACAAACCTGGGTTTTGCCAATCATGATGTTGAGGATCTCGACGTCGGTATCTTTCATACCCACACGACCCACGTAGCCCATGCTGGCGATTGTCTGCTCAACGGTATCCTGGATCAGGCCCTCGCCGGCGCGGAAGCCGCGACCCTGCATAGCCATATCGTGGCCCAGAATCGCCGCATCAACGGCAGCCGAGATCTTGGCGGCACAGCTCGCCTTGGCGCCGTCGCACACGATGCCGCCCACGTTGCCAAGCGTATTCGAGACCGTCGCGCCAATCTGTTCGCGCGTGCCACCGCACAGCCAGGTAATCGCAGCGCCAGCGCCGCACGCAGCGCAAATAGCACCGCAAAACGCCGAAAGCGCACCAATATAGCTCTTGATATGCACGGCGATAAGATCGGACAGCATCACGGCGCGCACCAGGCGCTCGTGGTCGCAACGCAGGTACTCGGCATACTCCATGACGGGCAATGCGCAGGTAATTCCCTGATTGCCCGAGCCGCACACAATGGCGACCGGCAGCGCGCAGCCGTTCATGCGAGCGTCGGATCCGGCGGCCGCACGGGCACGGGCACGGCAGGCGACGTCATCGGCACGAGCACCCAGCAGCGTACGACCCACCTCGGCGCCCCAAGCGCGCGCAAGGCCCTCGGCACTGATTGCGCCATTCAGCTCAATCTGACGCTCAACGGCAGCGCGGGCGTCCTCAATGTCACCGTCCTCGATAAAGTCGATGATGGTCTCAATCGACATGGGCGTATCGGCGTTATCTGCCGCCCGCTCGGCCACGACGCGCTCGGCGCAGGCGGCACACTCCCCCGCCGACTTGCCGCACACCGGAATACCGTCGAGGGTATGGCACGTGACATTGGTGTGGTGGTCGGTAATCTCGACGACCGCGGTATGGCCCCCGGCCGTCGCAGTCACCTTGATGTAGAGGTTGGGCACACCCTCGACAAGCGACACATCGCAGTAGCCGGCGTCGGCGAGGAGCTCGGTCACGCGAGCACGGTCTTCATCGTCAACGCTCTCGAGCACCTCGAGCGCGCTCTTGGCGTCGCCGCCCACGGCACCCAGCACGGCCGCGGCTTCAATACCGTGCATACCGCCCGAGTTGGGCACGGTCACGCTCTTGACGTTCTTGATAATGTTGCCCGAGCAGGCAACATCCATATGATCGGGTTCGCAACCGAGCGTCTGACTCGCCAGCGCCGCTGCATAGGCAACGGCAATGGGCTCGGTGCAGCCGAGCGCACAGACAAGTTCGCGGTTCAAAACATCGCAAAACGCGGCATCACGGATGGAATCGGTAGGCATAGGTATCTCCTGCTTGCATAACGGGCTAGGCTCTCAAAAAATGTTAGCTCCTTTATTTGATAACAATGCATCAAAAACCGCAACCATGGTTCCGGCGGACGGCGCTCAAGCGCAAACTGACGACATTCATTCACGAGAAGCCAGTCTTGTTGCCTGCTAAAGCGTTTGACCAAAAAACGCCCGAGCGTTTACACAAAAGTCGCGCTATCATGCAGTCGAACGCGGTAAAACCTTTAGCAATTCCGCCGCACGGACCAGAGAGGAACCACTCATGAAGATCGGTATCGGTAACGACCACGCCGCCGTCGAGCTCAAGAACATCATTTCCGAGCACCTGAAGGAGCGCGGCTGCGAGGTCGTGAACTATGGCACCGACACCTCCGAGAGCTTCGACTACCCCATCGCCGGTTACAAGGTGGGCAAGGCCGTGGCCAACGGTGACGTCGACCTGGGTATCTTGATCTGCGGTACCGGCGTCGGGATTAGCCTGGCTGCCAACAAGGTCGAGGGCGTACGCGCCGTCGTGTGCTCCGAGCCCTTCAGCGCCAAGCTCTCCCGTATGCACAACAACACCAACGTGCTGGCCTTTGGCGCCCGCGTCGTGGGCTCCGAGCTCGCCAAGATGATTGTCGACGAATGGCTCGACGCCGAGTTTGAGGGCGGCCGCCACGAGCGTCGCGTCAATCTCCTCAACGAGATCGACCAGACCCGCGGACTAAAGATTGTCGACGAGGCCTAAAGACTTACAAAGCCATACGCTAGCGCCAGCCCCCGCCCGGAAGAAACATCCGGACGGGGCTCTTTAGTAGTTTTCTATGCGTTTACCAAAAATCTACCGGAATAAAAGGGCGCCGCGGTTGGAATTCCGCGGCGCCCAAGCCACACGCTAACAGCTTTAAGGAGTCAAAGCTGGTTTAGCCAAAGAAGCGCTTGATCTCGATCTCGGCGTTCTCCAGGCAGTCGGAGCCGTGGATCACGTTGGCGTTGACATCGACAGCGAAGTCGCCGCGAATGGTGCCGGGCGCAGCATCAAGCGGGTTGGTAGCGCCCATAAGGGTGCGCATCTTGGAAACAGCGGAGAGACCGGAAACGACCATCTTGACGACCGGACCGCTCGTCATAAAGTCGCAGAGACCGCCAAAGAAGGGCTTGTCGGCCAGATGGGCGTAGTGCTCCTCGACGGTAGCGCGCTCGAGCGTGGTCATCTCCATGCGCTCGATGACAAGGCCGCTGCGCTCAATACGAGCAACGATCTCGCCGATCTTGCGGTCGCGCACGGCGTCGGGCTTAATCATGATGAAGGTCTTCTCGATAGCCATAAGGTAGCCTTTCAAGTAGGTTCGCGCGTGCCCAAGTCCCATTCCGGCACCCGCCTGGACTGCATCGTAACAGAGTTTTAGCTGCAGTTAAACAAAAAGCTGTTTATTGAAACGCTGCAATTTATTAAAGCGCTCCATATGTGTCACTTCTGTTTCGAAGCCCGATTAGAGTACCATCCGACCGCTCATCAACCACATCGAACAGAGCGGGCGGTCGGTTGCCACCCGCGAACGTACCCCCTTCACAACCTGCCCAAAGGTCCTACAGAAGTTCTCGACAAGCCCCTCCCCCATAGCAGCAAAGTAGGGGCGCCCGCATCAGCAGACGCCCGTAAAGCAAAAACGATTTATCAATAAATGGACAATACGTCTTCAGCCAAACCTCTACTTTGCCCCGTGACCCATCTCGACAACCTTGGTCAGCGATCCAAACACGCCCTCGTCGGCCACGAGCTGCGCCTCGGCACGCTGCAGCTGCACGGCAACGGCGGCAGGAGCGGTGCCGCCCTCGGTCGTGCGCGCGGCAACGATCGACGGGATGTCGAGTGCCTCGGTAATATCGCGCTCAAAGAGCGGGCTTGCCTCCTGGAACACCTCAAACGGCAGGTCCTCAAGATTGCAGCCGCGCTTCTCACACATCAGGACCAGATGGCCCACCACGGCATGCGCCTCACGGAACGGCAGGCCACGCTTGGCCAGGTAATCGGCAACATCGGTGGCGGCAAGATGACCCACACCGCACTCGCGCGCCATGGCATCCTCGTTGACGGTCCAAGTCGAAATCATACCGGCCATAACCGACAGGCACTGCATGAGCGTGTGGGCGGTATCGAGCGCGCCCTCCTTGTCCTCCTGCAAGTCCTTGTTATAGGCCAGCGGCAGGCCCTTCATGGTCACAAGCAGCTGCACCAGGTTGCCATACACACGGCCGCTCTTGCCGCGGATAAGCTCGGCAAAGTCGGGGTTCTTCTTCTGCGGCATGATGGACGAGCCGGTGGAGTACGAGTCAGAAAGCGTAATAAAGCCAAACTCGGAGCTCGACCACAACACGATCTCCTCGGAAAGACGCGACAGGTGCATGGCCATGACGGAGCCGGCGTAATGCAGATCGAGCAGGAAATCACGGTCGGAAACCGCATCGAGCGAGTTGGGAATCACGCCCGCAAAGCCAAGCTCGGCAGCCGTCATCTGACGATCGAGCGGATAGCTCGTACCGGCAAGCGCGGCAGCACCCAACGGGCAGTTGTCGGCGGCATCAAAGGCGGCCTTCAGGCGCGTAAAGTCGCGCGCGAACATCCAGGAATACGCCAGCAGATGATGCGACAGCAGCACGGGCTGAGCGTGCTGCATGTGCGTGTAGCCCGGCAGAATCACCTTGTCGTACTTCTTAGCCGCATCCACCAGCACATGGCGCAGCTCAAGATTGGC
Source organism: uncultured Collinsella sp. (assembly GCA_959020715.1). Taxonomy (GTDB): domain Bacteria; phylum Actinomycetota; class Coriobacteriia; order Coriobacteriales; family Coriobacteriaceae; genus Collinsella. Next base: position 78,222 of record CAUESV010000002.1, on the reverse strand, counting down.
CTCCATGAGCTCCTTGGCCAGCGCCTTGACGCCCAGGCGTGTGTCGGTCGCCACCTGGTCGTTGCGCGAACGTCCGGTATGCAAGCGCTTACCGGCCTCGCCGATGCGACGCGTCAGCTCGCTCTCGATGGACATATGAATGTCTTCGTCATTGATGTCGAAGGTAAAGTTGCCGGCATCGATATCCTGTTCGATTCCAGTCAGGCCCTTGGCAATCGCCTGCTCGTCCTCGGCACTGATGATGCCCTGGGCCGCCAGCATTTTGGCATGCGCCTTAGAGCCGGCGATATCCTGCTTATAGAGATGTTTGTCGACCGGCAGCGACGCGCCAAACTCCTGCGTGACCTCGGCCACGCCCGCCTCAAAACGACCGCCCCAAAGAGCCATGGAACCGTCCCCTTTCTCCAAATACCAAAACAAGCGCCCAAAGCAATGCGCCATATCGCTAAAGCGATTTTTCAACCGCTAGTTTTACACATTCCCCACCGTGTGCGGAGCCATGTAGCTAATTTGCAAAGAAGTGACGCGCCATGCACTTGGCGCCCAACGTCTCCCTCCGGATGTTGCCCTGCGAACCATCGATCCAGGCCTTCAGGCTCATAGGGACGTCCTCGACCCTTGCAGCATCGAACTCGGGCGCGAGGGCAAGTAAAGCATGCGCAATAGCATTGAACATAATGGATACTCCTCATATATATAGGCGCAGAGCCGCCAAATTGATAGAAGGAGCCCCGCCGGACAACCCCGGCGGGGCTCGGACTCAGCCGCAGACGCGGCATCATATATGCGGGCGGAACGTAGGGGCCACCGATGTTAAGAAGTGTCAGCAAGCATAACGAAAGGTAGGGACCCCGTGCGCCCGTTATGTATCACGCGGATGGGCCGCGCGGATACCAAGGGAAGGAGGCGCTAGGCCTGGGCGGCAGCAGAGCTGGGGCCCTGGACCTTTGCCCACGTCTTGAGCGACAGCGTATCGATCTCGATAAAGCCGGCGCTGGCCTTCTCGTCAAACGTGGTGTCGCGGTCGTAGGTAGCCAGACCGTAGTCGTAGAGGCTGAAGGGGCTCTTGCGGCCGACGACATGGCAGTTGCCCTTAAAGAACTTCAGACGGACAGTGCCGGTCACGAACTTCTGGGTATCGGCCATAAAGGCATCGAGCGCGTTTTTGAGCGGGCTGTACCACTGGCCGTTGTACACGGCGGTCGCCCAATCCTGCTCGAGCTTAATCTTGGTCTTGAGCAAGTCGCCCTCGACGCAGATATCCTCGAGTGCCTTGTGGGCGGTGATGAGCGTCAGGGCGCCGGGAACCTCGTAGCACTCGCGGCTCTTAAGGCCCACCAGACGATCCTCGACCAGGTCCAGGCGACCAAAGCCGTTGTCGCCCGAAATCTTGTTGAGGGCGATGACGATCTCGGAGAGCTTCATCTTCTTGCCGTCGACGGCGACGGGCTTGCCGGCCTCAAACTCAATCTCGGTGTAGGTCGGGGTGTCCGGCGTGTCCTCGGGATTCTTGGTCATAACCCAGGCGTCGTCGAGCGGCTCGTTCCAGGGATCCTCCAGGTGGCCGCACTCAATGGCACGACCCCACAGGTTGTCGTCGATGGAATAGGGGTTGTCGTTGGCACCCTCGGGAACCGGCACGTTGTGGGCGTGAGCATAGGCGACCTCGTCGGGACGGCACTTCAAATCCCACTCGCGAACCGGGGCGATAACCTTAAGCTCGGGGTCGAGGGCCTTGACGGCGGCCTCAAAACGGACCTGGTCGTTACCCTTGCCGGTGCAGCCGTGGGCGACGTAGGTCGCGCCAAACTCGTGGGCGACCTCAACAAGCTTCTTGGCAAGCAGCGGGCGAGACAGGGCGGAGAGCAGCGGGTACTTGTTCTCGTACATGGAGTTTGCTGCGATGGCTTTGGTCAGGAACTCATCGGAGAACTCGTCGCGCAGGTCGAGCACCTGGCAATCGAGAACGCCCAGGTCGAGCGCCTTCTGCTTCTTGGCATCCAGTCCGGTCTCTTCCTGGCCCACGTTGCCGCAGACACAAACGACATCGAGATTCTTCTCGTCCTGGAGCCACTTGACACATACGGATGTATCAAGACCACCGGAATATGCGAGAACGACTTTTTCCTTGCTCATGGCTGTTTCCTTTCGCCCTTGGTAGCTAGTTAGAACATCGGTCAGTTGCAAGTCACCTTGAGGTCAAAAACCGTGCAATATCAGGTTATTCAGCAGAATGCATCACAGGCATGCCCTAGAAACATGCGGCTATGTCGTGCTTAAACCCAACGACCTCAAAATGACTCTGTTGAGGCATTGCGCCCCATGCGGACAGAGACGATTGTTATCGTCGTCGGGAAATTGCGCGCTGGCGTCGGATGGCATTGTCTGCAGTGGTGATGATCTTTACGAACTGCATCTGCCTCTCCTTTCACGTATCGCCGGGCGCAATTCAAATATCGCAAACGGTACCTTTTCCTCGGTAAACGGCTCTTTTGCCGTCTCCGTTTTCGATGTTCGCTATATTACGATAAAGTGCACGCTGCGCAAGCGACAAATTCAAATTTCTGAAAAGTTTTTTCATTAGTTTGTGAATTGCAGTGCAAATACGCACCATTCCTGCGAAAATACGCTCGACTACTAGTTGATGGTTATAACGTCTGAAACAATCTCGAAACGAAAGGCGCATTTTTATGCAAACTTACGAATCGGACGCCAACATCGGCAACATTAAGATTCTCGCCGTCGATATGGACAAGACGCTGCTGACCGACGAGCGTGTGCTGCCCCAGGGTCTTGATGAGCGCCTGGACAAGCTCGCCGACGCCGGCATCGTATTCTGCCCCGCCAGCGGACGTCCCGCCCCCAAGCTCGAGGAAATGTTCGAGGGCATTAAGAACCGCCTCGCTTTTTGTCCCGACAACGGAGCGTGCGTGATCTATCGCGGTAGCTATATCTATAAGAGCAATATTGACGTGCAGCTGTATCAGCAGGTCTTGAGCCGTGCCTCAGAGGATCCTCGCGCTGTCCCCGTCCTGTGCTGCTTCGACGAGTTCTACGTACTTGCCCGCGACCATCAATACCACGACGAGATCAGCGTCTACTACAACACAATCAACTACGTCGACAGCTTTGAGGGCATTGATCTCGAGTCCAACAAGATTTCGATCTTCTTCCCCGGCTACGACGCCGAGCCCGCTTTCCGCGAGACCTATAGCCCCGAGTTCTCGGACAAGCTCTACGTCACCAACGCCGGGCGCGAGTGGATCGACTTTATGAACCTGGGCGTCGACAAGGGCGCCGGCGTCGCGCACCTGTGCGAGCACCTGGGCATCGATATTGCCGATGCTGCCGCCGTGGGCGACACCTACAACGACATCCCCATGCTGGAGCGCGTCGGTCACAGCTTTATCGTGAACAATGCCGAGGAGCACATGAACGCGCACGCCAAGTGGCGCATTCCGAGCAACAACGACGGGGGCGTACTGACGCTCATCGACGCCATCCTGGCGGCTCGGTAGCCGTCCCATCGGGCCTGGCCGGGCGGCACGGGTTAACTTTTCGCTCGGTCAGGTCCTGCGCAAGACGAAAGCCACATTAAGTGGCTTTCTTTGCGTGCGGAATCTACGAAAAGTTAACCCGTGCCGCCCGGCCAGGCCCTAGGTTTACTTACTCGCCGCCAAGATGACGTCTTGAGTGTCTAGGTACTTAGCTGAAATGATTTGAGCAGAGGGGAGCCCCTTGTTGGAAGGGGCTCCCCTCTGCTTTGGTTACTGTGGGACAAATTAATCAGTAGTGTTTGTCCCAAATCTTAAGTATGTGGGGGCTTGCGTCTTGGGCGAGCTTGCCTTACGGAGCGCTTTCCTATTTGGCGTCGGCCCAGGTTATGCCGGTGCTGGCTTCGGCGATTAACGGTACGCGCAGGTCTACGACATGCTCCATGACGTCGCGGACCATGGTGGTTAGGCGCTCGACTTCGTCGATGGGGCACTCAAAGTCCAGTTCGTCGTGTACCTGCAGGATCATGTGGGCGGCAAAGCCTTCTTCTTCCAGACGTCGGCTTACACGGGCCATCGCGATCTTGATGATGTCGGCGGCGGTGCCCTGCATAGGGTGGTTCATGGCCGTGCGCTCGCCAAAGCCACGCAGCTGCGGATTTTTGGCCTTGAGCTCGGGAATATGGCGCCTGCGGCCGTACATGGTCTCGGCGTAGCCCGTCTGCTTGGCACGTGCCACCACATTATCGAGGAACGTGCGCACGCCCGGGTAGGCCTCGTAGTAGCGATCGATCATATCGCGCGCCTCGGCCATCGAGATATGCAGCGACTGCGACAGACCGTAGGCCTGCTGGCCGTACACAATGCCAAAGTTCACGGCCTTGGCGCGGCTGCGCAGGTCGGACGTCACCTCGGACACCGGCACGCCAAATACGCGCGCGGCCGTCTCGGCATGGAAGTCCTCGCCCTCGTTAAAGGCGCGCACCAAGTGCTCGTCACCCGAAAGATGTGCCAGCAGACGCAGCTCGATCTGCGAGTAGTCCACCGCCAAAAAGACGCTTCCCTCGCCTGCCGAAAACGCCGTCTTGACAGTACGCCCCAGCTCCGAGCGAGTCGGAATATTTTGCAGATTGGGGTCGCTCGAAGACAGACGCCCCGTTGCCGTGATGGTCTGGTTGTACGTGGTGTGCACACGGCCGTCACCACGGCGCAGCGGGCCCAGGGTGTCCAGATAGGTGGACTTGATCTTAGACTTCTCACGCCAGTCCAAGATCAGACGCACGATTTCGTGGTCACGCGCAAGGTCGCTCAGCACCTTGGCGTTGGTCGAATAATAGCCGCGCTTAGTCTTCTTGAGGCCCTTGGTCGGAAGCCCCATCACATCAAAGAGCACATGCGACAGCTGCATGGGACTGCCAATATTAAAGGTCTCATCACCGGCAAGGTCGCGAATGCTTCGCTCGACCTCGGTGATCTGGGTCGCCAGACCCTCGGACAGACTGCGCAGGCGATCGGGGTCCACGAGCATGCCCGCGCGCTCCATCTTGGCAAGCACCGGAACGAGCGGCATCTCGATGCCATCGAACACGTTGGCGGCATTCTCACGGGCCATGCACTCGCGCAACGGCGTCACGAGCGCCAGCGTCAGAGCCGCAGTACGGGCGGCAGGCGCTGGAGCGTCCTCACCAGCACCCTCTGCGCCGCGCGCCGCAGGCAGCGCCATCTGCAGATACGTATCGGCCAGATATGCCTCGTCAAACTCGGAGCGATCGGAATCCAGCAGATAGGCAGCGACCACGGTATCGAAGATACGCGTGGAATCGGCAGCGAGCGGATCCATGAGCTCGGGCTCAGAAGAATCGATGGGCGAAAGCTCGTGCAGCAGCGCTTTCATATCCGGGCTCGCCACGCAGCCCTCCACAAACAGGCGCGCAAGCACGCCAGCAATCACGCCGTGGGCGAAGTTGAAGCCATCGACTACGGCAGTGGTACCGCCGTCGCCCTCCTCGAGCGCGAACAGGCCCTTGGACGTCGCCAACCACAGCGTGCGCGTCAGTCCAAAGAGCGCGCCCTCTTCCTTGTCGTCGTCCACCACGGCGGCGACCCACTCGCCGGCATCAATCGCGCGGGAGACCTCAGCCGCAACGGCACCAAGCGCGTCGGCATCGCCGGCGGCTGCGCGAACCATAGCAGGTATCTCAAACACACTGGAGGCAGCAGCAGCCCCGCCTTCGCCGCCGATCAGCGCCAAGAAACGGTTCTGCATGGCCGTGATGCCGAGCGTGCCCAGCGCCGCGGACACCTCGTCGGCAGAAAACGCCGGGAAGGACGTCGCCTCAAAGTCGAGCTCGACAGGCGCATCGGTGCGAATGGTTGCAACCTTGCGGCTCAGCAGCGCATCGTCGATATGCGCACGCAGGTTCTCGCCCATCTTGCCCTTGACCTCGTCGGCATGCGCGATAACCTCGTCCAGGCTGCCGTACTGCGCGATGAGCGCGCTCGCCTTTTTGGGGCCGATGCCCGGCACGCCGGGAATGTTGTCGGACGTATCGCCCTTCAGGCCGTAAAAATCGGGCACGAGCGCCGGTGTAATGCCGTGATACAGGTCGTCCACGCTCTCGGGCGTCATAATCGCCACGTCGGACAGGCCTTTGCGGGTCGAGACCACGTTGACGTGCTCGGTCACGAGCTGATACATGTCGCGGTCGCCGGTCACCAGCAGCATGTCGCAGCCGGCCTCCTCGCCCAGGCGCGCCATGGTGCCCAGGATATCGTCGCCTTCCCAGCCCTCGGACTGCAAAATCGGCACGTTGAGCGCGGCGAGCAGCTCCTTAATCATGGGGAACTGCGCGTGCAAGTCGGGGTCCATGGGCGGGCGTTGCGCCTTATACTGCGGCAGCATCTCCATGCGCACGCGCGGTTTGCCCTTGTCAAACGCCACGACCACACCGTCGGGGTTAAAGGCATCGATCATCTTAAGAAACATGTTCAGAAAGCCAAAGATTGCGTTGGTGGGGCGACCGTCCGGCGCGTTCATGGTCGGGGGCACGGCGTGGAAGGCGCGGTGCATGAGCGAGTTGCCGTCGATAACGGCAAAAGTGCGGCGCTTGTCAGACATATTAAATACCTCGCTTTGGGCTGGGCACGGTTTGCTCACTCCAGTTTACACGCTCCCCGCCCCGCGGCCACCGCACATCAGGCTTCCCTGCCGCCGCGGGCCCGCGCGTGATACGATGGCTCACGGTACATCAACCAGCACGATCGATCCGAAAGGAGCCTGCGTCATGGAGCGTCCCTGCGCATGGAAAAAGTACACGCCACAGCAAGTCGAGGAGCTCGAGGAGCTTTGCCGCGGCTATAAGCAATTTTTGAGCGAGAACAAGACCGAGCGCCTGTGCGTCAAGACCGGTATCAAGATGGCCGAGGAGGCGGGATACGTCGACCTGGAGACTGTGATCGCCGAGGGACGCGCACTCAAGGCCGGCGACAAGGTGTACGCCGCCAATCACGGCAAGGACCTCATGCTCGTCAACCTGGGCACCGCCCCGCTCGAGCAGGGCTTTAACATCCTGGGCGCCCACGTGGACTCGCCGCGCCTGGACCTTAAGCAGAACCCCGCCTTCGAGGCCGGCGACATGGCTTATCTCGACACGCACTACTATGGCGGCGTCAAGAGCTACCACTGGGTCGCTTCCCCGCTCGCGCTCGTAGGCGTCATCTGCAAAAAGGACGGCACCACCGTCGACATCAACATCGGCGACAAGACCGACGATCCGGTCTTTACCATCTCCGACCTGCTGATCCACCTCTCGAGTGAGCAGATGGCCAAGCCCGCCAAGGACGCCGTCGACGCCGAGATCCTCGACGTGATCGTGGGCGGCCGCCCCGTCAAGTTTGACGAGGACGACAAAGACGCTCCCAAGGAGCCCGTCAAGCAGATGTTCCTGGACATCCTTAAGGAGCAGTACGATGTCGAGGATGAGGACTTCCTCTCCGCCGAGATCGAGGTCGTGCCCGCCGGCCCGGCCCGCGACATGGGCCTCGACCGCTCCATGATTCTGGGCTATGGCCACGATGACCGCGTCTGCGCCTATCCGTCCATGCTCGCCCAGATCGACGTCGCCAACGTGGAGCGCACGAGCATCACACTCATCGTCGACAAGGAGGAGATCGGCTCCGTGGGCGCCACCGGTATGACGAGCCGCTTCTTCGAGAACACCGTCGCCGAGATCATGACGCTCGCCGGCGAGGATAGCCCGCTGGCCCTGCGCCGCGCACTCGCCCGCAGCCGCATGCTCTCCTCTGACGTGTCTGCCGGCTTCGACCCGGGCTATGCCGGCAAGTTCGAGACCAAGAACGCCGCCTTTATGGGTCGCGGCCTGTGCTTTAACAAGTACACGGGCAGCCGCGGCAAGGGCGGCTCTAACGACGCCGACGCCGAGTATGTGGCCCTCGTCCGCGACATCATGGACGAGGCCGGCGTGGACTTCCAGACCTGCGAGCTCGGTCGCGTCAACGCGGGCGGCGGCGGCACCATCGCCTACATCATGGCCAAGTACGGCATGAACGTCATCGACTCTGGCGTTGCCGTCCTGTCCATGCACGCCCTGTGGGAGGTCGCCAACAAGGCCGACATCTACGAGGCCTACCGCGGCTACAAAGCCTTCCTCGAGCGCGCCTAGCCAACCCTCGTAAAACGAGCCCAGCCAGCCCTTCATAACTTGCGGTGAAATAGTTCCCAAACACGCCTTTTAACAGGCAAAACAGGAATTATTCCACCGCAACTTCTTTTTTGGCAGAGGAGAGTCCATGCTGCAGGTCATCATTTCGCCCGCCAAGCAAATGCGCGCGGCCCAAGATGCTTTTGAAGTCCAGGGCATTCCACCCTTTGCGCACGAGACGGCTCGCCTCCACCGCGCATTGCTAGATATCGAGCGGAATGAAGGCAGCGGCGGCCTGCAGACGCTATGGAACGTGAGTGACAAACTGCTGGGGCCTTGCCTCAACACCCTGCATGAGTTCGGGCCCATCCTGAAAAACGGCGATCTCGACAATCCTGCACTCGCCCGTCACCTCTCCCCTGCCGTCATGTCCTATCACGGCATTCAATACCAGAGCATGGCACCCGAGGTGATGGATTCCGCGCAGCTCGCATGGCTGCAAAACCATCTCTGGATCCTCTCGGGACTCTACGGATGCGTACGCCCCTTTCATGCCGTTGAACCGTATCGACTGGAGATGGGCGCGAAGCTCGCCGTCGACGATGCCCGAGACCTCTACGCGTTTTGGAGCGACAAACTCGCGCGGGTTATCGCCCCGGCAGGCTCAAACACCACGATCGTCAACCTCGCCAGCGTAGAGTATGCCAAAGCCGTTCTGCCCCGCCTCACCACCGATGTCACGGTCGTCACATGCCTCTTTGGCGAAGGCATCCGCAACGGCAAGCCCATCCAGCGCTCGACCGCCAGCAAAAAGGCACGCGGCTCCATGGTGCGCTGGATGGCAGAAAACAAGCTCGAGGATGTAAGCGGGCTCACCGCGTTCGACGTTGGCTATCGCCACCTTCCCGAGCTTTCAAATAAAAACACTTTGGTCTTCCTGAACGAACAGGCCTTGTAGGACCACCGCTACTTTTGAATGTGCCGCCTAGGCACGGCGTCTATTCCGCCAAGCCGTCGGCTTTGGCAATTTCATTTGTCGTGCCGTCCTGATAGGTAATCTTGACATGCTCCACCTCGGACACCTTGACACCCGTCGGAGGCTCCAGACGCCATTCCGTCAGGGCGATATCCATGGTCGTGGGCACATCTCCTTGATCTTTGAGCTTCACCGTGAGCGTTTTGAGCGCCGCGTCAAACGTCACGCGTTCGATTTCTTCACCGGGAATGGACCCACCACTCAGCTGCAACTGCACAAACTCATCGCGCGGGTACCAATAATCGCCCGGAACGGCGAGCGTATTGGCATTACCGCCAGTACTCCTCACCGTCATAATCGGTAGGCTATCATCAGCCTCGAACTCCCATGCAGCGCCGCCGCGACCGCCAAACGTCCAGATACAAAAGGCAATCACCAGCACGGCAAGCACCGCAAAACCAATCGCGACAAGGCCATGGTGCGCACGGCTTTCCTCGGCCGATACATCCCATTGCGTCTCTCGATATAGATGCTTGTCTTCCATGTTCGCCTCCCCACAGGCACGCTCGTTGGCCCAATCGTACCCATTCAGGCTATACTTGAGCCCATGACATAACGGGGAGCTTGCAGGACAAGACGGCAGGCTGAGATTGGGTGCGCCCGCCCTGACCCGCAAACCTGATATGGGTAATGCCAACGAAGGGAGCCGTGCCAATGAGCACACAGACCGAGCCCAAGCTCGTCACGCAAATCGACTTCGCCCGTGCCGGGCAGATCACGCCGCAGATGAAGGAGGTCGCCGAGCGTGAGCATCGCGACCCCGAGTACATCCGCGAGCGCGTGGCCGACGGCCGCATCGCCATTCCCGCCAACATCGTGCACATCAAAAAGGGCATGCGCGCCTTTGGCGTCGGTGAGGGCCTGTCCACCAAGGTCAACGTGAACCTGGGTATCTCGGGCGACAAGGCCGATGCCGCCGAGGAATGGAAGAAGGTCAAGATCGCCGAGGACTTTGGCGCTGACGCCATCATGGACCTCTCCAACTCGGGCAAGACGCGCCAGTTCCGCCAGCAGCTCATCGACGAGACGCCGCTCATGGTAGGCACCGTCCCCATGTACGACGCCATCGGCTACATGGAAAAGCCGCTGGTCAAGCTCACCAAGGACGACCTGTTCGAAGTCGTGCGCGCGCATGCCGAGGACGGCGTGGACTTTATGACCATTCACTGCGGCATCAACAAGTCGGTCACCAAGACCTTTAAGGAGACCGGCCGTCTGATGAACATCGTGAGCCGCGGCGGCTCACTGCTGTTTGGCTGGATGGAGGTCACCGGTAACGAGAACCCGTTCTATGAGTTCTACGACGAGTTGCTCGAGATTTGCCACGAGTACGACGTGACGATTTCGCTCGGCGACTCCTGCCGCCCGGGCTGCCTCTACGACTCCAACGACGCCACCGAGACCGCTGAGATGATCGAGCTGGGCAAGCTGTGCAAGCGCGCTTGGGCCGCCGGCGTCCAGGTCATGGTCGAGGGCCCGGGTCACATGGCGCTCGACGAGATCGCCGCCAACATGAAACTGCAGAAACGCCTGTGCCACAATGCTCCGTTCTATGTGCTCGGGCCGCTGGTGACCGATATCGGCGTGGGTTACGACCACATCACCGCCGCCATCGGCGGCGCCATCTCCGCCAGCTCCGGTTCCGACTTCCTGTGCTACGTGACACCGGCCGAGCACCTATGCCTGCCTAACGCCCAGGATGTGCTCGACGGCCTCATGGCCACCAAGATCGCCGCACACGCCGCCGACATCGCCAAAAAGGTGCCCCACGCCCGCGACATGGACGACAAGATGGGCCAGGCACGCCGCAAGCTCGACTGGGACGCCATGTGGAAGTGCGCGCTCGACCCGGTTACCGGTAAGAAGCGCTACGAGGAATCCCCCGCCGCCACCGAGGGCACCTGCACCATGTGCGGCAAGATGTGCGCCGTCCGCACCGTCAACAAGGTGTTCGAGGGCACGACGATCGACCTCGGCATGGAGGATTAACGCGTCTCCGGAGCCACAATCGGTCGCAAGGTGCTCATCAATTGTTGACGTGTGAACATTTGCTTGCATTTTCGTAAAGATTGCATCGCCCGCCCGGGTTCGACATAGAGTCGGCCCGGGCATCTTTATAATGCTGGATTATAGACCCATTTGATTCCGACCGAACAAGGGAGCGAACATGGATCGCAGTAAGGTACCCGCCGTCCTGTCCATCGCAGGATCAGATTCCAGCGGTGGTGCCGGCATTCAGGCCGACATCAAGACCATCACGGCGCACCGCCTGTATGCCGAGACGGTCATCACAGCCATAACCGCACAGAACACCCTAGGCGTCACCGCCGTGCAGAACATCTCCCCGGATATTGTCGCGGCGCAGATCGATGCCGTTTTTGACGATATCCGCCCCAACGCAGTCAAAATCGGCATGGTTTCCTCTGCCGAGATTATCGAGGTTATCGCCGACCGCCTGGGCGCTTGGGACGCACAAAATATCGTCGTCGACCCCGTCATGGTCGCGACCTCGGGCGCTCGCCTGATTGCAGAGGACGCCGCCGAAGCGCTTACACGCCGCCTGTTCCCGCTGGCGACTGTCATCACGCCCAATATTCCCGAGGCCATGGCGTTGCTCGATTATGAGGTCGATTCCGAGCGCACGCAGCAAAATGCCGCCATGCTTCTCACCCGCCGCTTTGGCTGCGCGTCCCTCGTTAAGGGCGGGCATTTCGTCAACGAGGCCAACGATGTACTGGCCGAACCCGCGCCACTCGATGACGAGGGCAACCATCTGGGAGATCCACTCACCACGTGGTTCCGCCACAAGCGCATCGAGACCGACAACACGCACGGCACCGGCTGCACGCTCTCGTCCGCCATCGCCTGCGCGCTGGCCCAGGGCATGGATCTTGCCGACGCCGTCAACGCCGGCAAGGCATACCTGACAGGCGCTCTGGCCGCCGGCCTGAACATGGGCAAAGGCTCCGGCCCTGTCAACCACATGTGGCAGTACTAAAGTCCGCAACCCAAACCGCCACAAAGGACACCTTTGTGGCGGTTCCTGCAAATGTCTCGATCTGTAACAGATAGGGACGATTTAGCCGCCCAGATGTTACAGTCATTCAAATTCCGCTGAGAAGAAAATCTCAATCTGTAACAGTAACTCGGCGAAATCGACCCTAGATGTTACAAATCGAGACAAACGACCGATATCGACCTAAATAATCTTAATCTGTAACATCTAGCCCGTTTCCGGCCTTGGAACTGTTACAGATCAAGACAAAGCAGCGAAACAAGCCACCGCAAGGGGAACTTCTGTGGTGGCTTGGGGTCGCGCTACTCACCGAGCATCTCTCGGAGCTTGGCTGCCACGGCGTGGCCCAGGTTCTCGTGGCTTTCGGGCATCATGTGCAGATAATCGATATCGCCCGGCTCGGCAAAGTCGGCGGCATTCAAAAAGTCGCAGCCAAACTGCTCGGTCACATGTGCGTAGTACTCACCAAAATGTTCCGAGGCTTCTACGGAATGCTCGTCAAAATCGGTCATATACACATCGGCGATCTGCGGCTTAATCTTGATAGGCGCCATCAGCAAAATGCGCGGGCAGGGCACGGCATCGGTCCAGGGAAACGCGCGGACGGCGCGAATCAGCGCCATGGCGCCACGGGCGATATCGGAAGCCGTCACGTTAAAGACCGTCTTACAGTCGTTGGTGCCCAGCATGATCACAATGGCGTCCAGCGGCTTATGGGCCTCGAGCAGCATCGGAAGCGCGCGAATGCCGTTGAGGTTAGTGTCCAGGTGGCACATATCGTCGCGCACCGTCGTGCGGCCGTTGAGCCCCTCCTCAATCACATGCCAGCCCTCGCCCAGGTCACGCTGCGCCACGCCGCACCAGCGTACATCCTGCGCATAGCGTACCGCGGTGCCATCGCGCATACCAGCCGGATCATAGCCATAGGTGTTGCTGTCGCCAAAGCACATAACGTTTTTCATCGTAAGCTCCCCACTCAATAAAAAGCCGACGGAAGCAGCCTCTCCCGTCGGCTCGACCTATCTGTCAGCACGTACCGATTACAGGTACTTGCGCCAATCGTCCTCGTCCTCATCGTCCTCGGCAGCGGCCTGAGCCTGCTCGGCGGCACGGGCGGCCGCAGCGCGGGCGGCAACCTGGGCATAGGACTCCTCGTTGCGCTCGGGGAAGCTTGCCAACACATGCTCGAACTTGGCGAAGTCCTCATCCCAGCGCGTGGAGGGCACAGCAAAGAAGACCTGCTTGACCTTGAAGTCGCCCGATGCGAGCTCCTTGCGGAAAATCTCGGCCACGGCCTCGGCATCAAAACCGTTGTTGTCGCAGCCCCAAGCGCCCAGTACGAGCTTCTCGCGATCCAGCTCGTCGCAGATGGCGAGCACAAAGCGGATACGGTCGCGCAGCGCGTCCAGCAGCGCATCGTCGCTCACGCGGTACTCCTGGCGTGCGCGCTTGGCATTGGGCGCGGCGGCCACGATCACATCGGCATACGCATGCACGTGGTTGCGGTCAAAACGCACCGCAGGCACTACCAGCGCACGGTTGCGGTAGAGCTCGCAGTTGATATTGCGGCGACGGTTCTCGCCATACCACTTGCGCTGCTTGTCGAGCACGTTGTACAGATACGAATCGGCGCAGAGCGTAGCCTCCTGGCCCAGATAGCCCTGGATGTAGCCGCCACCCGGGTTGGTGAACGAGGCAAAGGCGAGCACTGCCATGTCGCAAAACTGCGCATAGCCACGGCCGTTGTCCAGAATGGCCTGCGTGGCGGAGGCATCAAGCACGGTGACCTCGGGCAGGGTCGGAGCGGGCTCCTCGGCAGGCGCGGACTCGGTCTCTGCGGGTTCCTCGGCAGGCGCAGACTCGTCCGTGACCTCGGTCTCGACGGACGCAACCTCAGCGGCCTCGACCTCGGCGGACTCAGACTCCTCGGCAACCGGCTCCTCGGCAACCGCAGCCGCTTGGGCCTTGGCCTTCATCGCCGCGACAAAGCCGGCGGGCATGCCGTCAAACTCGCGAACACCAGCAAGCGAACGCTCGATATCCTTGGCGCACGCTTCGGACACAGTTGCCACGTGACGCTCGGCGGCCTTGGCACGGGCCTCGCGCTTGGGATTGGGCTGACCCGCTCGGTTGGACCTGCGGTTACGGTTCCTGTTGTCGACGTCTGCCATACATGGCCACCTTTCCTGTCGCTGCCGCTATCGGCTTTTCCCATCCATGATACCCCGCCACGTACAAAAAAGACGGCCCCGAAGGACCGCCTTTCGCATTGATTTACGCACGCGGCAAGCACCGCTGCAACTCGCCGCTAGTCGCGACGACCAAGGATATTCAGGATACGCAGGAACACGTTGATGATATCCACGAACAGGTTGGACGCCATGAGCACGGCGTTGGGCAGCGTGGGCGGCACCGTCGTGGCCACATAGGTGTCGTAGCCAATAAAACCGGCGAACACCACGATCACGATCAGGTCGGTAATAGACTGCGAAACACCCATGAACATCAGCACGATCTCGACCAGGATCGTGGCAAGCAGAACGCCAAAACCGATGCCGTACACGCGCTGGAAGAACTTGGGGAAGGTCACGCCCAGCGCGCCAAAGACAAAGGTGATGGCGGCGGTGGCGATGAAGGCGGTGTTGATGGTGGGCAGGTCGTAGTTGGCAAGGCCAAACGACGCGGTCAGGCCAAAGGTGCTCGCAAAGATCACGTAACCCGTGAGCGACAGGCCCACAGACTGCTTGCCCGCGGCAGCCGACATCATGACCATGCCGACGATGGTCAAAATAAACGAGCCAAAGACCAGCGGCAAGGCGGCGCCGCTCATCATCATGCGGGCAAACGACATGGTGCTCGTAAAGTAAGCACCGGCGCCCATGGCGCAAAAGCCCAAAAAGATCAGGGCAGACATGACAAGGTTGTACGCGCGCGGCGACATCTCCTTGGCGCGGCTTGCGCCGCTCTCGACGGGGCCGTTCTGATAGCCCTGGATATCGTTCATAGGTTCGTCCTTTCAAAAAGCGCCACAAATAACGGCGCAGTAGCTGACAAGATTCCTGTCATTGTACCCGAACGCCGCGCGTCCTTACCTACGGCGCTCGCCCTCAAGCGTACGATCAAACGCCCAGACCCACCAACGCATCACGTGGGCCTGCGAGCCGTCCGGCCGTCCGCACGCCTGGTCCTCCAGATACAACTCGGTCGCATGCCCGCCAAAACGAACCTTATACGTTGCCGTACGAACACCGTGAACCGTTAAGCCAAAGCCCGTGGACGAGACAATCTCGTCAATTGTAAAGCAACGACCGTCGACCCAGCAGACGGTGACCGGCACGACTTGTCCGCCCGCGAGGATGCGAGCCACAACGTCCACATACTGTTTGTGCACGCGCCGAGTTTTGCCATCTGTCTGTCGATATTCCATGTCTCCTATTATCGAACGCATGTTTGCATGTTGTAAAGCGAACAGACTGTGGTTTTGGAGTGTCGTAGCAATCGCACGTGTCCGCATGGCGTGTTAGCAAAAAGAATACCCGCGGTCAACAGGACTAATATTCAATTTTAGTGCCAAAAAATCCACTTCTCACGTCAGAACTCCGTTAAGAAACCCACAGGAGGTGATACGATTTATCATGTTTTTGTAACGTGCCTGCAAACTTCGAGAAAGCCCATATATGGACGTAACGTTCTCAACCTTCCTCGGCCAAATTGTGTCGAACCCAGTCCTTGCCGTCACCGTGATCCTCGCGCTCGGCGCCATCTTCGTCAACGGATGGACCGACGCGCCCAACGCCATCGCGACCTGCGTCACTACGCGTTGCATGCCCGCCCGCGCCGCCATTCTCATGAGCGCCGCATTCAACTTCCTCGGCGTGCTCATCATGACGCACTTTAACGCGAGCGTCGCCAATACCATCTCGCATATCGTCGACTTTGGCGGAAACAGCACCATGGCGCTCGCCTGCCTGTGCGCGGCGCTGTTCTCCATCGTCGTCTACGGCGCCACAGCGTCGCGTTTCGGCATCCCCACCTCGCAAAGCCACAGCCTTATCGCCGGCCTGACCGGTGCCGCTATCGCCCTCGGCGGCGCGAGCAGCGTCAACGTCCACGAGTGGATGAAGGTCATCTACGGCCTGGCGCTCTCCATCGGCCTGGGCTTTGTCATGGGCTGGGTCCTGTGCAAACTCGTCTCGATTCTTTTCGCCGCCGCCAACAGGCGACGCGCCAATGTCTTCTTTAAATACGCACAGATCGCGAGCGCTGCGGCCATGAGCTTTATGCACGGCGCGCAGGATGGACAGAAGTTCATCGGTGTGCTCTTTTTAGGCGTGGCCTTCGCAAACGGCCAGACCAGCGTCGGCGATGCCGGCATCCCCATCTGGATTATGCTGCTGTGCTCGGCCACCATGGGTATCGGCACCAGCGTGGGCGGCGAGCGCATCATCAAGTCCGTCGGCCAGAGCATGGTTAAACTCGAGAAGTATCAAGGCTTCTCCGCCGACCTCGCGGGCGCCGCGAACCTGCTGCTTGCCACCCTTACCGGCATCCCCGTGTCCTCCACACACATCAAAACCTGCGCCATCATGGGCGTCGGTGCCGTCAAGCGCCTCTCGGCCATCAACTTCGGCGTCGTCAAGGACATGATGTTCACCTGGTTCTTCACCTTCCCCGCCTGCGGACTCATCAGCTTTGTCATGGCCAAGCTGTTCATGATGTTCCTCTAGTCAAACCGAACGTCCATCCGGACCGCAACACTTCGCCCACCCGTCTTCGCCTCGAAAGGACCCACCCATGGCTAAGAAACCCGATTCGTTCTACTTTGACAACTACGTCGCCTGCGCCGACCTCGCCGTCCACGCCACCGAGCTGCTTACCCAGATTTTTGAGAACTTCGATCCCGCGCAGATTCACGACATGCTCAATAAGATGCATGCGATTGAGCATGCGGCAGACAAGAAGCACCACGAGCTCGAAGACGCCCTGCTCACCGCCTTTATCACCCCGCTCGAGCGCGAGGATCTGGATCTGATGAGCTGCGCGCTCGACACCGTGCTCGACCGCATCGAGGGCGTCGTGCAGCGCGTCTACTTCACCAACATTCAGAGCATCCATCCCGACGCCATCGTCATCGCCCACAAGGTGACTGACGCCTGCCGCGCCATGAAAGACCTGATGGTCGAGCTTCCCAACTACCGCAAGTCCAAAACGCTGCGCGAGCTGGTCATCCAGATCAACACCATCGAGTCCGAGGCCGACGAGCTCTACATCAACGCCATGCGCAACCTGCACGTTAACGGCAAGGATCCGCTCGAGGTCATCGCTTGGCGTGACGTCTACGCCTTCCTGGAGTACTGCGCCGACTGCTGCGAGAATGTGGCCGATGTTGTGGATTCGATTGTCATGAAGAACAGTTAATTGGGGGTACGTGTCCCGGCGGCGAAGGGCCGGCCACGGTTTGCTTTCTCACTCCGGCTGCTTTGCAGAGTCGTTCGAAAGTAAACCGTGGCCGGCCCTTCGCCTTACGTACCACCATTGGGAACTTTGGCTGATAGTTGTAGCGCGATGGGGGTTTGGCTGAAGGGACCTATGGTACCCGTTCGGACACTTTGGCCCTTGATGAGCGTTTGGCTGATTGCTGCTTTGGGTACTCTTTGGGTTACTTTTGGTTTGTTTGATTTTTAATTTTAGGAGGGCTTGTATGTCTTATTTGGATCTGGCTCGGGGTCGGTATTCTTGTCGTTTGTTTGAAGACCGTCCTGTTGAGCAGTCGGTGGTGGATGCCATTGTTGAGACTGGGCGTATTGCTCCTTCTGCTTGCAATAATCATCCAACCCGTGTGATGGTGTTGGATACGCCTGAGCTTCTGGAGAAGGCTGCTGCTTGTCAGCCTCGGTTTGCTCGTGATGGATCTATCTTTGGCGCTCCGCTCATCTTCCTTATTTGTAGTGTTACCGAAGACGCTTGGGTGCGCCCGTATGACCAGATGAATTCCAGTGAAATCGATACGTCCATAGTGTGCGATCAGATGATGATGGAGGCCACCGAGCAGGGCCTGGGAACGTGCTGGGTATGCCATTTTAAGCCCGAGGTGGCACAGGAGCAGTTCAACCTGCCCAAAGGCGTTTATCCCTATCACATGCTCGTCTGCGGATATCCTGCCGACCACATCGCCGATCCCGAGCATCGCGAGGCCCGTACCATTCCCCTCTCCGACTTCCTCCTCAAGTAGATTTTGGGACATGCCCTAAAACCTATCCTTGACCGCTCACCGGTTCGCCGAGTTCTGCGCCACTATGTGCAGGGCTCGGTTTTTTATGTTGCGCGCCCCGGCACAGTCATAAAAAAGGACCCGCAAGCTGCGGGTCCTTTCTAGGCACTAAATTGTAGGCCGAATGTTAGTCCAGGTCGTCGGCAGCAAAGTTGTCGATCGGGGCGAAGGGATCGGCCACGGGGACAACCGGGTCAGCGACGGGTAGCGGCTCGGCGGGAACAGTCACCGCAGGAGAAGCGGCAGAACCGACCGGCGTGGAGGCCATGAGGTCGGCCGGGAAGGAGTTCTGGGCATCGTCCATGAAGTGCTGGATGAGCTTGAGATACTCGGCCTTGAACTCCTCACGAGAAGCCTTGAGACGATCGATCTCCTCGAGCTCGGCCTGCTTTTCGGTCAGAGCCTGGCGGATAACCTCGCGGGCCTTAGCGTCAGCCTCGTTGCGAATACGCTCAGCGTTCTCATTGGCATCGTTGACGATGGTCTCAGCGGTCTGCTGGGCAGCGATCAGGGCAGCGGAAATCTGGCGCTCCTGAGCGGAGAAGTCAGGGGCGGGAGCAGCCACGGGGGCGGCAGGAGCGGCCTGGGCGGTGGCATCCTGAGCCTGGGCAAGCTGAGCCTGCGCATCGGCAAGCTGCTGCTCGGTAGCAGTCAGACGGCCCTTAAGGTCGACGATCTTAGCGAGCATAGCGTCAACCTCGGAGGACAGCGTCTCCAAGAAGACGTCGACCTCAGCAGGATCGTAGCCACGCTTGGCCTCAGAGAAAGTCTGAGCCTGGATGTCTGCAGGGGTAATAGCCATAACAAGTCTCCTTTTTCATCGCCTCGGCGCTACACGCCCGACGTAAGTTACTAAGACAGTTCTACACGAGTATACCTATAAGAAGCTGCAGAACCAGCCTCTGCACCAACTGCAACGCAATAATCGCAACGACCGGCGAAAAATCGATACCGCCCATCGGCGGGATGAAACGACGGAACAGGTTGAGCCACGGACCGCACACGCTATCAAGCACCGCGGCAATATCCTGAAGCAAACCACCCTGCTTCATGGGAATCCACGTCATAAAGCAGTAGACGACAATGAGCGTGGAATAGAAGTTGAACAGCGTGTTGACCAGCTGGACGATAGTGTAGATGTTGATGGGAATCTCCTCGTCTTGTCTTTACTTAAGGTAGCCGTCCGCACGAAGCTTCTTGAGATCGGAATCTTTGACCTCGCAACCGGCGGGCAGCACCATGAACACGCGGTCGCCCACCTCCTTGACCGTGGCGCCCAGACCGCAGGCAAAGCCGTAAGAGAAGTCCAAGACGCGCTTGGCAACTTCGGTGCGTACGCCCACAAAAATCAGTGCGACAGGCTGCTTGGTGCGAACGCGGCGCACCACGGTCTCCACATCGTCATAGCTCTCGGGGCGCAGGACATAGGCCGGCAGCTGCGGTGTGGCGTTGATGATATTGCTCGCATAGGCCGAGGCATCGCTCGCTGCAGGCGCGGGCGCAGCGGCGGCACGGGCGCGGGTGTTCTCGGCGTAGCTCGACGGCGTGTCATAGGCACCAGGACGATAACCGCTCGCAACACTGTCCTGCGAGCGCGAAGGCGGGTTATACGTCGTGGCATGGCGGGAGTCATCGCCGACCAGCTGACCGGAGCGCGTGTACACCGCGACCGACTCGGCCTCACCGCGACGCGTCTGGCCCAGCAGGCCGTTGCTCGGCTCGTCTTGGGTGTAGAAGCCCTCGCCCGAAGCACCGCTGTAGCCGTTGTTCTGATAGCCATCGTCGTAGCCGTCATCGTAGCCGTAGTCGTCGTCCTGGCCATAACCCTGGTCGTAACCCTGCTGGCCGCCCAGGTGCATCTTATTTTTAATCTCGTCAAGGAAGCCCATGGTTGTGTCCTCTCGCGGTTTAGTGCAGGCGCCCCGATAATCAGTGCGCACTTCAGAGCCTTATTTTACTGCAAACTCCGGGCTAAATACTACCCTGCCCAGGCGAACGAGCGTAGAGCCCTCCTCAAGGGCAGACTCAAAGTCCTCGCTCATACCGCAGGAAAGCTCAGGCAGGTTCAAATCGGGATGCGCCGCCTCCAGCTCATCCCTCAGCTCACGAAGCCCCGCAAAGGTGCGGCGTGCCACATCCTTATTCCCCCGGGGCGCCATAGTCATAAGCCCCTGTACGCAAATTCCCTCAAGTTCTGCAAGCTCACCCGCGGCGGCGCGAATCTCATCGGGTGAAAAGCCTCCCTTCGACTCCTCACCACTCACATTGACCTCAATGAGCACACGCTGGGGGCCGACGAGCTCGCCTGCCTCAATCTTGCGAACAGCACGGCTCGAGATCGCCTGCGCCAGATGCAGCGAACCCACCGAGTGAATCAGCTCGGCTGAGCCCAGCACCGCATTGATCTTATTGGTCTGCAGGTTGCCGATCATATCGAAGCGCACCTCGGGTAGCTCCGGATGCTCTGCGAGGCCCGCGAGCTTGCGAACCAGCTCCTGCGGGCGGTTCTCGGCAAAATGGCGATACCCCGCCTGGATGGCGGCAACGGTCTCATCGACACCAACGGTCTTGGACACGGCAATGAGGCTCGCGGCGTCGTGGGGACGGCCCGCGCGATCGAGCGCCGCATAAAAACGTTCCAGAATCTGCTCGCGGCGAGCGCGCATCAAGTCCAAATAGTTATCCATTGCCAATCGCCTCCGCTGACAGCCAAACAAGTAGTCCCATGCTAACGCAAGAGCGCGGCCCCGCATGTGCAAGGCCGCGCTCACTTAGGTATTTACAATCTTTCGACGAACGGGGTTACTTACTCCTCGTCGTCCTCGCCATCGTCCTCATCCTCAAGATGATCGAGCAGGTAGCGAAGACCCTCGCTGACCTCGTTAACGGGCACCTTGGCAACGTAGCGTGCATCGACGGCGGGCCTCATGATAACACCCTCGCCCGAAGGCACGCGCATGCTCTCGAGCTCATCCTCATCAGTGCAGGCGATATCACCGGCAGTCATACGCTGTCCGGTCAACAGGAAGGTCAGACGGCAGGCGGCATCGATGGAAATCGAGGCGATGCGATCGAGATAGCGCGATACCATGATGGCGCGGCGCAGGTCGTCATAGTTGCTGTCGTCGTCCATAAAATCGCCCGTGTCCATGCGGTTAAAGGTGCGGAAGAACTTCTCGTAGGCGGCGTGCACTGGCTCGTCCTCGACGGCCAAGTTGCAGATGATGGACATGTCGTTGGTGACGAGCGCAGAAAGCGAAGAGCCCAGCACCTGGTAGACGGCCTCAGCCTCGGCCTCGACCGTGCCGACAAGCTCCTTGGGCAGCGAGATGTCGGCCTTGATCATATGACGCGTGGCGCGGCAAATCTGGCGAACCTTATCGGTCATGCGCTGCAGGTTAAAGTCGACGTAGATGATCGTCTGCAGCAAGCGGAAGTCGGAGGCGACCGGTGACTGCGTGGCAATCAGGTTGTAGCAGACGGCCTCCAGGTTGGCGCAGCGTGCGTCAATCGAAAGCGTGCGCTTCTTGGTCTTGGTGGCGAGCTTGCGGTCGTCGGTCACATAGGCCTTCACGGCATCGTGGAGGGCCAGATCGACGGCCTCGTAGATGCTCAGCATCTCGTGACGGGCCTCGATGAGCTGACGGGAAAACAGTTTGCGCATGGTTCACTCCAATCAGTTGGGTGCGGTCATGCCGCCCGCACAGTGAATACGCACCGGACCAGATCCGATCGGCTTGGGACTAGTCGCACCGATCAGCCAAAGCGGCCGGTGATATAGTCTTCCGTCCGCGAGTCCACCGGGCTGGTGAAGATCGCGTCGGTTTGACCATACTCGATGAGCGTAGCGGGCTCGCCGGCAACTTCCTGCAAGAAGAATGCGGTGTAGTCGCTAATGCGAGCTGCCTGCTGCATTGAATGCGTGACGATGATGATCGTCATCTCGGGCGCCAGCTCGGCCATCAGATCCTCGACCTTAGAGACGGACGTGGGGTCGATGGCGGAGCAGGGCTCGTCCATCAGAAGGACATCGGGTTGCACCGCAAGCACGCGCGCGATGCACAGACGCTGCTGCTGACCGCCCGAGAGCGCCAAACCATCCTTGTTGAGCTGATTGGATACCTCTTTCCAGAGGTTGGCGCGCTTGAGCGATTCTTCCACGATGTCATCGAGGTCACTTTTGCTAGTCACGCCCTGCAGACGAGGGCCAAAGGCGACATTCTCGTAGATGGATTTAGGAAACGGGTTGGGCTGCTGAAAGATCATGCCCACGCGACGACGGAGATCGACCGGGTCGACACCCTCGACATAGATATCGTTGCCGTCGAGCGTCATGGTGCCCTCGATGCGCGTGCCCTCGATCAGGTCGTTCATGCGGTTGATGCAGCGCAAAAACGTCGATTTGCCGCAGCCCGAAGGGCCAATAAACGAGGTGATGGCGTTTTTGGCGATGTTGAGGTCGAGCCCCGTCAGCGCATGAAAGTCACCGTACCAAAAGTTGAAATCCTTGGCCGTAATGGCCGCTTGCTCCAGCGTGGGAGCGGACTGATAAACGGACATGGGACTCCTTAACTAGCGACGCTTGCGCGACAGGAAGCGCGCAAACAGGTTGAAGGCCAAAATGATCACCATCAGCAAGAGCGCGGTGCCGTAGGCTGCGTTCATGTTGATGCCGTCGTTGGCAAGCAGGTACAGGTGAACCGTCATGGGGCGGCCGGAATCGAGCGGCGAAATAGGTAGATTGATGGCCTGCCCCATGGTGTAGAGCACCACCGCGGTCTCGCCAATGGCACGGCCGATGGCGAGGACGATGCCCGTGGCAATACGGCCAAAGGCAGAAGGAAGCACGATCTTGGAGACAACCTGCCACTTGGTGGCGCCCAGGCCGTACGCGCCCCAACGGATATAGCGCGGAACGGCGCGAATGGCCTCTTCGGTGGTGCGCATGACGATGGGAAGCATCAAGAGCGCGAGTGCCAGGGCGGCAGAGACCATCGAAAGGCCCAAGCCCATGGCCTCGACAAACAAGGCGTAGCCAAACAGACCCATAACGATGGAGGGCACCGAGGCCAAAGCGTCAGCAGCGTAGCGAATGAGCTCGACGACCTTGCCCTGCTTGGCGTACTCGGCCAGATAGACGGCTGCCAGCACAGCGATCGGCGTGCAGATAAGCATGGCGAGCGCCGTCACATAGACGGTCGAGACGATCGTGGGCCAAATACCGCCCTCGGCGTTGACGCCCTGGGGCCAACCGAAGATAAAGTCGAGCGAGATGTGTGGCAGGCCGTTGATGACCACGTAGGCGATGATAGCGACCAGCACCAGCGTGGTGATGTAGGCAGCGGCACGGAACACGCCAAGCATGATCTTGTTGGACAGGTCCTTGTTGATGCGGCCCTTCTTGCCGTGGGAAAGGGCACGCTTGATGCGCTCGCGCGACGAGGTCGTATCGACCGTCGTGTCAACGGAATCGGACATAGCCTACCCCCTCTTCTTCTTGGAAATCAGACGGACGATGCCCACCAGCGTGGCGGAGATGATAAACAGGACCACACCCATGCCGAACAGCGCCGAGCGGTGCAGACCCGAGGAATAGCTCATGTCGAGCGCAATCTGGCTCGTGAGCGTCGAGATGGGGCTCGCAATGCTGTCGGGAATAACCGGGGCGTTACCTACGACCATGAGCACGGCCATGGTCTCGCCGATGGCACGGCCCATACCCAGCACGATGGCATCAACGATACCCAGCTTCGCGGCAGGTAGCACGACCTTATAGATGGTCTGCCACTTGGTGGCGCCCATGGCATACGATGCCTCGCGAATGCCCATGGGAATGGAATTGAGAGCATCGATGGTGAGCGTGGTGATGGTAGGGACGATCATGATGGCGAGCACAAACCACGCCGTCAGCGCACCAAAACCAAGGCCGCCGGTCAGTTGTGCGATAAACGGGCGGATGATGATCATGCCAAAGAAGCCGTAGATGATGGAGGGTATGCCCGCCAGCAGGTCAACGGCGGGGCTGATGAGCTTGCGCACGCGCTTGCTGGCAATCTCGACCAGGTAAACGGCCGTACCCACGCCCAGCGGCACGCCCATGGCGAGCGCACCGACGGTCACCAGACCCGAGCCGGCAAGCAGCGACAAGATGCCGTAGTGGCCCTCGGAAGGCGCCCACGTAAAGCTAAAGAAGTCCGCCAGACCGATGTCGGTAAAGACGGGCAGCGCCGAGTACGTGGTAAAGACAAAAATCAGGATGACGGTAACGACCGCCAAGAACGCGCAGGCAAAGAAGATCCACTGCAGCGCCTTCTCCTTGATATAGGTACTGTGCGATACGAGCGCCAGCTCGCGCTTCTTGGGCGTCTGAACATTCTGCTCAGTCTGGGAGTTTTCCTGTGCTTCCATGCTACTCACTCCCCTTCTCGTCGTTGGTGACGGGAATAAAGCCCGCCTCGCGAATCTGCTTGTCCATCTTTTCGGACGTCACATAGTCGATGTAATCCTGCGCCTGCTGCGAAGGCGCACCCTTCACAAAGAAGTAAAGGTCGCGTGAGATGGGATAGCCGCCGCTCGCGACCGTCTTCTCGGACGCCTCAACATGATTGACCGAGACGGCCTTGACCGAGGTCTTGGCGTTGAGGCTATCGACGAAGCCCAGCGAAATGTAGCCAATGGCACCGCGCGAACGAGATACCACATCGCGTACCTGGCCCGTGCCCGAAAGAACGGCCGAGCGACGATCGAACGGCGTGCCGTCCATCACGATAGTGCGGAAGGCCTCGCGCGTACCGGACGCCTCGTCGCGGTTGATAACCTGAATCTTCAGGTCCTCTCCGCCGACTTCTTTCCAGTTGGTGATCTTGCCGGCGTAAATATCGCGGAGCTGCTCGGTCGAGAGATTGTCGACCGGGTTGTCGTCGTTCACGATGACTGCGATGCCGTCGTGCGCGATTACGATCGGGGTCAGGCCCAGGTCTTGCTCATCGGCGTTGAGGCCACGAGAGGAGCTGGCGATATCGGCGGTGCCGGCGCTAACAGCTTCGATGCCAGCAGATGAGCCAAGGCCGGAGACGAGCACGTCGATGCCGGTCTCCTCTTTAAAGCCCTCGGCGGCAATCTCAGCAATGGGAAGGCACGTCGTAGAGCCGGCAACGGTAATAGAAGTCGTAGAAGATCCCGAGGAGCAGGCGCACAGCGTGAGCGTGAGCACTGCCGCACTCAGGACCGATGCGATCTTTCTCATAGCATCACGCCGATCGCAGCATGGCGCCCACAGGTGCCGCCCTCGTTGCGATAGGAATAAAAGCGGTCGTTCTGACGCACGGTGGAAAGTTTGGTGTCCACAATGCCATTCACATCGACACCGGCATCCACCAGCGCCTCGCGAATGGCGGCGGAAAGATCGAGCATACGGGAAGCGGTAGCATCGATGCACGAGAACTCAGCGGCAAAGCGGTCCATGAGCTCCTGGGAAACCTCGTACTCGTCACCCAGGATATGGGGCCCAATATAGGCAGAGATGTCCTCCGGCTTGCAGCCAACCGCCTCGCAGAGCGCATGGCATGCCTTGGCGGAAATGCGTGCGATCGTGCCCTTCCATCCGGAATGCACCACGGCAAAACCGCCGGGGGCAACCAGCACCACGGGAACGCAGTCGGCAAAGCAGAGCAGCACGGGTACGTTATGCGCCGTACAGACGATGGCATCGCAGCCCTCGGCAATCTGCTCGCGGACGTCCTCAAGGTCATCGGCGCCGTTCGAGGTCACCGCAACGATATGGTCACCATGGACCTGATTGGGAACGAGCAGGTTGTGCTCGCACTCGGCGGCACCCATAGCCTCGAGCGCGCGACGACGATTTTCTTGAACAGCAAAGAGGTCATCGCCTACATGCGAGCCCAAGTTGAGTGAGGAGTACGCATCTTCGGAAACACCACCGGTGCGCTCGGTGAAGGCAAAGCGGACATCGGGTGTCGCGCCCTCCACCAACGTAACTCCATCATGGTCGACACGCGAAACGTTGTCCGCACGTGCTGCCATACTAAAGCCTCCTAATAACACAAGTACCGCGGCGTCGCCGCGCAGTCCGCGTTTATACGGCTGTCATACTTCTCTAAAAGGATACCTGCTGCGCTGGAGGCAATCGTAAAGGGAACGTAAAGAGATTGGAGGCTTTCGTTTACAAACGAGAAACAAAACGGGGTGCATCCAAATGGACACACCCCGTGCAGGTCGTTGAGAAAAACGAACTAGAAGCTACCGCGCTTCAGGAAGTCGGGAAGCTCGAACTGGTCGTTGCCAAAGTTGGGCAGCTCGGTGCCACCGACGTTGCGGGTCGGAGCGGCCTGAGCCGGACTGGTGGCCGGAGCGGTGCGCTGCGGCTCGGCGGAGGCAGCTGCCTTGCTCTGAGACTGCTGAGCAGCAAAGAGCTCGTCCTGACGATTGACGTTGGAGTCGGAGAAGCCCGTAGCGATGACGGTGATACGCACCTGATCGCCCAGGGACTCGTCGACAACGGTACCGAAAATGATGTTGGCCTCGGGGTCGACGGCGTTGGCGACAACGTCGGCGGCGTCGCTGATCTCCTGGATGCCCAGATCCTTGGAACCGGCGATGGAGAGCAGCACGCGCGTGGCACCATCGATGGAGCTCTCGAGCAGCGGGCTGGAGATGGCCTGCTGGGCAGCGTCGACGGCACGGGTATCCCCAGAAGAGGTACCGATACCCATCATGGCGGTACCGGCCTGCTTCATGATGGTCTTAACATCGGCGAAGTCCAGGTTGATGATACCGGGGACGGTGATGAGGTCGGTGATGCCCTGGGTGCCCTGGGAAAGGACGCCATCGGCAATCGCGAAGGCCTCGAGCATGGTGGTCTTCTTCTCGGCGATGTCGAGCAGCTTATCGTTAGGGATGACGATCATGGTGTCGACGCAATCGGAGAGGGTCTTGATGCCCTCCTCGGCGCTCTTCTTGCGCTTGCGGCCCTCGAAGGTGAAGGGCTTGGTCACGACGGCGACGGTCAGTGCGCCGACCTCGTTCATCGCGATATCGGCAACGATGGGAGCAGCGCCGGTACCGGTGCCACCGCCCTCGCCGCAGGTGATGAACACCATGTCGGCGCCAGCGAGCGCCTCGGCAATGTCGTCGCGGGACTCATCGGCAGCCTTGCGGCCAACCTCGGGGTTGGCGCCGGCGCCCAGGCCGCGGGTAAGGTCGGTGCCGATGTGCACCTTGATATCGGCATCAGAGATCGCGAGTGCCTGAGCATCGGTGTTGATGGCAACAAACTCGACGCCGCGGATGCCCTCTTCGATCATTCGATTGACCGCGTTGGTACCGCCGCCGCCGACGCCGACCACCTTAATGACGGCAAGGTAGTTGTTGATCTCTGTCTCGTGCATGTCGGTCCTCCGAACAAAGGTTATAGCCATAGCATGGGTCGACCCCTGCGCACATTAACCTTCAGGTTGAAAGTAAATGCAAAGGTAAACCGTATTATGTTTGCACATTATGAACGTATCAGTCAAATAATTGACCGTGAAAACCAAACAAACCAGATAAACGGCGTGGTATGGCCCCTCAACAAAGCATCAACCAGCGCTACGAGGTCGGAGCATTCCTAAATGTGTAGTTGCCCGGAGAGCGCACATTGATATACGTTACGCCCTCTACCTGCGAAAGCAACTTGGTGACTACGCGTTCCTTCTTGGCGATATCGTCCGAATCGCCCAGCGACACCTCAATGCCGTTATTGAGGTTTGCCGAGATGGCTTCGACCGAAGGCGTGGAAATATCCTTGACTTGTCCCAAGAACTCGCTCGAAAAACCACGCACATAATCCAAGCCGGCCTTAACGGCCTTGGAGCTCACCGCCTGGCCGGAAACTGGAGCGACATCCGCCGAGACATCAGTCAACAGCACCGCGCCATAGTGCTTAGCGAGCGCCAGTGCGGCATCAATGCCGGTCAGGGTATTTGAGCCCTGCCCCGTCGTGATGACGTTGCCCTGGTCGTCCACTTCGACCGACGTCGACAGCGGGGCGATCCAGGTGTCATCATCCCCGATGGCCCAGGCAAGGTCATCGGAGCTGATATAGGCAATTGCGATGACCTTGCGCTCCATCGGCGTAATAATGAGCGTATGCGGGAACTGACGCTGGACATCCACGCCCGAGACCCACGGGTTCTGCTTGAGGTCCTCGGTAATCTGGTCGGGATCGACGTTAAAAAGCGACGTTCCCTCGGGCAAATCGATCAGCTGGATAGCGTCGTGCTTCGTCACATGCTCGCTGCCTTGAATCTGAATATCAGTGGCGGTAAACAATCCAGAGTTGATCACCACGACGGCAACGACGACGAGCACGGCCAAGACGGCCAGAACGCCGCCCACGATTTTGCCTTTGCCTGTAACGACAGAAGCGGCGTCTGATGTTTTATTTGCCATCGCCCTAAGTGAAGACAACGGGTTGACGCCTTTTTTGCCCGAAGGCTTCTTGGCGGTAGCCGGCAGCGATGTCAGCGAGCGCGGCTTCGATGCGCCCAGCGTGCGACCCGGACGCGCCGCCTTAGTTCCTGTCGAGGGCTTAGGAGTTGCCATGGGACGGGCAGGCTTGGCGCCCATAACAGGCTTTGACGTCACCGAGGGACGCGAGGACTTTTTTGCGGCCGGACGATTACCGAGCTGCGAGCCGACGACCGGACGACCGGCCTGTCGAGCATGCCCGACAGACTTAGAGTGCGCGACGGTATTGCGTTGAGGTTTGGCAGGCGCGCCGGAACGCCCTCCGGCGCGGCGGAAGGTGGGTTTCGATGCTCTAGAAGCCGAGGAATTTAACTTCCGGTCTGAGCTCGATGCCATACGCCTCCCTCACCTTTCCGTGCACATGTCTGATAACCGCGGCAACGTCATCGGCCGAGGCAGTTCCGTTATTAACGATAAAATTAGCGTGAACGGGCGAAACTTCCGCGCCGCCAATTGAAAAACCCTTTAATCCACAATCCTCGATAAGCTTGCCCACGCTCGCATCGGGCGGGTTGCGAAAGACCGACCCGCAGGATGCGCGACCCATGGGCTGCGTACGCTTGCGCCTCGTCAGGTACCGTTCCATGCGCTCGCGAATGTCGGCCTTGGGCGCCGGTTTAAGCTTGAGCACGCACTCGAGGATGATCTCATTGCGGGGAAGGCTACATTCGCGGTAGCCCCAAGTGATCTCGGACCCCGCATAATGCTTGATACCGGATGCCGGGTCAAACGTTACGACATCCTCAACCAGCGAGCCAATCCACTCGGTCCGTGTGCCGGCATTCATAGATATCGCACCGCCGACCGAGCCAGGGATGCCAACGGCAAACTCAAGGCCCGAGAGGCTACGCGACAGGGCATCGTTGACCAGGCGCGCAAACATCACGCCCGCACCAACGGTCAGCGTGCAGCCGTCCTCGGCAACAACCGTGCGCTGAAACTCACGTCCCAGCGAAATAACGGCGCCGCGATAACCGGCATCGGCAACCAACAGGTTGGACCCCTTGCCGATAATCACCCACGGCACCTGCTCGCGGTCAAGCACCGCCACGGCGCGACGCAGGGCATGGTAGCTATGGCACGTCACAAAAA
Organism: uncultured Collinsella sp.; assembly: GCA_959020715.1. Classification (GTDB taxonomy): domain Bacteria; phylum Actinomycetota; class Coriobacteriia; order Coriobacteriales; family Coriobacteriaceae; genus Collinsella. The sequence goes on along the minus strand of CAUESV010000002.1, from coordinate 48,125 downwards.
GGTCGGCCTTGCCGCCGATACGATAGCTTGTATGGCGGGCAAGACGTTCGTCCTCGACCACGTCCGTGTCGATCATGCCCGAAAGCGCCATGACGGCGTTAAACAGACCCATAGGGGTTAAGCGTCTTTCTTGGCAGTCAGATACTCGATGAACTCGGGGCCGACGGTCGTAACGTCGCCGGCACCCATGGTGAGCAGCAGGTCGCCCTCGCCCACGAGCTTCTCAAGCTCCTGGTTGAGCTCAAGACGGCTGGAGCAGTACACGACCTCCTTGCCGGGGTGCTTGGCGCGAACGGTATCTGCGAGCATCTTGGAGGTAACACCCGGAATCGGCATCTCGCCGGCGGAAAACACATCGATCAGCAGCAGCTTATCGGCGTTGGCAAAGGCATCGGCAAAGTCATCGCACAGAGCCTGCAGGCGCGAATAGCGGTGCGGTTGGAACACGACATCGACATGCTTGTAGCCCAGCGAAGAGGCGGCAGCGAGCGTTGCCTTGATCTCGGTGGGATGATGGCCGTAATCGTCAACCACCGTGATGCCGTCGATATCGCCCACGTGGGTAAAGCGACGACGGACGCCCTCAAAACTCGAAAGTGCCTTAGCGGCGGCGTCGATATCGAGGCCCAGAACATGGGCGACGGTCAAAACGGCCGTGGCGTTGAGCATGTTGTGACGACCGGGGTTGCTCTTAATCTCGACAGCGTGCTCGGTGCCGTCCTCAAAGCGAACGATAAAGTCGCTCTGGATGCCCTTGACATCCGGATGCACGCAGACGATGTCGTTGTTCTCGGCAAAGCCATAGGAAAGCACATGACGGCCCGTCGACTTGGCGAGCTCGACCAGATGCGGGTCCTCGCCGCAAACGATGACGGTGCCGTCCTCGCCCACCAGCCCCATGAACTTGGCAAAGGTGGCCTCGATCTCCTCGATGCCCGAGTAGTGATCGAGATGGTCGGCCTCGACGTTGGTCACGATGACCACATTGGGGTTCAGGAACAGGAACGAGCTGTCGGACTCGTCCGCCTCGGCGACAAAGTAGTCACCCGAGCCGTTCTTGCCATTGGTGTCGTAGCCCTCGACGATGCCGCCGATCAAAAAGCTGGGGTCCAGACCCATGCGATCGAGCATCGTGGCACACATCGAAGACGTCGTGGTCTTGCCGTGCGTGCCGGCAACGGCGATGGTGGTGTAGCCGTGGCCCAGGGCCGAGAGCATCTTGGCACGGGGCCACACGGGAATACCGAGCTCGCGGGCACGCACGAGCTCGGGGTTGGACTCGGGAATTGCGGTGGAGACCACGACCACGTCGGGCTTGACCTCGTCAATCGTCGCAGCCTCGTGGCCCACGTGGACCTTCACGCCGGCGCGGGTAAGCTGGCGAATATAGCGCGACGTCTTAAGGTCGGAGCCGGTAACGGTATAACCGCGCTCGTGCAGGACGAGGGCGATGCCGCTCATGCCGGCGCCACCGATACCGATAAAGTGGGCGCTCTTGAACTCGGGCGCGGAGGTTGCAGTCTGGGAATCAGCCATGTGCTCGTGTACTCCTTGCGTAAACACTGCCTGTAACCCGTTAACTGTACCGCACCTACCGCATCAGCGCGAGGGCGACCGGCGATATCCCGTCTAACTAACGCAATCCCTCTACCGCGTCGGCCAAAAGTGCGGCGGCACGGTCCTGGGCCAAGCCACGCGCCGCCTGATGCATGGCATCACGCGCCGCAGCGTCATCAATCAGGTGCAGCAGCTCGTCGGTAAAGGCGGGGGCATCGATATCGGCATCGGCGCATAGCACGCCGGCACCGGCATCGACCAGGTAACGCGCATTCGTAGTCTGGTGATCGGCCGTGGCGTGCGGGTACGGCACGAGTACCGAGGGCACGGCAAGCGCGGCGATCTCAGCCACGCTCGAGGCACCGGAACGCGAGAGCACCAGATCGGCCGCAGCCAGCATATCGCCCATGTTGTCGATATAGGGCTGGACACGATAGCGCTGCGCCTCCTCGGGCGTCAGCGCCAAAGCGCGCTCGGTCTCCTCAAAGCCGTCGGCACCCGTCGAATGCAAAATGTAGAGATTCTCGCGGGTCAGCAGCTCACCCTTGAGCGAGGCAACGCGCTCGTTGAGATGCTGTGCACCGAGCGAACCACCAAAGACGAGCAGAAGCGTCGCATCCTCGGGCACGCCGAGCGTCTTGCGACCGCGGGTGCGATCGCCCTCGATCACCGAACGACGCACAGGATTGCCCGTCATGAGCACATGGTCGGGGTCGCCCTCACGCTCAAAGACCGTGCGGGCCGCAGGTACCGAAATGCACACGCGGGCGGCATGCGAGTTCATCATCTTATTGGCCAGACCCGGAACAGAGTTCTGCTCGTGCAGCAGATACGGAACGCCGGCGTCCTTGCACCAACCCAGCAGCGGGACCTCAACGTAAGCACCAAAGCCGATAGCGGCATCGGGCTTACCGACCTTCGAGAAGTGACTGGCAAGCGCACGCTTCGCCTTGTTGACGCGCCACAGCGAGGTCAGCGCCGTCCAGGGACGGGAGCGATCGAAGCCCGTAACTGTGATGGGCACAAAATCGAATCCGGCCTCGGGAACCAGACGACCCTCGAGCTTGCGCGATTGGCCCACGAACACAACGTGATGACCGCGGTCACGCAGTTCCTCGGCCAAGGCGAGCGCGGGGTTGATATGTCCTGCCGTGCCGCCAGCTGCAATAGCAACGGTCATCTTATCGGTCATGGTAATCCCTTCGTACACGCGGCCCCTGGTCATCGGTGCGCAAACGCGCCGACGGGTCCGAATTCAAATCGATTCGATTATATCCGCCGCCCGCATTGCGAGGAGTGGGGCGCTGCGGACGACCTTGCGGCGCCGTTCGCTGACGCGGACGGGCCGCCGGCTCGGTCGCAGAGCCATCCAGAACGGTAAAGCCGTTACGCGAAGATCGCTCGCCGCGCACATGGGGCACGCCGGCGGTACTCTCATCCATAACGGCAAAGCTCTCGCGGCGACGGTCGTACTCATCGCGACGGGCGCTCTCATACGAAACGCGCAGGATCAGACCGGCAAGCATAAGCGACACAATAATCGACGAGCCGCCGTAGCTAATAAACGGCAGCGGCTTACCCGTCATGGGAAACACATTGAGAATGCCCAGCGCGTTGATCAAAAACTGCACCGCAAGGATGACCGCGGAACCCGATGCCATAAGTGCTCCGCGACGATCGGTCGCCTGCTCAGCAATGCGAAACGCCGAGTAAATCAGCATCGCAAACACCAAGAAGAACAGCACGGTTCCGATAAAGCCAACTTCCTCGCCGATAATAGCCAAGATGTAGTCGTTGTGCGCCTCGGGCAAATACGAGTACTTCATGGTGGAGTTGCCGATACCACGGCCGAACAGTCCGCCCGAGGCAAACGCCATGATGGCAAGCGTGGCCTGATAGCCGTCACCATATTCGTCTGCCCAAGGATTCCAAGCAACCTGGACACGCGTCATACGATACGGCTCGGCGATAAGAGCAATCGCAATGACGGCGATGCCGGCAACAACCGTCCAAACGATATATTTGGGGTCCAATCCCGCAAACAACGCCATGCATATGAGGGTCAACAAAATGATCAGAACGGTACCGAAATCGGGCTGAACAAAGATCAGGAAGAGCGAAATTCCCAGGTAGCCGCCCATCTTGCGAAGAAACTCGTTGATGTTGCCGCCGGGCGAAAAGATACGGTCGAGCATGATTGCCGAATACGCGATGGCGAACGGCTTTAAAAACTCAGACGGCTGAAACTGAATACCGGCGATGCTGAGCCAACGCGTGGCGCCACGACTGCCGCTACCCATAAAGAACACCAGAACCAGTAGCCCCATCATGCCCATGAGGAAGATCCTGAGCACGTCTTCCCCAAACCAACTGTCCGGTAAGATGCGCACGATGGCAACCATAGCCAGCACGCCAACTCCGGCAAACGCGGCCTGTCGAAACAGGAAAAACGTCGCCGAACCGTTCTCGTGCAGCGCCTCGACCGAAGATGCCGAGTACACCATCAGCAAGCCGAAGCAAACCAAGCTAAACAGGCAGGCCATAAATATCAAACGGGGGCGCATGATGCGGGCGGGGACGCCGGCAATATAGCGCTCACCGAACGTCTGCCCGCCGCATCCGGAACGCGTCGTGCTACGCAGCGAGGAAGCACGGTCCGAGTCGGGCCTCCTCATATCACTTCGGGGGCTCTCCTCTCTCACCGGCAACCCCTATTCCGTTTGCGATTTCGCTGCTGCGGCAAGCTGGGCCACGTAGTCCTTAAACACGCGACCGCGCTCCTCGTAGCCCGAGAACTCGTCGAACGAAGAACAAGCGGGCGAAAGCAGGATCACGTCGCCGCGGCTCGAGAGCGAGCGGGCAACGTCAACGGCATCGCGCAGGTCATCGGCCTGGGCGATATCCACGTCACCATCGACATCGGCCTCGTCCATAGCAGCGGTAAAGCGCTCGCGCGCATCGCCAAAGCAAACGACTGAACGCACGTTGTCCATAACGACGCGGGCAAAGTCCGCAAGCGGTGTGCCCTTATCGTGGCCGCCGAGCAGCAAAATCACATCGTCGTCGGAAAACGCCGTCAGGGCCTTTTCGACCGCATCGGTGTTCGTTGCCTTGGAATCGTTGACGTAGCGCACGCCATCGATCTCGCCGCAGGGTTCCACGCGGTGTTCGAGCGGCTGGAACGATGCCAAACCGCGGCAAATGCCCTCGGGATCGGCACCGACGGCCAGAGCAGCCGTGGCGGCACATAGGGCATTGATGACATTGTGATGGCCCGAGATCTTGAGCTCGGATGTGGCGACAAGCTGAGTCTCGACGCCTTTCAGGCGAACGATCATCTTGCCGTCGCGCACGAAGGCGGCGTCTGCACCCTCGGGCTCGTCAAAAGCGACCTTGCAGATGCGGCGGCCCGGTGTGTAGATGTACTCATCGAACTCATGGATGCCGGCATCCTCAACGTCGATAACCACGAGGTCGTCGTCGACCATATTCTCGAACAACTTGATCTTGGCAAGCGCATAGTTCTTGTGGCTCTTGTGCCAGCCCAGGTGGTCGGGCGTGATGTTGAGCAGCACCGCCACGCGAGGATGAAGCTCGGCGGTCGTAGCAATCTGATAACTCGACAGCTCGGCCACAAACCACTCATTGTGCGCGCGGCCGTCGATCTCGTTCACCGGCGGCTCACCGATATTGCCGACGGCCACGCTGGCTTCACCGGCGGCCTTGAGCAGATAATCGGTCAGCGACGTGGTAGTTGTCTTGCCGTTGGTGCCCGTGATGGCGATCCAATTATGGGGAGACAGACGATAGGCAAACTCGGGCTCGCCCATAATCTGGGCGGCATGCTCACGCCCAGCCTTAAAGAAGGCCGAGAACTCCGAGATACCCGGGCATGTCACGCACACGTCATAGGCACCCTCGACCTGCTCGGTGCCGTAGACAAACGACGCGCCCTGCGCCTCGAGCGCACGTGTGGCGTCATTGGGCTCGGAGGTACCACCGCCATACACGGTCGTGGCGCTCACGCGCTCGGGGTGAGCCAGCGCCCAACGGGCGACATCGAGACCGGATTTACCCTGCCCCAAAACGAGCAGGCTAAAGACATCAGCAAGAGGCATGAAAGACCACTATCCCAACTGGAAGAACAGGGCGAGGCCAACGGCGCCAAAGGCCGCGGCGATAATCCAAAAACGGATAACGACCTTGGTCTCGGCCCAGCCCTTCTTTTCGAAATGATGATGAATGGGCGCCATAAGGAAGACGCGCTTGTGCGTAAAGTGGAAATAGACGACCTGGATCATGACCGACAGAGTCTCGACGATAAACAGACCGCCGATGATGAGGGAAACGACTTCGGTGTTGGTCATGATGGAGGTGCAGGCAAACGCGGCACCCAGGGCAAGCGAGCCGGTATCGCCCATAAAGATGCTCGCCGGGTAGCAATTGAACCACAAAAAGCCCAGGCAGGCACCGGCGCACGCCGTGCAGAAGATGGACAGGTTCACGTCACCGTGCAAAAACGCCATGGCGGCCATGGCGAGCATGGCGATCATGGAAGTGCCGCCGGCAAGACCGTCCAGACCATCGGTCAGGTTCACGGCATTGGAAAGACCGGCGATCATCAGCCAGCAAAATACAATGTAGAGCCACGGGAACGAAAGGCCGCAGATGGTGGTCGAAAGAACACCGAGGTCAATCGTCAGGCCGCCGGGAAAACGAATCTCGGGGGCGACGCCGCACCAATTGACAGCGAGCACGGTAAAAGTGACGCAGATGATGGTCAGACCGATCATCTTGGCGTGAGGCGTCAGACCGAGCGAGCGACCATGCGTGACGGAGGTCAGGTCGTCGATGAGACCCAGAACGCCGGTGGCCAGCGTGGCAAGCAGCACGAGCACGAGCTCGGTGGTGAGCTTGCCCATCAGCAGGCAGGTCAGCGAGATCGCGACAAGGATGATGACGCCGCCCATGGTGGGCGTACCCTGTTTAATCAAATGACGCTTGGGGCCGTCGGCTCGGACCTGTTGGCCGATACCCTCGACCTTCAGCAGCTTGATCCACCACGGCATAAGCAGCAACCCAATGGCAGCAGCGATGCCGAGTCCCAAAAAGGCCTGATACGTAGGATACGAGGGATTGCCGAACATGGGCTAGCACACACCTTCCACAAAGCGGTCGAGCTCAACAAAACGGGAACCCTTGACCAATACAACATCATGATTTTCAAGCGCGCCGCCCATGCGGTCGAGCACCTGCTGATAATCGGAGAACACCTGGATGCGGTCCTCATCCATACCCATCATACGTGCGGCATCGGCCATGAGCTGAGCCAGCTCGCCGCCGACGCACGCGAGCATGTCGAGCTTTTTGGCGGCGGCATAGGCGCCCACGAGTTCATGCATGCGGGGAGCCTCGTCGCCCATCTCGCCCATCTCGCCCAAGATCGCCATGCGCGAACCGTCACAGATAAGCGAGCACAGCAAATCGAGGCCGGCAGCCATAGACTCGGCACTGGCGTTGTAGGAGTCGTCGATGATGCGTGCTCCGCTCTTGGCGCGCTTGATCTCCTGACGGTGGCCGGTGATCGTGAGGCCCCTAAAGGCAGCATCGATCTGCTCGGGCGTCACGCCCAGGCGATAGGCAACCGCGGCGGCCTTAACGGCATTTGGGACGGACTGCACGCCGGGGATGGCAAGCATGGTATCGATTGTCTCGCCCTGACCAAAATCGAGCGTAAAGACCGGACGGCCCTCGTCATCAACTCGAACGTCGCGGGCACGGACCTCATCATCGTCCGAGACGCCGGCCAGCATCACGTCGATACCAGCAGGCTGGGCGAACGTATCGCGAATGAACGGCGTAAAGTCGTCCTCGCCGCCCAAAACCAGCAGCGGCAAGAAGTCGCCAGCGGCGCACATACCCTGGACAATCTCGGCCTTAGCGCGGGCGATGTTCTCGCGGCTACCCAAAATGCCGATATGAGAGGTGCCGATCTTGCTCACGATGGCAAGGTTGGGATTGGCGGACTGGGACAGGCGCTCGATCTCGTGGAAATGGTTCATGCCCATCTCGAGCACCAGGACCTCGGTATCGGCCGGAGCGGAAAGCACCGTGAGTGGCATGCCAATCAGGTTATTGAAATTGCCCTTGGTGGCCCAGACACGATAGCGCTTGGCGAGCACAGCGGCGAGCACGTCCTTGGTCGTCGTCTTGCCGATGGAACCGGTAATACCAACGACCAGGCAGCCAAGCTCCAGACGGTACGTGTGCGCCAAACGCAGCAGAAACTCCTCGGGATCATCGGTCAGCAAGATGGCACAGCCCTTGTCCTGCGCCAGCGAGACCAGCTCGGCCTCGGGCTCACGCGTCATCACGACGGCGCCGGCACCCGACTGGACGGCACGGGAAGCAAAATCATTGCCGTCGACGTTTTCGCCGGGAAAGGCGACGAAAATCGTCCCTTCCTCGACCTGGCGCGAGTCGATAACGCACCCGCGGCATACCTGATCGGCTTCTCCCGTCACGGTTCGGGCCCCTGTTGCGGCCGCGAGGTTGTTGACGGCGATCTCTATCATTGCAGCTCCCCTGTAAACCTAATAATGCTATCGGCGTATTGTATCCCAGCGCCGCGCATGCGTGGTGCAGGGCATGTGAACACCCCTCATATGGGACAACAAACCACGCCCCAAAGATTGTAACCCCCTACTTCGTGTGCGGGATACCCAGCACGTCGAGCGCGTTGGCCATAATGGACTGGAACGGCACCGCAGCGGCATCTGAGCCGCTCGGCGTTCCGTCGAGCGTGATATAGCACAGCACCTTGGGCGATTGTGCCGGTGCAAAGCCCATAAAGGACGACATGTAGTTCTCCTTGAGGTAGCCGCCGTTCTCGTCGGCTCGTTCGGCCGTACCGGTCTTACCCGCCACGTCATAGCCGTCAACCGCGCCGCCAACGCCCGTTCCCTCGGACACGACCGTCTGCATGCACGATGTCACCTGGGATGCGGCGTCCTCCGAAATCGCGCGCTCGCCTTCACCCCAGTCCTTCTCGTCGCCTTTGCTGGACTTATAGAAGTGCGGGGTCATCATCACGCCGCCGTTGGCGATGCCGCCCACGGCACGTGCGATCTCAATCGGCGAGACGGACAGCGCCTGTCCAAAGCTCATCGATCCCAGCGTGGCGCCGTCATACTGGTCACGCTCCTTGACGATGCCCAGGCTCTCGCCCGGAAAATCGACACCGGAGCTGTGGCCTATGCCCCACTTGTCCACATAGGCGGCAAAGTCATCCGCACCGATCTTGCGCCCCACCAGGACAAAGCCCACGTTGGACGAACGGCGCATCATCTCGCGCACATCCATGGTCATGGCATAGTCGCGCTTGTCGGCATCGGTGACGGTATCGTCACCCACCTTGATGCTCGCCGGCACCTCAAACGACGTACTCGATCGTACGACGCCCAAGTCGAAGCCGGCGCCCGCCACGAGCGTCTTAAAGACCGAGCCGGGCTCGTAGGCGTCGGTGACCAGGCGCAAGTTCATATCCTCGGTCTTGGCGTTTTCCAGATCGGTCTGGTCGTAAGTCGGATACGAGCAGGCTGCCAAGATCTCGCCTGTCGTAGGATCGGTGACCAGCGCCGAGCCGTTCTTGGCCTTAGTCTTCTCAACTGCCTCTGCCAGAGCATCCTCAGCCGCACGCTGGATATTGACGTCGAGCGTCGTCACGATATCAACGCCGTCGACCGCGGCCACCTTTTTATAGGCACCGCCCGCGATATAGCTGCCGTCCCTCGCGCGCTCGCGTACGAGAGAACCGTTCGTGCCGGTCAGAAGCTTGTTGTATTGCCTTTCGAGACCCGTCAAGCCGTCGTTGTCCACATTCACTACACCCAGCACCTGCGATGCCAGATTGCCGTATGGATATACGCGCTTCATGGCCTGCTCAAAAAGCACGCCGGGCAGGTTCTTCTTCTCCAGCACCGCAGCATCGTCTTCGTCCACTTGGCGCTTGATATACACCCAGGTGCCATCGGACTCGACGAGCTTGCGGCAGGTCTTTTTATCGATTCCAGTTGCCTTGACCAGCGCCGACACCGTCTTGTCAACATCCTCGACAAGCTGCGGGTTCACGGCGATGTTGCGACATTCGACCGACGACGCCAGCACGTTACCGTTGCGGTCGTAGATGGTGCCGCGTTTGGCATAGAGGGTCTGCGCAAGCAGGCGGCGCGCATCGGCACGCTCGCGCAGTTTATCGGCTTCGACAATTTGATAGTCGGCAAGGCGAAAGACGCCCAAGCCCAAGCCAAGCCCAATGAATCCCATGACGGCTTTGCGGCGAGGCAGAGGCGCGCCTGTGAGCCATTCGGCCGACGAACTCTTGCGCGACCTGGTGTTATGCACTTGAGGGCCGCCCGAGCCGCGAAGTCGCGACGCCGGGTCGTTGCCACGGGACTGCCCGGCGTTGTAAGATTGCCGACCCGTTCCTTGATAACCAGAACGTCCCCGCGACGAGGGACGTCCAGAACCGCGGCCCCCATCGGAACCGCGGCGATAGTCATTTGTCATACTCAGCTACCGTCTTGCTACTGAGCGGTCGCGGTCGCGTTGGCGCCCGCGGCTGCATCCTGCGAAAAGTCAAGTGTAACGCTCTCGCTGGGCTCCACCATGCCATAAGCGCCCGCAAGGTCGCGAATGCGCGTGTCGGCGCCATAGACCGAATGCATGACCTCCAGGTCGGAGCTCTCATCGGTCGCCTTTTCGAGCGTGTTGGTAAGCTCGGCGTTGCTGTTGAGCACCTGGGCCGTAACGCCGGCGAGCGCCACGCGGGCGACGCCGATCGTCATGAAGATAGCCGCAATGATGCAAAACGTTTTAAGAACGCTCATGAAAACCGGGCTTACCGCCTGGTTTGCCTGACGGCCCGCGCCCGTGTAGACATCAAAGCGCGGCGTGCGCTGCTCACGGGGAGCAACGGGGGCCTGCGGCGTCTCACGATAGGCGGGCATGGCGTTCATATCATAGGCGAGTGCTGCGTTTGAAGTGTTGTAGCCCATGATATGCCGCCTCCCATCCCGAGTACGTTGGTAGTGTGTTTAAGCTTCGTTTATGGTGCGAGCGGGAGGTCCAATATCGCGCGGTCGCGCCTACAGACGCTGCGCCACGCGGATTTTGGCTGATCTCGCCCGAGGGTTGCGCTCAACCTCATCAGGCTGGGCAACCAGGGGTTTGCGGGTGATGACCTTGAGTATCGGCACGTTGCCGCACACGCACACCGGAATCTCCGGCGGACACGTGCACCCCTGGCTCATCTCCTTAAAGTGGTTCTTTACGATACGGTCCTCGAGCGAGTGATACGAAATGACGCAGATGCGTCCGCCCGGGTTGAGCCACCTGGTGGCGGCATCAAGCCCTCGTTCGAGCACATCGAGCTCGTGATTGACCTCGATGCGAATGGCCTGGAAACTTTTCTTGGCCGGGTGTCCACCATGCCGACGAGCGGCAGCCGGGATACCCGCCTTGATGATCTCGACAAATTGGCCGGTGGTTTCGATCGGTTCTTGCTCGCGGCGGCGCACGATCTCGCGCGCGATCTGCGAGGCGAACTTCTCTTCGCCGTAGACGCGTAGAATCCGGGCGAGGTCGTGTTCGTTATAGGTGTTGATGACCTCAGCTGCGTTTAAGGTGTTATTGCCCGGATCCATCCGCATGTCCAATGGGGCGTCCTCGTTATACGAAAAGCCCCTGCCAGGGATATCGAGTTGCGGCGACGAAACGCCCAAATCGAACAGGAAGCCATCGACCCCGGGCACCTCGGCCGAGCAAAGCAGCTCGTCCAAGTCGCCGAAGTTGCCCTTCAGCAGCTGGTGCGGAACGCCGGGAACCTCGCGGTCCAGACGGGCGCCAGCGGCCTCGAGGGCCATGTCGTCCTGATCGACGCCGAGCAAAAGGCCCGTCTCCCCCACCTGTGCGGCCATCTTTACCGAATGGCCGGCACCGCCAAGGGTGCAATCGCAGACAACGGAGCCGCTCTTTAGCTGCAGCGACTCAAGCACTTCGCCGAGCATGACAGGTTCATGCCGATATTCTTGTGTCAAGATCCCACGCTCCATCCGTTACCCGTGCCTTGCCCTTACGAGAAGAAGAGGTCCAGCAGGGCCTCATCGTCATCGTCCTCATCGGCCGCGGCGCGATCCCAAACCTCAAGGTGGTCGTAGTTGCCCACAACCGTGACCTCGCGGTCGAGGTTCGCCTGCTTGCGGAGAGACTCGGAAAGACCGATACGACCGGCACTGTCCACATCCATCGACGTGGTGCGCTTGTTGATCGCCCTCATGAGCTTCTGGTCGTTAATGTCACGCGGGTTAAAACCCTCGTGGCCCTCACGACCCGCGAAGAGTCCTTCGACCCACTTATCGAAGGCCTCGGCAGAGAACACGTACAGAGCATCGACATCCAGGGCTTTGAACACGCGAACGTGCTCTCCAAGCTCCTCGCGAAGGGGTGCAGGCAGGGACAGACGACCTTTTGCATCGAGATTGCGCTCGTATGCACCAGTCATTCCCATGTGCGCCCTCCCCTCGGTTACTCAGATGGCACGTACGCGGGGAACCACCCCGCCTGTCGACGTCATCAATAATATGGGGAACCGCCCCATTTTTCAACACCTTTCCCCACCCCTTCCCCCACCCCTCCCCACCATTCCACCCCCAATATGTTGTAAAACACCCCCGAGCATATGTTCGAAAACACAATATGTTGTGTTTGCAGCAAAGGCGGGATGCCACCTGTAGAACCACGCCCGCGAACCTCAACCTTCAAGTTGACCTTGAGGCGATTTTTACGTCCCTTTACACGCCGTTCACATCGCCCCCAAACTCCCCCACCCACGGTACACACGGCCCACCGCCGCGTCGGTGTCTAGCGAAAAATGGGACGGGCCCCAGATTGCCCATGCGCGCAAAAGTGCGTCTCGGCAATCTGGGACCCGTCCCCTTTAGTATTTATAAATGTGCAGGTCAACGAGGTGCTAGCGATGTGCTAGCGGATGCGCCGCCAGATAGACCTCGGTCAGTTGCGTTCGGTCGACATGCGTGTAGACCTGCGTGGTCGATATATCGGCATGGCCCAAAATCTCCTGTAGCACACGGAGGTCTGCGCCGCCCGCAAGCATATGGGTGGCAAAGGAGTGACGCAGCGTATGGGGATGGAGTCCCACCAGCCCCACCTGGCGCCCATAGCGCTCACAGATGGCATGGATGCCCTGGCGCGACAGACGGCGGCCGTTCTTATTTAAAAAGACCGCCGAGGTCTCGGTTCCGCGGGAATGGGCCGCCAAGCGAGAACGCCCCTCAGTTACATAGAGCGTCAGAGCTCGCGCCGCGCTTCCCACCAGCGGGGACAGGCGTTCCTTTGAGCCCTTACCGCGAACGAGTACAAAGCCATCGTCAATATGGATATCGCCCACATCGAGCCCCACCAACTCGCTCACACGCAAACCGCATCCGTAGAGCACTTCCAAGATGGCATGGTCGCGCAAGCCCATCTCGCCCTCGGGGAAGTCTTGATCGAGCAGCGCCGAGACATCCTCCACCGATAGATACTCCGGCAAACGCTCAGCCTTTTTAGGCAGGCGCAACGCCGCCGTCGGGTTTTGGGCCACAGCCCCATCGCGCACCAAAAAGGCATGCAGGCCCTTCACGGCCGCAAGCGCACGCTCCACCGAGGCGTCGGAATAGCCCCCATCGCGACGGTCAGCGACAAAGCCCTCCACGACCTGACGAGTCACCTCTTCAAAAGACACAATACCCGCCCGCTCCAGATAGGCGCAGTACGTCGTCAGGTCACGACGATAGGCCGCAATCGTGTTGCGCGCCAAGCCCCGCTCGACCGCGAGGTAATCGAGATACTCCCCCGCCGCCACGGCGAGCGACGAGGGAGTAGCTTCGGTATGTTCCTTATTCGCCGGCACCCTTAGTCCGTAGCGAGGTTCATGGGCGTCACCTGCAGACGGTCGACACCCTCGTGCTGGCCAATCGAAGCGCGCACGAACTCGCGGAACAGCGGCTGCGGGTTGGTCGGGCGGCTCTTGAACTCAGGATGAGCCTGGGTTGCCACATACCACGGATGCACGTCGCGCGGCAGCTCGACCATCTCGACCAGGCGCTCGTCGGGCGACAGGCCCGAGATAACCAAACCGGCGTCCTCGAGCTGGTCGCGGAAGGCGTTGTTGAACTCAAAGCGGTGACGGTGACGCTCGTAGACGAGCTCCTCGCCATATGCCTCACGAGCAAGAGTATCGGCGGCGAGCTTGCACGGATAGGCGCCCAGGCGCATGGTGCCGCCCTTCTCGGTCACGTCCTCCTGCGAGCTCATCAGATCGATGACGCTATACGGGCCATCCGGATCGAACTCAGAGGAGCTGGCGCCGGCAAGGCCGACGACATTGCGGGCGAACTCGCACACGGCCACCTGCATACCCAGGCAAATGCCCAGATACGGGATCTTGTGCTCACGGGCAAACTCGGCCGCGAGGATCTTGCCCTCCAGGGCGCGCTTGCCAAAGCCGCCGGGGACCAGGATGCCCGAGGCGTCGCCTAGAACCTCGGAGACATTCTGCTCATCGAGGCTCTCGCCGTCGACTAGCTGGACGTCCACATGGCGATCGTAGAAGACGCCCGCATGGTGCAGGGCCTCGATAACCGACAGGTACGCATCGGGCAGCTGCGTGTACTTGCCCACGACAGCAATCTTCACCTTGTCGGCGTGATGGTTGGCGTGATTCTGTTTGCGCAGGAACTCGTTCCACTCGCTCATGTCGCGCTCACGCGGGTCCAGACCCAGGCGCTCGCAAATGCGCAGGTCAAAGTCCTGCTCGGCAAGCAGCTGCGGAACATCGTAAATGCTCGCGCAGTCCTCGTTGGTAAAGACACAATCGGTGTCGACGTCGCAGAAGCTTGCGATCTTTCCGCGGATAGCGTCATCGATATGGTGGTCGGAGCGCAGCACGATGATGTCGGGCTGGATGCCAAAGCTGCGGAGCTCCTTGACGGAATGCTGCGTGGGCTTGGTCTTGACCTCGTGGGCGGCGGCGATATAGGGAACGAGCGACACGTGGATGTAGCAGACGTTCTCGGGGCCGGCCTCCTTGCGGTACTGGCGGATGGCCTCGACAAACGGTTGGGACTCGATGTCGCCGATCGTGCCGCCCAGCTCGGTGATGACTACATCGGAGCCGGTCTGCTCCTCGATGCGGCGGAACTTGTCCTTAATGGCATTGGTGACGTGGGGAATCACCTGCACGGTACCGCCCAAAAAGTCGCCGCGACGCTCACGGGCGATTAGGCTTTTGTAGATGGCACCGGTCGTAAAGTTGGAATCGCGGGTCAGGTTCTCATCAATAAAGCGCTCGTAATGACCCAGGTCCAGGTCGGACTCGTAACCGTCCTCGGTAACGAAGACCTCACCATGCTGGAACGGGCTCATGGTACCGGGGTCGACGTTCAGATACGGGTCGGCCTTCTGCATCGTTACTTTGTAGCCACGCGACTTGAGCAGACGGCCCAGCGAGGCCGCGGTGATACCCTTGCCCAGGGACGAAACCACGCCACCGGTTACGAACACATGCTTGGTCATATTGAGTTACCTGCGCTTCCCGTAGAAGTTGTTTATCCACATCTTACGGGTCTTCATTGTAATACTCGCGCCGCGGACCGTTCGCAATTTTTCTCGCGTGCGATTGCATTTCTCAATCTTGAAACAAAACGCCGCCCGGTTTCCCAGGCGGCGTCGCTATGGCAAGGGTTACATGCTGCTATCGATCAGCAACCTCGTCCTCAAGCATTTCCTGAACGAGCATGCCGGTACGGACGCCCTCAAGATACCACTCGCCACGTTCGGTGAGGCAAATGCCATTTGCAAGCTGACCGCCGTCGTCGCTATAACGCGAGACGACATCAATCATGCCTTCGGAATCCAAGCGATCGATTGCGGCGCGGGCACGATACGGCGAAACCCCCACGCGCTCGGCAAGCGTTTTGCGCGAGAAACCATACGGCCCGCCATTGTCTTCGGTTTGCTGGTCGATCTCAATCAACACCAGCACCTCGACACGCTTCATATCGTTGACACTCGCACGACCCTTGCCCGCCATAGCAGCCTCCTCAAACCGAGCACGAGCATCTAACGCGCCGTGCGCGACCGACACACCTCACGATGGCAGGTAATATCCATCATGCGGCATCCCGCTAAGGATGAAACAGTTACGGTTATTGTATACCGCTCAAATTGTTTCTAGGCAGGTAAACGGCTATTTTTCGCCGAAATAGGCGCTTTATTGATCAAAAAGCCGTACCGGGCGCTAACCCGTTACGGCCAAAATGCAATGCAATTACCGCGGTGCTTCAAACTTAGCGGTGGAAGAAACCGCGGCGCTCAAACTTGGGCTCGCAGCACACGTTGATACCCAGTTTGCGCAGTACCGTCTCGTCCGTCGGCGAGATAATCACGCTAAAGAAGGCATCGCAACCGCGCAGCTGCTCCAGGCCCGAAAGGACGCGAGCGGCCGTCTCACTCGTGGCCGAGGTGATCGACAGCGCCATAAGCGTCTCGTCGGTGTGGAGGCGCGGGTTTTTACTTCCCAGGAAATGCGTCTTGAGCTTGCTGATGGGCTCGATCGCCTCATCGCTAATGACCTCGAGCTCAAGGTCGACGCCCGAGACATGCTTGAGGGCGTTCATAATGAGCGAACTTGCGGCGCCCAGGCGCGTGGAGGTCTTACCGGTCACCACGGAGCCATCGGGCATGACCATGGCACCCACGGGACCACCCGTCAGCTGCTCCCTGGTGAGGGCCGCCGAGCGCGCCGGTGAGTAGTTCTTATCGATGCCGGCTTTCTTCATAATAATCTTGAGACGGTCGACTTGCTCATCGCCCACGCCGGTACGGCGCACATTTTCGACCGCGGTAAAGTAGCGGCGGACGATCTCCATCTTGGAAGCGTCGCGGCAGGCATCGTCATCGGTGATGGCAAAGCCGACCATATTGACGCCCATGTCCGTAGGGCTCTGGTAGGGGCTCTTGCCCAGGATCTTTTCCATCAGGGCACGGACTACCGGGAAGGCCTCGACGTCGCGGTTGTAGTTGACCGTGGTCTTGTTGTAGGCCTCAAGGTGGAACGAATCGATGATATTGGCGTCGTCGAGGTCAGCCGTGGCGGCCTCGTAGGCAATATTGACCGGATGCGTCAGAGGAAGATTCCAGACCGGGAAGGTCTCAAACTTGGCATAGCCGGCGGCGGTGCCATGCTTGTGCTCGTGATACAGCTGCGAGAGGCAAGTGGCGAGCTTGCCCGAGCCGGGGCCGGGTGCCGTCACGACAACGAGCGGACGCGTGGTCTCGACAAACTCGTTCTTGCCGTAGCCATCGTCGGACACGATCAGATCGACATCGTGCGGATACCCCTCGATAGGATAGTGCAGCTTGGCGGGAATGCCGAGCGCGTTCAGGCGGTTGCGGAACACATCGGCAGCAGGCTGGCCAGCGTACTGGGTGATGACCACAGCCGCGACGGCAAAGCCGTTGCCGCGGAACAGGTCAACCAGGCGCAGCACATCCTCGTCATAGGTAATGCCAAGGTCACCACGAGCCTTGTTTTTCTCGATGTGGTTCGCGTTGATCGCGATGATAACCTCGACATCGTCGGCGATGCTCTTGAGCATGCGGAACTTGCTGTCCGGTTCAAAACCCGGCAGCACTCGGCTCGCATGATAGTCATCGAACAGCTTACCGCCAAACTCCAAATAGAGCTTGCCACCAAACTGCGAGATGCGCTCCTTAATGTGAGCAGCCTGCAGCTCGATATACTTCGCATTGTCGAAACCCTGGCGCATGTATGGCTCCCGTCCCGTTTCCAATTAATGTTCTAGGCGATTATAACGGAGCAGACCCTCCCCAACGCCCAAGCAATCAACTGGCACCAACCAAACACGCCATCGATAAGTTGCGGTGAAATAGTTCCCGTTTAACCCCTCAAGACGGCCAAACAGGAACTATTCCACCGCAACTTCCCCTTTTTGGTTCAAACAAACCTGGCCTTTGTATCAATAATGGAAACGTCGCAGGTGGAGCATAAGTCAGCGAAAGCCCGCCAGAGCGAGCAAGGTGACGTGAAAGAGGAGGGCATAGGCCTTTTGGCCATGCCCGACGATTGAACGTCAGATTGCTCGCTCTGGCGGGCTTGCAGCGTCGAGTGGTTCCGGCGTTTGGTAAAACGCCGGAACACAAGAGCGCCCCCTCCCGCGCACGGAACGGAAGGGGGCTAAAGGTAGGAGTCTACCGGTGGGTTGACCCCACCGGACAGACGATGACCAGGTGATCCTTTACAGGATCGTCAAGGTTTCCGTGGGGTACCCGTTGGGTACTTAGAGCAACACGCAGGCGACGGTCAGGATGATGGCGCAGACGACGGAGAGCGCGACGATGAGCTTAAGGGCAAACTTGAGCCAGGTCGTCCACTCGATCTTGGCCAGGGCGAGACCGCCCATGATGGCGCCGGAGGTCGGGGTGAACAGGTTCACGACACCGATAGCGGCGGAGAAGATCATAACCATGACCTCGGGCGAGAAGCCGAGCTTAACAGCCAGCGGTCCCATGATGGGCATGGAGACGGTGGCCATACCGGAGGTCGAGGGGATCAGGAAGGACAGGCCGAAGTAGACCAGGAAGCTCATGGGAGCGAAAATCACGCCGGACAGGCCAGCCAGGGCATTGGCGGCAGCGTCGAGGACGAAGACGTCGAGACCGGTGTTAGCCATGAGGACGGAGATACCACGGGCGAGGGCAATGACGAGAACAACGGACATCATGTCGGCAGCGCCAGTGATGAAGGTGTTAACGATCTGCTTCTCGGACAGGCCACCGATGATACCGATCAGGACGGCCATGAGGAAGAACCAGGTGGAAGCCTCGTCGAAGTACCACTGGCCAATGGGCAGGCCGGTGATCAGGGCAGACCAGCCCTGGACGACGGCGTTACCGTCGGCGTCGTAGACAGCGCCAGCGTCGAAGAAGTTGGCGACGCCCTCGTTGAGGTCGGCCAGCGGAATGAAGCCGACGATCATGACGACGAAGGTGAAGGCGAAGGCGATCAGAACACCCTTCTGACGACCGGTGAGCTTGACCTCCTTGTGGACCTCGGAAGCAGCCTTGCCGTGAGCCTCTTCGGCGTCCTTGAGCTCCTGCATCGACAGGATGGTGGAACCCTTGTCAGCCTTGACCTTCTTGGCATAGTTCATCACGAAGACGATGGACATAGCGGTAGTGACAATCAACAGGACGGCACCGAGGCCGATGATGATGGACTGGTTGACCTCAATGCCAACGCCGGTCAGAGCGTCGACGGCAGCGCCGACAGCGAACGGGTTAACCGTGGAGCCCAGGCAGCCGCAGCCAGCGCCGAGCAGGACGGTAGCAGCGCCGACCATGGGGTCGAAGCCAGCAGCCATCATGGTAGCGGCAAGCAGGGCGTAGAAGGGAACGGTCTCCTCGCACATACCATAAGTGGTACCACCGAGGGAGAAGATGAGCATCAGCACGGGAACGAGCATGATCTCGTTGCCCTTAAGCTTCTGCACCAGGACGGCGATGCCGTTGTCCAGGGCGCCGGTCTCGGTCATCATGCCGAGGAAGCCGCCCAGGATCATAACGAAGAGGCAGACGGGCAGAGCGTCAGCGAAGCCCAGGATCGGGGCGGTGCAGAAATCGCTCAGGCGGGCTGCGGTAACCGCGCCGCCGGACGTGCCGGAGACGATAACGGTAATCACTGCAACAATTGCCAGCAGAGCTAGAAGAATGGTGAACGATGAAGGCATACCGCGCTTTTTCTTAGCGGTCTCAGTCATGGTTCTCATCCCCCCTTCATAAATCATTTAACTTTCTCGCGCGAAGCGGATTTTCCGTGCCGTGCCCACCGCCCGACGCAAGATATTTACCAGACAAAACCGCTCGGGGTGAGTAGCAATACACCCCGAGCGAGATGCTAGATGCTCTTACTTGAGTGTGGCGTACATGACAGCCTTGATGGTGTGCATGCGGTTCTCGGCCTCGTCGAAGACCTTGGAAGCGGGGCTCTCGAAGACCTCGTCGGTGACCTCCTGCTCGGTGATGCCGAACTGCTCGCACTTCTCGGCGCCAATCGTGGTGTTGGTGTCGTGGAAGCTGGGCAGGCAGTGCAGGAAGATGGCACCCGGGTTGGCCATAGCCATGACCTCAGAAGTAACACGATACGGGGTGAGCTGAGCGATGCGCTCGGCCCAGACCTCGTCGGGCTCGCCCATGGAGACCCACACGTCGGTGTAGATAACGTCGGCACCGGTGACACCGTCCTTGACGTCGGTGGTCAGCTTGATGGTGCAGCCGTTGGCCTCGGCGATGGGCTTGCAGGCCTCGATGACGTCGTCGGCGGGCATGCACTCCTCGGGGCCGCAGGCCACGAAGTTCATGCCGAGCTTGGAGCAGACGACCATGAGTGAGCGGGCAACGTTGTTCTTGCAGTCGCCCATGAAGACGAGAGTCTTGCCCTTGATGTCGTAGTTGAAGTTCTCCTGGACGGTCAGGATGTCGGCGAGCATCTGGGTAGGATGCCACTCAGTGGTCAGGCCGTTCCACACGGGCACGCCGGACTTAGCAGCGAGCTCCTCGACATCGTCCTGAGCAAAGCCACGGAACTCGATGCCGTCATACATGCGGCCGAGAACGCGGGCGGTGTCCTCGATGGACTCCTTCTTGCCCATCTGCGACGAACCCGGATCGAGGTAGGTGACGCCCATGCCCAGATCCATGCCGCCGACCTCAAAGGCGCAGCGGGTACGAGTGGAGGTCTTCTGGAAGAGCAGAACGATGTTCTTGCCCTCGAGATAGCGGTGCGGAACGCCAGCGCGCTTCATGTCCTTGAAGTTCTTGGAGAGCTTGAGCAGGTACTCGATCTCCTCGGTGGTGAGGTCGAGAAGCTTGAGGAAGCTACGGCCGGAGAGGTTAACACCCATGGTTCGAATCCTTTCGAAGAAATGAATTACATAAGTATCAGTGTTGCCCGTTTGACGGGCGAAACCGGTGCGGTTGTAGGGGGACCGCACCGGAAACGGAAAGACTTAGAGGTCCTCGCGCCAGAAGGGCATGCTCATGCAGCGCGGGCCGCCGCGGCCGCGGGAGAGCTCGGCGGAGGGCACGACGAGAAGGTCCAGGCCCTCCTTGTACAGCACGTCGTTGGTGACGGTGTTGCGGGCGTAGACGCAGATCTTGCCGGGCTCGACGCACAGGGTGTTGGAGCCGTCGTTCCACTGCTCGCGGGAGGCCGCGATCGGGTCGCCGCCGCCGCAGGGGATCAGCTTGACCTGGTCGACGCCGGTGGCGTCCTCCAGGACGTGCTCGAGGGTGTCCTCGATCAGGCGGATGTTCACGTCGCCCGGGTTCTTGCCGGCGGTCAGCTCGTAGACGCGCAGGGTGCCCATGATGGCGGGGTGGATCGTGAACTTATCGACGTCGATCTGGGTGAAGACCGTGTCGAGGTGCATGAAGGCGCGCGAGACCGGGATGTCGAAGGCCAGGATGCGCTCGACCTTGGAGTCGGAGTTCCAGAAGATGTTCTGGGCCATGACGTCGATCGCGGCGGCCTGGGTGCGCTGGGAGATGCCGACGGCGAGGGTCTTCTCGTTGATGTTCAGCACGTCGCCGCCCTCGGTGTGGAACTGGCAGTCGCGGCGGAAGTACAGCGAGACGTCCTTGTAGTCGGGGTGGTACTTGAAGATGTACTTGCCGTACAGGGTCTCGCGGTTGCGGGTGACCGAGTACATGCGGTTGAGGTTGACGCCCTCGCCGACGACCGCGAACGGGTCGCGGGTGAAGTAGAGGTTGGGCATCGGGTCGATGATCAGGTCGGACTCGGACTCGGAGTTGACCAGGGAGTCGAGGGTCGTGGAGGCCGTGAGGGGCATCTCGATCTCGGACTTGGTCATGCCGGCCATGGTCTTCTTGACGAACTCGAGGTTGTCCTCGATGGAGTCCAGCTTCTCGCGGACGATCTGCGGCATGTGCTGGCCGCGGATGCCCGCCTCGGCGATGTACTGGTCGGTGAACTCGGCGCGGGCGCCGGGGACCTGGTCGAACACCTCGGCGACGAGGTTCTCGAGATAGAGGACCTCCACGCCCTGGTCCCTCAGGATCTGGACGAAGGTGTCGTGCTCCTGCTGGGCGACCTCCAGGAACGGGACGTCGTCGAACAGGAGTCGCTCGAGCTCGTCGGGCGGCAGGTTGAGGAGCTCGTCGCCGGGACGGTGCAGGCAGACCTTCCTGAGCTTGCCGATCTCGGAAGGCACGTGCAGACCTTTCGTCATGGCCTCCTACCTTTCTTTCGGGCCCCTGTCAGGGCCGATTCGTTAGCGCCCCTCCGTGTGAGGCGTTATTGCTGACGACATATTTATATCCAAAATCAGTTCATACTTCCACCTCGCCCCCGAACGGTTTTATATGAGGGGTGAACGGCATACACATATACTTCACGCATGGCACACTTTGATTTAATAAAGTGTATTTACGTGCTTAAACGCGTTTTCAATCCAAAAATCAATTGGAACTAAACTTTGTTAAACCACCCTCATATTGCATATTTCCAATAAAGCTATGAATAGAATTAGCGATTCATACTGCGTCTCAACCATTTTCATTTTTATTCAGAAAAAAGTTTGTCCTATTCATTTCTGGTAAACAAATTACCGTTTACCAGACGCTTGATACCGTTCACCGGAAGCTCAGTATAAGGCCCAGCGGATACCGACTCGCTTTACGGCCCCATTTGTAACAACTTGACTTCTCGGTATAGAAAAACGGACCCGCTTCCCCTAGGGAAACGGGTCCGTTTTCGATTATCTTCGGCCAATTTTGATAAGGACCTCGAAGATCATCGGAATCCTAGCGATCAAACTCCGCCAGTGCCTCGCCCAAAAGCCTCAGGCCCTCGCGCAGAACGTTCTCGCTCGCGCAGTAGCCCAGGCGTGCGCCGCAGGGAAGCTCAAAACGGCTACCGGGGACCAGCAGCACTCCCCTCTCGGACAGCAGGCGCCTGCAGAACTCCTCGTCATCCTCGGGAATATCCAGCTGGATAAACGAGGTGGACACGCCCTGCGGGGCCGTCCAGGAAACGCGATGCTGCGTATCGATCCAAGCCTGCGCGATATCGCGGTTGCCAAACACGATCTTGCGATTGCGCTCGAGAATCTTATCCTTGTGCTCAAGCACATAGGTCGCCAGGGCATCGTTGAGCACGCCGCCGCAGATCATGGTGTAATCGCGATAGGTACGGATGCGGTTGGACACCGCTTCGTCGGCCACGACCCAGCCCACGCGGGCCGCAGGCGTCGAATAGGTCTTCGACAACGAGTTGGTGACTAATGGCCCTCTCGTACACGTCGACCATCGACATAAAGGACTCAGTGTTTTCGAGCGGCAGATACACCTCGTCGCACAGCACGTAGGCGCCCACCGAACGGGCGATCTCGGCAATCTGGCCGAGCATATCGGCATCGAGCACCGTACCGATGGGGTTCGATGCGTTGTTTATGCAGATAAGCTTGGTGTTGGGGCGCACCAAGCGCTTGAGCTGTTCGATATCGGGCTTCCAGCCGAGTTCCTCGCGAAGCTCCCAATACTCGACCTCGGCGCCCAGCGTGCGCGGAATCTCGTAGAGCGGCGCGTAGGTGGGCCACTCGGCGATAACGTGGTCACCGGGCTCGACCACAGCCATGATGGCGTTGAGGTTAGCGCCCGTGCAGCCATTAGTCTGCAGAATGTGATCGGGATTGACCTCGCGACGATACAGCTTGGCAACCTCAGCCTTAAACTCCGGCGAGCCCTCGATCCAGCCGTAGTTCATCTTCTCGCGGTCCAGGCGCTCGTAGAACGTGGCGCCGTCCTGCTCATCGAGCGCGCGCAGCTCGCCCATGGTGAGCGACGAGATCGTCGACTGGGCGATGTCCCACGTGGCACTCTTCTCCCAAACGTTGAGCCATTCCTCAACGCCAATCGTCTTAATGTCCATGGCCAAGCTCCTTACAAAAGCAGTCATCCAACCGTGTTGACGTTCCTCATACAAGATTGGGGCGGTGCGAAAACCCGCACCGCCCCAATGGGAGACATCTAATGGCAGCTAGATGTATGTATTAAGACCTGTACGGGTCCTTGAAGACCCTAGAGGTCCTCGCGCCAGAAGGGCATGCTCATGCAGCGCGGGCCGCCGCGTCCGCGGGAGAGCTCGGCGGAGGGCACGACGAGAAGGTCCAGGCCC
Source organism: uncultured Collinsella sp. (assembly GCA_959020715.1). Taxonomy (GTDB): domain Bacteria; phylum Actinomycetota; class Coriobacteriia; order Coriobacteriales; family Coriobacteriaceae; genus Collinsella. The sequence continues at coordinate 24,232 of CAUESV010000002.1, read as the reverse complement.
TCCTTGTACAGCACGTCGTTGGTGACGGTGTTGCGGGCGTAGACGCAGATCTTGCCGGGCTCGACGCACAGGGTGTTGGAGCCGTCGTTCCACTGCTCGCGGGAGGCCGCGATCGGGTCGCCGCCGCCGCAGGGGATCAGCTTGACCTGGTCGACGCCGGTGGCGTCCTCCAGGACGTGCTCGAGGGTGTCCTCGATCAGGCGGATGTTCACGTCGCCCGGGTTCTTGCCGGCGGTCAGCTCGTAGACGCGCAGGGTGCCCATGATGGCGGGGTGGATCGTGAACTTATCGACGTCGATCTGGGTGAAGACCGTGTCGAGGTGCATGAAGGCGCGCGAGACCGGGATGTCGAAGGCCAGGATGCGCTCGACCTTGGAGTCGGAGTTCCAGAAGATGTTCTGGGCCATGACGTCGATCGCGGCGGCCTGGGTGCGCTGGGAGATGCCGACGGCGAGGGTCTTCTCGTTGATGTTCAGCACGTCGCCGCCCTCGGTGTGGAACTGGCAGTCGCGGCGGAAGTACAGCGAGACGTCCTTGTAGTCGGGGTGGTACTTGAAGATGTACTTGCCGTACAGGGTCTCGCGGTTGCGGGTGACCGAGTACATGCGGTTGAGGTTGACGCCCTCGCCGACGACCGCGAACGGGTCGCGGGTGAAGTAGAGGTTGGGCATCGGGTCGATGATCAGGTCGGACTCGGACTCGGAGTTGACCAGGGAGTCGAGGGTCGTGGAGGCCGTGAGGGGCATCTCGATCTCGGACTTGGTCATGCCGGCCATGGTCTTCTTGACGAACTCGAGGTTGTCCTCGATGGAGTCCAGCTTCTCGCGGACGATCTGCGGCATGTGCTGGCCGCGGATGCCCGCCTCGGCGATGTACTGGTCGGTGAACTCGGCGCGGGCGCCGGGGACCTGGTCGAACACCTCGGCGACGAGGTTCTCGAGATAGAGGACCTCCACGCCCTGGTCCCTCAGGATCTGGACGAAGGTGTCGTGCTCCTGCTGGGCGACCTCCAGGAACGGGACGTCGTCGAACAGGAGTCGCTCGAGCTCGTCGGGCGGCAGGTTGAGGAGCTCGTCGCCGGGACGGTGCAGGCAGACCTTCCTGAGCTTGCCGATCTCGGAAGGCACGTGCAGACCTTTCGTCATGGCCTCCTACCTTTCTTTCGGGCCTTTCGGCCGAATCTCTCAGCGCCCTTTCATAGCGGACGCTGCTTGCTGACAGCTCTAGTTATATCCAAATTCCACCCGCAATTCCACCTCGCCCCCGAACGGTCAACAAAGTGCGATGAACGGTATATCGCATGTGATTCCCCCATGATGCACTTCGGCGTTCTAAAGTAACTTTTCTAAGGTAAACGCTCTTTTTTCCTAAAAACCATTTGCGATTGCGTCTCTAAACTTTTGATTCAGAATTGCATAGCTAAATCGGTTTTATGTATATAAATGACGCTAGTTTACGTTTCTGTCTGTATTCGATGATATTCAGCTATCTATCATTCTTATTCACACTTACGCACCAGTTGAGTGAGGATATAGACCGCTTGCAGACAAGCAGGGCGTCAGTCCTATAACTTGTCAGCGTAAGAAGTAGGTAAAGATACCGTTCACGCGATACGTCCGTGCCAGCGGTCGACTAAATTGAGACAATAGTGAATAGTGTTAGGCTACCGTCCCCTGTGGGGACTGAACGGACAGATGCATATGCCGAGCAAAATCGAAAAGAAGCAAGCCGCCGCAAAGCTGCGCAAGCCGCCGCGCGACTTCTCGTACACGCAAAACCGAGAGCTTAGCTGGCTGCGCTTTGACAACCGCGTGCTTGACGAAGCCTTCGATGAGACCGTTCCGCTGTTCGAGCGTCTAAAGTTCGTGTCGATTTTCGAGTCTAACCTCGACGAGTTTCTCATGGTGCGCGTGGGCGGCCTGTCCGATCTGGCGGAGCTCAAAAAACAACCTGTCGACAACAAGAGCAATATGACCGCCTCCGAACAGGTCGATGCTGTCATGGCCGAAATGCCCGGGCTCCTTACCCGTTGGGAGTCCATCTTTAAGAGCATCGAGGGCAAGCTCGACACCTTGGGCGTTCACCGCGCCCGCATCGATTCGCTTACGCCCGAGGAGCGCACCTTTGTAACCCGCTACTTCCAGGCCTACGTGTCGCCGGTTATCTCGCCGCTGGTCATCGATCCTCGCCACCCCTTCCCCAACCTGCGCAATGGCGCACTCTATCTGGCCTGTGGTCTGGACGGCGCCACCGACGAGGAAAGTCTGCTGGGCCTGATCGAGATTCCCGCCTCGATGAACCGCGTGGTCGAGATCCCCTCGCCCACCGGCACCTACTCCTACATCTTGCTCGAAGACGTCATCCTCGCCTGCCTGGACAGCTGCTTTGGCTCCTACAAGCCACTCGACCGCGCGCTCATCCGAGTCACCCGCAACGCCGACATCGATCCGGACGGCGAGGGCGTCGAAGAGGAAGAGGACTACCGCCAGCACATGAAGCGTATTCTTAAGAAGCGCCTGCGTCTGCAACCGGTAGTTCTCGCGGTCTCGGGGTCGCTCGAGAAGGCGACGCTCAAGACCATCCGCAAGGCGCTCGAGCTTTCGCGCCGCTCTGTCTTTACCTGCGATATCCCACTCGACCTGGGCTACGTCTTTGGCATTGAGGGCAAGATTCCCGAGCACCTGCGCAACGAGCTGCTCTTTACGCCGTTTAAGCCGCAGTCCAACCCCAACATCGACATGACCCGCTCCATCCGCGAGCAGGTGCTGCAGCACGACAAGTTGCTCTTCTACCCTTACGAGGCCATGAACCCGTTCTTGGATCTGGTGCACGAGGCCGCCTATGACCCCGAGTGCATCTCGTTGCGCATCACGCTCTACCGCGTGGCCAAGCAGAGCCGCCTATGCGAGTCGTTGATCGATGCCGCCGAGAACGGCAAAGAGGTCACGGTGCTCATGGAGCTCCGTGCCCGCTTTGACGAGCAGAACAACATCGAGTGGGCCGAGCGCCTGGAAGAGGCCGGCTGCACCGTCATCTACGGCTCCGAGGGCTTTAAGTGCCACTCCAAGATCTGCCAGCTCACCTATCGCGAGGGCATGGCGCTAACGCGCCTGACGCTGCTGGGCACCGGCAACTTTAACGAGAAGACGGCCAAACTCTACAGCGACTTTATGCTCATGACCGCCCACCCCGGCATCGGCGAGGACGCCAACCTGTTCTTCCGCAACCTGTCGCTGGGCAACCTGCGCGGCGATTACCGCTTCCTGGGTGTGGCGCCCGTCGGACTGAAACCGCTCATCATGCGCGGGCTTGACCGCGAGATCCAGCGCGCCCTTGCCGGCGAGCCCGCCCGCGTGTTCTTTAAGCTCAACTCGCTCACCGACCGCGAGGTCATCGACAAGATCGCCGAGGCATCGTGCGCTGGAGTCCGCGTGGACATGATCATCCGCGGCATCTCGTGCCTCAAGCCCGGTGTTCCGGGCAAGACCGAGAACGTGCATGTCCGCTCCATCGTCGGACGCTTTTTGGAGCATGCGCGCGTTTACGCCTTTGGCGTGGACTCGGACATGATCTATCTGAGCTCGGCCGACATGATGACGCGCAACACCGAGCACCGCGTGGAGATCGCCTTCCCCGTGCTCGACCCCACCTGCCGCGCCCTGGTACACGAGTACATGGGCATGCAGCTGCGGGACAACGTGAAGGCCCGCAGCCTCACGAGCGACGGCACCTGGGTCCCCGTGGAGCGTGCAGAGGGTGAGAAACCCTTCAACTCGCAGGAAGCCCTGCTGGAGCGCGCCTATCGCAACGCCGAGGCCGCGCCCGAGCCCGTCATTGAGGCGAAACCTGCCCCCGAGCCCGAGCCGCAGCCGGTAGCGCCCAAGGTCCAAGAGGTCCAGGCGACCGTCATTGAGCCCGAGCCTGCACCTGCGCCACAGCCCGAGCCGCAGGCAGCTAAGCCTGCGCCCGAGACGAGCGCCCGTCACGATAAGCCCGCCGGCAAGACCAAGACCATCGAGCGCCATCGCCCCGGCCGCGTGCGCATGGGCTTGGGCCTGATCGGCCTGGGTCTTAAGACGCTCATTACCGGCAAGACGAAATAGTCGTTTGTAGAAGCAGTTTGTAGAAGCGCCCCGCATTTGAGGAAAGCCTCGGATGCGGGGCGCTTTTCCCTGCTACCATGGTGCGAATAACAACGCGAATGACAGGCAGGGATATGAAGCTCACTATAGAATCGATGACCTACGGCGCCGACGGGCTGGCGCACGCCGACAACGGCAAGGCCGTCTTTGTGCAGGGCGCCGTGGCAGGCGACACCGTCGAGGCCGAGGTCGTACAGGACGGCAAGTCGTTCATGCGCGCCCGCACCACCGAGATTCTGGAGCCAAGCCCCGATCGCATTCAGCCTCCCTGCCCCTTCGTGGGCATTTGCGGCGGCTGCTCGTGGGGCAATCTCTCACGCACGGCACAGCTCGCCGCCAAGGAGCAAAACCTGCGCTCCACGCTCGAGCGCATCGGCAAGTTCGCTCCTGAGCAGGTTGATGAGTTGGTACAGCCCATCTGCCACACCAAGGACGACTGGGGCTACCGCAATAAAATCGAGCTCGAACCAACCGTCGTCAACGGTCGCGTGCGCCTTGGCATGCACGGTGTCGATCCCAGCAAAATCGTGACCGTCGATACGTGCCCGCTGTTCGATAAGCGCTTCCCAAAGGCGCTCAAATCGGTCGTCGGCGCACTCAACTATCTAAGCGGCAGCCATGACTTGGGGCTCGAACGCGTGGGCATTCGCGCATCGCGCCGCACCAAGGCACTCGAAGTCGCACTCTGGACGCCCACAGGCTCTTTTCCGCGCTCGCAGGTCTCCCGCGTGCTGGCGGACGCCGCTCACCCCACGAGCATCGTGCGCGTGATGAGCAAGGGCGAAAAGAAGGCCCGCCGTGTCTCCAAGGTGGAGATGCTCGCCGGAGAGGGCTCGTGGACCGAGAACATCGCTGACGGCCAGATGCGCTTGTCTGCCCCGTCTTTTTTCCAGGTCAACACCAAGGGTGCCGAGATTTTGATCGACCTTGTCATGGAAGCACTCGACCCGCAGGAAGACGAGCTTGCCGTGGACCTGTACTGTGGTGCCGGCACCTTTACCCTGCCGCTCGCCCGCCGCTGCGACTTTGTCGCCGCTGTCGAGGCCTACGGCCCCGCCGTGCGCGACCTGCGCCGTAACCTGGAGATCAACAAGCTTGATAACGTCGACGTCATTGGCGGAGACGCGGTGCGCGAGTTCCCCGACCAGGATGCCGACGTCTTGGTGGTCGACCCGCCGCGCGCAGGCCTCGCCCCCGAGGCGATCGACCTTATCGCCAGCACGAGTGCTCGCGACGTCGCCTACGTGAGCTGCGACCCGGCCACCCTGGCGCGCGATCTCAAACGCTTTGTCGAAGAAGGCACCTTCTCCCCCGTAAAGATCACGCCAGTCGACCTGTTCCCGCAAACCTTCCACTGCGAGACCGTCGTCCACCTTAAGCGCAACTAGCCACTTAATCATTGCTCAGAAAAATCATTGGGAAATCGAGCGTGGCAAGCGGAGGTCTTCGGGGTATAAGACGGCTAATTGTATGCCGCCTATGAAAGGAACCCCCATGCCCAGCGTTGCCGTTCTCGCCGCCGATGGCTTTGAAACTATTGAATGCTTGACCATGGTCGATGTCATGCGTCGCGGCGGCGTGCGCGCCACGCTCGTCTCGATCATGCCCACGCGTGAGGTCGTAAGCTCGCTGCAGATTCCCGTGACCTGCGATGCGCTCTTTGATGAGATCGACTTTGACGAGTACGACTGCGTCGTGCTGCCTGGCGGCCTACCCGGTGCCACCAACCTGCGCGCCGATCAGCGCGTCTGCGACGTGGTCCGCGAGTTCGCCGCAACCAAGCACGTCGCCGCCATCTGCGCCGCCCCGTTTATCCTGGGCGAGCTCGACCTGCTCGAGGGGCGCCGCGCCACGTGCTTCCCTGGCTTTGAGAAAAGCTTCCCCGAAGGCGCCTATACCGGCGAGAAGGTTACGCAAGACGGCAACATCATCACCGCCAGCGGCATGGCCCAGTCGCTCCCCTTTGCGCTTGAGCTGCTGCGCACGCTCGCCGGCGACAAGGCCGTCGAGAAGGTCGCCGAGGGCATTCAGTTATGATTTTGGCTTCGCAATCACCGCGCCGCATCGAGTTGATGCGCGAGGCGGACTATGACATTCGCATCATTCCTGCCGATATCGACGAAACGCCGTTTGATGGCGAGGCCCCGCTTACGCTCGTTGAACGCTTAGCACGCGCAAAAGCCGCCGCCGTTGCCGCCGAGCATGCCGAGCCCAATGAGCTAACGGTCGCGGCCGACACCATCGTCACCTTTGACGGCAAGATTCTGGGCAAGCCGGCAACCGAGGACGAGGCGCGCGCCATGCTCCGTGAGCTTTCGGGCCGCACGCACCAGGTCGCAACCGGCGTCTGCATCGTTAAGGCGGGCGATACGGCCGCCCCGCATGCCGCCGAAAGCCTGTCCTTTGTCGATGTGACCGACGTAACGTTCTACGAGCTCAGCGACGAACAGATCGAGCACTACGTCGCCTCGGGTGAGCCCATGGACAAGGCCGGCGCCTACGGCATTCAGGGCACAGGAGGACGCATGCTCGTGCACGATATTTCGGGCGACTTCTATAACGTGGTGGGCCTACCCATCGCCCGCGTCGCGCGCGCGATTCAAAAACTCTCGTAATTGCATCTGGCGCTGGGTATCCCCCGGCGCCTACAATTTTGGCGTACCGTACGGATCCCGACCGGGCACAAGGCGCGGCGGAAAACCGATAGGAGTTAAACATGGATACACTGCTCGAGGCTATTGACGTCTGCGATGTCGATGGCTTTTGCTATGGCAACTATACGGACGAGGAGGCCGGCACCGGTTGCACCGTAATCGTGGCACCCGAGGGCGCCACTGGCGGCGTTGACGTTCGCGGCGGTGCCCCGGCATCGCGCGAAACCGACCTGCTGCGTCCCGAGAACACCGTCGACAAGGTCCACGCTGTCTGCCTTTCGGGTGGATCGGCCTTTGGCCTCGAGGCTGCAAGCGGCGTCGCTCGCGAGCTTGAGAGCCGCGGCATCGGCCTTCCCGTCGGCCCCACGCAGGTGCCTATCGTGTGCTCCAGCTGTATCTTCGACCTCGCCTTTGGTAACCCCACCGTTCGCCCCGACATTGAGGCCGGCGTCGCCGCCGTGCGCGAAGCGCTCGACAACACCCCCGCCAAGCTCAAACAGGGCAACGTGGGCGCCGGCACGGGCGCTACCGTGGGTAAGCTCATGGGCCCCGCCACCTGCATGAAGGCCGGCCTTGGCGCTGCCGCCGTGGCGCTCGGCCCCATCAAGGTGGGCGCCGTGGTCTCGGTCAACGCCTGCGGCAACGTTGTCGACCCCTTCACCGGCGAGTGGGTCGCCGGTATGCGCGCCGCAGCCGATAGCGACCAGATCGTCGATATGGAACTCGCAGCCTTTGCCGCCGCCGGATCCATGCAGATGCCGCTCGACCGCACCAACACCACCATCAGCTGCATCGTCACCAACGTGGAACTCACTAAGGCACAAGCCACCAAGGTCTCCCAGATGGCCGCAGACGCCTACGCACACGCCATCCGCCCCACACACACCACCAACGACGGCGACACCATCTACACCCTCGCCAGCGGCAAACTGGGCGCCCAGGCAAGCGCCGCCGTTCCCCTAGACCTGCTGGGCATGCTCGCAGTAAGGGCCCTGGAAACTGCCATCGTAAACGGAGCCAAAACTGCCAAAACCTCCCACGGCATCCCCGGCGCCGCGAAGTAATCCACTCGACCGTCGGTCGGAGGCGGGCGGGCGTTACGTTTGCTGCTCTACAGTCCTATGCAAGACGAAGGCCACATCAAGTGGCCTTCTTTGCATACGGAACTCGCGACAAACGTAACGCCCGCCCGCATCCGACCGACTTCCAACCTAATTCTTTTCAGCCCAGGCCCCTGTGTACCGCGCGTCGAAGATCTTCAAATTCAAATAACCTGACAATCAATTCTTATAGCAGAGGCCCCTTGGCCTTTAGTTTGATACAAGTTCCGCACGAGTCGGAAAGCACTTGATGTGCTTTCCGTGCGAGCAGGACTGTTCGCAGTAGCAAACTAAAGGCCAAGGGGCCCAGTCAACCTATCAGCAGCGATTACTCAGCAGCTAGTTGAATTTGAAGATCTTTGAGGCAAGACGGTATAGGCCGAGTGTGGTTTTGTCTCCGGCCCGTCCGCGCAGATTGGTGAAGAACCCGACCACGCCGTAGCGGGCACGACGATACATGCGCTCGTCGTAGGCCTTCAAATCATTCCACAGCGTCTTTAGGCGCTCGTCGGCGCAATCTTCCTCGGAAAGCTTGGTAAGCACCGAGCAGATCGCCATCATCATGGTGAAGTAGCCCATCATGTACGAACGCAGACGCGACGACTCGACATCGCTGTACAGGTGGTACGACTCCATCATGATACGCGTAACACGGAACTGCTGGTCCAGACGCTTGACCATCGTTGCCTCGTTGACGCTCTGGCCTTCGCGACCGATAAAGTAGCGGTAGAGGTCGATGTCGGCGTAGTACATGGTCTTGCAACGCGGCAGCGGCACATAGGCGTAGATGTTGTCCACATAGAACGTGTGCGGCGGCATGGGAAGGTTGGACTCGCGCAGCACATCCGTGCGATAGCACAGGCTGTGCATGAGTAGGTTCTGGTCCAGGCGAAAATGACCGATCTGACCCCAGGAAAAGATCTTTTTGCGCGGCAGGGCAAATTTGTAGCCAATAGCGGTATGTGTGCCCTCGTAAACCTTCTCGTACACGTAGTTCGAGATAAACAGGTCAACGCGCTGGTCGCGCTCTTCAAAGCCACGCAGAATCGACAGCATGGTCGAAAGGGCAGCGCCGTCAAGCCAGTCGTCCGAATCAACAACCTTGTAGTAGGTGCCCTGCGCCTCGCGCAGACCCGAAAGGACGGCAATACCGTGACCGCCGTTCTCCTGGTGCACCGCGCGGATGATTCCAGGATAACGGGCCTCCCACTCGTCGGCCTTGGCGGCCGTCTCGTCCTTGGAGCCGTCGTCCACCACGATAATCTCGATATCGGTGGCGTAATTGCTCCCCTCCAAGATGGAGGTGATGCAATGGTCCATGTCCTTGGCGGCGTTATACGAGGGAATACCGAATGTTATGACTTTATGCATGGCAGGCGATAATCTCATCCGAAAGATCGAGGGCAGAATTGGTCACGGCATCCATATCGTAGTAACGATACTCGGCCAGACGACCCACCGGGTGGAAGTTCGTCAGGTTCTGGACGCGCTCAAGATAGCGCTCATAGAGCTCACGGTTCTCGGGCTCAAGAATGGCGTAGTACGGCGTCTCGCCCGAGCCGGGCGTATAGGCCTTGGAGTACTCCTTCATGATGGTGGTCTTGCCGGGCAGGACCTGACCGGTCATGTTCTTGAACTCGGTGATGCGCGTGTAGTCCTCGCTCGTGGTGTAGTTGACGGTGCCCACGGGCTGGAACTGGTCCATATCGAGCGTCTCGAACTTCATATCGAGCGTGCGGTACGGCAACGCGCCCAAGTCGAGGTTGAACAGCTCATCGAGCGGACCGGTATAGACAATCTCGCCGCCGTAGACCTTGCCGTCGACCTTGACGGTGGTCTCGTCGATCTCAAAAAGATCGCGGGCGTCCACGTCGCAGAACACGTCAATCAGGTCGTGGTCGAGCATGTGCTCAAAGAGCGCCGTGTAGCCCTCCTGTGGCATGCCCTGGAAGGGAGCTTGCGGGAAGTAGCGGTCATCATCGCCCACAAAGACGGGAACGCGGCCGGTGATCGAGGGGTCGATCTGATCGGGCGTCTGGCCCCACTGCTTCATGGTGTAATGCAAAAAGACATTCTCGTAGACGTAATCGGCGACCTCGGCAAGATCCGGGTCGTTCTTCTTACGCAGCTCCATAATGGGCACCTTGACATCCTTGCCAAAGGTCTCCACGAGCTTCTGATACAGCTCCTCGCCGCGCTCGTCACCAAAGGCGAGCTTGAGACTCGCATGGTTGAAGGGCACGGGCATAAGGGTACCGTTGATGTTGGCAAGCACCTTGTGCTGATAATCCGTCCACTTGGTAAAGCGCGACAGGAAATTGTGCACGCGCTCGTTAAAGGTGTGATAGATATGCGGACCGTACTTGTGGATCAGGATTCCGGCCTCGTCAGTGCAGTCATAGGCATTGCCCGCAATGTGGCTACGGCGCTCCAAAACGGCAACACGATAGCCGATGGTCTCGGCAAGACGGCGGGCGCAAACGGCACCGGCATATCCAGCACCGACGACAATCATGTCGTACGCGCCGGCGTTAAAGCCTTCAGGCAGGCCTGAGGTAATCTGCATCGATACTCCTTGTCAAAAGCCACGGGCTCGTTAGCTGGGCTTTTCTCGAACATTCTTCGAGACATATTTATCAGAGCGATTATAGCGCTAATGCGTCCTATAATGAGCTTGCCACACAAGGAAAGCTCAAGCACCGCGGCGAACATAATTGAAAGGTAAACCCGCTAGCAGCGGGTTTATTCGTGAACAGCCGGGTGCCTGGAGCTTAGCGAAACGCTTGTAAGGAGTAACATGAGCGATTTCCTAAACCGTATGAAGTCTGCCGCTAAGGCCGACCTTAAGACGATCGTCCTGCCCGAGGGCGAGGATCCGCGCACTATCGTCGCGGCCACCAAAATCATCGAGGAGGGCCTGGCAAAGATCGTCATCCTGGGTAACCCCGACGAGATCAACGTTCCCGGCGCCACCGTCATCGACCCGCGCAACGCCGAGAAGCACGAGGAGTACGCGCAGAAGTTTGCCGAGCTCCGCGCCAAGAAGGGCGTTACCATCGAGCAGGCTCGCGCCCAGGTGATGGACGCCACCTACTTTGGCACCATGATGGTCAAGATGGGCGACGCCGACGGCCTGGTCTCCGGCGCCTGCCACTCCACCGCCGACACCCTGCGCCCCGCGCTGCAGATCCTCAAGACCGCCCCGGGCACCAAGCTGGTCTCGGCCTTCTTCGTGATGTGCACCGATACCCCGCAGTTCGGCACCGACGGCACGCTGATCTTCGCCGACTGCGGCCTCAACATCAACCCGTCCTCCGACGAGCTCTCCGAGATCGCCATCGCCTCCGCTCACTCCTGGTCCACCTTCATGGGCAACGTTGAGCCGCACGTGGCCATGCTCTCCTACTCCACCATGGGCTCCGCCGGTGGCGAGGTCGCCAAGAAGGTCCAGGAGGCCGTGAAGTTCTGCAAGGAGAAGGCTCCCGAGCTCGCCATCGACGGCGACCTGCAGCTCGATGCCGCTATCGTCCCCACCGTCGCCCAGCTCAAGGCTCCCGGCTCCTCTGTCGCCGGTAAGGCCAACGTGCTCGTGTTCCCCGACCTTGAGGCCGGCAACATCGGCTACAAGCTGGTCCAGCGCTTCGCCGGCGCCGACGCCTACGGCCCCATCCTGCAGGGCATCGCCAAGCCGGTCAACGACCTGTCGCGCGGCTGCTCTGCCGACGACATCGTGGGTGTCGTGGCCATCACTGCCGTCCAGGCTCAGATGGCTGAGTAGCGTACGCACTCGCCCGAAGGCCGTACGGGCTAACCCCTGAAAACGTCCTCGACCAATGAAACGCCCCCGTTCTGCTCCTTCGGAGCTACGAACGGGGGCGTTTCTGGTCTGCGGATTGTTTTCAGGGGTTAGCCCGTACGGCCTTCTACCGCTACGTAGCAATTAGGGCATCTGGAGTGGACGGCGACTTGGCCACGAGCTGAGGCTGAAAAACTGAATGGATGAGTGCCGTTGCTGGGAGCGCAGGCGTTACTGGCGATGGTCACTTTGGGACTGGTATTTCCGCTTGCTAGCAAATGCGCGCGTTAGTTGTTCTTGGTCAGACGCTCGACGTCGTGGGCGATCATGTATTCCTCGTCGGTAGGGATGACCATGACCGTGACGGCGGAACCGGCGGCACTGATGACCTGCGGGCCGTTGCCCACGGCCTCGCGGTTCTTGTTATTGTCGATGCGCACGCCCAGCCACTCAAAGCAGTCACAGAAGGCCTTGCGGATCGACCAGTCGTTCTCGCCGATGCCGGCGGTAAAGGTGATGGTGTCCACGCCCGCCATGGAAGCGATCATGGAGCCAGCCTGCTGCATGGCCTTGTAGGCGAACATATCGAAGGCAAGCAGGCAGCGCTCGTCGCCCTCAGAGGCGCGTGTACGGATGTCGCGGGCGTCGTTGGAGATGCCCGAGATGGCAAGCAGACCAGACTGCTTGTTCATCATGTCATCGACTTCCTGATAGCTGTAGCCGCCCTCGCGCTGGAGGTAGCACACGGTGGCCGGATCAATGGAACCGCAGCGAGTGCCCATCATCAGGCCGTCGAGCGGCGTGAGGCCCATCGTGGTGTCGCGGCACACGCCGTCCTCGATAGCAGCGAGCGAAGCACCGTTACCCAAATGGCACGAAAGCAGACGGTGGCAGCGCGAACCCAGGATCTCCTTGGCCATCATCCACTCATAGCGGTGGCTCGTGCCGTGGGCGCCGTACTTGCGCACGTGGTACTTGTCGCAGACGTCCTTGGGCAGCGCGTAGGTATAGGCGACCTCGGGCATGGTCATGTGGAACGAGGTGTCGAAGACCGCCACGTTGGGCAGCTCCGGATACTTCTCACGGCAATACTCAATCGCCGCGGCCTCGCCGTAGTTGTGCAGCGGGGCGAGCGGGGCCACCTCGAGAATCTTGGCCATAACTTCGTCGTCAACAACTGCGGAATCATCGAAGTGCCAGCCACCCTGAACGATACGATGACCAATGCCATCAATCGTAAAGTCGGTCTTCCCGAGCTCCTCGAGCACACGAGCGATAGCAGAGCGATGATCGGGGAAAGGGACCTCCTCGGTCTGCTTGGCGCCACCGTTCTCGGAGTGGCCAAAGATGCCCATGTCCGAACCGATACGTTCGCAGTTGCCCTTGGCGAAAACCTCGCGGGTATCGGTATCCAAAAGCTGATATTTAAGGCTTGAGCTGCCGGCGTTGACAACAAGTACGTTCATGAGACTCCTTTGCAGTGCAATACGGTCGACGCAGACCCCTTAAGGCGGCCGCATTTTAATAAGAAGTTATCACACCTTGATAAATAGCTATCAAGCATATCGCCCAACGAGCACAAAAGAGGGGCCGAACGGCGCTCGGTCGTCCAGCCCCTCCCCTCATGCAATTACTTGCCGTTGACGATGCGCTCGACGTCAGAAGCGATCATGAACTCCTCGTCCGTGGGGATGACGAAGATCTTGACCTTGGAATCCTTGGCAGACAGGCACCAAGCGCCGTCACCACGCAGGGCGTTGCGGGCATGGTCCATCTTGACGCCCATAAAGGCCAGACGGTCGGCCACGCCAGCGCGGACAGCCGGAGCGTGCTCGCCGATGCCGGCGGTAAAGACCAGGGTGTCCATGCCGCACATGGAAGTAGCCATCTCGGCAGCCTTGGCGGCAATCTTGTAGACAAACATGTCGAAAGCGAGCTGAGCCTCGGGGTCACCAGCGGCAGCGAGCTCCTCGACGTTGCGGCAGTCATTGGTCTTGCCACCGGTCACAGCCAAAAGGCCGGACTTCTTGTTCATCATCTCATCGACCTCGTCGAAGGTGTAGCCGCCCTCGCGCTGCAGGTAACACACGGTAGCCGGGTCGATGGAGCCGCAGCGGGTGCCCATCATGACGCCGTCGAGCGGGGTGAGGCCCATGGTGGTGTCCATGCACTTGCCGTCCTCGATAGCGCACAGGGAAGCGCCGGAGCCGATATGGCACACGACGACCTTGCGGGCCTCGCCGTTGGTCATCTCGGCGACCTTTTTGGAGATGTAACGGTAGCTGGTGCCGTGGGCGCCGTACTTGCGGATGTGCAGCTTGTCGCAAACGTCCTTGGGCAGAGCGTAAGTCTTGGCGACCTCGGGCATGTTGAAGTGGAAAGCGGTGTCATAGACCGTGACGTTGGGCAGGTCGGGATACTGCTCCAGGCAGAACTCGATAACGTTGGCCTCGGGGTTGTTGTGGAGCGGCGCCAGCGGGGCGACCTCGCGGATCTTGGCGAGAACGTCCTCGTCGACGAGGGAGGAATCGCCAAAGTACCAACCGCCCTGAACGATGCGATGGCCGATGCCCTCGATCTTGACGCCGTTGGCCTCGAGGTCCTTCAGGACGACCTCGATGGCGACCTTGTGGTCGGGGAACTCGATGTTCTCGGTCACCTTCTTGGAACCGTTAGCAGCGTGGGTGAAGGTACCGCCGGTAAAGCAGACGCGCTCGCAGGAGCCCTTTGCGGACACCTTGTGGGACTTGGTGTCGATGACCTGATACTTAAGGGTCGAAGATCCCGCGTTGACGACCAGAACGTTCATGTGTCTCCCTACTAACAGGCGGTGTGGCGCCGCCAGGTTACATACACTTCAATAATAAACCCAAACGCCCTCGCGCTCGGGTTTATTGGCGTTGATATATAAGTTATCGGTGTCTAAATACTCATGTCCTTTGGCTTGTAAGACGAAATAGCGCGGGAATATACACCAAAGAAGAAATCCCGAGCGCGACAAGCAATACGACTCGAATGCCCGCAGCACTGCTCAACACAGCGTTGAGCAGATAGAAAAGAACAGCACCCACCGCCACCATCTGGCTTTGAACCGAAATCAATGAACAGCGCATCGAAGAATCAGCAGCATTTTGAAAAATTGAGTATTTAATTGGAGCAAATAACGAGTAAGCGACCGTCTGCAACACATAGAACACGGGCAGCAAACAGACCGGAGTAAAGGGAATCAAAAACAGAGCAGTCAGGGAAAGGCGCACAATGCCGCAAATACACGCAAAACGACCCTTGTCGACACGAGCAATCACACTGGGCACAATAAACCCTATGGAGGCGGAGGCAAGGAGCTGGACCGCAATGATCACGCCCGAAGCGACAGCATTCATTCCGCGACCCGCAAGCAGCAGTGAGAAAAAGTCTTCCAGGGCGACAAAAGCAAATGCCTGAGAACAGTCCATGATGAACGCCGAACGAAGAATACCATTACACGCAATAGCGGCACCGATCATCTTCGGGCTAATTCCACGTTCAGGTGTCGCCGCAGTGCCCCCTCTTCGCATCTCAGGAATGCAGACAACGACAACCAACGTCAACACCATTGCGCTGATATCTGCCGCAAGACCAATGAGATATGCACCGACAGACGAAATGAAACCGCCCACGCAAGCGGAGATGGCATAAGAGGCATAGAAAACAAATCGCTCAACGACATTAAGTCTTACGAGCTGGTCCTGAGAGACGCTGTCAATGTAAATCGCTTCTATGGATCCGCTCACACATGCAGCGGCAAAACCTTTGAGAGCAAACGCGCCGATTAAAAGCAGAGGAGAACGGACGAGAAGCAGGGCGACATAGTATCCAAGCATTCCCACGACGCCAACGAGACCGCTTGTCTTTCGTCCAAACCTATCAGCAATATAGCCAGTGGGAACTTCAAGAATGAACTTGCTCACTTGGTATGCAATCATCATGCTAGAAATCGCCACCATCGAGAATCCGACGAATTCAAGGTAAACCGTCAGAAAATACAAAATGGTGCTGAAGTTCGACAGAAAAACGAACGTCATATAAAGCAAAACCGTACGGTTTTTCATGCTCCGCCCTCCAAGAGTCAGCAATCTAAATCGGAATCTTGGAAAAGCATGAGGGCAAAGCCGTCAGTCATGTGTTACAAGGCGTCAACATTCACTTGACGCCTTGAGGCCAAATGGCCTCACGAAGCGAGATGACGCAATAGGTGAAGAAATACCGTCTGGTGTCGATCGGTCCAGGCATTTTGCCGATAGCAAAAGTAGATAGGCAAGGCTACGTCATGCGAGCCTTCAATAGAGCACTCGCTTACTTCCAATCCATTTGATGCGAGAGAAGAGCCAGAAAAACTCAATATCAATCCCCCGGCTTGAAGAAACTCAGCCTGCGCCCTGTTTCCGTATTCGACATCGCGAAAGCGGAAATTAACCAGCTGAGCTTCGGGACATTGATTGATTGCATTGAGACAGGGTGACAAATTAATGGGAACAGCGAGCCTGCCGCCCAGTAACTCACGAATGGTCATAGCGTCAACAGATTGATGACCAGCTGGACATGAAAGAACCCTGAGCTCCTTTTCACCCATATATTTTGAAGAAAGGACGCTGTCCCGTGGTTCCTCAAACGAGATAGCCGCGTCCGAAATTCCAAGTATAAGTGATTCAAAGCATGTTGCCGTTGGCTGATGCCACACATCAAGATGAATCTGAGGGTGCGAGCTTTCAAACGAGTCGTACCAGTTTTCGGAAAAAAGGCGCCCCCGCCCGTGAAGGCAGGGGGCGTAAAGACGGAAATGGCCGTCGGGCGAAACGCCGCCGTTCCCCGATTGAGCGTACTTTTTGAGATCGTCGACTTGCGCTAGGATCACGCGTGCACGACGCGCAAATTCTCTGCCCGCCGGAGACAAAACAGCCTCCCCCGCCGATCGGTCGAGCAAAACAATCTGATACTCAGATTCCAACTTTTTGATTGCCGACGAAACGGCCTGCGGACTCACGTGAACGGCGCGAGCTGCTTTGCGCACGCCGCCATAGTTCGCTACAGCTTGAAGGTATTCGAGTTGAGAAAGCTGCATAGATTACTCCAAAGGCAGCCAAGTCGACGGCCTACGCGCCCTCAGATGAGGTTCTCGCCCAGGTTCTTGCCACCGAGAACGTGCATGTGGAAGTGCATGACGGTCTGGCCGGCGTTGACGCCCTTGTTGGAGATGACGCGGAAACCGTCCTCCAAGCCCTTGGCCTTGGCGACCTCCTGGATGGCGTGAGCCATGGCGCCCATGGTCTCGGCAGGTACGTTGTCGGCAATGTCACTGTAGTGCTTCTTGGGGATCACGAGCGTATGGACCGGCGCCTGGGGATTGAGGTCGTCGAAGGCGATGACCTGGTCGTCCTCATAGACAACGGTCGAGGGGATCTCGTGGTTGGCGATTTTGCAGAAGATGCAATCACACATGGTTGGTTCCTTTCTCACAGACCAAGGTAATTATATTTGGTCAGGATGGTTAGAACGAGAGGTTGTCGTCGGTGTTGGCGGCTTCGCCGTCGGCGAGCACGTCGTTGCCGTCGACGTCCTTAAGAAGCACCGAGACCTTCTGCTCGGCATCGGACAGGCGGGTGCGCAGGCTCTTGAGGAGCTCGACGCCGCGGGTATAACTCTCGAGCGACTCCTCGAGCTCCATATCGCCCGACTCCAGGCTGCGGATGATGAGCTCCAGCTCCTGCGAGGCCTGCTTGTACGTAAGCTGCTCGACCGGGGTCTTCTCTACCATATCTGTTTCCTTTCCTAAAGGTTTATCGCTATGAAACGCGGGTTACTCGACCGTATCGACCGTTGCAGCCACGTTGCCGTCTGCCATACGCACGCGGATGGCGTCGCCCGGCTTAAAGGTCTTGGCGCTCGTAGCCACACCTTCATCGCTGTACGCGATGGAATAACCGCGGGCAAGTACCTTAAGCGGCGACAGGGCATCTAGCGAGGCTGCCGCACGGCCCAGGTCGGACGCGGGCTTGTTGAGCATCGTGCGCCCCTGATGCTCCAGACGGGAACTCGCAAGCGCGAGCGCATGGCGTTTGCCATCGAGCCCCGAGGTGCTTGCAACCAGACGCTCGGGCAGGCGTTCAAAGCTGGATCGGAAAGCTCCGACCGAGCGTACTATGGCACCCGACAGGCGATCGGCGGTCAGCGCAAGCTCCGATTCGCGACGCTCGACCATAAATGTGGGGTCGTTGAGGCACGGGCGGCACGCAGCCGCATCGAGCGCATCGCCCAGGCGAGCCGTATAGGTATCCCAGGCACGGCGACCGCGCTGATCGAGCATCTCCAGGTCGACCTGGGCCGACCCAATCATCGATGCCATCGCGGCACCCAGACGCTGATGGCGCGCCTCGAGCACATCGGCCAACTCCGTCATAGCCGGCGCCACCGATTCTGCCGCCGCCGTGGGCGTGGAGGCGCGGCGGTCGCTCACCATGTCGCAAATCGAGGTATCGGGCTCATGGCCGATACCGGTCACCACGGGCACGGGACAGGCAGCCACTGCACGGGCAAGCTCCTCGTCGTTGAAGGTCATGAGGTCCTCGAAGGAGCCGCCGCCGCGCACCAGCAAGATGCAGTCGGGCGCCGGCGTGATGGCGGCGGCACGGCGCAGGCCCTCGATAAGCTCGGCCGGCGCACCCTCGCCTTGAACCTTGGCGCCCACGCAGACAAGCTCGACGAGCGGATTGCGCCGACGCAATGTACGCTTGACGTCGTCGATTACCGCACCGGAAAGCGAGGTGACGACCGCCACGCGGGAGCAGAACACCGGGATGCGGCGCTTGCGCGCTTCGTCCATCAGGCCCTCGCGGCGTAGCTTTTCGGCCAGTTGCGCCACTTGTTGACGCAGCAGACCCTCCCCCGCCAGCGAAAACGAGCGAGCGACAAAGCTCATGCGGCCGGTGGCCTTATAGAGATTGAAGCTGCCCTTAAAGCTCACCTGCATGCCATCACGCAGATCGAAGGTACGCTTAAGGTAGGCGCCCTTCCAGATGATGCAGTCGACGGCCGCCGAGTCGTCCTTGATTTGGAAGTAGCAGTGGCCGCTTCGGGCATTGGGACCGCGGAAACCCGTGACCTCACCCAAAACGCTCAGCTGCGGAATGGCATCGAGCGCGCCGGCGGCGATCTCCACCGCTTGGCTCACGCTGAGCTCTTTGCGCTCCTGCTCGTCCGATCCGTCGAACTCGGCGGAAACGGTATTGCCGGTCAAATTCCAGCCTGCCACGCAGCCCCCCTTCGTCATCGTGCACAAAGGCTCTGGCCCTGCGCAAATTCAAGTCCAACACATAGTACAGCGCCGCGGGGACACGAATCCCCGCGGCGCCCAGCGACCCAATTTGTTATCGGTTGGAGTTTCTGTTGTAGCGAGCCATAAGATAGAGCAGCTGAATAATCGAGGTGAGCGCCGCAGCCACATAGGTAAGCGCGGCGGCCGTCAGCACCTTCTTGGCACCGTTGACCTGCTTGGAGCTCATACCCGACTGCTCAATATACGCCACGGCGCGCCGACTAGCATCAATCTCGACCGGCAGCGTAACCAGTTGGAACAGCACGCTAAACGAGAAGAAGATCAGCGCGAGGGTCGTGAGCCCGGCAATGTTCATAAATAGGCCCAAGAGCAACACGATGGTCCAGGTGTTCTGGGTAAAGTTGACGACCGGCACGAGGGCGGTGCGAACCTTCATCATGGCGTAACCGCTTTGACGCTGGGCGGCATGGCCCGCCTCGTGGCAGGCAACGGCAACGCTTGCGACCGACCCGCCCGAACGGTTGACATCCGAGAGATACAGGTTGTTATCCTGCGGGTTGTAGTGGTCGGTGAGCTCACCAGCCACGCCCTTGATACCCACGGCGTTGCAACCGTTGGCGTCGAGCATGCGGCGAGCGACCGTGGCACCCGTATCGCCGTCCGAGCGAACCTTGGACCAGGTCTTGTACGTCGAGTTGATATAGCTCTGCGCAGCAAGGCCAAGCACTGTACAAACAAGAACAACCAGCAGGTACAGCGGGTCGATGCCAAAGCCGTATCCATAGTAATAAGGCATGCGAATTCCTCCGAATCGAGTTACACGTTGGAGGCATTTTACCCACTCGCCCAGCCAACGAGACACCATCGATGTTTTGGCATTGCAGCTCTAAAACGTTTGCAGCGCTTGGCAAACCGCGTAACTACAAAAGCTCGATTTTGCCGTCCTTCACCGTCAGCCCCATATTGCCGGAAAGCAGATCGTCCAGACGCGAGCCCACAAGCTCAAAGCGCCAGCCTTCGCGCAGGGGGCTCTGCTCGGGGTGCTCAATATAGTCGGCCAGGTCATCGCGCGAGGCGATGACCGAGGTCGCCACGCCCGAGCGCTCGGCAACCAGGCGAATGAGCGCATACATCAGGTCCGTCACGCTCTCCAACTCCGGAGAGATCTGGCGATGCCCGCGCACCATGAGCGGCAGGCGATCGTGCGGGCAGCTTGCGCCGCGCTTGATGGCCATGAGCGCACCGTCCACGTCGCGCTCCCCCAACTGATCGGTACCGCGAATGCTACGGAACTCCTCAACGCGCACGGGATTGCGCTTAACGAGCGCAAGCAGCGTGTCGTCGGACATGACCCACTTGCGCGGGATGTTACGGCGCTCGGCGCGGTCCTCGCGCCAGGCGGCGAGCTCGCGCGCGATGCCCAGCTGGTGGCGGCTGCACGAATTGATGCGCTTGACCTTGCGGAACGCCTCGTGGCGATCGGCGCGATAGTGCGACTCGTCAGCCAGCGGGCGCAGCTCGTCGAGCACCCAGTCCACACGGCCCAGCTCGCGCAGGCGGCTCATCATCTCGGTATAGGCAACGATCAGGTACTTGACGTCATCGATCGCGTACTCAATCTGTTTATCGGTCAGTGGGCGACGCGACCAGTCGGTCAGCGACTCGGTCTTGGGCAGCGAGACGCCGCAAAACGTCTGCACGAGCGCGCCGTAGGAAATCTGCTGGCGCTCACCCAAAAAGGCGGCGGCCACTTGCGTATCAAAAATCGGTCGCGGCAGTGCGCCTACGGTATGAAGCATGACCTCCATATCCTGCGAGCAGGCGTGGAAGACCTTAGTCACGCTCTCGTCTGCCATAAGCTCGGCCAGCGGCGATAGGTCGTCGATTACCAGGGGATCGACCGCTACGCTCTCGGCAGGAGTGGCAATCTGAACCAAACACAGACGTGGATGGAACGTGCGCTCGCGCAAAAACTCGGTATCGACGGCAATCGCGTCGAACTCACGGGCGCGCTGGCAAAAGTCGAGTAGAGCCTGATGTGTGGAAATGTACATATCAACCCATCGAATAAGGTTAGGCCCGAAAAACACGGGTAGGATATCGGCATTGCCTTACAACTATACTCGGTTAGTCACAGAACGGGAACGTAAGTATGCGCTGCCTTATCATCCACAACCCGGCATCCGGCCCCAGCTCAGATGAAATCTACGCATTCACGCACGCCCTCGCGCAGGGCGGCGACGAGGTCGTGATGCGTTTTATCGGCGATGGCATGGAGCCCGAGGACGCCGTGGCAGACGTGCGCGAGTTTGACCGCGTGGTCGTTTCGGGCGGCGACGGCACTGTCTCCAACGTGCTCGACCAGATGCGCGGGTGCGGTGTCCCCACGCTCGTCTTCCCCTCCGGTACGGCCTGCCTGTTCTTCAACAACATCGGCAATGCCCCCGAGGCGGCGGCGCTCGCCAAGGCCTGCCGTGCCGGTCGCACGGTCAAAGTGGACATGGGCGAGCTCTTTTGGCTCGACGAGGACGGCAACGAGAAGCGCCACGGCTTTATCATCATCGCCGGCTCGGGCTTCGACGCCGAGATCATGATGAAGGCCGCTCCCACCAAAAACGACATCGGCGAAATCGCCTACTTCCTCTCCGCGCTCGCCACGCCCAACCCCACGGTGGCGCACTTTACGATTGAGCACGACGGCATTGTCGAGGAGCTCGACGGCATTTGCTGCATGGCGGGCAATACCTCGGTCATCCAAAACGACATCAACCTGTTCCCCGACTGCCGCATGAACGATGGCATGGTCGACATTGCGGTCATCGAACCCGTGCGCACCGTGCAGCTGTTGCCTACTGTGATCACCGCCGCACTCGACCCCGCCGGCAAGGTACTCGGCCGCCCGCAGTTCAAGATCATCCAGACCAAGGAAGCCAAGATCACCTGCACGCCGTCGCTGGGCATGCAGTTCGATGGCGAGATCATCTCCAGCAACTCGGGCGTCTTTGGAGCCCGCGCGCTTCCGCAATGCCTCGACCTCATCGTCGACGAATTCTCACCGCTTGGTAAATAGGAGGACCCCATGAACGACAATCCCCTGATCGGCTTTATCATCATCGTTTTGGCCATGCTCGTCGGCTATGCGATCAACGTGATCCACCGCCGGAAGAAGTAATTCCACATTGGTATGATATTCATCCAATTATCGTCTCCCCTGCTGTTTATGCATTTGCCAAACAGCGGGGGATTCTCATTTCAGGCATTCCCAGCTACTTTATTCGGCTACAGTAATTGCAGGGCGTCTTTATTAAAATAAAGCTACAAACTGAGTATAATTAACCGCTCATCGCATATTTCATCACGCTTATCGAGTAAGTTTCTTTCATAGATGAATATTGTTTCTAGTTCGTTACGCTAATGAGGTGTCTTTATTGGCTGAAGCCCTCTGGCGACAGAGGGCTTTCGCACGCTGGGAGGGAAAATGAGGAAAACTCACCCCGTCAACGCGCTCAAGAAGCTAGGCATAGGCCTCGCCTTTGGAGCTGCAACCATCATGTCCATGCCGACCTCTGCGCTCGCCTGCACGCAGGTCTATATGGGCAACAAGCTGACGGCCGACGGTAATACGTACTACGGCCGTGCTGAGGACTTTGGCAAGCGCTACCTCAAGCACTTCGGCATCGAACCCTCACATGGCCCCGGCCATATCTACGGCTCAGACGAGTCCGACTTCGCATACACCTCGCCCAATACCACGTATCGCTATAGTTACGTGCGCGACCATCCTTCGCAGTGGCACGGACGCTGGGATGCCTACTCCGAAGCGGGCATCAATGAGAAAGGTGTATCCTGCTCCGCCACGCTGACCACATACATGAATGCAGACGCCAAGGCGGCTGATCCCCTAACCGACACTGGCATTGGCGAGTATAGCTACGGCAGCGTCATCTTGGGCGAAAGCGCTAATGCACGTGAAGGTGTCGAGCTCCTCGGCAAAATCATCGACGAGCAGGGCGCCTGCGGCAACGATCAGCTCATCATCGCCGATAACAACGAGACCTGGCTGTTCGCCGCGCTTTCCGGCCACCAGTGGATAGCCATGAAGCTCACCGATGACGTCGCGTCGCTCAACCCCAACATCGGCAACCTCAACTACAAGGTCGATCTCAACGACGGTGCAAACTGCCTCCACTCCGAGGGCATCGAGTCCATGCCCGTGGAAAAGGGCTTTGCTAAGTACTTTGACGATGGCCAGTTCGACGTTGCCCAGACCTATGGTGAAGAAATTAGCGAAAAGGCCATGCATTCTTGGACACGCTATGTCCAGGGCCGTGCCTACTTCGACGCACCGCTTGCCGAGGGCACCGACTATGAAATCAAAAAGGACACCAGTAAAAAACCGCGCGCTAAAGTTGGCGCTATGGTAAATGAAATGCAGCCGCTATTCTTCCAGCCCGGTAAGTCCAACTGGAACACCTTTGAGATGATTCGCGCGTTTGGCAACCGTGGCGAGAAGACCCCCGGCCTTAACGCCAACACGGACGGCGCCTACGCCATCGGCACCGAAACCAACACCGAGATCAACCTCTTCCAGATTCGTCGCGGCCTTGATCCCGAAGTCGCTACCATCCAGTGGGAGATGCTCTCCCGCGCCGCGTACTCCGTCGCCATCCCCTTCTACTCCGCTCTGATGACTGAGGTCAGCCCGTACTTCAGCGATCAGACCGTCTCCTTCGATCACTGCGATGAGGCAGACATCGTAAACAACGAGGAGCCGGAGAACTCCATCAACTACGTCCTCATGGACATCAGCTCGCTCTGCTTTGAGAACCCTGACACCCTTGGCGTCGGTGTCCGCGCCTACCTCGACGCGCTCCAGAATGAGCTCATCGAGCAGAACAAGGAAGTTGACGCCGCTATGCTGGCCGAGACGACCACCGAGGGCCGCACCGCCCTGGCCAACAAGGCCGGCAAGGCTGCTACCGAGAACACCTACAAGAAGTGCAAGGCCCTGCTCCAGGAGATGCGCGCCTATCAGAAGGCCGGAAACTTTGACGAACGCTTCACCCCGAGTGATTTGAACACCGAGACCAACGGCCTCAAGGAGTCCATCACCTACGCCAAGGACGCCCTTGCCACCGACCCGGTCACCCCGGATCAGCCCGGCACTCCCGAGCAGCCCGGCACTCCCGAGCAGCCCGGCACTCCCGAGCAGCCCGGCACTCCCGAGC
>CAUESV010000001.1 GCA_959020715.1 uncultured Collinsella sp. | reverse complement strand
ATCCCAAGGTCTTCCTGATGGACGAGCCGCTGTCCAACCTGGACGCCAAGCTGCGTAACCAGATGCGTGCCGAGCTCATTAAGCTGCGTCACGAGATCAAGGGCACCTTCATCTACGTTACTCACGACCAGACCGAGGCCATGACCCTTGGCGACCGCATCGTGGTCATGAAGGACGGCGTTGTCCAGCAGATCGCCACGCCGCAGGAGGTCTTCAACCATCCCGCGAACATCTTCGTCGCGGGCTTCATCGGCGTGCCGCAGATGAACTTCTTCGATGCCCAGCTGGTGCGCTCGGGCAACGGCTTTACCGTCAAGACCGAGGATATGAACGTGGCGCTCGCCCCCGAGACCTGCGCTCAGCTTGCTCTCAACTGGGACGGCGGCGACGTGAAGGAGATCACGGCCGGCGTGCGCCCCGAGCAGATTCTGCTTGCCGACAAGGGCGAGGAGGGTGCGCTCCAGGGCACCATCGAGGTCACCGAGCTCATGGGTTCGACCGAGCATGTCCACGTGACCGCTCCCGACGGCCAGTTTGTCCTGATTATCCCCGTCGTCGACCTCGAGGCCAAGGGCGCGCTCAAGGCGGGCGACACCATCTGGTTCAAGTTCGAGAAGAACGCGACCCACCTCTTCGATAAGGTATCTGGCAAGAACCTTATCTAGGCCCGGTGCATCCAGGCCCTCCCTTTGGGCGACTGCGGTATTGCCATCCTTTTGCCGCGGTCACATATAAGGCTCCCTTCCCGTCCACTGGGCGAGAGGGGAGCCTTTCTTTGTGTTGGGGCTGTCTGGCCGGTCGTTTGTCTCGATTTGTAACAGGTGGGGCCGATTTCGGACGTTAGATGTTACAGATCGAGATAGACCCAAGGGGGCGGGGCCGGTATGTCTCAATCTGTAACAGCTGGGGTCGTTTTTACCGAGTAGCTGTTACAGATCGAGATTCTTCGGTCGAGTCGGGTCACAGGGTAACGTGCGGACACAAAAAGCGGAGCCGCGTTGCCACGACTCCGCTTTCAAGAGGATGGGTAAGGGAAGCGAAATTAGTTCAGGTGCCAGATCTCGTCGTTGTACTGGGAGATGGTGCGGTCGGACGAGAAGGTGCCGGCGTTGGCGATATTGATGAGCGCCTTGCGCATCCAGGCGTCCTGGTCCTCGTAGTCGGCCAGTACGCGCTCCTTGGTCTGGATGTACTCCTCGATGTCGAGCAGGGCCATAAACCAGTCCTTGCCCTTAATGTCGTCGTGCAGGCGCTGCAGGCACTCGGCGTTGCCGGTCGCCATAAAGGCGGGGTTGGTGATAAAGTCCACCAGCAGTTTAATGCCGGGCTTGCGGTAGAGTGCGCTGGCGTTATAACTGCCGTCGGCGTAGAGCTGCTCGACCTGTTTGGACGAGGCACCAAAGGTATAGATGTTCTCGTCGCCCACGAGCTCGGCAATCTCCACGTTGGCACCGTCGAGCGTGCACAGGGTTAGGGCGCCGTTGAGCATGAACTTCATGTTGGAGGTGCCGCTCGCCTCCTTGGAGGCCAGGCTGATCTGCTCGGAGATGTCAGCGGCGGGGATCACGCGCTCGGCGGCGGTGACGTTGTAGTTCTCGATCATGACAACCTGCAGGTAGGGAGCCACGTCGGGGTCGTTTGCAATCCACTGAGACAGCGTGAGGATCAGATGGATGATGTCCTGCGCGATAGTGTAGGCCGGCGCCGCCTTGCCGCCAAAGATGATGGTGACGGGGTGCTTAGGTCTGTTGCCGTTCTTGATATCGAGGTACTTCCAGATGATGTAGAGCGCGAGCATCTGCTGGCGCTTGTACTCGTGGATGCGCTTGACCTGGACGTCGATGATGGCGTTGGAGGGAATGGTCACGCCCTGCTCGAGCGCCATGAACTGGCGCATGATGGCCTTGGCCTCGACCTTGGTGGCGGCCAGGCGCTCAAGAACGTCCTTGTCGTCAGCGAACTTGGCGAGTTTACTCAGATCGCCGGTGCTGCGCCAATCGGTGCCGATCACATCGTCGAGCAGGTTGGCGAGCGCGGGGTTGGCCCCATGGATCCAGCGGCGGAAGGTGATGCCGTTGGTCTTGTTGGAGAACTTCTCGGGATAGATCTCGTAGAACGGATGAAGCTCGGTGTCCTCCAGGATCTTGGTGTGGAGGGCGGCCACGCCGTTGATGGAGAAGCCAAAGTGGATGTCCATGTGGGCCATGTGGACGGTGTCGTATTCGTCGATGATGGCGACGCGCGGGTCATCGTGCTCGGCCTTCTCGATCTCATCGAGCTTGACGATAATGTCGGCGATGGCAGGGGAGACCTTCTGCAGGCTGGCGAGCGGCCATTTCTCGAGCGCCTCGGCAAGAATCGTGTGGTTGGTGTAGGCGACCATGGAGCGCACGATGGTAACGGCCTCGTCAAACTCGATGTCGTGCTCGGTGGTGAGCAGGCGGATGAGCTCGGGAATGACCATGGTGGGGTGCGTGTCGTTGATCTGGACCACGGCGTAGTCGGCCAGATCGTGCAGGTTGCTGCCGCGCTCGACGGCCTCGTCGATCAGGAGCTGGGCGGCGTTGCTCACCATGAAGTACTCCTGGTAGATGCGAAGCAGGCGGCCCTGCTCATCGGAATCATCCGGATAGAGGAACAGGGTGAGGTTCTTGGCAATCTCGGTCTTGTCGAAGTCGATGGAACTGCCGGGGACCAGGCCGTCGTCGACGCTCGCCAGGTCGAACAGGCGCAGGCGGTTCTTGGTGGGCTGGCCGTAACCGGGCACATCGATGTTGACGAGTTTGGAGGTAACGGCAAAATCGCCGAATTCGACGGTGTAGGAGCGGTCATCGTCGACTAGGATGTTCTGCTCACCGAGCCACTCGTCGGGGACGGCCTTCTGCTGATTGTCGACAAAGCGCTGACGGAACAGGCCGTAGTGGTAGTTGAGGCCCACGCCGTCGCCGGTCAGGCCCAGCGTGGCGATGGAATCCAGGAAGCACGCGGCCAGGCGGCCCAGACCACCGTTGCCGAGCGACGGCTCGACCTCAAACTCCTCAATCTTGTTGAGGTCGTGGCCGGCGGCGGTGAGCTGGTCCTTAACCTCGTCGTAGATGCCGAGGTCGATCATGTTGTTGATGAGCAGCTTGCCGATCAGAAATTCGGCGGAAATGTAATAGAGCTTTTTCTTGCCGTTGTTGAGCGGGCAGGCGGCGGAGCGCTCCTGCACGAGTTTGACCAGCAGCTTGTAAATGCGGCGGTCATCGAGTTGCTCGAGCGAAGTTCCAAAGGACTGCTCGGCAAGATCCGCAAGATTGATGCGGGGCATGTTTCCTCCTGTGGTGAGTTGACTACATGTCAGAAATTCAAAAGAATCCCGCGCGAGGGGATTGGGGTGGCCTCGCGCGGGAAAAGCAAGCGCGTCCGCACGGTGGGGAGGGGTCGGGCGCGGTAGCTCCTATTGAGGAAGCTCGATTTCGGCTTCCGACGGGATGCGGAAGTAGGTCTCGGTCCAGTCGGTGAGTTTGTGCTCGAGCTCGCGGGTGATGGCGCCGTCGAGCATGCGCCAGGTCCAGTTGCCGCCCAGCGTGGCAGGGGTGTTGATGCGCGCCTCGTTGCCCAAGTTGAGCAGGTCCTGCATGGTGTAGATGCACGTGTCGCTCACGCTGGCGGCGATGGTGCGATTGAGTGCATCTGCCATGGGTTCGCCGGCCTGCTGATGGGTGTACAGGGCTGCCTGCTCGCGCTGACGCGGGGTGGCCGTTCCCTCAAACCAACCGCGCGCCGTCTCGTTGTCGTGGGTGCCCACATAGGCGACGGTGTTGGCAATGTAGTTGTGCGGCAGGTAGTACGAGTTGGTGCCCTCAAAGGCAAACTGCAGGATCTTCATGCCGGGGAAGCCCGAGTTGTCGCGCATGTCGATGACGCCGGGGGTGAGGAAGCCCAGGTCCTCGGCGATGATGGGCAGCGTGCCGAGCTTTTCCTCGAGCGTCTTGAAGAACTTGAGGCCGGGACCCTGCGTCCACGAACCGTAGGACGAATCGGGCGAGGAGAACGGCACCTCCCAATAGGCCTCGAAGCCGCGGAAGTGATCCAGGCGGATGACGTCGTACATGTCGAGGGCGGCGCGAATGCGGCCCTCCCACCAGGAGAAGCCGTCGGACTCCATGGCGTCCCAGTCGTAGATGGGGTTGCCCCAGTACTGGCCGGTGGCCGAGAACTGGTCGGGCGGCGTGCCGGCGACGCTCACGGGATTGCCGGCGGCGTCGATCTTAAAGAGCTCAGGCGTCGCCCACATCTCGACGGAGTCACGCGAGACATAGATGGGCAGGTCGCCGATGATGAGAATGTCGCGCTCGTTGGCATAGGCCTTGAGGCGGCTCCATTGGCGATCGAAGAAGTACTGTGTCATCTGGTGGTAGAGCATACGCGCCGGATGGTCGGCGCAGACCTTGGCGGAAGCCTCGCCGCGGGTGCGGAGCTCCGCGGGCCACTCCCAAAATGCCTTGAGACCGCACTCCTCTTTGATGGTCATGAACTCACAGTAGGGGATGAGCCAGTCCTCGTTGGCCTGGATAAAGTCATCGAAATCGGCTGGCTTGTCGGCAGCAAAGCGCTCGGCGGCGCGGTCGAGAATCTGACGGCGGCCGCCAAAGATAGCACCGTAGTCGACATTGCTGGGGTCGGATCCCAGATACACGCCATCGATATCGCGCTGCTCCAGATACCCTGCCTCGATAAGCTCGGCAAAGTCGATAAAGTTGGGGTTGCCTGCGCGGGCCGAGAACGACTGATAGGGCGAATCGCCATAGCTGGTCGTCGTAAGGGGCAGAATCTGCCAGTAATGTTGTTTGCACGAGGCGAGAAAATCGACGAAGTCGTAGGCATTCCAGCCAAAGCCGCCGATTCCGTATGGTCCGGGCAGAGATGAGACGGGCATGAGGACGCCGCTTGCACGCTCCATGAATGCGCTCACCAACCTTCTTGTTGTGGGGTCGGCCTGCCGATGGGTGTGCAGTCCGCCTCCGATGTTCTGATTCGATACGTCTATTGTAAAACATGTTGTTTAAACATGTATAGGCAAGATAAAAAAGTTGGTCGATTTTCGGCGAATGGCTACATGCCATGAAAAAAGCCCCGACCTCACAACGTGAGATCGGGGCAAGGGCGGTATGTAGGTTTTTGCTACTCGGCGTCGGCGAAGCCGTTGGGGTTGTGGCTCTGCCAGTTCCAACTATCGCGGCACATGTCCGCGATGTTGTACTGGGCCTTCCAGCCCATCATACGCTCGGCCTTGGAGGCATCGCACCAGTTGGCAGCGATGTCGCCGGCGCGGCGCTCGCGGATCACGTAGGGCAGCTCCTTGCCACAAGCCTTGGAGAAGGCGGCGACGACCTCGAGTACCGAGGTGCCGGTGCCGGTGCCCAGGTTAAAGATCTCGACGCCGGTCTTGCCGTTCATCCAGTTAAGGGCGGCAACGTGACCAGAGGCCAGATCGCACACGTGGATGTAGTCGCGCACACCGGTGCCGTCGGGGGTGGGGTAGTCGTTGCCAAAGACCTGAACGGCCTCGAGCTTGCCCACGGCGACCTGGGCGACATAGGGCACCAGGTTGTTGGGGATGCCCTTGGGGTCCTCGCCGATCAGGCCCGACGGATGAGCGCCGATGGGGTTGAAGTAACGGAGCAGCACGACGTCCCACTCGGGGTCGGCGGTGTGGACGTCCATAAGGATCTGCTCGATCATCCACTTGGTCCAACCATAGGGGTTGGTCGCGGGCTTCTTAGGATCCTCCTCGGTGACGGGCGGGTTGTCCGGGTCGCCGTAGACGGTCGAGGAGCTCGAGAAGATGATGGACTTGCAGCCATGGTTGCGCATGACGTCGATGAGCACCAGGGTGTTCTCGATGTTGTTGTGGTAGTACTCGACGGGCTTGCTCACCGACTCGCCGACGGCCTTAAAGCCGGCAAAGTGGATGACGCGGTCGATCTGATGGGTATCGAAGATCTTGTTCATCGCATCGCGGTCGAGTACGTTGGCCTCGTAGAAGGTGAGGTTCTTGGCGGCCTCGTCGCCCACGATGGTCTTGACGCGGTCGACGGCGACGGCGCTGGAGTTGGAGAGATCATCGACGATGACGACCTGGTAGCCACCCTCGAGCAGCTGAACGACGGTGTGCGAGCCGATAAAGCCGGCGCCACCGGTAACGAGGACACAGGTGTCTTTGGGGTCGAGTGCTTTGGACATGTAGTCTCCTATCGAATCAGGAACACTTCTTCAGGGGAGTATAGCGCAGGCAGGGACGCCCAAATCGTGCGCTGTAGGAAAAGCAGAGGACTGTGCTAACGTACTCATAGAAGAGCTTGCGTACGCATAACCTGATCTTTGGCATTTGCTTACGAGCCGCTGACCTTGTAGTTTCCTGCCGTTCGTGGAAATCGTTGGGACGCGCCATATGTACGCTAATATGTATGAGTTGAGCGACATATAAATAAACATGTAACGGAGTACATATGTCACCAAACAGCGATTCCATCCTTTCCCAGGAGCTCTCGCGCCGCACTGCCCTCAAGGCCCTGTTCGGCGCCGCTTCTGCGGCAGTTCTTTTTGGCCTGCCCGCTCGCGCCCATGCGGCGGAGGCTTCCAAAGAAACCACCGATAAACTGAATGCCGCCCAGGCCCAGCTCGACGAGGTTCAGGCCCAGCTCGACAGCATCGCAAATGAGTATGCGGCGCTGGCCAACAAGAATGCCCAGACCCTCAACGACATCGAGAATGTCCAGGGCAAGATTGACGACACGCAGGCCCAGATCGATGAAAAGAAGGCCGAGCTCAAGAAGAAGCGCAACGACCTTTCCGATCGCGTGGCCGCCAGCTACAAGTCCGGCGGCACGAACATCCTGTCGCTGCTGCTGGCCTCTGGCTCGTTTGAGGAACTCGTTGCCAACGCGCATTACGTTGAGAAGATCAACAAGAGCGACCGCGATGCCATCGAGGATATCCAGACGATTCAGGCTGAGCTCGACGCACAGAAGACCGAGCTCGAAGCACAAAAGGACGACCTGGAGAAACTCAAGGACCAGCAGACGGCTCAGATGCAGGATATGCAGGCCAAGCAGCAAGAAGTCCAGACCGTGCTGAACGGTCTTTCCGACGACGTCAAGGAGCTCATGGCTCAGCGCGATTCCGAGATCCTCGCCGCCGCCCAGGCTGAGGAGGCCGCTAGGAAGGCTGCCGCTGCCGCGGCTGCCGCGAACAAGAACAATTCCTACTCGGGTGGTTCAAGCTCGGGTGGCGGATCGTATGCGCCCGGAACCCCGCAACAGAATGCCGGTTCGGGCAAACAGCAGGCCGTCGTCAACGCGTGCTACTCCACGCCTTCGCCGGGTCAGAACTGGTGCGCGGCGTGGGTTACCAATGTCTTCCGTAACGCCGGCGTTGGCTACTTTGGCGGTAACGCGTGCGATATGTTTAACGCATGGTGCTATAGCTCCGACCGCTCGGCGCTGCAGGTGGGCATGATCGTGGCCGATTCCTCGCACAGCGGCACGGGTGCTCCGGGCCTTATCTACGGTCATGTGGGTATCTACGTTGGCGGCGGTATCGTTATGAGCAACGAGGGCGCCATTACGTCTAAGTCGCTTGATTCGTTTATTAGCTTTTATGGTACTGGCTCTGGCGTGCGTTGGGGCTGGCTTGGCGGCGTGGCGCTGTCGTAGCTGCGGCTTGGTCCGGGACAGTCCGAGAGGCATAAGGTTGCCTGCTCGGGCAGTCCTGCTCGCACGGAGAGCACATTAAGTGCTCTCCGGCTCGTGCGGAACTCGCGATCAACCTTATGCCTCTCGGACTGTCCCGGCCCTCTCGGGTCCTGAGCGCGACACACCGGGCTGGGTTATCTGAATAAATATGGTGAAGGCCCCTTTCGGGGCCTTCTTTGTTAAAGGAATTCGCCTACTCGGTGGACTTCGGGTTCTAGGTCTACGTTGAATTGGTCTTTGACGGTTGTTTGGATGTGGCGGATGAGTTCGTCGACGTCGGCGGCGGTGGCGTGGTCGGCGTTGACGATGAAGCCGCAGTGCTTCTCGCTCACCTGCGCGCCGCCAACGGCGTGTCCTCGCAGGCCGGCATCCATGATGAGCTTGCCGGCAAAGTAGCCCTCGGGGCGCTTGAAGGTGGAGCCGGCACTCGGCATGTCGAGTGGCTGCTTGTCCTCGCGGCGCTGGCGGTAGTCGTCCATGTCAGCCTTAATCATCGCGGCGTTGCCCGGTGCGAGGTTGAAGGTGGCAGAAAGAACGATAAAGCCGTCGTCGGCGATGCGGCTCTTGCGATAGCCCAGGTTGAGTTCGTCGACATCGAACTCGATGATGTTGCCGCTGCCGCGGGTGCCGTCGTCGAGCTGGCGAGCGGGTTTGTAGACGCGCACGGACTCCAGCACATCGGCCATGCAGGCACCGTAGGCACCGGCGTTCATGTAGCAGGCGCCGCCGACCGATCCGGGGATGCCCGAGATGGGCTCCATGCCGGTGAGACCGGCCTCGGCTGCCGCAGCGGCGACATCGGAAAGCAAGGCGCCGGCTGCCGCCGTGACGTGCGTGCCGTCGACCGTAATGTCGGAGAGTCCCTCGCCCAGCGCCACGACGACGCCACGGATGCCCTTGTCGCCGACGAGCAGGTCGGAGCCGTTGCCCACGATGGTGAGGGGCAGATCGCAGCGATAGCAGGTATCGAGCGTGGCGACGAGGCCCTGCTCGGTATCGGGCGTGACAAAGACGTCGGCCGGGCCGCCGATCTTAAACGTGGTGTGCTCGCGCATGGGCTCGCTCATCAGCACGTTGTCCTCGCCGGCAACGCCAGCAAGCGCGCACAGCAGGTCCTCGTTAAAAAAGTCGTTCTCGTGCATACGAATATCCGCCTTTTGGTGGTCGTTGTCATCAATCGATTGCAATATACCCCACCCGGACGGATTTGGTGCGCTGGCGGCGATAAAACAGCCGTCTACCGGATTGGTAAAGTGTTTATCACCGAGGTAGAGGGGCGGTCGCTATACTTTCAAGAGATTGCGCGTAAACCTGGAAGGAGCGAGATGGCCAACAAAGTCACCCTCAAGCAGATTGCCCAGGAGGTGGGGCTTTCCCCCTCGTCGGTCTCGCTTGTTCTCAATAATCGGCCCTGTCGCATCTCGGAAGAAAACCGCAAGCTCATCAAGGAGGTTGCGGCGCGCAACCACTATGTTCCTAATCAGATTGCGCGTAGTCTGGTCATGCGCGAGTCGCGCACGCTGGGCCTTATCGTCCCTAACATCGAGAGCTGCTTTTTTGCCTCGCTCGCCGGTAGTCTGGAAAAGCGCTGCCGCGAGGACGGCTATGCGCTCTTCATTACCAGCTCGGGTGGAAGTGCCGACGACGATCTGGAGCTGCTGCGCCAGCTGGTAACGCGCGGCGTTGATGGCGTCTTCCTGGTTGTGGGCGACGAGTTCTCCGACGACCGCGCCCTGCGCGAAGAAGTCAGCCATCTGCCTATCCCTGCCGTGATGGTCGACCGTGCCATTGAGGGGCTCGAGTGCGACAAGGTGATGTTCGACCACGAGATGGGTGGCTACATGGCCACTCGCTATCTGATCGAGCAGGGTCACCGTCGCATTGCCTGCTTGGTTAACGCGCGCCGTTCCAATACGGGGCGTAAGCGACTTGCCGGCTATGAGCGCGCGCTGCGCGAGGTTGGCCTGCCTATCGACGCACGTTTGGAGTTTGAGAGCGAGTACTACATTCCGAGTGCCTACGAGGCCTCGGAGGCGGTGCTCGCAACTGATGCCACCGCTGTGTTCGCAAGTTCAGATAACATCGCCCTCGGTCTGCTCAAGCGCTTGCACGAGATGGGGAAGAGCATCCCGGGCGATATCTCGGTGGTGAGCTATGACAACTCGGCGGCCGACGTTCTCTTTGAGCCGGCGCTGACCGCGATTGAGCAGGATCCTGGTGTCCTTGCGGAGCATGCTTTTGGCTGCATGTCCAAGCGTCTTGCCGGTAGGGGCGGCAGGCGTGCCGAAGAGGTCGTCCTGGAGCCGGCGCTTATCGTTAAGGGCAGCGTGCTCGAACTTACCGAATGTAGCTAAACGTACTTGTTTGTTTGCATGGA
Organism: uncultured Collinsella sp.; assembly: GCA_959020715.1. GTDB lineage: Bacteria > Actinomycetota > Coriobacteriia > Coriobacteriales > Coriobacteriaceae > Collinsella. The sequence goes on along the minus strand of CAUESV010000001.1, from coordinate 483,009 downwards.
TTGCATGCGGAGTGTCCGCTATTTGCCGGCGGGGCCGGGGTGCCTGCCTTGTTTTGAGAAGTTCGCGGAGCCCACTTCTCAAAACAAGGCAGGCAGCCCGGCCCTCGTCCGTTAACTCTTCCGCTGGGCGAGCCATAGACGCCGCGCACCGATAGGGTAAGGCAGCGGCTTGAAATTGGTGCTATATTCAGCTTGAGTTGTTTAATGCTAGTACGGGAGGCTGATATGGGGCTGTTCAAGAAGAAAAACCCGCAGGATGCCTTTGATCCCGATGTGTTTACCATCACGGATACGATTTTGGACCCGCCGCGGTTTACATTTTTGCCGGCTATCTACCAGGACGCCACGCGCCGCAAGTGGGCCGTGCATCAGCGCGGTGCGACCCCGAGGATTTTTGACTACGCGGATGTGCTGCAGTGCGAGATTGTCGAGACCGGAAATCCCGAGGATGTGCCGGAGCTTAGCAATCGCGAACTAGCTCAGCAGATTTTGATTAATCCAGCTCAGGCTACCAAAAACAATGCTGCCAAGCGTAATATGTGCCTTGGTATGGGTGTCATCGTTGCCGTGCAAACCGGCGAGGATGAGATTTCGAAGCTTGAGATTCCGGTGACCGCGGGCGAAGTCAAGCGAGACTCCGGCCTATATCGGTCGTATCGGAACGTTGCGGAGCAGATCAAAGAAGCCTTCGACGCCATGGGGCGTCCGGAGCAATGATGCCTGCAGCATCAAGCGGTTGAGGAGCCGTGCCCATGCCGAGTGAACCATATGCGATTCCGCCCAAAGATTGCGCCTTTGAGGGCATTCTTTGGTATATCAATCATTATGACCTGCAGGGTGGCGACCGGCTGCCCGCCGAGCGTGTGCTCTGTGAAGAGCTGGGCGTGTCGCGCACGGCGTTGCGTGCTGCGATCGCGCGCCTTATTTCGTGCGGAACTTTGGAAAGCCGCCGCGGTTCGGGCACCTATGTGTGTCCTCCCAAACCGCTGAACATCTTTCAGGAAACATGGAACTATACGCAGGCGGTGGAGAGGGTTGGCTCAAAGTCGACCGCACGCCTGGTTTGGTCCAAGGTCGTGTACGCCGATATCGATCTGGCCCAAAAGGCCCAGATCGACCTGGGCATGCCGCTTTTCTGCATTCGACGTGTGCGCGTGGTTAATGGTTCCCCGGCGTCGATTGAGACGGCCCACGTCAATCTGTCTTTGTGCCCCTCGCTTCCCGATCACGATTTTGAGCAGGAAAGCCTCTACGACGTTTTGCTCAAAGAAGGGAATGTCCATGTGACGCACGGCAAGGAGCATATTTCCATCAGCCGTCTGAACGCCGACGAGGCCAAGTTGCTGGGTGCTCAGGAGGGCACGCCGGTGTTTTACAAGGCTTCGCACGAGCGTGACGAGAACGATGGCTTTGTCGAGTATTGCAAGTCCGTGATTCTGCCGACCAAGTATCGTTTTGCCGATAACGGCGAGGCAGACGGCGTTGCGACGAAGGTAGGTGTCGAATGGCTGATGCAGTAGAAGACTTGCCGGTTTACAAACAAATTCGCCGCTGCATTGCGGAGCGAATCGAGCGCGGCGACTACCCGACGGGCTCGATGATTCCGTCCGAAAACGAGCTGGCTGAGGAGTTTGGCACGACGCGCCTGACAATCCGAAGTGCCATGGACGAGCTGGTCAAAAGTGGCCAGATTCGTCGCGTGCAGGGCAAGGGCGCCTTTGTGGGACACAAGTGGTTTGACGAGCACGAACGCAAGGGCGGCTTCCGTCAGTCGGTTCTGGCGTCGGGCGCGACGCCGTCGGTGCGCATTCTGGCGCGCTCCAAACGCTACGCCGGCCCGTATTACGCCGACCTGTTTGGCATCGCCGAGGACGATCTGCTTTACTCGGTGCGCCGTCTCAACTGCATTGATGGGGAGCCCGTGTCGATTGAGATGACGCTGATTCCGTGTCTGCTGTTTCCGGGCATCGAAGACGTGGACATTTCGGTCTTCAGCCTGTTCGAGACCTACGACATGTTGGGGCGCAAACCGGACAAGTCGATTGAGAAACTCGATATTGAAGCGCTGGGCGCACGCGATGCGAGTTTGCTCAATCTTGAGCCGGGCGACCTGGCGCTCGTACTGGAATGCATGACCTATGACTCGAGTGGGCAGGCGATCGAGCATGCCAAGTCTTTTAACCGCGGTGATGCCGGCGGATATACCTACAACTATTAGCGTCTAGAGCATCCTCGTGCACGGCGGGGTGCTCATTTTTTTACGGACATGTGTCGCATGACCGATGAACGGCAAAAACTGACCGTCTACCGAGAGGGGAGGATGAAATCAAAAAATCGGTATTAAAAACGGCTAACCTGTAATCGTTCACTGGTATTAAGAACCTTTGAATTGTTGAGCTTGGGGCCAAGATGTCCACAAGGTTAAGCGGCGAGACGGGGCGGCAAGCCTGTCCATTCCGTGCGACAATTCAAACTGCTCGTGAAAGGAGCGGGAATGAAGGAGACCGAGAAGATCGAGATCATGCACTTCGACCAGGAGGGCTACCTCGAGGACGGCAGGAACGTCTACGAGGCCGGCAAGCGGATGACCGCCCTGGCCGACCGCGTGCACGAGGAGGGCTACGACGCCGTCTTCCTGATGGGCGTCGGCGGCACCTGGGACGAGTTCATGCAGCTCGAGTACCTCATGAACAAGTTCGGCGACCGCGACCTCGAGGTCTACCTGATCCATGCCGCCGAGTGGAACGTCATGGGCCACAAGCGCATGACCGACAGGTCCGTCGTGCTGACCGCCTCCGAGTCCGGCACCACCCCCGAGGTGCTCGAGGCCGTCGGCAAGATGAGGGAGATGGGCGTGCGCGTCTTCGCCATGACCAACCCCGAGGGCAAGATCGGCCAGGCCGTGGGCGCCGAGAACTGCGTCATGATGGCCTCCGACCACGGCGCCGGCGGCTGCGAGAAGGGCTACTACCTCGCCGACTGCTTCGGCCTGCGCCTGCTCAACCGCCGCGGCTGCTTCCCCAAGTTCGACCTGTTCATCGAGCAGACGAAGGACGTCTGGAAGGACATGCTCGACATCCGCAAGCGCTTCGAGCCGCGCGCCGAGGAGCTCGCCAGGAAGTACGCGCTGGCCGACTACACCATGTTCATCGGCTCGGGCGCGCTGTGGGGCGAGACCATCCTGTACTCCATGTGCCTGCTCGAGGAGATGCAGTGGAAGCGCATCCGCCACATCACCTCGCACGACTTCTTCCACGGCACGCTCGAGCTGCTCGAGCCCGGCGTCCCGGTGTTCCTGTTCATGGGAGAGGACGAGTGCCGCGCCCTCGACGAGCGCGTCCGCGCCTTCCTCACCAGCGGCGTGACCGGCGACGAGGACTACGTCATCATCGACACCGCCGAGTACGCGATCCCGGGCCTGGACGACGACTTCCGCGTCATCGTGTCCCCCTGGATCCTGTCCGTGCTGACCACCGACCGCCTCGCGCGCAACTACGAGCTGGTCACCAAGCACAACCTCAAGTACCGCCGCTACTACCACCAGTTCGACTACTAATTCCATTTGGGGGAAACCGCAATGAGGCAATACATCTTTGCCAGCCACGCGCATTTTGCGACCGGCATCAAAGAGAGCACCGAGCTGCTCTCGGGCGCGCGCGATAACGTCCACGACCTGTCGATGTTTGTCGACGGCCGCACCGACGTCGCCGAGGAGGCCGCCAAGCTCCTGGCGACCTTCGACCCCGCCGACGACGTAATCGTGTGCACCGACCTGTTTGGCGGCAGCGTCAACAACGAGTTCACCAAGATCGTCCAGACGCGCCCCAACACCTACCTGGTTGCCAACATGAATCTGCCGCTGCTGATCCAGCTGCTCTTTTCGGACCAGGAGGCTCCCGCCGATCAGGTTATCCGCGAGATCCTCGCGGCTGACGACACGCGCGTCAAGTTTGTCAACGACCTGCTGACCGATGCGGATGACGAGGAAGAGTTCTAGTCACCGCCTGCTATTAATGGGGCCGGGTTTCCGGCATGAGACCTTTGGGGGTCAATCATGATTCAACTGCTTCGCGTCGACCATCGTCTGCTTCATGGCCAGGTGGCCGTCTCTTGGGTCCAGGGCTTGGGCTCCGACTGCATCTTCTGCGTTGGCGACAAGGTTGCCAACGATCCCGTCTGGAAGACTACGCTCAAGATGGGAAAGCCGGCCAACGTCAAGCTCGTCATCAAGGACATGGAGCACGCCATCGAGGCCATCAACTCCGGTGTTACCGATAAGTACAAGATGATCATCTGCGTCGCCAGCATCGCCGAGGCCAAGCAGCTTGTCGACGGCTGCCCGCAGATCACCTCCATCAACCTGGGCAACACCAAGTCCAAGGACGAGCAGCGTCCCGATGCCCGTAAGATCTCCCGCCAGATCTTTGTGACTGCTGCCGAGGAAGAGGACATTCGCGAGCTCGTCGGCCGCGGTGTCGAGGTCGAGATTCGCGCTCTGGCCGACGACCCCAAGGTCGATGCCCTAAGCGCCCTCTAATTGGGAACCACGGGCGGCGCGCACGGCGCCGCCCCTATTCGTGGGCGTACCGGATAAACGCTTTACCCGTTACCCCCATCTACCGTTCACCGGGAGTACACGCCCGTTGAGCGATTGGTATTAAATAGTTTTCGCATGACTATATAATTGGTATCAAATCATTTGCACCGGTTTAGGTGTTAACAGCACACCGGTACAAGCTGGATCTGTCTGGGCGATTGTCGGCATGGAAAAGGGCGCGCTGACAAGTCGGGAATCGCCGCGCGGATCCAAGAGGGATCAAAGGGAGGAACAATGCTTGTTCAAGCGATCCTCATCGGACTTATCGCTGCCTTCGGTAAGCTCGATTATCAGCTCGGTACGCTCTATGCGTTCCGCCCGATCGTTCTGTGCCCGCTCGTCGGCATAGTCCTCGGGGACCTGCAGTCCGGCCTCGCCATCGGTGCGAGCCTCGAGCTGCTCTTCATGGGTTCAATCTCCATCGGCGCTTACGTGCCGCCCGATGAGTGTATTGGCGGTGTGCTCGCCTGCGCCTTCGCTATTCAGCTGGGTCAGAGCACCGAGGCCGCTATCGCGCTCGCGATGCCCATCGCCACTCTGTGCCTGGCCATTAAGAACGTCGTCAACGCCGGTATGCCCCTTCTGGTCGACCGTGCCGACGTCTTTGCCAGCAAGGGTAACCTCAAGGGTATCTACGCTATGCACTGGATTATCGGTCTCGTGATTGTCGTCCTGGCCTTTATCCTGTGCTCGGTCTCCTTCTATCTGGGTGCCGACGCTGTTCAGGGCCTGCTCGACTTCATCCCGACGTTCGTCCTCGATGGCTTTGGCGTCGCAGCCAACATCCTGCCTGCCATGGGCTTCGCCATGCTCGGCCGTCTGGTGCTTACCAAGCAGCTCGTGCCGTTCTACTTCCTGGGCTTCCTGCTGTGCTCCTATGCCAACGTGCCCGTCCTCGGCGTCGCTCTGATCGCAATCATCATCGGCATCGACAAGTACGACCTGCTGGGCCTTGGTGGCGCCCAGCCCCAGCTTTCTGTGGAAGGGGATGAGGACGATGACTTCTAATTCCGAGAACCAGATTACTCGCTCCGACCTCATTAAGAGCGCCGTGAACACCGGCGCCCTGGGCATGGAATTCTCCTGGACCTACTACAAGCAGATGAACATTGCCTTCTGCCTGATGGTCGCCAACATGCTCAAGAAGATCTATGCCGGCCGTCCCGACGATTACGCCGAGGCCCTGCATCGTCACAGCGCATTCTTCAACATCACCCCGCAGCTCGCTCCCTTCGTGGGCGGCATCGCGATGGCCATGGAAGAAAAGGTCGCTCGTGGTGAGGTTGAGCCCGAGAGCGTCAACGACATCAAGGCCGCCCTCATGGGTCCGCTTTCCGGCCTGGGTGACTCCTTCTTCCTGTCCACCCTGCGCGTCGTCGCCGCTGCCGTGGGCATCAGCCTGTGCCAGGCCGGCAACGTCTTTGGCCCCATCGCCTTCCTGCTCATCTACAACATCCCGGCGTTCCTGATTCGTATCTTTGGCGCTATCAAGGGTTATGAGCTGGGCATTGGCTTCCTCGACGAGGCTCAGAAGACCGGCCTGATGCAAAAGATCATGGCCTGCGTCGGCATCGTCGGCGTCATGGTCGTCGGCGCCATGAGCAAGGACATGTTCTGGGCTTCGCTGCCCGTCGCCATCGGTCAGGGCGACTCCGCCCAGACTCTCCAGGACATCCTGGACGGCATCATGCCCGGTATGCTCGGCATGGCCGCCTTCTGGCTCTACTACTGGCTGCTCTCCAAGAAGATCAACCCGATGGTCCTGATCCTCTGCACCATGGTCGTGGGCATCATCGGCGCTTACTTTGGCGTGCTTGCCTAATATGTTCGAATCGCGCTTCCATCGCGTCTAACGGTTGCGTCGATCTTTGGGGGCTTGTCGCATCTGCGGCGGCCCCCTGTTTTTTAAAACTCCGTACGAAAGGGGAGGGCTATGGTCGTACCCGAGCTTTCGCTCATGAACATCAACCATCGCTACTACAGCATCGAGACGTTTTTTAAGGCTGCAGGTGAGGCCGGCTATCGCAATATCGAGCTGTGGACCGGCTCGATGCACCTGTATGTGGATTGCCACGAGCACGATTCGGTGGATAAGATTCGCGATCTTGCCGCCCAGTACGGTATCAAGATCGTGTGCGTGTGCCCCGAGCAGAACAACCCCAAGCCGTGGAACGTCGCGGTGCGCGGCGAGGCGGGCCAAAAACGCATCCTCTCGTACTTTAAGAATGTGATCGATGTAGCCGTTGAGTTGGGCGCGCCGCAGATTCTGGTGACGAGTGGTTGGGCCTATCTGGACGAGCCGGCTGAGGACGCCTGGGCCCGCAGCGTTGCCATGCTGCGCTCGGTGTGCGACTACGCCGACACGCGCGGTATTCGCGTCGCGCTCGAGGCGCTGCAGCCGTCGGAGTCCGTGCTGGTCAACACCGCACAGGATGTGGCGCGCATCCTCGAGGCGGTCGATCGCCCCAACCTGAAGGCTTGTATTGACTTTGGCGCCATGGAAGTTGCCGGCGACACGATCGACGGCTACTTTGAGGTTTTGGGCGACAGGATCGTTCACACCCACTTTGTAGATGTGGGCGGCGGCACGACGCATCTTGCCTGGGGCGACGGCGAGCGTGATATGCGTGCCGACCTCGAGGCACTCATGCGCCACGGCTATACGGGCTATGTCTCGGCCGAGACGTGTGACGGCCGCTACTATCAGGATCCGTCCAAGGCGACGACTCAGGTTATCGAGATGTATCGCCGTGTGACAGCGGAGATGGAAGCCGAATAACTAAACTGCGCGGTTGCGCCGGAAACGCTTGGGCGGGTCTGGCGCAACGCTTTTATAGCTGGCGAGTTGTGGGGAGCCCGTTGGCAGTAGCGCTCGAAATAGACAACTATTGGCGTTGTAATACCACTCGGGCGAGGAAACCGACCGTTCGCCGCAAATCTCCGTGAGTTTGGATTGGTATTAAATAACAAGCAATCGTATGGCTATAATTGGTATCAGCAAGAAGCGCGATGTATAGAATTGCGCACATGTGATGGGAGGACACACATGAAGGAGACCGAGAAGATCGAGATCATGCACTTCGACCAGGAGGGCTACCTCGAGGACGGCAGGAACGTCTACGAGGCCGGCAAGCGGATGACCGCCCTGGCCGACCGCGTGCACGAGGAGGGCTACGACGCCGTCTTCCTGATGGGCGTCGGCGGCACCTGGGACGAGTTCATGCAGCTCGAGTACCTCATGAACAAGTTCGGCGACCGCGACCTCGAGGTCTACCTGATCCATGCCGCCGAGTGGAACGTCATGGGCCACAAGCGCATGACCGACAGGTCCGTCGTGCTGACCGCCTCCGAGTCCGGCACCACCCCCGAGGTGCTCGAGGCCGTCGGCAAGATGAGGGAGATGGGCGTGCGCGTCTTCGCCATGACCAACCCCGAGGGCAAGATCGGCCAGGCCGTGGGCGCCGAGAACTGCGTCATGATGGCCTCCGACCACGGCGCCGGCGGCTGCGAGAAGGGCTACTACCTCGCCGACTGCTTCGGCCTGCGCCTGCTCAACCGCCGCGGCTGCTTCCCCAAGTTCGACCTGTTCATCGAGCAGACGAAGGACGTCTGGAAGGACATGCTCGACATCCGCAAGCGCTTCGAGCCGCGCGCCGAGGAGCTCGCCAGGAAGTACGCGCTGGCCGACTACACCATGTTCATCGGCTCGGGCGCGCTGTGGGGCGAGACCATCCTGTACTCCATGTGCCTGCTCGAGGAGATGCAGTGGAAGCGCATCCGCCACATCACCTCGCACGACTTCTTCCACGGCACGCTCGAGCTGCTCGAGCCCGGCGTCCCGGTGTTCCTGTTCATGGGAGAGGACGAGTGCCGCGCCCTCGACGAGCGCGTCCGCGCCTTCCTCACCAGCGGCGTGACCGGCGACGAGGACTACGTCATCATCGACACCGCCGAGTACGCGATCCCGGGCCTGGACGACGACTTCCGCGTCATCGTGTCCCCCTGGATCCTGTCCGTGCTGACCACCGACCGCCTCGCGCGCAACTACGAGCTGGTCACCAAGCACAACCTCAAGTACCGCCGCTACTACCACCAGTTCGACTACTAAGAGCTGGTCACGGGTCCGATATCTTGGCTGGTTGATATCTCGACCCTGCACAAGGGCGTCCGCAATTGCGCGGGCGCCCTTTTTGCGTTGTGACAAGAGACTGCTGCTAACCGCTTGCCCTATGTTTCCAAATGAATACGCTGTGAGCCGCAAGCGACAATTCTCCCCGCAAACACTCTAGTATGCTAAAGTACCCAGAAGACCGGCGGAGCTATGCCGGTTTTTCGTTCTATATGAAATACAGCATGAGGAGGCTCACCAGATGACGGCCACACCGTGGGGATTCCGGGACATATTGCCCGAGGAGGCTCAGGCGCGCGAGGAGATCGCGCTGACGGTGAAGGGCTGCTTTAGGGAGCATCATTACCTTCCGGTCGAGACGCCGTTGCTCGAGGACAAGGGTTCGCTCGAGGAAGGCGGCCGCATCGCGGATACTCCGTTCAAGCTTTTTGACGACGACGGCCGCTTGTTGGTGGTCCGTCCCGACAACACGTTGCCGATCGTGCGCCTGGTTTCGACCCGCATGCACGCTGCCGACCTGCCCCTGCGCCTTCGCTACGAGGCGCCGGTGGTTCGTGAGTGTCAGCGAAATGCCGGTGGTTCGCGCCAGTTTACACAGTTGGGCTTTGAGCTTATCGGTGCGGGCGATACTGCGGGCGATGTCGAGATCGTCTCGCTCGTGGCCGAGGCCGTGCGTAAGCTGGCACTGCCCGATGCGCGCATTATCGCAGGTAGCGTGCGTCCGTTTAAGGAACTGCTCGCGGCGTGCGAGGATCGCGAGCTGGCCGCTGAGGCCCTGCGCTGCGTGCACGCCAACGACTTTGTGGGCCTCGATGCCCGCGTGGCGGCAAGCACCGAGCCCGATGCCGTCAAGGCCGCCATTAGCGAGCTGCCGCGGTTGCACGGTGGTGCCGAGGTGCTCGACCGCGTGGATGCGCTGCTGGAGACCGCCGGCATCGTCGCTCCGCTGACGCGCGAGCTGCGTGCCCTGGTTGAGGGCCTGGCACCCGAGGACGCCCAGGTGCTGTCCTTCGACTTCTCCATCATGAACTCGTTTGATTACTACACGGGTCTGGTCTTTAAGGCCTATGCCGGCGGCCTGCCCGATCCGGTCGGTTCGGGCGGACGCTACGACTCCATCTTTACCGGCGCATTTGGCGACGGCATCGAGGTGTCGGCGGCGGGCTTCGCCTTTTCGCTCGAGCGCCTGGAGGCCGCGCGCACCTCGGCCGAGGACGCCGCTTCCGATGGCGATCACGCCGCGGGCCGTGGCGCCGAGGGCCCGCTGCGCATCGCCGTGCCCAAGGGCTCGCTTAAGGCCGACACGCTCGACGTGCTCGAGGCCGCGGGCCTGGACGTCTCTGAGCTGCGTGACCCCGGCCGCCACCTGATCGTGCGCGGCCGCGACACGCGTGCCGGCGAGGGCGCGGTCGGCGATATCGAGTTTGTCATCGTGCGTCCCAGCGATGCGCCTGCCTTTGTGGGCTGCGGTGGTGCCGATTGCGGCATCTGCGGTTGGGACTCGCTCATCGAGGCGGACCTCAACCTGCTGCAGCTGGTCGACCTGGGCTATGGTCTGTGCACCTTTATCGAGGCGGAGCCCGCGTGGCGCGCTGGCCAGGCCGAGCGCAACTATGCCCGTCGCGGGTCGCTTCGCGTGGCAACCAAGTACCCGCGCATCGCGAGCGCCTGGTATGCCGAGCGCGGCGTGAACGCCGACATCGTTTCGCTGCACGGTAACATCGAGCTGGGCCCCATCGTCGGCATGACCGATCGCATCGTGGACATTACCGCCACGGGTGCCACGCTGCGCGACAACGACTTGGTCATAACCGGCCGCATCATGGACTGCACGGCCCGCTTCTTTGTCAATCCGGGTGCCGCGCGCCTGGATCCGCGCGTGCGCAATCTGGCAGATCGCTTGGCGGCGGCCGTTAAGGACAAGCATTTTGAGCCCGTCGCGGGCTCGGCACAATAGCGAGAACACGCACGGGCGCCCCAACGTACGGGCTGCAGGCCGATTGGCGCCGCCGCCCGGCCTCTTGTTTTTCGAACACAACCTCGACCGATAGGGGATACCGATATGAAGACCATCAAGCTTGCTCCCGGTGAGCGCCTCGTTACTAACCAGCTCAACCGCAAGGGTGTGCTGCCGCAAAACATCGTCGACGCCGCCCGCGATATCGTGGCTAACGTGCGTGCCAACGGGGATGCCGCAGTGCGCGATTACTCTCAGCGTTTTGACGGCGTTGAGCTGCAGAGCTTCCGCTTGCCACAGGAGCAGATCGATGCCGCGCTCGAAGGCCTCGACCCGGCCTTTGTCGCCGCGCTTGAGAAGGCCGCGCGCCAGATTCGCGAGTTCCACCAGCGCGAGGTCGAGCAGAGCTGGTTTACCACGCGCCCGGACGGCACGATGCTCGGCGTTAAGGTGACCCCGCTTGCTGCGGCTGGCATCTACGTTCCGGGCGGTCGTGCGCAATATCCCTCCACCGTGCTCATGAACGCCATTCCCGCCAAGGTGGCCGGCGTCAAGCGCGTGGTTATGGTGACCCCGCCGCAAAATGACGGCCTGATCAGTCCCTACACGCTCGCGGCGGCCAAGCTCGGCGGCGTGGACGAGATCTATATGGTGGGCGGCGCTCAGGCCGTGGCCGCACTTGCGTATGGTACCGAGACCATTCCGCGCGTCGACAAAATCACCGGACCGGGTAACGCCTTTGTTGCCGCGGCCAAGCAGATCGTCTCGGGTGACGTGGGTATCGATATGGTCGCCGGTCCCTCCGAGGTCTGCGTGCTGGCCGACGCCACGGCCAAGCCTATGGTGGTCGCGGCAGACCTGATGGCCCAGGCCGAGCACGATCCGCTGGCAGCCTGCTATCTGGTGACTTACGACGAGCAGTTTGCGCGCGAGGTCGAGGCTGGCATCGACATCCTGGTGGCGCAGTCGCCGCGTGCCGAGATCACGCGCGCTTCGCTCGACAACGAAGGCACCATCGTGGTGGCCGCCGATATGGCTGCCGCCGTCGAGGCCGTGAACACCGTGGCGCCCGAGCACCTGGAGCTGCACTGCAAGGATGCAATGGGCCTGCTTGGCGGCATTCGCAACGCCGGCGCCATCTTTGTGGGCGCTTGGAGCTCCGAGCCGCTTGGCGATTATGTTGCTGGCCCCAACCACACGCTGCCGACCGGCGGCACGGCCATGTTCTCCAACCCGCTTTCGGTCGAAGAGTTCGTTAAGCGCTCGAGTGTCATTTGCTATACGCCCGAGGGTCTGCTCTCCGACGCTCCCGCTACGCAGCGCCTGGCCGAGGCCGAGGGCCTGTGGGCGCACGCGCTCTCTGCCGCCCTGCGTCGTCGCGTGCTGGAGCAGGGCGAGGATGCCGTGAGTGCCGAGTCGCTGGCTGCGGCCGACCTGACCAAGGTCGCCTGGCCGGGCGACGCTGTGGTGACGGTCGCCGAGGGTGTGGACCTGGCGGCTGCAGGCTCGGATGGCGCTGGCGCGACCGGCGAGGAGGCCTAACATGGCCGAACTTACGCCGCGCATGAAGGAGCTCGTCCAGCCCTACCTGGCCGGCATTGAGCCCTATGATCCCAACTTTACGCCCACGCGCATCAACCTTTCGGCCAACGAGAACACCTATCCCGTGCCGGTCGGCGTGCGCGAGGCAATCGGTGTGGCCTTGGCTGCCACACCGCTCAACCGCTATCCCGATCCCATGTCCAACGACCTGCGCGATGAGCTTGCTGCCTGGCATGGCGTGGCGCGTGAGAATATTTGCGTGGGAAACGGCGGCGACGAGCTGCTCTATAACTACCTGCTGGCGTTTGGCGGCGCGGGGCGGACCCTGCTCAACTGCCCGCCGTGTTTTAGCGAGTACGCGTTCTTTGCGTCGCTCTGCCAGACCGAGGTGCGCGACGTGTGGCGCGACCCCGCGACCTTTGAGCTCGACCAGGCCGCCGTGCTTGCGGCGGCGCCCGAGTGCAACCTGGCGATCGTGACCTCGCCCAACAATCCCACGGGCGATGTGGCGCCGCTCGACTTTGTCGCGGCCCTGTGCGATGCATGCCCCGGCATGGTGATGGTCGACGAGGCCTATGTTGAGTTTGCCGACGATTCGTTTGGCGCGGCAACCACGGCGCAAGGCCTTATCGCCGAGCATCCCAACCTGGTGATTCTGCATACGTTGTCCAAGGCGTTCGGCGCCGCCGGCACGCGCCTGGGCTATGTGATCGCGGCGCCCGAGGTCATCGAGGTGTTCGCGGCGATTCGCCAGATCTATTCGGTCAACGTGCTGAGCCAGGCGGCAGCACTTGTCTGCGTGCGTGCCCGTGATGCCTACGCGCCCGTGGTGGCGCAGGTCGCATCCGAGCGCGAGCGCGAGCTGTGCGCCCTACGCGCAATGGCTGCCGAGGGCTTGCCCGTGGAGGTATGGCCGAGCGCGGCGAATTTTGTGCTCGCGCGCACGCCGCATGCCACGCGCGTGCGCGAGCGTCTGCGCGACGAGTATTCGATTCTGGTGCGCGACTTTAGCTACGCGCCGGGGCTCGCGGATTGTCTGCGCATTACCGTGGGCACCCCGCAGGAAAACGATGAGGTGCTGGCCGCGTTTGCCGCGCTGGTGAAGGAGGAGATGTAGATGGATCGCTATGCCGAGGTAATCCGCAAGACGGGCGAGACCGACATTGTCGTAAAGCTCGACTTGGACGGAAGCGGCGTGTGCGATATCTCGACCGGCGTGCCGTTTTTCGACCACATGCTCAACGCCTTTGGTCGCCATGGTCTGTTTGACCTGACGGTGCATGCGGTGGGCGACGTGGAAGTTGACGCGCACCACACCGTTGAGGATACGGGCATTGTGCTGGGCGAGGCGTTTTGCCAGGCGCTGGGCGACAAGGCGGGTATTACGCGCTTTGCCGATGCGGCGATCGCCATGGACGAGACGCTTGTGATGGCCGCCGTGGACATTTCGGGTCGCGGCCAGGCCTACTGCGAGCTGCCCGTGCCGACCGAGCGCGTGGGTAGCTTCGATACCGAGCTAGCCGTCGAGTTCTTCTATGCCTTCGCGCGTGACGCCAAGCTCACGCTGCACGTGCGCGAGCTGGCGGGCGGCAACTCGCACCACATTATCGAGGCCGCCTTTAAGGCCGTGGGCCGCACGATGCGCCGCGCCTGTGAGCTGGATCCCCGCGTGCAGGGCATCCCCAGCACCAAGGGTTCACTGTAACCTGCCAAAAAGGGACAGGTTTATTTTGGCAGGTTTTATCTGCGGAAATGCCGTCTCATGCAGTGGGTGAACGTTTAACCGACCAAAATAAATCTGTCCCTTTTTGGCAGGTTTTGAATGGGGAAAAGGAGGGTCGCGTGGGCGAACCGAAGGTCGTGGTGGTCGACTACCACAAGGGCAACTTGTCGAGCGTTGCGCGTGGGCTTGCGCGCGCCGGTGCCGCCGCCTGCACGTCGGACGATCCGGAGCAGATCCGCAATGCCGACGGCCTGGTCATCCCGGGCGTGGGCGCGTTCTATGACGCGATCGCCTTTATGCGCCAAAGCGGCGAGGCAGACGCGGTGCTTGACGCCGTTGCCGCCGGAACTCCGCTGCTCGGCATCTGCCTGGGCCTTCAGCTATTTTTTGAGCGCGGCAACGAGGGCGTGCCGGCGGACGGCGACGCCCCCGAGCAGGATGGCGACCCCTGGGTCGATGGCCTGGGCATTATGCGCGGTTCGTGCACGCGCTTGGAGTCGAGCCGCCTGAAGGTGCCGCACGTGGGCTGGGACCAGGTGCACATGACGCCCGCCGGCGCGGCCGATCCGCTGCTCGCCGGTTTTGCCGAGGGCGCCAATATGTACTTCACCCACAGCTATGCGGTGACCGACGATGCCGATGCCGCCGATGTTCTGGCGCGCACGCACTACACGCGGAGCTTCCCGTGCATCGTGCGCCACGGCAACGTGTGGGGCTGCCAGTTCCATCCCGAGAAATCCTCTGCGCTGGGTCAGCGCATCCTTAAGAACTTCGTCAACATCGTTGAGGAGGCCGGCCGATGATTCTGTTTCCCGCAATCGATTTGATCGGCGGCAAGGTCGTGCGCCTGGAGCGCGGCGACCGGAGCCACTGCAAGGTATATTCCGACGACCCCGTGGCCGTCGCCCGCTCCTTTGCCGAGCAGGGCGCGAGCTGGGTGCACGTCGTCGATCTGTCCGCTGCCTTTGGCGAGGACGAGGACGCGTGCGCTGCCAACTCGACGGCGATTAAGGCCATCTGCGGCGTCGACGGTCTGTCCGTGGACGTGGGCGGCGGCGTTCGCTCGCTCGCACGCATCGATGAGCTGGCAGGCTATGGTGCTCGCCGCATTGCGCTGGGCACTGTGCTCGTGACCGAGCCGGGTTTTGCTGAGGTGGCAGCCCAAGGCTTTGGCGAGCTGCTGGTGGCTGACATTGCCGCACGCGACGGTCAGGTCAAGGTAAACGGCTGGCGCGACGGCGCGGGCGTGTCACTCGACGACGCTGTGGCGCAGCTCACCGAGCTGGGCTTTAAGCACCTGGTCTACACTGACATCGCGCGCGACGGCATGCAGACGGGTATCGATGTGGCGGCGTATCGTCATGTGGCCGAGGTCGCGGGCTTTCCCGTCGTGGCGTCGGGTGGTATCTCGACGCTCGACGATATCCGCGCACTGGCCGCGGTGGGCGAGGATGCTATCGAGGGCGCCATCACCGGTCGTGCGCTCTACGAGGGCAACTTTACGCTGGCCCAGGCGCTGGCCGCCGCCCGAGGGGAGGAGTAGTCCATGCTTACCAAACGCGTAATTCCCTGTCTGGATGTTAAGGACGGCCGCGTGGTCAAGGGCGTCAACTTTGTGAGCCTGCGCGATGCGGGCGACCCGGTGGAGCTGGCCCGCGCCTACGACCGCGAGGGTGCGGACGAGGTCGTATTTTTGGACATTACCGCGACGAGCGACAACCGCGCGACGACCATCGAGATGGCGGCGCACGCGGCCGAGGAACTCGCTATCCCCTATACCGTGGGCGGCGGTTTCCGCGACTTGGCGGGCATGCGAACCATGGTGGCTGCCGGTGCCGATAAGGTGTCGCTCAACTCCGCCGCCGTGCGCGACCCGTCGCTGATCAGCCAGGCTGCCGCGGCGTTTGGCAGTCAGGCCGTGGTCGTGGCGATCGATGCCAAGCGCGTGGGGCTGCCCGGCGCATCCGGAGCCGACAAGTGGGAGGTCTTCACGGCGGGCGGCCGCAACGCCACGGGTATCGACGCGGTGGCATGGGCCGAGGAAGCGGCTCGTCGCGGCGCCGGCGAAATCCTACTGACTAGCATGGACCGCGACGGCACCAAGGCCGGCTTTGACCTGGCGCTCACTCGCGCCGTGGCGCGCGCGGTACCGATTCCCGTCATCGCGAGCGGCGGCGTGGGTACGCTCGAGCATTTTGCCGAGGGTGTGATTGAGGGCGAGGCCGATGCCGTGTTGGCGGCGAGCGTCTTTCACTTTGGAACCTTCAGCATTCGTGAAGTCAAAGAATATATGGCCTCTCAAGGTATTCCTGTGAGGTTGGACTTTTAGTGCTGCGGCTTGCCCAGGCACCGCATCTTGCCGCTCAAACCGTCGCTCGCGTACCAAAGTACGCGTCGCTCCTCTTTCGCGGCAACCTGCGGTACCTGGGCAACCCTCGCCGACATGCGGGATTTTAATTGGGGAGAGAAATGGAAGAGATAACCGATCCTTCAAGGCTTACGTACGATGCCCACGGGCTGATTCCTTGCGTGGTTCAGCAGTATGACACCGGCGAGGTGCTTATGGTTGCTTGGATGAACGAGGAATCGGTGGGGCTGACGCTCAAGACCGAGACCACGTGGTTTTGGAGCCGCAGCCGCCAGGAGCTCTGGAACAAGGGCGCGACGAGCGGCAACATGCAAGCGGTCAAGGAGCTCTGGGCCGACTGCGATAGCGATACACTGTTGGTCAAGGTCGACTCGCCAGGTCCGGCCTGCCATACCGGCAACCGTACCTGCTTCTTTAAGAAACTCGCGTAGGGCGGGCGCTCGATTAGACGCTCGGCCACCAGAAAGGATTGAACCATGGGTGTGCGCACCGCAAATGTTCAGGATGGAAATATCGGTGAGACGCTGACAGGTCTGGCCGAGGTGATTCACGGCCGTCGCGGCGCATCGCCGCAGGAGAGCTATACCGCTCGCCTGCTGACCGATGTCGAGGACGAGCTGCTCAAGAAGCTTGCCGAGGAGGCAAGTGAGGTGATCATGGCCTGCAAGGATAACGACCACGATCACATTCGCTACGAGGTCGGCGACCTGATCTACCACTTGCTCGTGACGCTCGAGCGCTACGGCATCACCCTCGACGAACTGGCCGGCGAACTCAACGCCCGCCACTAGTCTTAGGCGAGGGGTGTGGATTCCCATTCGCCGGTGGCGTGGGGGATACCGAAGGTTCGGTAGCCGCAGTCGTAGGCGTGTGCCTGGGCTTCACGGATGTTCCAGCAGATGTCGCAGGCGCGGTGTGCGTCCGAGCCAAAAGTGATCGGCACCTCGGCGTGGGCAAAGCAACGCAGCAATCCGGTCGCGGGATAGTAGTCGTCGAGGCCCTTGCGCGGTGCGGCGGTCGAGACCTCAACGCGGCGGCCCGTATCGTGCGCGCACTCTGCCATCTGCCCCCAGAACGGCGCGGGGTCAAAGTCGGGCGCAAAGCCTTCCTTCGAAAAGCGCATGACCAGGTCGGGGTGAGCCATCACATCAAAGTTGAGCGGGCTCTCGCAGGCGCGACACCAGTCATCGACATAGCGCTCCCACACGCCGCGCACGCCTAAGTTTTCCCAAACATGCAGGTCGGTATCATCGTCGATCCAACCGCAGCGCGAATCGGGCGTATCGGGACGAGCGACGTTTTCCGTTCCCGCCGTACCCGCGGCGCCGGCCATGATATCGCCTGGGTTGCCAATCCAATGCACACTGCCCAGGCGCACGACGGCGCCCTGGGACCAGCGCTCAACCAAAGGCTCGCAGCCCTCGTACCAATCGCATTCAAAGCCATAGATAAGCTCGAGCTCCGACGCGATCTGCGCGGCAAGCTTGCGGGCATCCTCAAATGCTAGGCGATGCGCCGTCAGGTCGCCCTCGACAACTTGCACTTCGCAGTTGGCGTCCATGCTGGCGGGCAGGGTGAGGTGGTCAGTCGAGACCATAACGCGGCAGCCGGCGGCGGCAGCAGCGCGGGCGTTGTCCTCAAACGAGGCATGGCCATCCGAAAACGAGGTATGAGTATGGCAATCGACCAGCGGGCTGGCGGACATGGCGACTCCTTTGCATTTGGCGAATCCGCTTCATTGTAATAGCGCAACTCTCAAAACGCCGGGCACGTCGGGGGTCGAAATCGATTGGAAAGGCTGCGCGGCGCGCGGTGCGGCCCCGCTGCTCTCAAAACGCGTACGTCAGCCTCCAAAACCGACAAAAAATGACATGTTTGGAGGCTGACGTACACGTTTGGATAGGGGCGAGGGCGGCGACGGACGAAAGTCGCACCTATCTCATGACGCCGCCCCTGCGCCGCTCGCGATGTGCTAGCGTTTGGGTGAACAAAACGAGCCCGTGCGGAAAGGATCCGGACCGTATGCAATGCGATAGCACACCCCCGCTGTCCCGCGAGATCGATGCGCCCGAAACTATCGTTAAGCTGGAGTGCGATATTGACGACGCGTCGCCCGAGGTGCTCGCCTATGCCGCCGACCGCCTGCGCGAGGCAGGCGCCCGCGAGGTGCACTGGCTGCCTCTCTACTGCAAAAAAGGTCGCCCCAGCTGGCAGCTGCAGGTGATCTGCTCGCATGAGGATATCGAACGCCTGCAGACGATTATCTTTTTGGAGACCACGACCAACGGCATTCGTCGCCAGGTGATGGAACGCGTTTGCCTGCCGCGCCGATTCGAGCAGGTGATAACGCCTTGGGGCGAGGTATCCGTTAAGGTGGCGACCCTGCCCGACGGCAGCGAGCGCGCGGCTCCCGAGTACGAGGATTGCGCCCGTCTTGCCCGCGAACATGACGTGCCGCTCCAACGCGTGATGAAGGCGGCTCAGAGCGCGGCGCTGCGATTCGAGTAACACGGTAGATGGGCTCCACATCCGCCGGACCCCGTATTCAGCCCCCATCAATTCCGCTTCGAAAGGATCTCCCCATGAAATACCTCATCGCCTCCGACATCCACGGCTCGGCATATTGGGCCGAGCGCCTGGTTGCCGCCATCGAGTCCGAGCAGCCTGACCGCATCGTGCTGCTGGGCGACCTGCTCTACCACGGTCCGCGCAACGACCTGCCGCGCGATTACGCCCCCAAGCGCGTAATCCCGCTGCTCAACGCCCTGGCCGACCGCATCATCGCGGTGCGCGGCAACTGCGACGCCGAGGTCGACCAGATGGTGCTCGACTTCCCTGTCATGGCCGACTACGCCACGCTGTTCGACGAGACCGGCCGCGAGCTGTTCCTGACGCACGGCCATGTCTTTGGCGCCGGCATGCACAACAGCGTCGACCACGCGCCCGCGTTGCCTGAGGGCTCCGCGCTCGTCTACGGCCATACGCACATCAAGGTCAACGAGGAAAGCGCTGCGCACCCGGGCCTGTGGCTCTTCAACCCCGGTAGCGTGAGCATCCCCAAGGACGGCTCGCACAGCTACGGCATCTACGAGGGCGGCGCGTTCCGCCACGTGGTCATGGAGGAGGAGTAGCCATGGCGCAGCACATGGCTCAGCAAAATGCCGAGGGCTCGCGCGATCTGTCCACGCTGGTAAACGCGTCGACCGAGCTGCAGCATCTGGTGCAGACCATCTGGCGTCTGCGTCAGCCCGATGGCTGCCCGTGGGACCGCGAACAGACGCACCGCAGCATTGGCAAGAACATGATCGAGGAGGCCTACGAGGCGCTCGACTGCATCGAGGCGGACGACGCGGTTCACCTACGCGAGGAGCTGGGCGACGTGCTCATGCAGGTCGTGCTGCATGCGCAGATTGCTGCTGACGCCGGCGAGTTTACACTGGCCGACGTGGCGCGTGATATCGATGCCAAGCTCATCCGCCGTCATCCGCACGTGTTTGGCGATGTAGATGCCGACAGCTCCGACGAGGTACTCAAGATTTGGGACGAGGTCAAGCTTGCCGAGAGGGCTGCCAAGGACAAGGCCGTGGCGGCGGGCGAGGCCGCGCCCGAGGGTCTGCTCGACGGCGTGCCCACGCATCTGCCGGCGCTGATGCAGGCTCAGAAGGTGTCGCGCAAGGCGGCTGCCGTGGGCTTTGAGTGGGAGACGGTCCAGGACGTGTGGGACGAGGTTGCCGAGGAGCGTGCCGAGTTTGAGGCCGAGGCCCCCGGAACGCCCAAGCGCGAAATGGAGTTTGGCGATCTGCTCTTTGCCCTGGTCAACGTCGCGCGCAAGGAGGGTATCGACGCCGAGAGCGCCCTGCGCGCAAGCACGGCCAAGTTTCGCCGTCGCTGGGCTGCGATGGAGCAGATGGCGGCCGATGCCCACGTGGATCTGGCCGAGCTCTCGACCCACGGCCTCAACGACCTGTGGGATGCCGCAAAGGCGGAGGAGTAAGACTGCGGGAACGACGGGCTGACATGCCTCATCGTTCCCGCTAAATTTTTCGAAAATCAAGTGTATCCCTCGGCTAACTTAGGGCATAATGCAAAAAGTGCGACATGGCTAACTTACGGAGGCGCACCGACGGTGCACGGTCAGCCGGTCGCTTGCATCCACTACGTTTCCAAGTGAGAGGGAGACAACATGAGCGATATTTTGGACGTCTATGGTCGCGAGGTACTCGACAGCCGCGGCAATCCCACCGTCGAGGTCGAGGTCGTGCTCGAGGACTGCAGCTTCGGCCGCGCAATGGTGCCTTCGGGTGCATCGACCGGCGCCTTTGAAGCTTGCGAACTGCGCGATGGCGACAAGGGTCGCTACCTGGGCAAGGGCGTTTCGCAGGCCGTCGAGCACGTCAACAACGAGTGCGCTAACGCCGTCGTGGGCCTCGATGCCTTCGACCAGCGCGCCGTCGATGCCGCGCTGATTGCCGCGGACGGTACCCCCAACAAGACCAAGCTCGGTGCCAACGCCATCCTGGGCGTGTCGTTGGCCGTCGCCCGCGCCGCTGCCGAGTCGGCGGGCCTGTCGCTGTACCAGTACCTGGGCGGCGTCAACGCCCACCTGCTGCCCACGCCTATGATGAACATCCTTAACGGCGGTGTGCATGCCGACAACAACGTCGACTTCCAGGAGTTCATGATCATGCCGGTGGGCGCCCCGAGCTTTGCCGAGGGCCTGCGTTGGTGCGCCGAGGTCTACCACACCCTCAAGGGCGTGCTGCACGAGGCCGGCCTGGGCGGCGGCGTGGGCGACGAGGGCGGCTTTGCGCCCAACCTCAAGACCAATGCCGAGCCGTTCGAGTACATCACCAAGGCCGTGGAGAAGGCCGGCTTTAAGCCCGGCGTCGACTTCATGTACGCCATGGATCCGGCCTCGACCGAGTTCTACAACGCCGAGACCGGCATGTACGAGCTCAAGGGCAAGGGCGTGGAGTACACGAGCGCCCAGATGGTCGATTACTGGGAGAAGCTTGTCGACACCTATCCCATCATCTCCATCGAGGACGGCATGGCCGAAGAGGACTGGGACGGTTGGGTCGAGCTCACCCAGCGCATTGGCAACAAGGTGCAGCTGGTGGGCGACGACCTGTTCGTCACCAACACCGAGCGCCTCAAGAAGGGCATCGAGTTGGGTGCCGCCAACGCGATCCTGGTCAAGGTCAACCAGATCGGTACGCTCACCGAGTCGCTCGAGGCCATCGAGACCGCCAAGGAGGCCGGCTACGCCTGCATCGTGAGTCACCGCTCCGGCGAGACCGAGGATTCCACGATCGCCGACCTGGTCGTGGGCGTCAATGCCGGCCAGATTAAGTCGGGCGCCCCGTGCCGCAGCGACCGTATTGCCAAGTACAACCAGCTCATCCGCATCGAGGACGAGCTCGAGGGCAGCGCGCGCTACGCCGGCAAGGCCGCGTTCTACAACATTCGCTAGGCAGCGGCGTGTGCGGGGGCGGGGCTGACTCGGATTCGCCTCGCTCCCGCCGGGCACTGTTGAGCACCATTGGGCGCTGGGCCATATGGCTCAGCGCCTTTTTTATGTCGAGCAAGGGCCGCCGAAGGCAGTGCGCGCACTCGTGCTATAACTAAAAGACTTAGCGCAAACAAACCTCAACCGCACAAGGCGCACATGGATCAGATTTACGACAACAGGTACTATTCCGCCGGTTCGCGTGAGCCGTCACCTCGCCGTGCGCGCACGGTGCAGCTCGGCGGGTCCGATTACGCCGGTGCCGACCGCTCCATGCAGCGTCCGACAAGTACCTTGCGTCCCAATGCTCAAGTGAATACTTCGGCAGATGGACCGGTGCGCCCGGCACGTTCGTCGCATCCCTCGGCCCAGACGCACGACAGGTCGAGCAGGCCCTCGAGCCGTCTTTCGGGCTCGGACTTTATGCGCTACGCCAACGACAATGCGGTGGTCAAGGCGATCTATGACTTTACGCACGGTTCTCTGCGTCCGCTGTTTATCGGTATCGTGGTGGCGCTGGCGCTCGTGAGCCTGTACTTTCCCGTGCGCGACCTTTACGTTGCCAAACGCTCGAGCGATATCTTGGCCAAGCAGGTCGAGATTCGCGAGCAGTATAACGACGACCTGCAAAAAAGCGTCGACAAGCTGCTCTCGGAGGAGGGTATCAAGGACGCGGCATCCGAGGATCTGGGCCTGGTGATGCCCGGCGAGAAGAGGATTGAAGTGCAGGGTCTGGACGAGGATTCGGATTCGTCGTCGAGCAAAAAATCCTCGAACGCCAAGAAGGCCAGCGAAGTAGCCAAAGAGATCGAAAAAGTCGGCAAGGACGCGCCGTGGTACATCCAGGCGCTCGATATGCTGTTTGGATTTAACGGCGTCGAGGGCCAGACGGTCGTGTCCAACGGCAAATAGCGCCCGGAGGGGAGCCCGCAATGACAAATTGCAAACGCTATAAGGTAGCCGCGATCGACCTGGGAACGGTGTCGTCGCGACTGGTGTTGGCGCAGGTCGAGGCTGGGGCGATCGTGGAATCGTCCAAGCATACCGAGATCACCGACTTGGGCGAGGGCGTGGACGCGACGGGGCGCTTTTGCGAGGCGGCCGTTGAGCGCGTGCTCGCTGCGTGCCGCATGTTTGTGGACGAAGCCCGTACCTTTGGGGCCGCGTGCGTCTGCACCACCTGCACGAGTGCCGCGCGCGATGCGTCCAATGCCGCGCTGCTGCTGGACGGTCTGCGCGATCTGGGGCTCGAACCGCAGGTGATTCCGGGCGAGGTCGAGGCGCGCCTGACGTTTTTTGGCGTGGCACACGACTTTGCTGGCGAGCGCATCATCGTCGCCGATTCGGGCGGTGGCTCCACGGAGCTCGCGACGGGCGTCTACGCGCCTGAGCGCGGGGTCTTCGCGCTGGAGGGAACGCGTTCGCTGGACATTGGTTGCCGTCGTGTGACGGAGCGTTTCTTCTCGGCGTTGCCGCCTTCGGACGGCGAGCTTGCTGCCGCTGCCGACTGGGCGGGCGAGCAGTTCGAGGCTTACTTTGAGAGCCTGCCGAGCAATTTTGAGCGTGCAGAGCGCCTGGTCGCGGTGGGCGGTACCGTCACCACGCTCGTGGCGCTGGTCCACGAACTGGAGCCGTATGACTCGAACTTTGTGCACCTGCGCGAGCTTTCGATGGAGCAGACCTCGGCCGCTATCGAGCGCATGTCCACGCTGGACGTGGAGAGCATCGCCGCGTTGCCAGGCGTGCAACCCAAGCGCGCGGGCGTGATCCTGGCGGGTGCCGTGGTGATTCGCGAGCTCATGCGAGCCGGCGGTTACAAGACGCTTACCGTAAGCGAGAACAGCCTACTCGCCGGCATGGCCGCCACCATCAACGAAACCCTCGACGGCGCGACTCCCACCATCGCCTGGACCCCCAGCCTCAGCGCCCTTTAACCATCCCCTCATAAGTTGCGGTGAAATACGGACTAAAATCGCCCTTTCGGGCCCCCAAACAGTCTCTATTCCACCGCAACTCAACAGCCGGCACTTAGGGACGTTCCTTTTCTGCCGGCACCTGGGGACAGTCCTCGCGGGGCGTCCCTACAGCGCCTATGCCAGCTTGTCGATTTGCCCAATCTCCCAAAGCGGAATATTGACGAGCGTGCCCTCGTCTCTATATGCCGCCAGGGAGCTCCTCGCGCAACGCTCGAGTTTGAATTTTTCGCAGGCTATTTTCAGACTCTTCGCTTTAAGGTTCTCTGCCGCCTTGACCTCAAGCGGAAGCACGGTTCCCGCATGGTCGATGGCAAAGTCGGTTTCGGCATTGCCAGAGGTAGAGGACCAATACACGGGAGTTTTGTCCTGGAGCAAAAGCTCCTGCGCGACGTATTGTTCGGTCAGCGAACCTTTGAACTCGGTAAAAACAGCGGATCCGTTAAGAACGATGGCCGGAGAGAGACCGGAGAGCGCTCCGAGGATGCCGGTGTCGATGCAGAACAGTTTGAAGCCCGAGAGGTCTTCGTAGCTCGAGAGCGGTGCCTTTAGAGCGGAAACACGTGGCACCTTATGAACGATTCCGTAGTCCGTGAGCCACTGGAGGCTTTCCTCAAAATCGCGTGCGCGCGCTCCGGGGCGAAGGGCGCCATAGACAAACTTCTTGTTCTCCTTGGCAAGCTGGCCGGGAAGGGATTTCCAAACCAACCTCATGCGCTCGACGATGCGGGCGGGTGCATGTTTGCCAAAATCGGATTCGTAAGCCTCGATGATTTGCTGCTGAAGCCTTCGGGCTTCAATGAAGTCGCGTGTCTCGGCGAAAGCGGAGACAACTTCGGGCATACCACCGACAACAAGGTATTCCTTGAGCAAGTGCACGAGCTTTTCGGTGACGTTTGCTAGAAGGTTCATGTCTGCGGCAAGGATGGCGTCGGCGAGCGGGTTGCCGTCGACGGCGCGAACGAACTCGGCAAACCCCATGGGACGCATGGTGAGCTGGTCGATTTTGCCGACGGGAAATGACTCGTTTTCGCGTCGGAGCGCGAGGCCCATATAGGAACCGGCTGCTACGATGTGGTATTCGGGTGCAAGCTCGTTGAAGTACTTGAGCGAGGTGATCCCGCGTGGCGCCTCTTGGATCTCGTCGAAGATGATGAGCGTGTCTGTCGGCGTTACGGTTTGGCCACGTAGGAGCTCTATCTGGGAGATGATGCGCTTGGGGTCGAGGTCCCCATCGAACAGCGAGCGTGTGCTCGGCTCGAGCATAAAGTCAAAACGAATGACGTTTCGATACTGCTGGCTTGCGAATTCGTTAAGAAGCCAAGTCTTTCCTGTCTGGCGGGCTCCCTTAAGCAAGAGAGGTTTGCGATTCGCCCTTGATTTCCAAGCGATAAGTTCACTCATAAGCTGTCGTTGCATATTGCCTCCCAACCCTCTCGGCTAGTATAAGGCCATTTGGGCGTTTCCATCGGAAAATGTGCGAGACAATCACGTTTTTCCATCGGAAAATGTGCGAGATAACCACGTTTTTCCATCGAAAAATGTGGGAGTATCAACCTTAGCTGCGGTGAAATAGTTCCTAAATAAGCTGGTAAACGGTATAAACAGGATCTATTCCACCGCAACTTAGAGCCCCGCCGGCGTCCAAAAGAAACGGGCCCGCATCCCCGGGGGACGCGGGCCCGTAAAAGCCAAATGGTAGGGGCGGTGGGACGTCTGCGTATTTGCTGTGCAAATACGCACCGGCTTCGGCCGCCTGCCGGCGCCCTCGCCGGCTCGCTGCGGACGCTGTGCGTCCGCTTGACGCTCGCCCCCTCGCGGGTTCGAGCCCCATCGGCATCCAAAAGAAACGAGCCCACATCCCAAGGGGGACACGGGCTCGTAGGTAATACATGGTAGGGGCGGTGGGACTCGAACCCACAATCCTTGCGGCGAGAGATTTTAAGTCTCCTGCGTATGCCAATTCCGCCACGCCCCCGTGAGACTAGAAGTCTAGCACAAGCCGTCCGCTACGCGTTGACGGCCATCGAGTGTTGGCCCGACTTCTCGAGGAACTCTTGGAACTTTGCCTCGTCGCCCTTGTTTTGGTACTGCAGAGCCAGCAGGTACTCCAGACGGCAGCGCTTGACCGGGTCGTTGCCGACATCCTCGAGCATGCGCTCCAGCTCGGGAATGTCGTTGTGGCGCTTGAGGATCATCGTGTCGTACATCAGCTGGCACTCGTGCGCAACTGCCTCGGCCTGACCGCCCTCAAAGCCCTTGATCTCGTGCAGCAGCTCTTTGGACTTTTTGCGGTCCTCCTGGCCAACGTAGTAGTTAAAGGCCTTAATGACCAGGTCGACGCGTTGCATCTTGGGCAGGTTGAGTCCCAGCAGCAGGTCGAACATCTCGCTGGCGTGCTCATGGTCCTCGCGCAGCAGATAGGAGTTCAGGCGCAGGTAGTCGCGGTTGTAGCGCGGGTACAGCATGCTGGTGAGTTTGCCGTCGAGCAAACGATCGAACTCGTCCCACTGCTTGGCGGCCATGAGCTGCTGCAGGCGTTTAAACGTGGTGCGTTTTTTGACGCTAAAGAACACCGACACGGCGATACAAATGATGACGACGGCGGTCCAGAGTGTGCGGGAATCGGGCATATTTGGGTCCTTAGTCGCTCGTAAAACAAGCGGTATGACAACACGTACTAGATGTATTATACGCAGCGCGCAGGCAAACTGGTACAAAAGTGCATCGAGGCCGAGTACCATCGCTCGCTGCGGTACACTTACCTAAAGTAAACCATGAAGGGAGACACTACCTATGAAGAAGATCGTTTTGGCTTGCGGTGCTGGCGCTGCTACTTCCACGCTCGTTGCCCAGAAAGTCGCCACCATGCTCGACGCCAACGGTTATGCCGGCAAGTATGAGATCGTGCAGTGCGCCATCTCCGAGGCCAAGGACTGCTGCGACGAGGGCGCCGATCTGCTGATCGCCACCACCGTTGCCCCCGAGGGCCTCACCTGCCCGTATGT
The DNA here is from genome assembly GCA_959020715.1 of uncultured Collinsella sp. Lineage (GTDB taxonomy): Bacteria > Actinomycetota > Coriobacteriia > Coriobacteriales > Coriobacteriaceae > Collinsella. Next base: position 456,203 of record CAUESV010000001.1, on the reverse strand, counting down.
GAGCGGCGTGCCCTTCATGACCGGCATGAACCGCGTCGCTGCCGAGAAGGCCGTTCTCGACGTCATGGCTCAGTAGGCGCTGTCTGTATGAGTGAGCAGAACGCCAACCCGGTCGAGCTCTTTGGCATGCGCGTCGCCCACGTGGGCATCAACGCCACGGACCCGGCCGATGCCCTGGAGATCGCGGAGCTGTTCTCGACGATGATGGGGCTGCCCGTTATCGAGACCCCGGTTTCGTACTTCAACGATTCGTTGATCGAGGTCATGAAGCAGAATGGTCGTGGCGCTAAGGGCCACATCGGCTTTGCCGTCAATGACATCGATGCGGCCGAGAAGTGGTTTGCCGAGCGGGGACTCGAGGTCAACGAGGAGTCGCGTGCGTTGCTGCCCGACGGCGGCACCAAGCTCGTGTACTTTAAGCGCGAGTTCGCCGGCTTCGCCGTGCATCTGTGCCGCGAATAGCGCACAAGCTGCCATGGCTAACGAAAAATGGGGTAAGGCGCGTGGCCTTGCCCCATTTTTAATGCCGAGAGGGTGACTGACGGGCTGCCGTAAATCGAAGGTGAATGCTTTTCCGCGAAGTGAACGAGTGAAATCGAACCCCTGAAGCATCGACACTTTTACGTCGCTCTTTCCTGCGGTTTTGTCAGGTATTTCCTGCGGTTTTGGCGCCAAAAAGTGCGGATGCTCCGGGGGTCCAAAATAGGTCGTTCACTTCGCGGAAAAGCATTCACCTTCGATTCGTGAGAGACGCCCCTACCGTGGCAGGCGAATCGTAAAGCGACTTCCGACGCCCTCGACCGAGGTCACGCCGATGACGCCGCCGTGGCTATCGACGATCCACTTGGCGATAGCGAGCCCCAGGCCCGAGCCCTGCGCGCCGGCATCGCGCGCGTTGTCGGCGCGGTAGAACCGTTCGAATGCGTGAGCTGCGGATTTCTGGTTCATGCCGATGCCCTCGTCCTCAACACTTATGTCGATCGTGCCCGCGCCCGCATCCGGCGTCACGCCAAACGAGATGGATGTGCCCGCGTCCGAATACTTGGCGGCGTTTTGCACGATCACGCGCAGAGCCTGCTTCACGAGCGCCACGTCGACGGGCGCGTCGCAGCGCGGGTCGCTGGCAAGCAAGGCGTCAAAAGCCAGCCGATACGTGTGCTCGGCATCGATCATCTGTGACTCCTCGCATACCTCGCCGACCAGTGCGGCCAGGTTGGTATTCGCACGCCGCAGGACCGTGCGCCCGGCATCGCCGCGCGCCAAAAACAGCAGCTGCTCCACGAGCTCCTGCATATGCTCGCTTTCGGCCTTGAGGGACGCGATGGATTCCGCCAGCACGTCCGGGTCATCTTTGCCCCAGCGGTCGAGCATGTTTACGTAACCCTGAATCACCGCGATGGGCGTTCGTAGCTCGTGGCTTGCATCGTTGACAAAGCGCATCTGCTGCAGCTTTGCCTCTTGCATCTGGCGCAGCAGGCGGTTGAGCGCGACCTCGATGCTCGCCAGGTCGGCGTCGCCGGTGGTGACGCTCGGCGAGTCGACGCTTGCGCGCTCGATGGCCTGCTCCAGCGTTTCCATCTTGCCGCCGGAGAGCTGCATACGGCTGAGCTCGTCTACGCGCAGGGCCAGGTCGTTGAGCGGTGCCATGGTGCGGCGCACGCGGCGGGCGCCGCCGAGCATGTTGAGCACGCTGATGACCTGCCCACCTGCAACGACAAGATAGAGGGGCCACAGCGCGATGAGGTCCTGCGCGAGGGGGAAGGTCTTGGTGGTGCGCGCAAGCTCGACGGTATAGGTGAGCGTGGCGGGGTCCCAGCCGTACGCGGGCGTCAGCGACATGCCGTGGACGGCGGCACCGGGGATCCATCCCGCGGTAAACGCGCCGTCGGGCAGCGTTTGGTTATAGCCATAGATGAGGATCGCCGCCGCAGCAACCAGCAGCCACAGGTCGAGCCAGATGTAGCTCGCCAGGCGGCGCCACATGTAGCTCCAGTTGATGGCACGGGCGATGGAGGTGACGCGCTTGGTCTCGGCGTTACGCGCGGCAGACATAGCCCACCCCGCGCACGGTTTGGATGATGCGGGCACCGCCGGCGTCCTCGATCTTGGCGCGCAGGTGCGCGATGTGCACGTCGACGTTGTTGGTGTCGCCCACGTATTCGTAGCCCAGCGCCTCGTGCGCGATGCGCTCGCGCGTGAGCACGGTTTCGGCATGCGTCATAAGCAGGGCGAGGACGTCGAACTCGCGGGCCGTGAGCGCGATGGGCGAGCCGCCGACCGTGACTTCGCGGCGGTCGGGATCGAGCGCGACCGAACCCACGGCGAGCGCGGCGGGGGAGGGCGCGGCGGAAGCCTGGGTCGAGTCGCCGACCGGGGGCATCGCAGCGGCTCCGGTGCCCGCGCCGCCTGCCGTACCCGCCCCAGTACCGGCGCCGCCAACGCCCGAAGCCGCTCGCACGGCTTCCGAGCGCTTCAGTGCCACGCGGATCCGTGCGAACAGCTCCTCAATCGCAAATGGCTTGGTCAGGTAATCGTCGGCGCCGGCATCGAGCCCGGCCACTTTGTCCATCACGGCATCGCGCGCGGTGACCATAATCACCGGCACATCCTTGTGCTTGCGGACACGCCGCAAGACCTCCATGCCGTTGAGCTGCGGCAACAGCACGTCGAGCAGAATCAGATCGTAGTCGCGCTCCAGCGCCAGGTCCACGGCAGTGCGGCCATCGGCGGCGTGTTCCACCTGGTAGCCCTCGTGCTCCAGCTCGAGCGTCACAAAGCGGGCGATTTTCTCCTCGTCCTCTACGATCAGGATCCGTGCCATGCGTGCCCCCGTCTGCGATTACTTGTCGTCGTTGAGATTTTGCTTGATGTCGTCCGCGGCATTGGCAGCGCTGTCCATCAGGTTGTTGATGCTGCCGGGCACGTCGCCGTCGCTATCGATGCGGTAGCGCATGCCAAAGAACAGGCCAAGCAGCATCAGCCAAATCGTGGCGCCCCAGGCAAACAGCGCGACGATGGGAATCAGGATGGGGATGTTGAGGATGATCGCATCGCGGCGCGTGGCGATAAACTTGGTGTCCAGGCTCAGGCGGAAGAGCTTTTTGAGGTACTCCCACACGCTGTCCATCTTCTTGGAAAAGTCGGTCTTTTCGCTCGACTTCTCGTAGGCGGCCTGCGCGGCGACCATCTCGGCCGAGGGCTCATCGACCGGCTCGGACTCGGTGGCGGCATGCGCCGACGTGGTCTGGGTCTTGCCCTGCGACTCGAGCCAGATGATGGCGTCCAGGACGTTACCGTCGGCGGCGTCGAGCGCAGCCTTGGCATCGGTGTAGCTCACGTTGCACTTGGTGCGGATGGTTTCAACTTTTTCGAGGTCGTCCATGACCTGTCCTTTCGTTCGATGGGCGCGACGCCGGGCGATCTGCCCGGGCGCGAGCGTTGCGTTCGGCGGCCTGCGTTGCGCGGTGCCGCCCCGCCCTCGGTCGAACTCTATAGTGCAGGTTATAGATTAAGCGATTCTTGAGCCAAGATTAATGTTGGATGAGTTTTTGGGTTGCAGTGGGGAAGGAAGAGGTGTCCTTCTGGGTAGCTAGCAGCGAGGTCTAATACTTTTCCGAGAAGTGAACGAGCTAAAACGGACCCCCGAAGCATCGACACTTTAAGGACATCGTTTCCTGCGGTTTCGATACTGGAATCCTGCGATCTTGCCGACGAAAAATGTGGATGCTTCAGGGGTCCTAAAACAGACGTTCACTTCGCGGAAAAGTATTAGACCTCGATAGCGGGGGATGAGGTGCCGGTGCAAAACGGCGCCAGACATAGGATAAACAAAGCGCGCCGATCATAAGGAATTATAATCACGTTGCAAAAGTATGAAAATATCCTACAATTGCGACATGAAGTACTTTAGCAACATAACGGCGATAGGCGAGCTTTCCGAGAGCGAGGGCGTGTTCACCACGGCCCAGGCGGCTCGCATGGACATCTCTCGAGATGCACTGGCACACTCATGCCGTGCAGGGCGTCTTGAACGGATATGCCACGGCGCCTACCGGATGTCGGGCACGCAGCGCCGAGATACCGACGAGCTCAACGCTTTCTGGAAGCTCACCAATCCCTCCCTTTGCGCGTGGGAGAGAAAACGCCAGTGGGATGGCATTGCCGTGAGCGGTACGACGGCGGCGAACCTGCAGCAAATGGGCGATTTTTATCTGTCCCCCTACAGGATGACCGCGCCCATGCGTATCAATACAAGAAACGAATCCCTTTCCTTTGTAAAGCGCGAGATCGCTGAGCAGGACATCGTTTGGCTCGACGGCCTGCCGGTAACTAAACCCGAGCGCACGCTTGTCGATCTTTGCCTCGATTGCGAGGACCCCTCATTAATTATCGATGCCTATAACGACGCGCTTGGGCGAGGGCTCGATATGCAGCGGCTGAAAGATCTTGTAGAGGAGAACTCTAAAACCGCCAAACGACGCGAGTTGATGATGCCCTTGTTGACGGCGCTGAACGGGTAATGAGAGACGGAGGACATGGTGAAGTACAAAACACCTGCCGCACTGGAGATGGCTGTTAGGGATGCCGCAAGAGAATCGCCGATGGATACTAATCGGGCGATCGTCGGTTTCTACTTTCATCGCTTCCTATGTCGCGTTTTTTCAGAAGATGACGGCAGCTTTGTGCTCAAGGGTGGCCAAAGCGTCCTGGCGCGAACTCTCGATGCGCGTGTCACAAGAGATATTGACTTAGTTGCTCAAGAGGAAAGTCTCGAAGAGGCTATTGCCGATCTGGTGCAGGCGGCTTCGATTGATCTGGAGGATTTCGTTTCGTTTGTCTTTGATCGTGCAGAGCAGATCAAAGAAGAAGATGAGTATCGGTGCGGTGCGAAGGTGTGGTTCACCCCCTTTATGGGAGCCAAGAAACTGCAGCCAATTTCAATTGACTTGGTGATTGATGAAGTGCGGGGACTTGAGCCTGAGGTTCTTGCGCCGATCGACCGTTTGAATATCGAGGGGCTCCCAGTCTGCGACTATCGAGTATGCCGAGTGGAGAGTGCCCTTGCAGATAAATTGCTCGCAATGATAGAGATGCATGAGGGCCGTGCCTCTTCGCGAATCAAGGATATAGTCGACGTCTTGGTGTACGCGAAAACTTGCTTCGTCGATGGGGCTACGCTTGTCGAGAGGGTCGAGAAAGAAGCGTCTGCCCGCAAGGTGGTAATGCCGGAAGAGTTCGTGACGCCTCTCCGGTGGAAACAAAATGGTTCTGCGCAGTACGTAAAGATGGCGAGGCAGGCGGGGGTACTTGATCTCGCGGGGAACATTGCTGGGGCAGAAGAGATCGTCAATCGATTGTATGCACCGTGCTTTAATCATTCGGCGAATATGCGCAAATGGAATCCTCAGACCACGGGATGGGAATAGTCTAGATAGTTAAGCCGGCGGCAGGATTAGTTCCTGTCGCCGGCTTAAGTCGTTTCTACTGCCTACGCGCTACTCGCAGGCCTGGTCGACCACCTGAGTGACGGCCTTCTTTGCGGCTTCGAGGTCGCGCTGGGCTTGGGCGACAGCGGCCTCGGCTTGTTTCTTTGCCCTTACGACCTCGGCAAAGCGATTGATGGATTCACTGTACTCGCGCGTGCGCGGGTCGAGCGCCGGCGGGACTTCGATCTCAAACAGGTCGCTAGGACGGATGGCGCGGATGTTGGCTGCTTCAGTTAATGCTTGAATCAGCTGCGCCCCGTGGCCTTCGGTAAGGTATCCAACAATTATCTCCGAAAACACCACGCGCTCATCTTCGGTCATCGTTTGGAATGACGGGCGAACGACGGTGGTGTTATGTGAGGCAACTAGATGTTGCTTCGCGTCTGCGGCACTGACCACGAGCAAGTTGGATGCGCCAGAGCGACCCAGCATTCGCGGCATGACGATATCGCCGGCGCGGAGCTCGTAGCGATCGAGGACGCCGGGGTCTACCTTTACGAATTTAGAATCCGAACCATTTTGATCGTCTGCAGCATCTACAGGCAGAAGATTACCGTCCTGAAAATCCTGAGATGAGATCCGGCGCACCTCGAATGCGTCAACGTCGTTCGACGTCGTGCTCTCGCGGGGCATGAACGGCGCTACTCGCGTAAAAGAGTCACCGAGTGTGGCGCTGTAGTTTCGAGTGATGGCGATGAGGCTGATTTTGCCTTTTGAGAGAGGGGCGTGGTGTTGGAGCAACTCTCGTGTAGCGAAAACGGACGTTTCGATGGGCGTCGATCTGGGCGTATTTGTATCAATGCGAGCCCAGTCGGGCGAGACGGTAAAAGAGGCGTCTGAATGATACAATCTCCTAGCCACATACTGAAAGCGCGGTCCGGATTCGATTACGCTGCGAAATGCTACGCTGCGATTTCCCGTAGACATTATGAGAAGCGCGCTCGTCATGCGGCGCGTGGGTTCGGAAAACGGTAAATAAACGATGCTCTCGATGAGCCCTTCGCGTATCAAAATCGTGCGTGCCTGCTCAGCTTTATCAAGTAAATCGGCGGGAAGCACCACGGCTGCTTGAGTGCGGCCCGAAAGGGCGAGAGCATACAGGCACCAAATAAAAGGACCCCAGTCGCAAAAATCAAGGTAGCCAGGCTCCAAATAATCGATGAGCGCGGCACTGTCTTTTTCGACATCGCGCTTGTTTGCGCGGTAGTAGTTTGATGCATCGACAAACACCGGCGTCGCATTATCATCGCTTGCATTCTGCTTGCTGGGTTCAAGCTCGCAAATATCGGGCACGCCGTTACCGTTTAGGGCAAAGCACTTAGCGAGATCTTCGGTATCCACGGCGCCAGGTAGACGTACGGTGAGCAGGCGACTGCCTTGTTCCAGGTTAAGCGCGCGCGAGAGGGCGGCGGCAGTGAGGCGTGGCAATGATGATGTAGTTTCACGCATGTATAGAGCCCTTTCTTCTTAGTGGGTTTATATTAGCAGAAAAATTTGAAAATTTCTAATGACGAGAACAGCGCACTGTGCTATCCTCGAAGCAATCCAAAGCCAACTCAATAGCAATTGCTTGATGCATTCGCTTTGTAGCCTTTAGGCAAACTAAGCAATCAAGCAGGACGATTTCACTTATGAAACTACAGGTTAGATCGATAATCATCGTTCTAGCGTCAGAATATTCTAGAACTTAGAACAGACTAATCGACAAACATCTGCAACCGGACAGAAAGAAGCATTCATGAAGAAGCGGGACAGTATCTACGAGACATTCCTCAGCGCGATCGACGAGGATCTCCGTGGTATGTGCGAAGAGAACGGAAAGGCAGAGCTGCCACTTCCGTGTCCGTACTGCGGCGAGAAGAACGTCGAGCGCCTGGCTAAATCGCTCGTTGGCGTGCTGGAAGAGCGCTCGCCCGATATTCCCGGGCTGGTTCCCGAGCGGTATCGAGCCGATGTGCACGAGGCCCGCGAACTTTTGACTGCCGCGACACTCGCTTTGCTTCCGCTGTATTTTCCCCCGCGCGATAGCCGCATAGGCAGTGTAGCGACTGTGGTGAGTATGTTTAGGCACGGGCGTACTGCGGGCTTTAAATCGGCTGGCGTTCTCTTGTTCGAGGAAGTTGCGACAGGGATGAAGTACAGCACCAAGCAGGGCGCCTATATCCCGTCCTCCTTCGTGCGCCACACCGATGGCAGAAAGCCATGCGACCGGCTGCACCGCGATGGATCGCGTGGCTTTACGGCGGATGAAGACGATGCCGTCATGTTTTATAAGCGCTACCTCAAGGTGCAACGACGCGTGTTCGATGCGAGTCCGCGTTTCAACTTTGAGCTATGCGTCAAACGCCCGTTTGAGGCACTTTCGGATGGACGACACACTTTTTATTACATGGAGGAAAAGATGGAAATCGATTTGACCAACAAAGTACACGGACTCGAAGATCGCTATCTCCTCAATATCAAGCATCATAAAGATTACGACCTGCTTGACAAGCTGATGATCCATGCACTGCTTGCGTACCTGGGCGACACAACGGTTTCAACTGCTGCTCGCGAGAGTTATCTGGCGCAGGCCGAGCGGCTGATCGGCCACGCGACCAAGTCGCCGCGCTCGGCGCAGCTCAATGAGGACGACGGTGTCGATCGCATTGCCTAACAACCGCCAACACCACGCACAAGAAAGGAACCGCGCCATGTCAGTCATCAAGATGTACGGCTACGAGGCCGCGCAGCAAACGGAGTATCAGACCAAGAAGTGGGCGACTAAGGAGGAGATGCGGGCGCTGTCGTCTGGCGATGAGCAGCGCGATGTGATCCTGGCTAAGGGTGCCACGGTGGCGTTCTACGAGGACGACAAGCATTGGGAGACGAGTGTGTCCAACAATGTCTTTGCCTTTGGAGGCACCGGCAGCGGCAAAACGGCGAGTTTCATTTTGCCCAACCTGCTCAATCACCACGAATGCTGTTATGTGGTCACAGACACCAAGGGTGAGCTGCTGCGCCGTACGGGGAAAGGCTTTGAAGAGGACGGCTACGAGGTAACGGTTCTCGATACTGTAAATCCCGAGCAGTCGGCCGGATACGACCCTCTGCGCTACGTGATGGATGTCGAGGATATCCCCACCACAGTGGCGGCAATCATGGAGGGGGTCGATCCTGACGGCCGTAGCCTTAGGTATGATCCGTTCTGGAATAACGCGAGCGACCTGCTGCTTCGAGCGATTGTTGGAATCCTGTTCCTCCTGGAGACCCTTGCCGGCACCCTTACGCCGGGTGAGGACCCCAATGCCCCGCGCCGCTACCTTAAGATGAACAACGTCTTTAAACTGGCTGCGCTCATCAAGGTTACGGGAGATGGTGAGGGGCGATTCCCGTTGGACTACCTTGTAGAAGAGGTGGAGTCCAGGGAGTTTCTCGATAAGTTTGGTGCGGAGAACGCTGATCTGTATGGCGTTGAGCAGTATCGCGATTTTCGAGGTGCGGCAGATAGGACGCTTAAGAGTATTCTGATCACGCTCAATGCAACTATCTCGCGGCTTAAGACGCCTCAGCTCATGCGCGTTTTTGAGAATGACGAGATGCGTCTTGATCGTATTGACGAGGGCAAGCGCATGATCGATCTTAAGGTGAGCGACAACGATTCGGCTAATGCATGGCTTGCGAACGTTGCCCTTAAGCAGCTGTTTAACCTTGCCCAGCGCCGTGCCGATGCCAGCCCCAGCGGCCATTTGCAGCGTCGCGTGCAGTTTGTGCTCGATGAGTTTCCCAATGTGGGACGCATCCCCGATTTTGAACGCAGCATTGCGACCGTGCGCAGTCGCGGCATTAGCTTTTTGATGTGTGCGCAATCGCTGAGCCAGCTCGATGCCGTGTACGGCAAATCCACGGCGCTTACCATCCTCGATAACTGCGATAGCTTGGTCTATATGGGTGGCGGCAGCAACATCGCGACGCAGAACTACATAAGCGAACTGTGTGGCGAGTCGGTTTTGGGCACCAAGTACGTGGGCGCCGAGCGCACTGCCGTAGATGTGCGCGGTTGCGTGATGACCCCAGGCGAGGTTGGGCTTATGCCACGCACCGATTGCCTGGTCAAGGTGACCGGCATGCGGCCCTTCCGCGCCAAGAAGTACTTTTGCGACGACCATCCCAATGCAGCTAAGTGGCTAAGGGATTAGTCCCTGCAGCTTTGTGTATCCCATCTTGCATGTTTTGTCGCACGGCTTCCGTTAGCCGTAAGCCGTGCGGTCCAGTTTTTGCCTCTTTACCGATTCCGTTTAGAAGGGAATTGCCATGTCCGTTATGTATCGTGAGCCCAGCATCATCAAGAAGTCCAAGGACGGCCGCGTTGCCGCCGTCGATATGGCAAGCGAGCTGCTCAACAGCCGTGTGCTGTTGCTGGAGGGTGAGGTCAACGATGTGACCTGCAACGGCCTCATTAAGTCCATGTTGGTGCTGGAACATCAAAGTGCGACCGAGCCCATCACCCTCATCATCAACAGCCCAGGCGGCAGCGTTACGGCGGGGCTGGCGCTCATCGACACCATGCAGTCGCTCGACTGCCCCGTGATCACGGTGGGCGAGGGCGTCGTGGCCTCGATGGCCGCGGTGATCTTGGCCTGCGGCGACCACCGCCAGGTGTACCGCCACACGCAGGTGCTCATCCACCAACTGATGGGCGGCATGGGCATGGCGCAGCAGACCGATATCGAGATCGTGGCCCAGCATACAGCGGCCATGCGCGCCGAGCTGGACGAGCTGCTGGCCGAGCATGGCAACCTGAGCGCCCAGGAGTTCCACGAGCTCACCGAGCGCGACTGCTGGTGCAACGCCAGGCGCGCTCTGGAGCTGGGCCTGGTGGACGAGGTGATTGCGCCCAGCAAGAAGGCGCTCTAGCGGGGCGCATGCCTTACAAGTACGTTGTGCAGGGCGAACAAGTGCGTAAATTCACAGCCAGAAAGAGGTTGAACATGAACAGGATTTGGGACGTCGATGGCATTGAGTGGGAAGACCTGCCCACCGTGAGCGACCTGCTGTGCGCTGCGGACACAAAGATCCTGGCGCGTGAGGTTGCCCTTCGATACGGCGGCAAGCCGGACGGCCGCGGCCGTGGCGATAGCGAACGCAGCCTAAAGCGCGCCCGCCGCAAGGTCAAAAAGCTGCGGAAGATAGATCCCGAGCCCAGCGACAAGATCATCCTGTTGCCCAAGCATGTCATCAATCGTCGCGATGCGGGCCACGGTTTTGGCTATTACGACGTGGAGCCGTGCATCTTTATGCGCGACGGCGTGCAAAGGCTGGGGGAGGACGCACTCGCCAATGTGCTTCCGTGGGAATTGATCCTGATGGATGATGAGTCCGCGAGCGAAATGCTGGGCTTTCGCGTATGGCTCGAAGGCGAGTGGGATCTATGCGAACGTTATCGCTTTTTGGCCGGGGTGTGTGTTCGCATGCTGAACAACATCCGGGCGCAAAAGGAGCTGCGCAAGTTCCTCGAGCAGGGCGATGCGGCCTGCGATATGGACGAGGACGATGTAGTTGAGGACATTCGCCGCGACGTGCTGTATCCCGAGGAAGTAATTAACGCCAAACTCGGCGGCTATTGGGACGCGAGTTTGGGACTCAACCTGCCCTGGAAGGACGAGCATCGGCAGACTTGCACGCGGATTGACAGGGCTATCGATGACCTGTTTGCCGAGGAAACGAAGCGCTGCGCTGCGGAGCTTGGGAAGAAGCTCGAGCGCGGGTATGAGGAGCGCGGGGAGTTACTGAACGGGATGTCCTTGTGAACGGTTGCCGACGGTCCGATAAAAATCTGTCCGGACGAAATGATAGAACGATAGCGTAAATAGCATCTGCACTTTAAGGAGTTAACAATGGGAATCGCCTATAAGGAACTGTTTCGTGTAAACCGTCCTATCTGTGGGCCTGGACCAGGAGGTTTCTTCATTAAAAGATTCAAGGAAGGCGGCTACAGTGAGGCTGAATTGCTCGATTTAATTTCGGGAGTGGACTTTTCTCTTGGTGAAGTGGATGAGGACATTAGCCTGAAAAAGAAATGCGAAATAGTCGAACAGGCGGTGAGTGGGGTGCATTATACGAGTTGGGCCCCCAGCGTGATCAGCATGATCATCTCACTTACGGTCGGAGGGTGTCTGTCTGCATGGGCGGGCAACAATTCAATCGCTGCCGGGGTTTTCGTGACGCCATGCCTGATTGCCTTGGGAATATATGCATGGTTTCGTTTATGCTTTGAGCGAAATCAAACGGTACTGTTGGGTGCGCTGAACCACATAAAGACACTTCAGCCGTAGTTGCATGAAATCGCCGATCGCCTGCCGCGGGCCCTCGGGACCGCCCTCGCGGCGCCCTTCCCGCTCTTTCCGGACATGGCGTCCTCCGATCTCCCGGGGCCGGCCGACCCGGCCCTCAGGGTATCGGATTCCCAAATTCATCCGTACATGTACGGATGAATTTGGGAGGTGTTCGGATGAAGTTGATATTCAAGGGGTGCGGCAGTTGGCAGGAATCTCAAGCGCCCAACCGCCAATCTCCACATTTCTTTGCTAAACTAGCTTTGCGCGGGAAACCGTGCATAGTTCGGGAGCATGTCCCCCAACTGGATCTAGGTTCGGATGCCGTTGCCCGGACTATTGGTGAAGGTTGGGGGACTTCCTACTTTCCATAGCGCAAGAAGTCGTAGATGCGGACGCACTTCCGATAATGCGAATCTTTCAACAGAGCCCTCTTCTTGGCAGGGTCGTTTCCCACGTCAGCCAGTGCCCGCTTCAGCAACGCTTCCAAGTCGTCGACGTCCATCTCTTCCTCTGAAAGGCACGGGATGAACGCGAACGGGCTCTTTGGCGCGCATGCATTCGCAAGGCCCTTTATGCTCAGCGACCCTTCGAATCTGCGACGAGTCGCAGGCATCGATTTGCGGAACGTTTCGCTTCGATAGCTATCAATCGAGGTGAGCGTTGGGAGATAAGTCGCTATGTCCTTACCGACCTCTCCACCGAGTCCGCGCGTGTACTTGAAGACAGGCATGTTGTTGGGCCGTTGGCGCACGTACATGTTGAGGTAGTTCTCGACGATGAACTTTGGGTCATAGCGAAGGTTATCGAGCACGATGTCCTCGAAGATATCTTCAGGTGAAATCGGCTTTCCGATGCTACTTGGTGACACCGACAGGCCGATGACGATCTTCTGGTCCGGGTCAAGGTCGTTGAGGACATTGTCTATCCCTGAGACGATGATGTCGGAACTCGGGTCGATATGCTCCGCAAGCCTGAACACGCTGCCCCTCAACTCGCGGATAAATCGCGTGCTATACATTTTCCGGAAGCTGCGCATCGCATCGTAGATCGACTCGAAGTCATCCGTGGTGATCTTCGTCATCGAAAGCGTACGGCCACCGAAACTCATAGCAATCTCGCCAACAGAGGTGTCGGTTGCGTGCTGAACGAAGATGAGCCGCTTGCCCAGCCGTTTGAGCTTGTCATCTGGTAGGCATTCGCAGATGTCACCCAGTATCGACCTGATGTTCTCGTCTTGAATCGAATAACCGAGGAAGATGACGGGATACTCGACGAAGAGGGTGAGCAGCTTCGCCGAGAGATACTTCCTCTTCTGCGCGAACTCCGCATAGTCAGCGCTGGTCAGGACGATGCTTCCCGCCCTCGAGACTGAGCCATGGATCTTGTATATCTCCTGAGAGAAAGCCTGGTCAGAGAACAGGAGGTCGCTTTCTCCGACGTAGGTCGTGAAACCAGGGAATAGGGTCTCACACATACAGTCATAATTCGTGGTGATGATGCCGGCAACTTTTTCCCTGCCCGCCTTCGCCAGCTTCTCAGTTTCGGCGCTCTCGACGAGACGAGCTCTCGCGATCTTATCTGCGACGTAGATCTTCATGGGCGAAGCGTCCCCGGTAAGCTCGTCACTGTGATCTTCGCGGAAGGCAGCGAATTCATCCGATGCAAAGAGCTCGTGGTTTACTTCGCTTTCCATGAGCGTGGCAACGTACGGCAGTTCGGACTCGACCTCGCCGTTCTGGACAGCAATCTTCGCCTGGCTCTTGAAGCGCGCGAAGGCATATGGGTCGTCAAGCACCTCGGCGCAGATATCCGAAAGCAGCCCCTCCCATCCCGGCGTGCCGCAGTAACGACGGGAGAGGCCAGAGCCGATGAAGAGAAACGGATAACGCCCGGCATCATCAACAGCTTTGTGGATTATCGATTTGATTCTCTCGTCCATAATCTTTCCTCCTGTACCAATCGACATGCTCGTGAAATGTTATCCCACCAACTTCGGCGAGTGCGGGCTGAAAGCATCGTTGCCGTTCTGCCCGTCGACCAATCCGCACGCGAGACTCAGCGGCACAACTGCAGCGTTCTCGACCTCCACGCTAAGCACGTAGTGGAAGTCCGCCCCCTGGCTCCCACGATTCCGCTCGTAACCAATGGCGGCCAGCCGGTCGGCTAGTTCGTCTCTCGAAACCAGCTCGTTAGCCTTCACCTTGCAAAGCATGGGTTCAAGTTCGTAAGTGTTTGTCTCGCTGATTGCGTTCCTGTAGAAGCGGAAATGGGTCGTACGAAAGAGATCTTTATGATGGGAGTACACGTGCCCGTCCTTAATGGCGTAGAAGTAGAAAAGGAACTCACCGCCCTCGTTTAGCCTGCCGCTACTTTCAAGGAAGCGGTAAATTTGTGGCGCTACAACGGAGAGCCGATTACGCTTCCGAAGCGATTTGCCCCACGAGCTGAGTTTATTGAATACCACAACGATATGATATTTAAAGGGTAATTGGACTATCTCCCGACCAAACGAGGATTCGGATTGGCTTGCTGAAATGTGGCAGTGCCCTGTTCTAAGCAACGTATTTGCGATAGAGTCGCGCGGGAACGGTGCTCGGGGCCGTTGCACCAGTAGCAAATTACTTATATCGAGCGATGTGATGCTGCGATTTCGGAAATGCTTGCCTGGTTGTGGCGCCGACTTCGAAAAGCTGGTTTTTATTTCCATTACAGCTGAAACAGGCCGTCAAAATTCATGGAAGATCTTTTCGATAGTAATGGATGAACTGAGGAGGTTTGTCTGGAGGGTGGATCGAGGTTCAAGATTGTTGCGCTCTGAAACGTTTCAGCTGAGGTCGGAGAGCGATCGCATGAGTCGATTTATATTTCGGCAGCGTTGCATCCATAGAAGAGAGAGGGATGCGTATTCGTTTGGCAGCGAGGGCGTGAGTGGGCGGGAACTTCGTGGCGTACAGCAATAAGGCTATACCTAAAAGCCTTTGTGTTGAACGGGTTTTCGCGGGAGCGGAGGGTGCGTGCCGCGAGGGACGGTTCGCGGCACGACTGACCCGGCGCGGCATCCGGAGCGGACGCGGATGCGGCGCGGACGGCCTCTGACGGGCGAGCATGCGACAGTGGTTGCCCTGCTGGGCGGCAATAAGCTCGAATCGAGCACGAGCGATTCTTGTCCGGGCGAAGCGTTACAACTGGATTTGTTCTGTTGCCGACTGATCTTGAAGCATGTTGGAAGAAACGAAATTATAATTATTTATTTGTCTGTATCTATCGAAATGGAGACCGAGCGCGTGGAAAACGAGAGGAACATAACGGCAGTTGACCTTTTCGCCGGCTGCGGCGGAATGTCCCTCGGCTTCGAAAAGGCTGGCGTCAATGTTGTGGCTGCCTACGACAATTGGGACGCTGCCATTGATGTCTATCGCGCTAACTTCCAGCATCCTGTTTTCAAAAGGGATCTCTCCGACGTTTCCGTATCCGAGGAAGTTGCCGGCTTCGCTCCGGATATCATCATCGGCGGGCCTCCTTGTCAGGATTTCTCGCAGGCCGGCAAGAGATCCGAGGATGGTGGGCGCGCAATCCTCTCTGTTAGATATGCCGAGATCATCGCGAGGTGCAAGCCTCGCTTCATCGTTATGGAGAACGTCCCACGCGTTCGAACGAGCAAATCCATGGAAGCGATTCGGGCCACCCTCAAAGCGCAGGGTTATGGCTTGAGTGGGCGAGTGATGGATGCAAGCCTGTGCGGGGTCCCCCAAGCTCGCAAGAGATACTTCTTGATCGGATGCCTTGGGGCGCCCGACGGGTTCCTCGACCCATATCTTGAGAAGGGCCTTTCTGACCATCAGATGACAATTCGTGAGTATCTCGGTAACGAGCTTGGAATTGATTACTACTTCAGAATTCCGCGAAGCTACACGAGGCGGGCCATCTTCAGCATCGACGAGCCCTCGGTCACTATTCGTGGTGTGGACAGGCCGATACCGCCGAACTACAAGCTTCACCCCAACGACGCGGCGGACCTCAGTCAAGCCCGGTGCTTGACTCCAAAGGAACGCAGTAGGATCCAGACTTTCCCGGAGTCTTTCAAGTTCTTTGGGAGTAAGACGGATATCAACCAGATGGTGGGCAACGCCGTACCGGTAAACCTTGCCACCTACGTTGCACGAGCGCTACTAGAGTACAGGAGGGATGTGAGCGATGGACTGCGTTGATCTTTTCTCGGGATGCGGCGGTATGTCGCTCGGATTCCAGAATGCGGGCTTCAACATAAAGGCGGCGTTTGATAACTGGCAGGCGGCTGTCGACATCTATTCGGCAAACTTCGACCACCCGGCATTCAAATACGATCTTTACGATGCGGAAGCGGTCCCGAAAATTGAAGAGTATTCGCCGTCGATGATAATCGGTGGCCCCCCTTGCCAGGACTTCTCCATTGCGGGCGCCAGACAGCGCGGCAAAAGGGCCAATCTCACCATCCGATATGCTGAGATAGTTCGGGACGTCAGACCCGAGTGGTTCGTCATGGAGAATGTTTACAATATCGAGCGGATGGACGTCCTGCCCGAGGCGCTGGAAATATTCCGCAATGCTGGATACGGTCTCACGAGGCGCGTCCTCAACGCCAGTCTATGTGGTGTGCCTCAGATTCGCAGGCGCTTTATCCTTGTCGGTCATCTTGGTGATAAAGATGACTTTCTCGGCGAACTCTTGGATTCAAGGCTGAGCGACAAGCAGATGACCGTCAGGGATTACCTTGGCGATTCGCTCGGCACGCAATACTTCTACATGCATCCACGCAACTTCCAGCGTAGGGGCGTCTTCACGATTGACGAGCCAGCGGTAACGGTACGAGGCACCAACCGTCCGATACCGCCAGCATATAAGAGGCATCATGCCGACAAGGCTGATATTTCTGAAGGTGTGAGAGCCTTAACATACAAGGAGCGCAGCTATCTGCAAACCTTCCCCGAAGAGTTTGAGTTTGTCGGGTCCAAGACAGACATTGAGCAGGCGATTGGCAATGCCGTGCCAGTTAAGCTTGCTGAGTACGTTGCTAGATGCATAGCTGACTATGCAGCAGATTAATTGTGGTGGTTGCCATGTCCTTTGTCGATGAATGGAATTTGAGCTATCCCATTCCGAATTCTATATATAGCGAGAATACGCTATCCGTTCGCGGGAGAACAGTTGGACAAGGTGGTGCTGGACAGTACGAACTCAAAGGTTCAGGCTCTCTTGCAAACGGGGATACGCTGACTGCAGTTGACATTATCGGACACGCAATCATCTTGGAAGTAGTCGTACCCTCTACTGGGCAAGTTGTCTCCCTTGGCACGCGTTATCCCGTTGCAAAAAAAGGCGGAAAAGTACGTGTGCAAATACAAGGAGACGGGGCAAAGCGTCCAAATGTCGGCAACTTGTTTGCCGCACTGCTGTTGTTGCCAGTGACGGGCAAAGTAAACGATTCATCGCCGTTGCAAGAGGACGGTTTTGCGGAAAGGACATTCTGGATGGATGCAGCCGAAGTAAAGCCTGTGGGCGTCTCCGAAGATGCATATATCTTGGAGCTAACGAAACTCTTCTTCGCCACTGGAAGCAGATACAAAGACGGGCAGTTTTCGGGTGCGATAGATTACGACTACAAGTCGAGAATTGACGATCTTATTGCCCTTTGCAATCGCGGATGCAAGATGAGGGCTGGTAGCCTGACCACGGCATTCAAGTATTTCGCTGACGTTTACGCAGGGAAACTTGAGTTTGATTACAGCGTGGCTGAGTTCATGCGAAACCTCATAGCGAGCCAATTGATTGCCGAAGAGGGCATCGACTACGAACAAGGCGATGACGTGCTGCCCGCAATGCATCAACTAATCGACCTTGCTGCAAAGAATTCATCGAAAGCATCAAGCAGAGAGAAGAGGACTTTTCAGCTAAACAACCTTCCAGCTGAATTTAAAACCGACTTCTCCAGGCGCTACATCACGTCACTACTGGCAAAGCCCTTTGTCATCCTTGCTGGCAACAGCGGAACAGGCAAGACGCGGATTTCCAAGCGTTTTGCAAAGTACCTTGAGGTCTTGGATGAAGACGGGGAGCCAAACTGGTTGCTCGTCCCGGTCGGTGCCGACTGGACCGACAACACCAAGGTGCTGGGCTTCTTCAACCCGATTGCAGACGGCGGCAAAGGCGCGTACGAAGAGACCGGCATACTGAGACTCATCGAACGGGCCAACGCTAACCCCGAGGTTCCGTATTTCCTCATCCTCGACGAGATGAACCTGAGCCATGTCGAGCGGTATTTCTCAGACTTCCTCAGCCACATGGAGACCATCGGCGAGGATAACCTCATCGTGCTTGATGGGTACGGCGATGGCGGTGCTGACAGGCTGCCCTATCCGCAGAACCTGTTCGTTGTCGGCACCGTGAACATCGATGAGACCACTTACATGTTTAGCCCCAAGGTGCTCGACAGGGCAAACGTCATAGAGTTCAAGCCGTCGAAGGCCGAAGTCCTCGCAGGGTTCAAAGCCATCGAGGATGCGCCGGACGTTGCCGTCGCAGCTTCCGGCGTCCCCCAGGCTTTTCTGCGTCTCGCCAAGGACATATGGGAGGGAGCCAATTACATCAGCGAAGATGATGCTAACGCCATCTTCGAGAAGTTCGGCAAGCTGTATGAAGAGCTGGAGAAATGCGGCTATGAGTTTGCCTTCCGCACCGTGCGCGAAGTGCGAATGTACGTTAATGCCGCGCACGAGCTTGACGGCGAGAACTACGAACTCGAGCGTTCTGTCGATGAGCAGATTGTCCAGAAGGTGCTGCCGAAGCTCCATGGTAACAAGCGTGAGATCGGCAATCTGCTTAAAAGCCTGAAAGACATATGCGATGGCGAGCTGAGCTCCGTTAAGATAAGCCAGATGGCAGCGAAACTCGATAACGTGCAGTATGCGAGCTTCATCTAGCCTATGGACGGCAGCATCGGCGCAATCCGCTTTGCAGCGGATGGAAGAACAATAGCCAGGCTCTACCAGAGCGGTGCGCATGACCGAGTCGATTGGGACGAGGAACAGCAGACCGGGCTAACCGGGCTGACGTGTTTCGGTCTCAAGCCGGAAGCATCCCAGAATGGCGCTGGTTCAACACCAGCCTTCGCCGTCAAGGACGGTCTTGACGGGAGTCCCACGCTTCGAATCAACGAAACCACATGTTATGTGCTCGAATACGAGCGGACCCCTGATGGTGGCCTGCATCCTCGCGCCTCGTTCCAAAACGAAGGCAAGAATATCAGGTGCGACAGAAACGGCAATAGTGTCACCTTCCAGTTCGTGAACTATCTCGGGCGTTCGAGGATTCGATTCGGCGAGGAAGCTGATGCGCCGATGCTACAGTTCGAAGTCGTCCCGCTCAAGATTGGCTATGAAGACGATTACATCGAGCTCACCGAGGAGCTTGCCGCAAGGTGCGCTGCGCTGCTCCTTGACTACTCGGGCTCCACGTCGAACGTTTACAAGCAAGCCGACGAGAATCGCGAGACGCTGCTTGAGCAGTTCGTCTTCCTGCGGCAGTTCTGCTACGAACCGAACCTCCAAGCCCTCTTCGAGGCGATAAAGAGGAACCCTGATAGGACGCTGGATCACGAGGACGAGCTGCGGTCGGTTGGGGCTGGCATGCCGTCCCGGAGGTTTTATACGAACCCCTTCTCGAACAGCCGGATGTGGACGCGCTTGAACTGCGGCGGCGATGCGGGAGGCGTCTACCTCCCCCAGATGGTCAGCGTCACGCGCAAGTACGACCTGCTCGACACGCCCGCCAATCGGTTTGTGAAATTTGCCCTGCATGAGATTGACCGGATCTGCACCTCTCTGATGACTGTCCTGGATGCCGAGAAGGGCGATACTCGGCAGACGGAGTGTTATCGCGAAGCCGCCGCGCTGCACGCCATGCTGGATACGATACTCAGCGACGCCTTCTTCGACGATGTCGGCACCCTGCAGATGATGCCTCAGAACAACCAGGTGTTGCAGAAGCGCGAGGGATACTCGCAGATCTTCTTCGCATATTCCATGCTCGATATGGCGCTGCAGCTCGACTGGAAGGGCAAGGATGACATCTACGAGGGCGAATCGAAGAATGTGGCCCTCCTCTACGAGTACTGGATCTTCTTTGAGCTGTACGACATCGTAAGGGGGATCGAGGGGTGCGAGCCGATAAGCACCGATGACCACCCATTTATCGGGACGAATCCCGACGGTGGGCTGTCAATATCCCTCAAGCAGGGCGTACGCTCCTGCCAGTCATTCCAGATTGCGCAGTGCGGCGCGAAGGTAAACCTCTACTACAACCGCACCTTCTCGCCCCGTGACTTTCATGCCACTCGTTACGAGGGTTCGTACTCGAGACCGTTCAGACCCGACTACACGCTCGCGATATTCCCGGATGCTTATACAAACGAGCGAGCCGCAGTGCAAGATGGAGCTGTTGCATTCGTCCACTTCGACGCCAAGTACCGCATCACCGACTTGACGGGGCTTGTCGGCAAGGATGTGGGCACCGAGGAGGCAGAGCGCGAGGAACTTAACGAGGAGAAGGCGGCCTCCACCACGAACACCTACAAGCGCGGTGACCTGCTGAAGATGCACACGTACAACGACGCGATACGGCGCACGGTTGGCAGCTACGTGCTTTATCCGGGGTCGGGCGAAACGGGCGAGAAGGGCCAATTCCGGCTCTTCGAGGAGATTTTGCCGGGTGTCGGCGCTTTCGCCATGAAGCCGAGCATCAGCAGGACGGCAGAGAATGCGTTGCGCGATTTCATAGAGAAGGTCATCGGCGAGAACACGGCAAGCAATACGCGGCTGAACCGGCTGAGCTACTTCACCGAAATGGTTGTGGCTGAGCCTCCAAGCGCGGGCAAGACGGATAGCGACTCCTACGGGCATGGTGGCGAATCGTTCGTGATTGGCTACATTCGAGGGGACTCTCCCGATGACTACTATCACTTTCTCGAAAGCAGCGGCAGGCTCCGCAAGGGCGGGCGCTTTCTCTTCTACTTCTATGCCATTAAGGACGGGCATGTCTACTCGCACCATAAGGATCTCTTCCGCACGTCGTGGTTCCGCTTCTATCGGAACGCCATAAGCCAGACGAACACCTACGAGATCGAGCCTGTGGCGTGTCGCATAACCTCGAATGAGCTGGTTTCGAGGGACGAGCTGGCCGACCGCCTGGCCGACCTTGGCTACGTGCGGGATCGTGGGAATCAGGGTGCCGACTTCTACTATGTCCTGTCCGTGCGGGTGGAAGATGACGCGGCAGAACCCTTAAGCCTGGGGCGCAGGGCGGTGGATGAACAGAACGGCAACGATGCGTTCAGCCCCCACTCGCCAAAGATTGTTGGGTGATCATCTGGTCATTTTCAGAGTAGCGGTAACACCTACGGGCGCGCGAGGGGCAACGCATGAGGCCAATCGTCTACAACGGGGTTGACCTGTCGGGCGTGTGCTCTGCCGAGGTCATCGAGAAAGTTGCCCTGCCCGTGGAGGCGGAGACCCTGGCGGTGCCGAGGCGTGCCGGCGCACTGCTGGTGGCGGGGCGGCTGTCCCCCAGGCTAGTGCGGGCGCGGCTGTTCATGGACACCCGCCCGCGCCTTCAGGACGATGTTCGGCGACAGGGACGACGCAGCGGCGCTGCCACGTCGCGCAGGTAGCGGAGGAGGGTTGCTCCCAATGGCCCGCGGCGTCCGCGCCCCGGTGCCACCCCGTGACCGGCGGCTTCGCTCGAAGCCGCTACATCAGGCTCGTTCCCGCTTTTCCGGGTCATATCCCTTCGTATACACGGTAAAGCTAAGGCTATCTATCGTGCCGGTGCTGTAGACGCATGCGTCGGGCGCGCTCCGTGTGCCTTGGGCGGTCGGGTCGGTCGAGACACAATCGTCCCTATCTATTCCAAGCAATGGAATGGGCTTTGCCACCTGGTCGGCGCTATTAATTTGCGCAATGATCTCCAACAACTCGTATAACTTGATAAGCCATGAGCTGTATGGGTGCTCGCCGGGTCCCTTGTGCTTCAGCGTGCACTTTGATTGCGGGCTTTCGGCGAGCTGGCTCAAGCGTTCAAAAAGCGCCGGGTACTCGGCTTCGGGAAACTCGACTTGTACATACTGTATGCCATTGAGGATGAATCCGTACCACAGTACGGGGTATGGAAAACCGTTCCTATCTGGTCGCCTGATTTTTGTCCTGCAATTGGGCTGGTTGACGATAGACAGCCATGCCGCATAGAGCTCGTCGGAAATTAGGTCGCTCGCTTGGTATGTTGGGCCAAGACCATCGAGAACAAAATTGCCAAGGCTGTCAAAATAGTGGGCACAATCCGTTAAACCCTTTTCGTATGCCGTGTCGGCTTTTCTCCGTATATTGAGTGCGACGTCGCGGGGTGATTTGCGACCAAGATGTTTTTTGGCGTTGTGCCGCGGGTTGCAATAGAGCTTGGTCGCCGCGTTATATCGATCGCAGTACTTGCTGTTAGGGCCGGTCGGAAAAAAGAGCGAACCACAGGTTTGGCATGTTATCGGCATAATGCCGCACAGCAGCAGCTCGTGGAGGATGCGGGCATAAAGGCTTGCAAAGGAACATTCCTCTTCGGTGAAGTAAAGCTCTCCTGCCTTTGCAATAACAGCTTGAAGCCTTACGAGCCTATTGAGGTTTTCCTGGTCGTTAAGCTCTGCATACGTATGGAAGTCTCCATTTGCGTAGATTTGGTTCTCGCGCATAGCCTCGAGATAGTTCTTGCGAAACGCCTGCATAAAGGGGGCGCTATTCATGCGTTTTATATCGCTCAAATGTTCTTCGAGCTTTTGAGCCGTTTCGTTTCCGGGCAAGTGCTTTTTGGCTGCGTATGCAAAAGCGTCGCCAAAGCGGATGATTGCCGGCAGCTGATTATCGAATAATCGAAATTGTCGCGGGTCGCTTGTTTTGATGGCGGCTGGGAAAAACTCTTCGTTTTGCGCGAGCAGGCTAGGTGCCTCGGTGTTTTTAAGCAGCGGGGCAAGCTCCAGACATTCCTGATAAAAAACAATGAGAAGCGCTCGAAAGAGATCGGTATTGGTGCAAACGCAAGCTGTTTCTATCTGCGAGTTGACCTTTGGATAGTTGTCTCTTGGATTGTCGCGTTTATACGGCACCGGTTCTGTTAGCCCGGTCTTGCCGTTGGTAGTTGTAATGTCCATGTCGTTCGACACGAGCTTGAGATAGGAGCTGAAGAGGGACGCCATTTCTTGCTTATTGAGTTGGGCCGATGTCGTGATCACCGCGCGGTACAGGCGGTTGATTTCGTTGCACTCAATAGCGTTGTTGTTCATCCAGCAGCTGTAATAGCGATAGTCGGGAATCGCTGTGATGTTCATGACACACTGCCTGCAGACATTTTCAAGGAGATACCTGGCCATGCCAGATATCTCTCCGTGTGCATGGCGCGTAATGGCTTTATCGAATATCGGAGCAAAGAAATCGAGGTCGCGTTCCTTTTGTTTTTGAAGGTTGACTTCGATTTCGGCTTCGTTCAATTCTGCTTGCGCGGACTCTTGGTCGGAATCGTCTGGATCGAGCCAGTCGTCATGGTCTGGTTCGGCTGCGTAGTCCATCGAAGCGTGTTGCGCATCGTGGGGAGCAGGGGGCTGACGAATGGCGTTCTGCAAATCGATGTAAAAGCGCAATTTTGCTCGCTCACGAAAGTGGCCCCCAATCTCGTTGAAAAGCGAGCTTAAGTCGACGCGTAATAGGTCGTTGGCTACGGAGACGAGATTCCATGCGCTTGCATTGCCGGTTGCGTTTCCGTCATCGGCGCAATCAATCTCTGGCGTTCTGTTAAGAAGAAGCATGCGGGGATTGACGGGAGAGCGAAGAAAGCCAGCCTCGAAACCCCAGCTAAACGGCTCTTGTTCGGAATCAAGCATTAATGCTCCAAACAGCCAAAATTTAAAACCCGATAAAAGTCATATTACGCGGCTGTTTGCGGCTGTTCAATGGAATCAAGCGAAAAGGCTTAAAACCAGGGAGGCCGTTATGTCCGATTGCATCAAGCTCAACAAAGGAAACATCGATGTATGCGAGCGCGAGGTTATCGTTCTTCGCGAGATCATCGCTGCCGCCATGGGTCGTTTGCACCAGATGCGCAAGCAGTGCGAGCGCGGCTATGTGTCTTCGGAGGATTTCGAGAATGCGTTGGATGCGTACGGAGTAATCAGTGAGCGAGTCGATGAGCTTGACCAGCTTGGTTTCGAGTTCAGATGGTCGTCAGTCCCCGATGCCGGAATCGATGAGAACGACGGGCTCGAATGGATCGAGGACGACAACCCTCCGCGTGAGCGCGGTTTTGATATTGCTTGTTAATGTGACCGAACGGTTGATTGGAGACAAAATGTATCCGTACTACGAATGTGACAACTATCCCATGAGCATTACAGATGATGACGGCCCGTTTCTGATCATGGAGGCGAGGCTGTCTGGCGACGACGAGCTCAATGATGATTTTAGGAAAGGCGCCAGTTATAGATGCTCGTGTGCGACTGTTTCTGCGGCGATTGATCTTTGCAGGTCGATGACGGACGGCGATGCCGATCCTTGGTATGAAAGTTGGGAGAAGGCGGTTGAGCGTTATCCGCTCGAGAAATGCGAGGATGCGACAACGCTGTATTGGATCGAGCCGACCGATCCGCACAAGGCGCTGTGCGCCCTCCAACCCCATTGCGATCTTGAGCCATACGTGGCTGAGGCAATTGGCGCAGTTGACACGTATCTACTGGAGTGCGCGGACTATCCCTTTACGGTCGATCATTTAGATCTAAAGGACGTTGACGTCCTGCTCAGCGCTGCTTGGGGATTGGCTCGAGTCCTCGAAGAAACTTGGGGCACTTGCGACCCTGATGATGTTTTGGAAAAGATCGAGGATGCTACGTACAGTGCGTATATAACGGTTAAGGACCTGATCGCGGGCGAAGAGGCGGCCAAAGCCAGCGCAAAGTCCGATGACAATCTTTAGCCACCGCACTGAACGGCGCGACCGATCGGAAGGCTGCCGGGAAAAGCTTTAGCAAGCGCCCCGACCAGGTTCAGGAGTCTGCCGCCGATGCATCCCTGATGCGTGTCGCCCTTGCAGTGATCGATGCCAAAGAGCGCGAGGCGTTGGAGTGCGATCTTAAGAAACTGCTCGCTTCGTGCGAGTAGTCGCTGACTGCTCCTCTTTCCTTTCTTTCTTCTCTCAAGCGGCATGGACGCCGCCGCCTTGACCGCCCAGCGCGAGTTTTGTCCGCACGGGATGGTATCAAACACGTGTAACAACTAAATCGGAGGTTTGACCATGGCTATGTGGGATCTCAACTGCCAATCGAATCCGTCGTCTGCGGACGACAAGGAGCTCGCTCCCTATCTTGCACGTCAAAAGGCGATGCGCGAGTTTTTTGAGCGTGCGCTGTTTGCCCCCAAGGATCAGGGCAACAATGGCCTGTACTTTTTGGGCGCCACGACGGGCTCGGGTAAAAACTATACGGCCGAGCAGGTCACAGCCGACCTCATCGCCGGTGGCTGGGACGATTCGGGCTGTTTTAACAAGTGCCCGGGCCGTCGTTACCTGGTGTTTGTGGTGCCGGGTAAGGACAACCGCGACAACTACGTTGCGAGCGTGCGCAAATTGCTGGTTGAACAGGGCATGGATGGCGATGCCGCGCAGCGCATGGTGTTCGATCTTCCGCGTGCGGGCGATAACATCCTGCATTGGATTGAGACTACGCGCGGTAAGGGCGCCGTGGGCGTGCGCGACATTCCGTGTCCCATCGAGGCGGACGACGAGAGCTCTCATCGCATCATTAAGCGAGCGTGGGGCAACGCGATGGAGATCGCCGATGACCTTTTGGGCATCCTTGACACTCGAAATCGTCTGGGAGGTGTTGCAGACCGTTTGACCCCCGCCCTTCGCGACAAGCTATCGTCGGCGGATGCGAGCTTGCGTTGGGCTGTGAGCCACGAGCTCAAAAACATCACGCGCGGCATGGAGGTGATCCCCCAGATTTGGCCGTCTGCCCTGCTCAATGACGAGAGCATACCGCATGTGATTGCCCTGACGCCGCAAAAGCTCATCAATAGGATCGATACAGTGACCGGTGCAGGCGTTGTGCTCTTTAACGCAATGGCTGCCGAGAAGGGCCTGTTTATCTTTGATGAAATCGACCACATGAAGGCCGACATACTGTCGACGCTGACAGACGATCCCGTGACGTTTCAACCGGACGAAGTATTGCGTATCCTCGATCGTCATTTTAACGGCGGTGTGGTGGACCCCTTGCTACTGGGGAATCGAGATCAATGGATGGCGGTCTATACGCACGCTTCCACGTCGGGCGATCACAAAGGGTCAAACGCCGAGAGGAACAGGGTTTCGCGGGCGAGCGTAGAGGAAGATGCCGAAGAAATCGCCAAGGATGCCAAGAAAATTCAAAAGGCACTCGCCTCTTGTATTAAGGACATGAAACTGCGTCCGCCTTTTGCGCTGTCTGACGAGGCGAAAGAAGAGCAGCTCTCCGGTCGACATCTGTTTGGCAGCGACGATATTTCGGTGGGCGACAACTCGGCGAATCCGTTGCGCTTCAAACTCAATGAGGGCGGTACTCGCAATATGATTATCACTCGCGGAGGGAGTGGGCAGCAAACCGTCAGCAAGGCGGTGCGTCGTGCACGCGGTCTGGTCAGGATGGTGGTGGGTCATCTCGCCCGTTGCGCCACGCTTATGGACAAGCTGTACTACGGCAGCATTTCGTACAAGGACGACCTTTCGCGCAAGAACATCATCGATGCCCTGGGCATTAGGAACAACCAGACCAGCGAGAAGTATTTTTGGGATTCGTTGATGCTGGCGCTGTTCTTTAAAGATCGTAAGAATGACGAGATCGATGCCGCCGACGACTCGATGTATGCGCGTGGTGTCGATTATCTAGTGATGGAAACCACCATCGAGCACATGTTTACCACGTACCTAACCAGCCACGGCATTGAGCGCATGCCCGAGGCCTACCTTGCCTCCATTGCCGCCAAAGCGCCTTGCGTGTGCATGAGCGCAACATGGAGTGCGCCGACCGTCAAAAACTTCAACCTCGATTACCTTGACGAGGTTCATGGCGTGGTTCGCAAGGACGCTTGGATTGGCGAGCTCAACCAGGAAATCGTGCGACAGACTAAGCTGTTTAACAAACAGGCTGCGAAGGAGTACGACGTCGATATTGCCTGGGTGGATGAGTCCAAGGAAATTGCCGGCATGGTCGCGCTGGCAGGCGGCGCCTTTGGCGGCATCATTGTGTCGCCCGACGAGGTGTACGAGCGCGCGATGCGGTTCTTTGACGGGATTGGCGTGAGTGAGGGACTTGCGGTGCGCTTGCGCTTAAAGATTGCTGACAGGGTGGGCGTGAGCGACGCCAAGAGCATCGAGTTTGAGCTGAAGCGCCTGAGCAAGACGCTTGTTGCCGTGAGTACTTGGGCCCGTGGTGTGGCGCGTAACGAGCAACGGGCGGGAGCCGTTTTTACCACGCGCCACATGGGAAACCATGGCGAATTCAATAGTCTGGCGCTGGATCTTGCGCGCGAGATTGTCGCGGAGCTGGTGATTAGAAACATCAAGTGCCCCGAGATGTCGTACGAGAAATCGCTTGAGGCCGCCAAGGACATGGTGCCGTGCTTTAACGCTGCGGAATGGGATGCAGGTTGGCGTGGCGCTCAAAAACGTCTCGAGCTGGGCCAGCCGACCCTGATGTTTATCAATCTTTCGGCCGGTGGCTTTTCCAAGAATCTCAAATACAAGGTGCCGGAGAATCTGTGCGACATGGTTCATCAGGTCGATTGCGGCTTTGAAAATGCCGACCGTCGCCCCAAGATGGATCTTGATTTCTTATATATCGAGTCGCCCACAAGTCGTTTGACCTGGGGAGTGGAGATCAACTCAAATAAGTTTGTCCAGCAGGCGCTACTTGGCGTGGTGGAGCAGGAGGAACTGGTAGCGCGCGGCGAGGTTCCGTTTACTCAAAAGCGCCGGAACGTACGGATGCTTCTATCTGGCGTTAATAAGAGCCTGCCGGTGCGCGACACCCTCTCTTATCAGGTCGAAGGCGCTCGCATTGTGGCACAGGCTGTGGGTCGCCTGATGCGCACGAGTGTAAAGATGCCTTGCGTGCAGGTGCTGCTCGACCGCGAGATTGCGAACGATTGCAACTTTTCGTTCTTGCATGATTTGCCGATGGGCTACGAGCTTGAGCAGGTGGTTGGTGCCTGCGCCGCTGCCAACAACCATATGACGGACAACAAGGAACACGCTGCCGTTAAGCAGCAGAACCTTGCCGCCTTTAGGAACAACCTTGCCAAGCAAAAGCACGAAAAGCTGGCGTGGAAAGTTACCTCGCTAAACGCCGGGGACGAAGATCTCACTGCTTTTGATGGCGAGCGCGACTTTTACCTGCATCATTTTTGCCTGCCGTGGGAAGATCTCGCGCAATACCCAGAGCGCCGGAGTACCGCGCTGCGCATGTCGCATGCTGCAAATGGCTATGCCTATGCAGAAGGCGGGGCATGCAAGGTGCCGCACTTTGAATTCCCTAGCTACGATGGTGAGCCCGTCGAGCAGATTGCTGCTCGTCTGGAGGATCGTTGCCACTGCAAGGAGGGCTTAAAGGGCGCGACGGTTCGCCAGGTGAGCCAGGCGGCGGCGCGCGTACCCGAGCTGCTGTCAATTCGCGAAGTGCGTGAGCGTTGGTCGAGCGACGGGGTGCCCACAACGCTGCAGCCGGCGGCGACGGCGCACATGACGCCCTATATGTTCCAGGCGGTCTACCTGGGTGAGCTGGGAGAATCTGCCGGAAGGGCAATCTTTGAGGCATATTACGACGGCCGCTATTCGCTTACGCGTGGCGATGCGGCACACGCCGAGACAGGTGGCGACTTTGAGGTGCTCGATGCTGCTGGCAACACGACCGGGGTATGGATCGATTTTAAGCACTATCGCATCGGTGCCTATATCGCTTATGTTCGCGACGGTCGCGAGGCGTCGGATGCCGAGCGCTTTAGGGCGAAGGCTCAAAAGGTTGGGGCGAAACGCCTGCTAATCGTCAACGTTTTGGCTGATGAGGCAGCGCTTGAGTGCGTGCCCAAGGCACTCGATGCTGAGGGGACTGTGTTCTCCGTTCCTTATATGGCCGCCGACGGTGCAATCAATTTGGAGATGATGGAGGCGATCGGCCGTGCAATCGAAGCATAACCAGCCGTGCGGTTTGGGAGACATCGCCGTATCAGAGCTCGTGTTGCAGCTCGATGCCGCTGCTGCCGAGGAGCGCTACTCGGTCTTTTGGTGCAACGTCGGCGATGCGGGCAAGCATGCCGTGGCGAACTTTATGGCCGATGTGTGCCAGACGGGCAAGGTCGTCGCGCTCACGCAGCTTGCAGACAACCGCGTCTTTCTGATGGTCAAAGCGGGCGTGCAGACGGGCGACCTTAATGCCTCGCTTTATCAGGAGCAGATAGTTCCGATTAAAACTAATTGGAACGAGTTGGACGATTACGTTGCGCTCCGCTTGCTGTTCAACTCCTGCTCTCAGTTTGAGGGGATTGAGGACGAAGTTCCCAATGACACCGGGCACCTGTATGTCATTAGCGCCAAGGGTGCCCGCCGCGATGCTGTCGAAAGCGACGGAAGGGGACCTGCCAAGATCGAAACGGTTGAAATCGTTATCGATGAGGATTGCACCTTTGATCTTAAGATTCGGACGTTTACCAAGCGCCGTGTGCTTATTGGCAGGGCACAAGGTGACGAGAAAGAGCTCGAAAAGATTAAGAGCCAAGTGGGCTACAGGCTATCGCCCGTGGCGACGATGGTGCTTGCCCACGAACAAAAAGACGAGTACATCCTGCGCCGAGCCAAGGGCGACAAGCCGTCCAAGCGCCGTGATCTGACGTTCTCGGCCCAGGCGGACAAGGTCGCCTATACCAAGAAGGGCATTTTGTATCGAGAGCTGCAGATTCTCGAACGCCGTTACAGCGACTTCGCCCGGGTGACGCTCATGGAATACCCGCGTAAGAGTTTCTACGAGGTGCTCAAGGGTGATGAGTACGCGCGCGTGGTTGCGGAGCGCATGGCGGGGCAGCGAATCGTGGTGTCGTTTGCGCGCAATGGGCTTGCCGAAGTGGCGCGCCAGCTGGCCGATCGACTTAACGATTCCTCGTGGGGCGTTCGCGCAACGTATGGCGGAAGGGCCGTGGATTCGCGGGCGCTGAACCTTGTCGTTGTGCCCAATGAGGTTGCTGAGGACGACGGCTATGCCTTACATGCTGGCGTGGTGGAACAGCACGTGACACCGGATGTGTGCGAGCCACTGTTTAAGGTGGCGCCAAAGCAAAAGGATCGCAATGCGCAAGAGGCGATCCTGGGCGCCATGCTCAAAGAACTGCTGGTAAAGCAGGATGTTGTCGACGAGCGGGTGACGGCGTTTGATCTTGATGCTTTGGATATTGAGTCGGTGACGGTGTGTGGCTTGGTCGATGTGCCGCATAAAACAAAGGACAAGATTGAGCTGGATTCGCGTATCGCTACGTTGGCGATTGGCGCGGATGGGGGCATGCGCTATGCCTCACATTCGGCAGAGGATGGTCCCGAGGACGAGATGGAGCTCGATCTGCTGACCGCGGACGGCAAACTCGATAAGGGCGCCTATGTCTTTGACGTGCATGCGGACGGGCAGTCTATGCTTGCGCGCGTGCGGGATACGGGACTGACGACGTTTTCCAATAACTTTATGGCCCTGGTGGGTGAGCATCAGCTCACAGGCAAAGCAGGGCGTAAGAAAGAGATTTTCGAGAGCTACAACTCGCCTTATTACGGCATTGGAACGTTCGAGCGTGCGGGCAAGACTTGCTATTTTGTGGGCGTCAACAACGGCACCCAGGAGGATATGGCGACTGCGATTCACGTGCGTTCGATTGAGGTACTCGACGGCGATGATTTGTCTGAGTTGTTGGTTCAGCTGGCCAACATAGGCCTTTCGCGCTATAAGGCTCCGTCCGTGTGGCCGATTCCGGTCAAGTATCTCAACGAGTGCGCTGCGCGTGAGGGCGCGGTAGAGGATGGCGGTGGCGACAAGTGATGGTGTTGCGCAATTATCGCTCCTAGAACTTTTTGAAATTACGCTTGCATTGTAAAAGGGGAGAACATATACTGCAGCCATAGCACATCAGATGGGGTCTCAAAAAGAGACCAAGCAAACGAGTTTTCAGTTTATGTTGAGAGGTACTTGAGCATGACCAGCAGAATTTTCCCCCTTTACAACGACAATACCGACCATATCGATCTCAATACCATCTACGGTTGCAGTATTGGTTCTAAGGCCGAGAACTACATGTTCGCTCAAGATGATCTAGAGCTTAGCTCCGAAGATTATGAGTACCTGAATGATATTGAGCGCGAGCGGGAGTATGAGCTCGGCATCCGCTGATGGATGTGGGCTTGTCTCCAACTCCTCCGATTTAATTACCCCGTTATCACCTCTTTTTAGCGGGGCATATTGGATCGATTATGTGTCAAACATCAGCTCATCGTGGGAAGGAATCGGCAATGAGCAAGAACGTGAACAAGAACATCAATGGCGGCGCTGCGGGTAAGGCGAAGGCCGCCGGGCGTATGGCGACAGTTGCTGCGGCAACGATCGCCATGACGGGCGGGTCGCTGCTGTCTCCGCTGACTGCGGTGGCGCAGGGTGCGAACGGTGCCGACGCTACTGCGAAGCCGGCTGCGGTGCTGTCTCCGTTGACGAGCGCGGCTGCTGCTAGCGCTGGCGCGGGCACGGTGTCAGCGGTGCAGAAGGTCGCCAACCTGCAGGCTGCGGTCGATGCGGCTCGCGCTAAGGCCGCTGCTGCCAAGGCCGATTTGGATGCGGCCGCCGCTCCTTACGACGCCGCCGCTGCCAACCAGCAGCAGGCTCAGAGCGCCTACGATGCGGCCCGTGGCACAAGCGACGCTGCCGCTTCTGCAGCTTCGGCCGAGCTGGAGCAGCAGATGGGTGCCGCGCAGGACAAGGCCGATGCGGACGTGAAGGCGCTCGAGGACGCTCAAGCTGCACTCGATGCCGCAAAGAGGGATCTGACGGACAAGGGTGAAGCTCTGGCCACCGCCCAGAAGGCGTCAGACGATGCTCGGGCTGCGCTTGAGGCTGCCCAGGCTGCTGCATCCGATGCCACGCCCGAGGCTGTTGCCGCAGCTCAGGCCGCTGCTGAGCAGGCCGCGAGCGAGCTGGCGCAGGCCAAGCAGCAGGCGGCTGACGCTCAGGCTAGGGTTGCGGATGCCCAGGCTGCTGCTGGCGCTGCCGCGGCTAAAAAGCAGGACGCCCAGGACAAGCTTTCGGCAGCTCAGCAGGCAAAGGGTGCAGCCGACGCGGATGTGAATGCCGCTCAGGCGAGCTATGACGCCGCCAAGGCAGATTTGGATCGAGCCGAACAGGGTGCAGCAGGCCCGGAGTACGAGGCTGCCAAGGCAAAGGTGGACGTCGCTACTGCCACGCTGGAGGCCGCCAAGTCGGTCCAGGCGCAGCGCGAGGACGAACTCGCAGCCGCCTCGCAGGAAGTGACCACTGCCGAGGGTGAGGTGCAGACTGCTCAGCAGGCGCTCGCCGTCCAGCAGCAGGCTGCGGCTGACGCGCAGTCCAAGCTGGACGCTGCCACGGCCACTGCGACTGCGGCAGACGCCGCCGTCGATCAGGCTAAGGCCGAGCATGCCAATGCGCTCGCGGCGCTGGCCGATGCCCAGGCCAAGCTCTCGGCCGCTAAGGACGAGAAGAACGCTGCCGACAAGGCGCTCGATCAGGCAAAGGCTCAAAAACAGCAGGCCGATCAGGCTGTGGCTCAGGCACAGGCCAAGCTCGACGCTGCCCAGGCTACGGCGAACGCCTCGGCGGAAAACTACCGCCAGGGCGCCATCGCGTTCTTTAAGAGCGTGGGTGCCGACGATGCGGCGGATCTGATCCTCAACTGCAAATATGCCAGCCTTACCAAGGTGGGCGAGGAGGTTGACGCGACGAGTCTGACCAACATGAAGCAAGCGATTGTGTGGCTCAAGGCGTGCAACGAGTACCGCAAGAGCGTCGGCCTGGGTGAGCTCAAGGTGACGTATGCCATGATGGCGACTGCCATTGCCGATGCGAACTTCTCCGATACCAAGGTTGCTCATGCTCAGCAGTTCAACGTGGGTGAAAACGTGGCGTGGAACTACGGAAGCGATCCGTTCATCCAGTGGGTCGATCAGGAAAAGGCCGTCTTTGACCGCGCTGCGGCTACGCTGGGAGCGACGGGCCTTACGGGAAAGGCTGCTTTCGATTTTTATCGTCAGCATGGTGACGAAGTGGACCGTTACGTTGCTGCGCATGGTGGGAGCGTGCATACAGTCGGTCACTACATGAATGTGATCGATCCCGATTACACCGTGACGGGCATGGGGGTTTGCACGCGCGGGACGATGAACCGTTGGCTTACGCAGGCGCAGACGTTCTCTATGTCTGGAGGATGGTACACGAATGCCGCCAATCCGATGACGGTTGCCGAATACGAGGCTGCGCTTAATGCGTGGTGTGACTCGTTGGCAAATCCTGGGCAGGGTGTGGACGCGGCTCGTCAGGAGCTTTCTGCCGCTCAGGGCGCGGCTGCGCAGGCTGGCGGCAAGGTGAGCGCCGCGTCGCAGGCCACGGCTGCAAGGCAGGTTCAAGTCGATGCTGCTGCCGCCGATGTTGACGCTGCTACCGCTGGGGTCTCGGATACCCAGGCTGCCGTGGGGGAGAAGCAGGCCGCGGCTGAGGCCGCTGCGCGTGCCGTGGCTGATGCCCGCGCCGACGTGGATGCTGCCAGCGCTGCGGTTACCGCGGCGCAGAATGTCGTGACTGCCAAGTCTGATGAACTCGATGTCGCCAAAGGCAAGGCTGCCGCTGCCCGGCGTTCGTTGGATGCCGCTCGCGCCGGTGTTGACGACAAGCAGGATGCGCTTGCCGCGGCCCAGGATGAGTTGGCGGCGTACTCTGCCGACGTTGCCGCTGCACAGCGTGCACTTGATGCGGCTTCGGCGGCGCTCGAGGGGGCGCGTGCCGTTCAGGCTGACGCGCAGGCTGCAGTGAATGCCACCCAGGGTGCGGCAGACCAGGCAGATGCCGACGTCGCTGCTGCCCAGGCCGAGCTTGTTGCCGCCCAGGCTGCTGCGAGCGGTGCCGGCACGGCTGTGACCGCGGCCCAGGCCGCATCCGTTGCGGCTGCTGCTCGTGCGGCTCAGCTACATGATGCCGCCGCGGCGCTTGCTCAGGCGACGGAGGACAAGGCCGCTGCCGATGCTGCTGTTGAGGCCGCGGCTTCGGCAAAAACTGATGCCGAGTCTGGCGTGACTGCGGCGGACGACGCCGTAACGGATGCGACCGCTGATCGCGATGCTTCTGCCGCCGCGGTTGCCCGCCTGCGCAGGATCAGCCTTGCCGACGCCATCGCTAGCGGCCGTGCCAACGATGCGGATGAGGCGCTCAACGCTAAGATCGCCGCAGCTCATGACGCTGCCGAGCGCGCTGCAGCTGCCAAGATTGAGCTCGACGCTGCCGTTGCTGCGACGGATGCTGTGGCACCTGCCTACTTGGAGGCGCTTGCCAACTATACCGCCGCCAAGGCCGAGCTCGACCAGGCCATTGCCGAGCTCAACGCCGAGATCGCTCGCCAGGAGGCCGCCGAGCGCGGGAAAGGCGAGCGGACTCAGCCTGCGACGCAGGCGGCGTACCAGGCCAAACATGCGGTGGCAAAGAGCGAGGTTGTGGCGCAGCGGGCGGCGATGCCCGCCACGGGCGATGCGTCCGATCTGCTGGGCGAGACCTTCGTAATTGGTGGCACGGTCCTGGTTGCCGCTGGCGTCTTCCTCTCCGACAAACGCCGCCAACTGATCCGTTAGGGACGGAGGAAAACGGATCATTTTCGGCGCGCGCCGCAAGGGACAGGCCCTGCGGCGCGCGCTGTTTTTAATCTTCGAGATTGATTATGGAGGGACATATGCAAATTAGAGGAGAAGCTGCGATTGCCTGTGGGTTCATGGCGGGCTTGGCAACGGGACTGCTGTTCGATGGATGTTTCGACGGCTACATTAATCGATTCCGCGATTCTGATTTTCCGAGAGGCTGGCTTCGGAAAACGGCACCGGCTCGTCAAAAGGCGGATGCGCCCATCAAGTCCCGCAGCGTGGATGCCTCAAAAACCAAGGTGATCGTCACCAAGAACGGCAAGATCTATCACCGCTCTGCGGGATGCAAAAACCTTCCTCAAAATGCCATTAGAACAAGCGTGCCATTGGCGACCGCGCTCAAACGAGGAAAGACCCCCTGTTCAGCATGTTGCCCGCCAGTGGCTTAGACGATTCTTCGGGGGTGTTCTGCAAGGACATGGGTCCCTGCGGATACATGGGTTTAAAAATGTGTCCGCACGACATGTGACACTTACCCCACCGCCCTGCTCTGCCGCGGCGGCATGTACCCGAACAGCGACCCTCTAAGGAGTTCGATATTGATGAGTGACAACACCAAGCATCTCGCAAAGAAGTGCGTCAAGGACGCGGGACCGTGCCTCGCGCTGTGCGCGGCCGGTGCAGCGGTCGCGCTGCTGGCTGTTCTGGGGCCGTTCGACGTGCTCCGAAGTGTCAGCTCTCTGCACGTTTGCATGGCCCTTGCCGGCGCCATGATGACCGGCGGCGTGCTCGATCTGATTTTTTGGGTGCTTGACCCGTTTGGATGGAAGAATGAAGGGTAAGCCCTAAGGGATGGATGCCCCGCAGCAACAGGAGGTCCCCGTGATCTGGTTTACCAGCGATACTCATTTTGGACACGAGAACATGCTACGGCTTAGCGATAGGCCTTGGTCGGCTGTTGCGCAGATGAACGACGCCATGGTCGCCAACATTAACAGCAAGGTTGCTGCGGATGACGAGCTCTATATCTTGGGCGACTTCAGCTTTAAGATGACGGTCCAAGACGCCTATGAGCTGCGCAAAAGCATTACATGCAAGCGCGTTCATCTGCTGCCCGGCAATCACGACAAAGACTGGACGCAGTCTGCGGTAGCGGATGCTTTTATCGTTGAGCCGCCCATTTGCGTGCTCAAGATCGACCGCCAAAAAATCGTGCTGAGTCACTATCCCATGGTCGACTGGCAGGGCATGTCGCACGGCAGCTGGCATCTGCACGGGCATATCCACAGCTGCGGCGGCTCGTACAACAAGTTCAACCTCAGACAGGGGTTGCTGCGCTATGACGTGGGCATGGACGCTAACGGCTACGCCCCGGTAAGTCTGGATGAGCTCAGGTCGTGGTTTGCGCAGGTAGACGAGCCGATGCGGTGCGTTAAATGGCCGTGGTGGGTCAACGCCACGGGTGACGAGCAGATCGAGCACGATCTCGAAGCCTATAAGAGGGAAGTGGTGATCCGATGACGGTCTATGTGACAGGCGATATTCACGGCGGCCTCGACATGCAAAAGCTGCGCGATTGGGAGCTTGGGGATAGTCTGACGAGCGACGACTATCTGATTGTTGCGGGCGACTTTGGCTTTCCGTGGGATTTCTCTGCCGAGGAGTGCGCCGACATCGCTTGGCTGGAGTCGCGCCCCTATACCGTGCTGTTCGTCGACGGCAACCACGAGCGTTTCGATCACTGGGCGGAGCGACCCATGGAGTTGTGGCACGGTGGGCTGACGCAGCGCCTGTCGGATACCTCTCCCATACGGCGCCTGACGCGTGGCGAGGTTTTTGAGTTTGACGGCTCAACGATCTTTACCATGGGCGGCGCCACGAGTGTGGATAAGGAATACCGCATTCCTTATTCCAGCTGGTGGCCACAGGAGCTGCCGGACGAGCGTAACTTTGAGGAGGCGCGGACAAAGCTCGACAGCGTGGGTTGGAAGGTCGACTACGTGATCACCCACACCTGCTCGACGCGCATGCTTTCGCCCACGCTCTATCCGGGGCCTGGCTGGAATTATCCCGCCGTTGATCGGCTGACGGCATTTTTCGATGAGCTGGAAGACCGCTTGGATTACAAGCGCTGGTACTACGGGCATTTTCATCGGGATGCCAATCCGGCCGAGCGTCACACCGTACTCTACGACTGCATCGTTCGCCTGGGCGGTGAACTCCAGCCCTGGGATATTGCGTAGGGGTTGGGGCGCATGAGCTTCGTGACGAAGCAAAACTGGCTTGCTAAGGGATTTACTCCCAAGCTGACTTGCGCTCGAGCAACGTTATCGTGGCTTCAGGTATGGGGGAGTCAAGTATTTCGCAGAACGCATCAAACCCCTCTGGTGAAAGACGGGTCGTCGATACTTTGGCAATGTCGCTATCGATGCGCTCGTCAGGGTGGGCTGCCGTCTGTTGCATGCCTGTCCTTTCATCCATAACGATGTTCTCCCGGTGTGCGCGGATAACGTCCCAGCTAAAGTGCTCGACCAGCTGCTCGGCAGAGCGTGGCGTGGCGTCCGGCGCGATGCCCGTTTGCCCGGCGAGCCAGCCCAGCAGCGCCTCGGGCGTGCCAAAGCGGGCGCGGAGCTCGCCCAGGTCCAGATCGCGGTCGCGCTTGGAAAGGCGGCGGCCATCCGGTGACATGAGCAGCGGAATATGTGCGTAGTGCGGCGTGGGAAGTCCCAGCAGATGCTGCAGGTAGATTTGGCGCGGCGTGGAGCCCAGCAGGTCGCATCCGCGCACGACCTCGGTGACGCCCATGGCAGCGTCGTCGACCACCACGGCTAGCTGATAGGCAAAAACGCCGTCGCTGCGGCGCACCAAAAAATCGCCGCACTCGGTGGCGAGCGCCTCGCATTGGGCCCCGTACGTGCGGTCCACGAATTCGATCACGTCGCCCGCGAGGTCGTCAATGTCGGGCACGCGCAGGCGCGTGGCCGGGGCGCGCAGGGTGCTGCGGCGGGCGACCTCTTCGGCCGAAAGGCCTCGGCAGGCGCCGCGGTAGATGGGCGTGCCGTCGCTGGCGTGCGGCGCGCTCGCAGCGTGGAGCTCGGCACGCGTGCAAAAGCAGGGGTAGGTGAGGCTGGCGTCTTGCAGCTGGCGCAAGGCGCCCTCGTACAGGTCGAGGCGATCGTGCTGGTAGTAGGGGCCTTCGTCCCACTGAAGCCCCAGCCAGGTCAGGTCGTCAATCAGTTGAGTGGCAAGTTCCGGGCGCTTGCAGCGATCGTCCAGGTCCTCGATGCGCAACACGATGCTGCCGCCCTGGCTGCGGGCCGAAAGCCACGCGCACAGGCAGCTGAACACGTTGCCCAGGTGCATGCGGCCCGAGGGCGACGGGGCAAAACGGCCCACGACAGGTGCGGGAACGGAGGCAGGCTGCGTCGTTGGCGCATCCGCGGCGGGCGTTGGTATGTTGCGTGTTTTGATATCCATGCGGACGAGTATAGCGCGGGGCACGGTAGGGAAGGCGTTTCCGTGGCTCGTAAGTTGGCGGCGCTGCGCATTGCGCACGGTGGGTCTGCGGCCCAACGTCTCGATCGCCGTACGCCGACTCGGCCTTATACACGACAGAAACCCCGGCAGCTCTTCGCAACTGCCGGGGTTTCCGCGGAAAAGGGGGACATGATCCTCGAGCGAACGGGAAAGGGGCAACCGTTTTCGCTCAACTGCTTTATGCCCCTCGACTGACGGCTCAATCAGCTCATGCCGCGCCCACACAAAGCCGCTACACCTGTGACGGAGCTGTGAAGTGGTATCTATCGTTGGCGCGGGACTCGGCCAAAGAACGTCCCAAACGACAAATTTGTTGCAGTCCGTCGGTTCAACCCAATGATCCGTTTTCCTCCGTCCCCAATAGATCATTAGGAACGTCCCTAAGTGCCAGACTCGGGTGGGACTTTTGTCCCATTTGACGTTCCGTTGGCCCAGATATTCGTCATGTGTGTCCGCAAACGTGGGACAATGGCGATGTTGGTTTTACAGACAAAGGATGTGCCTATGAACGCCCCCGTTGCCAATACTTGTCGGCAGCGCTGCCTGTTTGCGCGATTCGCTTCCGTCTGCGTGCTCGTCGCGCTTGCGTTGTTGCTGCTGCCTGTCGCCGCGCACGCCGACGGCTACTCCATGACCCAAACCTATATCGGTGCCACGGTCGAGGCCGACGGCTCGCTGACCGTTGTCGAGGGACGCCAGTTTGATTTCGATGACGACATCAACGGCGTGTTTTGGGAGATCAATACAGGCTCTAACCAGCAGGGCGGCGCGGCGGGCGTCAATGTGCTGAGCGTCGAGGAAGACGACACCGCGTTTAACAAGGTCGACAGCGCAAACAAAGGCGACAACGGCGTCTATACGGTTGAGCAGTCCGACAGCGGCGTAAAGATTAAGGTTTTCAGCCCCCACGAGAGCGGCGACAGCGCGACCTATTACGTGAGCTATACCATGACCGGTGCGGTTATGAAGTGGGCCGATACCGCCGAGCTCTATTGGAAATTCGTGGGCGACGGCTGGTCCGCGGATTCCGATGACGTCGAGATGGAAGTGTACTTCGCAAATGCCGCTGCCGGGACGGCGGCCGTCAAGGGCGATAACTTCCGCGCATGGGGCCACGGTCCGCTGACGGGCGACGTGTCGCTCGATGCGGACGAGCCCATGGTCACCTATACCATTCCCTGCGTGCATCAGGGCGAATTCGCCGAGGCACGCATCGCCTTCCCCAGCGACTGGGTGCCGCAGCTTGCCGCTTCGGGCGAAGAGCGCATGTCAACGATCCTGAGCGAAGAGAAAGAATGGGCCGACGAAGCTAACGCCCGACGTGCTCACGCTCGCATGATTGCCAATGCGCTTGCCGTGCTAAGTGTTGTTGCGGCGGTGGCCTTTACCGTCACAATCGTTGTGCTCAAGCTGCGTAAGCGCAAGCCCAAGCCGCTTTTCCAGGACGAATATTTCCGCGATGTGCCCTCGGCCGACCATCCCGCCGTGCTTTCGGCCCTCATGAGCTGGAACGAGGTGCCCGATCAGGCATATATTGCCACGCTCATGAAGCTCACTGACGACCGTGTGATCAAGCTGGAACAGGCGACCGTGACCAAGGCCAAGAAGGGTCTGTTGGGGCGTGAAAAAGAAGAGCAGACGTATCGCGTGACGGTGAGTGATGCGGGCTGGAAGTCGGCCAAGGGCATTGACCACATGGTGCTCAAGGTCTTCTTTGCCGGTGCTAAGCCTGACGAGAACGGTGACCGTTCGCGCACGTTCGACGAGCTGCAGCACTACGTCAAGCAGCACGCTACACCCGTGGGTGATAAGCTCGAGGACTATCAGAACACCGTTAAGGGCAAGCTGGCCGATAGCGAGTACGTTGCCTCGGACGGCATTGTTGCAATGGTGTTTTGCCTGGTTCTTGGTATCCTGATTGCCTTTGTTCCCGTGGGATCCATCTTCTTTACCGATGGCGCACAGGCGAACATTACCGCCGCGGTTATCTCGGTGCCGATTGTGCTGGTGGGTATCGGCGTGGGCCTTACGTTCCGCCGCTTTACACCGGAGGGCGCCGAGGTGGCGGCTCGCTGCAAGGCACTTAAGCATTGGCTCGAGGACTTCACTCGTCTAAAGGAAGCCGTCCCCGGCGATCTGGTGCTGTGGAACAAGCTGCTGGTGATGGGCGTTGCCCTGGGCGTTTCGAAAGAAGTGCTGCGACAGCTGGCCGAGGCCGTGCCTGCGGACCTGCGCAACAGCGACGATTTCTACGACAACTACCCCTGCTACTGGTGGTATTACCATCACTACGGCAACGAGTCTCCGCTCGATTCGTTCAACGATGTGTATCACGAGACCATCCGCGAGCTGGCTTCGAGTTCCGATAGCTCGAGCGGCGGCGGAGGCGGTGGCTTCTCGGGCGGCGGAGGCGGCGGCGTCGGCGGAGGCGGCGGCGGAACGTTCTAGCGGTTCTACATTACGGGATGGGCTTTTCTCGACAGCCGTCGGGGAAAGCCCATCCCTTTCTTTTGCGCCGAAAAGGGCTGATCTTTCGTCTTTTGGCTTCTTCGAAAGGGGCGGTGGTCAAAAAATGCCGAATATGAGTACTGTTGCCCCAATGGTCACATTTATTTACGTTCATTAGATGGCTCCTAATGAGAGTGTTTCTCGTTAGAAGTTTATTTTATTGAACATTTGGGGAGATACGTCAGCTCGTATGGTTGACTGCATGCCTAATAGTTTCAAAAATGCCCCAAATCGCTGCTACTAAAAAGATAGCAGTACTCATATTTAATGCTTTTTGTCCACAGATATTTACAAACCCCCTAGACCGCTCATTGGGGACAGACTTAAATGACCAGTCTTGCCCAAGACTGTCCCCAACGACTAGTCATTTAAGACTGTCCCCAACGACTAGTCACTGGGAACGTTCCTAAATGACTAGGTATGGCTGCCAGGTTTAGGCTGTTAGATCGAGTTCGTAGAGGAAGCTTTCGCGCGGCATGTCGTGGCGGCGCTCTTCGCGGTTGGCGCGGTGCGTGGCCGTGCGCTTAAAGCCGTGCAGCTCGTAGAACTTCCACGAGCAGTTGGAGTCGGTGTACAGGTGCGCCCTCGTCGCTCCAAGCGAGGATAGGTGCGAGACCGCGGCATCGAGCAGAACCGTGCCAACGCCCAGGCCATGGACATCGCGATCCACGGCAAGCAGCGTGACCTCGTTGTCGTGCGGCAACGGGCTGCTCTCGAGCAGGCGGTTGTTGGTTCGGATGGTTGCGCGCACAAACGAGAGATACTCGGCGCAGGCATCAGGCTCCAGCTCACGCATCTGCGATAGCAGCGCGCGTTCGGTATCCATCCAATGCTCGTTGATAGTGACGCCGGAGTTCTGTCCCGCGCGTGCAAGTGCAATGCCGCGCGCCTCGCCGTCAATCACCGCAACCTGTGAAAACGTCGACGACGAAAGGCAGTAGGCGAGGTCGCACGCGGCCTCAAGGTGGTTGTACTCATCGTTATCCGAATTGTTATGCCAAAGCTGCTGCAGAATCAGCGCGATGGCGTCGAAGTCTTCGGTATCAAACGGTCGGTAGAGAACCCGCGAGACCATGGTGCCTCTTTCTTTTGCGGATGCATATCGAGCACAGTTCTACCACGCTATTGGCATCTAATTATGGTGCCCCTGTGTTCCATGAACTCACCGTGCCCGGTGCCGTGCCCATCCCCTCCGCTCGCAGACTTTTTCTGCACATGCGTCCGTTGCGGGGTGCATCGATGCGCTCGATGCGCTACATTAAACCAGTATTTTCAATGCCGCTGCGCGAGCGCTGCAGATCGACGTATCACCGACTCACAGAGCACGGCGGCGTACCAGACAGGAGGACTGCATGGGATCTGATGTGAAGATCGCGCGCGCGTTGATCTCGGTTACCGATAAGACGGGCGTCGTCGATTTCGCACGGACGCTGGTCGATGACTTTGGCGTCGAGATCATCTCTACGGGCGGCACGGCTCGTGCCATTGAGGACGCGGGCGTTCCCGTAACCCCCATCGAGGAGTTCACGGGCTATCCCGAGATGATGGACGGCCGCGTTAAGACCCTGCACCCCAAGGTTCATGGCGCGCTGCTGGCCCGCCGCGATTCCGAGCAGCACATGCAGGAGGCCGCTCAGCACGGCATTAAGCTGATCGACCTGGTCGTCGTCAACCTGTACGAGTTCGAGAAGACCGTCGCTAACCCCGAGGTCACCTTCGCGGACGCCATCGAGCACATCGACATCGGTGGCCCCTCCATGCTGCGCTCCGCTGCTAAGAACGCCGCGAGTGTTACCGTCATCTCCGACCCGGCCGACTACGACGCCGTCCTGGCCGAGATGCGCGAGACCGGCGGTTGC
This sequence comes from uncultured Collinsella sp., assembly GCA_959020715.1. Taxonomy (GTDB): domain Bacteria; phylum Actinomycetota; class Coriobacteriia; order Coriobacteriales; family Coriobacteriaceae; genus Collinsella. The sequence goes on along the minus strand of CAUESV010000001.1, from coordinate 413,510 downwards.
ACCACGCTTTCCACCCGTCGTCGTCTGCAGGTGAAGGTCTACCAGACCACCGCCGCCTACGACACGGCCATCTCCCGTTGGCTTGCCGCCCAGGCAAGCGACGTGGCGGACACCTCTGCCAAGCTCGAGATCTCGCTGGAAAAGGTCGACGACCTGCGCTATGGCGAGAACCCGCAGCAGAAGGCTACGGTCTATCGCTTTGCCGAGGGCTGCGAGAATACCGCGAGCTCTCAGTTCCCGCTCGTGGGCTCCGAGCAGATCCAGGGCAAGCCGCTCAGCTACAACAACTATCTGGACGCCGACTCCGCTTGGAACCTGGTCCGCGAGTTCGACGAGCCGGCCTGCGTGATCCTCAAGCACCAGAACCCCTGCGGTTCTGCCGTTGCCGAGGGTATCACGGCCGCCTACGACCGCGCTTTCGCCTGCGATCCCAAGAGCGCCTTCGGCGGCATCATCGCCTGCAACCGCGAGGTTCCCTATGAGCTGGTTGAGCACTTCGCCGATCAGAACAAGCAGTTCGTCGAGGTTATCGTCGCCCCGAGCTACACCGCCGAGGCGCTCGAACGCATGGCTAAGCGCCCCAACCTGCGCGTGCTGGCTACCGGCGGCGTGGACCACGGCGCCCAGGTGGAGCTGCGCTCCGTCGACGGCGGCATGCTGGTGCAGGAAGTCGACCACGTAACCGAGGATCCCGCGACCTTTACGTTCCCCACCGACCGCAAGCCCACCGACGCCGAGATGGCCGAGCTCGAGTTTGCCTGGAAGGTCTGCAAGGGCGTTAAGTCCAATGCCATTCTGGTTTCCAAAGGTAAGGCCGGCATTGGCATGGGCCCGGGTCAGCCCAACCGCGTTGACTCCGCGCTGCTGGCCTGCGAGCGCGCCGAGGACTTCTGCGAACGCGAGGGCGTGGAGAAGGGCGGCTTTGCCTGCGCAAGCGACGCGTTCTTCCCGTTCCGCGACAACGTCGACGTGCTTGCCGAGCATGGTGTGACCTGCATCATCCAGCCCGGCGGCTCCAAGCGCGACGACGAGAGCATCCAGGCCTGCAATGAGCACAATATTGCCATGGTGTTTACGGGCGCTCGCCACTTCCGCCACTAAGTAGGGAAGCGGCGCTGCGGCTTGCCCGGCCACCGCACCTTGCCGTTCATTCGTCGCTCGCGTACCCAAGTACGCGTCGCTCCTCTTTCACGGCAATCTGCGGCACCTGGGCAACCCTCGCCGACCTGTTAGGTTGACTGGGGAGGATGGGATGTTATCTCGTCCCTTGAACCGGCCTAGCTTCTAAAATAATCTCTGCAAAAGACGGTCGCTCCGTTTGGAGGACCGTCTTTTTGGTATAAGAGGACGGAATGACTAACACGAAAGGTACAACCATGCCCCAGATTGATGATGCTGAGCTGTTTGGCAATGCCGAGGATCAGCGTGCGTACGAGGACTTTTGCGCCAATCAGGAGGCGGTCGAGAAGTTCACGCTCGACAAGCCCGCGCTCATCTGCCGTTGGCGCATGTCCAACAAAAAGGTACCCATGCTCAATCGTCACATCCGCGCGTTGTCTGAGCGTCTGGTGCAGGGCGAGCCGCTTACCCATAACATGCTCAGCTGGGCCAAGCAGCACGTTGAGTGGTCGCTTGCCGAGGGCGACTACACCGCCCGCGACGGCGTGCTCATGCTGGTGATCGACATCAACGGCAATGCCGCCATGACGGTGGGTGAGTACGAGCCGCTGGCCGACACGTCGGCCAAGGCGCTGCGTGCCCGCTCCGCCGAGGCCCGCTCCGAGGCCGACGAGACCGGCGTGGCGCCCGAGCTGCTCGCCGCCGTCAACAACGGTGAGCTGGCCTTTGTGGCGCCGGCGGATGAGTGCCTGTGCGGAACGGCGACGCTCATCGAGCAGCTGGCCCAGACCAAGGGCATCCCGGTCACGCGCGTAGACATTCCCGCGCAGCTTAAGGGCGCACTGTTCCTAGTGAGCGACGAGCACGGCGTGGTGCCCGCAACCGAGACGGACGCCGCCGAGTCCGACGCCGCCACGGTCGCATTCTTCGCCGAAGGCTACGAAAAGCTCCGCGCCCACCGCTAAATGATTATTTTGGGACGGGGATTAAAGAATCATTTTGGTCCCCGCCACCGCTGCGAGTGCGAGGCGGACAAAACGCCCCCGCTCGCGAACAGTTCTGTCACCTTGGCACCGCGCGCGGTGCACACCTGCAGTTTCGCAGCCATAATGGTGGCAAGACAACCAAGAGGGGAGCGGAATCCATGGCGCTGATCTATATCGTTGAGGACGACGAGCCCATTCGTCGCGAGCTTGCCGATATCCTTGCCCGTGCCGGTTTTGAGGTTGAGGCATGCGAATCGTTTGAGCACGTCTCGCGCGATATTCTCGCCGCCGCGCCCGATCTGGTGCTGCTCGACCTCACGCTTCCCGTCAAGGACGGCCAGCATATCTGCCACGAAGTCCGTCACGAATCCGAGGTCCCTATCATCGTCCTTACGTCGCGCACGACCGAGATCGACGAGGTCATGGCTATGACGCTCGGCGCGGACGATTTCGTTTCCAAGCCCTATAGCGCGCGCGTGCTCGTGGCACGCATCAATGCCTTGCTGCGTCGCACCGCGACGGCGGGCGAGCGCAGCACGCTCGTCCACAAGGGGCTGGAGCTCGATCTCGCCCGCTCCATAGCCAGTAATACGGCATCCGGCGACAGTACCGAGCTCACCAAAAACGAACTGCGTATCCTCTCGCTGCTTCTGAGCCGCGCGGGCAAGATCGTTTCGCGTTCGGCTATCATGCAGGACCTGTGGGACTCCGATGCCTTCGTGGACGACAATACGCTCACCGTCAACATCAACCGCCTGCGCACTACACTCGAAAAAATCGGTATCAAGGGGTATCTGACCACGCACCGCGGCCAGGGCTATTCTGTCTAGGTGCCGGTCATGTCGTTTGCCAAATTCTTTAAAGACGCGCTGCTTCCCGTCGCCGTGTGGACGTGCGGCGTGCTGCTGAGCTACTTTGTGCTGATGGTCGGCGGCGCACCCGTTTCTATCGTGGTCGTGGCGGTCGGCGTGTCCTTGATCTTTGGCATGCTGGGCATTGTGATCGAGTACGCGCGTCGCCGCCGTTTTCTGCGTCAGCTGGAGCGCGCGGCCGAGGAGCTGGAGAGCCCCGCATGGGTGCAAGAGATGGTGCAATGCCCAACCTATGCCGAGGGCGAGCTGGAGTACGAGGTTTTACGACGGGTGGGCAAAGCTGCCTGCGACGAGGTTGCCGAAGGCCGGCGTCAGACCGATGACTATCGCGACTATATCGAGAGCTGGGTCCACGAGGCCAAGCTGCCCCTGGCGGCGGCTCACCTGATTTTGGAAAACCTGGACGGCAGCGAAGACGACCTGTCGCGCGTGGATGACCTGGGCCGTGAGCTGGCTCGTATGGAGCGCTATATCGACCAGGCGCTGTACTACGCGCGCTCGGAAGTCGTGGAGCGCGACTACCTGATTCGCCGCTGGGATCTCAAGACCTTGGTGACGGGTGCGATAAAAGCCAACGCGCGTGAGCTCATCGCGGCGCACGTGGCCCCGGTGTGCGAGAACCTCGGCTTTGAGGTCTTAACCGACGAGAAGTGGCTCGAGTTTATTTTGGGCCAGCTCATTCAGAACAGCATAAAGTATGCGCGTGAGGACGGCGCAAAGATCGTGTTTTCGGGTGCGTTGCTGGACGAGGGCCTGGCAAGCGAGCGCATCGAGCTTATCGTTGCCGACAACGGCTGTGGCGTGAGCGCGGCAGATCTGCCCCGCGTGTTCGAGAAGGGCTTTACCGGCGACAACGGTCGCACCACCAAGCGCGCAACGGGCATTGGCCTCTACCTGGTGGCGCGTCTGTGCTCTAAGATGGGCATCGACGTCACCGCGGCATCCGACTCCGGCGAAGGCTTTGTCGTCACGTTTGCCTTCTCGACCAACAAATTCCAATACTTCGAGTAGGCGCGCTCTTGCTGTTTTTCTCTGGGCTATGTTCACGTTCGGGAATATAGCTGAAGCAACTGGCGCAATGTTCCCGAACATGAACATAGCTATGAGGCTCAAATGAATCCCCCATAACAAACAACGTGTCATAACAAAAACGTGCCGCCCCAATCGGAGCGGCACGCCATCTTTCTTATCAGCCAACTCGCTGAAGTACGGTGACGAAGGTGCAAGGCCGGGAGGGGTTATCTAAGCCGACATCCCGCAGCCGCGAAGCAGCGAGGACGTGCCCGTGGAAACCCCGCAGGCCCCGCGGCCGGTGGGAGCAACGCTACTTCACGACCAGAATGTCGCAGTCGGTGTTGCGTAGCAGGAACGTCGAAATCGAGCCCAGGAGTGCATACTTGATCGAGGACAGGCCGCGTGCGCCGCAGAGCACCAGGTCGGGCTTGACCACGTCGAGCATCTCGTCTTTGAGCGTCTCGCGAATACGGCCGGCGCGAATCATGACCTCGACCTCGGGAATGTCGGGATTGGCCTTGGCCTCTTCGAGCTGCTTGGCGATGGAGTTCTTAAATGCCTCCTCTAGGCCGTTGACCAGATCGACCGGATAGGAACCGGCGCTCTCGAGCGCGGTGGAGTCGATGACGTGGCCGATGATCAGCTTAGCGCCGTTGTTCGCGGCGACCTTGATGGCGCGTGCGAGCACAAAATCCTGCTGCTCAGTACCGTCGAGTGAAACAAATACCTTGGTGTAGCCCTCGTTCATGGTTTCCTCCTTGGTCTATCGCACGGGCGCGGGGCTCGTGCGTCGGGCGGGCGCGGGTGCGTTGACCGCCGGACACTTTACCTTGTCGCAGTTATACCCAAGGATTTCGGTTTGACCGCTCGCAATTCTGTGAACGGGCGAGTTTTTTGGTAAGGGCAGGCGCGGTCGCACCGCCAACGGTTGATAATGGGACATCGCCCGCATCGTCCGCAGAACATCTACCGGCGGGTGTCTAACGAGGGGGTCCCTTTGGATATTATCGAGCTTCTAAAATCTGCCTTCATGGGCCTGGTCGAGGGCATCACCGAATGGCTGCCCGTTTCGTCGACGGGTCACATGATCTTGGTGGACGAGTTCGTCAAGATGAACGTGAGCGAGACGTTCTGGAATATGTTTCTGGTCGTGATTCAGCTTGGCGCCATTTTGGCCGTCTGCGTCCTGTTCTTCTACGACCTTAACCCGTTTTCTCCCAGCAAGGGCAAGGAGGGCCGTCGCGACACCTGGGTGCTGTGGGGCAAGATTGTGCTCGGCTGCATCCCCGCCGCGGCGATCGGTCTGCCGCTCAACGACTGGATGGAGGAGCATTTCTACAATGCTCCCGTCGTGGCGCTGGCGCTCATTGTGTACGGCGTGCTGTTTATCGTGATCGAGAACTGGCGCGCGAACAAGCGCGACCAGGCCGCTCTTGCCGGTTCGTTTGGTTCGCGTGCGGTGGTGGCGGGCGGACGCCCCGCTGGTGCGCATTTTGCCGCGCCCGCTGCAACTGCCGCTGCAGACGATGACGATAGCCTGGACTTTGGCTCCATCACTACGCTCGAAGATCTGAGCTGGAAGACCGCGCTGGGTATCGGTTGCTTCCAGGTACTTTCGCTGATTCCGGGCACATCGCGCTCCGGCTCCACCATCATCGGCGGCCTGCTGCTGGGCTGCACGCGCTCGGTGGCGTCTAAGTTCACGTTCTTCCTGGCTATTCCCGTTATGTTTGGCGCAAGTGCGCTCAAGCTGGTCAAGTACTTTATTAAGGGTGGTACTTTCGGCACCAACGAGGTCGCTATCTTGGGCGTGGGCTGCGTCGTCGCCTTTGTGGTGTCGCTCATTGCCATCAAGTGGCTCATGGGCTTCGTCCGCCGTCACGACTTCAAGTGCTTCGGCGTCTACCGCATCATCCTGGGCATCGTGGTGCTCGCATACTTCTTCGTTCTGGAGCCTATGCTCGGCCTGTAACTTGGTTGACGCTGCGCGGCGGCCAGGGCGACAACTTGTCATTCAAAGAGGGCGGCATGACCAAAAGGTCTATGCCGCCCTCTTTGTCAAAGGATTGGTGAAAAGGGGTCAGGTAATTTTGCACCAACTTGGCGCAGATTAGCTTGACCCCTTTTCACCAATCCCAGGGGGAGATGGTGATCTGGGTGAATGAGCTGGCTGTTCTTCCTGGCCACCAGCAAAAATCGAGTTGTGTGGTCTCTTGGAGGTCTCTCGCTGACCAAAAACGCCATCTCGACACCATTAACATTCTCAGTAGTGTTTGCTTCTGTGAACTATATGCGTAAATTTGCGAGAATATTCCCAAAATAGGACAAGAACGCTCAAGTTATTTCAGTAACCCTTGCGTGGCGCCAGTGGAAAAGGCCGAACAACTCGAAAAATGTTGGTGGCGGTTTGAGGGCAATGCCGAATGCGGTAAAGGGACTGTCCCTTTACCGCATTCAGGCAACGGTGTGTTCGGGCTTGCGGTCAAAGATGAGTTTGTCGACCACGGCTTGCAGCGACATGCGACGGACGGTGTCGTAGGCCTCCTGCGTGCTGTAGGCGCAATGGGGTGTGACGATGCAGCGTGGGTGGGCGATCAAGGCCTGGTTGGGTTCGGTTTCGTCGGCAAGCACGTCAAGTGCGGCGCCGCAGATGCCGCGCGTGCCACCGCTGGCGATGCCCTCGTCTAGTGCGGCGACCAAGGCATTCTCATTCACAATGGGTCCGCGGGCCGTATTGATCAAAAACGCCGTGGGTTTCATAAGTGCAAGCTCACGCTCGCCAATGAGACTCTCGGTCTCGGGAATCAGCGGGCAGTGCAGACTGACGATATCGGAGGCACCGAGCAGCTCGTCGAGCGTCTGCGCTTTGACGCAGCCGGCGGCGGCAAGCTCTTCTGCGCTCTTGGTCGGTGCCCACACCAGCACCTTCATGCCGAGCGCCTGTGCGATAGGTGCCACGGCGCGCGCGATGCTGCCAAAAAAGACAAGCCCCAGTGTACGGCCCTGCGTGCGGTGCATGATGTAGCCACCCATCGGATTCCAGATGCCGTCGCGCACGTCGCGGTTGAGGAACGTAACTTGGCGCATCAGGTCAAGCATTAAAGCGATGGCGTGCTGAGCGACGTCGTTCGAGCAATACCCGGGGCAGTTGGTGACGGTGATGCCGTATGAGGCAAGGCGGTCGACAGCAACGTGGTTCAGGCCGATGGACATGTTCGAAACGATACGCATCCCCGTGGCGGCCATGGCGTCGGCACATGCATCATCGACGGGGCCAAACTCGCCGACAAAGCCCTCGCAGCCGGCCAGCTGCTCGGCGGTGGGGCAGACATTGGGTTCATGCGCGCAGCCCACCAGCTCAATCTGATCGCCACCTTCGATTGTGTCGAGCGCCGCCTGGCCCGCCTCGGTCGAACCGTCGACCATGTAATAGAGCACCCTATGCTTCACAGCAACCCTCCTGCCATTTGGGGACGGGGTAGAAATGGTAGATATTCTATACCTCTGAGCCAATCGAAGTTGCGGTGGAATAGTTCCTGTTTGGGGGCCAGAAGGCTGGTTTCAGGAACTATTTCACCGCAACTTATTTGGTGATGCTTGGGTGGCGGCGGCGGACGGAGTCGCGGTGTGATTTACGTCGGCGTCCGCGCGGCTCGGTATACTGGTACGGCTCAAACTATGGCGCCGCCCGCAGGCGCGCCGTCTGTCAGATGAGGAGTCGCCCATGACCCAGCCCTTGCCCTGGGAAAAGAATGCCGCGGTACCCGTGCCGCCCGCGCCGGAACCCGTGCCGCTCGATGCATACACCGCCCCTGCAGCGCCGGAGCCCGAGCTCGTCCCGCTCGACATCTACGACGCTCCCGCGCCGGCACCCAAGCCCGCCAAGCCGTTCGTCGACATCGATAGCCTTAATCCCGCCCAGCGTGAGGCAGTTCTGACCACCGAGGGCCCGTTGCTGGTGCTCGCCGGTGCCGGCTCGGGCAAAACCCGCGTCTTGACCTTCCGCATCGCACATATGCTCGGCGACCTGGGTGTTAAGCCTTGGCAGGTTCTTGCCATCACGTTTACCAATAAGGCCGCGGCCGAGATGCGCGAGCGTCTGGCAGCACTCATTCCCAGCGGCACCCGCGGCATGTGGGTGTGTACCTTCCATGCCATGTGCGTGCGCATGCTGCGCGAGGACGCCGACCTGCTGGGCTACACCGGTCAGTTCACCATCTACGATGACGATGACTCAAAGCGCATGGTGCGCGACATTATGCAGGCGCTCGGCATTGAGCAAAAGCAGTTCCCCATCAACATGATCCGCAGCAAGATCAGCTCGGCCAAAAACGCCATGATCGGCCCCGAGGACATGCTCAAATCCGCCGACAGCCCCAACGACAAAAAGGCCGCGCAGGTCTACCTGGAGCTGGAGCGCCGCCTGCGCGCCGCTAACGCGATGGACTTCGACGACCTGCTTGTGCGCACGCTCGAGCTGCTGCGCACCCGCCCCGAGGTACTCGACAAGTACCAAGAGCGCTTCCGCTACATTAGCGTTGACGAGTATCAGGACACTAACCACGTCCAGTACGAGATCGCCAACCTGCTGGCCGCCAAGTACCAAAACCTCATGGTCGTGGGCGACGACGACCAGTCCATTTATAGCTGGCGTGGCGCCGACATCACCAATATCCTGGAGTTTGAGAAGGACTTTAAAGACTGCAAGACCGTCAAGCTGGAGCAGAACTACCGCTCCACGGGTCATATCCTGAGCGCCGCCAACGCCGTGGTGCGCCATAACTCGCAGCGCAAGGACAAGCGCCTGTTTACGGCCGAGGGCGATGGCGAGAAGATTCAGGCCTTCCAGGCGAGTGACGAGCGCGACGAGGGTCGCTGGATTGCCGGCGAGATCGAAAAGCTGCACGCCAAGGGCACGAGCTACGACGACATCGCCGTGTTCTACCGCACCAACGCCCAGTCGCGTATCCTCGAAGATATGTTCCTGCGCGCGGGCGTGCCTTACAAGATCGTGGGCGGCACGCGATTCTTCGACCGTGCCGAGATCCGCGACGTCATGGCTTACCTCAAGATGATCGTGAACCCGGCCGACGAGATGAGCGTCAAACGCGTCATCAATACGCCGCGCCGCGGCATCGGCTCCACCTCGATCCAAAAGATCGAACAGCTGGCGCGCGACAACCGCTGCTCGTTCTTCCAAGCCTGCGAGATCGCGTGCGCCGAGACGGGCATGTTTAGCGCCAAGGTGCGCAATGGCCTGTCGAACTTTGTGTCGCTGGTGCGCGAGGGTCGCCGCATGGACGGCGAGCTCAAGGATGTTGTCGAGATGATCGTCGATAAGACGGGCCTGCTGCAGGCTTTCCGCGCCGAGGGCACCATGGAGTCCGAGAGCCGCGCCGAGAACATCCAGGAATTCCTGGGCGTCGCCGCCGAATTTGAGGAGACGCACGAGGATATAGAGGGCACGCTCGAGAGCTTGGAAGAGCTGCGCGCAGCCGGCGTTGCCGACGTGCCTGCCGGCGTCGAGCCCGAGCCCGTCGTGGTGAGCGTGTCTGCGCCCGAACCGGGGCCGTCCGCCCCGGCATCCTCGTTTGAGGCGCTTGTCGGTGCACGTGATGCCGCGGGCACCAATCCGCTCGATAGCCTGGCCGCTCCGGCACTCTCGCCGCAGGACGCCCTGGCCGCCGCCATCGCGGGCAACGCGTATGCCGCGCCGACAGAGCTGCCGGCGGGTGCCGTGCATGCCGACGAGATCGAGCGCACCTACGGTCCACTCACCTGTAAGGCGCTGCCGGCACTCATGGAGTGGCTGGCCCTGCGCTCCGACTTGGATTCCCTGGCCGGCGAGACGCATGCCATCACTATGATGACCATCCACTCCGCCAAGGGCCTGGAGTTCCCGGCGGTGTTCGTGGCCGGCATGGAGGAGGGTATCTTCCCGCACGTGCACGATTTTAGCGGCAGCGATGACCCGGGTAAGCTCGAGGAGGAGCGTCGCCTGGCCTACGTCGCCATCACGCGCGCCCGTAAGCGCTTGTTCTTGACCTATGCGGCCACGCGTCGCACCTACGGCTCGACCTCTGCCAACCCGCGCTCGCGCTTCCTCAACGAGATACCGTTTGAGGATATCGAGTTTAGCGGTATCGGTTCTGCCGGTTTTGAGGGCACGGGCTGGGAGAAGCGCGGCGACCGTCACGGCACGTTTGGCTCGGGTATGGGCTCGGACATGTATGGCGGCAAGGTATTCGGTTCGCATACGCGCTCGACCGGCGGTTCTGGTTCGCGTGGCGGATCGAGCTTCGACGATTTCTTTGGCGGCAGCAGTTATGGGACCGAGCGCCATCGTGGGGTCTCGCCTGATGCCGGCCGTGTTGCCTCGACCTTTGGCTCGGGCGCGCCGCGAGCCAAAAAGCCGTCGTCCAAGGTTTCGCCGACGGTGGAGCGCAAGGTCGATCGCGCCAGTGCATCGCAGGACTTTGCCGTGGGCGATACCGTGAGCCACAAGACCTTTGGCACGGGTACCGTGATCTCGGTCGCCGGAGACATGATCGAGGTCCAATTCGAAAAAACCGGCCAGACCAAAAAGCTTATGAAAGGTTTTGCACCTATAGTGAAACTGACCTAGGCGGCTTTCCCAGGCACGGCACCTCGGCCTTCAATCGTCGGGCATGACCTCAAGGTCTATGCCCTCCTCTTTCAGGCCGATCTGCCGCACCTGGAAAACCCGTACATCTGGCTAGACGGGCGCGCCGGGGGTTTTGGTCGCCTGCTCGGGCAGTCCTGCGCAAGACGGAGGCCACATTAAGTGGCCTCCTTTGCGTGCGGAACTCGCGATCGATGTTGCCCTATACGCCCGCCCAGGTCCTTGGGTAACGTTGCTGGACGAACGTTGCTTTGCTCGTTCGCTTTTTGATCTGGAGAACCGGGTGGGCTGAATACTTAGACATGGCAAGGGGCTCCCCCGTTAAAGAACGGGGGAGCCCCTTGTGCTTTGGCCTTTGATGATTGAACGTTTCATGCTGTTCAGCATCATTTCAATTAGTTACTAAAATGTTTATGAAATGAGGCAAGGGGCTCCCCCGTTGATGAGTGGGGGAGCCCCTTGTTGCTTTTTAGCTTGTTGTCCCAAACCCCGCGCCCCGTCCCGGCGAGCGCTTGGGGACCGGTGACCTACAGGTGGCTGATGATCAGTTCCATCTTGCCTTCGAGGTCAATGGAGCTGACGGTGCTGGGTGCCAGCAGGTGGCTTCCCTTGTGGACGGGGTCGCCGCAGACGGTGCCTTCGCCGTCGATGACCGACAGACACATGAAGGGCCAGCGCTGGTCGAGGGTCTTGCTGTCGTCGACACGCACGCGATCGACGGTGTAGCAGGAGTTAGACTCGAGCTCGGTCACGCCATCGACCTCGGGCGCGGTCACCGTGCCGTCGGTCGGTGCCTGCGCGTCAAAGTTGATGCAATCGAGGCTCTGCTCAATGTGCAGCGGGCGCAGCTTGCCGTCGGTGCCGGGGCGGTCGTAGTCGTACAGGCGATACGTCACGTCGCTCGACTGCTGCGTCTCCAAAATGAGCGTGCCGGTCTTGATGGCGTGCACGGTACCGGAATCAATCTGGAAAAAGTCGCCCTTGTGGATTGGCAGCACGTTGAGCATATCGTCCCAACGGCCTTCCTCGATCATCTGTGCGGCTTCGGCGCGGTCATGCGCACGCTGGCCGACGATGATCGTGGCGTCGGATTCGCAGTCCAGCACATACCAGCACTCGGTTTTGCCCAGGCTGCCGTTCTCGTGCTCGGCGGCGTACTCGTCGTTGGGGTGAATCTGGATCGAAAGGTCGTCCTTGGCGTCCAGAATCTTAATGAGCAGCGGGAACTCCTTGCCCTCGCAGTTGCCAAAGAGCTCGCGGTGCTCGGCCCACAGCCATGACAGCGTGTGACCGGCGTACGGGCCCTCCGCAATCTGGCAGTCGCCGTTGGGGTGGGCCGAGATGGCCCAGCACTCACCGATGGGACCCTCGGGAATGTCGTAGCCAAACACGGTCTCCAGCTGGCGGCCGCCCCAGATCTTCTCGTGAAAGATCGGCGTGAGTTTAATCAAATCGGACATGTGCATACCCCCATGGTGTTGCGCGGCCGCCCACTCTAAACGAGCCGTAACGAGCGCCCGCATGACTACAAAAACCTATGCCAACGTTACGTTGTGCAGCTCAAAGCGGTCACCAACGTTGCGCGAGATCGAATGCTCAAAGGCGGTGCCGCTATCCAAAAAGCCAATCTGGTTGAGCTCGAGCAGGGGAGAGCCGGGTTTGGTGTCCAGGCGCTCAGCCTCTTCCTCGGTTGCCGCTACGGCGCGAATGGTGCGGTGGAAGCTCGAAATCTTCAGCCCGCATTGCTTGCGGATGAAGCTGTAGACCGATCCATACAGGTCTTTCTTTTTAAGGCCCGGAATCAGCTCGAGGGGCATGTAGGTGTACTCGATAACGATGGGCTTCTCGTCGACCTGGCGCACGCGCACGATGTGATAGGCAAAGTCGTCCTCGGCAATTCCCAGCTGGGCAGCGACGTCTGCTGGCGGATTGACAATCGAGAAATCGTAGACCACCGAGGTCACCTTCTCCCCGCGGTGCTCATACGAAAAGCCCTGGGAGCGATCGTTCTTGCCCTGGAAAAACGCCTGGCCGGGAAGCCCCGCCGTGTCCTTAACGTAGGTGCCCGATCCGCGCCGGCTGGTAACAAGACCTTCATCGGTAATCTGCTCAATAGCTCGTTTGACGGTGATTTTGGAAACGCTATAGAGCTCGCAGAACTCAACGACGGTGGGCAGCTTGTCGCCCGGCTTTAGAGCGCCGTCCTCGATGCTTCGACGGATATCTGCAGCTATTGCCTCGTATTTGGGAATCATGGAACCTCCTTTCCGGCTTGATTGAGTACAAACGAAAGTATAGTCCACGCCTAAGCATCCCTATTGCGTTTTTGAAAAGTTCGAGAAAGAGATAATTGAAAAACGCTTCTCTTTAACAACTAGAGCGCTTCAAATTAATATGCACTCTAATAATGTGGTATTGAGCAAATTGATTGGCTCGAGGACGGGGTTGGGCCGTTTTGCCGCCCAGCGAACCGAATTTCATGCCTTGCGTTTTCCCAGATAAAACCTGCCAAAACAAACCTGTCCCTTTTTGACAGGTTTTTGCCTGGGGAGCGGTACCATACAGGCAATGTTTAAACGAGAAAGGTGGGCTCCCATGGAACCTAAGCAGTACTATATCGGCATCGACGTTGGCGGCACTTCGGTTAAGGAAGGCCTGTTCGACGAGGACGGCAACCTGCTTGCCAAGGCCAGCGTGCCCACGCCTCCTATCGTTGACGCCGCGGGCTTTGCCGCGGTGACCGAGGCTATCGACCAGGTGGTCGCCAAGGCCCAGATTCCGCGCGCCTTTGTGGCGGGTATTGGCCTGGCCGTTCCGTGCCCCATCCCGGCATCGGGCGATGCCAAGGTCAAGGCCAACATTGCCATTAACCTGCCCGAGCTAAGAGTCGCCATTCAGGAGCACTGCCCCGACGCGGTCGTTAAGTACGAAAACGATGCCAACGCCGCTGCCATGGGCGAGGCCTGGCTCGGCTCTGCCAAGGGCGTACAGAACGTGGTGATGGTCACCATCGGTACCGGCGTGGGCGGTGGCGTTATCGTTAACGGCGACGTGGTATCGGGCGTTGTGGGTGCCGGCGGCGAGATTGGCCACATGTGCCTGAACCCCGAAGAGGAGCGCACCTGCGGCTGTGGCGGCCATGGCCACCTTGAGCAGTATTCCAGCGCCACCGGTGTGGTGAGCAACTACCTTGCCGAGTGCGAGAAAGCGGGCGTCGAGCCCATCGAGCTCACCGGCCCCTCCGATTCCAAGGACGTGTTCCAAGCTTGCCGCGAGGGCGACAAGCTTGCGCTGGCCGCGGCCGATACCATGGCCGACTATCTTGGTCGCGCACTGGCGCTTATCGCCAACGTGGTCGATCCCGAGATGTTCCTTATCGGCGGCGGCGCATCCGCCTCGGCCGATGTCTACCTCGACAAGGCTCGCGAGTACTTCCAGCGCTACGCGCTTTCTGCCTCGCGCGAGACGCCCATTAAGGTCGCTTCGCTCGGAAACGACGCCGGCATCATCGGTGCCGCCTACGTAGCCCTGCGCGCCGCCGGCAAATAGCTGGTGCAAGGGGGGCAGGTTACTTTGCACCAACATGGTGCAAAAGGGACAGCCTTGGCCCCCGTGCCTGCGCCCCAAAATATGCCGTGGCCCTTCCGTCTGCGAAGGCTCGGCATCGGCGTGCTACCATAGCTACGTCCAAGTACACATATCAAGTGGAGGATATCCATGGCAAACGTTCTTGTCTTTGGTCACCAGAACCCCGATAACGACGCCATCATGAGCGCCGTCGTCCTGTCCCAGCTGCTCAACCAGGTTGAGTATGCCGGCAACACCTACGAGGCCTGCGCCCTTGGTCAGCTTCCGGCCGAGTCCGCCAAGCTGCTCGCCGACGCCGGCATCGCCGAGCCCCGCGTGATCGAGTCCGTCGAGGCCGGTCAGCTCGTCGTCCTCACCGACCACAACGAGTCTGCCCAGTCCGTCGCCGGCCTTAAGGACGCCACGGTCTTTGGCGTTGTCGATCATCACCGCATCGGCGACTTCGAGACCGCCGGCCCGCTGCACTACATCTGCCTGCCCTGGGGCTCCAGCTGCACCATCGTCACCAAGCTCGCCGGCGTGCTCGGCGTTGAGCTTTCCGACGTTCAGGCCAAGCTGCTGCTCTCGGCCATGATGACCGACACGCTCATGCTCAAGAGCCCCACCACCACCGATGTCGACCGCGCCGTCGCCGCCAAGCTCGGCGAGCAGGTGGGCGTCGACCCGGTCAAGTTTGGCATGGAGGTCTTCCTCACCCGCCCGTCCGGCTCCTTCACCGCAGCCGAGATGGTCGGCAACGACATCAAGATGTTCGAGCCCGCCGGCAAGAAGCTGCTCATCGGCCAGTACGAGACTGTCGACAAGACCCGCGCACTCGGCATGATCGACGAGATCCGCGAGGCCATGCGCGCCTACGCCGCCGAGAAGGGTGCCGACGGCATCGTCCTGTGCATCACCGACATCATGGAGGAGGGCTCGCAGGTTCTGCTCGAGGGCGAGACCGAGGCTGCTCAGAAGGGCCTGGGCATTGCCGACGAGCACGACGGCGTCTGGATGCCGGGCGTCCTCTCCCGTAAGAAGCAGGTCGCTGCCCCCATCATGGCCGCCTGCTAGGTTTAGTTGGCCAAACGCTACGACCGGATCGCGGACGCCCCGCGCTCCGGTCGTTTTTTGTGCACGGTGCCGCGTCGTCTCTTGGACAGGCGTGCCCGTGCCGTTGAACAAATAATGTTCAACCTGTGGTTCCGCTTTTCGGCCACGCCTGCGTGCTTGTCGTGCAGGGTAGGCTAGATGCAAGCGTAATACGTTAGAGCGCGGCGCCGCCACTTGGGCGGGCCGTGCTTTTTTAAGACGGGAGCTTTCCCGTGAAAGGAGCCGCCCATGGCAGCAACTGAGCAGCTGTTCAACGTTCGTGAGCGCAAACGCTTTGAACGTCACGACATCTGGGAGCGCATCGCCGAGAACGGCACGATTTCCGCCGCCGTCATGGTCTTCGCCGCCATCGCCGCCGTCATTTGCGCCAATACCGATGCCTATGAGGCCATCCATCACTTTTTGGAGACCCCGCTGTATGTGGGTCTGGGCAACCTTACGGCCGGTCTCACCGTCGAGCTATTCGTCAACGACTTCCTCATGGCGATTTTCTTTTTGCTGGTGGGCATTGAGCTCAAGTATGAGATGACGGTCGGCGAGCTCAAAAACCCGCGCCAGGCCATGCTTCCCATGCTGGCGGCCGTGGGCGGCGTCGTCGTTCCCGCCTGCATCTATCTGATCTTTAACCATGCCGGCGCGCACAACGGCTGGGCCATTCCCATGGCAACCGATATTGCCTTTGCGCTGGGCGTGCTGTCGCTTTTGGGCAATCGCGTGCCCAACGGCGTGCGCGTGTTCTTCTCGACGCTCGCCATCGCCGACGACCTCATCTCCATCGCCGCCATCGCCATCTTCTACGGTCAAAGCCCCAATCCGTTTTGGTTGGGCGCCGCCGCGCTTGTGACCTGCGCGCTCGTGTGGCTCAACAAGACGCAGCATTACCGCCTTGCCCCGTACTCGGTGCTGGGCCTGCTGCTGTGGTTCTGCATGTTCAAGAGCGGCGTGCACGCTACGCTCGCCGGCGTCATCTTGGCCTTTACCATTCCGGCCAAGTGCGGCGTCAAGCTCGACAGCCTTACCGATTGGTTGGGCGAGTGCCTGCCGCTGCTCGATGATCGCTACGATGACGAGGCACACATCCTGGGTCAGCATGACTTTACCGTCTCGACCACCAAGGTCGAGCGCGTCATGCACCGCGTGACTCCGCCGCTCATCCGCATGGAGCGTCTGATCTCCACGCCGGTTAACTTTGTGATTCTGCCGATCTTTGCGTTCGTGAACGCACAGGTTCGCCTAGTGGGCGTGGACATGAGCACGCTACTCACCGACCCGGTGACGCTCGGCGTGTACTTTGGCATGCTGCTGGGCAAGCCGATCGGTATCTTTGGCATGACGTTTGCCCTGGTTAAGCTCAAGATCTCCGAGCTGCCGCGCAATGTCAACTGGCACATGATTGCCGGTGTGGGCATTCTGGGCGGTATCGGCTTTACCATGTCGATCCTCATCAGCGGCCTTGCCTTCCCGACGGCCCAGTTCGAGGTTCTGGCCGCAAAGGCCGCAATTCTTGCCGGTTCGGTCACCGCGGCCGTGCTCGGCATGATCTACATGAGTGTGGTCTGCAAGCACCCCGCGCCCAAGAACGAGTAAAAGCGCGAAAACCGGCTCCAGAACCGATTCGGGCGCGTTCAAAATGCGGATTCGGGTGGTGCTTGCCGCCTGCCAGACACGCCAGTGGTCAAAAAACGCCGTTTGTGAGTACTGTCACAAACGGCGTTTCATTTTAGGTGCGGAAAATAATGAACAAAGTTATAAGAACTGTACGTTAATGAGTGACCATCGACTTCCAATTTGGCGCTAGCTGACGGTGATTGGGGAGTTTCAAGTCGAGTTTTGCCGATTTCGACCAAGAATCGCTGCTACTAAAAGGGTAACAGTACTCATATTTGCCCTTTTTTGGCCACAAGCCCTAAAACAAGCCTCGCCAAGGTCGGGAAACGGGCCAAATCGCCGGCCTCGAGGCTTATTCCACGGTGCCGTAGACGGCGCCCCAGCCGTGGGCGGCCAAGGCGGAGTTGAGCTGGTCGCAAAGTGACTGGCGATCGTAATAGCCGGGCGGCAGCAGGTTGACGATTTCCATGAGATCGGGCGCCAGGTCCAAGATTTCGGCCTGTACGATCAAATCGAGGCGGTCGATGGCGTGGCGGTCGTAAAACAGTCCGTCGACCAGGCGCTGCAGGTCGCCGAATTCCTCGGCCTGAAACGATCCGTACTCCATAGTGCCTCCTTGGGCGCCCCACGCCGGCATGCGCGGCGATTCGTAATTCATTGCGATGAACTTAATCTATCACGGCTTCATAACGTTGCGGCGGTGGCGGTCTATACTTAGACAAACTGCAACGTACCGCTTCGCGAAAGGTCGCACCCATGCAGACGATCTACCAGAAGATGGAAACCACCGAACTCGATGCCGCCATCGAGGCGCTCAAAGCCGAGGTCGCCGAGGTCAAGGCCAAGGGCCTGGCGCTTGACATGGCCCGCGGCAAGCCGTCGCCCGCCCAGGTGGACATCTCGCGCCCCATGCTCGATATCCTCAATGCCGACGCCGATCTGCACGACGGCAACGTCGATTGTTCCAACTACGGCTGCTTTGAGGGCATTCCCTCGGCACGCAAGCTGGCGGGGGAGTTCCTGGGCTGCCCCGCCGAGCAGACGCTTGTGCTGGGTTCGTCGAGCCTTTTGATCGAGCATGACATCGCCGGCATGTTCTGGCGTTGTGGCTCGTGCGGCAGCGAGCCCTGGGACGCCTACGAGGCCGCGCACGACGGCAAGAAGGTCAAGTTCCTGTGCCCCGTTCCCGGCTACGATCGCCACTTTGGTATCACCGCCGACTTGGGCATCGAGAACGTCCCCGTCGCGATGACCGATAACGGCCCCGACATGGACGAGATCGAGCGCCTGGTTGCCGCCGACGATTCCATCAAGGGTATCTGGTGCGTGCCCAAGTATTCCAACCCCACGGGCATCACCTTTAGCGAGGACACTGTGCGCCGCCTGGTCGAGATGCCCACGGCCGCGCCCGATTTCCGCATCTTCTGGGACAACGCCTACTGCGTGCACGACCTGTACGACGAGACCGACGAGCTCGCCAACATCTTTGACCTCGCTCGCGCGGCGGGCACCGAGGACCGCGTGGTGGCATTCGCCTCGACGTCCAAGATCACCTTCCCGGGTGCCGGTATCGGCTTTATCGGTGCGAGCCCCGCGGTTATCGCGGAGTTCTCCAGGCGCCTGAAGGCCGGCCTCATCAGCGCCGATAAGCTCAACCAGCTGCGCCACGTGCGTTTCCTTCCCACCATCGAGGCGGTCAAGGAGCACATGAAAAAGCATGCCGAGTTCTTGCGCCCGCGCTTTGAGGCCGTTGAGCGCAAGCTCACCGAGGGCCTGGGCGATACGGGCTGTGCCACCTGGACGCACCCCCGCGGCGGCTACTTTGTAAGCTTCGATGGTCCCGAGGGCTCGGCTCAAAAGGTCGCCGCGCTTTGCGCAGACCTGGGCGTCAAGCTCACGCCGGCCGGTGCCACCTGGCCTTATGGCAAGGACCCGCGCGACACCAACATCCGCATCGCGCCGAGCTATCCCACGGTCGAGGACCTGGAGGCCGCGCTCGATGTGCTGGTGCTGGCCGTTAAGCTCGTCGCTGCCGAGCTTGCGCGTGCCGAGCGCGCCTAACGCGCGGCTTCCCGTACTATCCGCACTTTCGATACGTAAAGGAGCGTATACATGGATTTGGGTATTTCCACCAACCCCACGCCAGAGCTCTACACCATTAAGGTAACCGGCGAGATCGATATCTCTAACGCCGATAGCCTGCGCAATGCCATCGACCTGGCGCTCGAGCAGCCCACCGAGGCCGTTGAGCTCGATTTTGCCCAGGTGAGCTACATCGATTCGACGGGCATTGGCGTGCTCGTGGGCGCCGCGCACCACGCGGTCGACCACGGCAAGCGCTTTAGCTGCACCAATGTGCAGCCCCCGGTGATGCGCGTGGTCCAGCTGTTGGGTGTCGACCAGGAGATTTCGATCACCGCTGCATAATCTTTGTCCCCAAAAGGGCGTGCCGTTTGGCATATGTTTGTGATGCGCTCGGACGTTTTGGCGTCCGGGCGCTATACTTGACCGAATGAATAGACGAGTTCCGGCCGAATGGCGCGGTGCGGGCTCGACTCACATCGAGCCTTGGAGGTATGTGTGTTTGGTATTGGAGAGGGTGAGCTCGCGATCATCGTGGTCTTCGGCTTTTTGCTGTTTGGCCCGGATAAGCTCCCACAGATGGGCCGCACGATCGGCCGTGCCATCCGTCAGTTCCGCGAGACGCAGGAAAAGATGACGGCCGTTGTTCAGTCCGAGATTATCGATCCGGTGAGCGAGGCCGCTTCGGCACCGGTCAAGCCCAAGAAGACTGCCGTCGATGACGATTCCGATGCGGACGAGGATGCCGCCGAGACGGCAGCGCCCGCCAAGAAGGAGACCTTTGCCGAGCGCCGTGCCCGCCTTGCCGCCGAGAAGGCCGCGAGCGAGGGTGCCGCCGAGGGCGAGGGTGCTGCTGAGGAGTCCGAGGCCGAGAGCGCCGAGCCTGCCACTGCCGCCGAGCCCGAGCCTGCTGCAGAGCCGGAGTCCGAGCCCGAGCCGGCAGAGCCCACGACGGCTGACCTCTACGCCCGTCGTCCCCGCAAGCGCAAGGCCGTCGTTGACCAGCTCGCTCGCGAGCTCGAGGCCGAGGACGACGCCGCTGCCGCCGACGCCCCGAAGGGAGGCGATGAGTAATGCCTATCGGACCTGCGCGCATGCCGCTCTTCGATCACCTGGGAGAGCTCCGTCGCCGCCTGACCATCGTGGTCGTGTCGGTGTTTGCCGCCGCCATCGTGCTGTATTTCGCCACGCCCGTGGTGCTCGACATCTTGGAAGACCCCATCCGCTCCTTTGTGCCGGACGGTAAGTTCTACATCACCACCACGCTCGGCGGCTTTGGCCTGCGCTTCTCGCTGGCCATCAAGATGGCCGTGGTCATGTGCACGCCCATGATCATCTGGCAGATTCTGGCATTTTTCCTGCCGGCACTGCGTCCCAACGAGCGCAAATGGGTCGTGCCCACGGTGCTCGCCTCGACGGTGCTGTTCTTCCTGGGCGCCATCTTCTGCTACTTCATCATCATCCCGGCGGGCTTTGAGTGGCTTATCGGCGAGACCTCGGCCGTCGCCACGGCGCTGCCCGACCTGGAGAACTACGTCAACATGGAGCTGCTCTTTATGATCGGCTTTGGTGTGGCGTTTGAGCTGCCGCTCATCATCTTCTACCTGTCCGTCTTCCACATCGTGTCCTACGCTGCTTTCCGCAGTGCCTGGCGTTATGTATATGTTGGCCTGCTTGTTGGCTCGGCTGTGATTACGCCCGACGGTTCGCCCGTTACGCTGGGCCTCATGTATGGCGCCCTGCTCTCGCTCTACGAGATCTCGCTCGCCATCGCCCGCGTGGTCATAACCGCGCGCGAGGGCAAGGAGGGCCTGTTCGTGAGCCGTCTGGACCTGTTCTCGGACGATGAGGACGACGAGGAGTAAATCGGTATGCACGAGGTTGGCATTGTCAACGGCATACTCGATACAGTGATTCGTGCGGCGCGTGGGGCGGGGGCCTCGCGCGCCGTTTTGGTAACGCTGCGTATCGGGGATATGACCGAAGTTGTGCGCGAGGCGCTCGACTTTGCGTGGGAGACATTTCGCGACGAGGACCCGCTCACGCGAGGCTGCGAGCTTGCCGTGGAGGAGGTCCATCCGCAAAGTGAATGCTTGGACTGCGGCGAGGTTTTCGACCACGATCGCTTCCACTGTCGCTGTCCCCAGTGTGGTGGCGCCAACGTGCGCCTACTGCACGGCCGCGAGCTCGATATCGCGAGTATCGAAATCGAAACCCCCGACGATTAGCCCGCTAGCCATCTAGTGATGGGGTATAAAGGGGCCAAAGTAAGGAGCGCTAAGTATGGCCGAGAAAACGATTGATATCGCGTCGCCGATTCTGTCGCGCAACGAGCGCCTGGCAGATCAGCTGCGTCAGCGATTTAATGAGACAAACACCTATGTGATCAACGTCTTGTCGAGCCCCGGTTCGGGCAAGACCACCACGATCCTGGGCACCAACGAGCGCCTGCGTGACAAGGCCGGCCTGCGCTGTGCCGTCATCGAGGGCGATATCGCCTCGGATGTCGACGCAATCACCATGAAGGAAGCCGGCATGCCCGCCATCCAGATCAACACGGGCGGCCTGTGCCACCTCGAGGGCAACATGATTATGGAGGCTGTCGATGCGTTCGACCAGGCCGTCGGCCTGGAGAACATCGACGTCATCTTTATCGAAAATGTGGGTAACTTGGTCTGCCCGGTCGACTTTGACCTGGGCGAAAACCTGTCCATCATGATCCTCTCGGTGCCCGAGGGCGATGACAAGCCTATCAAGTATCCGGGTATCTTCCAACACGCCGGCGCACAGCTGCTCAACAAGGTCGACGTGGCTCCGGCTTTCGATTTTGACATGGATAGGTATACTAAGACACTCGATGACCTCAATCCGCAGGCGCCGCGGTTTGCCGTGAGCGCGCGCAAGGGCGAGGGCATGGATGCCTGGTGCGATTGGCTCATCGGGCAGATTGAGCAAGCAAGGGCGTAAGTCGGCCGCCATACGGGCGGGCGTAGCCGCAGAGATACGAGATAGGAGCCTCTTTTGAAGCTCATCATCGCCGAGAAAAACGACGCCGCGCGTCAGATCGCCGAGCGTCTGTCCACGGGCAAACCCAAAAAGGACAAGGTGTACAACACCGCCATCTACCGTTTTGAATGGAAGGGCGAGGAGTGCGTGACCATCGGCCTTGCCGGTCACATCCTTGCGCCCGATTTTTGCGACAGCGTGCTGTTCGATAAAAAGCTGGGCTGGTATTCGGTTACCGAGGACGGCGAGATGCTGCCGGCCGACATGCCCGATGGCCTGGCTCGTCCGCCCTACGACACCAAGCGCAAGCCGTTTCTTGCCGACGGTATCTCCATCAAGGGTTGGAAGCTTGAGAGCCTGCCTTATCTCACCTGGGCGCCCGTCATTAAGCTGCCGGCCGAGAAAGAGCTCATTCGCTCGCTCAAGAACCTTGCCAAGAAGTCCGACAGTGTCATCATCGCCACGGACTTCGATCGCGAGGGCGAGCTGATCGGTTCGGACGCTCTCAACAAGGTGCGCGAGGTTGCGCCGGACTTGCCGGTCGCCCGCGCCCAGTATTCTTCGTTTACCAAGGCCGAGATCACGCAGGCCTTCGATAATCTCGTCTCGCTCGACCAGAACCTGGCCGACGCCGGCGAGAGCCGTCAGCACATCGACCTTATCTGGGGCGCGGTGCTGACGCGCTATCTGACGCTCGCCAAGTTTGGCGGCTTTGGCAACGTGCGTTCCGCCGGCCGCGTGCAGACGCCGACGCTTGCCCTGGTGGTCGAGCGCGAGCGCGAGCGCATGGCGTTTGTGCCCGAGGACTATTGGCAGATTCGCGGTATGGGTGCCGCTCAGGGTGCTGCCGAGGATGATCGCTTTAAGATCGCGCACAAGACAGCGCGTTTTACCGACAAGGATGCTGC
Organism: uncultured Collinsella sp.; assembly: GCA_959020715.1. Taxonomy (GTDB): domain Bacteria; phylum Actinomycetota; class Coriobacteriia; order Coriobacteriales; family Coriobacteriaceae; genus Collinsella. Next base: position 390,592 of record CAUESV010000001.1, on the reverse strand, counting down.
CGAGACGGCGTATGGTCATGTCGACGGTGCCAAGACGGCAACTGTCGCCGCGGTGACCAAGCGCTCGCGCAAGCAGCAGCCGCCCACGCCGTTTGCGACGACCTCGCTGCAGGCCGCCGCCGCGGCCGAGGGCATCTCGCCTGCGCGTACGATGCGCATCGCCGAGTCTCTCTACATGGCGGGTCTTATCAGCTATCCGCGTGTCGACAACACCGTGTACCCCGCGACGCTCGATCTGGGCGCCGTGGTGAGCGATCTGGCAAAGATCAACCCGGCGCTGGCGCCCGTGTGCAAAAAGGTGCTCGCCGGTTCCATGAAGCCCACGCGCGGCAAGGTCGAGACCACCGACCACCCGCCTATCTACCCCACGGGCGAGGGCGATCCGTCCACGCTCGATGGCGGCCAGCGCAAGCTCTACGACCTCATCGCCCGTCGCTTCCTGGCGACGCTCATGGGTCCCGCGACTATCGAGAACACCAAGCTCGAGCTCGACGTCAACGGCGAACCGTTCGTGGCTTCGGGCGACGTGCTCGTGACCCCGGGTTTCCGCGAGGCGTATCCGTACGGACTCAAGCGCGACGAGCAGATGCCGCCGCTGGAGCAGGGCGACACGGTCGACGTGTTCGACATTAAGCTCGAGGCCAAGCAGACCGAGCCGCCCGCGCGCTACAGCCAGGGCAAGCTCGTGCAGGAGATGGAAAAGCGCGGCCTGGGCACCAAGTCCACGCGTGCGAGCATCATCGAGCGCCTGTATGCCGTGCGCTATCTCAAAAACGACCCCGTTGAGCCGAGCCAGCTGGGCATCGCCATCATCGACGCGCTGACGCAATTTGCCCCGCGCATCACGAGCCCCGATATGACCAGCGAGCTCGACGGCGATATGACCCGCGTCGAGCGCGGCGAGGACACCGAAGAGCATGTCGTGACGCACTCGCGCGCGCTGCTGGCCGGCGTGCTCGACGAGCTGCTCAAGCACACGCAGGAGCTAGGCGACGCCATCAGCGACGCCGTCACGGCCGATGCACGCGTGGGCGCTTGCCCCAAGTGCGGCAAGGACCTGGTTATGAAGACGAGCGCCAAGACCCGTGGCAGCTTTATCGGCTGCATGGGTTGGCCCGACTGCGATGTGACCTATCCGGTGCCGAGCGGCGTCAAGGTGAGCCCGCTCGAGGGCGAGGCGGCCGTGTGCCCCGAGTGCGGCGCGCCGCGCATTAAGTGCCAGCCGTTCCGCCAGAAGGCCTTCGAGATTTGCGTGAACCCCACGTGCCCCACCAACTACGAGCCTGACCTTAAGGTGGGCGAGTGCAAGGTGTGCGCCGAGGCCGGACGCCATGGCGACCTGATCGCGCACAAGAGCGAGAAGAGCGGCAAGCGCTTTATCCGCTGCACCAACTACGATGACTGCGGCGTGAGCTATCCTCTGCCGGCGCGCGGTAAGCTCGAGGCGACGGGTGAGACCTGCCCCGAGTGCGGCGCCCCCATCGTGGTGGTCAACACGGCGCGCGGTCCGTGGCGCATCTGCGTGAACATGGACTGCCCGACCAAGGAGAAGAAGCCCGCCCGCGGCCGCAAGACTGCGACCAAGGCGAGCACGGCGAAGAAAACCACGGCGGCCAAGAAGACGACGGCTAAGAAAGCCACTGCCGCCAAGAAGACGACCGCGAAGAAGTCGACTGCCAAGAAAGCAGCCGCCGACAAGTAACAGCGCAGCCGAAACATTGACCAAAACAAAAACGAGCGAGGACCCCGCGATCCTCGCTCGTTATTTTTACCGGCAGTTAGGGACGTTCCTTTTCTGCCGGCAGTTTAGGAACGTCCCTAACTGCCGGCTCGGGAACGACAAAGTGCTAGTTCACCTCGACAGGTTTGGCGCCGGGATAGCGCTCCTCAAAGTCTAGGCGGTACTTATTGTCATTGGTGCCCGCCACGTTGTCGCGTGACAGCGGCGCCACGATCTCATTCTTGTGGTCCGCGGGCTTTGCGTACTTCAGGCTGATCTCCCAGGCATCGCAGATCGCGTCAATGCGGTGGTCCAGGTCGTCATACAGGGCAACGATGTCTTTCCAGGAGCTGTAGTTCTTAGAGCTCGTCGGGACGTCCAGGTCCTCGACGATGTCGTAATACTGCTCGATGGTGTCCTCCGTGCGCTCGGCGACGTCGGCGAGATTTTGACGGGTGGTTCGATCCTCTTCCAGATAGCTGCCGTTGAAGTTCTGCGCGTCGCCACGGACGTAGTTGTCGAGGTCTTCGAGCAAGTCGTAGTATTCGCTCAGTCGGCGGTAGAGATTCTGCTCGGAGAGCGTTGCTTCGCCGCCATCCTCGTCGTCATCGTCATCATCGTCGTACAGGCTGTTGGGATCGCCGAGAGGCTTTAGGTCATCGTCGTCGACGTCATGGTGCAGCTTAGCTATCTCGGCAGTCGTCTGTGTGGCGGCGTTGTCGAAAGGCTTGATCACAAAGAAAACGACCAGGGCGATGATGATCGCCACCAGCACAACAATAACGGCGATAAGCGGCCCGGTGCCGCTCTTTTTGGGAGCGGGGGTCTGTGGCGAAGCGGGCGTGTATGCGGGAGCCGGCTGCTGTTGGGGCGAGCCGCTCGCGACGGGTATGCGCTGCGTGGTCTCGACGGCCGCGGGGCTTGCGGCGGGGTCGGGGCGATAGGCGAGGGGGTCGTCCGCCTTGGCTTGCGGCGTATCAAGGGGGCCGGTCTGCTCAAAAGCGGGCTGGCTATCGCTCGCGGTTGTTTGCTCAACGGGTGCACCGCACGAGGTGCAGAACTTGGCATTATCTGCAAGAAGCTTGCCGCACGAGGCGCAATACCGAGACATTGCCACTCCTTTCGCCACATTTCAATGCAATACGACGATTATACCCACCGCTCAAAATTCCCCATCATAAGTTGCGGTGAAATAGGGACTGTTTGGCGGTCTCGGAACTTCAATCAGTCCCTATTTCACCGCAACTTTGGAAAGGCACCTTTAGCCATTGGGGACGCACCGAGCACTGGGGTATCATGGCTTGGTTGATATATCTGCATTTACGCGCCTTGTAGGAAGGGGCTACGCCCATGGCTTTTGAGCCCGCTCAACATAGCTTTATCACGCTCGAGGGCGTCGATGGCGCCGGCAAGTCCACGCAGGCGCGCCTGCTTGCCCGCGCGCTCGAACTCGCTGGCTACCAGGTTGTGAGCCTGCGCGAGCCGGGCGGTACCGCCATCAGCGAAAAGATCCGTGCTCTGCTGCTCGACCCCGCCAATACAGCGATGGGCGACACCTGCGAGTTGTTGCTCTACGAGGCGGCACGCGCTCAGTTGGTGCACGAGGTCATCGCGCCCGCCCTTGCTGTCGGCAAGGTGGTCCTGTGCGACCGCTTCTACGATTCCACAACCTGCTATCAGGCATTTGCCGACGGCCTTGATCGCCAGATGGTGCGAGATGCCAACAACCTGGCCGTCGCGGGTACGCACCCGGCGCTCACACTCGTCTACCACATCACGCCCGAGCAGGCGGCGCTGCGCATGGCAGCCCGTGGTGCGGCAGATCGCATGGAGGCAAAGGGCATGGCATTCCAAAAGCGTGTCTACCAGGGCTTTTGCGCAATTGCCGCCGAGGAGCCAAACCGCGTAAAGCTCATCGACGCCACCGCGACCATCGAGGAAGTCTTCGAGAAGACGGTCGAGCAGGTTCGCGCCTACGGCCTCGATATTTCCCAGGACGCCGTCACCGCCGCGCTTGCCCAGGAGGCCGAGTAACATGGCCCCCGCTCAGGCAAGCCTGCTGGCCAAGCTCGACACCCAACAGCGCGTGCGCGACTTTTTGACCAATGCCGTCGCTAGCGGTCGCGCATCGCACGCCTACCTGTTTTTGGGCGCGCCCGGCGCGGGCAAGCTCGACGCCGCGTGGGCGCTCGCCCAAGCCTTCCTGTGCGAGCAGGACGGCTGCGGCGCATGCGACAGCTGCGTGCGCGTTGCTCGCCATACGCATCCCGACGTTCACTATTACACGCCCGAGAGCGCCACGGGCTACCTCATTGCCCAGACCCGCGAGCTGCTCGACGACGTGCCGCTGGCGCCCATCCGCGCCAAGGCCAAGGTCTACATCATCGACCGTGCCGAGCAGCTGCGCGCCAACACCGCCAACGCGCTGCTCAAAACACTCGAGGAGCCGCCCGAGGGCGTTATGTTTATCTTGCTGGGCACCTCGGCAGACGTGATGTTGCCCACCATCGTGAGCCGCTGCCAGTGCGTGCCGTTTCGGCTGGTGTCGCCCGCCGTGGCCGCGCGTGCCGTGAGTCGCGCCACCGGTCAGGATATCGCGCGTTGTCGCATGGCCGTTGCCGTGGCGGGGAGCCCAACGCGCGGCATCGAGTTCCTCAAGAGCGCCGAGCGCCAGGACGCCCGCCGTCAGATGGTCCGTGCCATCGATTCGCTCATCGCTGCCGACGAGGCCGATGTACTCAGCCGCGCCAAGTCGCTCATCGTCGCCGTTAAGGCGCCGCTCGCCGAGGTCAAGTCCACACAGGAAAAGGTGCTCGAGCAAAACGCCGACTACCTGTCGCGTGGAGCATTGAAGCAGCTTGAGGACCGCAACAAGCGCGAACTCAACGCGCGCGAGCGTTCGGGTATCATGGAAGCGCTGGCGAGTGCGCGGACGCTCATGCGCGACGTGCTGCTGACACTTCAGGACGAGGCAGCTGACGTGGTGAACGAAGACGTGCGCGACACGATCGGGCGGCTTGCCGCCGCGACGAATGTTGCGGGTGCCACCCGGGCGCTCGAGGCAGTCGCGACCGCCGAGCGCAACATCGCCAGAAACGTTACTCCCCAGCTGGCCATCGAGGTCATGCTGTTCGATATCAGGAAGGCACTGAAATGCCGTTAGTCGTACCCGTTAAGTTTACCTACGCCTCGCGCGACCTGTGGTTCGACCCGCAGGATCTGGATATCCTCGAGGCCGATTATGCCATTTGCTCCACCGAGCGCGGGACCGAGATCGGCCTGGTCACGGCCGATCCCTTCGAGGTGCCGCAGGACGAGATCGGCCAGCCGCTCAAGCCCGTGCTGCGCGTGGCGAGCGACATCGACCTGCAGCTTGCCGACGACCTGGCCATCCAGGGCGACGAGGCCATGGTCGATTTCCGCCGTCTGGTCAAGGAACTCGACCTCGAGATGAAGCCGGTCGGCGTCGAGTACCTGTTTGGCGGCGAGAAGGCCGTGTTCTACTTTGCGGCCGAGGAGCGCGTCGATTTTCGTCAGCTCGTCAAGGACCTGTCCTCGACGCTGCACATTCGCGTCGACATGCGCCAGATCGGCGTGCGCGACGAGACCCGCCTGGTGGGCGGCTATGCCCAGTGCGGCCAGGAGCTCTGCTGCACGCGCTTTGGCGGACAGTTTGAGCCCGTCTCGATTCGCATGGCAAAAGAGCAGGACCTACCGCTCAACTCGTCCAAGATCAGCGGCGTTTGCGGCCGCCTGATGTGCTGCCTGCGCTATGAGTTCGAGGCCTACAAGGACTTTAAGAGCCGTGCGCCCAAAAAGAAGACACTTATCGATACGCCACTTGGCAAGGCGCGCATCCAGGAATATGACACGCCGCGTGAGCAGCTGGTGTTGCGCCTGGAGAACGGCAAAGTCTTTAAGGTCAACTTGGCCGATATGACGTGCTCGGAGGGCTGCAAAAAGAAGGCCGCCGAGCAGGGCTGCAGCTGCCGCCCCGACTGCGTGACGCGCGACGTGCTCGAGCGCATCGAGTCGCCCGAGATGCGCCTGGCGCTTATGGAGCTCGACCGCGAGAACGGCGTCGACGTGGGCGATGGCCTGTCGAGCGCCGACCGTCTGGCCGGCACGTCGATGCCCAAGCGCCGCCGTCGCGATGCGGACGCCGATACCCGTGCCGGTCAGAGCCAGGGCGAGGGTCGCGGCCGCGGTAAGGGTCGCGGCAAGGCCGAGGCACCCGAGGCTGAGGAGGCTGCCGGTGGACGTCGCCGCCGCAAGCGCTCGGGTTCGGGCGATGCCGGCGAGGCCGCTCCCGCAGGCAAGAATTCCCCCCGCGAGCGCGAAGCTCAGCAGCCTCAACATCAAAATCGCGGCGGTGGCATGAATCCCACGCGCCGTCGCCGCCGCCATCTGTCGAGCGAGGAGCGCGAGGACGCCTTCCGCGCCGCAGCCGCTCGCGAAGCCGGTGCCGCCCCCAAGGGTGGTTCGGGTTCCGATACGCCTGCCGACAAGGGTAGCAAGCAGCGCAACGATGACGAGCACGCCCCGCGTCCGCGTCGTCGCCATTCCTCGGGCACGCAGCAAAAGCCCTCGGTGCCCTCCGTGGCCGATCAGGTCTCGGATGGCGAGGTCAAGGTCACTCGTCGTCGCCCCGGAGATGGCGGAGGAGCGGCTGCCAAGGCCGCGCGCGGCGCTGCTCGCGACGAACGCGAGTCGCGCGACGATCGTGGTGGCGAGGGTTCGGCCGACCAGGGTCAAAAGCGCCGTCGCCGTCGCCGTTCCCGCAAGCCGCGCCAGGATGGTGGCGAGGGCTCGACCCAAAACTCATCCGCACCGCAACCGCCCACCGGCGAATAGCGCCCGCAAACGGATTTAACCTGCCTGACCCCAAACGCGTCGGGGTACCATAGCGCTGAATCAACAACCCTCCCTGCGACCGAGCGTAGGGAGGGTTGTGTCGTGAAGAGACATTTGGATGTGTTGGGATGCCTGCAAGGTGCCGGCATCCTACCGTTTGCGGACGAATTACTACCGTTTGCCGAGCGGGTGGCACGCGAGGCGCTCGAGGCATTGTCGCCAACACGATGTGCCGGCTGCGAGCGCGCCGGTGCGCTTATTTGCCAAGACTGCCTGGCTGCGCTCACGCTCATCGACCCATGTCATAGCTGCACCCGATGCGGCGCCCCGTTTGGGGATTTGCTGTGCACTGAGTGCTCGGTCGAGGGCACGTCCTCGGCAATGGCGGAGGCGCTCGACCGCTGCCTGGCGTGCGCCGTCTATGCGCATCCGCTGCCGCGCATCATTAAAGCGTACAAGGATGCGGGCGAGCGACGTCTGGCTCCGTATCTGGCGGAGCTGCTCTACGACACCGCCCTGCATGCCCAGGTCGTAGCGCCTGATCGCTACGGAGGCGTGCTGTCCGGTGCGGATGCGGTGGTGTTTGTGCCTGCGACGGCGGCAGCGTTTCGGCGGCGTGGTTTTGATCATATGGAGGCTATTGCGCGCCCATTTTGCGAGCTGTCGGGTGTTCCTCTGCTCGATGCTCTCGTCAAGTACGGGCATGGCGACCAGCGCGAACTCGGTCGTGAGGAGCGCCGCGAGCGTGCCCAAGGCATGTACGAGACGGTTGAGGACGTGCACGGCCGCCGCCTACTGCTTATCGATGACGTTATCACCACGGGCGCGACGATGGCCGCGGCTTCGGCGGAACTCAAGCGCGCCGGCGCTGCGGCAGTCGATGGCCTTGCTATCGCACGCGTTTGGTAGGGGTGGTTTTGTGGCAGTAAAGATTGAGCGGCGCAACGAGCCCACAGACGAACAGCTAGCGGCTTCCGTAATCCTAACAGGCGCCTCGGCGCTGCGCATGATGCGCGCCGAGCGCCGACAAATGGGTTACATCAGCTGGAGGGACCTCGATCCCGATGAAGAGCGTCGCGTGCTGTGTACGTCATCGCCTTCGACCGAGGATATCTATCTTCCCGACTTGGTGCGGATCGGGGCCGCAAGCGGCGAGGTGCAAGAGGATTTGTGTTTACTGGTAGGGTCTGCAGCGCAGCGCCGCCGCATTCTTGGCGTGAGCTGGTCCGTATGCTCTGAGTTGCCCGCCGGCTCGATTCTAGAGGTGGAACCGGGGGTGTACAGTCTATCTCCCGAGGCCCTTTGTGTTGCCGTTGCGCGCGAGGTCGGCTGCATCCAGGCATTTGCCCTGGCTCAGGAGCTGTGCTCTAGGATTTCGCTGAGTGACCGCGGGAAGTATCTGCCTCCCTACACCTCGCCTGTTACGAATAAACTTGCAAAGGACAAGGACCAGCCAGCAGATGTGGGTTACTTTGAGGTTGAGCCGGTGCTGATGCCCGATCGTCTGGCAGATTATCTCGCGGTATGCAAGGGGACCGCGGCCAAACAGCTGCAGCGTCTGTGTCCCTATCTTTCGGAAAACCTGCGCTCACCCATGGAGTGCATCATGCTCGCCCTGTTTTCGCTTCCGTTTTCCTATGGCGGATTTGCCTGCGGTCCCTTTAAGACCGACTACAAGATCGAGTTCGATGATCGCGCGCAGGCAATCTCGGGGATGCCCCATGCAGTTTGCGATGCATATCAGGAGGCAGCTCGGTTTGACCTGGAATACAACGGTGAGCTGGGCCATTCCTCCCGGAGGGGACGTATCCATGATGAAAAACGCAACACGGGCTTGATTACTATGGGAATCGAGGTTGCGACGGTCAACAACGAAATGCTTTGCGACGTGGAAGCGATGGAAGCGCTCGCATGGCGCATCCACCAGCGTATGCGAAAGCGGTACCGGAATCGTGTCGATGCCCGCAGGAAGAAGCAAGAGGCGTTGCTTAACACGCTGCGGGCGTGTTTTGGGCTTAAGCCGGTCTAATTCGCGTCGAAAATAGAGGGTTAATCATATGCCCTGGCCATAATATGACAAATATGAGTACTGTTACTAAATCAGTAACAGCAAAATCAAGGAATTTAGGACTTGGAGGCGGCGTAAAGTAAGAAGATAATAAACAAATGTAGAATAACTAAGCATCAGGTTGGCGACACTGAGCGCAAAATCTGTCCGAGAGGCCAAAATTGCCTGTTACTAAATTGGTGGCAGTACTCATATTTGCCGTATTTTGACCGGGGCACCCTAAGAAGGGCGCCCCGGAGCTCCCCGTAGGGGAGCTCCGGGCTTCATAGGGGCATGAATAGCCCACTCCGACCTGCAAAATCTGTGCGCGCGATGCGAATGACGCCCTTAACCTTAAACTTTAGCTTGAACTTAGCTATAATGCGCTACGTTCCTACCAGGCTGTGGTTGCGGACGGACGAAATGCCCGTCCTAGTCCAAGACAGACGCGGTCAAAGGGATCCACGTAAGCGACCGCGTGCGCGCGGCGCGATCATGGCGCGTCCTAGATGTAAGCCGCACCGTCCGTTCTACTTTCTTTGGGGCAATACCGCCTCGCGGGCGAGCGGGCCAGTCGTGAAGGTGGCTGCGGCCTCCCGAGCAAACACCCCGGTGCGCAAGTGTGGGGTCAAATACCAGGTCAGCTGGTGGGAACAACCTGATATTCCGCGCAACGCACGGATCGTATACGACACAGAAGGCAGGGTAGTGGACATGGTGAGGGGCAGCTTGATGCACGCGGCTCGGTTAGGTGCTGGGACCGCAGCGGTCATTGCCGTTTTGGGCCTGAGCGGATGCGCGTTCAACCCGCTGTCTACGTTCACAACTCCCACGATCGACCAGATCGAGTACGAGACCGTCACGCCGGCGGTGTCGGACGATGCCCTGGTCACTCCCGGAACCCTGACGGTCGCCCTCGATACTTCCGATGCGCCGCAGGCCATGCAGGGCGACGACGGCGAGCTCACGGGGTATGCGGTCGACGCCGCCCGCGCCCTCGCAAGCCGTATGGGCCTTAAGGTCGCCTTTGTCGATGCGTCCTCGGCAGGTTCCGCGCTCGGCGACAAAAAGGCTGATATCTTTATCGGCGAGATCAACTCCACAGACGGGGACGTTAGCTCGCTCGGCACCTGCCTGTACGATGCCGCTTCTGTGTTTGGTAAAACCAGCGATGGTGGGTCGCTAAGCGTTTCCACCGATACCCTTAACACGTCTACCCTGGGTGTCCAGATGTCCTCGGCCTCGCAGGAGGCGCTTGCCAAGCAGAGCATTACCGCCAACCAAAAGACCTTCTCCAACATCAACGAGTGCTTTGAGGCACTCGAGTCCGGCGAGGTCGACTACGTGATCTGCGACTCCACGGCCGGCGGCTACCTTGCGCGCCTGATGAGCCAGGTCTCTTACGTCGGCACGCTCGAGACGCCCTCGACGCTCGGCGTCGCGGGCCTCGCGGCCAACGACGAGCTATGCCGTGCCGTGAGCGATGCCCTCGACGGTATCACGGCCGATGGCACGCTCGAGGCGGTCCACTCCGTCTGGTACGGCACGATGCCCTATGACCTCACTACCAAGATGGTCTCGGGCGCTGACGTACAGCCGGCCGACACCGGATCCAGCGAGTCCGCATCCTCCGATTCGAGCAGCGAGGGTGCATCCTCCGAGGATAAATCGTCCAGCCAGGAGGGCACCATCACCGACGACAACATTAACAAGCTCAATAGCTAGTTATTGCTAGGGGTGGCGTCTCCTATTCGCTAAGAGGGACTCCTCTTCACGGTTTCAACACGCATTGCCGGGCTCTCCCAACAGGGGAGCCCGGCTTTTTCGTTTCCATAAAACCAGCAGGTCAAAGACATTTTTTAGGTGCAAAACCAAAGCCGCCGGCTCCCTCCTATAGCGCACTTTGCCACGGAAAAGTGCGAGACTTCGGTATGCGGTATCAAGCAATCGTTATTCGGGTCTTTAGGAATCCGCGTGATTAAATGCACGGCAATGGGTACATAGCCAGTACAGTAAGTCCCCGAGGCAGATTGGAGCCACGTATGGATATCAAGGTTTCTGGACGCAAGACGACGGTAACCGATGCTCTGCGTGCGCATGTGGATGAGAAGATCGGCGAGGCGCTCAAGGTTTTCGATATCGAGCCCATGACGGTCGACGTTGTACTTCGCTATGAGAAGAACCCCTCGAACCCCAACCCGGCAATCGTCGAGGTTACGGTTCGCGCCCGCGGTTCGGTGATTCGCGTTGCCGAGCACGGTGCAGATATGTACGCCGCCATCGACCTCTCCGCCGATAAGGTCACCCGCCAGCTGCGTAAGTTCAAGACCAAGGTCGTGGACAACCGCCAGGGCGGTGCCAGCGCCGCGGATGTCGCGCCGGTCGAGCGCGTCGAGGATCTGGCCGACCTGCTGCTGCCCGAGGAGGAGGACGACCTGCTCGTCCGCGAGAAGGTCATCGACGTCACCCCGATGACTGAGGAGCAGGCGCTGGTGCAGACCGATCTGCTCGGCCACGACTTCTACGTGTTCGAGAACGCGACGACCGGTCTCATCAATGTGGTGTATCACCGTAAGAATGGTGGATATGGCATCATCAAGCCCCGTATCGAAACACTTGACGAGTAAAATACGTTAACTTGCATGAGTTAACGGTTGGCGGCCATCCCATGCGGGTGGTCGCCTTTTTTACGTAAGGAGTCGCTTTGATGGACAAGGCTGCATCCGCCGGTCATTCGGACCGCTGCCGCATCGTCGTCGATACCTGCTGCGACTTTAGCCCCGAGGTCGCCGCGAACCTCGATGTCGATATCTTGGGCTTCCCCTTTATCATCGATGGCGAGGAGCGCACGGACGATATCTGGTCGAGCATCACGCCTAAGGAGTTCTACGATCGCATGCGTGCCGGCGCCCGCGTGTCCACCTCGGCCGTGTCGCTCGGTCGCTATATCGAGTTCTTTACCGAGTGCGCCAAAGAGGGCACACCAACGGTCTACCTGTGCTTTACCTCGGCGCTGTCGTCGAGCTACAACTCCGCGTGCCAGGCGGCGGACGCCGTGCGTGCCGAGTATCCCGATTTTGAGCTGTACGTGGTTGACAACGCTCTGCCCTGCGCGACCGGCGCGCTCCTGGCGCTCGAGGCCGTGCGCCAGCGTTCGGCGGGGCTGACCGCCAAGCAGCTGGTCGATTGGGCAAACGAGGCAAAGACCTACGTCCACGGCTACTTTACGCTCGAGAGCTTTGACGCGCTGGCTGCCGGCGGCCGCATTCCGCCCGCGGCGGCGCAGCTCACAGCAAAGCTCGATGTCAAGCCCGAGCTCTCCTACGACCTTGCCGGCTCGCTGTCGCTGATCGGCGTCAACCGCGGCCGCAAAAAGGCGCTCAAGTCCATCCTCAAGTCGTTTCGCGAGAACTACGTGCCCGACCGCACCATGCCCATCGCCATCATGACGGCCGATGCCGAAAAGGACGGTGACTGGCTCGAAGCCGCCATCCGCAAGGAGGAGGGCTGCGCCGACGTCACGATCATTCGCAGCTCCGTGGGTCCCACCATCGGCTCGCACGTGGGCCCCGGCATGGTGGCCTGCGCGTTTTGGGGTAAGAACCGCGCCGACAAGGCGTCGCTTTCCGACCGCATCGCCCGCCGCGTGCGCGGTCAGTAGGCAAGTAACGCGTTCGTAACCGATCCCAACTCACAGCCCAAGCGCTGGCACCGAGTATTCAACCTGGTAATAACACCCAACCCAAAAGGAAAGGTTTCATGGCAAACAAGCTCTCCGTCGCATTTATCGGCACCGGAATCATGGGTGCCCCCATTGCCGGCCACATCCTGGATGCCGGCTATCCCGTCACGGTCAACAACCGCACTAAGTCCAAGGCCGCCGCGCTTATCGAGCGCGGTGCCGTTTGGGCCGATACGCCGGCAGATGCCGTGGCGAACGCCGACGTCGTCTTTACCATGGTGGGTTATCCCTCCGAGGTCGAGGAGCTCTACCTGGCGGGCGACGGCCTGTTGGCCTGCACTAAGCCCGGCGCGGTGCTGATCGACCTCACCACGAGCTCGCCCGAGCTCGCCCGTGACATTGCCGAGGCCGCCCAGGTTTCCGGCCGCATGGCGTTTGACTGCCCCGTCACCGGCGGCGAGTCGGGCGCTATCGCCGGCACGCTTACGGCTATCGTTGGCGCTACCGAAAACGACATCGCTCCGGTCCGCGATATCCTTTCCACCTTTGCGGCCAACATCTGCTGCTTCGACGGTGCCGGCAAGGGCCAGGCTGCCAAGCTCGCCAACCAGGTGTCGCTGGGCGCCTGCATGGTCGGCATGGCAGACGCCATGGCATTTGCCGAGCTGAGCGGCCTTGATCTGGAGAAGACCCGTCAGATGATCCTGGGCGGCACCGGCAAGTCCGGCGCCATGGAGAGCCTGGCGCCCAAGGCGCTCGATGGCGACTACAAGCCCGGCTTTATGGTCGAGCACTTCATTAAGGACCTGCGTCTGGCGCTCGCCTACGCCGATGACCGCGAGCTCGCGCTTCCCGGCGCCGACGTGGCCTTTACGCTCTACGACATGCTCGACGCTATCGGTGGCGCCAAGCTGGGCACCCAGGCCATCACGGTCCTCTATAAGGAGGAGGCCGACGCCATCGCCGCCGGTCTGGACTGGTCGCAGTATCGTCCTGAGGAGCATGGCGCTCACGAGGAAGGCTGCGGTTGCGGCGAGCACGGCGACGACCATGAGTGCGGTTGCGGTCACCATCACGGCGAGGACCACGAGTGCTGCGGCGGTCACGGCCATGACGACGGCCATGAGTGCTGTTGCGGCCACCATCACGGGGAGTAGCGCCCATGAGCTGGACGTTCGTGGTACTAGCGCTGGTGCTCTTTCTCTTTGCGATCTACATTGGCTTTTTGTGCGGCCAGTGGGCCTGCGAAAAGCGCGTGATCACCAAGCGCGACTACTGGATTGCCAACTTTGCAGGCGCGGCGGCAGTCGTCCTGCTGACCTGGGTGTTCTCACTGTTCCCGCTGGTGCAGTTTGCGCCGATCGGCTGGCTCGGCGGCTTTATCGCCGGCCTTAAGATGAGCTTTGGCGAGTCCGTCGGTCCGTGGCGCAAGCACGACGAGGTCTTTAACGTCAACAAGGCTCATCGCGCCGCCGCCGACGCGGGCGACGCTGAGGAACGCCGCCGTGCGCGTCGCAATGGCGCGGCCGACCGACAGCTCATCTCGGTCACCGATGGCAGCAAGGGTGCTGGCAAGCACGCTAAGAAATAGTAAGAAGAGGTAACTATGGCAGAAAACAAAGACGAACAGCTCACCGACGAGGAGCTGGCACAGCTTCAGCTGGCAGAGGAGAACGAGAACGCCGTCGACCGTCTGGTCAAGGAGCTCGGCTGCCCCACGCGCCGCATCCGCCAGTTTGCCGCCCGCGTGCTGCATCTGCTGGCCGAGCGCGATCCGCAGCGCGTCGTGCCCTGCGTGCCCGCGCTGATTGAGGCGCTCGACCGCCCCGAGGCGCAGACCCGCTGGGAGGCCCTCGATGCCCTGACGGCGCTCGCTACCACCTGCCCCGAGCAGCTGGGCGATGCCTTTGAGGGCGCCGAGACCGCGCTGTTTGACGAGATTTCCTCCACGCTGCGCTATGCCGCCTTCCGCCTGCTGTGCGTGTGGGGTGCCACGAGCGTCGAGCGTTCGCGCGAGGCTTGGCCCATCCTGGACGAGGCCATCCAGTGCTACCACGGCGACCTTGAGTATCGCGACATGCTCGGTTGCCTGTACGAGTTTTGCCAGGGCGAGATCGACGCCGAGGTTGCCGAGAAGCTTGCGCTGCGCCTTAAGTTCGATGCCGAGAACGGTAAGGGCAGCTATCTCAAGGCCCGTTCGAGCGAGATTTGCGAAATGCTTGTTAAACGTTTTGGCCTGGATCTCTCCAAAAAGAAGAAGCGTGCTAGCGTTAAAAAAGCTGACGACGCCGAAGACGAGGAGTAACAGATTATGGCGCACGATGTAGTCCTGATTCCCGGTGACGGTATCGGTCCCGAGATTACGCAGGCCATGCGCCGCGTGGTCGAGGCCACCGGTGTCCAGATCAACTGGAATGTCCAGGAGGCCGGCGCCGGCGTCATGGACGAGTTTGGCACACCGCTGCCCCAGCATGTGCTCGATGCGGTTGCCGAGACTAAGGTTGCCATCAAGGGCCCCATCACCACACCGGTCGGCACGGGCTTCCGCAGCGTCAACGTGGCCCTGCGCAAGCACTTCGACCTGTACGCCTGCGTGCGCCCCTGCCTGTCGCAGCCGGGCGACGGCTCGCGCTTCCGCGACGTTGACCTGGTTATTGTGCGCGAGAACACCGAGGACCTCTACGCCGGCATTGAGTTCGATGAGGGCGCTGCCGAGGTCGAGGAGCTCTCGCAG
Source organism: uncultured Collinsella sp. (assembly GCA_959020715.1). Taxonomy (GTDB): domain Bacteria; phylum Actinomycetota; class Coriobacteriia; order Coriobacteriales; family Coriobacteriaceae; genus Collinsella. The sequence continues at coordinate 375,555 of CAUESV010000001.1, read as the reverse complement.
CTCGTCGAGCGTTCGGGCCAAAAGACCTTCGCCGCCGATTCCGCGATCTCGATCAAGCCCATCTCCATCGCCAAGAGCCGCCGCATTGTGGAGTACGCCTTTGAGTACGCCCGCCGCTGCGGCCGCAAAAAGGTGAAGGCCGTGCACAAGGCCAACATCATGAAGGCGACCGACGGCCTGTTCCTGCGCGTTGCGCGCGAGGTGGCCGCCAACTATCCCGATATCGAGTTCAACGACAAGATCGTCGACGCCACCTGCATGGGCCTGGTCCAGAACCCCAACGACTTCGATGTCCTGGTGCTGCCCAACCTGTACGGCGACATCGTGAGCGACCTGTGCGCTGGCCTGGTGGGCGGTTTAGGCATGGCCCCTGGCTCCAACATCGGTGCCGACTGCGCCATCTTTGAGGCTACGCATGGCTCCGCGCCCGATATCGCCGGCCAGGATATCGCCAACCCCACGGCCGAGATCCTCTCTGCTGCGATGATGCTCGATCACCTGGGCGAGAACGATGCTGCCAATCGCATTCGTGCCGCCGTATCTGCCACGCTCGACGAGGGTGAGCAGGTTACCGGTGACGTGCGTCGTGCCCAGACCGGCTCCGTTGAGGGCGCTGTGGGCACGCAGGCCTTTGCCGATGCCGTTATCGCGCACCTGGTCTAAGGTATGCACGCTGCAAACGCCTAAATAGTACTTAAGTGTTTGCGTATAACCTAAGAATCAATACGCCCGGCGCTCTGCCGGGCGTATTCTATTGGGGACTATGTTTCCTAACAAGGAGTAACTGATATGGGTCTGATTCAAAAGAAGGACGAGAAGGACGAGATCGACGGCATCCAGATCATCGAGTGCGGCGAAGGCCCCGACGGTGATGAGGACAAGAAGATCGACCTGGTCGCCGGCACGTCTGCCGAACATATTGCCGCCGGCACGACCGCCGAGGAGGAGGACGCTCGCCTGGAGGCAAAGATCGCCGCGGACGCTGCCGACGAGAACCTCATGCCCGAGGAGCAGGACGAGGACGACGACTCCGATGGCGGCGATCATGCATCCAAGCACAAGAAGACGATGATTGCCGCCTTTGTGGTCGCTATCGTGATCGCTGCTGTGGTCGGCTTCTTTATCGGCAACGGTGGTTTTGGCAGCAAGGGCGTCGGCTCGGCGACCCTCACCGAGGACCAGCTCGATTCGACCGTGGCAAGCTACAGCTACAACGGCAAGAAGAGCGACATCACCGCGCGCGAGGCCATCGAGAGCCAGTACAGCCTCGACACCGTCAAGGATGGCGATGGCAACTACACCGCTCCCTCTGCCGACGTCATCCTGTCCTACGTGCGCAACAAGATTCTGCTCGATGCTGCCGAGGAAGAGGGCATCACCGTCTCTTCTAAGGAGATGAAGAAGTACGCCGAGGATTCCATCGGCACCTCCGACTACAAGACCATGGCCACGCAGTACGGCGTGGCCAAGGACCAGGCCAAGCAGATCGTCCGTCAGTCCGCTACGCTGCAGAAGCTCTACAAGAAGAAGGTGGGCGACAGCTCCGCAAGCATGCCGACTGCTCCGACCGAGCCTTCTGACGGCAACGAGGAGACCGCGAGCAAGGACTACGCCGACTACATCATCAACCTTGCCGGCGATGAGTGGGATAGCTCAAAGGGCACTTGGAAGGATGCCGACGGCACCTATGCCAAAGCCTTTGCCGATGATGCCTTTACGGCCGATAGCGCCACCTACAAGCAGGCCATGACCGCCTATTACACTGCTTACCAGCAGTATTCTTCGCAGGCTTCGAGCGCCAGCTCCAAGTGGACCGAGTATGCCAACGGCCTGTACGCCAAGGCCAACATCAGCATCTACGGCCTGTTTGCGTAAAGATCTGTCTGAGCTACCGAGCGCGTAGCTAAAAAATCTGAATAAGCCCGCCAGTACGGAAGTCGTTCTGGCGGGCAATTTGCGTTGAGGGCGTGATTGGCGGCTACATTATGCCTATTAATCTTTAAGTCCAAAGAGGTTATCGGCTTCATCGTCAGGCATATATTCCAGCACATCGCCCGGTTGGCAGTCGAGTGCCCGGCATATCGCGTCAAGAGTTGAAAAGCGCACGGCAGAAACCTTGCCCGTCTTGATACGCGACATATTGACCTGGGAGATACCCACGCGTTCCGCAAGCTCTTTGGATGAGATCTTGCGTTCGGCAAGCATGCGGTCGAGCCGCAGAATAATCATGGATTCCCCCTAGAGCAACTCGTCATCTTGTATTTGCAGGATACACCCGTACTGGAAGACGCTGGCAATCAGGCTAATAATCAGGCCTGCAAAGAGCATAGAGAGGTCGAGATGCTGGCCGCCAAGCGCATCCGTAAAGTTGCCGCCAAATCCTGAGAGTATCAGCCCCGTGACTATGGCACCAAGAAGCTTCACAGCAACGCCGCCAATAAGGAACAAATGTCCTACTTGACGTAGTATGCGGATGCATTCGAGGTCAAAGGGCCTGCCTGCCTTTTCAATGGTGGAGAAAAACCTGTATGCGCTTAGCACAATGGCAAGCGCAAGGCATGTCATCATGGCGCTCCCTATGGCAGTATGACCGTCGTGCGCGACAAGCATAAGAGGGGTCTGTTCATTGGCGCCGACGAGAGCGAGAGATGGCCCTTCGCCGGCATTAAGCTCTACGGATTGGAGGCAGAACCCTTGGGAGAGGCTAGGCAATATGAGTAGAAGCTCGATTGCAATGACTGCGAGGAGTCCCAGAGCGAGCGCTACGGCGGTGCAGATTGTGGCCCATTTGCAGATGTGAGCGAGCTTCCTCAGATCGGCTATTGCCTGTTCGCGGTTGATGGGTTCATTCGATTTGGATACGTTCCAGCGGATCATAGCTCCTCCAACCAATGTCTAGGATGATATTTAAATCTTATAACATACTTAATGATAAACGATAAACAATTACAGATTAGAGTAAGTTATGTTTGTAAGACGAATAGCGAGAGCTTATGGCATATTTAGGGAGTGAGAGTTTGGCACGTGGGGGATGGACGAGTATCGAAATTTCCCGCAACCACGCAAGTGCTTCATCGGGTCTCCCTAATTCATATGGAAAAGGAGCTGCAAACGATTGGAAATAACCGCTGAGCGGTCGAAAACTACCGTTCACCGATAATTTCTAAACTGGTTCTAACTGGTATTAAGTCAAAAAGACCAATTCACAAATCTTCACAATGACCTGCATTTTTTCTACATGCCTTTTTTGGCCACCCTGCGTTGTTTAGACACAGAAAAGGTTCCGATCTTTCGTCAAAGTATTTCGAAACGGTTTCAAAACCGCAGGTAGAAGTGTTAACGAGCGGTAAACGGTCGATTTATCGCCGTGAGCGGTGCAAAAACGTTTTATTGCGTGAATCAGCGAAAGCGACCTCTTCTGTGATGATATAGTGACAACAACACGTCACGTGGTTACTACCAGTTGAGAGACCACTGGTCTTCAAAGAACGCTTTCCAAGAAGCTTTAAGGGCGTCCGCCCGCTGGCTTCCGAAAACATCGGACTCAGATCGTACACACCTTCGGAAGGGAAATTTGAATGGTTGGCTTTATTCTTACCGGTCATGGACAGTTCGCACCCGGCCTCGCAAGCGCTATCGCTATGGTCGCCGGTGATCAGCCCGCTTTTACCGTCGTTCCTTTCGAGGGCGACCAGGCTGCTTCCTACGGTGAGGATCTCCGCGCCGCTATCACCGCCATGCGCGAGGAGTGCGATGGCGTGCTCGTCTTTACCGACCTGCTTGGTGGTACCCCGTTCAACCAGGCAATGATGATTGCCCAGGATGTCGACAACGTCGAGATTCTGACTGGCACGAACCTTCCCATGGTTATTGAGCTTCTGTTCCTCCGCGGCAACGCTACGCTCGCCGAGCTTGGCGAGCAGGCCGTGACCGTTGGCCAGACGGGCATCACCGCCCAGACGGTTGCCTCCGTCGCTGGTGCCGAGGAAGAGGATATCTTCGGTGACGAGGACGGCATCTAATGGCCGATTTCGGAGCCAGCGTCCTGAGCTCCTCGGTCGCTCTTTTAGGCCTGCTTGTCGTCATGGGCTTGATTTACACCATCTGGTCGCAAATCAACATGAAGAAGAAGCAGAAGTACTTCAAGGAGCTGCACACCGAGCTCAAGCCGGGTCAGGAGGTTCTTTTCGCCGGCGGTATCTACGGAACCGTCAAGGGCATCGAAGGCGAAAAGGTCCAGATCAAAGTCCGATCCGGTGCCGTCGTAGATGTTTCGCGTTACGCGATTCAGGAGATCAAGTAACTGTCGTCAGCAAATAACGAAAGGAAGCTGATCAACATGGCAGAACCCAACATTCTTCTTACCCGCATCGATAACCGACTGGTCCATGGTCAGGTCGCTACCCAGTGGAACTCCACCCTGGGCTCCAACCTCATCCTCGTCGCCAACGACGACGTGTCGACCAACACCATGCGTCAGAACCTCATGAAGATGGCCGCTCCCACCGGCGTCGCTACGCGTTTCTTCTCCCTGCAGAAGACCATCGACGTCATCGGCAAGGCGAGCCCGCGCCAGAAGATCTTCATCGTGGCCGAAACACCGGAAGACGTGCTTACGCTCGTCAAGGGCGGTGTGCCTATAAAGAAGGTAAACATCGGCAACATGCACATGTCGGAAGGAAAGCGCCAAGTCGCCACCTCCGTCGCAGTTAACGACGAGGATGTCGCTGCGTTTAAAGAGCTGCAGGAATTGGGGGTGGAGTTGGAGATCAGGCGCGTTCCGAGCACGCCTGTTGAGGACACGAGCAAGCTCTTCTCGTAATCCTCGTGATCCACGTTGTCAGGAGTGAAACCCTGACATTCTGTACGTGAAATCCAAAGTGCGTACATACATTTTGAAAGGAGGAGCAAGATGGAATACACGATCTTCCAGGTCGCTCTGGTCTTCATCGTCACGTTCGTCGCGGCAATCGACCAGTTTAACTTCCTCGAGTCTCTCTATCAGCCCATCGTCACCGGCGCCGTCATCGGTCTTATCCTTGGCGACCTCAACACCGGTCTTCTCGTGGGTGGTACTTATCAGCTCATGACGATCGGCAACATGCCGATCGGAGGTGCTCAGCCGCCTAACGCTGTTATCGGCGGCATCATGGCAGCCATTCTCGCTATCGCTACGGGCCTTGAGCCCAACGCGGCAGTCGGCCTCGCCATTCCGTTCGCTCTGCTTGGTCAGCTCGGCGTTACCCTGGTCTTCACGCTTATGTCGCCGCTCATGTCCTCCGCGGACAACATGGCTCACAACGCTGACACCAAGGGTATCGAGCGTCTGAACTACTTCGCCATGGCTCTGCTCGGCCTGATCTTCGCTGTCGTCGTCACCCTGTTCTTCATCGCTGGCGCTACCATCGGTCAGACCATCGCTTCCGCCATCCCGACTTGGCTGCAGACCGGTCTGTCCGCTGCAGGCGGCATGATGCGCTTCGTCGGCTTCGCCGTCCTGCTCAAGGTTATGATGAACCGCGATATGTGGGGCTTCTTCCTCATGGGCTTTGGCCTCGCGCTCATCACCGTTGCCAACGATTCTCTGGCAACCCCTGCCCTGCTCATCCTCGCTCTCATCGGCTTCGGCATCGCTTTCTGGGACTTCCAGCAGCAGACCGAGCTGAAGGGTGCAGCTGTTTCTGACGGAGGTGACTTCGAAGATGGCATCTAATGAGTATGTGATCCCGGAGCACTACGAGGATCTCACTCCTGCTCCGCAGCTCGACCAGAAGACCCTCAACAAGATGGCTTGGCGCTCCTGCTTCCTGCAGGCCTCGTTCAACTACGAGCGTATGCAGGCCGCTGGCTGGCTCTACTCCATCATCCCCGGTCTGGAGAAGATCCACACCAACAAGAACGACCTCGCGGCTTCCATGAGCCACAACCTGGAGTTCTTCAACACCCACCCGTTCCTCGTCACCTTTGTTATGGGTATCGTGCTTTCGCTCGAGCAGAACAAGGTTGACATCCCCACGATCCGCGCCGTCCGCGTCGCCGCAATGGGCCCGCTCGGTGGTATCGGTGACGCCCTGTTCTGGCTGACGCTCGTGCCTATCACGGCCGGCATCACCTCCAACATGGCCATCAACGGCAACGCCGCTGCGCCGATCATCTTCCTGGTGATCTTCAACGTCGTCCAGTTCGCTCTGCGCTTCTGGCTCATGAACTGGTCCTACAAGCTTGGCACCAGCGCTATTGACGCTCTGACTGCCAACATGCAGGCCTTCACGCGTGCCGCTTCCATCATGGGCGTCTTCGTCGTCGGTTGCCTGGTCGTCACCATGGGTGGCACCCAGATCAACCTCCAGATCCCCAACGGCACCACCCGTGGCCTCTCCGCTACTACCGTGATCGTCTCCGAGAAGGAGGCCGAGAACTTCACCGGTATGGAGGGCATCGATACCGAGACCGCTGAGGCCGGTACCATCGCCATGACCGATGAGGACGGCAACGCCCTCACCGCTTCCGATGCCGACGGCAACGCTGTCGAGTGCGGCGTCACCGATCTGGGCAACGGCATGGAGTCCGTTACCTACGGCACCGTCACCGAGGATCCGGTCAACTTCTCCGTTGCCGACACCCTCAACACCATCGTCCCGAAGCTCGTCCCGCTTATGCTTACGCTGCTGCTTTACTACATGTTCGCTAAGCACAGCTGGACCCCGACCAAGGGCATTCTGCTGCTCTTCGTCCTGGGCATCCTGGGCGCTGGCCCGCTTGGTCTCTGGCCGAGCATCTGGTAAGGCTCTAGCTTGAGGGGTGTGTCCCTACGCGGCTCACACCCCGACCCCTTAAGCCATGTGTATGTTAAAAGCCGCGTGCTCGAAAGAGCGCGCGGCTTTTGTTTTCTTGATGATTCGGGTGTTGCGGACTGATAATGCTTAACACCCTAGGTAGTTAGCCGAATTCGAGCAAAAGGGAGGATAGGATGGCGATCGGAGCGCGTAAGCAACCGCTGTACGATCAGCTGGTCGATATTCTGACCGAAAAGATTGACCATGAATATCGCGCCGGTGACATGATTCCTTCCGAGCGCGAACTTTCGGAGCGCTATGGTCTCTCGCGCACTACGGTACGCCTGGCTCTGCAGGAACTGGAGCGTTTAGGACTGGTGGTTCGGCAGCACGGTCGCGGTACCTTTGTGACCGACCGTTCGGCAAAGGCAACCAATCTTATGCAGTCCTACAGCTTTACCGAGCAGATGCGCGCGATGGGTCGCGACCCCGAGACCACGATTCTCGATTTTTGCGAGATGGAGGCCGATAAGAATCTGGCCGAGCATATGGGATTACGTATCGGTGATCGCATTTTTAAGCTCAAGCGCCTTCGTTCTGCCGACAACATGCCCATGATGGTCGAACGCAGCTATCTACCGGTTCGTCAATTTCTGTCCCTAAAGCGACCGCTGCTGGAGCGCAAGCCGCTTTACGATGTGATTGAGCAAGACTTTCAGCAAAAGATACGCGTGGCCGAAGAGGAGTTCTATGCGAGCATAGCCCGTCCCACCGACGCCCACCTTTTGGGAATTGTCGAGGGCTCGCCTGTGCTCGATTTGGTCAGGACTACGTATAACGAGTCAAACGAGGTTGTGGAGTATACACTCTCGGTTGCTCGTGCCGATCAGTTTAAATACAAGGTTTACCACCAGCGTAGCAACTAGTGTCCGCATCGTTTCCATATGGTGATTCTTTGCATTTAACTGGTTACTACCAGATAACCAACTGAAGTGTATAATTGCACGTCAGAGGATTACTTCTAGAGAGAGGTATTAGAAATGTTCGAGAAGAGTGTCGAGGAGCTCACCGAGCTCGGCGCCCAGATCACCACGGCCGAGATTGCTCAGCAGCCCGAGCTTTGGCGTGATACGCTCAACATCTATCGCGAGAACAAGGAGGCCATCGAGGCCTTCCTGGCCGAGGCTCGCGCTATGGGCGAGGGCCGTCTGTCCGTTGTCTTCACCGGTGCCGGTACGTCCGACTACGTTGGCGATACCTGCGCCCCGTACCTGCGTCACGCTGGCAACACTGATCTCTACGACTTTAAGCCCATCGCCACGACCGACATCGTGAGCGCTCCGCGCGACTTCCTGCGCGCCGAGGATCCCACGCTCGTGGTTTCCTTTGCCCGCTCTGGCAACAGCCCCGAGAGCCTTGCTGCCGTTGCCGTTGCCAAGGAGCTCGTCCACAACGTCAAGTTCCTCAACATCACCTGCGCTCCCGAGGGCAAGCTCGCCGTCGAGTCTGCCGATGATCCCAACGCGCTGACGCTGCTCATTCCGCGCGCCAACGACAAGGGCTTCGCCATGACCGGTTCTTATTCCTGCATGACCCTGCTCTCCACCCTTATTTTCGACACTGCCTCTGACGAGCAGAAGGCCGAGTGGGTTGAGACCATCGCCAAGATGGGCGAGGAGGTCATCTCCCGTGAGCCCGAGATCGCCGATTACCTGGCTGGCGACTTCAACCGCGTGACCTACTTGGGTTCTGGCTCCTTCGGTGGCCTTGCCCAGGAGAGCCAGCTCAAGATCCTCGAGCTCGCTCACGGTCTGGTCGCTACTTCCTACGACACCTCCATGGGCTATCGTCACGGACCTAAGTCCTTCGTCGACGATAAGACGCTCGTCTTCGTGTTCGTCAACAACGACGCCTACACCCGTCAGTACGACATCGACATCCTCAACGAGATCGGTGGCGACGAGATCGCTCAGCACACCGTTGCCGTTCAGCAGGAAGGTGCCACCGTCTATGAGGGTGAGTCCTTCACCTTTAAGGGCTACGAGGCACTTCCCGAGGGCTACCTTGCTCTGCCGTTCGTGATGTTTGCTCAGGCTATCAGCCTGCTCAACTCCGTGCGCGTGGGCAACACGCCCGATACGCCGAGCCCCACCGGTACGGTCAACCGCGTGGTTAAGGGCGTGACGATTCACCCCTTCACCGCTTAATCGCGTCCCCCTGTAAGGGCGCCCGTCCGCTCATAACGGCGGGCGGGCGCTTTTTGTTTTACGTGAGCTGGGTATAAGCATCACCACAGTCAACTGCTTTAGAAGCAAGGAGTGCATATGAGCACGTACGCAATTAAGGCTGACAAGTTCTTCTTGCCGGCAGGCCCGCAACTGGGCGGCTATCTTATGGTCGAGGACGGCGTCTTTGGCGCCTGGCAGGCCGACGAGCCCTCTTGCGAGATTAAGGACTACACGGGATCGTGGATCGCACCGGGTATGGTCGATACTCACATCCATGGCTTCTACAACCACTCAACTACCGATAACGATCCCGAGGGCATCGATATCAGCTCGACCGAGCTCGCCCGTCGCGGTACCACCAGCTGGCTGCCCACGACGTTCACCGATGGCGTCGAGCAGATCAAGGACGCCTGCGCCGCCATTGCCCAGGCGGACGAGGGCCGCGGCCCCGACTTCTGCGGTGCTCGCATTCAGGGCATCTACCTGGAGGGCCCCTTCTTTACCATGAAGCACGTGGGCGCGCAGAACCCCGCTTACCTGATCGATCCCTCCGAGGAGGTCTTCGACCAGTGGCAGGAGGCTGCTGGCGGACGTATCGTCAAGAGCGCTATGGCCGCTGAGCGCGATGGCGCTGCCACCTATGCTGCCGCCCTCAACGCGAAGGGCGTCGTGACCAGCATCGGTCACTCCGACGCCACCTACGATGAGTGCATCGCCGCCATCAACGCCGGTGCCAGCTGCTTTACGCATACCTATAACGGCCAGCGCGGGCTGCATCACCGTGAGCCCGGTGTCGTGGGTGCTGCCATGTCCACGCCCGAGACCTACGCTGAGATCATCTGTGACGGCAAGCACGTAAACCCTGCCGCCATCAAGGCGCTGCTGCAGGCAAAGGGCTGGCAGCACACGGTACTCATCACCGACTGCCTGGGCTGCGGCGGCATGCCCGAGGGCAGCTACACCAGTGGCGGCATGGACGTCATCATGAAGGACAACCTGTGCTGGCTCGCCGACGGCAAGAGCATTGCCGGCTCGGTGCTCACGCTTGCCCAGGGTGTCAAGAACATCGTCGACTGGGGCATCGCCAGCGCCGATATCGCCATTCGCATGGCAACCGAGGTGCCGGCTCGCTCTGCGCACATCGAGGATAAGTGCGGCAGCATCATGCCGGGTCGCGACGCCGACTTTGTCGTGTTCGACCACGAGCTCACCCTCGTCGAGACGTATGTTGGCGGCCAGAGCGTCGGCAACGCCTTTACCGAGTAACGATAGAAAAAGACGGCGGGCCCGAATCTGCTCGGACCCGCCGTATGGGTTAAACGCTCAAAAGCACCTTCACAGTTACAGCTTGTTAGCAATCTTCTTTGCCGTGCGCTTAACGCCGGCCACCAGGCCTCCTGCAGGATGCTCCTTTTCGTATGCTAGACGCTTCTCGCGCTTGGCGTACTCTTCGACGATGATATCGCCGTACTCATCTTCGATTTTGTCGAAGAAATCGACGGCTCCCTTAATCTCTTCGGCAGTTGGGTGTCCCTTCTGGACGCCGCCGGCGAGCTTGAACGGCCCCCACGTATCAAAGCCGGGGCAGCCGTAGACACCCATAAAGATGGCCTGCCTCATGCGGCAGATGCCATCGATATCCTTGCCGTACCACTTGTTTTTGCCACCATAGGTCATAAGGCCAAATACCTTATCCTGCGGCTGCAGCACGTTCGTGAGCACACGTGCCATGTCCTTGTCGATCTCGGAGTAATAGATGCCCGTGGCGACACCGATCAGATGGTATTCGTGCAGGTCGGGGTACTCGTTTTTACCGAGTGACTTCACGTCGAGGGTATCGATTTCGGGGTGCGCCTCGACGATGGCGTCCACGAGCTTTTTCGTATTGCCGTGGTGGCGTGAGGCATAAAGGATGATGGTTCGCATAAGAAGGCCTTTCAGCTGTAATTGCATCAATGTCTGTATGGTACCCCGTTGTATGGTCGGGATACCGGACACATCGACGAGCGCGCGGGTTTGTCCTTTGACTAGGATTGAGGCGGGCGCTTGCATGAAAAAGCAGTTGTCCGAAAGGATGGATAATGGAATACGCTCTTTCCAACGATTCGATTTCTATCAAGGTTTCCACGGCCGGCGGCTCGTTTACCTCGATTGAGGCTGACGGTCGTGAGTATTTGTGGCAGGGTGATCCCGCGGTGTGGTCCGGTCAGGCGCCGGTCTGCTTTCCGATTTGCGGAGGCTTGCGCGACAACAATGCCATGACGTTTGCCGGGCATCATGTGAAGCTCGCTCGCCACGGGTTTGCGCGCAAACAGGAGTGGAAGCTGCTGAGCCAGAGTGAGAACGAGCTGGCGATGTGCCTGGCTTCGGAGGATAACGCCGCGTTGCTGAGCGATTATCCGTATCCGTTTAAGCTTGTCGCCCGCTATACGCTCGAGGACGCCGCCGTGCGTGTCTCCTATGAGGTGACCAATGAAGGCACCGAGGACATGCCGTTCTTTATCGGTGGACATCCCGGCTTTAGGTGCCCGCTCGATGAGGGCGAGGTCTATACGGACTACGAGCTGCGCTTTGAGAAGGACGAGGCTGCGGAGCTCTGCACCGCCGTTCCATCGACTGGCTTGATTGATGTGGCAAACCGCTCCAAGAACCCCATGGTGGGGAAGACGTTGCCCCTGTCGCACGAGCTCTTCGATTTTGCGGAGACCATCTTTGACGTACTCGAGAGTCGTCAGGTCACGATTTCCAAAAAGGGCGAGGACAAGGGCGTTCGCCTGAGCTTCGAGGGCTTTCCGTACCTCATCGTGTGGAGTAAGCCCGAGGGCGATTTTGTGGCAGTTGAGCCCTGGGGCGGCCTTTCGACCTGCTCCGATGAGGATGACGTGCTTGAGCATAAGCGCGGCTGCCTTGTCGCCAAGCCCAAGGAGACCGTCGTTCGCTCGTTCACGATTGAAATTCTGTAATTCCGTTTTGTCGACTCGTATCGCGAGGCACTAGGAGCCTGCGAGATAAGGAGCTAAAAATGATCCTCACCGTTACGATGAACCCGTCTGTCGATACGCGCTATCAGCTCGATGAGCTCGTTATCGATGACGTCAACCGTGTGACGCCCGAAAAGACCGCCGGCGGCAAGGGCCTCAACGTGGCCCGTGTGCTGGGTCAGCTGGGCGACGACGTCGTGGCAACCGGTCTGCTCGGCGGCCACATGGGCGCTTACATGGCCGAGCTCATGGACGCCAACGGTATTAACAACGACTTTGTGCCCATCAAGGGCGAGACCCGCATCTGCCTCAATATCCTTCATGCCGGCAACCAGACCGAGCTGCTCGAGAGCGGTCCGACAATTGCCCCCGAGGAGCTCGATGCCTTTACCGCCAAGTTTACCGAGCTTGCGAGCAAGGCCGACGTCGTCACCATCTCGGGTTCGCTGCCCCGCGGTGTCGAGGCAGACTACTATGCCAAGATCACGGGCATTGCCGAGAACGCCGGTGCCAAGGTGTTGCTCGATACCTCGGGTGCTTCGCTCGAGGCCGCCCTTAAGTCCGAAATTAAGCCCGAGCTGGTCAAGCCTAACCTGACCGAGATCAACGGCCTTTTGGGTACGAGCTTTACCACCGACGATGTGGACGAGCTCCGCGCCGCGCTCGCCTCTGATGCCCGCTTCTCCGATATCCCCTGGGTCGTCGTGTCCATGGGCGCTGCCGGCTCCGTTGGCTTCCACAATGGCCGTGCGTTCCGCGCAAAGACGCCCGATATCCCTGCCGTTAACGCCACGGGCTCTGGTGACTCCACTATCGCTGGCTTCGCGCATGCCATTGCTGCTGGCGCGGACGACGAGACGGTGCTGCGCACCGCCAACACCTGCGGCAAGCTCAATGCCATGGATCCCATGACCGGCCATCTGGTCATGGACCGTTGGGACGAGGTCTACAACGGCGTTGTCGTGACCGAGCTGTAAAAGCCTGGGCGTCGGCCCCGGCATTGCTTGCTAGCTCATGTCGACGACAAGTGCGGTAGCATTATGCTGGGGCGCGACGCCGAGTTTGTCGTGTTCAATCCCGACCTTACCCTGGTCGAGGCGTATGTGGGTGGCAACAGCGTCGGTAACGCGTTTGCCGAGTAGCCGCCAAAGAAGCGATCCGAGAGGGGATTTAGATGATTTACGGTGCATTGGGCGATATCGAGGAGTACCGCGGAATGCTCAAGGGCCTCGACGTGCTGATCGACTGGCTCGAGGAGAACGACCCGGCAGAGCTCGAGGTCGGCAGCCATCCGATTCTGGGCGACAAGGTCTATGCGAACGTCATGGCTCCCACGACGCGTCCCGAGGCCGAGGCTCACTATGAGACGCATCAGCGCTATCACGACCTGCAGATCGACGTTGAGGGTCGCGACGCCTTTAAGGTCGCCACGGGCAGCCTGACGCTGGTTCAGGAGTTTGACGAGAAGGACGACTACGATCTGGTCGATTCCGACGCTTCGATCGCCGGCGATCTTGCCGACGACAAGTTTGCGCTGTTCGTTGCCGGCGAGCCTCACATGCCCACGCTCGAGTTCCCGGGCGATGGCGCACAGCCGGTCAAGAAGATCTGCTTTAAGCTGCTTGCAGATGCTTACTGGGAGGAGTAGCGAGCCGCTCGGCTGAGCTGTTCGTCTGATGGCGTGATTCCCCTAGGGGAATCACGCCACGACCCCGCCAAGCGTGTTTTCCCTAGGGGAATCACGTTTGGCGGGGTTTTCGGTTTTTGAATAGGGAAGCCTCATTTATTTGCGAAGAACATCGGCTAGCCGCAGGATTGAAATCATCGACCGATAAGTGAGTTCCACTTTTTCGCCCGCAAGCAGTCGTTTCGAGCCAATCTCATCTAGCCCCACAAGCCGAGAAAACAGCGGGCCGCTCATCGTGCCCTCGTCAATTGATTCCCTTATGGTCTTCAAAACGTCCGTATCATGAAGCGATGCCGAGCTGTAGGGGGCAACACGAGCGGAACTCTCAATTAACGACGAGACAAAAGGATGGAGATGCTTTGGACATAGTCCATCAAACACCACATCCCCATTGTCGTTCGAGCCGACCAGGCGCCAAGTATAGTGATCGACCCAGTCATCTCCGTCATATATGGCGTCCATGAGCAACTTCCCGTCTAGAGAGAGAAACCTATTTGGACATCGGGGCGCAAGACCGCAATCCATATCGGGCCTGCAGCAGCTCCAACCCAACGCACCACATAGGTTCCCTTTCGTACATGTGTATCAATCTGCCCCGAAATGCCGGTGAATGCAATTCCAGACCCGTTTGTCGGATAGCAATCGACGTATTTTTGGTTTCCGCTCACAACCTTGTATAGATATATCGTTCCAGCAAAAGAGAAGGGATCGTTCGCAATTTTGTCCGGAAGAACTTGCCACCTCAAAATCCCGCTACCAATATGGTCAAGCTTGACCGTTCCGCCGTCCCCCTCAAAAGTGGCAAGGGGATTTACCCCAGACTGAGAGTCGGCATCGCCCTCCTTAGCAGTTATCAGCAGGCTGCCCGTATAAGACTGCTGAGGCTCACTTTCAGGACAGGCAGCCTCGGCCCAAGAAGGGCCACTCAGGCAGAACAGTCCGAGCAGCATCATTACCAACAAAAGAAAACCCTTAGTTCTTTTCATCTATATTCCCAACGTCTCTCGACATTTGTATATTGTGACTATTTTAGATCTATATGGCCAATTCGAGCCCCCAATAAGGCGATTATTGCAGCTAGGTTATATTTCATTTTTCTCTTTGGTAAATCGTCGGCTCCAACCACCAAACCCGAAGTCCACCGAGTGGGCGAAAGTAAAAGAGGGTCGAACCAGAAGCAGTTCCCGGACAATTGGCGTCCGGCCAGACACTTCGGTTCGACCCTTTCTTTCAGGATTCTGTAACAGCTGATTGAATTGCTGCGCGCTAGGGCAGGACAGTTCAAAACTAGCGAGGCGTGTCGTCGCGAGTGTAATCGCCACGGTCGACGACGCGGTCGTCCAGCTGCCGCGGCACAGCGCCACCGCCGTGCGCCTGGCCCGCGGCGCGACAGAAGGAGACACTGTTGGGGCCGATGAGCCAAGACCGTTGCCGACCAAGTGCCATTAGCGTCCATTAGCACATGTCAAGCCCGTCAGATTCTGTGGGTATAGGGCGGCATTTCACTGAGGTTGGAAACTCCCGCAACCATTGATTGATTTCGACATGTCCGAAATTCATATTACGTATATGGGTAACAATTATATATAGGATCTCTCAAGTAACCTAAGTAACCGAACGGGGCAGAAAGGCGTACAAACAAGTCGCGACGAACAGCTTCTTCCGCATTTCTTTAGGCAAGCGAAAAGAGGGATGGCATGACGGCCAAGAGCTATGTAAAGATAGCGATTGTTGGCCTTGTAATCGGTCTTGCAATGGCACTATGCGCATCATTCGCGAAGTATAGGTCCGAGCAATCGTTTATTGATGGCGCTGAAAACGGTTTTGGCATAGACGGGATGTATGTCAACGATGGCGCGACCAGGACGTCTATGGCGATTCTTGCAGGCGAAGACATGGAATGGCAAATCTGTAATGACGATGGCTCTTGTCTGAGTGGTCGTTTGGCCGCAACGAGCGATCCGAATTCGTTCGATCTTCTCGACGATGATGGAGCGGATTGCGGTTCTGTTCACCTTTCATATGCATCGCGAGACGGGATGGACGGCATCCTCTACGTCTCCCACGAAACTGACGATTTCAAGATGCGCAGAACTAACCGAGCGCCGGCTTTTATCGAGGAGTGAGAGTTCCCGGCGGCCTGCCGATCAGACCGCCGGGGTATCGAACCCCGCATCCATCCGTATGAAGTTGATAATCGAGAAAACAAAGCCGTCCCAGGCAGGACGGCTTTGGTCTTTAAAGGCCAGGTTTTACCCTAGCCCAAAATGGCCAGAATGGTCACCAGAGGAAGAGCGACGATCATAAGACAGAACTCGGACATAGCGACCACCTCCCCGAAAACTCGGGCGGGCGCGATTCAAATCAAACGTGGCGGGGTTTCTGTTTTTGAGCAGGGGAGCTGTCGACGTGGTGATGCTTGGGTTGGCGCATGCGCAATCAAAATCGGCAACAAAAAAGCCGCCCGAAGGCGGCTATTTTGAGCAATGGAGCCAGCGACCGGGCTCGAACCGGTGACCCCCGCTTTACGAGAGCGGTGCTCTACCAACTGAGCTACGCTGGCGGCCATGTGATGACGCAACTGAGGCGTCAACGGCTGTCTATGATACGGGACATCGCTCATCCGCGCAAGTGTTCTGACGGCTTTTCTCACTTTAAATGCACTAATATTGGAGACATGACGTCTTGCTCTTACGGGTCTCAAGCAGAATGGGGCAGCGATGGCTCAACCCAAGATTCTTCTCACACGCATCGATGATCGGTTTATTTACGGGCAAGATGTTACGCTGTGGAACGAGGCCGTAGGTACTAACCTTGTCCTGGTCGTCAACGACGAGATTGCCGCGGACGCTTACAAGTGGGCCCCTATGAGGGTGGCGACACCTGAGGGCGTGTGGACGCGGTTTTTCTCGGTGCAAAGGGCCATCGACATCATTCATACCGCAACGCCGCGCCAATGGATTCTGATCATGGTGGCCTCACCCGCCGATGCGCTCGCACTGGTTAAGGGCGGTGTGCCGATCACCAAGATCAGCATTGGCCATATGCAGGCAGGGGAGGGCAAGCGTCTCGCAACACCCGCAGTTGCCGTAGACGACACAGACGTCGCTGCTCTCAGAGAGTTGCAAAAGCTCGGCATAGAACTAGAAATTCGCTACCTCCCCAGCTCCAACCCCGACCCCATTCAACTGGTCATTTAAGAACGTCCCCAATGACTAGGTAGCAAAACACCCGTCGGCGGTGGTGCCGGCGGGCGCTGCTGTGCGATATGTTGCGTTATGGGCTTAGTGCCTCATAAAGTGGTATTCGATCACATTGCTGTAGGGGTGACCCGGGCCCACAATGCCCTGCGGGAACAGCGGCTGGTGCGGCGTGTCGGGGTACATCTCGGCCTCGAGGGCAAAACCGGCACCCCAGCCATAGTTGGCGTCGTCCTTGGCGTGCTCGTCGCCCAGCCAGTTGCCGGTGTAGAGCTGCACGCCCGGGGCGGTGGTGTAGTAGTCCAGCTCGCGACCGGTCCACATCTCCTCGACGTGCATCGCGCGGCGCAGATTACGGCCGTACTGATAGCCATCGATACACAGGCAGTGGTCGTAGCCGCGTGCTTGCTTAATCTGCGGGTCGTCGGCTTCCATGCCGGGAGCGACGGGGCGCAGCTCGCGGAAGTCAAACGGCGTGCCCTCGACCGGAGCGATCTCGCCGGTGGGGATATTCTGTTCGTTAATGGGCAGGTAGTGAGCAGCGTTAGCAACAAAGAAGTGCTCGCAGTCCATTCCGGCGTTATGGCCGGCAAGGTTAAAGTACGTGTGGTTGGTCATGGACACGTACGTGGCGCGGTCGCTCTCGCAGCCATATTCGATGCGAAAGGCGCCGGTGCGTGTCACGGTAAACACGGCCGTAAACGTGCGGTTGCCGGGCAGGCCCAGCTCGCCATCCTCAAGCGAGGTGGTCATGCGAACGGCGTTGTGAGTCTCGTCGAGTTCAACGTCCCACACGCGTTTATGCAGGCCGTGCTCAAGGTCGCTGTGCAGGTTGTTGGCGCCTTCGTTGGCCGGCATATGCCAGTCCGTGCCAGCGATAGTGATCGTGGCACCTGCAGTGCGGTTGGCCACAGGGCCGATGGTTGCGCCAAAGCAGGCGGGGTTGTCAAAGTAATCCTCGAGCTTATCGAAGCCCAGAACCACATCGCGCACGTTGCCGGGAATGTCGGGCACATCGATACCCAGCACAGTGGCGCCATAGTCCATAATGCGAACGCAGATCTCGGGCCCGTTGAGGGTGTAGCGATGAACGGGGGTGCCGCACGGCGCGGTGCCGAAAAGCTCGGAAGTGATCATTTGGTTCCTAACATCGAGGTATTTCCGACAAACTGTAGCGCGAACAGGCGAGATTATCACTACACCCCACTAAAGCAGGGGGTATTTTTCTCAAAAAAGTGATGATTGGAGCTGTGCGGGCGTTCATTTTTGACGCGCATGAGTCTGATACAATTTGTTCGTTACTGTTTGAATGATATGCGCGCACAGAACGGCGAGGATTCATCGTGATTAAGGCAGAGCGACAGGATAAGGTTCGTCAGCTGCTCGAAGAGCAGGGCACGGTCTCGGTCAAGGAGATTTCGGATGCGCTGGGCGTTTCGGACATGACGATTCGCCGCGACCTCGAAGAACTTGCGAGCCTGGGCGAGATCGAGCGCGTGCACGGCGGCGCCCGCAGTGCACAGGGTCGTCCCCACGCTATGTTGCGCCATGAGTATTCGCACACCGAAAAGCGCACGAAGCATGCCGAGGAAAAGCTGCAGATTGCGCGCCGTGCTGTGGAGCTTATCGAGGAAGGCTCGACCATCTTTTTGGGCACGGGTACCACGGTTGAGCAGATGGCCTCGATGCTGCCGACGTTTCGCCTGCGCATTGTGACCAATTCGCTTTCGGTGTTTAACCTGCTCGAGGCGCGCGAGGACTGCGACTTGTGCCTCGTGGGCGGTATGTACCGTCGCCGCACCGCCGCGTTTGTGGGACCAACGGCCGAGGATACCCTGCGCGCCCTGGGCATCGATGCGGCGTTTATCGGCGCCAACGGCATTCTGGATGGCGACGTGTCTACGTCCAATATGGATGAGGGTCGTATCCAGCAGCTCGCCTTTAGCAAGGCCGACTCGCGCTATCTGATCGCCGACTCCAGCAAGATCGGCAAACGCGACTTCTACACCTTCTGCCGCCTGGACAGCCTGGACGCCGTAGTGTGCGAGCCGGGTATTACCGCCGAGAATCGTGCCGCCATCGAGGAACATACACAGGTCATTTGCTAACTAGCGCTACGGGAGACACTGCTGCCCTCTGCCGGCGCGGGGATTATCACTTCAATATGACGTGCAGAATGACACGTAATAAGTAAAAACACCATTTGTGCGTCAAATTTGATGGCGCGTAAAAATTTGCGCGTTATTTTACGCGTCAAAGTGACGTGAAATGACGTGCAAATAGTTTTGGGCAACAAGGGTGAGGCCATTCTGAGATATGGCTAGACTCCGTATCTCGCTTTGATATCCCTTGAGAATGAATCGTAGTCTTCGTAGAGTCCGTCTCTGCTTTCATCTTCGGCGCGGTTCATGCGTTCAAGGAGTTTATCCTTTGGGGGCCCTTGTTTTATTGCTGGCTCGCTATTGGGTATTACAGATTGCAAGAATAATTCCAGAGCATGGACGTCTTTAAGTATGTAGCCCGTCGAACGACCCGCTCCTGTTTTTTCGATTGCACTGCAACTAACAAGCTGGCTGAGGGTTCGTTTAACGGTTACCTCGCTGATATCGGGGCAGTTGGACTGGATGTCGGATTTCTTAATGACGCCGGGTTTCTCCTGAAATAGAGCAGCTATGCGCGCTTGCTTCGGCATGGGGCGAGTGTTGAATTCAATCAGGGTGTGCTGTTCGAGCTGTCGGTAAGCCGCCAGTATGGTTCCGAGCATGAACCGGATAAAGGGAACCTCGCTGTTTTCGTTTTCATTCCATCCAGTGGAACTTGCAGCGAGGGCACTGTAGTAGAGCGCCTTGTTGTCTTCAATAAGTCGTTCGATGCTGACGTAGCGCGCAACGTCGTATCCAGTCTTTTCGAGCAGTAGCGTTGTAAGGAGTCGGCTCATCCTGCCATTGCCATCGTTGAAGGGATGAATGCTGACAAAATCGAAGATAAAGCGGAGTGATATAAGGAGGGGATCGCAAACTTGGCGAGATAGGGCATCGTTGAGGGACCGACAGGCTTCTTCGATAAGTCCCGGGGTTGCTAGAGCCGAAGGAGGTCTAAAGCGCACAAGTCGATTACCTTGATCGTCGATGGAGACGATTTCGTTATCGCTGTCTTTCCAATGGCCCCCATACGAGATTGCTGTGTGTGCCATGAGGTCACGATGCAACTGCAAAATGACCGATGGTGTTACGGGAATGAAATCGTGCTGCTCGTGAATAAGTGACAGCGCATCTCGGTATCCAGCGATTTCTTCCTCTGCGCGGGAGCTTGGCTCGGTGGAATACGCCATGATTGCTTTGAGCCTTTTTTGGGTGGTAACAATTCCTTCAAGTCCGTTGGAGGATTGGGTGCTCTGAATCTTAGCTTCCTCCATAAGGGACGATAGAAGCTCGGGTTTGACTTGGCTCAGAACAAGTTGTCGGCCTTTATGCTCGCGTATCGAAAGAAGGAGATTGGTGATTGGGGTTGCTTCGAGTTCCGCTGGGACAGTGGCGTAATCGAACTGTCGCATGTGACTCCTTTCAGTATCACGAACATACTTTCGGTATCATAATAACATAGAATGATACCGAAAGTATGTTCGTGATACTGAAACAAGGTAAGAGGCGCGCTTCACAGCTGCTTGGAAAGCGCGGATTTGACTATCTAATTGTCTCATCTGTAACAGTTGAAACCAAAAAAACTCGGCTAGATGTTACAGATCGAGATTGTTTGGATTGGTTCGAACGTTTGTCTCGATCTGTAACAGGTAGGGCCGGAATACTCGGTTACGTGTTACAGATCGAGATCTTCAAGTTCGGGCCGCTCGTTTGTCTTGATCTATAACAGGTAGGACCGAAAACCCCTGCTAGATGTTACAGATTGAGACAAGCGGGTCGCTCAAAACAAAAAGGCCGCATACGAACCCGTGGAGGGATTCGCATGCGGCCGACAGGGGGTATGCGGCAAAAGCTAGGCCATGAGCAGGCCGGTCTCCGCAACGTTCTTGTACCAGTACGCGCTCGCCTTGGGATAGCGCTTCTGGGTCTCGAAGTCGATGTAGAACAGGCCGTAGCGCTTGTTGTAGCCGTTGGTCCAGGAGAACTGGTCCTGCAGCGACCACACAAAGTAACCGTCGACGTTTACGCCGCCGTCGATTGCCTTGAGGATCCATGCGAGATGCTGGCGCATGTAGTCGATGCGAGGGGCGTCGTCGATAAAGCCTTCCTCGAAGTCGTCCTTATAGCCCATGCCGTTCTCGGTGATGTAGATCTTCTTGTAGTTGGGGTAATCGTTCTTAATGCGGAGCAGCAGGTCGTAGAGGCCCTCGGGATAGATGATCCAGTCCCAATCGGTGGTGGGAACGCCTTCGCGCACGCATGACTCGCCCACGCCCTTGAGGAACCAGCGCGAGGAGCCCTTGTCGCCGGTGCCATTGTGGTTGATGTCGTTTTCGCCCTCGGCGGCACGCAGGAACTGGCACTTGTAGGTGTTGACGCCCAGGCAATCGTTGTAGGGGAGCGCGGCGGTCAGCGCGGCGATGTCCTCGTCGCGGACGTCGAGCTCGCCGCCGGCGATATGGGCCAGCTTGGTCGCGGCCTCCATGGTGTCGGCTGCATAGTGGCCGCGGAAGGTGGCGTCGAGTACCCAGCGGTTGTTGATGACGTCGGCCATACGAGCCGCCTCGCAGTCGGCAGCGCTGTTGGGATCGAGGGGATACTTGGGCTCCAGGTTCTGGACAATGCCGATCTCGCCCTCAAAGCCGCCCTCATGGAAGGCGACGACAGCCTTGGCGTGGGCCACCATCATGTTGTGCATAAGCTGGAAGGCCTTGTCCAGGCGATACTTCTCGCCGTGTGGCCAGTTGCCGACGATAAAGCTGCCCTCGGCGGCCGCGGGAATCTCGTTAAAGGTAAACCAGTGCTTGACCTCAGTGAACTCGGCAAAGCAGAACTTGGCGTACTCGACAAAGGCGTCGATGGTCGTGCGCGTCAGGAAACCCTCGCCGCCATCCTGATAAAAGGCCTCGGGCGTGTCAAAGTGATCGAGCGTGACATAGGGGATAACGCCAGCTTTGTTGCAGGTGGCAAAAAGCTCGTGATAGAAGGCGACGCCCTCGGGGTTAATCTCACCAATGCCGTTGGGGAAGATGCGGCTCCAGGCGATGGAGACACGAATGCCGTTAATGCCGAAGCGCTGGCACAGGTCGATATCGACCGGATACTTGTTGTAGAAATCGCTTGCGGGGTCGGGGGAGAAGCGACCCTGAGCTGCCAGGAAATCGTCCCAGGGCACTTTGCCCTTGCCGTGTGTGCGGGTCTCGCCTTCAACCTGGTAAGCAGCGGTGGCGCCGCCAAACACAAAGCCGTCGGGGAACTGCATGGGGTTGTTCATGAGTCATCCTTTCTGTGGGATACGAATAGGGAGAGGTGCCCGAACTGGGGATCCGGGCACCAACAGAGGGAGGAACTAGTCGAGGTTCTCGCGGAGCCACTTGATGGCGCCGGCGGGGTCGCGAGTAAGGTCGATATATTCCTTACCGCGGGGAGCGAGCAGTTTAATGCCCAGACGATCGGTGTCGGCCTTCATGTCGTTGTAGTAGCTACGAACCTGCGGGGCGAGCACGATGACGTCGTACTGATCCATGATGGCAGTGTGCTGGCCATAGGCGCCTGCGGAGGAAGCGATGTTCTCTCCGGTCTGTGCGGCACCTTCCTTGATGGCGTTGGCGAGCATGGCAGAGGTGCCGGCGCCGGCGCACAGGACGAGGACCTTCAGGCCGTCGACATCCTTCTTGGCGGATGCGTCGGCGGCAGGCTCGGGCTGATCGGTGATAGGCTTGCTGTCGGCGGCAGCGGCGGTCGTCTCGACGGAAGCGGTAGTCTGCTCGACAGCGGGCGCAGAGGCGTTGGCGGCGATGGCGGCGGCACCATCGGACTCGAGACCCAGCTCGGCGGCGCGCTCGGCCTCCTGGTCGCAGAGCAGCTTATCGTATGCCTTCAAGAACGGCAGGTAGATGATGGCGTCCAGCAAGATGATGATCGCGACAAATACCAGGGCGATAAGCTGGAAGTTCGTGGTGATGAAAATGCCGATGGGGGCGGGAGTGGCCCAAGGCACCACGAAGGAGAAGCCGTTCATGCCCACGTTATCGATAAAGAACTTGGCAACACTCACGTTGACGCAGCCGGCGGCAACAAAGGGGATGAGCATGTAGGGGTTAAGGATCATCGGCGCGCCAAAGAGCAGCGGTTCGTTGACGGCGAAGGCAACAGGAACAATCGAGGCCTTACCGACGGCTTTGAGCTGCTTGGACTTCATGAAGAGAATCAGCAGAAGCGGCACGATGAACGTGGCGCCGGTGCCGCCGAACTCGCCCACGAGCGACATGTTAAAGGTGAGGGAGTGGGCGGGGTGGCCACCGGCCAGCAGAACCTGCAGGTTCTCGGCCTGGTTGGCAAGACGGATGGGGTCGATGCCCGGCTGGACGATCGAGGGGCCGTGGACGCCGATGAACCAGAAGAACGCGGTGGCTGCCTGGATAAGGATAAGGCCAGGATAGGTTTCTGCAGCGGTAAAGAGCGGGGAGAGCAGTTTGATAAGCAGCTCGGAGAACGGAACGCCCATGAGGTTGCGCACGACGACATCGATGATGCCGCAGATGATGACGGCGCCGCCAAAGGGGATAATGTCGCGGAAGTTCTGAGCGATGGCGCCCGGGACCTCCTTGGGCAGCTTAATGGTCAGATCGCGCGAGACGCAGAATTTGTAGACCCACACGGTGATGAACGCGGCGATATAGGCCGAGAACAGACCGCGCGTGCCCATGCTGGTGCAATCGAAGACCGAAAGTTCGGAGCCGTTGAACTTGGTGGTGAACTGCGTGACTGCGAGCAGCAGCATGCTGCACTGGGCGGCCACCATGGTGGAACCGTCGTTGAGCACTTTGCCGGCGGGCATGCGACGGTTCATGGAAGCCGTGAAGTTCTTGGCAGTGGTGCCAGCAACCATGATGCCCATAACGCCCATGGTGAAGTTGTACAGCTTGTTGCACCAGTCGATAAGCGGCTGGGGCAGCGTGATGCCGACTACGCCGGGAAGGGTGGCGATCAGCAGGAAGATCGAAGAGGTGAGGACGATGGGCATGCACCCAAGGAATCCGTCCTTAATGGCCTGGAGGTAGATGTTCCTCGAGATCTTCTCAAAGAACGGTTGATGCTTTTCGAGCATCTTTACGATGGCGTCCATAGAGCTCCTTTGCTACTTGATGCGCGATGCATGTGGATGGAACTGGTCGTCGATGGATGGTCAGGACTGCCCGGAAACCTTCCTGCTTAAGGAAGGCATTGCGAAATGACAACGTTGTCATTTCGTTAATGACAACGTAAGACATTTTTGGAAGAGCAACAAGGATTTACGGGTGAACGGTCGATATTGTCCGATAAACGGCTGATTTGTCAGTCGGGCAGGTAGTGTATGCTAGAACACAAAAAACAAGCGATGCAAAACCGACTGGAGAAGTAGTGGCAACGATGGACAAGAAAAATGTCTCAATGAACGATGTGGCAGTTGCCGCGGGCGTTTCTCTCAAGACGGTGTCGCGTGTGATCAACGAGCCCGATAGCGTGCGCGAGTCGACACGCGATAAGGTCCATGCGGCCATGGAGGCGCTCGGGTTTCGAACCAACTTTGCCGCGCGTTCGCTCAAGTTGGGCCGTTACGGGTGCATCGGCGTCGTGCTGTTTCACTTGTCGGGTGGTGCCGTGGACATGATTGACGGTATCGCCGATGCCGCCGAAGAACGCGGCTTTGCGCTCACGATGATCAAAAAGCGCGCAGGGGAGAAGATGACCCTTGCCGATGCGGCGCGCAGGATGTCGCAGCTGCCTGTTGATGGCATGATCTTCAACCTGCGTCAGATGGTCGATGACTTTGATACCTTTGAGGCGCCGAAAGACCTCAAGACGGTGATTATCACACCGATGGAACATCCTACCTGCTCCACCGTCAGTGACGACCAAGAGGGCGGCGCGCGCATGGCGTGCGAGTACTTCTTGAACCACGGGCACAAAAACGTGTACTTTGTCTCTGGTAAGAAAGAGTCGCTGTCGAGCCAGTGCCGTATGAAAGGTTGGCGTGCGGCACTCGAGGCGCGTGGCATTGAGCCGCCCGAGCCTCTGCAAGGCGATTGGAATGCGGATAGTGGCTATGCCGCGGGCCTTGTGCTTGCCGATAAGCCCGATTGCACGGCGGTCCTCGCTGCTAACGACTGCATGGCAAACGGCGTGATGATGGCTCTGCGTGACAAAGGGCTCAGTGTGCCCGACGACGTGTCCGTGATCGGCTTCGACGATGAGCTCTACAAGACGATCCCCAACTCGATTCTGACGTCGGTGAAGTTTCGTCACCGCGAGCTGGGCATCCGTGCGCTTAACGAGGTCGTCGCAGGCCTGGAAGCCCCGAGCTCCAGAAGCCGTACGCTCGTCTCGGGTGTGTTGGTCGAGCGTTCCAGCGTGAAAGACCTACGGGCGTAGACGTGCTCGGCTCGTTCATCTTAATCTGTAACAGTTAGGACCGAAAATCCCTGTTAGATGTTACAGATTTAGACAATTCGGTCCGGCATATTCCGTTTGTCTCGATCTGTAACATCTAAGCGGTCAAAAGCGGTCTACATGTTACAGATTGAGATTTTCGGCTTGGCCTGTGCGTTCATCTCGATCTGTAACAGCTAGGACCGAAAAACTCGGCTAGATGTTACAGATTGAGATGAACAGGAGGACGGGTGCGGTCTAAACAAAATGGCCCGCGCATCACACATCGATGCACGGGCCATTTTTTGTCTGCGAGCGGTAGGTAGCGTCAGCGTCTTATGCCTCGAGGTTTTCCTCGATCCAGGCGACGGCACCCTTGGGATCCTTAGTGAGGTCGATGTACTGTTTGCCCTTGGGCGACAGCAGCGTGATGCCCAGGCGGTCGGTGTCGGCCTTCATCTCGTTGTAATAGGTGCGAACCTGCGGAGCCAGGACGATGACGTTGTACTGGTCCATGATGGCGTAGTGGCTGCCGTAGGCACCGGCGTTGGCGGTAATGTCGATGCCCAGCTCGTCGGCGCCTTCCTTAAGCGCGTTGGCGAGCAGTGCAGAGGTGCCGGCGCCAGCGCACAGAACCAGAACCCTCAGGTCCTTGCCCTTAAGGGCGGACGGAGCTGCGGAGGCCTCAGTGGCAGAAGCGGTCTCGACAACGGGAGCCTCAACGGCGGGGGCGGCAGCGGTCTTGACGGCCTTGGTCTCCTCGGCCTCTTCTTCGGCCAGGGTCTCGGCCTCCTGCTTGCACAGGACGTTGTCGTAGGCCTTGCAGAACGGGTAGTAGATCAAGAAGTCAACGACCAGCAGGACGACAACCAGGACCAGAGAGATCGGCTGGAAGTTGGTGTCGATGAAGGTGCCGATCGGTCCGGGGAGTGCCCACGGCATGGCATAGATAAAGCCGTTCATGCCCAAAAAGTCGATGAAGAACTTACCAATGAGGACGTTGGCCACGGGGGCAAACAGGAACGGGATCAGGAAGTACGGGTTGAGGATGATGGGCGCGGCGAACAGCAGCGGCTCGTTGACGGCGAACATCACGGGTACGACAGAGGCTTTGCCGACGGCCTTGAGCTGCTTGGAGCGCATAAAGAGCAGGAAGATGATCGGGACAATGAACGTGGCGCCGGTGCCGCCGAGTTCGCCGATGTAGTTACCGAAGTTCTCGGTCAGGGCGAGGGCGGGGTGACCGCCGGCCTGCAGCGTGGCGAGGTTGGTAGTGATGTTGCCAAACAGCGCGGCGTTGAGGGCAGGCTTAACGACCGAGGGGCCGTGGATGCCCATGAACCAGAACAGCGGGATCATGAACCAGATGAGGGCGAGGCCGGCGTAGGAATCGGCAGCGGCGAACAGCGGGCTCACCAGCGTGGAGATGACGTTGGCAAACGGGACGGCCAAGCAGGTGCGGCAGATAACGTCGATGACGGCGACAAACAGGATGGAGAAGCTGAAGGCGAAGATGTCGCGGAAGTTCTGGGCGATGGCGCCGGGGACTTCTTTGGGCAGCTTGATGGTGATGTCTCGCTTAATGCAGAAGGCATAGATGTTGACCGTGGCAAATGCGGCGACAAAGGAGCTCAGCAGGCCCTTGGTGCCCATGTTGTCGGTAAAGAACACCGAGACATCGGCGCCGTCGATCTTGGCACTCGTCTGGGTAACGGCCAAGATGAGCATAGCGCACATGGCGGCGACCATGGTGCTCGTGGCGTTGATGGCCTTGCCGGCAGGCATGCGGCGGTTCTTGGAGCCGGTCAGCGCGCTTGCGGTGGTGCCGGCGACCATGATGCCCACGACGCCCATCGTGAAGTTGTAAACCTTGTTGCAGAAGTTCACGACGTCGACGTTCCACCAATCGGGCAGCGTAAAGCCGCCGACCGTGGCGACAACGCCCGGCAGGGTTGAAATAAGCAGGAAGACAGAAGAAGACAGGATGATGGGCATTGCTGCCAAAAAGCCGTCTTTAATGGCCTGAAGGTAGATGTTCTTAGAGACCTTGTCGAAGTACGGCTGACCTTTCTCCAAGAACTTAACGATCGATTCCATAGTTCACGCTCCTCTTTGCATGAAATCTTAATGGCATGGACGTTGAAAACCTATATGGTCTCCCGCTTGCTAAAAGCCCGGGTGCAGGCGGGGTCGGTCCCAGGGGGAGAGAGGGGAGCGGCTGGGTTTGTATCGCATAGGGCCGCTCCCTTCTCGGGGGAAAGCGAGGCGATGCGCTACTGCGCGTCCGCCATGGTGTCGGCGAGCTCCTTGTACCAGAGTGCCGACTGCTTGATGTAGCGTTTTTGCGTGTCGAAGTCGATGTAGAACAGGCCGTAGCGCTTGTTATAGCCATTGGCCCACGAGAACTGGTCCTGCAGGCTCCAGATAAAGTAGCCCTGGACGTCGACGCCCTCGGCGCGCGCCTGGAGCACCTTCTCCATGTGCTGGTCGACAAAGTCGATGCGCTCGGGATCAGCGACGATGCCGTTTGCGTCGGGCTCGGGGTCCTTGTGGCCCAGGCCGTTTTCGGTGATATAGATGACGGGGAGGTTGGGATAGGTGGCGCTGATGTGCTTGAGCGTGTCGTAGAGGCCTTGCGGGTAGATGAGCCAATCCCAGTCGGTGGTGGGGATACCCGGCATATCGACCTGCTGCCCGACGCCCTTAAACTTAAAGCACGAGGTGCCCTTGTCTCCGGTGCCGTTAAAGCTGTTGGTGGACTCGCCATCGTAGGCGGCGATAAACGCCGACTGATAGTAGTTGAGGCCGAACATATCGTTGCGGGGCGCCGCCTTGGCGAGCTCCTCCATGTCGCTGTCCTCAACCGTAAGTGTGGCGTTGTTGGCACGCAGAATCTCGTTGATGAGTGAGAGGGTGCGCGCGGAGTAGTGACCCAGGAAGGCGCCGTCCATGATGAAGTCGGTGTAGAAGGCGTTGTACAGGTCGGCGGCGTGCTGGTCGGCGGGCGAGTCGGTGGCAGGATATGCCGGCGTCAGGACGTTGACCATGCCAATGCGTCCGCCCAGGTGCTCGGTCTCGTCAAGATCCTTATACAGGTTGACGGCGCGGGCGTGGGCAACGAGCTCGTTGTGCTGGCTCTGGATGCCGCTCGTCACATCAAAGTGATGGTTGGGCGGGAAGTTGCCTTGGATGTATTGGGAGTGCGAGAGGCTGATGAGCTCGTTGATGGTGAACCAATTCTTGACCTCGCGGAACTCGCGGAAGCAGAACTCGGCATAGCGCACATAGGCGTCGACGGTCTTGCGGTTGAGCCAGTCGCCCTGGTTGAACAGGGCGGCGGGGGAGTCAAAGTGATGCAGGGACACATAGGGCTCGACGCCATACTTTTTGCAGCAGGCGAACAGCTCGTGGTAGTGCTTAACGCCCTCGGCGAGGGGCTCGGCATCGTCGCCGTTGGGGAAGATGCGGGTCCAGGCGATGGACACACGGATGGCGTTGAGTCCATGCTCGGCAGAAAGGCGGATATCCTCCTCGTAGCGGTTGTAGAAATCACTGGCCGGGTCGGGCAAAAAGCGACCCTGGGCGACAAGGTAATCGTCCCACATGGTCTTACCCTTGCCTGCCACCTTCGTGGAACCTTCCGTTTGGTACGCGGCGGTTGCGGCGCCCCATACAAAGCCCTTCGGCAGCTGCTGTACGCGGTTTAGCAAAGACATATGCATACATCCTCTCGTCTCGCTGTTCGATATTGTGCGTTTGAGCTCAGGAGGCTCCCTGGTTAGCGTTCAGCGGTGAAAAAAGCCCGATAAACACTATCTTAAAATGATTAGAACCAAAATGAGCACGTGAACATTTGACAATGAGCACGTTAACATCCGGTTGGGATGTATAGAAACAAAACAACTTCAAACAGCTGCGAACGGTTGTATTTGTTCGGTAAGCGGTTTTGATTGACAGAAGTTTTCATGTTGTGGTATATGGCTCGGGTATCATGAGCACGTTATCAATGTATGTACGATGCGCCATGGGCGCGGGGAATAGTTGGGAAGCAGGTTAGCGTGGAAGGCATGGCTCGGCAGACAAGGAATGGTCGTTCGGCGAGCGCGGCAGAGGTTGCGGCGCTCGCTGGCGTGAGCCGCCAGACTGTGTCTCGCGTGGTCAACGGTATGCCCAACGTGACGGAAAAGACGCGCAAGCGTGTGCTGGCCGCCATGGAAGAGCTGGGCTTTCGTCCCAATTTTGCTGGAGCGGCGTTGCGCGGCGGATCGTATCGTTCTATTGGCCTGTGCATGTACAACATCACACGTGTCGGTAACCTGGCGACGCTCGAGGGTATCATGCAAGCGGCGCGCGAGCACGATTTTGCCGTCACTATGATCGAGATGGGCGGCGACAAGCCCTATGCACTTGCCGATGCCTCGCGCCGCATGGTCGAGCGACCCGTCGACGGCATGATTCTCAACATGAACCGCATGGCTCCCGATTTTGAGGAGTTTGTTCCCCAGCCGGGAGTGCGAACGGTTATCCTGTCCATGTATGCGCACCCGCGCTGCACGACGATTGACTCCGACCAGTATGGTTCGTGCGAGCTGTTGACCAATTATCTGCTGGAACATGGTCACTCGAATATGCGGTTTGTGGCGGGTCCGGAAAGCTCGATTTCCTCGCGTTTTCGTGAGGCCGGTTGGCGCGATACGCTGGGTCGTGCTCATGTCGATGCCGCTCCGATGCTGCGTGGCGATTGGAGTGCGGACAGTGGGTACGCCATGGGCGAGCGGATTGCGGCCGAGGTGCTTGCCGGCGGGTCGCAGGCGCCGACTGCCGTGCTTGCGGCAAATGACCAGATGGCGCTGGGCGTTATCGCCGCGCTCGAGAACGCGGGCCTGTCCGTGCCCGACGACGTGAGCGTGGTTGGTATCGACGACGCACTCGAGGGACTTGTTCCTCACAATCGGCTGACGACGCTGCGATTTGATTTGCGCGGTGTCGGTAAGCTTGCGTTTGAGGCGGCGATTGGAGAGAACTCGTCTATCGAGGCGATTCATGTGCCGAGTACGTTGGTCGAACGCTCGACTGTTAGGGACATACGGGGTTAGGTCCTACTCCGTTTGTCTCGGTCTGTAACAGGTAGACGGTCAAAAGCGGGCTACGTGTTACAGATTTAGATTCTTCGGAAAGAGCAATCCTGTTCATCTCAATCTGTAACAGTTAGGACCGAAAAACTCGGCTAGATGTTACAGATCGAGACAAACGGCCCCCAGGTCGAACAAAAACAAAAGACCGGGGGCGGCGCGCCGTGTGACGTGCCGCCCCCGGCTGAGAAATGGGGACAGGTTATGTGGGCAGGCAACCCCGCTAGTCTTTAGTCCAGACGACGGGTCTGCGCCACGTGCTTATACCAGTAGGCGCTTGCCTTGGGCGTGCGCTTCTGGGTTTCAAAGTCAACGTAGAAGAAGCCATAACGCTTGTTGTAGCCATTGGTCCAGGAGAACTGATCCTGCAGGCTCCACAGGAAGTAACCGCCCACGTTGACACCCACCTCCATGGCCTTGAGCAACCAGCGCAGGTGCTGCTCGATGTAGTCGATGCGCGGCTGGTCGTCCACAAAACCGTCCTTGTAGGGATCCTTGTAGCCCATGCCGTTTTCGGTGATGAAGATCTGCTTGTAGTTGGGGTAACGCTGCTTAATGTAGACGAGCAGATCGAACAGACCCTCGGGATAGATGATCCAGTCCCAGTCGGTGGTGGGGATGCCGGGCTTGTTCACGTGCTCGCCAATGCCCTTGACGCGCCAACGGCCGGTGCCCTTTTCGCCCGTACCGTTGTGGTGCAGGTCGTTCTCGCCGTCGTAAGCCTTGAGGAAGCGGCACTGGTAGTTGTTAACGCCCAGGTAGTCGTTGTAGAGCGCGGCCTCGCGCATAATCTCGAGGTCCTCGTCCAGGATCTCGATGGTGCCGCCCGAGACGGCAGCCAGGTGGTTGGCGCACTCGAGGGTGTCGGGCGCGTAGTCGCCGCGGAAGGTGGCGTCGAGCAAGAACTGGTTTTGCAGCACGTGCTCGTTGTTGGCGGCTTTGATATCGGCGGGGTCGTTCTCGTTGAGCGGGTACTTAAACTCCAGCGACTGGATGACGCCGATCTTGCCCTTAAAGCCGCCGTTGTGGAAGGCCAGCACGGCCTTGGCGTGGGCGAGCATCATGTTGTGCTCGCACTGGAAAGCCTCGGCCAGATGCGCCTTGACGCCACCGGGGAAGGTGCCCTCGATGTAGGTGTTGGAGGCGTCGGCCCAGATCTCGTTAAAGGTGAACCAGTAGGTCACCTGATCGGCGTACTCCTTAAAGCAGAAGGTGGCAAAGTCCACAAAGGCATCGATGGTCTCGCGGTTGAGGAAGTCGCCCTTCTCAAAGAGAGGAAGCGGCGTATCGAAGTGATGCAGCGTGACGAACGGCTCAACATGGTGCTTATGGCACTCGGCGAAGAGATCGTGATAGAACTGGACGCCCTCGGGGTTGATTTCGCCGGTACCGTTGGGGAAGATGCGGCTCCAGGCGATGGAGAGGCGAATGCCGTTGATGCCAAACTCTTCGCACAGCTCCAAGTCGACGGGGTACTGGTTGTAGAAGTCCGAAGCGGGATCGGGGGAAAAGCGCCCCTGGGCCTCCAGGAAGTCGTCCCAGGCAACCTTGCCCTTACCGTGAGTGCGGGTCTCGCCCTCTACCTGGTAGGCAGCAGTGGCGCCGCCAAAGACAAAGTCCTCGGGAAACTGCTCAGGCGGGTTAGTGACGCTAGCAGGGTTAACGGACATGATGATCCAATCGTCTAAATCGAAGGGCCAGCCGGCTTTGGATGGTCGGCTGGCCCTGAACGTTACTTACTTCGAGAGTTGCTCGCTTACGAAGGCGAGAGACTTGTCGCCGTTCTGGGAGAGCTCGATGTACTGCTTGCCGCGGCAGGCGACGCACTTGTTGCCCACGCGCTCGCAGTCTTTCTGCAGGTCGGCCAGGTAGCTGGCGGCTTGCGGGGCCAGGACGACCAGATCGAAGTCGGGGAGCATGTCCACGTGGTTGCCATAGGCCTCGGCAGCGGTCTCGAGGTTAATGCCGCGCTCCTTGGCAGCCTTGGCCAGCGCGTTGGCGAGCAGGCCCGAGGTACCGCCACCCTGGCAGAGCACGAGCACGCGCTTGCCGTTGAGGTCGCTGGCGGTCGTTGCCTCGGCAGCGGGTGCTGCGGAAGCGGCGGGAGCGTCGGCCTTCACGGCCTCGGCAGCAGCGCCAGCGGCAACGCTCTTGGCGTCAGCCTTGCCCTGGAAGGCGTCGTTGAGCTTGGCGGCCTTCTCAGCGTTCTTGGCGGCGAGCTCCTCCTGGGAGATCTCGGCCTCCTCGGTGCACTTCTGGGCGTCATAGGCACGGAAGAACGGGTAGTACAGGGCAAAGTCGACGACCAGGATGAGGGCGAGCATCACAAAGGCGAGCGGCTGGAAGCCTAGGCCCATGATGGTGCCGATGGGGCCGGGGACAGTCCAGGGCAAGGTGTACATAAAGCCGTTCATGCCCAAGAAGTCGATAAAGATCTTGAGGATCCAGATGTTGGCGATCGGGGCAAAGACAAACGGGACAAAGAAGACGGGGTTGAGCACGATGGGCGCGGCGAACAGCAGCGGCTCGTTGACAGCGAAGCAGACGGGAACGATGGCGGCCTTACCGACGGCGCGCATCTCCTGGGACTTGGCCAGGAAGCAGAACATAAAGACCAGGACAAGCGTGGCGCCGGTGCCGCCCATGCAGACGACGAAGTACTGGGCACCCTGGGTCAGGACAGCGGAAGCGTGCTGGCCGGCCTGGAACGCAGCCAGGTTGTCGGTCATGTTGGCAACGAGGGCGGCGGCGATGGCGGGCTCGACGATCGAGGGGCCGTGGACGCCCACGAACCAGAAGAGGCTCATGGCGCCGTAGATCACAGCAAGGCCGATGTAGCCGTCGGCAGCGGTGAACAGGGGCTGGAACACCTGGATGACGCCCTGGGCAAAGCAGAAGCCAAAGGCAGCGCGGAAGACGATGTCAAAGACCCAAAAGACGGTGATGCAGACGGAGAAGGGGATGATGTCCTTAAAGGTCTGCGAGATGTTGGGCGGAACCTGCTCGGGCATCTTGACGGTGATGTTGCGCTTGATAAAGAACTTGTAGATGATGCCGGTCACAAACGCAGCGATGAAGGCAGTCAGCAGGCCCTTGGAACCAAGGTAGGTGGTGTTGAAGCCGCTGGCGGCGTCCGTGGCGATCGTGTCGCTCGAAAGGAGCAGGAAGCCGATGATGGCTGCGCACATGCACGAGATAAAGTTGATCTGGTTATTCTTGGGCAGATCGCGGTTCTGGGCGTCGGCGAAGTGCTTGGCCGTGGTGGCGGCGCAGGCGATGGCCAGGATGCCCATGGAGTAGTTGTAGCACTTCCACAGGGCGTTGTTGATGTCATCGGGCCAGTAGAAACCCCAGATGTTGGGGACCGAGGCTACGAGGCAGAAGATGGACGAGAAGATGATGATGGGGATGACGGAGATAAAACCGTCGCGGATCGCCTTGAGGTACTTGTTGCGGGCGATCGCGTTGAAAAAGGGCTGGCCCTTTTCGATGGTGGCGATGAGTTGCTCCATGCAAAGCTCCTAAGAGTCGGTGGGTTGGCAACGATGGTAGCTTTTGACGTTTGATTGCCAAAATGTTGACGTTGCCATTTTGCGACACAAAATAAGACGCGAACCGATGGCCCCTGTGCCTGCGAACCGTCGATTCCTTGCGCGTAAACGTTTGAGCCGCCCGGTGGCTCTGTGTTTGCACAATGGCAACGTTAACATTTGGGCGACAAAAGCCGTTCGGGGAAGCAAAAATGTCGGTGAACGGTAGGTTTTGGGTGGTGAGCGTATGGTGGGGGGAGGCGTTGGATATACTTGAAGGCGTTAAAAATGACTGCGTAGGGTGCCACCAATGGCATCGTCGACATAGAAAGATCGACCTATGGCCGCTGTTAAAAAATCGGTTTCCGTTAAGGATGTGGCGCGTCTCGCGGGCGTCTCGGAGCAGACAGTCTCGCGTACGGTGCACGATTCGCCCAGCGTGCGCCCAGAGACCAAGGAGCGCGTGCGTGCCGCCATGCGCGAGCTGGGGTATCGCCCCAATTTTGCCGGTCGAT
This sequence comes from uncultured Collinsella sp., assembly GCA_959020715.1. GTDB lineage: Bacteria > Actinomycetota > Coriobacteriia > Coriobacteriales > Coriobacteriaceae > Collinsella. Next base: position 340,954 of record CAUESV010000001.1, on the reverse strand, counting down.
CGCTGCGCCGCGGTAAGTTTAAGACCGTCGGCGTCGCCATGTTCAACATTACCGGTACCGGCAACCTCGACCGTATGGAGGGCTTTGCCGCCGCCGCCGATAAGCACGGCTACGCCATTACCCTCACTAAAGTAGATGGGCATCCGTATACCCTCGAGAGTGCATCGTCGCGTATGAGCGCACTGCCGGTGGACGGTATGGTCGTGATTATGAACCGCATGCCGGCGGACTTTGGCACCTTTGAGCCGCTGCCCGGTATGCAGACGGTGCTCGTTACCATGCTGGAGCACCCGCTGTGCTCGACGGTCGATAACGACCAGTTCGATTGCTCGCGCCAGGTTGTCGAGTACTTGCTGGGGCAGGGGCACAAGACTGTGCACTTTATCTCGTGCCCCGAGCGCTCGCTTTCGGGCATGCAGCGCGAGGAGGGCTGGCGCGAGACGCTGCGCGCGCATGGTATTGAGCCGCCGCGATTCATTCGTGGCGATTGGACGGCGCAGAGCGGCTATGCTGCCGGTCAGGCTCTGGCAGACGATCCGACCTGCACGGCCATCTATGCCTCCAATGACGCCATGGCATATGGCTGCATTCGCGGGCTCGAGTCGCGCGGAAAGCGCGTGCCCCAGGACGTGAGCGTGGTGGGTGTTGACGATAGTCTGGGCGATATCGTGCCCGATCGTCGCCTGACCACCGTGCGCTTTAACAACAAGCGCGTCGGCATGTGGGCGGTCGACAAGATTGCCGGCGCCGAGGGCGTTACACCCGGTGTGGAGCACATGCTGATCCCCGGTGTGCTCGTAGAGGGCGATACGGTGCGCGATTTGCGTTAGGGTGCGGTCCTGTTTGGGTTGCCGCTAACTGTGTTCGATATTGTTCAGATTGGTTTAAAAACCGTTCACGGGCGAAAATTGACCGTTCATAGCTCGAAATTACGTTTTGCGCTGTTCTTTTTTGTTTGAATGTTACTGTTTCTGTCATACACAACGCAGCGCGTATGCCCGGACGCGATGCTCTCCATTGGTTCATATGTGAAAGGAACGCAATATGGCAACCAAAGAAGAAATCTCGATGGTTGGATTCGAGATTGTCGCATACGCAGGTGACGCCCAGACCGATCTGCTTGCAGCGCTCGATGCTGCTCGCGAGGGTGATTTTGAGAAGGCCGAGCAGCTGCACAAGGATGCCAGCGATGCGCTTATCGGCGCCCACGACACGCAGACCAAGCTGCTTTCGCAGGAGGCCGGCGGTGGCGAGATGGAGATGACCTTCATCATGGCTCACGCTCAGGACACTCTCATGACCACCATGATTCTGGAGAAGCAGACCCGCTTTACCATCGATGCCTACAAGCGCATCGCCGAGCTCGAGGCCAAGCTCGCCTAACGAGCCTTCACAACCAAGTCCCCTTCCAAAAGCTCTGCCGCAAACTCGCGGCAGGGCTTTTTCTGTTTATCCGGCACCTGGGGACGTTCCTTATCTGCCGGCAGTTTGGGACACTCCTGCCATGCATTTGATCCTTTGAGGACGGAAGAAAACGGGTAATTGGGTTTGCTGCGGTGCCGAATCGGCCTGTCGGTTACAAAACTATGCCGGTTTACTACGATGAATCGCATTCTTTCAACTATGGAAAGAACAGCGTTATCAAAGCCGCAGGTAGAACGCTTGTCATTTTCTACTAATAGCAAATGTGGTCGGTCCTATCGGTTTTATCGTAGTAAACCGGCATAGTTTTGAAATGGCACTATTCGACTAGCAGCGTTATGGAGCTTCTGCACGCCCTCCCGTTCGGTTTTTCGATGGGTGGGTATACTTTCCACCGCATTACAGGCCGGAATGAGGAGGTATCCAAATGCCGGACAACGGATTGATTCAAAAAAGAGACGCGCACGAGATGGCTCATGGGCGTCCTGTCCAGATAACCGAGTATACGACGGTAACCGAGCTACAGCCCAGCCTGTCCGATATCGTGTGCGCAAACAAAAAGCTACAGATTGGCTTTATCGTTGCGCTCGTGGTACTGGCGCTGCTGTCGGGCTTTGTAGCTCGTCCGCATTTCGCCGATACCAAGACTTGGGACTCCACCATCGAGGTTATCGATCAAAAGAAGGGCAATGTTTTGGCGCTCACGACCTCGTGCGTCGCCCTATCTGCGGGTATCACTGCGCTGCCGGGCGATACGGGAACGCCGGTTGCCGAGCAGCTCGCGCAGCTTTCGGGTAACTTGGGCATCGTGCTTGCCGTGCTATACCTAGAGAAATATTTGCTCACGATTTTGTGGTCGGTTGGCTTGGGCATCTTAATCCCGTTTGCGTTGGTGCTCTTTGCGGTGTCGCTCGGCATTCACGGGCGCTGGAGCACGAGCGCCGTCCTGCGCCGCGTGGCGACTCGCGTGCTGGTGGTCGCCATGATCGGAATGGCCTTGGTGCCTGCAAGCGTATGGGTGTCGCAAAAGGTCGACGAAACGTATCGAGTGAGCATCGAGGTGGCCGAGCAAAAGGCGGCCGACGCTGCGGGTGCGGCAGATAGCGACAGCTCCAAAGCAAGCAAGAAAAAGACCGAGTCCACAGAGTCCAAGAATGTGCTTGAGCAGCTTGCCGACGGCGCCTCGGGTCTCGTCATATCGGTGACCAGCGGTGCCAAGCAGATGACCGACGAGATCGTGCAGCAGGTGACCGATCTGATCGAAGGTGTCATCGTGATGATCGTGACCTCGTGCGTGATTCCACTGTTGGTGCTCGCGGCGTTTTTGTGGCTGGGGCACGTGCTACTGGGGATTGATATTTCCGGCCCGGCGAACTATTTGACGGGTCGCTTTCTGAGCGCTCCGTCCAAACATGTCAAGAAGAGCGGACGGTCTGAGTAGCTAAAACAGCTGTATATACCGGGGAATACCGCCGAAGGGCGGCCGAGACACGTTCTCGGTCGCCCTTTTGTTTGTTGAACACATGGTCGCTACGTCTGCGCCCGGTCCAAACGGCCGACAATCATCCGTGAACGGTATTTGTTCAAAAAAGAACAAAGACAAACAAATAATGGTTGCAGTCGGTGTTCGAATGTGTTCAAATAAACATGAACAGTGAAGAACCGCACATTCAGATGCCCGGACCTGAACGCGATTCAACACTTCCAAACAGAAACTACGCACCTGCGTATCTCTCAAGGAGGATGTCATGAGGGTTGTAATCGCTTCCGATGCCGACGGTATGTCGATGAAGGAGTCCATCAAGGAGATGCTCATCGCCGACGGTCACGAGGTCGTCGACTATTCCGAGACCCCTGCCGCGGACTTTGTCGATTCCGCGACCGCCGTTGCCAAGGACCTGCTGGAGCACAAGGATTCCCAGGGTTTCGCATTCGATAAGTACGGCGTCGGCTCCTATATGGCCGCCGTCAAGATCAAGGGCATGGTCGTCGCCAACATTTCCGACGAGCGTTCCGCCTACATGACCCGCGAGCACAACGGCTCGCGCATGGTCACCATGGGCCCGGGCGTTGTGGGCACCGAGGTCGCCAAGAAGATCGCCCGCGAGTTCCTGCGCGCTCAGTACGCCGGCGGCCGTCACCAGATCCGTGTCGACATGCTCAACAAGATGGCCTAACGAGAGCCACCGAGAACTCGAACTTCTACCTCAACTTGTGAATTCAGACGAAAGGACGTTCTGATGAAGAAGACCATCGCAATCGGTTGCGACCATATCGTTACGGACGAGAAGATCTATCTGGCCGACCGCCTGGAGCAGGCTGGCTACAAGGTGCTCGACTGCGGCACCTACAGCCACACCCGTACGCACTATCCCATCTATGGTAAGGCCGTGGGCGAGGCTGTTGCCAGCGGCAAGGCCGACTTTGGCGTGGCCCTGTGCGGCACCGGCATCGGCATCACCAACGCCGTCAACAAGGTCCCCGGCGCTCGCTGCGCCCTGGTTCGCGACATGACCTCTGCCCTGTATGCCCGTCGCGAGCTCAACGCCAACATCGTGGGCTTTGGCGGTAAGATCACCGGTGAGTTCCTGATGGCCGACATTATGCTTGCCTTCCTGGAGGAGCCCTACGAGAAGACTCCCGAGCACGACGCCCTGATCGCCAAGATTGACGCTTGCAATAAGGCCGACGCCGAGGCTCAGGCTGACCCGCACTTCTTTGACGAGTTCCTCGAGAAGTGGGACCGCGGCGAGTACCACGACTAATTAGGTTCCGGCGTTCTGCCGAACGCCGGACCGGTCGACGCTGCGCGGCGCTCAGGCACCCCATCTCGCCGCTCAAACCGTCGCTCGCGTACATGAAGTACGCGTCGCTCCTCTTTCGCGGCGACCTGGGGCACCTGAGCGCCGCTCGCTGACGTTTGAGTGACCTGTGAGATCGCCCCTGTTGTTGCGAAGTGTTCTGGTACGGCGAGCTGCTCCGATAACACGTTTTCTTGCTTGGCTTGAGTGCTTCGCTCTTGGCTGTACTTGGCGATTTGCAGCTTTTCAATTGACGGCTCGCGTTTCTGTGAGGGGGCGCGGGCCGGTTTTCTATCAGCCCTATTGACTTGGCGGGCTGTCGTAAGAAAGGGAAGGCTCCTATGGAGTTTGTTCTTGATAACGGTTCTATCCGCGTAGCACTGAGCACGGCGGGCGGGTCGTTCACTTCTATTGCGGCCAACGGCCGTGAGTACCTGTGGCAGGGTGACCCGGCGGTCTGGTCGGGCCAGGCACCCATTTGTTTCCCGATCTGCGGCGGCCTTCGTGACGGTCGCGCAATGACCACGGGCGGCCGCGAGGTCAAGCTCGCCCGCCACGGCTTTGCTCGCAAGCAGGAGTGGAAGCTCGAGGAGCAGAGCGACAACATGGTTGCGCTGAGCTTAAGCTCTGCCGACCATGCCGAGTTGCTCGAGCAGTACCCGTATCCGTTTAAGATCGTTGCTCGTTACACGATCGATGCGGAGAAGGTGGCCGTGTCGTACGAGGTGACCAATGAGGGCACCGAGGACATGCCGTTCTTTGTGGGCGGTCACCCTGGCTTTAAGTGTCCGCTTGACGAGGGCGAGTCCTACGACGACTACGAGCTTCGTTTTGAGCAGCGTGAGGCCACCGAGCTCTGTACTGCCGTTCCCTCGACGGGCCTGATTGATGTTGAGCATCGCAGCAAGAACCCCATGATCGGCCATGACCTGCCGCTTACCCACGAACTCTTCGACTTCGCGGAGACCATCTTTGACGTGCTCGAGAGCCGCGTGGTTACGCTGACCAAGAAGACCGAGGACAAGGGCGTGCGCCTGACGTTCCCCGATATGCCGTACCTGATTGTGTGGAGCAAGCCCGAGGGTGACTTTGTGGCCGTGGAACCGTGGGGCGGCCTGTCCACCTGCTCCGACGAGGACGATATTCTGGAGCACAAGCGTGGCTGCCTGGTGGCCAAGCCGGGAGAGACCGTCACCCGCGGCTTTGAGATCGAGATCCTTTAACGAGTTATCGTATGTTTGGGGCGGGTTATGCCGCCCCGGAACAGGAGTTCAACATGATTCTGACCGTTACCATGAACCCGTCGATTGATACGCGCTATCAGCTCGACAAGTTGATCATCGACGACGTGAACCGTGTGACGCCCGAAAAGACCGCTGGCGGCAAGGGCCTCAACGTGAGCCGTGTGCTGCTGCAGTTGGGCGACGATGTGCTCGCGACCGGTCTGCTCGGCGGACACATGGGTGCCTATATGGCCGAGCTTATGGATGCCGACGGCGTCAAGAACGACTTTGTGCCCATCGCCGGTGAGACGCGCATTTGCCTGAATATTCTGCACGAGGGTAATCAGACCGAGCTGCTGGAGAGCGGCCCGCAGATCGCTCCGGCCGAGCTCGAGGCCTTTACGGCCAAGTTTGCCGAGCTTGCAGCGAAGGCGGACGTTGTGACGCTTTCGGGCTCGCTGCCGCGTGGCGTCGATGCCGGCTATTATGCCGAGCTCGTTAAGATCGCCGAAGAGGCGGGCGCCAAGGTGCTGCTCGACACTTCGGGTGCATCGCTGGAGGCCGCGCTGGAGTCCGACGCTAAGCCTGAGCTCGTAAAGCCCAACCTGACCGAGATTAACGGTCTGCTGGGTACGTCCTTTACGACCGATGATGTCGATGCCCTGCGCGAGGCGCTTGCCGCCGATGACCGCTTTGCCGGTATCCCCTGGGTTGTCGTTTCGATGGGCGCTGCCGGTTCGGTGGGCTTCCATGAGGGTCGCGCGTTCCGCGCCAAGACGCCCGCGATTGCGGCTGTGAACGCGACGGGTTCCGGTGACTCGACCATCGCCGGCTTTGCGCATGCCATTGCGGCTGGTGCCGACGACGTCACGGTGCTCAAGACCGCCAATACCTGCGGCAAGCTCAACGCCATGGATCCCAAGACCGGCCACCTGGTCATGGACCGCTGGGACGAGATCTACAACAGCGTTGAAGTAACGGAGCTTTAGAGTTACGCGGTTTTACCAAACCGCGTAACCAGTCGACGCTGCAAGCCCGCCAGAGCGGCAATCTGCCTTTCAGCTTCGGCGGCATGACCAGAAGGTCAATGCCGCCTCGCTTCAAGGCACCTTGCTCGCTTTGGCGGGCTTTCGCTGTCGTGGCCAAAACATCGGCGTGGTCATTGGGGACGTTCTTAAATGACTGCGGCAGATAGGGACGTTCCTTTTCTGCCGGCAGTTTGGGACACTCCTTACGGGACACCCCCTCCACAGCGCCTATGCCAGCTTGTCGATTTGCCCAATCTCCCAGAGCGGAATGTTGACGAGCGTGCCCTCGTCTCTATATGCCGCTAACGATGTTCTCACGCAGCGCTCGAGCTTGAACTTCTCGCAGGCAATCCTCAGGCTCTTTGCTTTGAGGTTCTCTGCCGCCTTGACCTCGAGCGGAAGCACGGTCCCCGCATGGTCGATGGCAAAGTCAGTCTCTGCATTGCCGGAGGAGGATGACCAATACGCGGGAGTTTTGCCTTGGAGCAAAAGCTCCTGTGCGACGTATTGCTCGGTCAGCGAGCCTTTGAACTCCGTAAAAACAGCGGGCCCGTTCAGAACAATGGCTGGCGAGAGGCCGGAGAGTGCTCCGAGGATGCCGGTGTCGATGCAGAACAGCTTGAAGCCCGAGAGATCCTCGTAGCTTGTGAGCGGTGCTCTTAGGGCGGAAACACGTGGTACCTTATGAACGATTCCATAGTCCATGAGCCACTGGAGGCTTTCCTCAAAATCGCGTGCGCGCGCCCCGGGACGGAGCGCACCGTAGACGAACTTCTTGTTTTCCTTTGCGAGCTGGCCGGGAAGGGATTTCCAAACCAGCCTCATGCGCTCGACGATGCGGGCTGGCGCATGCTTGCCAAAATCTGATTCGTAAGCTTCGATGATTTGCTGCTGAAGCCTGCGGGCCTCGATGAAATCGTGGGAGGCGGCGAAAGCGGAGACAACTTCTGGCATGCCACCGACAACGAGGTATTCCTTGAGCAGGCGCTCGAGCTTTTCGGAAACGTTTGTCAGCAGGTCCATGTCTGCGGCAAGGATGGCATCTGCGAGCGGATCGCCATCGACGGCGCGAACGAACTCGACAAACCCCATGGGGCGCATGGTAAGCTGGTCAATCTTGCCGACGGGGAACGACTCGTTTTCGCGTCGGAGCGCGAGCCCCATATAGGAGCCGGCTGCCACGATATGGTATTCCGGCGCCAGCTCGTTGAAGTATTTGAGCGAGGCGATGCCACGCGGTGCCTCTTGGATTTCGTCGAAGATGATGAGTGTGTCTGTCGGCGTTATGGTCTGGCCGCGCAGGAGCTCTATCTGGGAGATGATGCGTTTGGGGTCAAGGCTTCCGTCGAACAGCGAGCGTGCGCCCGGTTCGAGCATAAAGTCAAAACGGATGACGTTTTGATACTGCTGGCCTGCGAATTCGTTGAGAAGCCAGGTTTTTCCTGTCTGGCGGGCCCCCTTAAGCAGGAGGGGCTTGCGGTTTGCCCTAGATTTCCAAGCGATGAGTTCGTCCATTAGCTGTCGCTGCATACTGCCTCCTAACGATCATGGTTAGTATAAGACCGTGTTGGTCTTTCCATCGAAAAATGTGGGAATGAACCACGTTTTTCCATCGAATAATGTGGGAGGCAACCACGTTTTTCCATCGAATAATGTGGGGGTTTAGGTCGGCACCTGGGGACGTTCTTTTTCTGTCGGCAGTTTGGGACACTCCTTGTTTTGGTGCAAATTAGCTACCCTTGCATCAGAAAACGGCGCCCGTCGGCGATGTTGCCGGCGGGCGCCGTTGTCTTGAAGACGAAATAGTCCGTTTTCCTCCGTCCCCAAGGGATCATTACAGTGAGTCGATAAAGCGCTGCTGGGCGGCGCGGCCGGCTTCGTCCCACTTAAAGACGCCGGCGTTGTCGAGCACGTGGCCAAACACTACGCCGACTTCCTCGTGCAGGATGCCGGTGGCGCTATCCGCCGTAAGCTCGTCGGCGCGGCGGGCATAGACATCCTCGGCCCACGCGGCATGGCTACGGCAGAGGTCGTCGCCCTCGAGCGCGCCGGCAAGGTCGTAGCTGGTATCGGCTTTGGCCGCCAGCAGGTGCTCGCGGACAGCGCCGAGCTCGGGAACCAGACGCGGCGGCAAAATGGCCAGGCCCATGACCTCGATCAGGCCGATGTTCTCCTTCTTAATATGGTGAAACTCGGCATGCGGGTGGAACACGCCCAGCGGGTGCTCGTCGGTCGTGATGTTGCAACGAAGCGCCAGGTAGGCCTCGTAGATCTCGCCGCCGGCATTGCCGCGGGAGTCGACGCGGCGGATGACGGGCGTCACGGTGTTGTGCGCTACGCCGTCGGCCGTGTGCGCGATAACGCCCACAGACTCGTCGGTCCACTCGCGCCAGGCGAGGATAATCTTCTCGGCAGCGTCGAGCAGCTGAGCGCGGTCATGCGAGCGCAGGCGCAGCACCGAGAGCGGCCACTGCAGCACAGTGCCGGTGACCTGGTCAAAACCGGGCACGCTAAACTGCGAGACCTCGGCGGCATGCATCATGGGGAACTCGTGCGCGCCGCCCTGGAAGTGGTCGTGCGACAGAATCGAGCCGCCCACGATAGACAGGTCGGCGTTGGAGCCGATGAAGTAATGCGGGAACAGGTCCACAAAGTCGAGCAGGCAGGTCAAGCCCTTGCGGTCGACGTGCATCGGACGATGCTCGGAGCTCATGGCAATGCAATGCTCGTTAAAGTACGCGTACGGGCTGTACTGGAAACCCCAGCGCTCGCCGTTGAGCTGGATGGGGATAATGCGCAGGTTTTGGCGAGCGGGGTGAGCGCCGCCGTCGGCTGCGGCGGAGCGTCCGGGATAGCCCTCGTTTTCGATGCAGAGCTGGCAGGCGGGATACTTCTCGCCCGTGTTCTTTGCGGCACCAGCCGCGGCGATATCGCGTGGGTCCTTCTCAGGCTTGGAGAGGTTGATGGTGATCTCAAGATCGCCCCAGTTGGTGGGGGTGCTCCATTTGATGTTGCGCGCGATGGCGGCACGGCGCACGTAGCCGGCGTCGCAGCACAGGCCGTAGAACCAGTCGGTTGCGGCGCGGGGCTCGTTGACGCCCATGCGTCCGTTGAACTCCTCGTTTACAACCGAAGGCCTCGGCATGAGCGCACCCATGATGCGCATGGCGATGCGGTCGCGGCCTGACGCCGTGTCCTCGGCGGCACCGTTGGTAACGGCGGCCTCGGAAAGCGCGGCAAGCGTGCCTTCAAGATCAAAGTCGGGCAGGGTATTGGGGTGCAAGAGCGAGAGTTTCTCAACCTGGAGCGCCCAGGCCATATCGAGTGCGGGACCCGTGGCGCCGATGCACTCCAAAATGGTGTTGTATGCCCAGATCCGGTCGTCCTGGCCGATCATCGATCGGTGGATGGCGTACTCGATCAGGTTCTGCGCGGCCTCTCGCACGTCAGTCATTACAGCCATGCCGCGTAAGCCCCCTTGTCAGAGATGGCGTAGTGACGGGCAGAGCCCTCGCCCAGCCAGCCGTTCATCTTGGCAATGAAGGTGTCGACCAGATCGAGCGGCACGAAGGCCTGGATGGTGCCACCAAAGCCGCCACCGTGAATGCGAACGGCGCCGCGGCCGTCGAGCACGTGCTCGGCCAGCGCCAAGGCATACATGGAAGGCTGTTCAGATCCCAGCTTGGCAACGACATTCTGCAGGTACATGGCAGAGCTGGCGCCGGACTCGCGCGTCAGGACCAGGAACTGGTCAATGTCGCCAGCGTTCAGGGCTGCCCAGCGCTTGTCGACCAGGCCGTTCTCGTACCAGTAGTGAACGGCGCGCAGGCAGGCGCGGTCGCCCAGCTTGGCGCGCAGCTCGGGGAGCTTGGCGTCAAAGTCGGCAATGTTTACCTCGCACAGGCGTGCCTTGCCAAACTCGGCGGCGACGTCCTGCATCTCGCGCGGAACGGCGGCGTAGTCGTCGGTAGCCGCCACATGGTCGGCGCCAACCTTAACGAGCACGAGCGCATAGCCGTGATCCTCAAAGTTGAGCTCGAGCTTCTGGGTCTTAGGCTGGGCCTGGTCCTCAAAGTCCATGTAGGCAAGGCCGCCCAGGCACACAGCGGCCTGGTCCATCAGACCGCAGGGCTTGCCGTAGTAGTTGTTCTCGGTGCGCTGACTCATCTGGGCGAGCGCGACGGGATCAATGGCGGGCGCGCCCCAGAGCGTCTCCATGGCGCGGCCGTATGCGGCCTCGACGGCAGCGGAGCTGGAAAGGCCGCCGCCCGAGGGGACGGAGCAGGTGAAGGCGAAATCGAAGCCGTGAGGCTCAACGCCAAGGGCTGCAATCTCGTGGGCCATACCGCGCACGAGGCTTGCGGACGTGCCCTTCTCGGACTCCCGAACGTCTAGCGTGCCGAGCGCGATTTCAAACGTGGGATAGCCCTCGTCGGCTACGCGAACCTTGTTGGAATCGGTTGCCACGGCGATGCCGTCGACAGCGACATCGAGCGAGCCGGCGATAACGTGGCCACCCTCGTGGTCGGTGTGGTTGCCGCTGATCTCGGAACGGCCGGGCGCGTGTACGTAGAGCACCTGGCGGTCGCCGATGGGGCCAAACTCCTCCTCAAACAGCTTGGTAAGTGTGGCGAATGTCTTTTCGTCGGGCGTGGTCATGGGAGTCCTTTCCTTGGCGCGCACGGGTGAGTTTTGCGTCGTTATGAGTACGTTAACAACTTGTAGCGGCATGAACCAAGTGTTCACGATACCGCACGTTACGGGCTATGTTAACGTACTCATAACACATCGCTTGTCACTTTTTGAGAATCTGGTAATCGGTAGAAATACAGCCGTGAACGGTACTGCCGTATGGACTTATAAAGCAGAAGAGATGCAGATAGAAAAAGTAGAGTACGTTAACATGCGTCCGACGATAGCGGGCCTCGGCGCGGGATGTATTACTGCCCGGGCCGGCATTCACGCTATTCAGATCTCGCAAGGGTGAAGGTGATCCTGTGGCAAGGCGCCCGTCCAACGATACAGGTACGCGTCCGGTTTCCATGGCCGACGTCGCCCGCGCTGCTGGCGTTTCGCAGCAGACGGTTTCGCGCGTCGCCAACGGCTTGCCCAACGTTAACGAGCAGACGCGCCAGCGCGTGCAGGCCGCTATGCAAGAGCTCGGCTTTCGTCCGAGTTATGCCGGTCGCTCGCTGCGCGATGGCCGTTACCATTCGGTCGGCCTGTGCATCAACGATGTCACCAAGTTTGGCAACCTTTCAATGATCGACGGCATCGCCAGCGCTGCTCGCGAGCGTAATTGCGCCATCACGCTGGTCGAGATGTCCAAGACCGAGGAGTTCTCGCTTGCCGAGGCAACGCGTCGTATGGCCGCATTGCCGGTGGACGGCATCATCATCGGCATGAGCCGCATGGCGCCCGATTTTGAGACGTTTGATCCACTGCCGGGCATTGGCACGGTCATCGTTACCATGTATGCGCATCCGCGCGTGACCACAGTCGATTCCGACCATTACGGCTGCTCGCTGTTGCTTATGGACCATCTGTTTGAGCTGGGGCACGAACAGATTCGCTATATTGGCGGCCCGTCGTTCTCGGTCGACGAGCAATTTCGTCGAGCCGGTTGGCAGGATGCGCTCGAGCGTAAACACATCGAGCCGGCAGAGCCGCTCGAGGGCGACTGGTCTGCCAACAGCGGCTACGAGGCCGGCAGGTACCTGGCCGAGCACGATCGCACCATGACGGCGATCTATGCGGCAAACGATCAGATGGCAAATGGCGCGATTGCCGCGCTGCGTGATAGCGGTCTGCGCGTGCCTGAGGACGTGAGCGTGGTAGGCGTCGATGACTCGCTCGATGATTTTGTCGCGCATAACGAGCTCACGACCGTGCGATTCGATCTACATCAGCGCGGGCGCGAGGTATTCGAGCATGCGGTTCCCGAGGCGGGTACGGCGGGCAAAACCGTTGCCATTCGTATTCCCGGTCAGCTCATTATTCGACATAGCACGGCGATACCACGCTCATAGTTTGCGCAGGTAAACGGCGATTTATCGTATTTCAATAACAATCGGTATGGATGCCGGCAGATAACAGCTGGGATACTACCGAGTGTTATGATAGACGGGTTCTTTTGTCTATCTAGGAGGCTTTGCCTGATGGAGATCACCAAGGATATCCGCTACGTTGGCGTCGACGATCACGACATTGACCTGTTCGAGGGCCAGTACGATGTGTCCGAGAACGGTATGGCATACAACAGCTACGTTATCTTGGGCGAAAAGATTGCTGTCGCCGATTCAGTCGACGGCGGTTTTGTCGACGAGTGGCTCGGTAACATCGAAGCCGTGCTCGACGGTCGCACGCCCGATTACCTGGTCGTTCACCATATGGAGCCCGATCACTCCGCCGGCATCGCCGCCTTTATGGAGCGCTATCCCCAGGCACAGATTGTGGCCAGCATGGGCGCCTTCCGCATGATGGTCAACTACTTTGGCACCGACTACCCCGAGCGCAAGATGGTCGTCAAAGAGGGCGACGTGCTCGATCTGGGCGGTCACAGCCTAACGTTTGTCGGCGCCCCCAACGTTCACTGGCCCGAGGTGATCTTCTCCTACGAGTCTACCGACAAGGTGCTCTTTAGTGCCGACGGCTTTGGCAAGTTTGGCGCTAACGACATCGAGGATCCCGAGGGTTGGGCTTGCGAAGCGCGCCGCTACTACTTTGGCATCGTTGGTAAGTTCGGCAAGTTCGTGCAGGCCGTGCTCAAGAAGGCCGCTGATCTGGACATCCAGATCATCTGCCCGCTCCACGGCCCCGTGCTGACCGAGAACCTGGGCTACTACCTCGACACCTACAACACCTGGTCGAGCTATCAGCCCGAGGACGAGGGCATCACCATTGCCTACGCGAGCGTCTACGGCCATCTGAAGGCTGCCGTTGAGGAGCTTGCATCTGCGCTTGAGGCTCGCGGCCAGAAGGTTTCCGTCTTTGACCTGGCTCGCGATGATATGGCCGAGGCTGTTGAGGATGCGTTCCGCTACGACCGCCTGGTGCTCGCCTCCATTACCTATCAGGGCGAGATCTTCCCGTTTATGAGCACCTTCATCCACACGCTTGCCGAGCACGCCTATCAGAACCGCACGGTTGCGCTCGTCGAGGCCGGTTCCTGGGCGCCCGCCGCTGCCAAGGTTATGACCAAGGAGCTCGAGGGCATGAAGGACATCGCCCTGACGCAGAACAAAGTGACCGTCATGGGTTCGCTCAACGACGCATCGCGCGCCCAGATCGAGGCCCTCGCCGACGAGCTTTCCAAGTAGCGATATTTCGCTTTTAACGAGCAAACCACCACAAAGGGGACAGGTACCTTTGTGGTGGTTTTTGTTTAAGCGTCAGCGATGAGGAGATTTGGGCGGGCGTCGTCGACGATCTCGGCGATTGAGGTGGCAACGGCATGATCGGGGTCACGGTCCATCACGATGGTGTCGACATCTGCCAGCTCGGCAAAGCGGTACATGCCGCGTCCGTTAACCTTGCTGGCGTCCATGAGGGCGACGCTTTGATGGGCCGCGGCGATCATGGCCGTTTTGGTCTCGGCCATCTGCGGAAAGTCGGTCGTAAAGCCGCAACGGGGGACAAAGGCGCCGGGGCATATGATGGCCAGATCAGCATGGACCATTTGGAGTGCCTGCATAGTGAGCGGTCCATACAGATAACGATGGCCTTTGCGCAGTGCCCCGCCCAGCATGACGACATCGACCGAGGGCATGCTCTCGTCGATATAATCGGCGATGGTAATGTCGGTCGTGATGACGGTGATGCCGTCGCGCTGATCGAGGAGCCGGACGAACTCGAGCGCCGTGGTGCCCGAGTCGACGAGCAGCGTGTCGCCATTGCCGACGAGCTCGATGGCGCTTTGCGCGATGGCCTGCTTGGCGGCGACATTGACGTTGATGCGGCGATCCTGGGTGGATACGGTCAGTCGCTTCTGGAGAGACACGGCGCCACCATGCGTGCGGCGCAACTTGCCGGACTCGGCGAGCGCGTCCAGGTCGGCGCGGGCGGTAACGGAGGACACGCCAAAGGTCTGGGCGATTTCTGCCACTTGCACCGAGGCGTTATGCTCGAGCATCTCCATGATGGCGGAACGACGCTCATCGGCGAAAGCTCGGGTTGTTGCGTGGGCCATGTTTGCTCCATTCTCGGCTAAATTTGTAGGAATTGTGTTGAGTCTATTTTCGTTCATTTTCTTTTTGAGTAAGAAAACGCCTTTCGATTACTTATCTTTTCTATAAAAGAAAGACGCTGAACGCCCAAAATTCAATATCGAATACGCCCACTCGGCTCCAATTCCTTCCGTTTACTTTTCAAAAACGGCTGTATTGACCTGCATGGGCTCAATATCTCGCACATGCAAAGCCGCTGAATTTCATACAATGAGCGCAGTAAAACGCAAGGTAAAACGCCTTGCGGACACGTACGCCCGATGTCCAGATGCGGGCGAGGGAGAGGAGCAAACGCTCATGGCACTTGTTACCACCGAAAAGATGCTCAAGGACGCTCAGGCCGGCCACTACGCCGTCGGCGCGTTCAACGTCGAGAACCTCGAGTTTGTTATGGCTGTTCTGGCCGCTGCCGAGGAGACCAAGTCCCCCGTCATCATGCAGACCACCCCGGGCACCATCAAGACCGCTGGCCTGGATTACTTCTACGGCATGGTCAAGGCCGCTGCCGAGCGCGCTTCCGTGCCCGTCGCCCTGCACCTCGATCACGGCGATGGCTATGACCGCTGCATGCAGGCTTTCCGCACCGGCTACACCTCCGTCATGATCGACGGTTCGCACGAGTCCTTCGAGGACAACATCGCCCTGACCAAGTCCGTCGCCGACGCCGGCCGCGCCATGGGCGTGCCCGTCGAGGCCGAGCTCGGCAAGGTTGGCGGCAAGGAGGACGACGGTCCTGCGGTTGAGGGCGAGAGCCCCTACACCGATCCGGCCGAGGCCAAGGAGTTCGTTGAGCGCACCGGCTGCACCTCCCTCGCTATTGGCGTTGGCACCAGCCACGGCGTGTACACGAGCGATCCGCACATCGAGCAGTCCGTGGTCAAGGCCATCCGCGACGCCGTCGACGTGCCGCTGGTTCTGCACGGCACCTCCGGTGTGCCCGATGAGCAGGTTGCCGAGGCTGTGAAGAACGGCATCTGCAAGGTTAACTACGCCACCGAGCTGCGTCAGGCCTACACCAAGGGCTTCATGGCCTACATGGCCGAGAACCCTGCCTGCTTCGATCCCAAGAAGCCGGCCAAGGAGGGCATGCGTGAGATCACCGAGCTGGTTAAGATCCGCATGACCAACCTCAACTCTGTGGGCAAGGCGGAGTAACAGCAAGGGTACTCTGATCCCACCGGACGGCTTGGGCGGGTCCCCGTACTTAGTTTCCAAAACGTCCTCGCGCATGAAGGCCCCCGTTGCCTCGCTTCTACGAAGCGTTGGCAACGGGGGCCTTCGCGCTGCGGAATGATTTTGGAAACTAAGTACGGGGACCCGCCCAAGCCGTCCTGCTCAATCGCCCTTGTGGCGTTGGGGCGGAAAGGATGGGGCGCGAGCGTTTTTTTGCTGGCTAAGAGTTAGTATGCCCGGGCTTGGTTGGGGAATGACTTGTCTAGGGCTGCTTGGAGCTTTTCGAACGATGCTTGCAAGTTGTGGCTCTGGTCGGTTGAGCGTTTGGCTTTTGTGGTGGGGGAGTCGAGGAGGCCGTCTCTCTGTGTCGGGGGGAAGGAGAAAAGGTCTGCATGTTTTGGGGATGGCTGCCGTGCTACGGCATTGGAAGAATGCATGCTTATGCGGCCTCCTCGATGTCCACCAAAAGGTTGCGCACGGGGTGTGCTGCTAGGTCCCGTGCGTTGGCAGTATTATGCCGCGAGCGCAGATAAGGAAGCGCTAAAGAAAGGCTTAATGAGGTTTGACGTTGCGATGAAACCGCTGGTAAAAGCTATCGAGTAACACTCTTGAAAGGTTTTGGGCTTAAGGGCTTTCTAAGGTTTGTGGCGCGGATGTGGCTTGCCTGTGTGGGGCGTGTGGACGGCTCGTTCCTAGCACTGCGGTGCGGCGGCGCGTACTTGTTCGATGACCTTTTCCATCGTGGCGTCGATGCGGTCTTTTTTGAGCTCGCATTCCCAGATGGTTATGGGTGTCCAGCCCATTTGGGTGAGTGCGTTGATGGCAGCGCGGTCGCGCTCGACGTTGCGGTGAAACTTTGCCTCCCAAAACTCAACGTTGCGCTTGGGCTGACTTGGGTTGCATTTGGGGCAGCGGTGCCAAAAGCAACCGTTGACGAAGATGGCGATCTTGCGGCCGGGGAAGGCGATGTCGGGCTTGCCGGGAACCTTCCATTCCAAGCGATAACCCGTAAGGCCCGCTGCCCGCAGGCGCTGGCGAACGAGCAGCTCGGGTTTGGTGTTCGCACGCTTGTTGCCCTTCATGGACTTTTTGATGGCGGCGCGACGGCGGACCAGTTCGCGCTCGTCAGCGGAGAGGTCCGAGGTATCGATGCCGTCGAGCAGACCGGGCTTGGGACGCTTCTTGCTGCGGCGCTTAGGTGCGCGCTTGGGTTTGGTGGCGGGTTTGTCGGCTGTGTTGGGCGCGGCGTCATCGGCGGAGCTTGCCTCGAGCCGGTCTTCCTTCAGCTCAATCAGGGCATCAATGAGCCCCTTGTCGGCGGGCATCCACTCAACCGTGGCAAGCGAGGTGCGCGGAATCCAGCGGATATCGAGCTGGCGGTCGTGCTTCTGAGGTTCATCGGATTCATCGGCCAGCGAGCAGTAGTAGCACTCCATGGAGAGATGAAAATCGGGGTAGTCATACTCAACGGTGTAGAAATCGCGCAGGTTGGTGACCTTCACCTGCAGCTCTTCCATAAGCTCGCGGCGCACGGCGTCCTCGGGCGACTCACCGCGCATGAGCTTGCCACCGGGGAACTCCCAAAGTCCCAGCATGTCGCCATAGCCGCGCTGCACGGCAAGCAGCTCGTCAGATCCTTCCTTGCGAATGATCCCAGCGGCAACATGAACAGTCTTCAACAGGAGTCCTCTCTCAACATCAACACGCGGCAGGGTAGCTACCCGTACCTTACACAACGGTAAGGCAAGCGTAAGCCATATCGATGGTAGCCGACTCGTCTTCTTGCGACTATAGATGCCGTAGACTAATTGCAAGAAAGGACTCGGTATGCAAACCACGCACATGGCGACCCCGGTACTGGAGGTCGCGCATCTCGAAAAAGTATATGGAGCGCTGGGCAACGTGACCCGCGCGCTCAACGACGTCAGCTTTACCGTCAACCGCGGCGAATTTGTTGGCATCATGGGCGCTTCGGGCTCGGGCAAGTCGACGTTGCTCAACTGCGTGTCGACCATCGATAGCGCCACAAGTGGCACGATCCGCATCAACGGGCAGGACGTAACACGCATGAAGCAGGCTAAGCTTTCGCAGTTCCGCCGCGAGGAGCTCGGCTTTATCTTCCAGGACTCCAACCTGCTCGATACGCTCACGGCACGCGAGAACATCGCCCTGCCGCTCACCATCGCCCGCACAAACTCGGCAGAGATCTCGACCCGAGTGCAGGATGTGGCCGCGCGTCTGTCCATTAGTCAGGTGCTCGACAAGTATCCCTACCAGATGTCCGGCGGTCAGCAGCAGCGCGTTGCCGCGGCTCGTGCGCTCGTCACCGACCCCACCATGATCATGGCCGACGAGCCCACCGGCGCCCTCGATTCCAAGAGCGCTCGCCTGCTGCTCGAGAGCCTGGAGGCCCTTAACCGCCGCCTACGCGCTACCGTGCTCATGGTCACGCACGACAGCTTTGCCGCCAGCTACACGAGCCGTGTGCTGTTTATTCGCGACGGCAAGATCTTCACCGAGCTGCGCCGCGGCGACACCGACCGCCGAGAGTTCTTCGACCGCATTATGGAGGTCGTTGCCATGATGGGCGGTGAGGGCTCCGATGCTCTGTAAACTCGCTTGGGGCAACGTCCGCCGCGCCGGCCGCGACTACCTCGTCTACCTTTTGACGCTCACCCTGGGTGTCACGGTCTTCTATGCCTTCAATACCGTCTCGATGCAGGTCGACATCGCCGGAATCGATGAAGAGGGCTTGGCGCAGGTTATGGGCAGCATGCTCGGCTACCTGACGTATTTTTTGGCCGGTGTCATGGCCTTTTTGATGGTGTATGCCAATAACTTCATCATGAAACGCCGCAAGAAGGAGTTTGGCCTGTACCAGGTGCTCGGCATGGGGCGCGGGCGCGTCGCCACGATCATGGCGCTCGAGACCGTGATAGTATCGGTCGTGGCCTTTGTCGCCGGCATTGTGCTGGGTGTGGGACTCTCCCAGCTCATGACGTTCTTTACTGCCTCGCTCTTTAAGACACAGATCGCCAATTTCCACTTCTTCTTCTCGGTGCATGCGTTCAACCTGGCCCTTGCCTGCATGCTCGTAATGTTTGTGCTCACGCTACTGCTGAACCTTCGTGCCGTGCGTCGCACTAAGCTCATTGAGCTCATGGGTGCCGAGCGTCGCAACGAGAGCATCAAGACACGCAACCCCTGGATCGCGATTGCCATCTTTGCCGTGGGCGTGGTGCTTGTGGGCGTGGCCTATTACCGTCTGCTACGTGATGGGTTCCCGCTAACCGCGACGGACAGCAAGCTGCAAGAGGCCATGAGCCAGTTTGGCATTACGACCGCTATGGTTACCGTGGGCACCTTTGCGCTGTTCTGGGGGCTCTCGGGCATGCTTATCAAGCTGCTGCAGAGCCTGCGCAGCGTGTATTGGCGCGGCCTCAATATGTTTACCGTGCGTCAGCTTTCGGCCAAGGTCAACACGGTGTGCTTTTCGATGGGCGTCATCGCGATGATTCTGTTCCTCGCCATTACCTCGGTGGCGTGCGGTATGTCGATTGCCAACGTGATGAACGAGAATCTGGAGCGCTATAACCCTGTTGACGTGTCACAGACGTACATCTATTACACGCCCGATACGCTCGACTACTACAAGGAGTATGTCAATCCGTCTGAGGCCGATCGCATGGTGCTGGCCGATGCAACGGTCGATTTGTACGCTGCATGGCATGGCGATCGTAAAGATCCCGATAACGTTGCAGACGGTATTAAGGGCAAGTCGGCGGACAACAACGACGAGACCGGCAAGAAGGTCAATATCGCCGATGTTGCCGGTGAGCATGTGCAGATCGATTCGTATCTGAGTTATCCGCTTGGCGGCTCGGGCCCCTCGGTGGTGGCGGGTGAGATGTGCAAGGCCATGGGCGAAAAGCTTCCCAAGGCGCTCGAGGGAGGCAACGCCGATGCGATGGGTCTGTATGTGACGCCGGCGAGCCAGTACAACAAGCTGCGCCAGATGATGGGCGAGGAGCCGGTGAGCATTGGCCGCGACCAGTACGTGCTTACGTGTGATATGGGCGGTGAGCTGGGCGACCTGTACACCAAGTATATGGCTGGCGGCCATACCCTCACCTTGGACGGGCATGAGCTCAAGCCCGCAACCGATAAGTCGGACGAGGACACGGCGGCCATCGCCAACTCGGCGATGGGCAGCAATCCCGGTACCGTGGTCGTAGCCGATGAGCTGCTGTCCCAGCTTAATCTGCAGCCGTATTCCAGTAATCTGCTCGTTAATTACAAACAGGGTATGGATACGACCGAGGCAGACGAGAGCATTAAATACACCTTGCTCGATAATCTGCTCGTTGACGGCAAGGAGCCGGGGTCGTGGGGAGTCTTCATCACGCGTTCCGAGATGTACACGCAAGCAGCGCAGATGAACGGCATGATTAGCTATCTGGCCATCTACATTGGCTTTGTACTGGTCGTTGCGTGCGCGGCGATACTGTCGATCCAGCAGCTCTCCAATGTGGCCGACGGCAGCCGCAGCTATCGTGTGCTGGCACAGATTGGCTGTGACGACCGCCAGATTCGCCATTCGGTGATGGCGCAGCAAGCGGTGTTCTTCCTATTCCCGCTGGCAGTGGGTCTGGCGCACTCCTTTGTGGCGCTTAAGGTGATCATCGAGCTGGTGAGCACGTTTGGCAACATGAGCATCGGCGGTACCGTGGGCCTCACCTGTGCGATCTTCCTGGCGGCCTATGGTGGTTACTTCCTGGTGACCTACCTCATGAGCACCGGCATGGTACAAGCTGCCATCGCCACCCGTTACAGCGAGTAGCAGACGGGCAAAACCGTCGCAAAACCAACGCAAACAACCGCCGCGGAGGGAGTCGGCCCCCTTCCGCGGCGGTTTTTTGCCTTTCCGGTACGCCTCAGATGCAAGTGAGTAGACTTTTTTGGATCTGCCGAGCACATCGCGACAAATGCTCGGTAAAACCGCAGGTCAGCGCTGTGGCGATTTGGGGTGTGCTCTGCCTCCTGCAAGAAGTCTACTCACTTGGTTTTTGCTGCTAGAAGACCGCTGCGAGGGAAGGCAACTCCCTCGCAGCGGCCGACGTTTGTCCAGATAAAACCTGCCAAAATAAACCTGTCCCTTTTTGGTAGGTTATCGCTTCCAAAAGTGGAGGATCAACGTCGTGCGGTTTTGCTGTTCGGTTTTGACCAGGATGTTGTGGATGTGGGTTTTGACGGTGCCCACGGCAAGGAATAGCTCGTCAGCGATCTCTTGGTTCGATTTGCCCAGCACAACCAGGCGCATGACTTCTGCCTCGCGGTTGGAGAGCTTGTAGGCGTTGCGATAGAAGGGCATCTGCTCTTCGATGTGTCGATCAAGATCGCTGACGTTCTTTTCCTCGGGCGCCTCCTGCATGCGAATCGAAAGCACGTGATAGGCGTAGATGATCAGCAGAACCGCAAAGTAGCAAGCAAAGACATTCTCGCTAAAGTTGCGCTCGGATAGGTATAGCTGCAGCCAGGAGGGTGCCAGGCTCATGGGGACGACCAAGATGTTGTAGAAGTCCTCGGCAACGATGCAGCCGACCAGAATGGCGCCGATAATCAGGTGCTTTCGTTGGTTGTTAACACGTGCCTTCAGCTCAACCTTTGTGCTCTTGTGAGCCGTCCGAAAGATATATAGTCCCACAAAAATAAGGAATACCTGTCGCACCGTGTAGTAGAGCCACTGATGCATGGGGCCGTAGGGGACAGCGACGATTATCAGCGACTCGCACAGCAAAAACGTTAAGACGGGGACAGCGAACTGCTTTTTAGAATGCTTGTCGAGTAAGTCCATGGCGATGGCCCAAATAAAAGCCTGTGAAGCGGTCGCCACAAGGGTCCGCATTACAGGCATGGTAATTGAGTAATAATCACTGGCCGGAAAACTCTGGTTTTGCAGCGTGTATTCAAAAAAGAAAATCTCGGTCATCTCGATGGCATAGCAGATAAATACGCCGCAGCCATAGACAAAGATGCGTCGACGAGACGAGGCATAGGCGGCAAGCGAGAGCACCGCCGTCACAATACAGATAACCAGTATCGCTAAGGTATAGAAGAACATGAGCGTGTTCATCTGTCACCGTCCCATCTCATTTTACCTATGGCCGAGCCCTGTATACCTTGTGGGATATAGACGTCTCAACCCTTCGTTCCATTGCGGATTAGGCGCCGAGATACAGAATAGCCGTATACCGTTCGCGGTTCCAGACGGTAAACCCCCTGTAAGTCCGCTACCTGCGGGTTTATATTGGATTAGAGAAGGTGTAACTCCGTGAACGGTCTTTAATCTCGAATAAACTAGGCAATAGTTACATATGGATGAATGATGGTCTTGTCAACACGAGGTGTGATGTACGAGCGCCTCATAGTAATAGTCGGCAAGACCGGCGGAAAGGAAATCGACATGGCACTGCCTAAGGATTTCATCGACACCAACGACTTCACCAAAGAGCAGATCATGGCCATCGAGGATCTTGGTCTGGCAATGAAGAAGGCCATCAAGGTTGACGGTTATTATCCGCACCTGCTCCGCAACCAGAGCCTTGGCATGATCTTCCAGCAGGTCTCCACCCGCACCCGTCTTTCCTTCGAGACCGCTATGACCGACCTCGGCGGCCATGCTCAGTTCTATGGCCCGGGCACCATCCAGCTCGGCGGCCACGAGTCCCTGGGCGACACCGCTCGCGTTATGGGCTCGCTGCTCGACATCATGATGGCTCGCGTTGACCGTCACAAGGACGTCGTCGGCCTCGCCGAGGGCTCCGCTGTGCCCGTCATCAACGGCATGTCCGAGTTCAACCATCCCACGCAGGAGATGGGCGACCTCATGACCATGCTCGAGAACCTCCCCGAGGGCAAGAAGATCGAGGACTGCACCCTGGCCTTCATCGGCGACGCCACCCAAGTCTGCGTCTCCCTCATGTTCATCGCCTCCAAGGTCGGCATGAAGTTTGTCCAGTTTGGACCCAAGGGCCACCAGGTCCCCGACGGCGGCCTGCACGTTGGCACCGTTGAGGAGCGCGCCGAGTTCGGCAAGCAGATGATGGCCATCGCCGAGGAGAACTGCAAGGTCTCCGGCGGCTCCATCGTCATCTCCGACGACATCGAGTGCATCAAGGGCGCCGACTTCATCTACACCGACGTGTGGTATGGCCTGTACGACGAGGAGGTCTCGGGCGAGAACTACATGGACGTGTTCTATCCCAAGTATCAGGTCACCATGGACATGATGAATTTCGCCGGCGCAGGCTCCAAGTTCATGCACTGCCTGCCGGCCACCCGCAATGAGGAAGTCGTCGACGAGGTCATGGACGACCCCGAGCGCTCCCTGTGCTGGGTCGAGGCCGAGAACCGCAAGCACTCCATCCGCGCTCTCCTTGCCGCCCTGGGCAAGCGCACCCCGCTCAACGACGAGGGTGTCGAGTACTCCGCCAAGGCTGAGCTCCACGCCGCTCTCGAGGCTCTCGAGCAGCTCTAAGCCTTAAGCCTGCTAAACGCACGTTTGCGGGCGGCGGATGCTCGTCTCCTGTCGCCCGCTCACCGAGGCCCGGCAATTGCCTTAATATCTTAAGGGCCTCGATTTGTCCAAGACTGAGCGAAGGAGCTCATCATGAGCGACGGAAAGAAAAAGCTTTCCTTCTTGACGGTCATCTCGACCATCATCTGCGTCGTCTTCGTTTGCGAGGCCGCCGCTCCTGCTGCTGCCATTGGCAACCAGCAGTTCTTCTGGTGGATCTTCCTGATCCTGACCTTCCTGCTCCCTTATGGCATGGTTGTTGCCGAGCTCGGTACTACCTATGACGGCGAGGGCGGCATTTACGACTGGGTACGCGATGGCCTGGGCGACAAATGGGGCGCCCGCATTTCGTACTACTACTGGGTTAACTACCCGCTGTGGATTGCCTCGCTGGCTACCATGTTCCCCGACATTTTGGGCATGGTCTTTGGCGTCGAGTTCAACTTGATCGCCAAGATGGGTATCGATCTTGCCTTTGTGTGGATCGTCTACCTCATGGGCCGCTCCAAGGCGTCCGACTCCGAGTGGGTCCTTAACGGTGGCGCCATCATCAAGGTCGCCGTCGCGGTTATCGTTGGCGCTCTGGGCATTTGGTATGCCATGGAGAACGGTTTTGCGAACGACATGTCCGCTGCCACCTTCCTGCCCGAGCTCACCAACACCAACGCTCTCGGTTACCTGTCGATCATCATCTTTAACTTCATGGGCTTCGAGGTCATCTGCACCATGACCGACGACATGGCCGATCCCGCTCGCGATATCCCCAAGGCTATCATCGTCGGTGGCCTGTCCATCGCTGTGATCTACCTGTTCGCTGGCTTTGGCATCGGCGCTGCTGTGCCGGCCGATTCCATCGATCCCGACTACGGCATGATTTACGCTGTCCAGACTATTATGGGCGATTCCATGATCTTTAAGGTCATCTGCATCGCCTTCCTGATCACGCTGTTCGCCAACATGGCTGCCTGGTCCTTCGGCGTCAACTCCGTTGCTCGCTATGCTGCCGAGCATGGCAACATGCCCAAGGTCTTCGCCTCGATGATCTCGGATGACGACATGCCCAACGGCGCCAACCTGGTCAACGCCATCGTTGCCTCCCTGGTGTTGTGCCTGCAGCTGGTTCCCATCGACGCCATCTCCAACGGTGTCTTCTGGATGCTCTTCGGTACCTCCGTTGTCTTCCTGCTGCTGACCTACATCCCGATGTTCCCGGCATTCCTCAACCTTCGTAAGAACGACCCCAACCGTGAGCGTATCTTTACGTTCCCGTTTAAGGGCGCCATGATGAAGGTCATGCTGGCTATTCCCTGCATCGAGCTAGTCCTGGCCATCATCGCGACTTTGATTCCGTTCTCCGCCGCCAAAATTGGCGATAAGGTCCCGATGATCGTCATCTTCATCGTGCTCTTGCTTATTGGCGAGGTTGTCCGCGTCGTCAGTGCTAAGGGCCGCGAGACCGAGTACAAGGGTCTCACTCCCGAGCTGGCTGCTCAGCGCCTCGCTGAGGAGTCCGAGGAGGACTAGAGCACCCGGATTCGGGGCTCCAACCTTCCTCGCGTACCAACGTACGCTTCGTCGGGCTTGTCGCTCCCGACTCGGGACACTCTAGCCTCTTCGGAGGCGTGCCCAAGCAACAGGTTTGCTAACCTTTCTCTGGGGTGGGTGTGAGCTATTGCTCCGGTAACCACCGCCCGCCCCAATCTCTCTTCCGTATCCTTCGTGCGTTTTGTCTCCGCGCACCGGGTTACGTCGTCGCTTGCCGGTGCGACATCCGTGAAAACCGGTGCCAGGCGCCCCGACCTTTGCCGGGGAACGGGCGCCTACCATCTCTTGGTTTTAGGCTGCGGGTAACCCGCCCGCAGCAAGCGATCGTTCGATTTGGAGGAAATCTTATGCGTACGATCACCGAGTCCGAGTCCACCCCTAAGGCCGATGGCTTCTTTATGCCTGCTGAGTTCGCCCCACAGGATCGCGTGTGGATGGGCTGGCCCCATCGCACCGATACCTGGGCCCATGGTGCCAAGCCGGCTCAGAAGCAGTATGCCGCCATCGCTCGCGCCATCGCCGAGTTCACCCCGGTCACCATGTGCGCCAACCAGGCCGACTACGCCAACTGCAAGGCCGCCTTTGAGGAAGACGAGAACGTCACCGTTATCGAGATGACCACCGACGACGCTTGGTTCCGCGACACCGCTGCCACTTTTGTTATCAATGGCAAGGGCGATAAGCGCGCCAACCACTGGCACTTCAACGCCTACGGCGGCCTCGTCGACGGCCTCTATTTCCCGTGGGACAAGGACGAGCAGATCGCCCTTAAGATAGCTGAGCTTTCCGGCTGCCGTCGTTATCGTCCCGATGACATGATTCTCGAGGGCGGTTCCATCACCGTCGACGGCGAAGGTACCGTGGTCGTGACCGACCAGTGCCTGCTTTCCCCGGGCCGCACCTGCTCTGCGGTCCTGGAGGAGGAAGAGAATACCGAGTCCATCTGGCCCAAGTTCCACAAGAAGTTTGAGCCCTGGAGCGAGGAGCTTCGCGCCTATATGGACGAGCACCTCAAGGATTACCTGGGTGTCGAGAAGGTCATCTGGGTCAAGGAGGGCATCGACCCCGAGGAGACCAACGGCCACATCGATGACGTCGCCACGTTCATCGCCCCGGGCGTCATGGCCTGCATCTGGACCGACGATCCCGAGTATCCGTTCTACGAGCAGTGCCACGCTGCCTACGAGACCCTCTCCAACGCCGTTGACGCCAAGGGCCGCAAGATGAAGGTCTACAAGCTCTGCATGCCCGTCAACCCGCTGTTCATGGACCAGGCTTCCTGCGACACCATCGACGCCGACGAGAACGCCGAGCCGCGCGTTCCCGACGAGCCGCTGATCGCCTCCTACATGAACTACCTGGTCACCAACCACGGCGTTATTGTCCCGCAGTACGGCGACGAGAACGACCAGCTGGCCGTTGACACGCTCCAGAAGATTTACGACGAGGTCTGGGGCGAGGGCGTCTACAAGTGCGTCGGCGTTCAGTCCGAGCAGGTCGTCTTTGGCGGCGGCAATATCCACTGCATTACGCAGCAGGAACCGTCCGCTTAATCGTCTGGCTTTCCGAGGCACCCCATCTCGCCGCTCAAACCGTCGCTCGCGTACCAAAGTACGCTTCGCTCCTCTTTCGCGGCGACCTGGGGCACCTCAGAAACCCAGCCGGTCAAGCGGACCGACGTAGCTAGTTATCGCATTAGTCATTGGTGCCAACCCTGGCAACGATGCAGGTCGAAAAACGTCAGCGAAAACCCGCCAGAGCGAGCAAGGTGCCTTGAAGCGAGGCGGCATTGACCTTTTGGTCATGCCGTCGAAGCCGAAAGGCAGATTGCCGTTCTGGCGGGTTTGCAGCGTCGAGCAGTTACGCGGTTTGGTAAAACCGCGTAACTAAATACGTTCCGCGATCTCGTGGATGAGGTAGTCGGTCTTTTCCCAGCCCAGGCACGGGTCGGTGATCGACTTGCCAAAGACACCGCCGTCGACCGGCTGGTTGCCGTCCTCCAGGTAGGACTCGATCATAAAGCCCTTGACCAGCTTGGAGATGGACTCGTTGCGGCGGCAGCTGTCGAGCACCTCCTTGCAAATGCGATACTGCTCCAGCGGACGCTTGCCCGAGTTGTCGTGGTTGCAGTCGATGACCGCTGCCGGATTGGCGTAGCCGGCATGCTCGGTATAGCGCTCGGCCAGGCGCTCCAGGTGCTCGTAGTGGTAGTTAGGGTAGGTGCGCCCATCGAGACCGATGTAGCCACGCATGACGGCGTGTGCGAGCGGATTGCCGTCGCACTCGACCTCCCAGTTGCGGAAGATGAAGCTCTGGTGCGCCTGCGCGGCGTAAATGGAGTTGAGCATAACGGTGGTAGAGCCGGCAGTGGGATTCTTCATGCCGACGGGTACCGAAATGCCGCTCGACACCAGGCGATGCTCCTGGTTCTCGACCGAGCGTGCGCCCACGGCGACGTAGCTCAGCAGGTCGACGAGGTACTGGTAGTTGGACGGATAGAGCATCTCGTCGGCGGTAAAGAAACCCGTTTTCTCAATAACGCGCAGGTGCATGTGGCGGATGGCCTTAACGCCTTCGAGCAGGTCATCGGGCGCCTCGGGGTCGGGGTTGTGCAGCAGGCCCTTGTAGCCAGTGCCCTTGGTGCGCGGCTTGTTGGTGTAGACGCGCGGAATGATGATGAGCTTGTCCTTGACCTCCTCGGCGGTCTTGGCCAGTCGGTTCATGTACTCAAGCACCGAATCCTCGCGGTCGGCAGAGCATGGGCCGATGATGAGCACCTTACGTGCGTCCTCGCCGGTAAAGACTTTGGCGACCTCGGCGTCAAATGCCTGCTTTTTGGCGGTAAGCTCGGCAGAAAGCGGCATTTCCTCGCGGATCTCCATGGGGATGGGCAACCTGCGCTTGAATTCCATGGCCATACGGGGCCTCCTTTATCAATTAACGGCAACAATTGGCGAATTCTTGAATGCTCGGCATTATCCGCTGTCGCACGCTAAAGTGCAAGCCCTCGTCACCCCAAAACCTGCCAAAAAGGGACAGGTTTATTTTGGCAGGTTTTATCTGGGGAAACGTCGGCGGATGCCGGGAGGGAGCGGCGCCGCGCGGGACCCTAAGGCTGTTGTCGGTTCCCCAGGAAATACCCTGTGGGCAAAAAATGCCAAATATGAGTACGGTTGCTATCTTAGTATCATATTGTCTTCGCAAAATAATAGACATAACAGCAAAATATGTTCATTAACGCAAACACATATAAGTTCGCTATAGGGCTGTTTGATCAATTTAGGGACGCGTGTAAGCTGTGAAAACGGCATTTGGGGCTGTTTTTGCTGTTACTAAAAAGGTATCAGTACTCATATTTGCCATTTTTTGCCCACGGGGCCTCGAAGGGGCTGTCAATCAGGTCCCAAGGGAGGCGGTTCGAGGGCCGCAAAACAAAAACGGGGCGCAGGTTGTCCTGCGCCCCGTTTTCTTGGCATTGCGGTTGTTTGCCGCCGGTTTTTACGCCGCCTCGTCGAACTGCGAATTGTACAGGTCGGCGTAGAAACCACCTTGGGCGAGCAACTCGTCGTGCGTGCCCTTCTCGACGATGTCGCCGTCGCGAATCACCAAGATCACGTCGGCGTTGCGGATCGTGGACAGGCGGTGTGCGATGACAAAGCTGGTGCGGCCCTGCATCAGCGCATCCATGGCGCGCTGAATGAGCTCCTCGGTACGGGTATCGACGTTGGAAGTCGCCTCGTCCAGAATCAGTGCCGGGCGGTCGGCCAAAATGGCACGGGCGATGGTCACGAGCTGGCGCTGACCCTGTGACAGATTGGTGCCCTCCTCGTTGATCATAAAGTCGTAGCCACCGGCGAGCGTATGGATAAAGTGGTCACAGCGCGCTGCGCGTGCGGCGGCTTCGACCTCGGCATCGCTTGCATCGGGACGTCCGTAGCGGATGTTCTCGCGGATCGTGCCGTTAAACAGCCAGGTATCCTGCAGCACCATGGCAAACTCGCCGCGCAGTGCCGCACGATCCCAGTCTCGCACGTCGATGCCCTCGACGCGCAGCGAACCGCCGTCAACGTCGTAGAAGCGCTGCAGCAGCTTGATGAGCGTGGTCTTGCCGGCGCCGGTGGGGCCGACGATGGCGATGGTCTGGCCAGGCTGCGCCTCGCAGCTAAAGTTGTGGATGATGGTCTTGTCAGGCGTGTAGCCAAACTTGACATGGTCAAACTCCACGTGGCCGGGGCGCTTCTCGGGAATCTGCGCGTCGGCCTTCTGCTCCTCCTCGGGCGCGGCCAGGAACTCAAACACGCGCTCGGTGGCGGCGGCCATCGACTGCATCGTGTTGCTCACGTTGCCCAGCTGCTGCACCGGCTGCGTAAAGTTGCGAACGTACTGGATAAAGCTCTGGATGTCGCCGGGCGTGGCATTGCCGGTCAGCGCGAGCTGCGCACCCACCACGACGACGCCCACGTAGCCCATGTTGCCCACCAGACTCATAAGCGGCATCATCAGGCCCGACAGGAACTGCGAGCGCCAGCCGCTAATAAAGAGGCGGTCGTTTTGACGGTCGAACTCCTCGATTGAGGCCTCGGCGCGGTCGAACACCTGAATAACGTTCTGGCCGGCAAAGTCCTCCTCGATAATGCCGTTGACGGCGCCCAGGACTTGCTGTTGCTCGCGGAAGTACGGCTGCGAGAAGTGAATCATCACGGTCAGGATAATCGCGGCAGCCGGCAGCGTGAGCACGGTGACGCCGGTGAGCGGCAGACTGATCGACAGCATCATGACGAGCACGCCGATAATCTGCGTGACAGACGTGATGAGCTGCGTCACGCTCTGGTTGAGCGACTGGCCGAGCGTATCGACGTCGTTGGTGATGCGACTGAGTACGTCGCCCTTGCTGTGGCCGTTGAAGTAACTCATCGGAACGACGGCAATCTTGGCGGCGATTTCCTTGCGCATGCGGTAGCAGATCTTTTGCGTGACGCCGGTCATGAGCCAGCCCTGGACCAGGCTGCAGACAGAGCTCGCCAGATACAGGCAGAGCAAAAAGCCGAGCGTCTTGGCGATCCAGTCAAAGTCAACGTCGCCGGTGCCGTTGACCTTGGCAACTAAGCCCCCGAACAGTTTGGTGGTAACCTGACCGAGCACCTTGGGCCCCACAATGTTAAAGATGACCGAGCACACGGCAAAGGCGACGGCGGCAAACACGGCAATCTTGTGCTGGCCGATATAGCCGAGCAGCTGCCTCATGGTGCCCTTAAAGTCCTTGGCCTTTTCGCCGCGGCGCATGCCACCCATGCGGCCCATGGGACCACGCTGGCGGGTGGGCTTGGGAATCTGAGTCTTGGTCTCGTCTGCCATTAGCGCTCGCCTCCTTCCATGACGGCTGCAATTTCTTTTTGGGTAAGCCCCAGCTCCTCGGCGGAAAGCTGCGACTGTGCGATCTCCAGGTACGCCGGGCAGCTGCGCAGCAGCTCCTCGTGCGTGCCGGTGCCCACTACGTGGCCGTCGTCGAGCACGATGATCTGGTCGGCGTGCATGATGGTCGCGATGCGCTGGGCCACGACCACGAGTGCGGCGTCGGTAACGTTTTTGGCCAGCTCCTCGCGCAGGCGCGCGTCGGTCTTGTAGTCGAGGGCGCTAAACGAGTCATCGAACACCACGACCTCGGGCTTTTTGGCCAATGCGCGGGCGATGGCCAAGCGCTGGCGCTGACCGCCCGAGACATTGGAGCCTCCCTGGCTGATGGGGGAGTCGTAGCCGCCCTCGCGCTCGGCGATAAAGTCCTCGGCTTGTGCGATGCGCGCTGCTTGGTGCATGTCATCATCGCTCACCATGTCGCCGGCAAACTTGAGGTTGCTCTCGACGGTACCCGAGAATAGACGACCCTGCTGCGGAATATAACCGATGCGGCGGCGCAGCTCGGAAAGGGTCATGTCGCGCACATCGATGCCGTCGAGCGAAATGCTGCCGCCCGTGACGTCGTACAGGCGCGGAATCAGCTGCACGAGCGTGGACTTGCCCGAGCCCGTGGAGCCAATAATGCCGAGCATCTGACCGGCATGCGTGGTGAAGTTCACGCCGCTGATGACGTCGGCGCGGGCATCGGGATACTGGAAGCTCACGTCGCGGAAGGTGAGCTCGCCGCGCGGCGCGCTGGTAGCGGGCAGTTTGGGCGAGACAGGGTCGTTGATACTCGTAGGGCAGGTGACGACCTCTTCCACGCGCTCGGCTGCGACCTCGGCGCGGGGCAGGATGACCGAAACCATGGTGAGGATCATAAACGCCATGACGATCTGCATGGTGTAGGAGATAAACGCCATCATGTTGCCGACCTGCATCACGCCGTCGGACACGCCCTGCGCGCCAAACCAGACGATAAGCACGGTGATGCAGTTCATGACGAGCATCATGAGCGGCATCATAAAGCTCATGGCTCGGTTGGTGTAGAGCTGCGTGGTCATTAGGTCGAGCGAAGCCTTGTCAAAACGCTCGAGCTCATGCTCCTCGCGGTTGAACGAGCGGATGGGCATAAGGCCGTCGAGCAGCTCGCGGGCGGTAAGGTTCACACGGTCCACAAAGCTCTGCATCTTTTTGAACTTGGGCATGGTGAGGCCCATAAGCACGCCGACGACGGCCGAGACCGCGATGATGGCCACGGCGATGGTCCACTCTAGGCCGGTATGGTTGGCCAGGACGCGCATGACGGCGACGATGCCCATGACGGGGGCCATCAGACACATGCGGATAAACAGGGTTGCGGCCATCTGGATCTGCTGAATGTCGTTGGTACAGCGGGTGATGAGCGAGGCCTGGCTAAACTTGCCCACCTCGGCCGGCGAGAAGTGCATAACCTTGTTGAAGGTCTCGCGGCGCAGGTCGCGGGCGATGGAGCAGGCGGTGCGCGAAGCCACGGCACCGGTCAGGATGGTGGCGACCAGCGAGATCAGGCACAGACCAAACATCGTGGTCGCCATGCGGCCCAGGTAGGCGTTCTGCACGTCGGCGGGGTCGATGCCCTGCGCCTTGTACTCGTCTTGCACATAGCTCACGGCGCGTTGGGTCACGATGGAACCCGACATGGAGCCCATTTTGTCCGCCATATCGTTGGCGCCCTCGACGAGCTTGTCCTGGTCGATTAGGCCGCCTTCAACGCCTAGACGCAGGCTCTTCATGGTGATCTTGCCACCGTCGGCATCAATCTGCTTTTGCATGTTCTGCGCCGCTGCGGCCTTCTGCTGCATCTCGGCGAGCTGCTCGGGCGTCATCGCCGCCATCTGCTCGGGGGTGGGCATGGTCTGGGCGGCGTTGTTGTCTTTCTCGCTGGACGAGCCCATCATGTCGCCCATGGAGTCGGCATCGATGCCCTGGTTGAACGAAAGGACGACAGTCTCGGGCAGGCTCATGATGTCGGCAATCTTGCCGCCGTCGGCGCGCTCCTCCTCGGTGCCCTTGTACGTTCGAGTGCCGTTATTGTCCGCCTTGCTAAACACGGCCTCCACAGCCTTGGCGTCCTTGGTGCTCATAAAGAGTTCGAGGTCGTCGAGCGATTCGGCACGGATGGTGTCGGGCACGGGCGACGCGATGCCGCCTTGCTGCACACCCACGTCGACGATGTCGCTCATATAGGTAGGCAGCGCCAGATCGGCGTTGCAGCTGATTACGATAAGTACGATAGCTGCGAACAGTGCCAGGATATGTTTTTTAAAGAGCTTGAGAATCCTCACTCGGCATCTCTCCTTTCTTGATTGCGGTCGATAATTTCGTTGGCACGTCTAAGAAGGCGCACCATCTCTTGGGTATCTGTTTCGCCAAGCTGCTCGAGGAAGGCCGCGGTGCGGTCCTCGAATTCCCGACGTTTGATTTCGATAACCTGGAATCCTTTGTCGGTCACTGTGACGTGTACGCGACGACGGTCGGTCTTTGAGTGCTCGCGCTCGACCCAGCCCTTGGCCTCGAGGGCGCGCAGGATATTGGCGATGCGGGCGCTCGAGACCCAGGCACGATCGGCGAGTTCGCTCGGCGTGAGCGAGCCGCCGGCGCGCATGAGGGCGCGCATGACGGCCATCTCGCCACCCAGAGCCTGGTCGGCAAAGCGCGAAACGCGCTGGTGCATGCTGCCAAACTCGGTAAAGAGCTGACGCCCAAGCTCATGGAAATCGGTATCTTCCACCGAAAACCCCTAACACTAGAAACTATTTTCGGTGGAAGATGATACCCCCATATGCGGGCCTCATGCAGTGGGCAATATAAAGAGCGCATAAAGACTTAAAATCATTCAATTCCTGAAGCGTTTCAAAGAACTATCATGCCCGCGGTTAGGCGAGGGGTTGTCACCACCATGACGACTGGGACTCATATAATCGCCACGTGCGATGCTCCAACTTCCCGCGAGGAGACACCTTATATAAAGGGGGATGGAGTCATGGCATTTGACTTCACGGGCAAGACCGCGATTGTCACGGGCGGCACTCAGGGCATTGGCCTCGAGATCGCCAAGGGCATCGTCGCGGGCGGCGGACATGTCGCGCTCATCGCAAGGAACGCTGCTAAGGGCGAGGCCGCGGTGGCCGAGCTTGGCGAGGGCAACAAGTTCTATCAGCTCGATGTCGCCGATGCACCCAAGGCGCGCGAGACTGTCGAGCAGATTTTTACGGACCTGCCGCAAACCAACATCCTGATCAACTGCGCTGGCGTCATCAGCACCAAGAAGTTCGATGAGATCGATGACACCGAGTGGCGTCGCACCATCGACATCAACCTCAACGGTACCTTTACCATGATGAATGCCGTGTACCCGCACTTTAAGGCGGCCCATGCCGGCACTATCGTCAACGTGAGTTCCGTTGCAGGCAAGATCGGCGGCGGCCTGCTCGGCACCGCGGCTTACGCGAGCTCCAAGGCCGGTGTTAACGGTCTAACCAAGGCAGTCGCCAAGGAAGGCGGCAAGTTCGGCGTCCGCTGCAACGCTGTATGCCCGTCGCTCACGTTGACCGATATGACCTCGATTCTCTCTGACGAGAACTCTCAGCGCATCATCAACGGTATTCCTCTGGGCCGCGCCGCCCAGGCCAGCGAGCCTGCGCAGATGGTGCTGTTCTTCGCTTCCGACCTCGCCAGCTTCGTGAACGGCGAGATTGGTGACTGCGACGGCGGCATCGTCCTGGACGGGTAATACCCACGACGATTATTCGGCGACGGCCCCTGCGACTCGGGACCGTCGCCTTCTTTCTGTCATAGGCGCGTGCGGCTACGATTCGCATGCATCCAAAGGAGATATATATGAGTGAATCGACTGCGGTGGAGGCACCGGCGGCAAAGGAGCCGTTCTTTAAGATGTCCTCCATCCCGGGTGCCAATATTTTGGTGCCGCTTTTGCTGGGCTGCCTGCTCAACACGCTATTCCCCGACCTGTTCAAAACGCTCGGCAGCTTTACGCTTGGCATGACCCAGCAGGGTGCAGGCCCGCTCGTGGGCGCTTTTTTGCTTATCGTCGGTACGACGATTTCGTTTAAGAGTGCTCCTGCCGCCGCTGCCCGCGGTGCCATCATCATCGCCGTCAAGCAAATCGTGGTCGTTGCCGTGTCGCTGCTCATCCTTTATGTGTTCAACGACAACCTGTTTGGCATTTCTGCCATGGTGATGCTGGCGGCTTGCACCGGCGCCAACAACGCTATGTACGCTGGTCTGATGGGCACCATGGGCAATGAGGCCGAGCGCGGCGCTGTCGCAATCACCACGCTCGTTGTCGGCCCTCCGGTCACGATGATCGTGCTCGGCGCTGCCGGCCAGGCTCCGATCGGCTGGTCGCTCGTGGGTGCCATCCTGCCGATCGTCGTCGGCATTATTCTGGGCAACCTCTTCCCCAGCTTTAAGAAGATGATGGCACCGGCACTTTCCGCCATCATCGTGCTCGTCTTCTTTGCCATGGGCTCGACCATGACTTTTGGCCAGCTTATCAACGGCGGTCTCCCCGGTATTCTGCTCGGCGTGATCTGCTCGGTGGTCTTTGCAATTCCCGTTATCGCGGTCGATAAGCTCACGGGCGGTACGGGTGTCGCAGGTGCGGCCATTTCGAGCTGCGCCGGAGCCAATGTGGCCACGCCTGCTGCCATGGCAAGCGTCAACGGGGCCATGTACGGCGGTGCGGTGCTCGCGACGGCTACGGCACAGGTTGCTGCCTGCGCAATCGTTACGGCTATTTTGACCCCGCTGGTCACCAGCTGGTGCTACAAGCATTTTGAGGGCCAGGGCAACGGCGATAGCAAGGCAACGGCCGACAAGGCCGCCGCAGCCGCCTAATGCCAAGCGGCAATCAAAGCTAAAAACTAGCCATGCCACAGGGCGGCCACGGGGGATTCCGTGGCCGCCCTGCAGTTTCTGTAGGGTCTCTGGGACACTTTACCCTGCTAAAGCTGGCATAACAGCTAGAGCGAACGTCGTACAAAGGCAAGGAAAAATACCATACAAATCGGTGAACGGTAGTTGTTTGCACTCGCATTTCCTGCGGGTTTGTAAAAAACGTCCTTATGATATAAAAAAAGAAACATATAACAGCCCAGATGGAGAGGGTCGCTATGTTATCCTTCTCAAATGGGTGAAATCTTGGGTTTTGGGTTGTAGTTCCAAGGTGGATAAACGTTTTCCCTACACCAACGTGTGGTGAAGAACGGAAGAAGCCGGTAGTGCAAGCCGAACATTCAAGAATTCAATAAGCAGCGGTGTGAGAGAGCGCCGCATTACACGTAACTAGGAGCGTGGTTACACAATGCAGGAGGCATGGGAAGGCTTCAAGGAAGGCATCTGGACGGGAGAGGTTGACGTCCGAGACTTCATCCAGAAGAACTACACCCCCTACGAGGGCGACGAGTCGTTCCTCGCCGGCCCGACCGAGCGTACCAAGGAGCTGTGGGGCGAGGTTCTCGACCTGCTGCTCAAGGAGCGCGAGCAGGGCGGTGTCCTCGATATGGACACCAAGACCGTCACGGGTATCGTGAGCCACCCCGCTGGCTACATCGATAACGCCCACCGCGAGAAGGAGACCATCGTCGGCCTCCAGACCGACAAGCCGCTCAAGCGCGCTCTGCACGTCAACGGCGGTATCCGCATCGCTTGCCAGGCTGCCAGCCAGCACGGCTATAAGGTCGACGAGAACGTTGTCGAGCGCTACACCTTCGAGCGCAAGACCCACAACGCTGGCGTCTTCGATGTCTACACCCCCGAGATGCGTGCTTGCCGCTCGGCTCACATCATCACCGGTCTGCCCGATGGCTATGGCCGCGGCCGCATCATCGGCGACTACCGTCGTGTTGCCCTGTACGGCGTCGACTACCTGATCAAGGACAAGGAGGCCCAGAAGGCTTCCACCCCGACGGTCATGACCGCCGACAACATCCGCGATCGCGAGGAGCTGCAGGAGCAGATCCGTGCCCTCGGCGAGCTCAAGATGATGGCCGAGACCTATGGTTTCGACATTTCCAACCCTGCTACCAACACGCAGGAGGCCATCCAGTGGATGTACTTCGCCTACCTCGCTGCCGTCAAGGAGCAGAACGGCGCCGCTATGTCCATCGGCCGTACCTCTACGTTCATCGACATCTACGCTGAGCGCGACCTTGCCAACGGTACCTTCACCGAGGAGCAGATCCAGGAGTTTGTGGATCACTTCATCATGAAGCTCCGCATGGTCAAGTTTGCCCGTACCCCCGAGTACCAGGCCCTGTTTACCGGCGATCCGCAGTGGGTCACCGAGTCCATCGGCGGCATGGGTGTTGACGGCCGTACGCTCGTTACCAAGATGAGCTACCGCTACCTGCACACGCTCGAGAACATGGGCACCAGCCCCGAGCCCAACATGACCGTTCTGTGGTCGACCCGTCTGCCCGAGAACTTCAAGAAGTTCTGCGCCAAGACTTCTGTCGCCAGCTCCTCGATCCAGTACGAGAACGACGACCTCATGCGCGTTTACCACGGCGACGACTACGGCATCGCCTGCTGCGTGTCCTCCATGCGCATCGGCAAGGAGATGCAGTTCTTCGGCGCTCGCGCCAACCTGGCCAAGTGCCTGCTGTACGCACTCAACGGCGGTGTTGACGAGGTCTCCAAGAAGCAGGTCGGCCCCAAGTACCGCGCCGTCGAGGGTGACACGCTCGATTACGACGACGTTGTGGCCAAGTACAACGACATGATGAAGTGGCTCGCTGGCGTGTACGTCAACTCGCTGAACATCATTCACTACATGCACGACAAGTATTGCTACGAGCGCATCCAGATGGCTCTGCACGACAAGCACGTGCACCGCTGGTTCGCTACTGGTATCGCTGGCCTTTCCGTCGTGGCTGACTCCCTGTCCGCCATCAAGTACGCCAAGGTCCACCCCGTCCGTGATGAGAACGGCATCATCGTCGACTTCGAGACCGAGGGCGAGTTCCCCAAGTACGGTAACGACGACGACCGCGTCGACCAGATCGCTCACGACGTTGTGCACCAGTTCATGGAGTACATCCGCATGAACGACACCTACCGCAACTCCGTGCCCACGACCTCGGTTCTGACCATTACCTCCAACGTCGTGTACGGTAAGAAGACCGGCTCCACGCCCGACGGCCGCAAGGCTGGCCAGCCGTTCGCCCCGGGTGCTAACCCCATGCACAAGCGCGATAGCCACGGCGCCATCGCTTCGCTGTCTTCGGTTTCCAAGCTCCCGTTCCGCGATGCTCAGGACGGCATCTCCAACACCTTCTCTATCATCCCGAGTGCGCTCGGCAAGGAGGACCAGGTGTTCTTTGGCGATATCGACCTTGATCAGCTGGGCGAGTAACTATTGTTAGTGCTATACTAACAATAACGATTACTGATTAGCGCGCCGGTCTCGGCCGGCGCCTATCAATCGAAGGAGACACATTATGAAGGTTTCTGAAGTTTCCGAGACTCAGGCCGATAACCTGGTCCACATGCTCGACGCTTACGCCGAGAAGGGTGGCCACCACCTGAACATCAACGTCTTCAACCGTGAGACGCTGCTTGACGCTCAGGCTCACCCCGAGAAGTACCCGCAGCTGACCATCCGCGTTTCCGGCTATGCCGTGAACTTCCACACGCTCACCAAGGAGCAGCAGGACGAGGTCATTTCGCGTACCTTCCACGACAAGTTCTAAAGGGATTTAACTCCCGCAGGATCGCCGGGGCTGTTTGGGCTACCTCCCAAAACGTCCTCGGACATGTCGGAAGCCCCCGCTGCGCGCTACGCGCGGCGGGGGCTTCCTCCGTCAGTGCGGAATGTTTTGGAAAGTAACCCAAAGCGGCCCGGCGGGGTCCTGTGTAGTCACCCTTTAGGCGGAACTCTCCTGATGGGCTGGACGCACGGGATACTTTCTTAGCAACTACCGTTTATCGCGTATAGCGACCGTTTGCGGGATAAGTAACACTCATTTATAAACCGTGTAAAATCTCAGTTAAGCACGGAGTTTTCCAGGGAGACGCTGTCCTTTGTTATGTGCAAGGGGCGGCGTCTCTTTGTCGCTTAGATGCCGTTGTGCAACAGCGCGGCGCGCGTGTCATGTATTGAAAAGCCAATGTCGAGATGGGTCGTGATAAGAATGGGCAAGTATGTAATCGTGGTTGAGTCTGGGTCGGATGTGACGCCGGAGCTCTGCGAACGCTATGGCATCGTGCGCGTGCCCATGCATGTCACGATTGGTGACGAGACCGTCGAGGACGGCTCGATCGATCCGCTCGAGATTTATTCGCGCTGCAACGAGTTTGGTGTGATGCCCAAGACCAGTGGCTGTTCGCCAGCGGATTTTGCGCATGTGTACGACCGCATCCATGCCGAGCAACCCGACGCGACTATTTTGCATCTTGCATATTCCGAGGCCACGACCTGCTCGCATCAATCATCGAAGATCGCCGCCAAGGGCCGCGATTACGTCTTCTCCATGGATACGCGCTTTGTGTCGGTGGGCCAGTCGCTTGTCGCCGTTGAGACCGCCAAGTATATCGAAGCCCATCCGGATGCCACCGTCGACGAGATTTTCGCCTTTACCAATTCGGTGATGGACCGCGTGCTGCTGGGCTTTGTTCCTACGGACCTTGCCTTCCTTAAGGCAGGTGGTCGCTTGTCCAACGTCGCGTTTCTTGGCGCCCATCTGCTCAAGATTAAGCCCTGCATTGAGGTGACGGGTGGTAAGTTCGTGGCGACCAAGAAGTTCCGCGGTTCTATGCTTAAGTGTGCCCGTGCCTTTCTTGACCACATGGTAGAGAAGGGCGAGATCGACTACTCGCATATTGGCCTGGCGTATTCGGTGGGTCTTTCCGAGGAGTTGCGCGACGACATGGAAGTCTATGCACACGATCTTGGCTTTAAGGACGTTACCTGGACTCAGGTCGGCGGCGTCATCTCGAGCCATTGCGGCCCGACCGCCTTCGGCGCGGTGCTCACGCTCAAGGTGTAAGGCCTGGCGTCTATCGATATCTATTGCCTCGGCGGCGGGTGGGTTGTGACAACCTTCCCGCCGCTTTTGTGTGGGGCCAAATAGAACAACCCAATTGACCACTAAACCGTTTCACCATCATGCGTATGGGCTAGAATGGCTCTGGCATTTATGTAACTAAAACCAATGAGAGGCAAGGTAGCGGGAATGGCTGAGATGACGCTCGAGGGTGTGGACGCTCGTCCCGAGGACTCCGCGTTTGCCCTGGGCCGCGTACATTCGATTGAAACGATGGGTACGGTCGACGGACCCGGCATCCGCTTTGTGGTGTTTGTTCAGGGCTGCCCCATGCGCTGCGCGTATTGCCACAATCCCGATACCTGGTCGGTTAGCGGCGGCACCATGGTGACCGTCGAGCACCTGATGGACGAGTTCCAGAGTAACCATGAGTTTTACCGCAGCGGCGGCGTTACGGTTTCGGGCGGCGAGCCGCTCCTACAGCCTGAGTTTTTGGCCGACCTGTTCCGTGCAATGCACAGCAACCCCGATGGCCGCGTGCATACCTGCCTGGATAGCTGCGGATATGCGTTTGATCCCAACCACCCCGAGAAGTTCGATGCTGTGCTCAACGAGACCGACATGGTTTTGCTCGACATCAAGCATGCCGACCCGGTCGAGCATAAAAAGCTGACCGGTTGCGATCCCGCACGTATCCTGGCGTTTGGCGACGAGCTGGCGCGTCGCAGGATAAAGGTCGTTATCCGTCACGTGGTGGTGCCGGGCATTACCGACACGGCGGAGGAGTGCGAGGCGCTCGGTCGTTTAATCGCCCCGTGGCACAACGTGGTGGGCCTGGAGATGCTGCCGTATCACACGATGGGCATCGTCAAGTATGAGCAGCTGGGGATTCCCTATAAGCTCGAGGGCGTACCCCAGATGGATACCGCGCGCATGCCCGAGCTGCGCAACGCCGTCATGATGGGCATGAAAAAGCGCCGCGCCGAACTCAAAAACGCCATCGGCTAGCGCGCACTCATTGGGGACAGACTTAAATTGAATGCGCGATGGCATTGCTGACGAGCAGGTTTTGGTGCGCAACAAGGCAGGCTGGATTAGCGAGGATGGTTGCTATTCGACATGCGATGCGGGCCTTATCGACATCGATGGCCGTACCTATGTCATGAGCGTCATGACATCGATGCCATGGAGTGACCGTTCGAGCGAGGTTACGGCTGCGATTGCAAAGGCTCTGTTTGATACGCGAGCTGCACTGGCCTAGCGTGTTCGTTTGGCGAGGTCAAACAAAATGCTGGTACCATACCTTGGTTGAGAATTTCGTATAGGTTTGGGGAATGGTATGGCTACCATCGCGATTATCGGTGCGCTCGAAAAAGAGATCATGCAGATTAAGGAAGAGCTGAGCGACGTTTGCGAGGCACGGGAGGCAGGCTTGACCGTTGTGAGCGGTGAGCTCGACGGCCTGACAGTTGTCGCCACAACGGCGGGCATGGGCACGGTGAACGCCGCCGCTGCAACACAGCACCTCATTAGCAAGTATGCTCCGCAGGCTGTTGTGTTTTCGGGCATTGCGGGCGGTTTGAACCCCAAGCTCCATATCGACGACGTGGTCATTGGCAAACGCCTACGCTATCTGGATACCGATACCGCGCTTATCGCCGAGTCCGCACCGGGGCTCGAGGAGTTTGGCTCGACGCCCGCGCTGGTCGATATTGCCGCCGACGTGCTTGCTGAGCGTGGGTTTGTTGACGCTTCGAAAAATGCAGTCGCTTCGAACGAGGGCACCAAGCAGTTCCTGGTCGGCACGATTGCCACGGGTAACCGCTTTGTGACGGGCGCCACCATGCGCAACGACGCTATCGAGGCGACGCATGCCGATTGTGTCGGCATGGAGGGCGCGGCAATTGCCCATGTCGCAACCAAAAATGGTGTCGATTGCCTGGTGCTGCGCGCTATCAGCGATAATTGTGACGAGGCGTACGATGCAATTTGCGAGCGAGAGTTCGATCTGTTCGAGTACGCGCGTGTCGCAAGTGACATTACGCTCGATATCGTCCGCCGCATTGCCGCTGCGCAATAGCGCGTCTATTTGTAAGAACCTACGACCAAGGAGTGTCCATGGCCGATTCCATTAACTACCAGCTTGCCAAGTTCGTCGCCAGCTACGGCAAGGTTTCGCAGATTCCCGAGTCCACCTGCCCCGAGGTGAGCTTTGTCGGCCGCTCCAACGTGGGCAAGTCGTCGATTATGAACAAGCTCTTTGGCCGCAAGAACCTGGTCAAGGTTTCCAGCACGCCGGGCAAGACGAGCAACATCAACTTCTTTGAGGCCGACGACGTGCATTTCGTGGACCTGCCGGGTTACGGTTTCGCCCGTCGCTCCAAGGCCGAGCGCGACCGCTGGGCCGAGCTTATCGGCGACTTTTTCGACTCCGAGCGCAGCTTTAACTTGGTCGTCTCGCTGGTGGACATTCGTCACGACCCCAGCAAGCTCGACCACGACATGATCGACTACCTACAGGGCAACGAGTTCAACTTTATCGTCTGCCTCACCAAGGCCGACAAGCTCAGCCGCACCCAGCAGGCCCGTCAGGCAGCGGCCATCAAGAAGCAGCTCAACGTCCCGGCCGAGAACGTGATCATCACAAGCTCCCAAACCGGCACCGGCATCGACGAACTAAAAAAGCGCATCGCCGAGGCCTGCCTCTAGCAAGAGCCCCTGCCAATAAAAAGCCAAATTATCAGCCCGGCGCCCCTTCAAAGCGTGGGTCCCTGCAGACATCGCTAGTCACGTTACCATAGGGCCACCCAGGGACATCCCCTTAAAAACATTCCGCAGCACGAGGCCCGCCTATCCGATGCTCCGAAGGAGCAGGATAGGCGGGCCTCAAGTGCGAGGACGTTTTTAAGGGGATGCCCCTGGGTGGCCCGGACAGACCGATCGGCGATGTCTACAGGTACTCGATTTGAGCGCCCTCGGTGTCGCACGTCAGAATATGCGTCTCGCACTTGGGGAACTGCTCGCGCAGCTTGACCTGCAGGAATTTTGCCACGATGGTGTCGTCGGTTATAGCCATGAGGGTCGAGCCCGAACCACTGATCCAGATGGTCTTGGCGCCGCCGTTAAGGCAGGTGTCGCGCACGGCGTTGTAGTCGGGGATGAGGCGGCGACGATAGGGCTCCTGAATGCGGTCGTCATTAGCGGCGGCAATCAGGTCAAGGTCGCCGGTCTCCAGGCCGCGCGTCATGCCGGCGATGCGGCCCATTTGCCATACGGCGGTGGAGAGTGGAATCTCCTGCGGCACGACCTTGCGCGCCTCGCTCGTATGCACCTCGTAGGGCGGAATCACGGTAATAAAACGCAAGCGATCGCTCACCTCGTAGCGCAGGCACTGGGGGAGCGAATCAGTCGGCGTAAAGGAGCAGACGGCACCGCCCAGGATGGCAGGGGCGACGTTATCGGGATGGCCCTCGACCTCGGTGGCAATGCGGACGAGCTCGGCGCGGTCGACGGTGTGGCCCGTCAGCGCGGCGGCCGCCATGATGCCAGCGACGACGCAGGTGGAGCTGGAACCCAGGCCGCGGGCGACGGGCACGTCGGTCTGAATGTCGATGGCAACGGGAAAAGCCGGCTCGCCCCAGGCGGCCAGAGCATCGACAAAGCTTACATAGACCAGGTTATTCTCGTTTTGGAACTCTTCGGGGCAGCCCGTGATGGTGAGCTTGTCGGCGCGCTCAAAGGTGAAGTGCGAGTAGAGGCTGACGGCCATGCCGAGGGTGTCGTAGCCGATGCCTAGGTTGGCGCTGGTTGCTGGGACGGTGATTTTGATCATGTGGGTCCTCCTGGGCGGGTCTGGCCGTTTAGCTCGCTGCTCGGGCAGTCCTGGCTCGCTCGGAAAGCACATTAAGTGCATTCCGGCTCGTGCGGAACTCGCGACGAACTAAACGGCCAGACCCGCTCGCATGCTCGTCATCATCCCGAAAGCTAAATAAAAAGAAGGTGCGCCGGCGAAAGCCGGCGCTTAATAAGGGATCTAGTTGGTGCTCATTCGTTTTGCTGCAGACTCTACGTAGTTGGCCATCTCATCGACGTCGCAGACGTCTTCGAAGCGGACGGGTTTGGATTCGAGTTCGGCGAGCTGAGTCGGGGCGACCGTGTTGGTGGCCTGCTCGAGCACGCGCATGGCCTCAAAGTCGTCCTCGGGAACGTTAAGGCCCAGGGCGTCGCAGCAGGCGCGCGGGAACTTGTAGGGGCTTGCGGTCGAAAGCAGCACGCGGGCCTTGGTGCCCTCGGCGGGGGCGACCTTTTCAAAGACGTGATAGCCGCAAGCGGTGTGCGGGTCGATCACATAGCCGTTTGCATCCCAGCAGTTCTTGATGGCAGCGCGGACCTCGTCCTCGCTGGCCCAACCGCAGCCAAAGACGCTCTGAATCTTTGCCAGCAGGTCGGCGGGAACCTCGTAGCGACCAGTCTGTGCCAGCTGCTCCATAAGGCCGGCAACGAGCTCACAGTCGCCATCGGACAGGAAGTACAGCATGCGCTCCAGGTTGGAGCTGATGAGGATGTCCATCGACGGCGAGATGGTCGTGAAGAACGGACGGTTGCGGTCGTAGACGCCGGTGGTCAGGAAGTCGGCGAGCACGTTGTTTTTGTCGCTGGCCACGACGAGTTTGGCGACGGGCAGACCCATGCGCTTGGCATAGTAGCCGGCCAGGATGTCGCCAAAGTTGCCGGTCGGTACGCAGAACTCCACGGCGTCGCCGGCCTCGATGGCGCCGGCGCGCAACAGCTGCGCATAGGCGGCAAAGTAGTAGACGACCTGCGGCACCAGACGGCCGACGTTGATGGAGTTGGCGCTCGAAAGCACTGTGCCGGCGGCCTCAAGACGCTCGGCAAGCTCCTTATCGGCAAAGATGCGCTTGACGGCGCTCTGGGCGTCGTCAAAGTTGCCGCGGATGCCGCAGACGGCGACGTTATCGCCCTCCTGAGTGGACATCTGCAGGTTCTGGACGTGG
Organism: uncultured Collinsella sp.; assembly: GCA_959020715.1. Lineage (GTDB taxonomy): Bacteria > Actinomycetota > Coriobacteriia > Coriobacteriales > Coriobacteriaceae > Collinsella. Next base: position 296,502 of record CAUESV010000001.1, on the reverse strand, counting down.
CTGACCTTGCCCTCGGGATAAAAGACGGTGATGCCCGTGCCCGGAGCGTCGGCAAAACCGGCGAGCGCGGCCTTGCCCGTGTCGCCCGACGTGGCAGTGACGATCATGATGCGCTCGGCGCCGCCGTCCTTGGCGGAGGTGCGGGCCATCAGGCGGGGGAGCATCTGCAGAGCGACGTCCTTAAAGGCGCTCGTGGGGCCGCCAAAGAGCTCCATCACATAGGTTTGCGGGGCGTCGGCGCCCGGTGCGGCGTCGAGTTTGACGAGCGGCGTGACCTCTTCGCTCGCGAATGTGCCGCGGTATGCCTCGTCGACACACGCCGAAATTTCTTCGGCCGTGTAATCATTCAGTAACATTCCCAACACATCTTGAGCGATTTCAAAGTACGATTTATCTGTAAGCGAGCTGATATCGACCTGCTGGGTGCCGAGCTCGTCCGAGACAAACAAACCCCCGTCGGGAGCGATGCCGGTGCGGATTGCCACCTTACTTGAGCACGATAAAGTGCGTCCTCGTGTACTATGATAAGTTCCCATATAACACTGCTCCTCGGATGCCTTGGTCCCAATCGGTGAAACCATGGTATCAGAGCGCGCAAAACAGGTTTGCAGAGGCTTTTAGAAAGGTAACCTCAAGCCCATGATTAAGATTGCCAAGTTTGGCGGCTCGTCGGTCGCCGACGCCGAACACTTTAAGAAGATCAAGGCCATCGTCGATGCCGACCCTGCCCGCCGTTTTGTGGTGGTTTCTGCCTGCGGCCGCCGCTTTAAGGGCGACACCAAGGTGACCGACCTGCTCTACCTGGTTAACGCGCACGTTAAGTATCACGTGTCGTGTGAGGAGCTGCTCGAGGACATTGGCCAGCGCTATTTTGATATCGCTGACGAGCTGGAGCTCACCTATCCCATCCGTGAGGAGTTCGCGGCCTTTGCCGAGCGCGCCCGCTCCGGTGGCTACTCTACTGAGGAGCTCGTAAGCCGCGGCGAGTACTTTACCGCGCGCCTGATGGCTGAGTACCTAGGCCTACCGTTCCTGGACGCCGCGACGGTTGTGGCGTTCCATCACGACGGTACGCTCAGCATGAACCGCACCTCTGAGCTGGTGCAGGAGTACGGCCAGCAGGGTGGCTTTGTCATGCCCGGTTTCTACGGCGCGACGCGTGAGGGCCAGATCAAACTGCTCGACCGCGGCGGCGGCGATATTTCCGGCTCGATTCTGGCCAAGTGCCTGGGCGCCGATCTGTACGAGAACTGGACCGACGTTTCGGGCTTCTATTCTGCCGATCCGCGTATTGTGCCCGAGGCGCAGCCCATCGCCCGCGTTACCTACGAGGAGCTGCGTGAGCTTTCGTACATGGGCGCAAGCGTCCTGCACGAGGAGGCCGTGTTCCCTGTGCGTGAGGCGGGTATTCCGCTGGTCATCAAGAACACCAATGCGCCGCAGGACCCCGGTACCATCATTAGCGAGACGGCTGACGAGGGCGAGGCAGAACCCATCATTACCGGCGTGACCGGCAAACGCGGCTTTGTCGCCATCAACGTCGCCCGCGACCGCACCAAGCCCCGTGTCGGCTTTATGCGCCGTGCACTTTCGGTGTTCGAACGCTATGACGTTTCCGTCGAGCACATGCCCACTGGTGTCGACCGCTTTGGCGCCGTGGTGCAGGAGCAGGATGTGCACGATTCGCTGTACTCGCTTGTGGGCGACATTCAGCAGGAGGTCGAGCCGCTCGAGATCGAGGTTGTCGAGGGCCTGGCGCTCATCGCGACCGTCGGTCGTAACCTGCGCGGTCGTGCAGGTATCTCGGGCCATCTGTTTGGCATGCTCGGCCAGGCCGGCGTGAGCGTGCGCATGATTTCGCAGAGCTGTGACGAAATCAACATCATTATCGGTGTCGAGGAGAAGGACTTCGACCTGGCGATTCGGACCATTTACCGTGCCTTCTCCGACGAAAACGGCATTGTGAAGGTCTCCGATCTGGAGGCTCCTGCGCCGGTCGATCCCGCTCTGGCTGCGCTCAAAAAGTAGCGACTGCTCGGTAGATTTTTGGGTCATGTCTCAAAAATCTACGGCGGGGCGTTTCGTTTCGGTTTCGTTTCGACGGGGCGGGTTTCGTGCCCGCCCTGTTCTTGTATACACTGGCAACAATAATCGGCCTGCTCGGCGTGCGGGCAAAAGCCACAACCTTTAAAGGGGGAAGCATGAAACAGTACACGGTTGCTATTTTGGGCGCGACGGGAGCTGTAGGCACCCAGATGCTCGAGTGCCTCAACGAGCAGGAGTTCCCAGTTGGCAAGCTCAAGCTGCTGGCAAGTGCACGCTCCGCGGGTAAAACCGTCGAGTTCCGTGGAGAGCAGATTGTGATTGAAGAGGCTTGCCCCGAGGCCTTTGAGGGCTGCGACATCGTGCTCGGCGCTGCCGGCGACGATATCGCCAAGGAGCTGCTGCCCGAGGCCGTCAAGCGCGGCGCCGTCGTGGTCGACAACAGCCATGCCTTCCGTATGGATCCCGAGGTGCCGCTGGTCGTACCCGAGATCAATGCTGACGACATCAAGTGGCATCACGGCCTTATCGCCAACCCCAACTGCGCGACTATCATCGGCCTGGTTCCCACGTGGCCGCTGCATCAGCTCGCTGGCGTGAAGCGTATGATCGTGTCCACGTATCAGGCAGCTTCGGGCGCTGGCGCGCCCGGTATGGCCGAGCTCGAGGCTCAGCTGGCCGCCCTGGGCCGTGGTGAGGAGATTCCCGAGCCGCGCGCATTTGCCGCACAGCTCGCGAGCAACCTGATTCCGCAGATTGGCGGCGTCAAGGAGGAGGGCTTTACCTCCGAGGAGATGAAGCTACAAAACGAGGGCCGCAAGATTATGCATCTGCCCGAGCTGCGCGTGAACTGCACCTGCGTGCGCGTGCCCGTGCTGCGCTCGCACTCCGAGAGCATTACGCTCGAGTTTGAGCGCGATATTACGGTCGAGGAGGCCCGTGCTGCGCTGGCTGCCGCTCCGGGCGTGAAGCTGGTTGACGATATGAGCGCCGAGGATGCGCACGATCGCTTCCCCATGCCGATGGATACGTCCGACCAGGACCTGATTTGGGTCGGCCGCGTGCGTCGCGACATCTCGAACCCCGAGGCCGCGCGCGGTATCACCTTCTGGTGCTGCGGCGACCAAATCCGTAAGGGCGCGGCAACCAACGCCGTCCAGATCGCCAAGCTGCTCTGCGAGTAGGTTGACCTGTCCGGCGGGGCCGGGCTTAGTTTTCAGAACGTCCTCGACCATGTGTGGCGCCTTGTCCTGCTCCTTCGGAGCCGCGGACAAGGCGCCACACTGGTCTGCGGAGTGTTCTGAAAACTAAGCTCGGCCCCCGCCTGCGGTGACGCTGCTGCGAGCGGTCTGCGATGGGGCCGTTGTTGGTTGGGGCCGCTGGGCTGATGTGGGGGCGCGTGGCCGTTGCGGGCCCTGGTCCCGGCGGCGGCCTCGGCGCTTCGCGCCTGCCGCCTTGGGGGACTTTGGGGTTGGTGCGAATCGAAGGTGAATGGTTTCCCGCGAAGTGAACGACCTATTTTGGACCCTTGAAGCATTGGCATATTTTGGCCGCCATTTCCTGCGGTTTTATCGCATGAATCCTGCTGTTTTGCAATCAAAAAATGCGGATGCTTCGGCACCCTAGTTTTACTCGTTCACTTCTCGGAAAACCATTCACCTTCGTTTTTGCCGGACATCGTTTTGGGCGTTGCGACTTGGTATCAGCCGATATTGAGAGGGAGAACGCCCCCCCTGGACAATCGAGTCTGTCCGAACGTATCTGCGGGGTTGTCTGCACAATTCGCGGTATTATGTTGCGGAGTTTTGAAAGGAGCCGCTGGTGGTCACGACGACATTTGCCTCACCTTTGGGCGAAATCTTGCTTGCCGCTGATGGCCGCGGTCTGACGGGGCTTTGGTTTGAGGGGCAGGAGCACTTTGGCTCTACGCTGCTCAAAGAAGATGCGGAGCACGTTGAAGGTGCCGATGCGGTTTCTGGTGCCGGTGGGATGTCTTCGGTGAGTCCGGCAAATGGTGCGGCTTCTTCGGTGCTTGAGCGTTCTTGGGCTTGGCTGAATGCGTATTTTGCGGGGCAGGAGCCTCGGTTTACGCCGCCGTTGCATATGATTGGTACGGCGTTTCAGCGCGAGGTTTGGTTTGAGCTGCTTTCAATTCCGCGTGGCGAGGTCGTTACGTATGGCGAGATCGCTCAGCGTGTTGCGGCTCGACATCGTGTGCCGGGAAATGAGGCTCCCGTTGTGTCCCCGCGTGCCGTGGGGGCCGCGGTCGCGCGTAATCCCATTTCGATTATCGTGCCGTGCCATCGCGTGGTTGCCGCCGATGGCTCGCTTAACGGATATGCCGGCGGGCTCGATCGCAAGGAGTGGCTGCTCCGGCTTGAGGGCGCGTACGAGGAGTAACGCCAGGGCACTTTGCATAGCCAAGACGCCGCGAAAGAACGGGACACGCTTTCCGAATGGCGTCCCAAGCGGAAACCGTGTCCCGGAATGCAGCCTCAGAGTGGGATGCCGTTTCCGGTTGAGACCACCTGCCTGGACATCGATCTACGCCCGCTTCTGCAGGGCGTAGATCGATTTGTCCATGTTGAACAGATATGCCACAACGCAGACGATGAAGAACGCCGGCAGATTACCGAAACCGAAGACCTCGCAGCCAATGAGGATCGGCGCGAGCAGCGTGTTGGTGGCGCTGCCAAAGACGGCGGCGTAGCCCAGCGCGGCGCAGAGCTCGACGGGCATGCCGAGAATTCCAGCGAGTACGACACCCAGGCTCGCTCCGATGGAGAACAGCGGCGTGACCTCACCACCTTGATATCCTGCGGCAAGCGTGGCGATGGTGAGTGCGAATTTGAGCGCCCAGTCCCAAGGCATAATGGCGACCTTGCCGTCACCGTTGAGCGCCGCCGATATCAGGTTGGTGCCAAGTCCGCAGTACCGTCCCTGCCACAGCGCGAACAGGATCGCCGATAGCGCGATGCCCATAACAGCGATGCGCACATAGGGGTTGGGGAGCAGCCGCGCTGCAAGAGTCTTGGCATGCGCAAGGCACCAGGCAAAGGCGCCGCCTACCATGCCAAACGCGATGCCCAACACCGCAAGCCGTCCAAGACCGGGGAGGTCGAGCGCATACGAGGCGGTAACGGCGACCTCGAACTTCTCGAGCCCCAGGGCGCCGGAGGTCATGCTTGCGGCGAGCGCGGCCGTAAGTGCGGGAAACAGCGCGCGGTATTCCATGCGTCCGGCGACAAGCACTTCGATAGCAAAGACCGTGGCGGCGAGCGGCGTTCGGAAGAGCCCGGCAAAGCCGGCGGCCATGCCGATAAGCAAAAACGTGTTGCCGGGGTCGCGGAAAGGCAAGCGTCGGCCGATCCAATGTGAGACGGTGGCGCCGATCTGCACCGCTACGCCCTCGCGTCCCGCACTGCCGCCAAAGAGGTGCGTTCCCCACGTGCTCAGCATAACGAGCGGCACGAGGCGCGGGGAGATGGCGTCCTCGCGTCCGTGACCTACGTCGAATATTAAGCTCATGCCGCGGCCGGTGCCTTTGCCCCAGGTGCGGTAGGCAAATACGATGGCCAAGCCCATGAGGGCGAGGAAGGGAAGGAGCAGGGTGATGTGCTCGTCGCGGAAGGCACCGATCGCCAGGAGCGCACGACCAAAGAGGGCACAAATGGCGCCGACGATGATGCCAATAGGGATTCCGACAGCACCCATGAGCACGAGGCCGCTATAGGTGTTGACCAGGTGTTTGATTCTGCTCGATACGTTGCTTTCCGACATTTTGCTTTCCGACACTTGCTCTTTTGATAAAAAAAGAGCTGGAGTTGCGCATCGTTGAGAGGCTTTCCAGCTTTAGCAAAACAAACTTATAAGATGCGACGGGTCGCGTCAAGACAATTACCGGACGGCCCAGGAGGCGGCTGGTTGGCTGGCTTAAAACCTAACGTGTGAAATGACGCTCCACGCTATTCAGCGCGCTTGATAGGATGACGAACCACAGTCTTAAGTTTCTCCGGTGCACATTTGCGTGGATCGGAGAGATAGATTTCGTGATGTAAACGGGTGTCTGAGAGGTCGGGGACATAGCCCTGTTCGGTCGTGTATTCATGCATAGCGTTTACGGTCGCCGGCTCGCTGTCGTAGGGTCCGGTATGCATGCATTGAACGCAGAGACCCTCGTCAACTTTAAGCAGCTCGACGGCGGAAAAGTCCAGTTTCTTTTTGGCCGTGGCTTCCGCGACTGCCCAGTCAAAGTCATCTCGGGTGACGAAATCGGGCAGGCGGATACACGAGATAAAGTTGAAATCGTCCTTGCGTGCATAATCGATGTCGCCGCTCGGGGAGTCTTGCCACCAGAAACCCTCGAGCGGAGGTACCACAAAGTCGAAATAACCCTCGATACTCCTTGAGCCTTTCTTCGACATCTTGACGGTATAGGCGATTCCGTAAAGCAGCGGCAGGGCGTTTTGATACTCGCCACCTTCGGTATTTGGGTCGCCCTTGCCGCGAACGGCAACGTAGCTCATAGGCGGGACAGTTACGATACTCGGCTTGCTTGCAGGTTTGTAGAGCTCCTTGCATTCCTTCTTAAAGTCGAACGCCATGTTGGCCGCCTTTCTGCGTATTGGCCTGCTTAGATAACGGAATCATATCATAGAAACGAACAGCTGTTCGAATGATTTTGCTGACAGATAGAGATGCGTGCGTTGTGTTTGGTGGTCGGCCTGACCCCGTCGATGATTTCTCTGCCTCCCCGGCGCCTCATCTATAGCTGCCGTTTCCCCATATAAAACCTGCCAAAATAAACCTGTCCCTTTTTGGTCGGTGCGAAATGGGTAATACTAAAGAATTATCCGACCAGATGGGAATTAATCGATGGCCTATATTGAATTCAAAGACGTCATCAAGGCATATGGCGAGGGCGACGCGCGCATTCACGCACTCGACGGCGCGAGCTTTACGGTTGAGCGCGGCGAGCTCGCTATTATCCTGGGCGCTTCGGGCGCCGGTAAAACCACGGCGCTCAACATCTTGGGCGGCATGGACACGGCGACCTCCGGCACCGTGACGGTGGACGGACGCGACGTGAGCTCCGCCAACGAGGCGCAGCTCGTGGAATACCGCCGCGCCGACGTCGGCTTTGTTTTCCAGTTCTACAATCTGGTTCCCAACCTGACGGCGCTTGAGAACGTCGAACTCGCGGCACAGATCTGCCCTGATTCGCTCGATGCCGAACAGACGCTTCGTCAGGTTGGCCTGGGCGAGCGCCTCGCCAACTTTCCCGCGCAGCTTTCGGGAGGAGAGCAGCAGCGCGTGTCCATCGCCCGCGCACTGGCAAAGAACCCCAAGCTGCTCCTGTGCGACGAGCCCACGGGCGCGCTCGACTACAAAACCGGCAAGCAGATTCTGCAGCTATTGCAGGACACCTGTCGCAAGCAAGGCATTACGGTCATTATCATCACGCACAACTCCGCGCTCGCGCCCATGGCCGATCGCCTGATCCGCTTTAAGAGTGGTCGCGTGGAGAGCGAGACGGTCCAGCAAAATCCCATGCCGATCGAGACGATCGAGTGGTAGCGCCCATGGATCAGGACCGTCAAAACAGCCAACGCCGCGACGCGCAGAACACGGAGCGCGAGCAGGATTTTACGACCTACCGCACTGCCCAAAGCTCAAACGATATGGTGCCGACGGTGTTCCGCCGTGGCATCTACCGCACAATCCGCGGCAGTCTTAAGCGCTTCTTGTCCATCGTGGTCATCACCGCGCTCGGCGTGAGCGTGATGTGCGGCCTTAAGGCGGGCTGCGAGGACCTGTGCGATTCGGTCGACGCTTACTTTGACCAGCAGAATGTTTATGACATCAACGTGCAGTCGACCTATGGTCTGACCGATGACGATCTTGCGGCCATTCAAGAGGTCGATGGCGTCGAGACTGCCGAGGGCATCTATACCGAGACCGCCTATACCGCCGTGGGTACGACGCGCGAGCGTGTCGTCGTACAGAGCCTCTCCAAAGAGAATATTGACCAACCGGTGCTAGTACGCGGCGAGCTGCCCGAGACTTCGGGCGAAGTGGCAGTGACCTCACGTTTTTTGAAGGCTTCGGGCAAGAAAATCGGCGATACCGTGAGCTTTGCCGCCAACGATGCGAGCTCGTCGAACCAAAGCGCCAAGGACCAGTTTGCCGATGGGGACTACACCATCACGGCCGAGGTTCTCGACCCCACCGACGTGAGCTCCGACTCGACGGTCAACGCCTTCCGTGCCGCCTCGGCTGCGGACTACAAGTTCTATGTGAGCGAGGATGCCGCGACATCTTCTTCCTACTCCGCGGTTCACGTGACCGTTGAGGGGGCTAAGAGCCTCAATTCCTATTCGGATGCCTACACGACAAAGATTAACGAGGTCAAGGGTAATATCGATAAGATCCGCGACGGGCGTGAAAAGGCACGTGCTCAAGAGTTGACGGTCGATACGCCGGCAAGTTTGGATGCGGCAGAGCGCCAAGCGAATATGCTCTTTGGGATTGAACAGGACAACATCAATCGTATGGCCGAGGGCAGCGAGGAGCGCGCCCAGGCTCAGGCCGATTTGGACCAGCGTCGCGCTGCCGCCGACCAGCAATTTGCCGATGCCCGCGCCGAGATTTCCGACCTTGGCGAATGCACCTGGTACATCCAGGACCGCGGTAACATCGCAAGCTACTCGAGCGTCGAGAGCGACAGTTCCTCAATCGAGGCCATCGCCACGGTGTTCCCGTTCATCTTCTTTATCGTCGCCGTGCTCATCAGCCTTACCACCGCCACGCGCATGGTCGAGGAGGAGCGTACGCTCATTGGCCTGTACAAGGCACTCGGCTACTCGCGCGGGCGCATCCTGTCCAAATACGTGGACTATGCGCTGTGGGCTTGCCTGATTGGCGGCGTGCTGGGCAACGTCATCGGGTTTGTGGGCCTGCCGCTGTTCCTGTTTACGGTGTTCGACGACATGTACTCGCTGCCCCAGATGCTGCTTTCGTACGACATCGTGTCATCGCTTGTGTCGGTCGCGCTGTTTGCCGTGGGCGTGGTGGGTGCCACGATTATCGCCTGCCGCCACGAGATGGCCGAGACTCCGGCCTCGCTCATGCGCCCCAAGGCCCCGCGTGCCGGCTCGCGTATCTTGCTCGAGCGCATCGGCTTTATCTGGCGCCGCATGGGCTTCTTAAACAAGGTGGCGGCGCGTAACCTGTTCCGCTATAAAAAGCGCGCCTTTATGACCATTTTCGGCATCGCGGGATGCACGGCGCTCGTGATCTGCGGTATGGGCATCCGTGACACGTCGGTGGCGCTTTCGCCCAAGCAGTACGGGCATATCACGCGCTATGACTTGTTGGCGGTTGCCAATCCCGACGATTTTTCGCAGACGTGCGCGGCGCTCGACGAGCGAAGCGCAGCCAATGATTCCAACGTGACCGTGACTTCGACGCTGCCGATTATGACCGACAACGTCACCTTTACGTTTGGCGGCAAGAGCGAGACCGTGCAGCTGATTGTGGTGCCCGATGACCGCACGAACGACCTGGACGACTACGTGTGTCTCGAGGACGAGTCCAAAGAACCGCTCGCCCTGCGTGACGGGGATGTGTATTTGAGCAAGAGCTCTCAGCTGGTGCTGGGGATCAAGCCGGGTGACACGGCTCACGTCCAGGATTCGTCGCTCAACGTTGCCAAGGTTAAAGTCAGCGACATTTCACTTAACTACTTGGGCAACACGCTCTATATGACACAGAGCACCTATGAGCGAGCGTTTGGTCGCAGCGTGCGCCTCAACGGCATCTTTGCGCTGCTCAAGGGCTCGTCGGCCGATCAGATTGCGTTTACCAACCGTCTTAAGAGCGACGGTTGGATTACGCTGTCGAGTACCGCCGAGCATTGGGAAAACTTCGAGGCGAACTTTACGATCATCAATTCGGTCGTGGTGCTTGTGACCTTTATGGCGGCGTGCCTATCGTTTGTTGTGGTGTTTACGCTGTCCAACACGAATATCTCGGAGCGTGAGCGCGAGCTGGCGACCATCAAGGTGCTGGGCTTCCGCCGTGGCGAGGTGCACCACTACGTTAACAAGGAGACGCTGATTTTGACGGCGATTGGTGCCGCGCTGGGCGTGCCGCTGGGTGGCCTGCTCGCCGAGAGCTTTACGTACATCCTGCAGATGCCGTCGCTGTACTTTGACGTCGAAGTCGAGCCGCTGAGCTACGTGCTTGCGGTGGTGCTTTCCTTCGGCTTTACGATCATCGTCAACCTCGCCACCAACCGTACCCTCAACAAGATCGACATGGTCGGCGCCCTCAAGAGCGCCGAGTAACCTGCCAAAAAGGGACAGGTTTATTTTGGCAGGTTTCATCTGGGCGAACGCCGGACAACCATTAGGTGGCCCGGCGTTCGCCCCGTTTTGCTGGGGATGTTTGTCGCTCAGTGCTCTTACTGGCCAATCCAGTGTTGCGCATAGCTCTTAATGTCCTCGGTAAAACCGTTAAGGTCGTCAAGGGTGATCACGCTGTCGATAAGCAAATTGGCTATCTCGCGGTGCATTGTGCTGCGGCGAATGTCGTTTGCAATTACGCCTGAGGACAGCTTATCTCTATTGAGGCGCTCTTCTAGTGCCCAAAATCTACTGGACGCTTCGCTGTCGCCGTTCAGCATCTCAACGTACTGGGCGATGAGCTTTTCCATATAACGTTCTTGCCATTGAGGAAGCATTTTCTTAAACAGCTTCCAGTCGCTTTCGGCTACGTCGCGCATATGTCCTCCGCTCGTCAAACGGGCTTTCCATTTGCCTTTCATTCTATTTGGTTTTCGCTCCCAGGCGTGGATGAGAGGCTCTCTTTAGCCTTCGAGATTGGGCTTGAATGGGTCGTATGCCACAAAACGGGCCTATCTACTACGTTTAATTGGATATCCTCAATCATGCCGGGAAAACGAAAAATAAAACCGCAGGTAGAAGGCCTGTCGATTTTCGAAAAAGGCGGTCATGGTTGGCCCCATCGAGCTAAACGTAGTAGATGACCCCTTTTCGTGGCGGAACATCAAACGAACGCCGACGCTTGTGCTGTAGCCGCTCCGATCGTTCGTAAGTTGCGGTGGAATAGTTCCTAAATTCGACTACTCAAGGCTAAAACCGGAACTATATCACCGCAACTTAGGAGGGATGGGCGGGGGAGTACTAGCTGGGTGCTGCTGTCGGACTGGGATGGTTTAGGCTCGCTCGCGATGCTTCCATTGTTTGCGGCACCAACGCATGAGTGCTTTTACGACCGGGATGGTGATGAGTATTACCCAGGCGGGATGGGGTTGCTCCAGGCAGAGCCACATGTAGAGGAACCATGCAATGGCGGCTGCTGGATAGACGCATTCAATGAGCTTTGACAAGTGGCGTTGGTCGATAAAGTCGCCAAGCGCGTAATAGACGGGAATCAAAAAGACGAGGAAGAGTCCCGTAGCTCATGTACCGTAGACAATGCCGAGCACCAGATAGGCGAGAGCGACAAGTGCGGGGAAGGGGCATTTGTTCCATGTACGTCCGACCTTGGTGTGGAAATGCTTGCCATGATGGTCGAGCTTGTCGTGTGCTTCCTTCCAGCTGGAGAACGTCTCGCCGTCGATGGTGACGGTGCCGTCGTCATTGGTATGCACGCTATGTCCATCGTCCTCAAGCGTATCGACATGCACGCCGTCCGGCCCCACATGCACCTCTTCGCCCTTGCGCTCGTTGGTCACATGGATGCCGTTCCAGCCAACATGTACTTCCTCGCCTTTATTGGGATCAATGACGTGGATGCCGCGCGCGAGGGAAATATCGACAAGTGGTTTGTCGCCGCAATCGGCGTGCTCGGCAGAATCTTCGGCCTCTTTAGCCTCATCCACCGTTTCGGTGCTGCCGTCCTCTGAGCTATCGGCATCACTAGCCGCTTCCCCATACAACAACTCATCCAGCGACACGCCATACAGCGCGGCGAGCGCAATAAGGTTATCGGTATCGGGCGAGGATTCGCTGCGCTCCCATTTACTGACAGCCTGACGACTCACGCCCAGCTGGGCGGCAAGCGCCTCCTGAGAAAGCCCGGCAGCCTTGCGGCGATCAACGAGCCGCTGCGCCATCGCAAGATCCATGGTGGTTCCTTTCGTTTGATGGTCGAATCGAATGAGCCGAGTATGCCGAGAACAACCGGTAGCGACCACCATTTCTAGTTAGAATCTGCTCCGACCCTACCGCAACTACCGGTAGCAACCCCTAACGACCAGCCATTTCAGGACAAATGTCAGTGCTACTCTCAGCTAAGAGCCTGCAACATCCCAAAATCTCAGCCCAGGCACCCGCAGCAAGAAGACGAATAGCCTCGGCCTCCCTAGTTACCGCAGGAGGCCCCAGGGCTTACCTCCCAAATCTTTCCGCAGGACGGAAGGACCCCGCCGCGCGAAGCGCGCAGCGGGGTCCTGACATGTCCGAGGACGATTTGGGAGGTAAGCCCTGGGGCCTCCGATGAGAGCAGTTCCAGCCGAGGCTATTCGTCGCCGAAGCTGATGCCCAACGCCTTGGCCTCGCGCACCAGGTCGCTCTGGGGGTCGACATACTTGAGCTTGCCGGCGACCTCCTCGAGCGGCATGTGGCACATCTTGCCGTCGCGCAGGGCGATCATGTAACCAAACTCGCCGCGCAGGCAGCCAAGCGCGGCCTCGACGCCGCACTGGGTCGCAAAGATGCGGTCCTGAGCGTCGGGCTGACCGCCGCGCTGCGTGTGGCCGGGGATGGCGACGCGGGTCTCGCGACCGGTCTTGGCCTCGATCTCCTTGGCGATGTCGTAGACGATCGACGGGCTTGTACGCTCGGCGAGCTTCTTCTTGTACTCCTTCTTGGACAGCGCCGCGTCCTCCTTGGAGATAGCGCCCTCGGCGACGGCTACGATCGTAAAGCGGCTGCCGGTCTCCATGCGATGCTCGATGGTCTTGATGACGTTATCCATGTCGTAGGGGATCTCGGGAATCAAGATGACATCCGCACCGCCCGCGACGCCGGCGTACAGCGGGATCCAGCCAACCTTGTGGCCCATGATCTCGATAACGAACACGCGGCCGTGACTCGAGGCAGTGGTGTGGATGTCGTCGATGCACTTGGTGGCGACGTCGATGGCGCTCGTAAAGCCAAACGTCAACTCGGTGCCCCAGGTGTCGTTATCGATGGTCTTGGGCAGGGCGATAACGTTGAGGCCCTCTTCGCGCAGGCGGTTGGCGGTCTTGGTGGAGCCGTTACCGCCTAGCATAAACAGGCAGTCGAGCTGCAGCTTATGATAGGTGTGGACCATCGCCGGCACCTTCTCGACACCATCGGCCTCGGGGGTATCCAGACGCTTGAACGGTGTGCGGCTCGTGCCCAGGATGGTGCCGCCGCGGGTGAGGATACCGCTAAAATCGGCGGGCGTCATGACGCGGAACCTGCTGTAGATAAGGCCCTGGTAGCCGTCCTCAAAACCGTAGATCTCGATAGGCTCTTCGCTATTGGTCATGAGCGTTTTGACGATGCCGCGCATGGTGGCGTTGAGCGCCTGGCAGTCGCCGCCACTGGTAAGAAGACCGATCCTGAGCATGATGAATCCTTCCGGGCAAGTTATAACATGCGCATAAGTTTACCCCCGCACACTGTTGATACAGGGGTAAAACGTGTTAGCTCAAATGTATAGAAATGTAAGCAGCGTCAGGCGAGCGTAAGGTCGACGGGCCTGGCTTCTTACAGCGCGAAGGCGTCGATGTCGCCCCAATGGCGGCGCAGCGTGATGGCGGCAGCAGGCTCGGTGTTGTCAAAGACGACCGACCACTGCGTGTTGCTGGTGATGTCTTCCGGATTGGGCTCTTGCGCCGCAGCGCGTAGGGCCTTCCAAGCGACTGCCTCGTCTTGGGCGCCGGCATGGGCGTCGAGGACAGCGGCGATTGCGACGGCGCGCTCCTTGCCATGGCCCAGCTCGCCATTCTTTTGGTTGGGCAGCACTTCGTCGCCATAGCAGGCATAGAAGTTCGTAACCTGGCGTACGGGAGTCGCTTTGAAAGCGCGGTCCGGATCGCGCGGATCCCACTCCACCACCCGCGCGTCACCGGCGGCGTCGTTGATAAAGAAGTGGTAATCGCGTCCGGCCATGGCGTGCATGTCGTAGGCAGAAAGCAGGTCGACGGCCTCTTGCGTGGTGGTGGCACGGTCGAGCACCAGACGGATGGCGAGCGAAGTGTTGATGACGGGGCGCTGCGTGTCCTGGTCACAGGGTTTGGAATCCAGGGTGAGCACGGCAATGGACACGCCGCACTCGTTAACACCGTCGAGCTGGGCAAACGGGCCCATGAGTGCGGCGGCGCGTCCGGCGACGGAGTCGAGCGGAGTGTTATCGCCCAGGTTGTTAAGGGCGGCAAACCCGATGGAGGCATAACCGCCGCGTGGGTGATTGCGCACCAGCAGCGCCGAGGTGTCGTCCTTAAAGTCGTAATTGCGACCGGTGCGCACGCGGCCTTCGGCATCTACGGCGACAAAAGCGCTGCAGGCAAACTGGGGCGCCTGGACATGTACCGGCACACCGGGCAGCACCTGCGCCACCACGGCATCGATGTAGGCCTGGTCGTCGCGCACGCCAGCGGCGATGATGCGATCAAGATCGTAGTCGTAGGCGATGTCGATTTCGTACAGGTCATAGCCATCCGCGTAGCCGGTCAAGCGTTTGAGTGACGCGGCGGATTTGATTTGTTTGTGATAAACGATGCCGGTGGCAGCGGCAAGGCCGACGGCGACTCCCGCGACACCGCAGGCGATGGCAATGTTACGTGGCTTCATGACGGCTCCTTTCGTCCTGTTAGCGTAATTGTCGCAAAAGGAGTGCGGGCATGATGGCTCAACTTGGCGAGCGGCGCGGGATTAAACATGGAATGAAAGGCACGGCGCTGGCGCGGCGGGGTATGCTGGAAGGGACCATCAACCCAGCGAAAGGGGAGAGCATGACGGATCAGGAAACGCCCGAGCGCGCGCATGTGACGGCCGATGATATCGAGGCCGCCAACGACCTTATCGACTTTATCGAGGCATGCCCCAGCATGTTCCATACGGCGGCGACCATTATGGCCGAGCTCGACGAGGCGGGCTTTACCTACCTGCCCGAGAATGCGGCGTGGGACATCGAACCGGGCGGGCGTTATTACACGCAGCGCAACACCTCGAGTGTTGTTGCCTTTAAGGTGGGCGAGGACCTGGCCGCGACGTGGGGCGAGGACGGCGTTGCCGGTGATTATCATTTTCAGCTGACGGCGTCGCACAGCGATTCTCCGACGTTTAAGGTCAAGGCCGTGCCCGAGCTCGATGGCGCGGGCGAGACGCTGCGCCTGAACACCGAGGCCTACGGCGGCATGATCGACTACACCTGGTTCGATCGCCCGCTGGCACTCGCGGGCCGCGTGCTGGTGCGCGAGGGCGACCGTATTGAGAGCCGCCTGCTTGCCACCGAGCGCGAAGTCGCTATTATCCCGAGCCTTGCCATCCATATGAACCGTGGCGTTAACGAGGGCTTTGCCCCCAACCGATCTGTCGACCTTTGCCCGCTCATCAGCGCTGGTGACCTTAAGCAGGGCGACTTCGATGCCCTGATCGCCGACGAGCTGGATGTTGAGCCCGAGCAGATTTTGGGCCGCGATCTGTTCCTGGTCAATCGTCAGGATGCGCGCATTTGGGGCTGGGCCGACGAGTTTATCTCGACGCCCAAGCTCGACGACCTGGCCTGCGCCTACACCGCGCTGCAGGCATTTTTGGGTGCCGAGAACGCGCACGATGTTTCGGTCTTCTGCTGCTTTGATAATGAGGAGGTTGGCTCCGAGACCAAGCAGGGTGCCATGTCGACGTTCTTGGCCGACGCGCTGCGCCGCATTAACGGATCGCTGGGCTTTGACGACGAGTCGTACCATCGCGCCCTTGCCGCATCGATGCTCGTGAGCTGCGACAACGCGCATGCCGTGCACCCCAACCACGCCGAGAAGTGCGACGCCCGCAACCAGGTTGTGCTCAACGGCGGCATCGTCATCAAGGAAGCCGCCAACCAGCACTACTGCACCGATGCCTTTAGCCGCGCGGTGTTCCAGGCTATTTGCGATGACGCTGATGTGCCCACGCAGGCCTTCGCCAACAAGAGCGATATGGCGGGCGGCTCCACGCTCGGCAACTTGTCGAACATGCAGGCGAGCATGCACGCCGTGGACGTGGGCCTGCCGCAGCTGGCCATGCACTCGAGCTACGAGACCGGCGGCGTGCGCGACGTGATGTACGCCATCCGCGCCCTCACCGCCTTCTACGAGCGCGACCTCCATATCAACGGCGCCGAAAGCGTGGAGCTCTAAAACCTGCCAAAAAGGGATGTTAATTTTGGCAGGTTTTATCTGGGAAAATGCCGCAATGCCAACAGCTGGACAGAATTGTTAAGACACCGCAGGTTGAGCAAACGTCAGCGAGCGATGTCCAGAGCGAACAAGTTGGCATGAAAAAGGCAAGGCATAGACCTTCTGGTCATGCCTTGCCTTTTGAATGGCAAATTGTCGCTCTGGGCGGCGCGCAGCGTCGAGTGGTCCGCCGTTCGTTAGAACGGCGGAACCTAAGGGCGCAGCGTCGAGCGGTTCCGGCGTTCGGTAGAACGCCGGAACAAATCAGTGTTCGATCCAGCAACGCAGGGTCTCGCCGGCTTGCAGGTGACGCAGGTTCTCCGCGGCAATGTCGACCACATTGTTGAGCGTGGCTGCCAGGTGGAACCAACCTGAGACGTGCGGCGTGATGAGCATGTTGGGCGCATCCCATAGCGGGCTTGTTGCGGGCAGTGGCTCAGGGTCGGTGACATCGACCGCGGCACCGGCAAGGTGTCCGGACTCAAGAGCGGCAACCAGATCGTCGGCAACAACAAGGTCACCGCGGCCGCCGTTGACAAAGAAGGCGCCCGGTTTCATCGCGGCGAAGAACTCGGCGTTCGCCAGGCCGCGGGTCTCGGGTGTGCTGGGCATAAAGGATGCGACGATGTCGGCCTCCGCCAGGCGCTCAGACAGGGCATCCATGCCGTCCATGTCCTCAAATACAATGGGGTAGACGAGCGGATGACGCTTGATGCCGCGGACGTGCGCGCCCATGCTGCGGCAGAGCGTGGCAAAGTGGCCGCCAATGTCGCCCGCGCCCAACACCAGCACATTGGCATTTTTGAGCGAGGTGACCGGGCCTAAGTCCTCCCAGCGATGCTCGCGTTGCAGGTCCTGGTAGCCGGGCAGGCGCTTCATCATAGACAGCACCATAGCAAACATGTGCTCGCTCACGGCTTGGCCGTAGGCGCCCACCGAGCAAGACAGTTTGGCGTCGACCGGCACAGTGCCGGCGGCAAGGTAGTCGTCATAGCCGGCGGTCTGCAATTGCAGCAGCTGGAGATGCTCGCATGCCGTGAGCATGTCAGGGTCGATGTTGCCCAAGATCACGTCGGCATCGGCGACCTGCTCGCGCGTGATGGCGTCGGCGCTCGTGTAGATAAAGTCCTCGCCCGGAGCGCTCGACTCGAGGATCGCGCGATGACGGTCGTTGACGGGCAACAAAACCAGGATGTTCACAAGCAGTCCTCTCCGCTCGACCTGCCAAAAAGGGACAGGTTTATTTTGGTAGGTTTTATCAGGCAAAACGTTCAAAAAACGCCGGATGCAAGACGAGCGTGCCCGTCAGCATCCGGCGCATCCACAGCTACCAGCTCAGCAGCTCGTAACCATCCTCGGTCACCACGAGCTGTACCTCGCACTGGGCCGAATCGCTGCCGTCCTTGGTGCGCACGCACCAACCGTCGCCCTTGCTAATCTTAATGTCGGGCGCTCCGGCATTGACCATGGGCTCGATGGTAAAGACCATGCCCGGAGCCATGATGGTGTCCACATCGGGTGCCTCGGTGGTAAAGCCCACAAACGGGTCCTCGTGGAACTCCTTACCGATGCCATGTCCGCCGTACTCGCGCACCACGCTAAAGCCGGCGTCCTCGACCGTCTTTTGCACGGCCTCGGCCATAACGGACAGCGGCAGCCATGGCTTGACGGCTGCCAAGCCCGCCTCCACGCTGGCGCGGGTGACGTCGACCAGGCGCTGGCGCTCGGCCGAGACCTCGCCGATGCAGAACATACGGCTCGAGTCGCTAAAGTAGCCGTCCAAAATCGTGGAGCAGTCCACGTTGATAATATCGCCCTCGTGCAGCACATCTGTATCACAGGGGATGCCGTGACAGACCACGTCATTGATCGAGGTGCACACGCTCTTGGGGTAGCCCTCGTAGTTGAGGTCGGCCGGCGTGCCACCGTGCTCGACGGTGTAGTCGTAGATCATCTGGTCGATCTGGTTGGTGGTCATGCCCGCGGCGATGTGTTCGCCTACGTAATCGAGCACGCCCACGTTGATAGCGGCCGAGCGCTTGATGCCTTCGATATCGGCGGGCGTCTTGTAGAGCGTGCGGGGCAGGACCTCCCAGCCCTCTTCCCACAGGCGCTCAAGGCGCTCATCGAAGGCGCTATGGCATTTCTTATATTTTTTGCCGCTGCCGCACCAGCAAGCGTCGTTGCGGCCAGGTACGGGTTCTTTGTCATACATGGCTAACTTCCTTTCATCCGCAGCTAGTATAGCCCACCCACGCGTCCATAAAAGTTGCGGTAATATAGTTCCGATTTAAGCTGTTTAACAGCATAAACAGGAACTATATCACCGCAACTGATGGAGCGGGGTGGCGGGCACTAGCTGCTGCGTGGTTTTGCTAGTAGCTCACCTGGCAGGGAATGCCGAGGGCGCGCACGCGCGCGGCAATGGCGTCGAGCACTTCAGGCGCCGCTTTGGCAAGGCCGGCGATTGGTGTCTCGCGCGCCACCGTGTAGATGGTCGCTTCTTGTGGGCGAATGCGCTCAAGCGCCGCGAGCCAGGGGGCAACGTACTCCTCGCCGGTGTTGTCGATGGGCTTGCCCAGATACTCACCGGTCAAAAAGATCGTCTGGATAATAACGTGACCGTCAAAGCTTGCGAACGTCTCAATCTGGTGCTCGACGTCGTAGGGGCCAACGGGCTGGTCGAGCAGCTGGATAAACGCCGAGTCGGCGGTATCGAGCTTAAGAATGTTGTCGTCGACCATCATGAGCGCGTTGTGCACCTCGGGGCGGTCGGCGCGCGTACCGTTGGAGAGCACGGCGATTTTGGAGTTTGGGGCCAGCTGATCGCGCAGCGCGACGGCGCCGGCAATCGCCTGGGGAAACTCCGGTGCGGCGGTGGGCTCGCCGTTTCCTGCGAAGGTGATCACATCGGGGAGCTCGCCCTCGGCTGCCATCTCGCGCAGCTTTGCCTCGAGCGCGTCGAGTACCACGGCAGCTGTGTTGTACGGCTCATGGCAGGGGCGCTCGGCGTTGAGGCCGTTTTCGCAGTAAATGCAGTCGAACGTGCAGATTTTGCCGCTGGCCGGCATCATGTTGACGCCGAGCGAGAGACCAAGGCGACGGCTGCGAACGGGCCCAAAGATGGGGCTGGCATTCAAAAACGTAGACATAGGCATATGCTCCTCAAGACAATTGTGCCTAAGCATAGCATCGGCTCCAAAGCAAGGTGCGGGCTCTTGCTTTACAAGTTTCGTTTTTTCACGTCGCTCATTATGCCGTGCCATGAAAAGCCTCGGGTCGGGTAAAGTTAATCTGTTAACAAGGCGTAAGGCAATACGGGTCCATCCAACCGCACTGACGTGCAACCGGATGAGCGTTGATGATGGGGGCACAACATGGATTTTACGGTCGAGAATGCGGGCACCACGATTGCCTGTCGCGAATATGCCGGCCCAGATGTGTCGCCTGATACTCCTGCCTTGGTGTGCGTGCACGGCGCTTGTGTCGACGGCACATTTTTCGACGGTATCGCTTGTGAGCTCAGCCGCAACTACCGCGTAATTGCCTACGACCGCCGCGGCTGCGGTGGCAGCAGCGATGCGGCAGACGGTAGCTATGATCTTGCCGCACAGGCCGCCGACCTGCAAGCCGTGATCGAACACGTTGGTGCTCCGGCAAATGTGCTTGCGCATAGCGCCGGTACGTTGGTGGCGCTGGAGCTTCTTCGCACCGAACCCCATCTCGTCGCCCGTGCGATTCTGCATGAGCCGGCTGTGTCGGCCGAAGGCGTCGGTATGGGCGCAGCTCCGGTTTTGCTCGATATGATTGCGGCTGGAAAGGTTTCAAGGGCACTCCGGCTTTTCTTGGGAGCCCTCGGCGACTTGGACCCCGAGGCTCCCGGGACGACCGAAGCGGAAGCCAAACATGCCCTGCGCAATGGTCGTTGCTTTATGGCCAATGAATACGGAACAAATATGACATATGCTCCCGACTGGGAGCGCGCCCGCGCGTCAAAGGCGGTGTCGGCCGTGCTTCTCGGCGAGCTTTCGGTCGATACGCCCCGCGAGGCTGGCACGAGAGCGGCTGCCGAATATCTCGATTGCCCCCTTGTGACGATCCCGGGCGCGCATAACGGTCTGCGCGATCGTCCCGTTACGGCGGCAAACGCCGTTCGCGATGTCTTGGAGCGTTAGCACGCTCGATGACCTGCGGGGAGAGGGGTTATTAGCGTTTCGTCATTGTTAACGAATGCGCCCATAACCGCGCACCCGCGGCTCCATTACCGCCGCTTGCCAGGTCATAAAAATGTAACGATAATCGCGCGTTTGCCTTCAGCTGTTAGATGTTACCCTTGTACCAATTGATATGCACCGTTGCCGTGCGTAACGATAGAAAGGGCCCCATATGCTCAATAATCACGAGGTCAATCTAACCGACGAGGAGGCTGCCGCCGAGGTCGCCCGCGTCGCGAAGACCTACCCCGTGGTGCGTTTGCTGTCGGCCGATCAGATTAAGAGCGAGCCTAACTGCCTGCTCGCCGGCAATCGGTGCCCTTGTCTGCGCCAGTCAAGTCTTGAGGCCTTGGCAGGTTCCGATGATGTATCGGAGCAGCTGCTCAATGATGGTACCGAGTACCGCGCTCGCCTGCGCCCTCTGAAGGTCGAGGGCGAGCCTCACGTCCTGCTGATGGTGCGTCCGATCGATGAGCAAGAGGCTGCAGAGGAGGACCTCGTCTACACCGACGTGCTGACGGGTGTGCGCAATCGCCGATATTACGAGGAAAAGCTCCGTAGCGCCCGCATGAATGCCGGCGTTGCGGTGATCGACCTTGATGATTTTAGGGTCTTCAACGATATGTGTGGCCGTCATGCCGGCGACCTTGCGCTCGGTGCCGTGGCGACGGCCATACGCAGCGGAATTCGTTCGACTGACGAGCTTGTACGCTATGGCTGCGACAAGTTTGTGGTCGTCATGCCCAATATTCCCTCCGATGACTTCACCCGTCGCCTGCACCAGGTGTCCGATGCCGTTCATGCCACGATTGTTCCGGGCCATGAGTACGTGAGCTTGACGGCATGTGTTGGTGGCGTTCGCATTCATGGCGAGACGGTCGATGAGGGCGTTGGCCGCGCTGTCCAGTTATTGAGCCACGCTAAGGCAAAAGCCGGTACGGTCGTGACCGATGCCGATTCCATCGAAGCCTTCCAAAGCGAAAAGCCTTTGGTGCTTATTGTCGATGACTCCGAGATGAACCGAGCCATTCTCAACGAGATGCTCAAGGACGAGTATTGCATCCTCGAGGCCGCCAACGGTCGTACGGCGCTCGACATGGTCGACCGCTATGGCGATGAGTTGTCGCTCGTGCTGCTGGATATTGTCATGCCGGGCATAAGCGGCTTTGAGGTGCTGGCCGATCTGTCGCGCCGATCGGGTATCGACAATCTGCCTTTCATCATGATTTCGAGCGAAGATTCCGATGATATGGTTCTGCGCGCGTACGAGCTGGGCGCCTCGGACTATATCAACCGCCCGTTTGACTCCCGTGTCGTGCGCCGCCGTGTAAGCAATACCATCCGCCTATACGCCAAACAGCGCCGCCTGACGAGCCTGCTGTCCCAACAGTACAACGAGCGTGTCAAGAACAGTCGCATGCTCATCGACATCATGGCTGGCGTCATGGAGCTTCGCAACGGCGAGAGCGGCAGGCACGTTACGAACATCGAGAAGCTGACCGAGCTGCTGCTTGGCTGTCTGGTCCAGCGCAGCGGCACGATCTCCCTCGACAATGAGGAACGTTCCACGATCGCCCTGGCTTCGGCGCTGCACGATATCGGCAAGATGTCGATTGACGATGCGATTCTCAACAAACCCGGGCGCCTTACGCCCGAGGAGTTCGAGATTATGAAGACGCATACCACGATCGGCGCCGACATGCTGCGTGAGCTGGGTAGCCATCACGCCGGCAATGCGCTTATGGAATATGCGTACCAGATTGCGCGTTGGCACCACGAGCGCTGGGACGGCAAGGGTTATCCCGATGGCCTTAAGGGCGACGATATCCCCATCGCCGCGCAGGTGGTTTCGGTGGCTGACGTGTACGATGCACTGACGAGCGTGCGCGTGTACAAGGACGCTATCCCGCACGAGGAGGCGATCCAGATGATCCTGGACGGTAAGTGCGGTGAGTTTAACCCGCTGCTGCTCGATTGTCTGCTCGAGGTGCAAGACCAAATTGCCGAGACGTTGGCACGCCCCGCTGACGTCGTTGCGTTTCCCACGATTTAGTTTGACCAAAGGAGTTTTTAATCCATGATTTCCATGCGTGAGGCGTATGAGAAGATCGGCGCCAATTATGATGACGCGTGCGCTCGGCTGATGGGCGAGGAAATGCTTGCCCGCTTTGCCCTCAAGTTTTTGGATGACGAGAGCATGGACAAGCTAGAGGCCGCCATGGCGGCGGGAGACGCCGAAGGTGCGTTTATGGCAGCGCACACGCTCAAGGGCGTGAGCCAGAACCTGGGATTCGATAATCTGTACGAGCCGGCGGTTGTGGTGACCGAGGCACTGCGTGGTGCCGATGCCGTTGACGGCGCTCGCGAGGGGATGCATGCGCTGCAGCAGCAATATGCGGCTACGATGTCGGCCCTGCGCGAGGCGGCCGAATAAGAGCTTGCGAGCCTTGGGCTGCGTGCCGGCAGCAAATAGGTAAAAGGGTGCCCCGTCGGACCATGTGGCCGGCGGGGCACCCTTATCTGTTGTGCTGTCCGTGAACTAGCGAGCCTGCTTTACCTTTGCCGCTGCCTCGACAAACGACTTCCACAGGTTAAAGTCGGTCTCGAGCGTCTTCCACGTGTACTCAGGGTGCCATTGCACGCCTAGACAGAATGGCTGGCCTTCGACTTCGATGCACTCGGGAACGCCGTCGGTTGCCTTGGCGACCAAGCGCGTGCTTTTACCCAGACGATCGACGCAGCAGTGATGTGCCGAGTTGGTCTGGATCAGCCTGTGTCCGCCAACCGCGCGCTCCAGCAGCGAGCCCGGCATGACCTCGACAGGATGCACGGGGTCGTTGAGCACGTGAGTGTGGCGCCACTGCGTGCGGCCCTCGCGAGCGCCCAGGCTCGGCACGTCCATGCACAGGGTGCCGCCAGTGGCGACGTTGAGCAGCTGCGTGCCGCGGCAGGTGGTAAAGAGCGGCTTTTTGGCGCGGAGCACCTCGTCGACCAGCTTAAACTCAAAACTATCGCGGATCTCGCAGCAGAGGGTGGGGTCGTAGGGTCGATCATCGCCCCAACGTTTGGGATTGACATCGGGGCCGCCGGGAATAGCGATACCGTCGGCGATTTCCACGTAATGACGAATGACCTCAATGTCCTCGGTGATGGACATCTGCAGCGGCAGGCCGCCGGCGGCAAGGATGGCATCGACAAAGACGCTTGCGATTTCCTCGTTGGGGGAGAGCGTCTCGCTCAAAAACGGCTTCGCGTCTTCCCAGCGCGGCGCGACGAGGATGAGTGGGCGGTCGGCGGGGGCGACGTCGACATGCGGGGTATAGGACGAGGAAGTACGGGTTCCGATCATAGGTGCTGCTTTCGAATCTGAAGGTGACAGGGCGTATGAGAGGCGTAGGACAACACGTTCAATGGATTTGTCCCACGGGGTGGCTGGCTAGTGGCCCTTAATGGAGTTGAGGAAGTCTTGGGCGCGCTTGGTCTGGGGGTGGTCGAAGAACTCGTCGGGCGTGCCGGTCTCCACGATCTGGCCGTCGGCCATAAACACGACGCGGTCGGCCACACGGCGGGCGAAGTTCATCTCGTGCGTGATGACGATCATCGTCATGCCCTGCTGGGCCAAGCGCACCATGACCTCGAGCACCTCGTTGATCATTTCGGGATCGAGGGCGCTTGTGGGCTCGTCAAAGAGCATGGCCTTGGGCTGCATGGCGAGTGAACGTGCGATGGCTACGCGCTGCTGCTGGCCGCCCGAAAGCTGTGCGGGTACCTTGTCGGCCTGCTCGGCCACGCCCACGCGGCTCAGCAGGTCCATGGCGCGCTCACGGGCCTCCTCCTTGGACACGCCCAGCACGTCGACCGGCCCCAGCATGACGTTCTGCAGCACGGTCATATGTGCGAACAGGTTGAACTGCTGAAACACCATGCCCAGCTCGGCACGCATGCGGGCAAGGTCCTTGCCTTCCTGCGGCAGGGGCTCGCCCTCGATGAAGATCTCGCCCGAGTCGATGGTTTCCAAGCGGTTGATGGTGCGGCACATGGTCGACTTGCCCGAGCCCGAGGGCCCGATCACAACGACGACCTCGCCGCGGTCGACCGAGAGATTGATGTCGTTGAGGACGTGTAGATCGCCATAGTGCTTATCGACGTGTCTGAGCTCGATCAGCGGCTGATTGCCGGTGGAAGAGGTGCTCTGTGCCATGGTGCTCGGCTCCTTATGACTCGAAATGGTAAAGCGTTAGCGGATGATGGTCGCGCCGGTCTTGTGCGAAACGTAGACAGCGGCCTTGTTGATCGCGACGTTGATGAGGATGTAGATGACCGCGATAACCAGGTAGACCGACACGAGGGCGTCGTAGTTGGTAATGAGCACGCGGGCGTTTTGCATGAGGTCGGGGTAGCTCACCACATAGGCGACGGTGGTGTCTTTGACTACGACCACGAGCTGCGAAATCAACGACGGAATAATAAATCGAATAGCCTGCGGCAACACGATTTTAAAGGTGATTTTAGCTTTGGAGAGACCGAGTGCCTGGGCGGCTTCGACCTGGCCGCGCGGCACGGCGTTGACGCCGGCGCGGAAAATCTCGGCAAGTACGCCGGCTGCAGCGAGCGTGACAGGGAGCGTGAGCATCCAAAACGACGGCAGCGCAATCTTGTACTGGGGCAGCACCAAAAAGAAGAAGTAGATGAACAGCAGGCTCGGCACGCCACGGAAGAAATCGGTGAGCACGTGGCAGGCCAGCTGCAACGGCTTAATGTCGCTGGTACGGCCGAGCATAAGGGCTAAGCCCAGCACCAGCGCAATGGCGCCGGCGGTGAGTGCGACTTTAACGGTGCCCTCAAAGCCGGCAAGCAAGAACTTCCAGGTGGTGAGGTGCGTAAAGAAATACCAATAGTGAACCGAAAGCTGACCGGTCACATAAAAGCGCTGCAACACGAGGGCAACGAGTGCGACGACGGCAACAAGCGAGATAGCGGTGCCGATGCGAATCTTGGCGCGCATCTTGGGGCCGGGAGCCTCGTAGAGCGCATCGCGCATGGTGAGCGCGGGGGAGGAGTGCTTGCTCATCGGAGGATCCTCACCTTCTTATCGATGTAGTTACCAATGTGGCTCACCACAAAGGCCGTGCCCAGGTAGCCGAGCGCCGAGATAAAGAACGCGGCGACGCCGCCGAGCGAGCGCGTGTTGATATAGCTCACCACGCCGGTGAGCTCCTGGGGTTTAAGCGGCACCTGACTGCCGAGCGCGGTGGTGAGCATGACGGCGATAAAGAGGTTGGTCATGGGCAGCACACTCGAGCGCAGTGCCTGCGGAATCACGATCTTGGCGAGTATGCGGTTGAAGCTCATGCCCAGCGAGCGGGCGGCTTCTACCTGACCGACGCCGACGGTGTTGATGCCGCTCATAAAGTTCTCGGAGCCAAAGGCCGAGCCCAAAAGGACCGTGGCGACGATAACGCAGGTGCGGTAGGGCAGGATGACTTTGAGCGGCGGCAGCGCGTAGACGACGATGATAAGCAGTGCGATGCCGGGGATGTTACGGAAGACCTGGACATACAGGTCGCCAAAGACGCGCAGCGGCTTGAGCGGCGACACGCGCATCACGGTGACGGCGACGGCCAACACCATGGCGATGGCAAACGACTCAAGCGTCATGCCCCAGGTTGCTAGCAGCGCGTCGATATAGTTCTGGCCATAGAGCGACCAGAGTTCGGAGAGACTCATGCGGACCTCCCGCCGATAAGGAAAGGGGCTCCCGCGTGTACGGAAGCCCCGACAACTCATTGAGGAAACAGTTTATCGCAATAAAGCACCTCGTGCGTTTCCATATGGTTTCGCAGCGGCTGATGCCATGCTTGCGAGCTTAGGCGCCGACCTCGGGCAGCTCGGGAACGTTGGTGTCGCCCGTACGGTCGCCGATGCAGATCTGCCACAGCTCGGTCCAGGTGCCGTCGTCCTCGATCTTCTTAAGGAAGTCGTTGACAAAGGCGACGCCGTCGGAATCGAGCGGCAGGCCGATGCCATAGGGCTCCTTGCTGCCGAAGGGCTTGCCGGCGATCTTGTACTTACCGGGCTCGCGGACCAGGGCGCTCTGCTGCATGTTGTTATCGATGACGTAGGCGTCAACACGGCCCTGCTGGAGTGCCTGGCGGGCCTCCTCGTCGGTCTTGAACTCCTGCTGGCTGGCCTTGGGGGCGAACTCCTCCAGGATGGCGGGGCCGTTGGAGCCGGACTGGACGGCGACGTTCTTGTCGGCCAGGTCATCGACGCTCTTGATGTCGTCGTTATCGGCGAGTACCAGGATGGCCTGCTGCGTGTAGTAATAGGGACCGGCAAAGGAGACGAGCTTCTTGCGTTCGTCGGTGATGGTGTAGGTGGCAAAGACGGCGTCGACCTGGCCGTTCTGCAGGACGGACTCGCGCGTGTCCGAGGTCACCTGGGTGATCTCGACTTTGTTCTCGCCCAGAATGTAGTTGGACAGGAGCTGTGCGATACCGGCGTCGAAGCCGCGGGTCTGACCGTCTTTCTCGTTGAGGAGGGAGAAGAGCGTGGAGGTCTGAACGCCACCGATCTTAAAGACGTCGGCGTCCTTAACGGCCGTGGCCCAGGTGCTGGCGGCGATGGCGTCGTCATCGGCCTTGGGACCGTTGTCGACGAGCTTGTCGAATGCCTTGGCATCGAGCGTGGTGGAAGCCTCGGTATCCTCGGAGCCCTTTGAGGAGCCGGCGGCGGAACCCTTGTCGGCCTCGGCGCTGGTGTCGGAGCAGCCGGCAAGACCAAGGCCGGCGACGGTTGCGAAGGTGGCGGCAACGAAGCCGCGGCGGTCGAGAACGACCTGCTGGGAGAGGTTCTTGCTCATGGTAGAACACCTTTCTCAATAAAATCCCTAGCGGTTGAGTAGAGTTATACCCCATCCCGCTCAGACGGGTCAACACGAAATAACTCAGAAACACACTTGCCTTATGGGTTATTCTACCCACCAAAAAGGGACAGGTTTATTTTGGCAGGTTTTATCTGGGCAAACGTCGATTATTGCAGCTGAGATAGCGCTTTGCAGACGGCATGATCACTCACAGCGGTCGCTATAATGGCGGCAACGCGACGTATATATAAGTGAGGAGATCGCGTATGAACGGTTATTCGTTTTTTGCGCCGACCAAGGTGCTGTTTGGCGCGGACAAGTTGGGCGAGCTGGGCGCGCAGAAGCTGCCCGGCACCAAAGCGCTCATCGTTACGACCGGCGGCAACTCGGTCAAGCGCTTTGGATACCTGAGACGCGTGGAGGCCGAGCTCGAACGCGCCGGCGTGGCGCATGAGCTGTTCGATCGCATTGAGCCCAATCCCCTGCGCGAGACCGTCAACGCAGGTGGCTGGATGGCGCGTGCCCATGGCTGCGACTTTGTCCTGGCGCTCGGCGGCGGCTCGGTCATGGACGGCAGCAAGGGCATCTGCGCGGTGGCGGCCAACCCGCATACCGATGCCGAGGGTAACGAATGCCCTGGTGACATCTGGGATTTTGTGAATGGCGGTACTGCGCTCGGCCTACCGATCCCCAACGATCCGCTGCCGCTTGTTTGCGTAACCACCACGGCGGGTACCGGCTCCGAGGTCGATGCGGGCGGTGTCCTGTCCTGCGAGGACAATGACGAGAAGCTTCGCCTGGGCGATCCGCGCCTGTTCCCGGTGCTTTCGATCGTTGATCCCGAGCTCATGGTGAGCGTCCCGACGCGTCTGACCGCCTATCAGGGATTCGATGCTCTGTTCCATTGCGTTGAGTGCTACATCTCAAATACCAACACGCCCATGGGTGACATGGTTTGCCGCGAAGGCATCCGCCGAGTCGCCGCGGCGCTGCCTACGTGCGTCAATAATGGCGATGACCTGGAGGCGCGCTCGAGCCTTGCGTTTGCCAACACGCTCGGCGGCTATGCCATGGATGCCTCGGGCACCACGGGCTCGCATGGCCTTGAGCACGGCATGAGTGCGCATCATCATGACCTGCCGCACGGCGCGGGCCTCATTATGATCGCCCGTGCCTATCACACGTGGATGATCGATCACGGTGCCGCACCCGAGCGCTATATCGACATGGCGCGCCTGATGGGCAATGCTACCGCCAGCGATCCGCACGATTTTGTGACTGAGCTAACGCGCCTGATGGAGGCCTGCCATGTGGCAGACCTCGCCATGAGCGAGTGGGGGATTACGGTCGAAGAGCTGCCAGCCATCGCACACAATGCCCTGACGACCAACGGCGTCCTGTTCAGTCACGACCCCGTAACGCTGACCGACCCCGACGTCGTCGAAATCCTCAAGCGAAGCTATCGATAATTGCCTTACTGTTTTGTCTCGATCTGTAACATCTGCAGCCGTTTTTGCCGAGTAACTGTTACAGATCGAGATTTTCTCTTCGGGGGGATTCGAGTGTCTCGATCTGTAACAACTAGACTGCCCAAAGCTCCCTTTCTGTTACAGATTGAGACAAAGGTTTGGGATTAAGACGTCTTATCTAGATCTGTAACAGTTAGACGGGAATTCGGGCCCTAGATGTTACAGATTGAGATAATCGCGCCGCGAAAATAAAAACCTCCGCAGGGGTGCTTCCCTTGCGGAGGTTTTCTTACTCGTTGAGTAGTCTCACGGCTTCGGCGGCCATGGTCTCGACCGTCATGCCGTTCTGTGCAAGCAGTTCGTTGGGGTCGTAGCGGTCGGGAAAGCCCTTGGCGATGCCGAAGGTGCGCGTGCGCAACGGCGTGCATGCCAGATAACATGCCACGCGTTCGCCCCAGCCGCCGTCCAAGATGCCGTCCTCGAGGGTGACGACAACGCGATGCTCGGCGGCAAGGCTGTCGAGGAACTCACGGTCAAGCTCGGTTGCAAAGCGCGGGTTGACGAGCGTCGCCTCGATGCCATACTCGGCGGCCAAGCGGTTTGCCACACGCTCGCCCAGCTCAAAGAAATCGCCGAGCGCGAGCACGGCCACGTCGCGGCCCTGGCGCACCACGTTGTAGTGCGCGAAACCGTAATCGGCGTCCTCGGCGGGTGCCAGATCGGGTCGGCTTACCAGGCCAATGCCCGGCACGCGAATCGCCACGGGATGCTCGCGGTGATCGAGCGACCAACTCAGCATGGACAGGTATTCCTCCATGCAGGAAGGCGCCAAGTAGTGCATGTTGGGAAGACCGCCCAGCATGGAAATATCAAAAAACGAAAGGTGCGTCTCGGACGTGGTGCCAAAGATCGACGCGCCAAACACCAAGATGGTTGCGGGGGCGTCGTTGAGGCACAGGTCGTGCCAAAGCTCGTCATAGGCGCGCTGCAAAAACGTACCGTACACGCCAAAGACCGGCTTAGCGCCCGAGCGGGCGAGTGCGGTGGCAAAGGTAACGGCGTGCTCTTCGGCAATGCCCACATCGACGAACTGCTTGCCAGCCGCAGCGCGAAGCTCGGGTGTAAAGCCCATGATGTAGGGCGTGGCGGCCGTGATGCCCACGACCTGCGGGTCGAGCTCGATGGCGGCGCTGAGTGCCTCGCCCGTAATGTCGGCATAGGTGCGCGGCGCAGGCTCGCTCGGATGGCCCGGGCAGAGCTTGCGTCCAGTTGCCATGTCAAACGGACCCACGTGATGCCAGCGTTCGGGGTCGTTCTGGGCTGGCTCAAAGCCCTTGCCCTTGGCGGTGGAGACGTGCAGCACGATGGGATGATCGATATTGCGCAGTTCCTGCAACGCGTCGACGAGGGCCAACACGTCGTTACCGGCGTCCAGATAGCGGTAGTCGAGCCCCATCGCGCGGAAAACGTTGCGCTCACAGGCGCCGTTGCTGGCGCGCAGCTCGGCCAGATTGCGATACAGGCCACCGTGGTTTTCGGCGATGGACTGATCGTTATCGTTGACGATGATGATCAGGTTGCTGTCGAGATCGGCGGCATTGTTAAAGCCCTCAAACGCCAAACCGCCCGAAAGCGATCCGTCGCCAATGATGGTGATGACGTTGTACGTATCGCCCGCCAGGTCACGAGCGTGCGCCAGGCCGCAGCCCAGGCTCACCGACGTGGAGGTATGGCCCATGGCGAACAGGTCGTGCTCGGACTCGTCGGGATTGGCAAAGCCAGAAGCCTCACCATAACGCTCCGGATCGATATATGTGTACGCGCGCCCGGTCAGCGCCTTGTGGGCGTAGGTCTGGTGCGAAACGTCAAAGACAATCTTGTCGATGGGGGAGTTAAACACGCGATGAAGCGCGACCGTAAGCTCAACGACGCCTAGGTTGGGGGCAACGTGCCCGCCGACGGCGGCGGAGCTTTCGAGGATTGCCTGACGGATCTCGCCGCAGAGCAGCGGAAGCTCGGCGCGGTCGAGAGCCTTGACGTCCTCGGGCGTTGTCGTTTGCGTAAGCAGCATCGTTGTGGGTTACTCCATGCGAATCGTGCGCCGGCACTCCCTCGGCCGGCACAATTGCACAAGACAGTCTCGCACATTTTGGCGTTTGATATGTGACGGCGGCGCGGTAATTCGCCAACTGGTGGGGCAAAACGTTTTGTCCGATGCCATACTGATATGTTCCATGATGTTTTTATCGATTGTGCACAGGCCGTGGCTTGTCGTCGTGAGTCGCTGGAAGGAGGCAGCATGTCCGATACCGTTCGTGCCGAGAAAATCGCGCACGAGGTCGACTATGCCGCCCGCCAGCTGGCCCAGGCGGGCCGCTTGGACCTGACGCGCGAGTTTATCCAGCATGGTGACGTGACGGTTTATGCACATGTGACTTCGGTAGCGCGGGCGAGCCTGTCCTTTGCCGAGCGCTTGGGCCGTGCCGGCATTTCGGTCGACCGTGCTTCGTTGTTGCGCGGGGCCCTGCTGCACGATTACTTTCTCTATGACTGGCACGATCCCGACCCGAGCCATCGACTGCACGGATTTCGGCATCCATTTTTTGCCCTGGCGCGTGCGGAGGAAGATTTTGAGCTGACGTCTCGTGAGCGGAATATTATCGTGCGCCATATGTTTCCGCTGGTGCCGGTGCCGCCGACGTGTCGTGAGGCTTGGATTGTGTGCCTGGCGGATAAATGGTGTGCTCTGCGCGAGACGGTCGCCGGCCGCCTGCCACGCAAGGACGGGGCGGACGATAGCGTGAGCAAAGAATCGAGCGAGAAGAGGAGAGGGTAGACGGTGGGGACCGCAATCGACATGGCATTTGACGGCGCGACGCTTGCCGCCTGTCCGCTCTCGGCGCTGGTGCTCTCGTTTGCCTTCTACGGTTTTTGCGGTTGGGCATGGGAGTCGACAGTATGCGCCATGCTCAACCACGGACGCTTTGCCAACAGCGGCTTTTTGCTGGGACCGTGTTGCCCCATCTATGGCGCGGGCGGCATTGCCTGCTGGCTGCTGTTGCGCGGAATTCCTGACGCGTCGAGCCAGTTTGTCGCTGCAGCGCTCGTATGCAGCGTGATTGAGTACAGCGTAGGCGTGCTGCTGGAAAAAACAACGGGCGCTCGCTTTTGGGACTATTCACACCTGCCGTTTAACCTGCACGGACGTATCTGTCTGTACTGGGCATGCGCGTTTGGCCTGGGTGCGTTGTGCATTTGCCGTTTAGTGGAGCCGGCATTGCTGGGGCTGCTAGGCTATCTGCCGGTGCTGATTGTGCGGCTGTCCGCCTTTATCGTTGCGGTCGCGATGATGGTCGACGCGGCATGCTCGTTGGCCAGCTGGCGCCGCCTGTCCGATCAGCTGGAGCGTGTGCGCACCGACCTTGCCGACCGCATCAATGAGTCGCTTGCCGATGCGTCTGACTCCATGCTCGAGCGCATTCCCGAATCAACGATTGACTCGGTGGCACAGACGCATATCCGTAGCCGTGCCGTTAACGCGTGGCTGGCCGAGCTGGGCGACGCCGCGCTCGATGCCTTACGCGAGAAGGCCTCGATGCCGACGTTTATCTCGGACGGTGCTCGCGGCCTAGCGCTTGCCGCCCGCCGCGTGGCCGATGCCGCGCCGAGCATGCCGCGTCCGTCGTTCAGCCGTCGCCTTGCCGGCAAGCGCATGAGCCGTCCGGTGCCGAGCGTGTCACTCAGCCGCCGCGACCTACGCTTCTTTAACGCTTTCCCGCGTCTGCGCATCAATCGGTACGAGGGCGTCATCCGAGCCACCGACCTTCGCGACCGAGCTCGCGAGCTGTTCCGGGGCTAGCCAGAGCGGGGCCAAACGCGCCCTTCTCGCTCGCGTATTTCCCGTTCGTTTCGCGCCCGTTGCCGTGCCGTTTCCAAGATTGCGGCACCGTTTCCATTCGACAACGCAGCGTTTAACAACGCCGTATCTGGTCCACACCAGTTGCTCCTCGGCCGCATGATGGGCGCCGACAACGTCCATGCGACCAAGGGGGAGCGAATGTACGATACGGGATCGACAACGTTTATGCTCATCTGCACCATGCTCGTGTTTTTAATGACACCGGGCCTGGCGTTTTTCTATGGCGGCCTGTCCAGGCGCAAAAATGTCATCAACACCATGCTTATGTGCTTTGGCGCCATTGGCCTGGTCGGTGTGCTGTGGATTGTCGCCGGCTGGTCGCTGGCCTACGGTGGCGATGGTTCCAGCCCGTTTATTGGCGGCTTTGACCAGCTTCTGTGCTTGCCGGTGCTCAACCAGGTACTGCAGGCGGCTGAGGGTACCGCGTCGGACGGCGCCGTCTACCCGGAGATTATCAACATCGCCTTCCAGATGGCGTTCGCCATGATCACGGCCGCTATCGTCACGGGTAGCCTGGCAGGTCGCGTTAAGTTTGGCGCTATGGCGGCCTTTCTGGGCATTTGGCTGCTCGTGGTCTATGCACCGCTCGCCCACATGGTCTGGGGCGGCGATGGCTCCTTTATCGGCGACGTCATCGGCGCACTCGACTTTGCCGGCGGCGACGTGGTACACATTTCGTCCGGTCTTACCGGCCTGATTCTCTGCTTAATGCTCGGCCGTCGTCGCGGCTTTGGTATGGTGAGCTATCGTCCGCATAACGTGCCGTTTGTGGCACTGGGCGCCGGCCTGCTTTGGTTTGGCTGGTTTGGCTTTAACGGCGGCAGCGAGTTCAAGGCCGACGCCGTGGCGGCGCTTGCTATCCTCAACACCGTGACGGCCAGCGCGGCGGGCATGGTCTCGTGGCTTGCCGTCGAGCGCGTGCACACCGGTCGCCCCACGCTGGTGGGCGCCAGCACCGGTCTGGTTGCGGGCCTCGTGGTGGTCACGCCGGGCGCGGGCTTTGTCGAGCCATGGGCGGCGCTGGTCATGGGCCTGATCGTGTCTCCCGTCTGCTACTTGGCCATCAGCCATCTCAAGACCAAGTTCGGTTACGACGATGCGCTCGACGCGTTCGGTTGCCACGGTATCGGCGGCATCTTGGGTGGCGTGCTCACGGGTCTGTTTTGCGTGCCGGAGCTTTCGTGGACCGGTAAGGGCGGCCTGTTCTACACGGGCGACGTGTCGCTGCTCATCTCGCAGGTCCTGGGCATTGTGGTGACGGTCGCCATTGTGCTGGTGCTCGACTTGGTGATCGCCGCGGTGGTCAAGGCACTGTTCCACGGCAGCCTGCGCGTGGACGAGGCCGACGAGGCGCTGGGCTTGGATGCGAGTCAACACGGCGAGAGCGCCTACCCTTCGTTCTCCGGACTCGATTAGCAGCTTCCCCAAGCACCGCACCTCGGCCTTCAATCGTCGTTTGCGTACCTTAAGTACGCGGCACTCCTCTTTCAGGCCGATCTGCGGCACTTGGGAAACCTGCTAAGACCTGTTAGTTGCACTTATCTGATCTACAAGGTTGGTTTGCGGCACCTGGAAAACCCGTGCCATGTGAAGGACAATTCATTTCTTTTATTGAAGAGAGGAATTCACTATGAAGAAGATTACGGCGATTGTTCGTGCTGAGAAGCTTGAGGTTCTTAAAGATGCGTTGTTTGCTGCCGATGTTCGCGGCATGACTATCAACCAGGTGCAGGGCTGCGGCGCACAGCATGGCTGGAAGGAATACGTGCGCGGCAACGAGTTGCTTGTCAACACGATCCCTAAGGTGCAGTTCACCCTCATCTGCGCCGATGAACATGTCGATGGCATTGTCGACATCATCTGTAACGCCGCACGCACCGGTGCCGTTGGAGACGGCAAGATTTGGGTCGAGCCGGTCGAGGAGGTTATCCGCATCCGTACCGGCGAGCATGGTCCCGCCGCGGTGTAGGATCGACCACCTACCATCCGCAACGTTAAAATGCTGCATTGAGGCACAAGACTTGCGTTTCGGATGGACGGATTATGGGTCGTAATAAATATCCCGAGGAGACGGTTGCGAAGATTCTCGACGCGGCGCTGGAGCTATTCTGCGCACAGGGTTATGAGGGGACGAGCATTCAAGACATCGTCGACCGCCTCGATGGCATGACCAAGGGTGCTGTCTATCATCACTTTAAGAGCAAAGAGGAGATTTTCAACGCCGCATTTGATCGGGCAATGGCTCCGATTGTTGAGCACCGTCGCTCAATGCTTGGTATCGGTAATATGACCGGAGCCCAAAAGCTCAAGCGGCTGTATGCGCCCGAGTCCGTCGTTCCGCAAATTGAGCTATGGGCACGCATGCATCCTGCGGCGGATCCGGTAAAAAGCTCGCGTCTACTGGCGATGCAGTACCAGGGCTCGTTTGACGAATCGGCCGATGGCTGTCTCTTGCCAGTGATCGAGGAGGGCATCGCCGACGGCTCCATTGCGTGCGAATGCCCGCACGAAGCGGCGGAGGCCGTATCGTTGTTGGCGAATCTTTGGCTGCTGCCATTGTTCCGTCCGCTCGAGTCCAAGGAGCGAATGCTCACTCGCGCACAATGTTTGGCGCACATGGCGGCCGCGGTGGGGCTCGATTTGGGTAATGAAGTGCTTCAGACAACGGCGCAGATTTGGGACGTATGGGAACGCGCCGGGTGGTAATATAGATACCAACGGTATGTAATTGATTTATGAGGGTAGCTACGGCTGCCCTTTTCAAGTCATTAAATACATACTAACGGTATGTATAGGGGTGGGCTTATGGCTGGAATGCGGAGGAGTAGCGTCTCGTTGACGCAAAAAACAGTACGATCTATCAGACTTTTTGGCCTTCTTGTTGCGCAACTGTGCACGTATTCGATGCTGTCGGCGCTGTGCTTTGCGTATCCGCTTTACTTGTTCGATTGCAGTGGCTCGTCAACGTTATATGGCGCCGTCGCGGCGATAGCGTTCATACCAGGTGTGCTCGCGACTCCGGTTGGCGGGATCTTAGCGGATCGGGGAAGACAGCGCGAGGTCCTCGTGGCCCTCGGTATTGCTCTGATGACTGCATCGCTGCTGTCTATCCCCATGAAGCACTCATTGCCTCTTGCGGTCGTCGTAGTAGCGATACTTTGTGTTCAATATGGCGTTCAATCGCTGCTAAAGCCAATGCTCCAAATTGAGACGGTGCGCATGGCGGGTGAAAAGAAGGTTGAGCGGGCCACTGCATTGGTTTCGCAGGTGACCATGGTGAGCAATATCTTGGGTCCTGTGGTCGGGACGGCAGTCTATGGGTGCTTTGGCATCGATGCTCTCTGCACAACCGCGTCGGTGGCGTTTGCGATGTCAGCTCTGTTGTTTGGGGGCGCGCTCAAGCAAAATGCCTCATCTGAAACGATGGGAGACGGCGCGACTCGCACGACATGCCGAAACGATTTTCGTGAGTCGATTCGGTACCTGTTTCAAAACGCATCATTGCTCGTTGTGTTTTTGCTTGCGGCTATTTTGAACCTTGCGTTAGTTGGGTTAACGATTGGTGCTCCCGTTATTGTTGCAAAGCATCTCGGAATGCGGTCATCCTTTGTTGGGATTATTGAGGTGGCTATGGGCTTAGGTGGTCTTGTCGGCAGTGGCTTGGTCGGTATTTTGCCGCATCGTTTTTCCTTCAAGGGCATTTGTCGATATGTTGCGATGATCTGTTTTGGAGTCGTACCGATTATTGTCACGCTACTGAACGGTCCTGATGAATTAGCGTTTGTCGCGCTTGCGACTGGCTCGGCATGGGTCATGGTGTGGGCAGCCATTGCGTCGGTTGAAATCATCGCGTTTGTTCAGCGGGCAGCGCCGACTGAGCTCTGCGGAAAAGTGCTTTCGGTCGTTTACACGGTCCTTTCCTGCGCAACGCCTATTGGCCAATTGGTTTACGGGCTCGCATATGATCGATGGACTCCGGCGATTGTATTCGCAGGAATGTTGGCGGTGCTGACGTTGACGACGGCGCTGTTTTATCGGCTGAAAAGTCGCTCGTAACGATTGATTTAACGCGCTGGGGCACCGTTGCTTTGCGGAAGCGAATGTCCCGGCGCGTTGGAACACCCTTGCATGGGCGCGCTCATTCTCGTCTAAAATATCGTGCAGACGAAAGAGAGGCATGCCCATGATCAAGATGTTCGCGAGTGACTTAGACGGAACGCTGCTGAACGCCCTGCACGAGGCAGATGGGACCATCCGCCGTGCCATTCGCGAGCTGACCGAGGCTGGCCTGCATGTGGTTCCCGCGACCGGTCGTTCGACGCTGCCGATCGGCGAGCATGGCTTTACGGGCCTGGCGCTTGACGCCTGCTGCTCCAATGGGTCCATCGTGCGCGACAGCCATGGCGAGGTGCTCAAGACCTGGACCATCGAC
Source organism: uncultured Collinsella sp. (assembly GCA_959020715.1). Lineage (GTDB taxonomy): Bacteria > Actinomycetota > Coriobacteriia > Coriobacteriales > Coriobacteriaceae > Collinsella. The sequence goes on along the minus strand of CAUESV010000001.1, from coordinate 259,123 downwards.
CCACAGGTTACCGAGGAGCTGCTCAAGGCGTTCCCGGACATTTGCTTTGATTGCTCCACGCCCGATGGCATGTTCTCGAGTGGTTCGTTCGAGATGCATCAGGCGGGCTTTAAAAAGGACAGCCCCATCAAGCGTATTGTGATGCGCGGCATGCGTGCACGTGGCGGGTATCATGAGGAGCAGTATTTCGATCAGTCGATCGGCGATATCTTGCGTCACGATGTATGCAAGATCAATTGTCGCGTGACCTCACCCGAGCTGGAGCGCGACCTTAAGGCGTATCTTGCCGAGCGATCGGACCGCGTGGTCAACGCGCCGTTCGATCCGGTGATGTTCGAAATCACGGACGTGGCGTGCAACAAGGGCGAGAGCGTGGCCTGGCTGGCGGGCTACTACGGTATTGCCGAGGACGAGGTCGCGGTCTATGGCGACGGCGGGAACGACATTGCCATGCTCAAGCGTTTCCGCCACAGCTACGCGACCAAAAACGCAAGCGATGCAGCCAAGGCCGCCGCGAGTGCGACCATCGGCAGCTGCATGGTCCACGCCGTCCCCAAACACATGCTCGCCACCATGCACAAGCAAAACTCTCGCACCGTCATCGAATAATGTGACAAAGGGACAGCCCTTTTGTCACAGGGGTCTGTGTGCTTGGAATACGAACATATATTCGTATATATAACTAGGCTCTGGTAGAATCGGTATCGTTGACGGCAGTTCCATGTGCCGGGCAGCGCCCTCCATCTGATGGGAGGTGATGCCCATGACCGATCTGATTGATTTCGTGAGACTTCTGACCGCTTTGGTCTCGTTCTTCACGGCGCTTGTCGGCCTTTCCGAGGCACTCAAGCAGCGTTCGAAGCGCAACAGAAGGGGTCGCCGCCGCTAAGGCGTTGACCCCCTAATGCAAACAACGGCGCTGCCCAGCCAGCTACAACTTGGGCTGCCGTCGACACTATTCTACCCACGAATGACTTTTTGGACAATCGGCACTGCCGCTTCAAAAGCCAGGCACAACTGGCACAACCTAGGCGGTCGCTGGATGTGACAAAGGGGCTGCCCTTTGTCACATCCAAAATATTGCCTTTACGTGTTGGTGCACACGGTGTGCAATAATACTCGCACTGTGCAATAGCGCACAGGCTGAGTAACAAGGAGGACGCTTGTCCCAGCTCGAGAAATGCGATCGCCGGTCCCTTCGCTCGCAGCGCGCCCTTCGCCAGGCACTTGCCAGCGAGCTTGCCGAAAGCGGCGACCTTTCGCGCATTAATGTCGCGTCGCTCACCGAGCGCGCCGGCCTTACGCGCCGCACGTTCTATTCGCACTACCGCGATATTCCCGACTTTATCAATCAAATCGAGGACGGCTTGCTGGCCGAGATTCGTGAGCGCATTGAGCTCATCACTGCAGCTCAGCTGCCCGATCTCTATCACAACATCGATGAGCTCGAGCCGGCGCCCGGTTCGGTTGAGCTGCTGCGTTATCTTGCGGCCAACCGCGACTTAATCGGTGCGCTGCTGGGTCCGGGCGGCGACCAGGCCTTCATTAAAAGGATTATCGACACCGCGCGTGAGGCTGTGGTGCCGCGTGCGCAGACGGGCATTTTGGGCCTGGCGCTGGGCACGTTCTTTGACTACTACGTTACCTACGTCGTGAGTGCCGAGGTCGGCATGATTCAGCGCTGGTTTGAGCGTGGGCTCACCGAATCGCCCGAGGCCATGGCGCGCATTATGACGGTGCTCGCTTTTGTGCGCCCTGGTGACCTGTATGGCCAACCCATCGATATCAACGTGCCGGAATACGGCATGAAGCTATTGAACTTGCAGCTCGAGGATGCGGCCGACACCGCCGCAACCGTCGAGCCCAACAACTAAGAGGAGAGACAATGAGCAAACTCGTCGAGGGCATTAAGGACCGTGTGGTCGCTGCCGCACGCGAGGCCGCGCCCGCCGTGGTAGACGTTGCGCAGAAGGCCGCGACCGCGGCAGCCGAGAAAGTTGCTGAGGCAGTTGCCGATGCCAAGAACGCGGCAGGGGAGGCGTCCGTCACTGGCGAGCCCGCTACCGCCGCTGAGCCCGTAGCCGCCGCCCACGCACCCGAAGGTGCAATCTTCAACCCCGAGAACGCTCGTGGCAACCTGCACCTGGGCATCGACGTGGGCTCCACCACCGTTAAGCTCGCCGTGCTCAACGACGACAACCAGATCGTCTACGCCAAGTACCAGCGCCATCACACCGACGTCCGTGCCTGCGCCCGCGACCTGTTCGAGGGTGCTGCGACTGTGCTGCCGGCTGCCCAAATGACCTGCGCCATCACCGGTTCGGGCGGTCTGCTGCTCTCCCAGTGGCTCGACCTGGAGTTTGTCCAGGAGGTCATCGCCAGCAAACGCGCCGTCGAGACCCTTATCCCGGCCACCGATGTCGCCATCGAGCTGGGCGGCGAGGACGCCAAGATCATCTACTTCGACAACGGCATTGAGCAGCGCATGAACGGCACCTGCGCCGGCGGTACGGGCGCGTTCATCGACCAGATGGCAACCCTGCTGCACACCGACGCGAGCGGCCTCAACAAGCTCGCGGCCAACGCCACCACCATCTATCCCATCGCCAGCCGCTGCGGCGTTTTTGCCAAGACCGACGTGCAGCCGCTGCTCAACGAAGGTGCCCGCCCCGAGGACGTGGCTGCCTCCATCTTCCAGGCCGTCGTGACCCAGACCATCTCGGGCCTGGCGTGCGGCCGCCCCATCCGCGGCAACGTCGCCTTCCTGGGCGGCCCGCTGCAGTATCTCTCCGAGCTGCGCCACCGCTTCTACCTCACGCTCAACCTGGACGAGGAGCACCGTATCGTGCCCCAAAATGCCCACCTGTTTGTGGCGAGCGGCGCCGCCATGGCGCATGAGTCCAATAAGCTCAGCACGTTCCCGCAGCTCATCGAGGCTATCGATGCCCTGGGTGACACACAGGGTGCCGAGGTCGAGCGCCTGGATCCGCTCTTTGCCACCGACGAGGACTTCGCCGAGTTCAAAACCCGCCACGACCAGGAAGTCGTCCCCAAGGGCAAGCTCGACGGCTACACCGGCCGCGTGTTCATCGGTATCGACGCCGGCTCCACCACCATGAAAGCCGCGCTCGTGGGCGAGGACGGTCAGCTGCTGCACACCTGGTACGGTAACAACAACGGCGACATCCTGGGCACGGCCAAGGTCATCATGGCCGATTTCTACAACCACATCCCTGCCGGCTGCACCATCGGCCACGTGACTACCACCGGTTATGGTGAGGCGCTGCTTATCGAGGCGCTCAAGGCCGATTCCGGCGAGATCGAGACCGTCGCGCACCTGCGCGGCGCCAAGGCGTTCCTGCCCGGCGTCGAGTTCATTCTGGACATTGGCGGCCAGGACATGAAGTGCCTGCGCGTCAAGGACGGCGTCATCGAGCACATCATGCTCAATGAGGCCTGCTCGTCGGGCTGCGGCAGCTTTATCGAGAGCTTCGCCGTCTCTATGAACATGGACGTGCGCGCGTTCGCCGATGCCGCCATCCATGCCAAGGCCCCCGTCGACCTGGGCAGTCGCTGCACGGTCTTTATGAACTCGCGCGTCAAGCAGGCGCAAAAGGAAGGCGCCACGGTGGGCGACATTGCGGCCGGCCTGTCCTATTCCGTCATCAAGAACGCCCTGTTCAAGGTCATTAAGCTGCGCGACCCCAAGGAGATTGGCAGCCAAGTGATCGTCCAGGGCGGCACCTTTATGTCCGACGCCACGCTGCGTGCGTTTGAGCAGCTCACCGGCGTTCATGCCGTGCGTCCCGACATCGCCGGCTGCATGGGCGCCTATGGTGCGGCCCTGCTCGCCCGCGATCGCGCCGGCGCCGATGGCGCCTCGACCATCCTTTCGGCCGAGGACATCGCGCACCTTACCGTGACGCAAAAGCATGTCCGCTGCGGTCGCTGCTCCAACAACTGCCAGCTTACCGTCAACGACTTTGGCGGCGGTAGGCGCTTCATTACCGGCAACCGCTGCGAGAAGGGCGCCGGCCACAAAAAGCAAAAGACCGAGGCCCCCAACCTCTTCAAAAAGAAAAACGAGCTGCTCTTTAACCGCGAGGTGCTGAGCCCCGACGAGGCCCCGCGCGGCACCGTCGGCATCCCCCGCGCGCTCAACATGTACGAGAACTACCCCTTCTGGCACGCGTTCTTTACGCGCCTGGGCTTTAGCGTGCAGCTGTCCGACCAGTCGAGCAAAAAGACCTACCAGGCGGGTATCGAGTCCATGCCGTCCGAGAGCGTGTGTTATCCGGCCAAGATGAGCCACGGCCACGTGATGAACCTCATCGACCGTGACGTCGACTTTATCTGGATGCCGTGCGTGCGCTGGGAGCGCAAAGAGGACCCGACGGCCGGCAACTGCTACAACTGCCCTATCGTCATGAGCTACCCCACGGCGCTGGCGCTCAACATCGACGAGATCCGCGAGCAGAACATCGAGTTCCTGTACCCGTTTGTGCCCTATCACGACAAGACCGAGCTCAAGCGCCGCCTGTATCAGGTGCTCGCCGTCGACCGCGTGGCCGATGCTGAGGCCGGTCGCGGTCGCGTGCGCGGTCCTAAAATCACGCGCTCCGAGGTCGATGCCGCCGTCAACGCTGCCTTTGAGGCCGATGCGCGTTTCCACGAGGACATCCAGACTATGGGCGAGGAGGCTCTTAAGTGGGTCGAGGACCACGGCGGCCACGGCATCGTACTCGCCGGCCGTCCCTACCATAACGACCCCGAGATCAACCACGCCCTGCCTGAGCTTATCTCGAGCTTTGGCTTTGCGGTCTTTACCGAGGATTCGCTCGCGCATCTGGTAAAGCCCGAGCGCCCCATCCGCGTCGTCGACCAGTGGATGTACCACAGCCGCCTGTACGCCGTCGCCCGTTTTGTGACGATGCGCAACGACCTGGACCTGATCCAGCTCAACTCCTTCGGCTGCGGTCTGGACGCCCTGACCACCGATCAGGTGCAGGAGATTCTGGAAGCCAGTGGCAAGATCTACACCGTGCTCAAGATCGACGAGGTATCCAACCTGGGTGCCGCGCGCATCCGCATCCGCTCGCTCATGGCCGCGCTTAAGGACCAGGAGGCCGAGCGCCTGGCCGAGGCCACGGCCGCGGGCGAGGCCTACGAGCAGGGTGATGCCGCGCCGGTGGCACCCTCCACAGATGCTCCCGCGTTCGCGAGCCGCAAGTACACGTTCGAGGCGCAGCGTGAGAGCGCCTCGACCGCATGGCCCAAGGTGCCCTTTACCGAGCAGATGCGCGACGAGGGCTACACCATCCTGTGCCCGCAGATGGCGCCGATCCACTTTGACCTGGTCAAAGAGGTGTTCCGTGGTGCCGGCTATAACCTGGAGCTGCTGCCCTCGACCGATCACGATGCCGTCGAGGCCGGCCTGCGCTACGTGAACAATGACATTTGCTACCCGTCGATCCTGGTAACGGGCCAGATTATGGAGGCTATCGAGAGCGGCAGGTACGATCTGTCCAAGACGGCCGTGGTTATCAGCCAGACCGGCGGCGGCTGCCGTGCCACCAACTACATCGCGCTCATCCGCAAGGCCCTGCGCGAGAGCGGCCACCCCGAGATTCCGGTAATCTCGCTTTCGGCCGTGGCGCTCGGCGAGGACAACCCCGGCTTTAAGATTACGCCGGCGCTGCTTAAGCAGGCAGTCTACGCAGTGCTCTTTGGCGACGTTATGATGCAGATGCTCTACCGCTGCCGCCCGTACGAGGCCACGCCCGGTGCCGCCAATGCACTCTACGAGGAGTACATGGCGCGCGCCCGCAAGCTGGCGCCGAAGTTCAACCGCCACAACTACACCAAGCTGTGCCGCGAGGCCATCCGCTCGTTCGACACCATGCCGCTCGTGGGCGAGGGCACCAAGCCGCGCGTGGGCGTGGTTGGCGAGATCTTGGTCAAGTTCCACCCCACAGCCAACAACCACGTGGTCGACGTTATCGAGCGCGAGGGCTGCGAGGCCGTGGTACCGGGCCTGCTCGACTTCTTCCTGTACTCCATGAGCAACGCCGAGCTGCAGAAGGACGAGCTGGGTAGCTCTGCTACCACGCGCGCTGGTATGCAGGCGCTCATCAAACTCGTGGACTGGATGCGTACGCCGGTGGAGGAGATGCTCGAAAAGTCCCGCCGCTTTGAGGCGCCCGAGCGCATCGGCACCATGGCGGACAAGGCCCGTACGGTGCTTTCGGTGTGCAACAACATGGGCGAGGGCTGGCTGCTCACGGCCGAGATGCTCGACCTCATCGACCATGGCGCGCCCAACATCATCTGCACGCAGCCCTTCGCGTGCCTGCCTAACCACGTGGTGGGCAAGGCCGTGATCAAGGAGCTGCGCCGCCAGCATCCCGAGAGCAACATCGTCGCGGTGGACTACGACCCCGGTGCGTCCGAGGTCAACCAGCTCAACCGCATCAAGCTCATGATCAGCGTGGCCAAGGAGAACATGCGCGCCGGTAAGGGCTTTAAGCTTGAGAAGGTGGCGCCGCTCGCGATGGACGAGGTCACTGGCCAGATGCGTGCCCATGATGGCTGCGTGAGCTGCGGACCAGCCAGCGAGGAGGCCGTGGCGTCAGTCGCCGAGCGCCTGGGACGCGGTATTAAGAAGTAGACGGCCCGCTTTGGGCTAGATATGAGACAAACGGGTGGTAGCCGTACCGGCTACCACCCGTTTCTGCTGGACATCTGTTGCGTAAATGGCCTTGCCGACGCCTTTCGTGGACTCGGATTTCGGAAGTGGGGCACAGTTTTGTGGCTGGTGAGTGGGTCACTGATTTGCCAAGAGTCTGCCGGCCCTTGTTGTTTTCTCTCGGAATACTACAAAAAACTCGGGGCTGGCCCACGCTTCCGTTCTGGCGGAATGCGATGCTGTTTTGCATAGAATTAGTACGCCCGCCATGTTCAGCCGGAAAGGTCTCCTTCTTCAGCGCTTTTTAAACAGCGGGATAGCTGGCGTGCTTCAAGTTGAATGCAGCTTATCGCGTGATGAGTTTGCGCTTGGACATCGTTTGAATTTGAAGCGCAGTAAAAAGGGATTGATAATCTATCTCGTTTGCCTAGGCAAACGATTTTTGCTGGATAGCCTATCCTGATTTGAGACGTTTGCGAGGCTATGGTCAAAATAACCCCATGCTTACGAATGAGAAAATCGGACAAATTGTGCTGGTCTGCTAAGTTAATACTCTCGTAGCGGGGGAAAAGGCCCAGATGGTTAAATGCTGAGTCTATTCTTTTTCGACAATATCGAATGTCACAGGTGTTTGCAATTGGATATTGAGCCACCGCGTTTAGATTCGCTGCTGCGTGATTAGCTAATGGGTGATTGCTTTCAACGAGGAGGTTGACTTCGGCGTTCAATAAAAAATGCGATTCAAAAAGATTGGTGTCTACTTGCCCAGCGACAATCGCAATGTCGATTTGTCCGTCAAGTAGAAGGGATAAGCACGTTCCGCCGTCGTCGTATCTGGAAACAGCAAATTTACCACCGTTGTACTTTTTCGAGAGCCGGTTTAGTGTGGGCTGGTTGAACCAGCTTGTGAGTATTGGTGGTAGTCCGACTGCAACGCGTGTCAAATGTGTCTGGGTTATTTTTATCTTTTCACGCGTGATTTGCGCATACGCTTGAATTCCCTCAATTGAAGCTAGTGCATCTAATGCTATAGGAAGGATTTCCTCTCCATAGTTTGTTAGATGTAGAATACTGCCTCTTTTTTCGAACAGCTTCAGACCAAGTTCAGATTCCAATGCTCGAATGCCTTTTGAAACAGCTTGCGGCGAAACGCTTAATATAGTTGCTGCATCCGAGTAATTCTGACAATCAAATACCTTTATGAAATACTGCAGCTGAACAACATTCACCAGAATTTCCTTAGGTTGAATTTTTAATCAGGCTAAGTGTAAATTAAAAAATGTTAAACAAGGCAAACAAATTGTTTCATCTAGTACAAAAAGTTATCAAACAGCTTTTGACTTTTTGACCAAAGTATAACTAGGCCAAAACGAGAAAGGAGCCATTGTGGATTGGATACAGCCAACTCAAACACCTAACGATATTGCTTTGCTATCAAGTTGGTGTCCTTGTCAGGGCGCAAAATGTCAGGGGCGCTGTAATCCCTGGGGGATGTGTGCCGTGTACACGGGCGGGAATTGCCGCGCATTTCAACATTGCGGTATACACGTTAGCTAGGAGCTTCGATGGAATATATTCAAAAGCCAGTGAATACTCAGATGCCTGCTTCGTCTCGAGATATTTCTACGTGTGTGTCCTGTGCAGCGCATATTTGTTGGAGTTATTCAGGGGGAGGACCGTGTGGCCTGAGGATCTGCATTACCAAATTTTGTGGCTGGAATTACTCCTAATGGCAGGTTGAAATATTGAAATATGCAACGGAGTAGAAATGAAACAGTCTCGCTTTAATGTAATAGATAAAGGTAATCAGCCTACGCTGGTATATAACTCTTACTCCGGCGCAATTGTTGCGTTGGATGCGGAATACGAGAAGGCACTATTTGCGAATGGGGCTAATGGTCCTTCGGAAATTGTCGACAATTTGATGGACGCGGGGTTGTTGGTTTTCGACGGACTTGACGAAATCGAACATTTAAAAGAGATATCATCGGCCTGTCGCATGCAACCAAAATCACTTTCATTTACGATAGCTCCGACATTGAATTGTAATTTCAGGTGTCCGTATTGTTATGAGGACGGCAAGCGTTATGGTTCAATGAGCGACCAGTGCGTCGATCAGGTAATAAAGCATATCAATGGCATGGCTTTAGACAATCAGGCAGATAGTTTGCAGGTTGCCTGGTATGGCGGCGAGCCTTTATTGGCGATTGAGACGGTGGAGAAGATTACGCGCGGAATCCGAAGTGATGAAATCTTATTTAACGCCAGCATGGTGACCAATGGTTATTTCTTAGATGAAAAAACGGCGGAGTTACTTGCAAAAAATGGGGTCACGCACGTTCAGGTGACTGTCGATGGTCCGCCTGAAATACACAATCGACGAAGATGTCTTCCTTCTGGCGGCGATACGTTCAACCGTATTATCGATAACGTAAAAAGAGCTAGTGCGTACTTCGATGTCATCTTAAGAGTTAATGTTGATCCGACGAACGGTGATCAGATTGATCGCTTGATTGATTCGCTTGATCAAAAAGGTCTTCGTAATAGAGTAAAACTGTATTTAGCGGCAGTAGATGATATAAATGGGGCGTGCGCTAACTCTCCGTGCTATTCAGAGGACGAATTTGCTTCGATTGAAGCATCCTGTTTGTCTCGCTACAAAATGACGGGGTACATGGATCCGTTTCTTCCAGGCTTTAATCCGATCATATGCGGAGCCGTCAATAAATATTCAGAAGTTATTGGACCAGACGGTTCCTTATATAAATGCTGGAATGAAATAGGATATTCCGACAGAAGTTATGGCAGCATCTTTGAAAGCGTAGCGAGTAACGCATTCGAAGTTTCCAAATGGAATGCTTACGACTTTTGTTCAGATTCAGAATGTCTTAACTGCTCGCTTCTTCCTATGTGCATGGGTGGCTGTCCCTTCACCAGGCTGTATGAAAATAAGACAAGCTGTGTATCCGCAAGAAAGAACTGTATAAAAGTAATGAGAGCGGCCTATGATCTCAAACATAAGAAGTGATACAGGCTCAACGAAGCTCTTCGATTATCTGCCATATTTCAGACTTGGTTTTTCTTCCCAATTACTTATGGTTATAGCCTTCGCGTTGTGCTTAATAATATCTGGAATGATGGCTTCTGTATCCCCGCTGCTTACGAGCGCTCTGGTTGACAATATATCTAAAAAAACATCTTACGATACTATCATGATTAGCAGCGCTCTAATTGGTTTTGCGGCACTAATCGATATTGTTGTCAGTTATTTAAGCACCCTTCTTTCAATGCGGATAACGACCGTGGCTGCATACTCGATTGTTCGAAGTAAAATCGATGAGCTCGTTCGGATGCCTTTTGAGTTATATTTTGAGCAGGAGTCAGCTGAAAAAACTCAACAAATTTGTTCAGATGCCAATACTGTGGCTTCCTTCGGATTGTCGGTGCTCCAGACGGTACTTCTTGCGGTTATCCAGCTAGGTATCAGTTTTATTTTTCTCTATGGATGCTCCGTAGCGCTCTTTTGGGTTTCCGTGACATTTTGCATCTTGTATGCAATTGCATATGCTTTATTCAGAAAACCGCTTTTTGTTTCAGGTCTGACCTTTAAGGAGGAGCAGTCCCTGTATTTCGGAAAAGTGGAGTCCGTACTTGCGCATCAGAGATTTTTGTATGTTAATGTGCTATTCGAAAGAGCATTGAAATCCATAGATAGCTTTTTTTCGTCTTTGCTGCACGCCGGAGTCGCCTATCAAAGTGTCGTTTCGAGATTTCAGGCAACGGATTCCTTTGCTGCGGCTGCGTCCCAGGTGACTATTCTTTTGATTTCGGCTTTCTATGTAATGCATGGAAGCATGAGTGTAGGCCAACTTGTTGCCGTTTCGAGCTACATGGCTTTAATGCTATCTGCCGTGAGGTCAATCTACGGTATAGGTAGTAGCGTACAAGACTGCTTCTCATCGATATCTCGTCTAAATGCCTCTAAATTGCCTTTGGCTGTTGCTGGAGAGGAGCTCTTGGAGATCGATTACATCGAACTGCATAATTTTGGTTTTACATTAAATGAAAAGTGTCTCTACAATAACTTGAATCTCAGGTTTGACAAAGGAAAGCTCTATGCTCTTGTGGGGATTAATGGCTCGGGCAAAACGAGCCTTGCGTACTTATTAATGGGTTGTTTCAATTCGGGTTACGGTGGGGCTATTTCCTACAACGGTAAGGCCCAAGAAGAAATCAACTGCGAGCACCTTAGGCGGAATCTAGTTTCGTTTGCCGAACAAACTCCGATATCAGTAAAGGATTTTCTTAGCGATAGAAATTTTCCTTCTATCGAAAAGAAGAGGTGCGGAGGAATGTCTCCTGGGGAACTGAAACAATTGGAAATTAGGCGGGTCTTGGAAAAGAAGGCAGACGTCTATTTATTCGATGAGCCAACAGCATCACTTGATATTGCTCATAAAGAAGCTCTGATAAATGCTGTGAAGGAACTGCGCAAGCACAAGATTGTCATTGTTATTACACACGATATGGACCTAATAGCAGCTAGTGATGAGGTGGTAGAGCTTGGGAAAAGCGACTGAAATAATGCGCCTGGGGGCACGTTATCTACTGGGTACGATGGTTGCTAGCGTGCCGTGGGCCATTTGGGTTATTGCAAAAGGATCTCCCGCTTGGCTGTGCTCTACAGGGGCGCTCTTTTGTGCGTTGGTAGTCTATCTTTTTGCAACTCGGGGCGCTGTTTCCCGTGATAAGACCAAGCAGCGTGGGATTCTTTTGGGATGGCAGTTCATTTTCATCGTATTTATTATTATGGCCGCTATGCTCGATATAGGTGGAAAATCAATATCCAGATGGGTATTGGTCTGTTCGGTTTCAGTTTTGCATGAGCTGTTATTTAGGTACGTATTTTTATTTGAATACACAATCGTCGGAATAGTTCGGCCGTTTTGCATAAGGGCATTCGTACAGTCGATTCTATGGGCATTGCTTCTCGTGACTCAACAGTGTTTAATCGGGGCACCCACAAATTACATCATTGCAATGATGGGGGGCTATCTTTGTCTGGGCCTTATTTTTGCGCTGCTCGTGCGAAAAACAGGGACAGTGTGCCCGTCTCTTTTAGCCATGATGTTTCTGGATTTTATCAACCTCCTAGTTCTTTGAGTTACGGACAAAATCTTCAGGTGTTGGCGCCATGGCCGACAAGGCCCGCACGGTGCTTTCGGTATGTAATAACATGGGCGAGGTCTGGCTGCTCACGGCCGAGATACTCGACCTGATCGATCGCGGTGCGTCCAACATCATCTGCACGCAGCCCTTCGCCTGCCTGCGATTCGGTTAGCGAGGAGGCCGTGGCATCGGTCGCAAAGCGTCTGTGACGCGGTATTAAGAAGTAGCCGACCTGCTTCGGGCTAGATATGAGACGGAAGGGTGGTAGCCGTACCGGCTGCGGCCCTTTTTTACTGGATACATGTTGCGTAAATGGCCTTGCCGACGCCTTTCGTGGACTCGGATTTCGAAAGTGCGGGGAAAAACTCCGAACCTTCGAGCACACTGCTCTTTTGAACTCTTGTGACCTGCGGTTTTGTTGCTAAAAAAGTCGGTCTGGTCGGCAGAACTCGATTTTTCACCGCACTTCCGAAAACTGCGATCTTGCAGTACGAAAAACGGCCTCCATAACTCTGGGTTAATTGATAAGTGTAGCCGTTCGCCGTATATCATTGTCCGTTTATGGAATCTATCTCCAACGAGTTGTAGTCATATGGTTTGATGTTGGAAACATATGATTGCCGACAGGCCGTAGGTGACGTTCCCCCTGATATCGGAGGCTCCGGGTATGTTTCGTGCTCCGTTAAACAACTATCGGTTGGGCTAACATGGATCGCCGTGTTATTTCGATAACCCTTGCAGTGGTCTGCCTGGCTGTGCTCCTGGGCGCTACGGGGCTGTTTGCTATAAGCCGAGAAACGTCCTATATGCAGGAATGTGCTTCCGAAGGGTTTGCCATTGATGGTTACTATCGGGATGACAAAACGAGTCGGGAAACTCTGGCTTTTCTTGAGGAGGACAACTGTCGATGGCAGCTGGTCGACCAAGACGGAATCTGCACAGACGGGCAGTTTAAGCGTACGGATGACCCCAACATCCTGATATTAAAGAAGGAAAACGGCGAAGAATTCGGCACGGTTCACGTTGCGTATATATCGCGCCGACGCAATCAGGGGCAGATTTACCTAATTAGAAATACTAAGGTGACCCGATTTTATCTTGTGAGCACCGATCCGGCGTTTACGGTGGAGTCTGGCGATGTCGATGCGGACGTCTGATTCACGGCAATAAAACAGCGAGCGGGGCGCGGGTGTGAACTGCACCCTACATCAGGTCACTTCACATCAAACTCCACGCGATCAAGCTCGGGCACATTGAGGTCGATGAGCTTGCGAGCGACGTGGCGGTCGTGCGCCCCGAGCGTCTCGCTTGTCGTCACATGGGCGACAATCTCGCGCTCGACAATGCCCTCCTCCTCGCCTTCGGTAGCCGAGGTCTCGACGGCGACGGTGTAGTCCTTAAAGCCCGGTAGTACCGCGGCGAGCTCACGCGTGGTCTCGGTGACGCCGTAGCCGTCCTGCACGCCGGCCTGCGCCGAGCCAATGGAGCCCGCGGTCATAACGATGCAGGGGATGGCAAAGATCACCGTGCCCACGATGATGCGGCGGCGCACCTTGCGCGATAGCTCGTCGACCTCGGCATTTTCCTCGGCAGTCACAATACCGTCGCCGTTGAGGTCGCGCTTGAGCGGCACGCGCAAGATAAGTAGTACGGCTTCGGCCGCCAGCGCGATAAAGACGACGTTGATGCCAAACTCGTAGAGCGCCGAGAGAAACAGCGACCCGCTTGCGATGGCGATGCCGTAGCCCGCCGCGCACAGGGGCGGCATCAGCGCGGTCGCTACGGCCACGCCGGCGATGAGTGTGGCGGGTTCCTGGTCGCGTGAGTTGCCCAGGCCGCCCGCAAAGCCGCCCGCGAGCGCGACGGCAAGGTCCCACACAGTCGGTGTCGAGTTGTCGATGATGGCGGCCGTGGTGGTGCCAAGGGGCGAGAGCTTAAAGTACAGCGTGGACGTGATTAGACAAAAGACCATCTGCAGCGCGAGGCCGGCAATTGCCTCGACGGCAATCTCGCGGTCGAGCGTGGCGATGCCGTATGCCATGGCAAGGACCGAGCCCATGAGCGGACAGATGAGCATGGCGCCCACGATGGCAATGTCCGAGTCGATATCGAGGCCGATGCTCGCGATCAACATGGCAATGATCAGGATGCATAAGTGTGAGCCAGTCAGGCGCGCCCCGTTTACAAAGCGCTTGCGAATCACGTGATAGGGCGCGCGTCCCTCGCGTATGTTGAACGCCTGCTTAAGGAAACGGGTGGCATTCTCCATGGCCTCGCTGTGTGCAGGGCGTATACCGTGACGACGATGATGACGCTCGCGCAGCCGCTTGATCTGTTGTTTGTCGAGTTCCATGCTTACCTCGTTTAGCTTCTGAGCCGCTTCTTGCGTCTGTCGTCTTTACTCTACACCGCGTTAGGCGAGGTGTCAGACAAGGTTTGTTGACCTGGAAGTCAGGACAATCGACATGGCTAAAACGCCGTGAGGATCATAAGAGTCAAATAGACAAAAAAGCGCGGGGCCGGTTTGATTCCGACCCCGCGCTCTGCGCTGGTGCGTTGCTGTTCGGCCTACCCCAGCAGGCTCAAGCCCACGGAGACAAACGCCAGGATAACGCCGACGATAGACTCGCCACCGAGCAGGCCGCTGGCGACAACCAGGCCCTGCTCCTGGAAGGCGGCGTCCTTGGCGGCCTTCTCCTCGTCCGAAAGACCGGCCTCGGCATCGCGGTGAGCGGCCCACTTGTCGTAGGCGAGCTTAACGCAGGAGCCCAGGAAGGCCGTGAGCGACATGTAGAACGGCAGGTACACGCCCAGGCCGATCATCATGGCCGGAATGCCGAGCCAGTACATGACGATGCCGGCGATAAGGCCGCCTGCGAACCACGGCACGCTCGGGATGCCCGAGACCATGGTGGCGACCACACTTGCCTGCGCGGCAACGAAGCTCTTGTCGGGACCAAAGGCGTCCGGACCATAGGCGGTGACGAGCGCGACCATGACGGCGGCGGCGACCAGGGCGCCCACGATGCCGCCGATGGCCTGGCCGACCCACTGCGCACGCGGGTTGGTGCCCAGCACGGCGCCGGCCTTAAAGTCGTTCATGACGTCGCCCGCAAGACCGCACGCAACGGCCACGATGCCGGCGATAAAGAACAGCTTGACCTGGGCGAGCTGCGCGAAGGCCGCCACGATGAGCATGACGATGAGGCCAAAGATCTCCATGGGGTCGATACCCGTCTGGCCGCAGCTCTGCGCACTCATGATGGTGGTGACAAAGGTGAACAGCGTGACGATGACGGCCGGAACGGGGCCGAGGTCGAGCGCGATAGCGACGATCACGGCGATGGCGGCGGTGCCCAGGCCGATGATGCCGGCGTCGAGCTTAAGCGAGCCCGAGATGAGCGACTGCTCGTCGGTGTCGCTGGAGCCGTCGGCGGCAAGGCCGCGGGCGATGCCGGCGACCTGCGGCAGAATGTCTTTAAGGACGACGGCGACGCCAAAGCCCATCATAAGGCCCATGCCGAGGGACTTGACGATACCCTGCGCGGTCACAATATCGAACAGGCCGGCAGCGGTGCCACCAACGATGATGCCAAAGTTGCCCAGCAGCGCGCCGGCAAACCAGAACGCGACGGGGGCGAAGCCCACCAAAAAGCCGATGGACAGCAACATGGGCGAGTTGTAGATAGCAAAGGTCACGCCGGGGATATTGAGCGTGCACAGCATGCTGGGCACCACGCCCAGAGCGTCGCGCAGCACGCTGTAGATGCCTGCGATGGCCATGGAGCCAAAGAGCTGCTTGCCGGTCTTGCCGCCGGCCTCGGTGGCGCGCAGGGTCTGAGCTGCGGCGTTGCCGGTGGGGAACTCCAGCGCGGCGTCCACGATAAAGTGACGGTGGATGAGTGCCGTGGCGAGAAGGCCCAAGATGGTGCCGGCGAGTGCTACGATAAACATGTCGAGCCAGCTGATCTGGTCGGCATAGCCCAGCATCCAGGCGCCCGGGATGGTAAACGCCAGGCCGCCGGCGACCATGGCGCCTGCGGACATGATGGTGTGGGTGACGTTTGCCTCGTTGAGGCTGGCATTGCCCATGAGCTTAAGGAAGAACAGCGAGATGACGGCAGCGAAGACGATCGGCCAGGGGAGAGCGCCCATCTTGAGGGCGGTGTAGGCCGAGCTTGCCGTGATGATCACGCAGCCAAGGACGCCGATGACGACGCCGCGCAGCGTGAGTTGCCCGCGCATCGAAGCACGGTTCGAGGGATTGCTCATATAGAACTCCTTTGCGTATATCCGCTTCCCCCGGGAGCGCCGCTACGGATACGGCGCGGGAAGTCGGGTTACCAAGGGCCGCCGCGTGAGCTCGCGCGCGACCGCGCACCAGTATAGCCGCAAGGCAGCTCATTTGGGACGGGGCTTTTTTAGCTGACCCAGGCTCGGCCAAAGGATGATTATTCTGGGACGGGGATTAAAAAATCATTGTGTACCTAATGATTTTTTAATCCCCGTCCCAGAATAATCATCCCAAATTGACTGCCTTGCCTACGGGATATACTGCTGGGCAGACGAAAGGAGTGCCGACGATGCTTAATGGGTGCGCATATATATTGACGGTCGACGTGGGCAACACGTTCATTCGCTTTGGCCTGTTTGCCGAGGATTCGGCCGCGGCGCAGGAATGCCCGCTTGCGACGTGCGAGATCACGACGCCATCGAGCATTACGGCCGACGAAGCGCGTATGCGTCTCGCTCAAGTCATGGCCGCGCTGGCGGCCGATGCGGGCATGCCCGGCGCGCTCGTGCCCACGGCGGCCGTGCTGAGCTGCGTGGTGCCGGCGCTCGAGCGCCCGTGGAAGGCGGCTCTTTCCCGTACCTGCACGGGGCGCGTGCTCACCGTGGGGCCGGGCCTCAAGACCGGCATGCCCGTCCACTACGACGACCCGGCCGAGATCGGCCCCGACCGCATCGCCGACGCCGTGGCGGCCCGTGCCGTCTACGGCTCTCCGTGCATCGTAATCGACTTGGGTACCACGACCAATATCGAGGTCATCGACGCGCACGGTACCTTTGTGGGCGGCGTCATCGCGCCGGGTCTGGCGCTTGGCGCCCGCTCGCTCTCGGCTGCTGCGGCGCGTTTGCCTCAGGTCGAGCCTTCGGCACCCACACATGTGATCGGTCGCAACACGCGCGAGGCCATGCGCTCGGGCGTGGTCTTGGGCGAGGTGGCCCGTATCGACGGCATGCTCGACATGGTGCTTGCCGAGATGCGCGCGACCAAGGCCGCGGGGGAGGGCGATGTGCCCATCGTCATTACCGGCGACGATGCCGAGGCACTTGCGGCCCTTGTCGGTCATAGCCTGACGGTCGATGACGCGTTGACGTTGCGAGGACTCGCCGAGCTCTACCGCATCAACCAAAAGCCTCGCCGCGCGTAGGGCGAGGGGCTGGTGGGATAAGCGCCCCTACTTTTCACCTGCTACAATGGGTCAAACTATTGCGATTACGGAGGTGTCTGCCATGTCGGACGATCTTCATCAAACTTCGTCAGGCAAGCGCCTGGACGTCATTAGCTGGGACGAGTTCTTTATGAGCGTGGCCATTGCCGCGCAGCGCCGCAGCAAGGACCCCAACACGCAGGTGGGAGCGTGTATCGCCAGCACCAACCACCGCATCCTTTCGGTGGGCTACAACGGCACGCCCTCGGCGCTCAACGATGACTTTTTCCCGTGGGGCACGAGCGACGACCCGTTGCAGGATAAGCACAACTACGTGGTGCATGCCGAGGCCAACGCCGTGCTCAACTACCGTGGCTCGCTCAAGGACCTCGAGGGTTCCACGGTCTACGTCACGCTGTTCCCGTGCCACGACTGCGCCAAGATTTTGGCGCAGGTGGGCGTGGGCGAGGTTGTCTACCTGGACAATAAGTATGCCGACACCGATGATGGCCGCATCAGCCGCCGCATCCTCGACTCCTGCGGCATTAGCTATCGCCAGGTTATCGTCGATGTCCAGATTGGCACCGGGGGACAGGCTCAGCGGCAGCAACGATGTGCGCCGGCACTGCTCGGCAACAAAAACAGCTAAAAGAGCCCCGTCCCAAATTGACTACTCGTGAAAGTCGCGTCTGCGCGCATGGACGGCTCGTGAGCGGGTACATGGCTGTAGTAACATAGCTTCTGTCCGCGGGCGTGCCCGCGTTATTGTGAGAAAGGAGCCCCTGTGGCTGTTAACGAAGAGCTGCTTAAGAAGGTTCTTGAAGAGATCCGCCCCAACCTGCAGGCCGACGGCGGCGATATGGAGTATGTGGGCGTTGACGACGAGGGCGTCGTCAAACTGGAGCTGCAGGGCGCTTGCGCCGGCTGCCCCATGAGCTCGCTGACCCTGTCCATGGGTATTGAGCGCATCCTGAAGGAGCATGTGCCCGGCGTTACCCGCGTTGAGCAGGTCAATGCCTCCGGCGAGACCGACGACCTGTACGACGAGTACGCGCCGTTCTAAGATGCGAAAGCTGCGGACGGCATACTCCGCATAGACGTTACGCCCAAATATGCGGCTGCGAGCGCAAGGCCCGCGGCCGCATTTGTATGTAGGGAGTAGGAGGGTCGACATGCTCAACGACTTCTACCATATGCTTGATCCCGTCGCGATTTCGGCGGGGCCCATCACCATCTACTGGTACGGCCTGGCCTACGTGGTCGGCGCTCTGCTCACGGCGGTCGTTATGTACCGCACGCAGCGTCGTTGGGGCTTCGACATTACGATTGATGACCTGACGAGTGTCGTGGTCGGCGTGGTCTTTGGCCTTATCATTGGCGCTCGCCTGTTCTACGTCGTCTTTTACGGTGATGGCTACTACTGGACGCATCCGCTCGAGATCTTTGCCACCAACGAGGGCGGCATGAGTTTCCATGGCGGCCTGGTGGGCGGCATCATCGGCGGCGTGCTCGTGTGCCGCATGTATAAGCTCGATGCCTGGACTTTGGCAGACCTTGCCGTCATAGGCGCGCCGCTGGCCTTGTGCCTGGGCCGTTGTGCCAACTTTGTCAATGGTGAGCTGTGGGGCAAGCCGACCGATCTGCCCTGGGGCGTGGTCTTTGGCGGGACTGCGGGCGAGATGCCGCGTCACCCCTCCCAGCTCTACGAGGCATTTCTTGAGGGCATCGTGCTCTTTTGCATTCTGCAGGTGCTCAGCCGCAAAAAGCCGCTACTGCCCCAAGGCACGTTTATGGGCGTGTTTGTGATGGGTTACGGCATCGTCCGCTTCCTCATTGAGTTCGTGCGCGTGCCCGATGCACAGCTGGGCTATCTGCTGGGCGGCGTCATCACCATGGGTCAGCTGCTGAGTTTGCCGCTCGTGATCGCCGGTCTGGCGCTCATCATCTTCGCCCGACACCGCAATCGCCCCCAGCGCATCTACCTCGACGCCTAACCAAAACCACCACAAAGGGGACAGACACCTTTGTGGTGGTTTTGCCGAGTTTGATAGGTTTCTAGAAAGGCTTTCGGACTGTGAAGGATTCCGACCTCTCCACAACGGCTGCGCGCGACGCTGCCCGCATCGTCTGGTTTAAGCGCTACCCCGCCAAGCAGACGCTCATCGCATTTTTGCTCGCGCTGTTGGCGACCACGGCGTTTTCCATCGATCCCGCCCCGGTGTCGAGCAACGCAGTCTTGGCAATTGACCCCAAAGCCTCGGGCATGCTGTACGTGTGCTACGAGGTGCTCCTCTCGTTTGCCGGCCATACCGACGCGGTCATGCTGCTCGCGCTTGCCTGCCTGCTCACGCTGCCGTTTCGCTACGTATTCTTTGGCCGCGGCGATGCTTGGCGTCCTTCGGTGGTCCTTCCGTCGCTGTTCTTTGCCGTCTGCATGGTGTTTGGCCGTAGCTACGACCTCACCGATTCGGCCGAGATCGTGCTTGGCGACAAGGCACGCATCATTTGCGCCTGGATAGGCGGTGCGGGCTGGATGCTCTTGGCGGTCGTTGCCTTCTACCTTGCCTTTGAGTGTCTAGATTGGCTGAGCTCTCGGCGTATTCCGTTTTCCGAAGCGCACTTTGGCCGCGTATGGCGTATGGCTCACGCCGTGCTCTCGGTCCATCCCTTTGCCGGGCCCTTCCTGGTGCTTATGGTCGCCTGGGCGCCCACGCTCATCGCTTCGCTGCCCGGCCTTTTTATGGGAGATACAGGTGCGCAGATTCGCCAGTGGTTCAACTACCCCAACGGTACGAGCGACTACCTGCGCCTGCTCAATCCCAACGTGTTGCTCAACGGACATCACCCCGTGGTGCACACGGCTATTATCGGTTCGTGCGTCCAGCTGGGGCTTTCACTGTTCAACAGCGCTAACGCAGGTCTTGCCATCTACACCTGCGCTCAGTTCGTCATTACGGCCGCCTGCATGGCCTATTCCATCTCGTCGCTGCGCAAGCTGGGCGTGAGCCTGCCGGTCCGCGGCGTGATCTTGCTGTTCTTTGTGTTTATGCCCATGTTCTCCAACTACGCGGCCCTGCTTACCAAAGATGTGCTGTTTGCCGACGCGTTTTTGGTGCTGTTGGTGCAGACCGTGAAGCTCGTGGCCTGCGGCCTGCCCCGTCGCGATGCCAATGCCGAGCGTGCGGGCGAACAGAGACCCGTGCTCTTTGCGCGCCATGACTGGCTGCTGCTTGCTCTGGGCGCCATGGGTTCCACGTTTCTGCGCAACGGCGGCCTGGTGTTTCCCCTGGCGGCATGCGTAATCGCGGCGGCGTTTTGCGCATGGGACGCGCATGTGGCTCGTCGTGCAGCCAAGCAGGCCGGTGCTGCGCCTTCGGGCTCCATCCCGCGTTTCCGCTGGGTGGGAGTTCTCGCGGTGCTTGCGCTCTGCCTTGCCTCTAATATGTACTTCACCAAGGTCTTTATGCCGGCGCACGACATCACGCCTGGTTCCAAGCGCGAAATCCTCTCGATTCCGTTCCAGCAGACGGCTCGTTTCGTCCAAAAGCACGACGGCCTCAACTCGGGCGTCAACCCTACGGTTAAGGAGGACGGTACCATCGTGGAGGCTCCTTGCGACGGCTTGGTGACCGACGAAGAGCGTGCCGTGATCGACCGTGTGCTCAAGTACGAGAATCTGGGCCGCCGCTACAACCCGGATAAGTCGGACGCCGTCAAAAATTGCTTTAACGAGTACGCCTCGCAGGAGGACATCAAGGCCTATTTTGAGGTATGGGCCCAGATGTTCAAAAAGGATCCCGAGTGCTATATCTCGGCGCTCATCAATAACTATTACGGCTACTTTTATCCGAGTGCCCGCGATGCGTGGGTCTACAGCACGGCGCGCAGTGCCGAGATTATGGCGCGCCCCGATAATCTCAAGTACTTCGACTTCCATCCGGTCGATAGCAAGGTTGTGCGCTGGTGCGACCACCTGATTAACCTGTATCGCGTGGCAGTACAACGCATCCCGTTTATTTCGCTCACCATGAGCTCGGCCACCTATGTGTGGATCATGATCGCCGTGGTGGTCTACCTGCTGCGTCGTCATTCATGGCGTGCGCTGGCGATCTGGGTGCCGCTGTTGGGCGTGCTCGCTGTGTGCCTGATTGGCCCGTGCAACGGCTCGACCTACATGCGCTACCTGTATCCGGCCATCGCCTGCATGCCCTTTGCCATCGGCGCCACCGTCACCCGCAGCGACTTCCTCTGGTCCTAACTTGGTGCATTGGGGTCAGGTTACTTTGCATCAAAGGGTGGCATCATCACGACGCCTTCATTTTGGGGTTTATCTCGCAGGCCAGTAGGTATATCATAACGACGTTTGTTTATATTGCCCGAGCATCTGCGCTGGGCTTTAGGTCGAAACCGATAGGAGACACGTATGTCCGGACACTCTAAGTGGGCCACAACCAAGCATCGTAAGGGCGCGCAGGACGCCAAGCGTTCCGCCCTCTTCTCCAAGCTCAGCCGCAACATCACCGTTGCTGCCCGTCTCGGCGGTGACCCGCTGCCCGAGAACAACGCCAGCCTCGCCGCTGCCGTTGCCAAGGCCAAGGCTCAGTCCATGCCTAAGGACAAGATCAAGTCCGCTATCGACAAGGCTTTTGGTTCGGGTGCCGACGCCGCCGTCTACGAGAACATCGTGTACGAGGGCTACGGTCCCGCCGGTGTCGCCGTCTACGTCGACTGCCTGACCGACAACCGCAACCGTACCGCCGCTGATGTCCGTTCTGCCTTCTCCCACGCTGGTGGCAACCTGGGTACCTCCGGCTCCGTCGCCTTCCAGTTTGAGCGCAAGGGCCAGATCGTCGTCGCCAAGGAGATCCTGGACGAGAACGCCAAGAAGGAGACCATGATCGCCAACGGTGCTGCCGGTGACGAGGATGAGTTCATGATGGCCATCGCCGAGGCCGGTGGCGAGGACTACGAGGACGCCGGCGAGGAGTGGATCGTCTGGACTACTGCCAACGAGGTCATGGCTGTCTCCAAGGCGCTCGAGGAGCAGGGCGTCCAGGTCAAGGGCTCCGAGACCACCATGGTCCCGACCACCCCGACCGAGGTCTCCGGTGCCGACGCCAAGAAGGTTCAGCGCCTCATCGACCGTCTTGAGGAGCTCGACGACGTTCAGGATGTTTACAGCACCATGGACATGACCGACGAGGTCATCGCTGCCCTCGAGGAGGAGTAGCGCCCGCACGGGTTAAGCCGTGTATATCTGGGCATAATGAAGCGAGCATGCAAGCCTCGTGGAATAGATGAGCCGGATCCGCGTGCGTAGAGCACCGGACCCGGCTCTTTTATAATGATGCGAACCGTTCTGCATTTCGAGAGCCGAGATTTGAAGGGAGCGCCGCGTGCGCGTACTCAAACGAGCCCTAGCGATCGTGTACCTTGCCGCCGCCATCGTGGCGCTGGGTACACTTGTCTGCCAGTTTTGGGGGCCGTATACGTATCGCTTTATGTTGCTGATGCGCGACCCCATGCCGCGCGCTGTCGTCACGGCGTGCGCCGGCGTCGTGGCGATCGGCGTGCTGGCGGTCTTCTTCCGCCTGATGTTCGCTCGTCGTGAGCCGTCCTGTGTGCATCCGGCGGGGGAGCGCAATATCGAGGTTACCCTTGCGGCGCTTTCCTCGTGCGCCCGTGCTGCGGCCGAGCGCGACGACCGTGTGATGGTCGAGCATATCGAGGCATGCGTTCAGGGCTCCGATGAGTCGCACGTCCGTTTTAAGGTCGACGCCATCGCGCTCGACGATCACGATGTGGCTTCCCTTGCAACCGCGATGCAGCAGCGTATCGAGGAGGCCTGCGATACCATGCTCGGCACGCCGGGCACGACCGCACGCGTCCGTTTTTTGCCGTCTAAGACTACCGTCCAGACCGTGGAGGTTTCCGGTGAGTGATACCAATCAAGACAAGACCGTCCGCATCCCGCGCCTGACCATCGATCAGAGCGCCGTGCCGGCAAGCGAGGTCGTCGATCCCAAGGTAGGGGGCACCGAGTCGCGTGACGCGGTCGTCGACGACTTTGACGAGGCTATGGGTCTCATCAAGGGTACGGGCGCTGCCGTCTGGAGCTATGCTGTGCGTCATCCCAACACCACGCTCGGTGCCGTTGCTGGCTTTATCCTCGCCGTGTTGGTGCTCACGCTTGGCCTGTGGGACACGCTCGTCATTGCATTCTTCGTGCTGATCGGCGCTGTGATCGGCCAAATTCGCGACGGCGAGAACGGGATCGTCAACTTCTTCGGCCGTCTGTTTAGCGGCCGCTAATATGTATTCGACTGTCGCATCCGCGGCAGGCATAAGGAGGAACCATGGCTTTTAATACGAAGGTCGATGTGGCCGATACCGAGCTCGAGGCAGACGAGACCGTCACCGCCGAGGCCGAGGACGTGACGCTCGAGGACGAGGCTCTTGTCGAGGCCGAGTCCGATGAGGATGAGGACGACGAGGAGGCGGACGAGTCCGAGGACTCGCTGACCTATTCCAACGGTGTGATCGAGAAGATCGTTGCCATGGCCACTCGCGAGGTTCCGCACGTTCTGGGCATGAAGGGTAACCTCATGCATTTTGTGCAGGAGCAGTTTGGTGCCGAGAACCTGACCAAGGGCGTGACGGTCGAGGTCACCGATGACAACCGCGTGGTCGTCAACATTTCCGTCATTATCGAGTATGGCGCCTACGCGCCCGCGATTTTCGACGACGTTAAGGCGCGCGTGACCGAGCGCCTCGCCGCGATGACCGGCCTTGAGGTGGCAGGCGTTAACCTGCGCATCGAGGATGTCATCACCCCCGAGGAGTACGAGCACCGCACCAGCCAGCACGAGTAACCTGCCAAATAGGGACAGGTTTATTTTGGCAGGTTTTATCTGCGAAAACGTCAAACGGCCGGCCGCGCAGGTACATGCGCGGCCGGCCGTTCTTTGTATGCCCCCGATGCGGGCATACCGCTCGTCTAACTAAGGGTTGCAATTGCCGCGTTCCGCGTTACCCTAATGGGCGCATTGTTTCCAAATTGTTAACGAGGGGTTGCCGTAATGGCTGACGAGCACGAAACAGAAAGCAAGGCATGGGCGATTGAGGCCGCTGCGGCAGAGGCGGCATCGCGTGCTGCCGAGGAGGTGCATCGTCCTCCCGTGGTGCCGATGGAGCGCGTGGTCGATCGCGCCGATATCGAGCGCGGCGAGCGTGCCGGCCAAAAGCGCAGCCAGGAGCCGGGTTTTCCGCGCTTTTTCGCCGAGCTCAATCTGGGCCTGATTCTTACGGCCTTTGCCATCGTTGCGTTTAAAACCCCTAATCACTTTGCTTTCGGCGGTACCTCGGGCGTGTCGGTCATTCTTTCCACGCTGTTCCCGACCCTGCCCGTCGGCGTCTTTATGTGGATTATCAACGCGGTTCTCGTCATCTTGGGCTTTATCTTTTTGGAGCGCAAGGCAATTCTGTGGAGCGTCTTCGCCTCGTTTGCGCTGTCCGCCTATGTTTCGCTGTTTGAGCTCTTTATCCCGACCGATGTCTCGATGACGGGCGATATGTGGCTCGACCTGTGCTTTGCCGTGATTCTGCCGGCCCTCGGCAGCGCCATCGTCTTCGATATTGGCGCCTCGACGGGTGGCACGGACATTCTGGCCATGATTCTCAAACGCCGCACCACGCTCGAGATTGGCCGCGCGTTGCTGCTGGTCGATATCGGCATCGTAACTATCGCGGCCTTTTTGTATGGCCCGCGCGTCGGCCTGTATTGCGTGCTCGGCCTGTTTGCCAAGACGCTTGTGGTCGACAAAGCCATTGAGAGCATTCATCTGCGCAAAGTCTGCACGGTCATTTGTTCCGAGCCCCTTAAAGTCGAGGAGTTTATCGTCAAGCATCTCAACCGTACGGCGACTATCAGCCGCGGCTACGGTGCTTTCTCGGGCAAGTGCGTGACGGTGATTATGAGCGTGCTGAGTCGTCGCGAGGCCGTGCAACTGCGTCGCTACGCGCGCGAGATCGATCCGGGTGCCTTTATCACGATTGTCGACAGCTCCGAGATCGTCGGCAAGGGTTTCCGCGGAACGAACTAACGCGGTCGAGCTCATCAAACAATCGAATAGCGCCCTGCGCATTGCAAATGCGTCATGTTGGAGTATTTGTCCCCACATTGGGTGATAATGATGCCAAAGACATCGTTTGCGATCCAGATGATTCGCTCAAGATACGAAGGGATGATCTCGATGTTCTGTTCGCAGTGTGGTGCCCCCATGGGCGACAACGATAAGTTCTGTGGTGCGTGTGGTGCCCCCAATGCCGGTGCCGCAGCCTCTGCCCCTCAGGGTCAGCCCCAGCAGTTTGTTCCGCAACCGCCCGTGGCGAATGCGTCCAAGGGCTGTGTGGCTCAGGCGTTTGAGGACATGACCAAGACGCCGGGCGTGCTGCAGCGCGTGTGCCAGATCGCCTTTTTGCCGGCGCTCATCTGTGTCGTGTCAGTGCTCGTGCTGTTCATTCCCGTTATTGGCGGCATTGCGGCTGCCATCGGCTTTTTGGCAGCTTGCATTGCGAGCGTGTGCGGTTCCGGCTTTGGTATCGAGTGGGGCCGTGATCTTTCGCTCAAGGTCGATGACGGCATGGACCGTCCACTCATGCGTTCCACGTCGTTTGGCCTCGGAGTCTTTTCGAGCGTTATCTCGGTCGTGCTCGAGGTTATCGCTGCCATTCCCGTTATCGGTGTAGTGCTTTCGCTGGTGGAGAGCGTGGTAATTGGCGCCGCGGGCTCGTATTCGTATTACGGCTCCTATGCACTCGAGGCAGCGCTGTTTGGCTCGCTTGGCCTGCTTGTCCTGGCTATGATTGCCACGGCGGTCTTGGGGGTCTTCTTTAAGATGTTCGCCGACATTGCCGTGATGCACTTTGCGGTGACCGGTCGTGTCGAGAGCGCGTTTTCGCTCGACAAGGTCTGGGCGGCGTTTAAGCACAACAAGACCAAGCTGTTCTGCGCTTCGTTCCTTCCCGAGTTTTTGACGGGTCTGGTCGCCAACGTTGTCACATGGATCCTGACGCTCATCTTCGGCGCCATTGCCTCTGTCGGTATGTATAGCTACTACTACCGTCCTTCGGCTATTGAGGCGCTTGTTACCGGCGGTGGCATCACGCTCGTATTGTTCTTGGTGCTGACGGCGTTTGTCACGGTATTCCTTACGGTCTTTGGCAAGATGCTCAAGCATCGTGCCGTTGGCTATTGGGTAGCGCGTTATGCAGCTGAATGGGCTGATGAGGATAAGGATGACGTCCTGACCTTTGTGCTGCCGTTTGAGAAGAAGTCTGCTCCGGCTGGTTTTAGCACCGACGCAGCGCCCGTATCCGATTCCGCTGCGGCGCCGGCGCCTGCGCCCGAGCCCGAGCCCGAGCCCGTGCCTGAGCCTGAGCCTGTGCCCGCGCCCGTGCCCGTGCCTGAGCCCGACCCCGCGCCCATGTCGGAACCGGAGCCCGAGCCTGCGCCTGAGCCCGACCCCGCGCCAAGCTCCGACGAGGACCCGCAGGACGAGTAACCCTGCCACCTGCCATTTGGGGACGGGGTAGAAACGGTAGAAATAGCGCTTGACAAATAAGCGGGGGCGGACGCGTCGAAACGTCCGCCCCCGCTTTGATATCGCGATGTGGCTATGACTGCGAGATGGTCGTGGATCGACTACTCGTCGTGCTTCTCCTCGCGGCGGGCGGCGGCGCGAGCGTCGTGGATGCCCTTGATTGCGGCGTGTCGGGCGGTGCGGGCATCGTGCATGGCGTCGCGGGCCTCGGCGGCCGTGGCCTTGGCAGAGCGCAGTTTGGCTGCCAGGTCGGGATTGGTCTCGGCGACCGCGGCAATCGTGGGGCCGTCGAGCTCTTCTTGTGTGGGCTCGGCCAAAAAGTCGATGGCATATTGGGCGGCCACCATGGAGCCCTTGGCCAGTACCGACTCGTCAATCTTGTAGAAGCAAGAATGTTGGGCGTACGTGGCGCCAATCTGGGGGTTGCGCGTGCCAACAAAGGCGAGCACGCCCGGTACGCGGCGCAGGTACTCCGAAAAATCCTCACCCGAGAGTGTGCCGCGATAATGGCCTTGGCCGGTGGGGCCCAGGCATTTGATTACTGCCTGGCGGCAGCGCTCGCTCGAGGCGGCATCGTTTTCGACCTTGTAATTGGCGATGGTGTAGTCGGTGAGCTCTGCCTCGGCGCCCAAGGCGGCCGCGGTATGCTCCACGATGCGGCGCATGAGCTCCGGCATTTCCTCGTGGGTCGAATCTCCGTAGGTGCGCACCGTGCCGGCAAGGTAGGCCGTGCCGGCGATAACGTTGCGCGCGGTGCCGCCATGCAGCTCGCCGACGGTGATGACGGCGGGCTCGTAGGGGCTGATTTCGCGCGAGACGATGGTCTGCAGGGCGTTGACGATTTCGGCGGCAACCATAACGGCGTCGTGGCCGCGCTGGGGCATGGCGCCATGGCACGAGGTACCGCGGACGTCGATGCGGAACCAGTCGGTGTTTGCCATGCGCGGGCCGGGCTCGCAGCTCACGGTGCCGGCGTCGACCTCGCTCCAGATATGTGCGGCGTAGGCACCGTCGACGCCGTCGAGCACGCCGGTGCCGATCATGAGCTTGGCACCCTGGCCGTTTTCCTCGCTGGGCTGGAACACGATGCGGACCTCGCCGTGGATGTCATCGGTCATGTGGCGCAGAATCTGCAACGTGCCGAGCATCATGGCGATATGGCAGTCGTGGCCGCAGGCATGCATGCAGCCCTCGTTGACGCTGGCGAACTCCTCGCCGGTTTGCTCGGTGACAGGCAGGGCGTCGATGTCGGCGCGCAGCAGGATGCGGCGGCGCGGCGTGCCGTCCTCGCGGTAGGCATCCGGCGCGGTACCGCGAAGCGTTGCCACCAAGCCGGTCTTGAGCGGACGCTCGTAGGGGATATTCATGGCGTCGAGCTGGTTAGCGATGTCGGAGGTCGTGCGCTCCTCGGCAAGGCTCAGCTCCGGGTGCTTATGGAAGTGCCGGCGCTGCTTGATGATATAGGGTTCAAACTCGGTGGCAATATCTCGGATGGCCGCGGTGACGTCGTCTGCCGCGCGAACCTCGGTTGCCGCCATAATCTGCTGTGCCTTGGTCTTCGTCATGGTCGATTTGCTCCTTGCTGGGTTGATCGCAAAATCGTACAGGCTCTCTCCAGTATGCCACCTGCCGCTAGGGCTGGTAAAGTTGCCGTTTGCCGCTTGGGGTTTTGTTGCAAGGGCGGGGGAGTACACTCGGGGGTGTTGAATTACCTGCCAGAGATGGGGATGCCCATGCAACATATCGATTGGATAATCCGCTCCAAGAACGTCTTTACCGCACAAGACGGCATCGATGATGCCCGTGAGCTGGCGATTGCCATCACAGGCGACCGTATCGTCGCAGTCGGTGCGCCCGATGACGTGATTGCCGCCGCGCCTGCCGCCACGCCGGTTATCGACTACGGCGAGCAGTTTGTCTGCCCCGGTTTCCACGATGCGCACCTGCATTTCTTCCATACTTCGGTTGGCTCTTCGCCGTACATGCTCATGGATATGGGCACGTCCGAGGCAGCACTGGTGCAACATGCGCTCGAGTTTTCCCAGGACTTGCCCGACGACGCTTGGGTTGTGACGCAGGGCTGGCGCGATTACCGTTGGGACCCGCCCGAGCATCCTAGCAAGGCGTCGCTCGATGCGGCATTCCCCGATCGTCCCTGCGTTATGTATTCGGGCGACGGGCACACGCTTTGGCTCAACAGCCGTGCACTCGAGGCGCTCGGCGTCACGCGCGACAGTGAGCCGCCGGCGGGCGGCAGCTACGACAAGGACGCAAACGGCGAGCTCACGGGCATTGCTCACGAGGCAGCTGCTATGCAGCTGCTACCGCGCTGCCTTGAGTGGCTGGGCGAGGATCGCATCGCAAGCGCTTACGCCGATCAAATGAGGCGGATGGCCGAGCAGGGCATCACCTCGATATGCGATATGTCGCTCATGCCCATGCCGGGCTGCGATTTTATCCGCGATGACGTCTACGACAAACTGCAGGCAGCTGGCAAACTGGGCATCCGTGCCCATCTGTTCCCCACGTTGCTGGATGACCAATCGCGCTTAGAAGAACTGCAGACCCGCTACGCGAACAACGCGCTGCTCTCGGCGCCTGGTTTTAAGCAGTTCTTCGACGGCGTCTCGAGCGAACACACGGCCTATCTCACCGATCCCTATACCAACCCGCGCTTCCCGGGCGATCAAGGTCGCCTGACGGTTCCCGTCGAGCGCATGCGCAAGCTGGTCCTGGCGGCAGCCGAGCGCGGCCACACCGTGCGCATCCACGTTATCGGCGACGGCGCCATCCATGCCGCACTCGATATCTTTGAGGAGGCGGCAGAGCTCTACGGCTTGCCCCAGCACGGCCATAATACGCTTGAGCATTTGGAGAATCTGCTGCCCGAGGACATCGATCGTCTGCGCAAACTCAACGTCATTGCCTCGAGCCAGCCCTGTCATATCACACTCGACCCGGGTGGTCCGGAGCGCGACCTGGGCTTGGAGCGTAGCCGCATCATGTGGCCGTTTGCGACCTATAAGCAGCGCGGCATCCGCCAAGCCTTCGGCACCGATAGCCCCATCACAGCCGTTACCAGCATGAACGTGCTCTACACGGCTATCACCCGCCAAGACCCCCGCAGCCACTGGCCCGAGGGCGGTTGGCTGCCGAGCGAGCGTATCGATGCGGCAACGGCTCTGCGCAACTACACCCTGGGCAGCGCCTATGCAGCGGGCGACGAGCAAAACCTCGGCAGCCTAGAACCCGGCAAATACGCCGACCTGGTAGTCCTGGACCAAAACCCGCTCACCATCGACCCCCAGGATCTCCAAGCCGCCAAGGTCCAAGCCACCTACCTGGCAGGCAACTTGATTTACGAGCGCTAGCCCCATACCCCACCTATAAGGGGCACGTTTCAGCAACGTGCCCCTTTCTTGTTCGCACCATCTGCATCGCCATTTTGCTGCACTGACTTTTCTGAATACCGGGCCCGAGATTGGTCAACCCTAGGCTCCCGGAGCTGCGTTGGGGTCGGTTTCGTTGGCGGCCGCCTGCTTATGGGTGGCAAAGACCGAGCCTTCGTGGTCGAAGAGCTTACGATATTGCATGCGGTTCAGGCGATCGCGCGCATTAGCGGTCTTGGCGGGAACGTTTTTGGCCTCGGCTGTATACCAAACGCCGTGCGCATCCTGCGCCCCCACCACGTTTATCGCCGGCATGTGCGCTCGGTTTTGCAAGCGTGCGCGTTGGTAGGCGGTGAGCGGGGCACCGATGGCATTGAGTGCGAGTGCACCGACGTTATTGATGCTTGTGTTGAGTTCCCCACTCGTTTGTGCGTTGCCGGCGACATCGTAGTTCGCCCAGACCACATAGCGTGTCTGCCAGATGCGCTCGGTATGGGTGGCATCGTCCTCATCGGTAAAGTAGAGGTCGTTGTAGCGGTCGGTGAAGAACGGCTGGTGGTCGCCGTACATCACCACGACGACGGGGCGGTCGAGATCACGCAGCTTTTCCAGGAAGGCGGCGAAGGCGGCATCGGACGCTTCCATGAGCGAGCAGTATTCATTGGTCCAGGTGATAACTTTGTCGGACACACCTTCGACGGCAAGGTGCAGTTGCTGGTCGGTGGGCACCAAGCCCGTGTCATAGGCGGAGTGGTTTTGCATCGTCACGTCGTGGATGAAGATCGGCTGGTCGCTCTGCTTTAGTACCTCGAGGCACTTGTCGTAGGTGGCGGCGTCGGTGACCTTGCGGCAGAGCTCGGGTGCGCCGGCGAAGTCCTCGATCGAGAGGAACTCGTCGAATCCCATGTCCGCGAAGACGTTCTCGCGATTCCAGTTGGTGGCGTGGTTGGGGTGCATGGCCACGGTGCGATAGCCGAGTCTCTTGAACTGACGGGCGAGGTTCTCGCTCGGGGCCAGGTTGTAGGTCATGAACGGGTAGACGCCAGCGCCCAGGAATGCCATGGAGTGTCCGGTTAAGAACTCGAACTCGCTGTTACAGGTGCCGGCACCGAAGGCGCTCATGTAGCTCACTCCCTGCAGAAGCGCGTTGTCGATGGCTTTGAAGCGCTCGGGCCCCTTATAGCCACAGCCTAGTTCGTTAAAGATTGAAAGGTCGGCGAAGGACTCGTTCATGATGCAGATGACTGAGGGCTTGAGCTGGTCAAACTGTTCGACGGCAGCGGCACGGGAAGGGTCGGCGATGCCGTTCGTGCCCGCGTTCCAGCGCGCGGCAAGGCGTTTGATGATCGCCGAGGCCTCACCGCTCTTGTAGTGCTTGGGTTTAGGCGGCACCATTTTTTGCGCGCTCGAAATAAAGGTGGGGAGAAACCCCTGACTGTAATAGCTTTCGAGGGGCTTCCAGGTATGAAGCTTGATGCCCAAGGTGTCGTAATAGCTGATGAAGGCCTGCGCCCCCAGCACGGCTCCGGCAACAAGTGCGGTACGACGGTCGACGGAGAGGGGGAGTTTGGATTTGGTTGCGACTGGATGCTCCCTCGGCGCTGTCGATGTCCCCTCGGTTGCCGGAGACGCCTTTGGGTCCTTCGATTTCAAGGACGCAGACATCGCATGGTCGATGGGCTCGGGGGACGTTTCCGATGCGCGGCGCGGCGGTCGCCCACATGCATCACGCGGAATGAGGACGATAAGCGCGATTCCCAAGGCCGCGGCGGCAAGCCCCATGAAGCAGAAAGTGCTGAGCTCATAGGTGTAGCTGCCGGCGACCGTCGCAGCGGTCGAGAGGGCGAACAGGTCTCCGGGTTGGATGGGCATCGATTTGAACGTGATTACGAAGTACTCGGCGATACCGATGCTGGCAAGCGCAGCGATGCCCACGATTGCGGGGGTCTTACGGCGGTGCGGCAGATAGAACAACAGGCACAAGAAGCAGAAGATGAGCAAAAGCTCCAAAAGTGCCGGTCCGGGCCGCATCTTCCATAGTTCATGGTTGGAGGGCAGCTCGAGGGCGAGCATCGAGCATATCGATGCGCCGCCGATCGTTGCCAGCGTACGGGGGTAGGGATGGTCGGTCATAGATTGCTCCTGAATTGAAAACGGTTGCGCCGGGGTGCCGACGGCCGAAGGCGATGCCGCTGTGGCACGCGGTAGCTATTTGATTCGATTGGGAGCCGTTAATCGTCCAGACGGACCCTGAGGGATAATAGGGTGACCGGGGCATATGAAGATCGCTCGGTGCCGATGACGGCTAGGGCGGAGATCAGCAAGAGGGTGATGAACGATGTCGCGCCCACGGGGACGGTGTCGCCGCCACGGGCGATCGACAGATTGCCGGCGAGCTCGGCGCAGATGGCGCAGCCCGCGCCGGTGCAGTCATGATGCAACTCATGGGCGGCTGCGATGGGGGAGAGGATGGTTACCGCGAGAAGGGCGAAGACGAGAGCCAGGGCGAGCAGGCGAGTGCGAACGGGCGGCATGGAGTCGCGTGCATCGCGATTCTGTGCTATATCGCGCCATGCCGAGGTGCTCAGCTCATCAGTCATCTGCCCTCCCTTCCTCTCATCTGGGCATATTTCATCTGGAGGATTGTAGTCTTGAGAAGCTGATTCACAAAGTTGCCGCGCTAAAACTTCATGCCCTCCGGTCCGCCCCGGGAGCCACTGCTAAGTTATCCCCCGGCATTCAGAAAATCTAAGTGCCAAAAAATAAGATTTTTTGACTCCGTGTTGTATAACCCGCCATTCGTGGGTACCATTCAACGCGTACGCAAACGAAGTAGGGAAACCCGCACGGCTCAACCGTGCGGCCCAAAAAGGAGGAAACAAGCATGTCGTCTTTGAAGCCGCTTGCAGATCGCGTCCTGGTCAAGCCCGACGAGGCCGAGCAGAAGACCGCCTCTGGTCTGTACATCGCCAGCAACGCTCAGGAGAAGCCGCAGCGCGGCACCATCGTTGCCGTTGGCGCCGGTAAGGTCAACGACAAGGGCGATCGCATCCCCATGGACGTCAAGGTTGGCGACGTTGTCATCTACGGTAAGTTCGGTGGCAACGAGGTCAAGGTCGACGGCGAGAAGTATCTGCTGATGCGCGCCGACGACATCTACGCCGTCGTCGAGGCCTAAGCCTCAGCCGGAATCGCACGATTCGTCCTTTGAACGCGCTCGCCGCAAATGACTCGGTGCGGCGACGCGAGTCTTATTTCTTTTGGAGGATTACCCACTATGGCAAAGAACATTACGTTCAACACCGATGCCCGCGCTAAGCTCGCCAAGGGCGTCAACACCCTGGCCGACGCCGTTACCGTTACCATGGGCCCCAAGGGCCGCTACGTTGCGCTGCAGCGCACGTTCGGTGCCCCGACCATCACCAACGACGGCGTTTCCGTCGCTAAGGAGATCGAGCTCGAGGACAACATCGAGAACATGGGCGCTCAGCTGGTGAAGGAGGTCGCCACCAAGACCAACGACACCGTGGGTGACGGCACCACCACCGCAACCCTGCTCGCCCAGGCCATCGTCAACGACGGTCTGCGCAACGTCGCCGCTGGCGCCAACCCGCTGGCCATCCGTCGCGGCATCGACAAGGCTGTCAACGCCGCCGTCGCCGAGATGAAGAAGCAGGCCAAGCCGGTCGAGACCAAGGAGCAGATCGCTTCCGTCGGTACCATCTCTGCCGGTGACCCCGAGGTCGGCGAGAAGATCGCCGAGGCCATGGAGGTCGTGGGCAAGGACGGCGTCATCACCGTCGAGGATTCCCAGACGTTCGACATCACCATCGACACCGTCGAGGGCATGCAGTTCGACAAGGGCTACGTCTCCGCTTACTTCGTCACGGACAACGACCGCATGGAGGCCGTGATGAAGGATCCGTACATCCTCATCACCGACCAGAAGATTTCCAGCGTCCAGGACATTATGCCTGTTCTCGAAGCTGTCCAGCGCGCTGGCCGTGGCCTGCTCATCATCGCTGAGGACATCGACGGCGAGGCTCTGCCTACCCTGGTCCTCAACAAGATTCGTGGCGCCCTCAACGTCTGCGCCGTCAAGGCCCCGGGCTACGGCGATCGCCGCAAGCGCATCCTCGAGGACATCGCCGTCCTCACCGGTGGCCAGGCTGCCCTGGACGAGCTGGGCGTGAAGGTCGCTGACATCACCGCAGATATGCTCGGTACCGCTAAGTCCGTCACCATCTCCAAGGACAACACCGTCGTCGTCGGCGGCGCTGGCTCCAAGGAGGCCATCGACGCTCGTATCGCTCAGATCAAGGGTGAGATGGAGAACACCACCTCTGACTTCGACCGCGAGAAGCTCCAGGAGCGCCTGGCCAAGCTCTCCGGTGGCGTTGCCGTCATCAAGGTCGGCGCTGCTACCGAGTCCGAGCTCAAGGAGATCAAGCACCGCGTCGAGGATGCCCTGCAGGCTACCCGCGCTGCTGTCGAGGAGGGCATTGTCGCCGGTGGCGGCGTCGCCTTCATGGACGCTGCTCCTGCGCTCGACGCTGTCGAGATCGACGACCCCGAGGAGAAGATCGGCGTCGACATCGTCAAGAAGGCTCTGACCGCTCCGGTCGCTACCATCGCCAAGAACGCTGGCTTTGAGGGCGCCGTCGTGGTCGACAAGGTTGCCGAGCTGCCTGCCGGCCAGGGTCTCAACTCTGCCAACGGCGAGTGGGGCGACATGATCGAGATGGGCGTCCTCGACCCCGTCAAGGTCAGCCGCGTCACCCTTCAGAACGCTGCTTCTGTCGCCAGCCTGATCCTCATCACCGAGGCCACCGTCTCCGATGTGCCCAAGAACACTCAGCTTGAGGACGCTATCGCTGCTGCCACCGCTGGTCAGCAGGGCGGCGGTATGTACTAAGGCCGACAAGGTCTAGAACTCCCACCGGGAATCCGGGGGCGGGACGGGGCTTCTCTCCGGAACGTCCTCGGATAGATTAGGACCCCTTGTCCTGCTCCTTTGGAGCCGCGGACAAGGGGTCCTTTTTGTGCCGATGTCTTTATTTAATGAGGCGCTTTCCGCTTTGTTTGAATGGTGATGAAAGAGGAAGGGCGCCAAGGAATCAGAGCAGCCCTTTTGCTCGCTCGTTATAGATTTTATTGAGCTCCGATTGTACGTACTCTTCTTTGAGCTTAGCAATGAAACGCGCGTCCGAGAACAGTCGGTAGACGAGTATTGCTGCGCCTCCGAGGTCGAGACACTTGGGATTCTCTTTGATTAACGCCCGTATGACGCTGCTTGAAGTTGCGATGGTATCGGACAGGAGGATGATCTTCCTGGTACGTGCTTGGTACAACTCGGTGCAGTAATCAGATCCGTCGTCCTTGAATATAAGCGAGCACCCGTGAAGTGCCGCTATCAACCAGTTGATAAGCGCGGCCATACCTGCCTGCGCGCCGACCTTCAGCACATCGCCGGTGCTGACGTATTTGGTAAGCGCCTCGGTATGTGTTTTGTCGAGGATGAGATTGGCGAATGGGATCTGTATCCCGCAAGGCGTGTACAGGTCTGTGCCGATGTGGATTAGCTGCTTGATTAGAGCAGCCGCGGCGGCATCCGGTTCGCTCACGACGCGTCTTCCCGCCGCAACCAGCATCTCTACAGTCCCAGCGGGCGCCCCAATCCGCGGATTTTTCCCAAAGGCGTCATAGGAGACCGAGTAGGTTGCGGGAATTCGTGCACCAATACCAAAAAAGTTGGCGTCTTTAACGCAGGTGATGCTGTTGGTCATGATGTTAGATGTTCCGAACACGAGACCGAGCACTGGGTCGTGGCCGAGGGTCGCGAACCGGTGGTTTGCGCCCTTGAAGAGTCCGATGTTTTCTCCCTCGTAGCGTGTCGCGTCGTAGGGCACTCCACGTGAATTAAGAATATGATGTTTTGAGGCGAACAGATGGTTCGATTCCCGTGGCATCCTGTCATCGAAACCAGAGAAGACACGGCTTTGGAAGTCGTGCAGAGCGTGTTCTTTTACGTTGCCCGCTCCGGCACGCTCGACCTCCGTCAGTGAGTTGATGATAAGAATGCGGGCGACTTGAAGCATGGTTGCGGCGATGACGAAGGCCGCGTCAGCATCCTGCAGTCGCGTCCGCTCCTTGAACTCCCGGTCGATGCGCTGAAGGTTCTCGCCGTACTCGCGGACGGACTTTTCGACTGCCTGTTCGGCCCTGCTCTCGTCAACGGCCATGCATGCCACCCTCGCCGCCATATAGTCGGCAAAGAGCCTGCAGGCATGCTCCTCTTCTTCTGTCACCTGGCCGTCCGCCGCCGCGGCGACTTGCAACTGCTCGGCTATGGAGTCCAGCGACACGATGCTAACGTTGTCCAAGCAGTCCTTGACTTGGTCGAAGGACAAACCCTTGTCATCAGCGATGACCTGCACCTTTGTCTTGACGTTATTTGGGAGGCCGCCGTCCAGCTTGAGGTAATCGAGACCCTCCTCGAGCCACTTCTGCTCCTCTTGGGAGAAGTCGCCGTCGCAGCGCATCAGGAAGCAGAGCGTTGCCACATATGCGTAGATGAAATTGTGTCGCTTCTCTCCCGCAAGGTAGGCGCCCTGCTTGATTCCGTCACGGAAACCCTTGATGCGTGCCCTGCGGAGTCGCGCGGAGAATGAGTTCTCCTTGATGGCATTGATCCCGCCCTCCACGGTCGACGCCGCGTCGGACGCAAGGGACGATGCTCCTTGGGCCAGATCTACGGCGGCACCGATGGCAATTCCGCCTACCGCGTTCGCGGCCCCTGTAATCGTTTTGCCTGCATCGGACGACGCAATTTGCTCGCCGGCACTCGACATACCTTCCGCAACCGAGCACATGGCGCTGCCGATGGCCTCGGATGCCGAGGTGGCCGTATCGACGATAACGTTTCCCGCGCCCTCAGCTGCATTCGTGGCGCCTTTGGCGGCGGACTCGATGGCCGCCGATGCGTCTTTTGCCATCTCACCGGCGGCTTGGGCGGCTTGGGACAGAGCTTTCCCGAGATCAAGTTTTACTGCCAATTTGTTCTCCTGACATACGCGGGTTGCGCAGTGACCTCCTTCATACTACTGCGCGGTGCGGAGCATTGGGTGCGTCGGTGGATTGATGATTGCGGAAAACGGGGCGCATCTCCATTCCGTTTCCGTTTCCCCGCCACAAATTACCCTTGGCATACTTGCGCGAGCGATTGCTCGTGCTAAACTTGCAATTGCTGTTTCAGGGCGGGGTGAAATTCCCCACTGGCGGTAAATCGGACGGTGCCAAAGGGGTGCCGTGGCGCAGGCGAGGTGTCTGCGACCGAGCCGATGAGTCCGCGACCCGTGCGTGTGTTGGTTCGCATGCCGGCTGAACTGGTGAGATCCCAGTACCAACGGTTAGAGTCCGGATGAAAGAGGCAGGTGATCTTATGTCTGAACAGTCGCAGCATATCCATTTTGAGAACACGAATAGGTGGAGCACCAAACAGCTCGTTACCATGGCGCTGATGTGCGCCCTGGGCGCCCTGTTTATGTACGTGCAGCTGCCCATCCTTCCTTCGGCGCCGTTTTTGACCTATGACCCGTCGCTGGTGCCGGCGATGGTGTGCGGGTTTGCATATGGACCCGGTGCCGGTACCGCTGTTGCCGCTATGGCTATCGTTATCCATGCGCTCACCACGGGTGACTGGGTCGGCGCGCTTATGAACTTGGTTGCCACGCTGGGCTACATTCTGCCCGCGGCTATCGTCTACCAGAAGATGCACACCTATAAGGGTGCCGTGATTGGCCTGGTGCTCGGCGTCATTGCCGCTACGGCGCTGTCTATGGTCGCAAACCTTACCATTGGCGTTTGGTTCTGGTATGGCTCGGTCGATGCGATCGCCCCGCTCATGATTCCTGCCGTACTGCCGTTCAACCTTATCAAGACCGTGCTTAACTCGGTGTTGACGCTGGCGGTGTATAAAGCAGTCTCCAACCTCATCACGCCTAAAAAGGACCAGGTCAAAGGCCGCGCATGATTGAGTGTCGGGGCGTTTCCTTTAGCTATGACGGTGCCGTGTCGGCACTCGACGGTGTCGATCTGAACATCGAGGACGGTGAGTTTTTCTGCATCCTCGGTGGCAATGGGTCGGGCAAGTCGACGTTTGCCAAGCATCTGAATGCGCTGTTGCAACCCGATGCGGGCACGGTACGCATCAACGGCATGGATGCGTCCGACCCCGAGCTGGTCTACGACATTCGTTCGACCGCGGGCATGGTATTCCAGAATCCCGACGACCAGCTGGTGGCAACGCTTGTCGAAGATGACGTTGCGTTCGGTCCCGAAAACCTTGGCGTGCCATCGGCGCAAATTGCGCAGCGCGTGCGCGAGGCGCTGAAGGGCGTGGGCCTGGTGGGCTTTGAGCGCCACGAGACCCATGCGCTTTCGGGCGGCCAAAAGCAGCGCGTGGCGCTTGCCGGCGTGCTTGCCATGGAACCGCGCGTGCTCATATTGGACGAGGCCTCCTCGATGCTCGATCCGCGTGGACGCAAGGGTCTCATGAAGACTTGCCGCGCGTTGCACGATCGCGGCATGACCATCGTGATGATTACGCACTTTATGGAAGAAGCCGCCGAGGCAGATCGCATCGCGGTGTTTCAGGCGGGACGAGTTGCCATGTTGGGCACGCCCGAGGAGATTCTGACGCGGGCAGATGAGCTCGCGGAGCTCAACCTAGATATGCCGGCGTCGTGCCGTTTGGGCATGGCGCTTCGTGCGAAGGGCGTGCCCGTTCGCGCGCAGGTGCGCGAGGTGGATATGGTCGCCGAGGTTGCGCAGACTTATGCCGAGCGAAGTGGGGCAGACATCGCGGGGCAGTCTTCCGTATCCCAGTTGGAAATCGCTGACGGCACTGTTCCGGTAGACAACGAGGACAACGCGTCGGAGCCCGTCATCGAGCTAGCCCGTGTTTCGTACAGTTATTCGCTCAGTCCGCGCGAGCGCCGCCGCTGGCATAAGCGCTCGGCCACTGCGGGCAAATCGAACAAACAGGCTCTCTGGGGAAACGACCCCAGCAGCCCGTGGGCGCTGCGTGATGTATCGCTGACGGTGCGTCGCGGCGAGTTCCTGGGGCTGGCAGGTCATACCGGTTCGGGCAAGTCGACGCTGGTCCAGCATCTCAACGGTTTGATTCGTCCCCAGGAGGGATTCGTTCGCGCGCTGGGGCTCGATCTGTCAAACAAGAAAGACGCCGCCGCGGTTAAGGCCAAGGTCGGCGTGGTGTTTCAGTATCCCGAGCGTCAGCTGTTTGCCGAAACCGTGGCGCAGGATGTGGCGTTTGGTCCGCACAACCTTGGCTTGCCGCAAGATGAAGTCGACCGTCGTGTCGATTCATCGCTCTCACGCGTGGGCCTCGACCTTTCCACGGTCGGCGACAAGAGCCCCTTTGAGCTTTCGGGCGGTCAACAACGGCGTGTGGCATTCGCCGGCGTGCTTGCCATGGAGCCCGAGGTCCTGGTGCTCGATGAGCCCATGGCGGGGCTCGATCCGGCTGCGCGCAGGGATTTCCTTGAGCTTATCGATCGACTTCACCGCGATGGCCTGACCGTTGTCATGGTTTCGCATAGTATGGATGACCTGGCCAATTGCTGCGACCGCATCGTCGTAATGAACGAAGGCGCGGTGTTTGCCGAGGGAGCCCCCGCGAAGGTGTTTGCACATGCCGATGAGCTCAAGTCGATCGGCTTGGGCGTTCCCGCCGCCCAGCGTATGGCGTTGGCGCTTACGGAGGCGGGCGTGCCGCTGCGCTTTGACGGCCTCTATACGGTTGAGTCGCTGGCAGACGAGTTGGTGGACCTGCTGATCGGTCGCTCAGACGGTTCTTCTAACGTCTCGGACATTGCTAAATCCAAGACGGTCGCGCGAGAGGAGGGCTGCTGATGGAGGCGTTTTCGTTTGGCAGTTACTATCCCGGCGATAGTGCAATCCACCGCCTAGACCCGCGAACCAAGTTGCTCTTGGGCTTTGTGTTTCTGATCACGACGCTCACGGTCAGTGGCTTCCGCGGACTGGCCCCGGTCGCAATTTTCGTTGTGCTGATCTATGCCGTGTCCCGGGTGCCGGCTCGTCGCGTTCTGTCGTCGATGGCGCCACTGCTGGCAATCGTCGTCGTGGTCGCGGTGCTCAACTTGTTTACCGACCAGAACGGGCGCATTCTGTGGCAGCTCGGCTTTTTGCAGATAAGCGAGGGCTCGCTGCATTCCGCCGCCTTTATGGCGTGCCGCCTGACGTTGATGATGGCCGGCATGAGCGCCATTACGCTCACCACACCGACACTCGACCTCACCGCGGGCTTTGAGCGCCTGCTCGCGCCGTTTGCGCGTGTGGGACTTCCTGCACACGAGCTCGGCATGATTATGGGTATCGCGCTGCGCTTTATGCCGCAGTTTGCCACCGAGATGAAGCAGACGGCCGATGCGCAGGCGAGCCGCGGTGCGCGCGTGACGGGAGGCCCGCTCGGCGGTGTGCGCATGCTCGGCAGCGTGGCGATTCCGCTGTTCACGGGCGTGTTCCGTCATGCCGAGACGTTGTCTGCCGCCATGGATGCCCGTTGCTATCATGGTGAGCAGGGTCGCACGCGTCTGCATGCGCTTGCATTTGGCCGCGGCGATGCGTTGGCGGCGGTGGTGACGGCGTTGCTGCTCGCGCGTGTCATCGTCATCAACCTTCAACTTGTTTAGGCGCGATTCGAGCGCAAGAAAGGGGTCCCTATGACCGACAACGACCGCACGGCTCAGCTTGAGCGCGCCTGTTCGTATCTCAGACGCATTCCGGCGTGGTATCTGGCCACGACCGATGTGGCCGACGGGCATCAGCCTCGCGTGAGGCCGTTTTCGTTTGCCATGGTCGATGATGGCAAGCTGTGGTTTTGCACGTCGCGCGACAAGGACGTGTGGGCGGAGCTGAGTGCGAATCCCAAGTTTGAGCTCTCGGGCTGGAAGCCGGGGGAATGTTGGATTGTACTGACCGGCGAGGCCGCGCTCGAGGACGATGCGGTCGTGAGCGACAAGGTACGCCAGGCGGGCTTTAAACACATGGTGGGCATTGGCGAACAACACGATAGCGCCAACGACGGCCGCCTCGCTTTCTTTTCGGTCCGCAACATTGCCGCGCGCTTCTGCGATATCGACGGCAGCGAGGAACGCCTGGAGCTCTAGTGCGTCTCAAATTAACTACCCGTTCTGAATTAGCTAGTGCCAGGAGGACACATGGACGGATTGAATACGGTTTTGGAGTATCTGACGTCAGTGCCGGCATGGTATTTGGCGACGAGCGTTGACGGACAGCCGCATGTGCGTCCGTTTTCGTTTGCGCAGATCCAGGACGGCAAGCTGTGGTTTGTAACGGCGCGCACCAAAGATGTGTGGCAGGAGCTGCTGCAAAATCAGCGCTTCGAGGCCACGAGTTGGTGGCCGGGCCATGGCTGGCTCATCTTGCGCGGGCGTGCCGGCTTGGATGACCGGGCTTTAAACGAAATGCGCGAAGCCGGGTGGAAGCATCTAGAGCGCCTGGGCGAGCACTATGAGGGGCCTAACGACCCCACGCTCGTCTTCTTTAGCGTCGAGGATCCCGAGGCTTTTATCTGCAATCACGACGAATGGGTGCCGGTCGAGCTCTAGCCGGCTGACTCATCCTAACAACTTGGTTTTCGCATGGGCGGGCCCCGTATTGCCCGGCGCCGTTAGGAGCGCCGGTCAATACGGGGCCCGCTCCATTTGTCAATTCCTTCAAGCGAATGTGTCGGGAATGTTTCAATGCATGAATATGCA
The DNA here is from genome assembly GCA_959020715.1 of uncultured Collinsella sp. Taxonomy (GTDB): domain Bacteria; phylum Actinomycetota; class Coriobacteriia; order Coriobacteriales; family Coriobacteriaceae; genus Collinsella. Next base: position 217,021 of record CAUESV010000001.1, on the reverse strand, counting down.
AGCCATTTACGTATTCATGCATCTTTTGGTGCTAAAGTTTCAACCCACTTCATAACGACCGCTGCAAAATGCGCATCGGTGCATAAATCGCAGACAAGGAGTCTGATATGTCTTTGAAGGTTGGAATCGTCGGCGCGGCTGGATATGCCGGAGCCGAGCTCATTCGCCTCGTGCTCGGTCATCCCGAGTTTGAACTTGTTGCCATTACGTCCAACGCCGATGCCGGCCAGCCGCTGTCTGCGGTGTATCCGAGCTTTACTGGCGTGAGCGATCTGGTTTTCACCACGCATGCCGCCCCCGAGCTCAAGAGCTGCGATGCGGTTTTTCTTGCCGTGCCGCACACGGCTGCCATGGCACAGGTGCCCGCCCTGCTTGCCGCGGGCGTTTCCTGCTTTGATCTTTCGGCCGATTACCGTCTGAGCGACCCGTCCGTCTTTGAGGCATGGTATGCCGCCGAGCACACGAGCCCCGAGCTGCTCAAGACACGTGCCTTCGGCCTGCCCGAGCTGTTCTGCCAGGACTTAGAGACCGCTGCTTCCAGCCATGCCGCCGGAAAGCCCGTTTTGGTCGCCTGCGCCGGCTGCTATCCCACCGCAACGAGCCTTGCCGCCGCTCCTGCCGTGCGTGCGGGCTGGGTGGCCGAGAACGGCCCCGTGATTGTCGATGCCATTAGCGGCGTGACGGGCGCCGGTAAGTCCTGCAACGCCCGCACCCATTTTTGTAGCGCAGACGAGAACCTGGAGGCCTATGGCGTAGGCAAACATCGCCACACGCCCGAAATCGAGCAAATCCTTGGCCTGACCGATCGCGTCGTCTTTACCCCGCACCTGGCACCGCTCAAGCGTGGTCTGCTCTCTACGGTGACGATGCCGCTTACGCCGCAGGCTATCGATACCTTGACCCTTGAGGACGTTGTCGACTATTACAAGCAGTTCTACGCTGGTCGCACTTTCGTGCGCGTACTCGACGCCGGCCAGCAGCCCAAGACGGCTTCGGTCACCGGCACCAACGCCGCCCAGATCGGCCTCGCGCTCAACAAGCGCGCGGGCGTGCTGGTGGCGACGGGCGCCATCGACAATCTGTGCAAGGGCGCTGCGGGCCAAGCAGTCCAGTGCGCCAATATCGTCTTTGGCTTTGACGAGCGACGAGGCTTGCCCACAGTGGCGTGCCCGGTGTAGCACATTCGATTGTTAACGATTTGGTAGTCGGGCATCGAGTGGGGCGCCACTCTTGAGCTGGTCTCATGATCACGACTGGCATGGCGCACCAACCGATGTCCGTTTTTTGTTTGACATAAGGAGTCATAAAGACGATGAATACCGAGCTGTTTGATATCAAGATTCGCGCCGTCGATGGTGGCGTTACGGCTGCGGCTGGTTTTAAGGCTGCAGGCATCCACGCTGGGTTCCGCAAGAACCCCGAGCGTCTGGATTACGCGCTCGTCGTGCCCGATAAACCCTGTCCCGGTGCTGGCGTGTTTACCACCAATCGCTTTTGCGCGGCGCCCGTGCAGGTGAGCTGTGCCAACCTGGGCGGTACCGACAAGGGGTACGGTATCATCGCCGGCATTTCGGTCAACTCTGGCAATGCCAACGCCGCCACGGGTGAGACCGGCCTTGCATGCGCGCGCGAGACGTGCAGCATCGCATCGCAGGTCATCGGCTGCGAGCCTCAGCAGATTCTGGTTGCCTCCACGGGTGTAATTGGCCAGATTCTGCCGATCGACACGTTTGAGACCGCCATTCCTGCTGCCTACGAGGCGCTCTCCGCCCACGGTGGCGCCGATGCCGCTCGCGCCATCATGACGACCGACACGCACTCCAAGGAGTACGCCGTGTCCTACGTCAGTGAGGCTGCGGGTCATGCGGGCAATGTCTATACGGTAGGCGGAATGTGCAAGGGCTCGGGTATGATCATGCCCAACATGGCCACCATGATCGCAGTTATCACCACCGATGCCCCCGTCGAGCCTGCGGCACTTCATGCCCTGCTGCTCTCGACCGTCAAGCAGACCTTTAACAAGGTAACGGTCGATTCCGACACCTCGACCAACGACACCTGCATCATGCTTGCCTCCGGCGTCGCTGCCGCAGATGCCGAGCCGATCGTCGAGGGCTCCAATGCCTTTGACGAGTTGGCATTTGCCGTGCACGAGGTGTGCGAGAGCCTGGCGCGCAATATCGCCGCCGATGGTGAGGGCGCATCCAAGCTTGTTACGGTCAACGTTACCGGCGCCGCTAACGACGAGGAGGCCGATATCGCCGCCCGTGCCGTTGCCAACTCGCCGCTCGTTAAGACCTGCATCGCCGGCCATGACTGCAATTGGGGCCGCGTTGCCATGGCGCTCGGTAAGTGCGGCGTGAAGTTTAATCAGGAAGACGTTTCCATCGACATGATGGGCATGCCTGTCTGTCGCGACGGTCTGACTGTTCCCTTTGACGAGGACGAGGCTCTACGACGTTTCGAGGCGCCCGAGATTGTGATCTCGGCCGACCTGGGCACAGGCGACGCGGCAACGACCGTGTGGACCTGCGACCTCACGCATGAGTACATCTCCATCAACGGCGACTACCGTTCCTAGATTCCAGGCACGCTGCGCATCTTGCCGCGATTGCGGACAGCGGAGCACGGCGCGATAACGATACGAAAGACGAGGCAGATTATGAAATTCGCACGCGATTGTCGATCGAGCGAATCCAACGAAGCAACCGCGCAGCTGCTGTTCGAAGCGCTGCCGTGGATTAAGAACCTGACCGGCAAGACGGTTGTTATCAAATATGGCGGAGCCGCCATGGTCGACGAGCAGCTGCGCCGCGACGTGATGAGCGACATCGTCCTGCTCAAGATCATCGGTATGCGTCCCGTCATCGTGCATGGTGGCGGCAAGGCTATCAACGAGGCGCTGAGCCATTACGATATTCCCGTCGAGTTTAAGAACGGCCAGCGCGTGACCACGCCGGCGACCATGGATATCGTGCGCGAGGTACTGGGCGGCAAGGTCAACCAGGAGCTGGTTGCTGCCATCAACCACCACGGCAACCTGGCCGTGGGCGTTTCGGGCAGCGATGCCGGTACGCTCATCGCCGAGCCGCTCGACCCCGAACTCGGCCGCGTAGGCAAGGTCACGCACGTCAACACCGACTATATCGAGCGCCTGCTCGATAGCGAGTACATCCCCGTCATCGCTACCGTCGCGGCGGGGGAGGACGGCGGTTTCTTCAACATCAACGCCGATACCGCCGCCGGTGCCGTTGCGGCAGCGCTCCACGCGCACAAGGCGATCTTTTTGACCGACGTCGACGGCCTGTACAAGGACTTTAGCGATAAAGACTCACTCATCTCCAACCTAACACTCGACGAGGTTAACGAAATGCTCTACGGCGGCGAGGTCGATAAGGGCATGATTCCCAAGCTGCGCGCGGCCGTCGATGCGCTTGCCGGCGGCGTATTTCGCGCTCACATCATCAACGGCACCACGCCGCATTCGCTGCTGCTGGAGCTGCTGACCGATGCCGGCGTCGGCACCGTGATCCATTCCACCGAGACGGCTTACGAGTTCGATACGCATCCGCATCCGCTTTCGACGTTTGCTGCGCGTCTGACCGAGAACCTCGACGAGGTCGAGAAGCTTCAGACGGTCTAACTGACCCTCAGCCGCCCCATTTCTGCACCCATAGGCCTGCGCCGTCCGGCGCTCAACGAAAGGCATCCCATGTCACTTGCAGCTCAGCAATCGCTTGAATCCCATTACGTTATGCATACCTTTGGCCGCTCTCCGGTCGAGTTTGTCGAGGGTCACGGCATGAAGCTCACCGGCGACGATGGTCGTGAGTACCTCGACTTTCTTGCCGGCATCGGCGTGTGCAGCCTAGGTCATGGCGACCCGGCTGTGCTCTCGGCGCTCGAGGCACAGACCAAAAAGCTCATGCATGTCTCCAATTACTTCTACATCGAGCAGCGTGGACAGGTCGCGGCGCTGCTGTCCAAGCTTGCTAACGACGACGTAGATGGTGCGCGCGTGCTTGCCGATGCCATTGTCGCCGGCGATGAGACCACGGCAGCTGCTCTTGGTGCCCCGGCTGCGGATGAGCAGGTTTGGGAGACCTTCTTTGCCAACTCCGGCGCCGAGGCCAACGAGGGCTCGATGAAGCTCGCGCGCCTGTACGCCAAGCGTGCCGGTAACGGCGGCAACACCATCGTGTGCATGCGCGGCGGCTTCCACGGCCGTACGCTCGAGACCATTGCCGCCACCATGCAGGATTGGCTGCAGGATAGTTTTCGCCCGCTGCCGGGTGGCTTTGTGGCCTGCACGCCCAACGATGTCGATGAACTGCGTGCAATCTTTAAGCAGCTGGGGAGCGAGATTTGTGCCGTGATGCTCGAGCCGATCCAGGGTGAGAGTGGCGTGCACCCCATGACCGAGGAGTTTATGGCGACAGCGCGCGACCTGGCACACGAAGTGGGCGCCGTGCTTATCGCCGACGAGGTCCAGTGCGGTATCTTCCGCACGGGTAAGCCGTTTGCATTCCAAACCTATGGCGTGGAGCCCGACATCATGAGCCTTGCCAAGGGCATTGCTGATGGCGTGCCCATGGGTGCCGTCGTGGCAAAGAAGGAGATTGCCGACGTGTTTAAGCCGGGCGACCACGGCTCGACCTTTGGCGGTAGCTGCCTGGCCATCGCGGCGTGTGCCGCGACGCTCTCCGCGCTCGTGCGCGGCGATTATGCCGAGCATGCTGCCAAGGTGGGTGCCTATATGGAGCAGGCGCTGGCTAAGCTTCCGCATGTGGTAGAGGTGCGTGGCCGTGGCCTGATGCTCGGCTGCGATCTGGACGATACTGCGGGTGATGCACACGACGTTGTGGCCCGTGCATTGGGGGCTGGTGCCGTGATCAACGCTACAGGTGCGCATACGCTGCGTTTCCTGCCGCCGCTCGTGTGCGAGGAAGCCGACGTAGACAGTCTGATCGAGATCCTGTCGGACGTTTTGGCCTAACACAGCGCAATAACTTAATTTGGACCGGGTTCCGGACTGCGGGCGTGTCCTATGTGGCATGATTCAGCGGTCTGGAGCCCGTTTTGCCTTAGATTTGCTAAGGCAGGGAGACCTGCTGGTCAAAAAACATCAAATATGAGTACTGTTACCGATTTGGTAGCAGCAATTTTGGACTAATAAGGCCAGATGGCAAGTCGAAATGGTGATGAATGCACGATTTTGATCCAACTGTTAGTCCATATAATGGACATATGTTGCGTAACTTACGCAAATACAATCTTTTTATATGTTGTAAGCAAGATAGCAGTACTCATTTTTGCCATTTTTTGACCACAGCCTTTGTGACAGACGTGTTGGCGGGTTCGAATCCCTCTGCGATGGGCCTGAAAAAGGAAAGGCCTCCATCGCTGGAGGCCTAACAATTCAGTGGTGGGCGATGAGGGATGTCCGCGTGCGGCTGGCGCCGCCCGCGTCCCGCTTCGTCGCTCCGCTCCTCGCGTGCTGCGCTGGAAAACGCTTGCGCGTTTCCTCAGCTCCGCACCCTGTCGGGTTCGAATCCCATGCACTGGGCCCAAAAAAGAAAGGCTCCCATTGCTGGGAGCCTATCAAATCAGTGGTGGGCGATGAGGGATTCGAACCCCCAGCCTTGTGCGTGTAAAGCACCTGCGCTAACCGTTGCGCCAATCGCCCGTGCGGAGAGAGTATAGCAAAACAATTGCCTCATTCATCTCATATCCATTAAAGGTAACTGGCGCGTGTCGGCGCGGAGCTGATTCAGTTGAGATTGCCTGAACATTCCGCCCCTCTTTACGCCCTCGGGTATACTCAAAAGCTACTGATTCGATTTGATGCCCAGCAACAGCAGAGGGGATAGTATATGTGCGGTTTTGTCGGTTTTGTCGGTGGGACGGATAACCAATCCGAGGTGCTCACCAAGATGATGGACCGCATCGTCCATCGCGGTCCCGACATGGGCGGTCAGTTTATCGACGGCCGCGTTGCCCTCGGCTTCCGCCGCCTGTCGATCCTCGACCTAACCGAGGCCGGCGCTCAGCCCATGGCCAATGAGGACGGCAGCGTCGTCATTGTCTTCAACGGCGAGATCTACAACTTCCAAGAACTCCGTTCCGAACTCGAGGCCAAGGGCTACAAGTTCCACTGCGGCGCCGACACCGAGAGCCTCCTGCACGGCTACGAGGAGTGGGGCGAGGCCGTACTCGATCGTTTGCGCGGTATGTACGCCTTCGTCATCTGGGACAAAAAGAAGAATAAGCTTTTTGGCGCCCGCGACATCTTTGGCATCAAGCCGCTTTACTACTATCCCATGGCCGATGCGGGTGACGGCGCTCCGGGCGTGCTCTTTGGTTCCGAGATCAAGAGCTTCCTGGACTACCCGCACTTCCACAAGGCGGTCAACAAAAAGGCTCTGCGTCCGTACATGACGCTGCAGTATTCGGCGACTGAGGAGACCTTCTTCGAGGGTGTCTACAAGCTGCCGCCGGCGCACTACTTTACCGTCGATATCCCGACCGGCAAGATGAACATCGAGCGCTACTGGGATTGCGATTACTCTGCCGTCGAGAAGCCGTTCGAAGAGTATGTTGATGAGCTGGACGAGGTCGTTCACGAGAGCGTCGAGGCCCATCGCATCGCCGACGTCAAGGTCGCGTCGTTCCTCTCCGGTGGCGTCGACTCCAGCTACATCGCCGCTTGCCTCATGCCCGACAAGACCTTCTCGGTGGGCTTTGACTACAAGAACTTCAACGAGACCAACTACGCCAAGGAGCTTTCCGATAAGCTCGGCGTCGAGAACGTTCGCAAGATGATTACCGCCGACGAGTTCTTCGGTGCGCTCGAGGACATCCAGTATCACATGGACGAGCCGCAGTCCAACCTGTCTTCCGTGCCGCTGTGGTTCTTGGCCGAGATGGCCCGCAAGGACGTTACCGTCGTGCTTTCGGGCGAAGGCGCCGACGAACTCTTTGGCGGCTACGCCTATTACGAGGATACGGTCCCGGTGCGCAAGTACAAAAAGATGGTGCCGCTGCCCATTCGTCGCGCGCTCGGTAACCTGGCGCTGCATATGCCGTACTTCAAGGGACATAACTTCCTGGTCAAGGGTGCCGAGATCCCCGAGAAGTCGTTCCTGGGACAGGCTCTGGTATGGCCGGAGCGCGAGGTCGACGGCGTGCTCAAGCCCGAGTACAACACCGGTGATGGCGCCTTCGAGCTTGCCGCTCCCATCTATGCGCGCGTGAAGGGTCAGCCCGAGCTGGTCAAGAAGCAGTACCTGGACATGAACATGTGGCTCCCGGGCGACATTCTGCTCAAGGCCGACAAGATGTGCATGGCGCACTCGCTGGAGCTGCGCGTGCCCTTCCTGGACCGCAAAGTCATGGAGTTCGCCGAGCACATTCCCGACCGCTACCGCATCAACGAGAACGGCAACAAGCAGGTACTCCGCCACGCTGCCAACAAGTCGCTGCCCGATGAGTGGGCCACCCGTCCCAAGGTGGGCTTCCCGGTGCCGATTGTCTACTGGCTGCGCGAGCAAAAGTGGTACGACTATGTCAAGGAGTACTTCACCGCGCCGTGGGCAAGCGAGTTCTTCGATACCGACGAGCTCATGCACCTGCTCGATCTGCACTTTGCGGGCAAGGGCGATTTCCAGCGCAAGATCTATACGCCGCTCGTGTTCCTGGTGTGGTACAAGCGCTTCTTTATCGACGAGGACCAGCCCGCTGTTCAGGCTGCCTAGCCTCGGCTTACGAACGCCTGCGCGTAACGGCTCCTCCGGGAGCCGTTTTTGCGTGGGTGCGTTTCAGTTACTATAAAAACCGTCCCTGCCAAATGGCTGAGAAAGGTGAAAGATGCACCATTCGGATTCCGCGACCGTGACCACGGTCGATACGCTTGCCAAGCTTCTCGATGTGTGCGGTGAGCTGCGCGCATCAGAGCAGGTTGACGAGCGTGCCGTGATCGGCTGCTCGTTTGATTCGCGCGCGGTCTCGGCAGGTGACGTGTTCTTTTGCAAAGGCGCTGCCTTTAAGCCCGCGTTTTTGAGCATGGCGCTCGATGCGGGCGCCGTCGCATTTGTGTGCGAGGAGTCGCTGGTCGAGTCTCTGGAGCCGCTGGCGCAGGAGAGCGGTGCTGCGATGCTGGTTGTTGATAGCGTTCGCACGGCCATGGCCCTGTTGCCGCCGGAGGTCTACGACCGTCCCGACCACGACGTCAAGATCGTGGGTATCACCGGTACCAAGGGAAAGACCACGGCCGCTTTTATGCTCCAGTCCATCATCAAAGCGGCGGGCGAGTCCTGCGGCATGATCGGCTCGGTGAGTACCGACGATGGCATCGAGTGCTATGAGAGCACCAATACTACGCCCGAGGCCCCCGAGGTCTGGCGCCATATCGCCAACTGCCGCACTTCCGGTCGCCAGTCCATGGTCATGGAGGTCTCGAGCCAGGCGCTCAAGTACCAGCGCGTCGAGAATCTGCCGTTTGACGTGGCGTGCTTCCTCAACATCGGCCGCGACCATATCTCGCCGATCGAACACCCTACGTTTGAGGATTATTTTGAGAGCAAACTCAGGATCTTTGACCAGGCAAAGACCGCCGTGGTGAATCTGGGCACCGAAGAGGTCGACCGTGTGCTGGAGGCAGCGTCGACGGCCGAGCGCTTGGTGACCGTTGGCGTCGAGCATCCCGAGGCAAGCCTGTGGGCGAGCGACGTACGCATGGTCGGCTTTAGCATCGAGTTCAACTTGCATGGCCTGTGTGCCGACGAGTCCGAGGCGGGGGAGAAGATCCTGCTGGGTATCGCGGGAGACTTTAACGTGGAGAACGCGCTGGTCGCTATCGCCGCCGCGCGCGAGATCGGCATCGGTATCGAGGCTATCAAGAAGGGCCTCTCCAAACTGCGTGTGCCGGGCCGCATGGAGGTCGTGGAGTCGAAGGACGGCCGCGTGATTTGCGTTGTCGACTACGCGCACAACCAGCTTTCGTTCCGCTCGCTTTTCTCGTCGGTCAAGCGCGCGTTTCCCGCCAGCCCGGTCATCGCAGTATTTGGCGCTGCCGGCGGCAAGGCGCAGGAGCGCCGCGAGCAGCTTCCGCGCGAGGCCGCACCATATTCCGACCTGATGATCTTTGCCAACGAGGACCCGGCTCACGAGGACCCGATGAAGGTCTGTCGCGAGCTTGCCGAGCATGTTCCCGACGATACGCCGAACAAGATCATCCTCGACCGCGAAGCCGCTGTGCATGCGGCGTTCAAGGCGGCGCGCGAGGAGTACGTCAACCCCGATGCTCCCACCATTGTCTTGCTGCTGGCAAAGGGTGACGAGGAGCTCATGCACGTGGGCGACGAGTTCGTGCCCATCGAGAGCGACCTTTCGCTGGCCAATCGCCTAATCGATGTTACCCAGTTTGACTAATGAACCATGATGGCGGCGACGCCCTGAGTGCGCTGTCGCCATAAGCGTGTTCCCTCAATCAAAACATGCCGTCCAAGTCCAAACCCTTCTACGTAAACGGAGTAACCATGTCCCACAACACCCTGCCGACCGTTGCCGAGCTTTCGGGCGAGATGCGCGAGCGTCTTGCCAAGGTTAAGTACGTCTTTACCGACCTGGACGCCACCATGCTCGCGCCCGGCTCGTGCGTGCTGCGCGACAACGACGGCAATCCCTCGACCAAGCTCGTCGAGGCTGTCGTGGCACTTGCCCGCGCTGGTATTCAGGTGGTTCCCACCTCGGGCCGCAACCGTACCATGATCCACGAGGACGCGCGCGTGCTCGGCCTCAACTCCTACATTGGTGAGATGGGCGGCCTGGTCATGTACAACCTCAAAGCCAACGATTGGGAGTATCTGACCGGCGATATGCCCTACGACCCCTCTTGCGGTCTCACGCCGCACCAGGTGATCGAGCAGACCGGCGTGTGCGAGAAGATCCTCGCCCGCTGGCCGCACAAGATCGAGTACCACAACGACATGTCGACCGGCTACAAGTACCGTGAGGTCACCGTCGGCATGCGCGGCGATGTGCCCGACGATGAGGTCCAGGCCATCCTCGACGAGGCCGGCTGCGGTCTGGTCTGGGCTTGCAACGGCCATCTGACTCACCTGTCCAAGCCGACGACGCTTGAGCTTAATCGCGTCGAGGACGGCCGCGCGTTTAACATCAATCCCGCCGGCCTCAACAAGGGCGTTGCCATCGCACGTTTCTGCGAGCACCTGGGTATCGAGCGCGAGGAGACGCTGGCGCTCGGTGATTCCGAGTCCGATTTCTACATGGCCGACCACGTTGGCACGTTCTGTTTGGTCGAGAACGGCCTGACCAGCGCCGGCGCGCCCGAGTTCCTGGACGCTTGCGATAACGCTTACGTCACGCGCGGCAAGATTGTCGACGGCTGGGTGGCAACGGCCGAGCTGCTGGTCGCGGCTCGTTCGTAGCGCGGTCCTATCGTTCTGAGCCATATCTTTTCGAGAGAGAATCTGGTGAGGTAATGTCCGATATCGAGAATCTGGCCGGGGACACGCGCCCCATTGGCGTATTCGACTCGGGTCTGGGCGGTCTGACGGTTGCGCGCGCGATTGCGACGGCGTTGCCGCACGAGTCCGTCTACTACTTTGGCGACACCAAGCGCTGCCCTTATGGCACTCGCACCGAGGACGAGGTGCGCTCGTTTGCGCTGCAGGCGGGCCGTTGGCTGTCGAAGCACGATGTCAAGATCATGGTCATCGCCTGCAATACGGCGACCGCTGCGGCCTTGCGTTTGGCCCAGCAGGTGCTCGACGTCCCCGTCATCGGTGTGATTGCGCCGGGCGCACGCGCGGCAATCAACAGCACCCGCACGCGCCGGGTGGGTGTGCTCGCCACCAACCTCACCATTCGCTCAGGCGCTTACACGCGTGCCATTCAGGACCTGGATGCCGGCGTCGACGTATACGGCTGCCCGGCTTCGAGTTTTGTCGAGGTTGTCGAGCACGAGCTCGCCTCGGGTGCGCATCTGCAGGAGCAGTGGCTCGAGAACGAGGACATCTTCGATACGCCGGCCGTGCGAGCGCTGGTCGGCGCCACGGTTGAGCCGCTGCGCGATCGCGGAATCGATACCGTGGTGCTCGGCTGCACGCACTTTCCGCTGTTGGTGGGACCTATCCGCCATGCGCTGGGGCCTGGGGTGCGCGTCGTGAGTTCCGCCGAGGAGACTACGCGCGAGCTGACCGATATCCTCACGCGCCGTGAGCAACTGGCGGGCGACGCTGCCGAGCCGCAGCATCGCTTTGCCACTACGTCTGACAACATTGCCGAGTTTGCGGTGGCGGGCAGCTTTATCTTTGGCCAGCCGCTCAAAAGCATCGAGCATGTCGATATCGACGAACTGAAATAGATGTAGGGTTACCGTCCAAAGACTTGCTCTCTTCTTCTGCCGAAAGGATATTTCTATGGAGTACATGCAGGTCAACCGTGCCAACGGCCGTGCCGCCAATGAGCTGCGCCCCGTCAAGCTCACCCGTGGTGTTATGAAACATGCCCACGGCTCGTGCCTGGCTGAGTTCGGCGACACGCGCGTGCTTTGTGCCGCCACCATCGAGGAGGGCGTGCCGGGCTGGCGCAAGGGTGCCAAGGCCGGTTGGGTAACCGCAGAGTATGCCATGCTGCCGGCATCGACCGGTAAGCGTTGCAAGCGCGAGTACGCCAAGCGTAAGGGCCGCTCCATGGAGATCGAGCGCCTCATCGGCCGCAGCCTGCGTACCGTCGTCAACATGAAGGCGCTCGGCGAGTACACCGTTACCGTCGACTGCGATGTGATCCAGGCGGATGGCGGCACGCGTACGGCGAGCATTACCGGTGCCTGGGTGGCGCTGCACGACGCCCTTGCTATGTGGGTCGAGGCCGGCAAGATCGAGCGCATCCCGCTCACGGGCCAGGTTGCTGCCATCTCTATGGGCGTTGTCGACGGCAACACCCTGCTCGACTTGGATTATTCCGAGGACAGTCACGCCGAGGTCGACATGAACCTTGTCGCCACCGATACCGGTGAGATGATCGAGCTCCAGGGCACGGGCGAGCAGGCGCCCTTCGACCGCAAACGCCTCAATGCCCTGCTCGATTTGGGCGACAAGGGCATTGCCGAGCTCATCGAGCTCCAGCGCCAGGCCCTCGCCTAACCTGCAAAAAAGGGACAGGTTTATTTTGGCAGGTTTTATCTGCGGAAACGCCGATAGATAAGGTTGATGCCACATGGAAGGGGAGATGCCGAAGGGCCAGTCCCTTTTACGTGACTTTGCTATACGGACAAGGAGACCACTCATGGCACTTGAGAAGATCGACATCGACACCCTCGACCCGGCGGCGACCATCGTCGTGGCAACGGGCAACGCCCATAAGCTCACTGAGATCGAGGCCATTTTGGGCAAGGTCATGCCCGAGGTGCGCTTTGTGGCGCTCGGCCAGCTGGGCGAATTTGAGGACCCCGAGGAAAACGGCACGACGTTTTTGGAGAACGCCATCATCAAGGCGCAGGCTGCCGTCGAAGAGACGGGGCTCATGGCCATTGCCGACGATTCGGGCCTGGTCGTCGACGCGCTGGACGGTGAGCCCGGTGTGTATAGCGCGCGCTACGCGGGCGTTCACGGCGACGATGCCGCCAACAATGCCAAGCTGCTCGTGAATCTGGAAGGCGTGGCAGACGAGGACCGCACCGCGCGCTTTATGAGCGTCGTTGCGCTCATCGATACGGACGGCCTGGTCACCTATGGCGAGGGCGCCTGTGAGGGCGTTATCGCGCACGAGGGCCGCGGCGATCACGGCTTTGGCTACGACCCGCTGTTCCTGCCGGTCGATACGCCGGGCAAGACTATGGCCGAGCTCACGGCGGACGAGAAGAACGCCATCAGCCATCGATTCCATGCGCTCGAGCACCTATCCGCCAAACTGACGGGCGAGGAGTAAGCCGTGCGTGCGGTGGTGCAGCGCGTACTCAATGCCGGCGTGACAGTCGACGGCGAGTGCGTGGGCAAAATTGGGCGCGGCTATCTGGTGCTGTTGGGCGTGGGCCACGGCGACACGCGCGCCGAGGCTGATAAGCTGTGGGGCAAGCTCCGCGGCTTGCGTATTAACGAGGACGAGAACGGCAAGACCAATCTGGCGCTTGCCGACGTCGACGGTGAGGTGCTCGTGGTGTCGCAGTTCACGCTGTTTGCCGATTGCCGTCATGGTCGCCGTCCGTCCTTTACGGATGCCGGCGCCCCCGATGTCGCCAACGAGCTCTACGAGTACTTCCTGACGCTTGTGCGCGAGGACGTTGAGCATGTGGCGCACGGTATCTTTGGCGCCGACATGAAGGTCGACCTGGTCAACGACGGCCCATTCACCATCGTCTTGGACACCGATAGTCTGTAAGTAGTCAATTTGGGACCGGGCTTTTTAGCTACTTGCGTATGGTCACAACAGGGTGCTATAATATTAGAGTTTTGTCTATCTTAGGGGTATTATCCCCTTTTTGAATTGCACCTTCTGGAGGCCCTGTTCATGGAAGAGATGGAAGTCAATCACGTCGACGACATCCACGAGAAGCTGACCGATATGGTGGGCGATCGCGTCAAGGTTAAGGCCAACATGGGCCGTACCCGCGTCGTCGAGCGCATGGGCACCATCAAGAGCGTCCACCCGGCCGTCTTCATTGTCGAGGTCGACGAGCGCCGTGGCCGTAAGTCGCGTCAGTCCTACCAGTATATCGATGTCCTCACCGGTCAGGTCGAGCTGTTCGACCCCGAGAGTGGCGAGCACATCTTTACCCCGCTCGGCAATCAGCTCGAGGAGCATTAACGGTGACCGATCGGTCCCTGACTCTTTCCGCGCCGGCAAAGATTAACCTCTACCTGGGGGTTCATACCGAGCGCGATGACCGCGGCTACCACAGGGTCGATTCCCTGATGGCAGCCGTCGGTCTTTCCGATACCGTGACGGTCACGCCGGCGCAGGCGCTGACCGTTCAGACGGTTCCGGCATCAGATTTTCCCATGCAAAAGAATACGGCGTATCGGGCTGCGGTTGCTATGGCCGATCATTATGGTCGCGAGGCAAACATCTGCGTGACGATTGAGAAGCGCATTCCATTGTGCGCCGGCTTGGGCGGCCCCTCGACGGATGCGGCCGCGGTCATTGTCGCCTTGGCGGAGCTCTGGGGCATTGATCGCACCGACCCAGCGCTCGACGACATTGCGCGGGGCATTGGTGCTGACGTCCCGTTCTTTTTGCACGCGAGTCCTGCGTTCTACGTTGGTGGGGGAGACGTGTTGGCAACTGAGTACCCCGCGCTGCCCGCAACGCCCGTCGTGTTGGTCAAGCCGCGTGAGGCAAGTGTTTCGACAATTGAGGCTTATCGACGTTTTGACGAGGCCCCGGTGCCTGCGGACAAGCCCGGCGCGATAGCTTCTGCCTTGCGTGCTGGTGATGCCGAGACGGCATATGCGCTCATCCATAACAACCTGGGTGTCATTTCCGCACAGATGGAGCCGCAGATTCAAACTGTTCTCGATTGGTTGCGTAAACAGGACGGCACCGTTGCTGTAGATGTGTGCGGATCGGGCGCCTGCTCGTTTGCCATTTGCGACACCGCCGCCACGGCCGAAAGGCTTGCCGACGCTGCTCAGCAAAACGGCTGGTGGTCCTGCGCGACAGAGCTCATTTCCAGCACGGTTCGCATCGAAGTGCCAAAGAAGTAAAAATTTCTCTAGCACACGACGGAAATCTTTGTTACTATAGTCGAGCTAACGGGTTGTGGCTCAGTTTGGTAGAGCACTGCGTTCGGGACGCAGGGGTCGCTGGTTCAAATCCAGTCAACCCGACCAGAGCATGAGGAGGGACCGCTTCTTGCGGTCCCTTTTTTTAGCTATTGTTGTGATACCGCGATACCCGCGGTATACTCATTCGAGCTTGTCTCGCTGTATTGTGGAGGTCTACATGTTTGGACTGAGGGCTCCTGAGCTCATCATTATTCTCGTCGTTGTCCTGATCATCTTCGGGCCCAAGAACCTGCCGAAGCTCGGCAAGTCCCTCGGCTCTACCGTCAAGAATATCCGCGAGGGTATGGAGGGCGACGATAAGGCCGAGACCAAGCAGGCCGAGGAGGTCGTGGTCGAGCAGTCCGAGGAGGACAAGGAGATCGCTGAGCTCGAGGCCAAGCTCGCTGCTGCCAAGAAGAAGCAGGCAGAGGACAGCGACGCGGACGCAGAGTAGTCCCATCCCTTTGGGGTGAGCACCTGACCGGCTTGCCCGCAGGCTAGCCGGTCTTTTTCGTTTTGTTGACAGTTGATTGTTTGATCAGAGTTGGGGAGATATCCGTATGGACGCAAGCCAGATCGTACTGACCGCTGAGGGCCGCCAGAAGCTCGTCGAGGAGCTCGCTTGGCGTGAGGGCGATTACGCCAAGGAGATCGTCGAGGACATCAAGGAAGCCCGCGCGTTCGGCGACCTTTCGGAGAACTCCGAGTACGACGCCGCTAAGGACAAGCAGGCCCAGAACGCCGCTCGTATTGCTGAGATCCAGGCCATCCTCGCCAACGCTCAGATCGCTGCCAGCACGGGCGACCTGACCGTCTCCATTGGCTCGACCGTCACCCTGGTCGACCCCAACGGTGAGCTTATCGAGGTCACGCTTGTCGGTACCACCGAGACCAACTCGCTCGAGCACAAGATCTCCAACGAGTCTCCGGTCGGTCACGCCATCATCGGTCACGGCGAGGGCGATTCCGTCGAGGTCGTTACGCCTTCCGGCAAGACTCGCGTCTACACCATCGCCAAGATCGCACGCTAGACCACGGTCCCGCGTAAAGGTATGTTTTCGCTCCCTGGGACCGAATCCTGGGGAGCGTTTTAGTTTGAGGAGCTAACTTATGGCAGAGAACCAGAACGCCGCCGATCAGGCATCGACGCTCAACGACGAGCGCGCCACCCGCCTGGCCAAGCGCGCCGCCCTGTTCGAGGCGGGCCAGAACCCCTATCCCGAGCACTCTGAGCTTGAGGACTACGTCGCCGATATCGAGGCTAAGTACGCCGAGCTTGCCGATGGTGAGGACACCGAGGACGTCGTGAAGATCGCCGGCCGTGTGGTCGCCAAGCGCGGTCAGGGCAAGATTATGTTCATCGTCGTGCGCGATGCGACTGCCGAGATTCAGCTGTTCTGCCGCATCAACGACATGGACGAGGCTGCCTGGAGTACGCTCAAGGCCCTCGACCTGGGCGACATCCTGGGCGTGACCGGCGTGGTCGTGCGCACCCAGCGTGGCCAGCTTTCCGTTGCCCCTAAGAGCGCGACCCTGCTTGCCAAGGCCGTTCGTCCGCTGCCCGAGAAGTTCCACGGTCTTTCCGACAAGGAGACCCGCTATCGCCAGCGCTATGTCGACCTGATCGCCAACGACGACGTTCGCGAGACCTTCCGTAAGCGTTCGCAGATTCTCTCCACCTTCCGTCGCTTTATGGAGTCCGACGGCTACATGGAGGTCGAGACCCCCATCCTGCAGACCATCCAGGGCGGCGCTACTGCCAAGCCGTTCATTACCCACTTCAACGCGCTCGATCAGGAGTGCTACCTGCGTATTGCCACCGAGCTGCACCTCAAGCGCTGCATTGTCGGTGGTTTTGAGCGCGTGTTCGAGATCGGCCGCATCTTCCGTAACGAGGGCATGGACCTTACCCACAACCCCGAGTTCACCACGATGGAGGCCTACCGTGCCTTCTCCGACCTCGAGGGCATGAAGGCGCTCGCCCAGGGCGTCATCAAGGCTGCGAACAAGGCCATCGGCAACCCCGAGGTCATCGAGTACCAGGGCCAGACCATCGACCTTTCTGGTGAGTGGGCCAGCCGTCCCATGACCGACATCGTCTCCGACGTGCTCGGCAAGCAGGTCACCATTGACACGCCGGTCGAGGAGCTTGCTGCCGCCGCGCGCGAGAAGGGCCTGGAGATTAAGCCCGAGTGGACCGCCGGCAAGATTATCGCCGAGATTTACGATGAGCTGGGCGAGGACACCATCGTCAACCCCACGTTCGTGTGCGATTACCCCATCGAGGTCAGCCCGCTTGCCAAGCGCTTTGAGGACGACCCGCGCCTGACGCACCGCTTTGAGCTGGTTATTGCCGGTCACGAGTACGCCAACGCGTTCTCCGAGCTCAACGACCCGGTCGACCAGGCTGAGCGCTTTGCCGCCCAGATGGCCGAGAAGGCCGGCGGCGACGACGAGGCCATGGAGTATGACGAGGACTACGTGCGCGCCCTCGAGTACGGTATGCCTCCCGCGGGCGGCATCGGCATCGGCATCGACCGCGTGGTCATGCTGCTCACCAACCAGGCTTCTATCCGCGATGTCCTGCTGTTCCCGCACATGAAGCCCGAGAAGGGTTTCCAGTCCGGTGCCGCTGCCGCCAAGGCTGCCGAGGCCGGCAACGCCGCGAGCCCGTTCGTTGAGTCGCTTAAGCCCACGCTCGATTACTCCAAGATCGCCGTTGAGCCGCTGTTTGAGGAGTTCGTCGACTTTGATACCTTCTCCAAGAGCGATTTCCGCGCTGTGAAGGTCAAGGCATGCGAGGCCGTCAAGAAGTCCAAGAAGCTGCTGAACTTTACGCTCGATGACGGTACCGGTACCGACCGCACCATCCTCTCCGGTATTCACGCTTATTACGAGCCCGAGGACCTGGTCGGCAAGACCTTGCTCGCCATCACCAACCTGCCTCCGCGCAAGATGATGGGTATTCCCAGCTGCGGCATGCTGATCAGCGCTGTCCACGAGGAGGAGGGCGAGGAGCGCCTCAACCTGATCCAGCTCGACGCCTCCATCCCCGCCGGCGCAAAGATGTACTAAGAGTTACGCGGTTCTACGAACCGCGTAACGGCTCGACGCTGCGCGGGCCGCATTTGGACAATCTGACGTTCAACTTCAAGGGCGCGACCAGAAGGTCAGCGCCCTTTCGTTTCACGTCACCTTGCCTCAAATGCGACCCGCTCGCTGGCGTTGCCAAAACATCGATGTAGTCATTGGGGACGTTCTTAAACGACTACCCAACGGATATTGCGCACGTGGCTCGCATGACAGCCGTCTCTTTTATGTTTCCTTTAGCTGTTGCTGCCTAGGATGGGGGTTAGTCGATAGGAAGGGAGCACCGGGATGGACGACGCGAGCGAGCGTGCAATCGAAGAGGACATGCTCGATCAGTTCAACTACTTTGATGATGAGGACGAGGAATTGATCGACCGTCGCGAGCCGGCGGCGCTCGATACTTTCGACCTTGTTGATGAAGAGCCCGACGAGGACGAGGTCGGATCAGCGGAGCCCCCACAGCCTTCGCGCCTTGACTCGCTGCTTTCGAGAGCCCCCATGCACCACGGCGTTCGTGCCGGCGCGCTCCATATGAAAACTGACTGGCACCAGATCGTGACGGCAGGCGATGAGCTTGCCGTCGATGCGCCACTCACCGATAAGTCATCCATCATCTGCCGCACCGGCATGCTTATGCTGGCAAGCGGAACAGGTGCCTGGCGCGTGCGCGATACCATGAATCGTGTTGCTGCCGTACTCGGCGTCACGATTCACGTCGACCTGAGTCTTCTGTCGTTTGAGTGCACTTGCATCGAAGATGGCCACTGCTTTAACGAGGTTGTCAGCCTGCCCACAACGGGAGTCAATACCCATCGCATTTGGATGATGGAGAGTTTCCTCAAGGAAATCGAGACCTATGGTCGTCGCTTCACGGTACACGAGTATCACGAGATGCTCAGGACCGTTGAGAGCTCAAAGCCTGATTACTCTCCCTGGCAACAGGGCCTTGCGGCAGCCTGTGCTTGCGGCGCCTTCGTCTTTTTGCTCGGCGGCGGCCCTATCGAGATGGCCTGCGCATTCGTAGGCGCTGGTGTCGGCAACTTTGCTCGCTCCCATATTCTCAAGCAGGGTCTTGGCCAGTTTAGCGCGTTGACGACGGGCGTTGCGCTCGCTTGCGTTTCGTATCTGCTGGCATTGCTCGGCCTTGGCCAGGTCGTACCGGGGGCAATGTCGCACCAAGAAGGCTATATCGGCGCCATGCTCTTTGTGATTCCCGGCTTTCCCCTCATTACGGCAGGCCTCGACATCGCTAAGCTCGATATGCGAAGCGGCATTGAGCGTCTTTCATATGCCGTCTCGATTATTGTGATGGCGACGCTCGTAGGTTGGATGGTTGCCGAGTGTGTTGGCCTGGCGCCGGACGACTTTGCGCCGCTCGGTCTCTCGCCGCTTGCCCTTACGCTCCTGCGCGTGGTGATGAGCTTCGTTGGCGTATTCGGCTTCTCGGTGATGTTCAACAGCCCGGTAAAGATGGCCGCGGCAGCTGGGCTGATCGGCGCCGTGTCCAATACCTTGCGCCTTACGCTTGTCGATGCGCCGACGATGCTTCCCTTCCTGGGCCTCAGCGCGGGGATGCCTCCCGAGGCGGCAGCGTTTATCGGCGCGCTGGTATCGGGGCTGCTGGCAAGCTTGGCCGAAGTCAAGCTCACCTACCCACGTATCGCCCTCACGGTGCCATCAATTGTCATTATGGTGCCGGGCCTGTATCTGTATCGCTCGATGTACTACATGTGCACCTTCGATACGGTCAATATGCTCGGTTGGTTTGTGCGTGCAGTGCTCATCGTGGCGTTTTTGCCCGTTGGTCTGGGTGTGGCACGTACACTCACCGACCCTCGCTGGCGCCACACCAGCTAATTGGTGCAAGGAGGACAGGTCACTTTGCACCAAATGAGTTGCGGTGAAATAGAGACTGAATTGCTGCTTAAAGGGTCAAAACAGTCCGTATTCCACCGCAACTTATGGGGTCGGGGGATTATTGGTCCCCTGCATCTTCATAAACTCAACGCTTACGAAGCGCGCGCCGTTTGTGTTAGGGTAGTTCCACCACATAAGTAGTCGCAGACGCACGTATCACGGGCGGGCGAGATGAAGTCCCAACAGCTCCATCTCGCCCGCCCGTTTTTGTTGCGTGGTGCCGCGGCGTAACACAGAAAGGATTTTGCCCTTTATGCCTATCAACAAACGAGAGAGCCTGCTGTTCACCTTTATCATGTGCTTTTGCATGGTGCTCTGGATGAGCATCTACAACGTTGCCCTGCAGCATGGGGTCATCAACGGCGAGGTTGTTGCCGCCGCGTGGCTCGGCTTCCCCGTTGCCTACGTTTTTGCCATGTGCTGCGACTGGTTTGTTGCCAGCCCCCTTGCTAAGGGCTTCGCCTTTAAATTCCTGGTCACGCCGGGCAAGAGCTCGCCGCTTGCCATGACGCTCGCCGTCAGCTCCTGCATGGTCGTTCCCATGGTTATCATCATGTCGCTCTACGGCGCGTGTGAAGGCCTGTTCCATATGCCCGGCGGCCCGCTTGCCAATTTGCAGGCGCTGCCGATGATGTGGCTCGTCAACATTCCGCGCAACTTTATCATGGCCCTGCCCTGGAACCTGCTGGTGGCTGGTCCGGTTGCTCGCTTTGTCTTCCGCCGCGCCTTCCCCATGGGAACCGTCTTTGAAGAGCAGCGTATGGAGCTTGTGCGTATGCCTGGCGCTCCCGTTGCCGATGCCGTCAATGACGTTGCCGAGAGCATGGGCGCCGAGCCTGCCTGCTAGGCAACAGCCTCTAACCTAGAGCGCCCGCCGCACCCGGCGATTCCTTTTTTGTAGACGTTGTCGTATGGCTGCATGCGGAAAAGGCCCCAGCGGTTAACATATACTCCATATGGGTAAAGAGACCAAAGCGCCGCCACGAGTGGCGCTTTGCGTTTGAAAAACTAGCTCGTCTAAGAGGAACTAGCATGTTAGACCGTTTTACCGATCGCGCGCGCAAGGTCATGTCCATGGCCAAGCAGGAGGCGCTCGATCTGCACTCAAATAAGGTGGGCACCGAGCACCTGCTGCTCGCGCTTGCCAAGGAGGACGAGGGCATTGCCGCCGAGGCACTGCGTTCGCTCGACATCTCCTACGATGACATCATGGATACCCTCAAAGAGGTCCAGACCACGGTTCCCGAGCCCTGTGAGGAGACCGAGGCGGCCAAGCTTGCCTTTACGCCGCTCGTTATTAGCGTGATGGAGCGTTCATTCCGCGTGGCGCGTGAGAACAACCAGACCTACGTGTCGACCGAGCACTTGCTGATCGGCATCGTCGAAGAGGGCAACGGCATGGCCATGGACATCCTCATGCGTCTGGGTGTGTCGTCTGCCTCCATCAAAAAGGCTATCGAGAAACTCACTGCCAAGGACCAGGATAAGAAGCGTCCGCTCGCCGGTGCCGGTGCTGGTCGTCCCGGTGCGGGCCTGCCGTTCTTTAGCGGCTCGGATGCCTCTCAGCAAAAGGGGAGCGGCACCGACACGCTCAAGCAGTTCGCCACCAACCTCACGCAAAAGGCGCGCGACGGCGAGCTCGATCCCGTGATTGGCCGCGAAAAGGAAGTCCAGCGTATGATGGAAATTCTTTCGCGCCGCACCAAGAACAACCCGCTTATCCTGGGCGACCCCGGCGTGGGCAAGACGGCCATCGTCGAGGGCCTGGCACAGCAGATCGCCGCCGGTAACGTGCCCGAGAACCTTATGAACCAAAACATCTGGACGCTCGACCTGCCGGGCCTCGTTGCGGGCGCCAAGTATCGCGGTGAGTTTGAGGAGCGCCTCAAGAACGTGATCCAGGAGGCAACCGAAGCCGACGACGTCATCCTGTTTATCGACGAGATGCACACCATCATCGGTGCCGGTTCTGCCGAGGGTTCTATCGATGCGAGCTCTATGCTCAAGCCCGTGCTCGCGCGCGGTGCTTTCCAGATCATCGGTGCCACCACGGCCGAGGAGTTCCGCAAGTACCTCACCAAGGACCCGGCCTTCGAGCGTCGCTTCCAGACCATTGATGTCGAGGAGCCGAGCGTCGAGGACACGGTCAAGATCCTGACCGCGCTCAAGCCGCGCTACGAGGAGCACCACCATGTGCGCTATACGCAGGGTGCTATCGAGGCCGCCGCGAACCTTTCCAACCGCTACATCCAGGATCGCTTCCTGCCCGATAAGGCCATCGACCTCATCGACGAGGCCGGTGCCCGCGCTCGCATCGCCGCGAATCGCGCGCCCGAGCCGGTGCGCGAGGCCGAGCATCGTATAGAGGAGCTCAAGGCCGCCGCGCAGGAGGCCACCGAGAGCGATGACATGAACAAGGCCGCCGAGATCACCGAGCAGCAGAAGGCCGCCGAGATTGAACTCGCCGAAGCCAAGGCTGCCTGGACCGCCGAGCTCGACGCCAGCCCGCTCACCATCGACGTGAGTCAGATCGCCGATATCGTGTCCGTGACCTCGGGCGTGCCGGTGTCCTCGCTTACCGAGAGCGAGAGCCGCCGCCTGCTGCAGACCGAAAGCGTGCTCAAGACCCGCATCATCGGCCAGGACGAGGCTGTCGAGGCCGTGGCCAAGGCAGTGCGCCGCAGCCGTTCACCCCTCAAGGACCCGCGTCGCCCCGGCGGCAGCTTTATCTTCCTGGGTCCCACCGGCACGGGCAAGACCGAGCTCGCCAAGACGCTTGCCGAGTACCTCTTTGGCAGCAAGGATGCGCTCATCAGCTTCGACATGTCCGAGTTCGGTAGCGAGTTCGAGGTATCCAAGCTCATCGGTAGCCCTCCGGGTTACGTTGGTCACGACGAGGGCGGTCAGCTTACCAAGGCCGTTCGTCGTCACCCGTATTCGGTCGTGCTGTTCGACGAGATCGAGAAGGCGCACCCCGACATCTTCAACATCCTGCTGCAGGTGCTGGAGGAGGGCCGCCTGACTGATAGCCAGGGCAAGACGGTCGACTTCCGCAACACCGTGATCATCATGACGTCCAACGTGGGCGCCCGCGAGATCGCGCAGGATGCGAGCGTCGGCTTTGGCACCACCGGCGAGCAGGGTCTCACCTCGAGTGAGATCCGCGGCCGTGCGATGGGCGAGCTCAAGCGCCTGTTCCGCCCCGAGCTGCTCAACCGTATCGACGATATTGTGGTGTTCCAGAAGCTCTCAGGCGAGAACCTGACTAAGATTGCGCACCTGTTGGTGGACGATCTGCGTCAGCGTTTGATTGCCAACGGCATGAACATCAAGCTCACCGATGCGGCCTATGACAAGATCGTGGCCGAGGGTACCGACCTCACCAATGGCGCGCGTCCGCTGCGTCGTGCCATCCAAAAGCTCATCGAGGATCCGCTGTCCGAGGAGCTGCTGGCCGGCGAGTGGGGCGAGGGCGATACCGTCCTGTGCGACGTGGCCGATGGCAAGTTTGTCTTTAGCCACGGCACGGGTGAGATCCCGGCGCCGCGTCCGGCAGGTGCGCTCGGGGGCGATACCGCTCCGGCGGCGCCGCACACCGGAAACGCCGCGCCTGTGAGCAGTGGCGTGAGCTCGGGCCCCGGCGGCATGATGCAAGCCGGCTCTGGTGCGCTGTAGGGATTAAACATACCTTGCATGACGGGGCGTTCCCGATGAGGGAGCGCCCCTTTTCTTGTAGAGAAGAGTTTCCGGTAACGATAAAATAATTGAATAAGATCTGCTGGATGGCAAAAGGAGTTACTATGGCGAATAGCGCTCAAAGAATTGAGATGTCGTTCGATAACATGAGAAAAATCGGAATGGTTCTTTGTGCCATGCTGGTACTTATAGCCATCGCTACTATCGCCGTCTTTGGTTCGGCATTTATTGTTGCATGCCATAGCATTTTGAATGGCGCAGTGGTAATCGAGGGGGTCGTTGAGCTTGGTGAGGGCGGCAGCATCGCGCTTCCAAACTTGGCGCTATGGGCGGTTTTGCTCCTTGCAGGGGAGTTTACATTGTTAAGCATCAGCTTCGATGTCGCCCGTCGTCAATCGCCTTTTACTATTCGACATGCACGGATGATTGCCGTTATTGCTTGCCTATTTGCAATTAATGGTGTGATGGGCTCCCTGCAGATTGGCAGCGATTTAAAAATAATGATGGGCAATTGTATGTTGAGCTGTCGTATGAATTCCGCTCTCCTTCAGATTGGTGACTCAGGCATCACGTTGGATGTGGGATCCATCATTGCAATGATGGTTGCTTTCGCTTTGTCGATCTTCTGGCGCTATGGGGCGCTTTTGCAGTCCCAGTCCGATGATTTGGTCTAGGTGATTGACCATGGATTATCTCATTATTGAGGTTGAGACACTTTTGCTCAAGACCGGGAAAACAAATGCCGATCTAATAAGAGCGACTGGGCATACGCCAGCTAACATTTCTAAAATCCGTAATGCGAAAATTAAGGCTATACGCTTGAAGACATTGCTCGATATCTGTGTTGAGTTGGATTGTCAGCCGGGAGATTTGATCCGTCGCGTGAGTGAAATAGAACTTGAGGAACTTACTATCGCGCGTGCACGGAATAAGATTTTGCAAAGACGCAATCCCGACCCCTCCGAGATATTGCCCACAGAGGTTTACGTAGTAGATCTTTCTAAGGAATAACAAAGCAGAATAAGAAGACAAGAAGACAAAAACGTATGCATGCAAGGCTCCTACCGCAAACGATCGGTAGGAGCCTTAATTTATTTGAAAATAGTTCTTGAAATCATAAGGTTATCGTTATACGATAACTAAGTATTAAAACAGACGATAAATCGAAAGGAGGTAATTATGAACTGGGTAATCGATCCGTGTAGCAACGTGCAGGGTGGCGGTGGTGGCTGCCGCAATTACCACCCGTGTTCGCGCTGTAGCTGTTTTGGCGTATATGTTCATTTCTAGCAACGCGAACGTTAATGCTGGTTAAGACAGCAGAGGGTAAGCAGCGTGGTCGATAACTGCCATCCGTCGGCCGCGCTGCCTTTTTTAATGAGGTTCATGAGACATGGGTAATGCGATTTCAATCAAGGATCTATCAAAGCGCTACGGCAAAAACTGGGCGTTGTCTGATGTTTCATTTGATATAGATGAGGGCGAAGTGTGCGCTCTCGTTGGGGAGAACGGCGCGGGGAAGAGTACGTTGATTGATATTCTTCTTGGCTTGCTTAAAGCAACGAAAGGTTCAATCAGTTTTTTCGGCGAGTCTGGGAGAGCAGGTCTGGCAAGAGCACGCAGAAATATCGGATTCGTCCCCGACGGCTGTGGGGCATTCTTGAACTTAACCGGTCGAGAAAACTTGATCTCACGCTGTATCGAATGGGGGCTGCCGAAAAGTGAAGTTAATCGAGTGCTCGCTGCCGTTGGCCTAGAAAATGCGGCGGATGCATCGGTAAAACAATACTCGCTCGGCATGAAGCGTCGCCTGGATATCGGAACGGCTCTTCTGGGCAACCCGCAACTACTCATCATGGATGAACCCATAAACGGGCTCGATCCACTGGGTGTGATTGAGGTGCGTGATCTCCTGCTGTCGTTGAAGGACAAACGGGATAAAACGGTGCTCATTTCAAGCCATAACTTAGATGAATTGGAGAAAGTTGCGACATCTTTTGCGTTTCTCCATCAAGGCAGACTTCTCGTTAAGGAAGAGAACTCCTACAAAGACAGAAGTCTGGAAAAGCGGTTTTTGGATTTGATCGGGGAGGCAGATAATGCAACTTATGCGACTGATTAGATGCGAAGCCCGCCGATTGCTCAGAAACCCAGCCTTTTTCGTGTTGTTGATCTGGGGAATTTGGATTGTTAAAGATGTCTGTAATCCAAATATGTACGGAACTTATGGAACATCTGATTTAGGGGGAGTTGGCAAACAGATTGGTTTCTTTGCAAACATCCTCGACAAGAGTGATCCGGCTGGTTCGGCGGTTCGGACGGCACTATTCATGACCTACGAGTGGTTTTTCGTTCTAGTAGGATGCATTGTTATTTCCTGTGCTATGGATTATCAAAGCAGGTCTTCAGAAGTGACGTATGCAAAAGGTGCGGGTATAGCAAAGGCCGTTGTCGCAAAGTGGCTTGTTCTGACGATTGCAACCTCAACAGCGTTTAGCCTGTTTTCGGGATTCACTCTCTTCAAATCTCCGCTTGGCTGTTATGTGGACGGGCAAGTGTTTCTTAATCGATACCTGCCCGTGTTGCTTTTGATTGATCTAATTTTGGCTGCATTGGTGGCTCAGTCGATGGCAGTTTTCTATTTACTTAGAAATGCACCGCTTAGCATTATGTTGGTGTTGGTCGGGACGCTGCTCGCCTCCGATGAATATACGCTGGTGGTCTTTTCCAATCACGCATCGACGCAAATTCCCTGGTGGCTCTCCGTCGGACCATACCTACGCCATCTTGGAAATCTGTGCTTTCAAGGCCTAACTATTAACCAGATCATTCTGTTCGCTGTTATTTGCGCCGTTGTTTCGTTGTGGCTTGGGGCCATGGGGATCAAAACGAGGAGGGGGTAAAAATGCGCTACAAAGAAATGATCAAGGCTGAAGCCTATCGAGTTATGAAGAGCAAAACGCCTCTTCTGCTGATTGTGGCAGGTTTCGTGCTCGCATTGCTTTATTCAGTATCATTTGAACCATGGAGAGCCTACGGAACGAGCGATTGGCTTGGCGACGGTATCATGGGCTTCTTTCCAAACCCACAATATGGTTTTAAAGGAATTCCGGGAGACCTCGTTAAGGATGGAGCTCGCTACCTTTCCACTGTGGCACCGCTTGCTCACTCTTTGTTCTTCCCTATTGTTGCTGTTCTCGTCATCGGCTATGCGTTTCGAACCCCGATAACAGGATCTCAATGGCTTGCTTCCTATGCAAGGGGAATGCAAACAATACAGTTGTTGGTTGCAAGGACTCTTGTCTCGATTGTCGCGCTTGTCGGTGGTTTTGTCCTCTTCTCGATACTCGTTAGTGTGGTCCAAAGTGCGTGTGGCATAGGAATGACGATGGATGTGATCGGAGAGTTTCTACTTCGACTGTCCCTTGCTGCCTTGATTTGCACAACGTTATGTCTGCTGCTCGTCCTGGCCATCTCGCTCTTTGGAAATGGCGCGTTCGTTCTATCGTTCATCATCTTGCTGCTTTATTTGGGGTACGGGAATGCAAATATGCCACTGCACTTGACATGGCTCGCAACCCTTGCGTCCCCGCGATCAATTCAATTCATCGTGCCGGGGACGTTGCTATTTGTAGTGCTGGCAACAGTCGTCCCCATTGTCATCCTTGGACTTTGTTGGGCCATCAAGGGTGCCATCAGAAAACGGAGCATATAAATGAAAGAGTCTGAATTTAACGTTATTGAAGAGAACGATGTGAACGGGATCACTATCTACAATACCCGGTCTGGTGGTGTTCTCGACCTTGACGCTGCGCACATGAATAAACTGAATTTATTTCGCAAGGGTGCCGCTGCCTTAGATGGTGATTTCGAAGAGGCCCTTAAGATAGGCGGCATGTTGGTAGATGACGATGTTGACGAGCGGCGACTGTTGATGCTCGAGAGCCTGTCGGCAAGGTTTGCAAATGACTATTTAGGCCTGACGATTGCTCCAACGCTGGCGTGCAACTTTAGGTGCCCCTACTGCTATGAAAAGGGCTGCTCGCACCCCACTATGTCAGAGGAAACAATGACGGATGTCGCAACGTTTGTGCGTTCCGGCTATTCCGGGATCAACGATCTTCACGTTGACTGGTATGGAGGCGAGCCCTTACTTTGCGTGGATATGATTGAGCGACTGACAAAAGAACTGAGAGGAGCGATTAGGCCAGGCGCCACTTATTCTGCCGGAATGGTAACGAACGGATATCTCTTGACGCGAGAAATTGCTCAAAAGCTTGCTGATTGTCAGGTCGGTTCGGTTCAAATCACTATCGATGGCTCAAAGAGGGATCATGATTCGCGGAGGGTCCCAGCTGACGGTCGCCCGACATATGACGCCATTATCGACAATATCATCTCATGTGCCGACGTTCTTCAAATTACCATTCGCGTGAATGTTGATGAATCCAATAGCAAAGAGGTTGATGCGTTGATCGATGAGCTTGAAGCTAGGGGGCTTCGCGGTAAAGTCGCGATTTATCTTGCGGCGGTCGACAATGTTAACGATACCTGCTCAAATGACATTCATTGTTTCTCGCAGCGTGGATTCTCTCAAGTTGAAACGTTCTTTATGGATAAAGCTAGCGAGCGCGGATTCAACGTTATTCCGTTTACGCCGTATGAACCAGGCGTCTGCTGTGCGGTTTCCCTTAATTCGTTTGTCATCGATCCGCTTGGTAGACTTTTTAAATGTTGGGATGAGGTTGGCAAGGGCGAGTGCGCCGTTGGAAATGTTCGAGAAGGTGTGAAAGCTAATTCGAACTATTTGAAATGGATGGAGTATTTACCAAACGACCCAGTATGTGGCGAGTGTGTAATGTTTCCGGCTTGTATGGGCGGATGTCCCCACGCCGCGATGGAGGGCCAGAGAAAATGCGCGAGCGTTAAATTCAATGCCAGGCAGAGAATGCGGTTGGCTTGTAATTATCAGTATTCGCATGAGGCAAATCACGATGTTTAGATTTTGGAAGATATATCTCCTCCATAAGCCAAGGCTTTATGTCTATCTGCTTCTCGATGTCTTGTCTCAGCTGTGCAGCCTTGCTGAACCATATCTGTTGGGACTGACTGTAAATGTGCTGGCGGCAAAAAATGTCCTCGGTATTAGTTTGCGGACGCTAGTCTTATGTATTTTCGCGATTGGCGTGGTCGCCATTGTGGGTTCGGTGTTGGCCTATTGGACTTCCCTAATCTATGTCGACCTTCAAGCGCATGCGGGATATCAACTTAACGCTGACACACTTGAACACGTCAAGCGTTTGCCCCGGAAGTTTTTCATCGGATTTGATGCGGGCTATTATAATCAGCAAATCAATCACGATTCAAACGACCTCATAATATTCGGAATAACATCGGCGTCAAATATCATTGGCGGTGTTGCAGCGATTATCTGTTCCTTGATTATGTTGATGAATATAAACATTGCGATGGCGATTGCCTGTCTAGCCTGCATCGTTACGGGGGCAGTAGTTTATCGATTGTTTAGCGGGCTGCTGTTCAATCGAGGCTTTGAGTTTCAAGAAAAGACCGCTGCTTTCTATGGGACTCTCCAGAGCCAGCTGGAGAGCGTCTCCTTTCTTCGTCGCCATTCATTATTTGATTTCTATTCCTTGAGGCTGCAGAAGGCTTTCGATGGTCTTTATCCAGCTATATTGGCTAACCAAAAAGCCGGATCACGGTTCGAACTTGCGAATCAGTTGATTTTTTCCTTTGCGCAGTTCTGTTTGCTCGCGATTGGAGGCTGTGAGATTGTCGCAGGTAAAATGCCGGTTGGTTTTCTGCTGACGGCATTGAGCTATTATTCGAGCGCCAATTCCGCTCTGGTGAACTTGCTTTCTTGGGGCAAAAGCTACCAGGCGAGCAAGGTGAGCGCCCAACGCCTTAAGCGCCTTTGGGCAATGGATGAAGAGGCGAACGGTTCTGTCCGCATTGGTTCTCCTGTTTCACTTGTGTGCAAGGGCCTGTCGATTTGTCGCCCTGATACCGATCGAATCATAGATTATCCAGAGCTCATCTCGCTTAATCGAGGAGTCTTATACGGCGTGTCGGGCGCAAACGGAAGCGGGAAAAGCACGCTTCTCGATGGCATAGCTGGTCTATATCCCGATGATTGCGTTGGGACTATTGCTTATGACGAGGTTGATTTGAGCCAGATTGATTCTATTAATCTACGCTCGTATGTCGTTGGTATTGCCGAGCAAGAACCCGATGTCGTTAACGGAACACTCAGAGAGAATCTGACGCTACTCGCGGGCGATAATTGTCCAATTCTTGAAGTCGGGCGACTTGTAGACCAGTTTGGTCTGACCAAACTGGTCTCAACACTTCCCAATGGTCTTGATGGGGTGCTGGACGAGCAAAACCATAATATATCGGGTGGTGAGAAGCAGAAGATTGCGATTATTCGTGTATTGCTTAAGGACTCACCCGTCATGTTATTCGATGAACCGACGTCGGCTCTTGACGGAGCGAGTAGGTCAGCGTTCATTGATATTCTGCAACAGAAGAAAGAAGATCATATAGTGGTTGTTGTCTCGCATGATCCCGAGTTGCTTGAGGCTTGCGACGAAGTGATTGAACTATAAAAGCTTGTGCATGGCGCTTCGTTGCGGGACTCATTGCCTGTGGATAGCGAATTGCAGCTGATGTGGGCAGTTATCTCAAACATGTATCAGCTTCTTTTATTGACTAATCCCACAACGGCAAACCCGGTCAAACGAACGCTTCAGTACTGAGGCGTCTGTTTGTCTGACAAATTGCTATACTTAATTAAGGAAAGCGTATAGCAAAAGGAGCCAACATGTCTATGTCGATACTAGACTCACGGCCAGTTCAGATGAACGTGCGTATAGATCGCCAGCTCAAAGAGGCGGGAGACGCCGTCCTGACTCATATTGGCATGACGCCGTCACAAGCCGTTCGGACACTTTGGGAGTATCTGGTCGTTAACGGACGCATGCCCTCGAAGGGAGACGCGGCGGCTCCAGTTTCTGACGGAGTGGAGCCCCGGCGCATGGAGTCAAGGGCCGCGCAAGGCAGCCATATCGTTCGCGATTCGTGCCTCAAATACGGCATCCCCATCCCTGAGTTCTCGGGAGACTATGACGACCTCTATGAGGAGGCCATGGCGGAGCGCTATCCCGAATGGGTGGAACTATGAGCACAGAAGGCGTCCTCAAGCTGTTAATCGATACCAACGTATGGATGGATTATTTTTCTGGCAGGTCCGACCGTACGGCAAATGTCGTCCATCTGATCGAGATTGCCGACGCCTCGGAGCGGATTGCCCTGTTTGCCTCGTCGCTTTCGGTCAAAGACGTTTCATATCTTGTCTCGGCGGCAATCAAGCAGGAGTGCCGAAGAAAGACTGGCTCACTGAGCGATAGTGCCATTGCGGCGGCAGACGAAACGGCTTGGGCATGCGTTCGACAGATGCGCGAGCTAGCCCTCATCGCCCCGGTCGGTGCAGACGAGGTCTTCGACTCCTTTGTGTTCAAGTACCACCACAATGACTTTGAGGACGACCTGATGCTGGGCGTCGCCAATCGCATTGATGCCGATTGCGTCGTGACGGAGGACAAGAATCTTATTAAACATACCAATGGTGTATGCATTAATGTTCAACAGGCGTTGAGGTTGGTTGGGGGTCCAACGTTCCCTCTGCACGGCCCGTCTAGCTTGCTTTACCTTGATAAAGTGGCGTTTCCTCACCGTTAGCCGATGATGCAAGGGCGCTCGGCGTTTTCGACTGGTTTATGCACGCAAAGTCTGGGAATATACAAGTCGCATGTCTTACTGTCTAACCAGTTGCGCCAAGGAGGCACCATGGATTACAAGATCACCGGCTACGAGCCCGCCCAACTGTTCCATTTCTTTGAGGAGGTCAGCGCGATCCCCCGTGGGTCTGGCAACGAGAAGGACATCAGCGATTTCCTGGTTGCGTTTGCCAAGGAGCGCGGCCTCGATGTGTACCAGGACGAGGTCTACAACGTCATCATTCGCAAGCCCGCATCTGCCGGTGCCGAGAATGCCCCGACCGTGATGCTGCAGGGCCATATCGACATGGTGTGCGATAAGTTGGGTTCCGTTGAGCACGACTTTACGACCGACGGTATCGACCTGGTCGTCAAGGACGGCGTCCTCACCGCTAACGGCACCACTCTGGGCGCCGACAACGGTATCGCCGTCGCTCTGATGCTTACCGTGCTCAACGATGATTCGATTGCCCATCCGGCTCTCGAGTGTGTGTTCACCACCGATGAGGAGACTGGCCTGGTCGGCGCCGAGACGCTCGACAAGTCCCAGATTAGCGCCCGTACCATGATTAACCTTGACTCCGAGGAAGAGGGCGTTGCCACCGTCAGCTGCGCCGGCGGCGTCGTCGTTACCTACACCTGCCCGATCGCGCGCGAGCACAAGACCGGTAGCACCCTCACGCTCGACATCTCCGGCCTTCTGGGCGGTCACTCCGGCAGCGATATCCACCTGGAGCGCGGCAATGGCAACCTCATCATGGCCCGCATCATCGACCGCCTGATGGTTGCCGGCGAGCCCGCCATCGTTAGCTTTAACGGCGGCACCAAGGACAACGCCATCAACCGTGAGTGCAAGGCTGTTCTGGTCTACGCCGACCACGCTGCCGTCGAGGCCGCGGCCGAGATCGCCCGTGGCATCATCGCCGACGTTACCGCCGAGCTCGAGGTCTTCGACCCCGGCTTTACCTGCACTGTCGAGATCGCCGACAACGCCGAGGTCGAGGCCATGGACCAGAAGTCCGCGCTTGCCCTCATCCGCGCCCTGCGTCTTGCCCCCAACGGCGTGATCCGCCGCAACGTCGCCACCGACGGCTCCGTCGAGGTTTCCTCCAACATCGGCGTGGTCGCCACTTCTGACGACGAGGTCAAGATCATGCTGTCCCCGCGCTCCTCGATCACCTCGCTGCAGAACGAGTTCAAGGATCGCCTGCAGACGCTGGCCGATGTCTTGGGCTTCGACGCCAAGTTCGAGTTCGAGTATCCCGGCTGGAGCTATGCCGAGCATTCGCCGGTCCGCGACGTCTTTGTCGAGAGCTATCGCGAGCTCTTTGGCTCCGAGCTGCGCATCGAGTCCATTCACGCCGGCCTTGAGTGCGGCCTGTTTGCCGAGGCCCTGCACGGCCTGGACGCCATCGCCGTGGGCCCGACGCTCTCCGATGTCCACACCCCGGACGAGAGCATGGAGCTCGCTTCTGCGGAGCGCTTCTACGAGCTGCTCATCGACGTCCTCAAGCGCCTCGCTGCGTAAAGGTCGCGCTGGCAGCAGTCCGAGCCACGTGCTAGCAGATTGCAAATGACATTACGAGAGGGGGCATCCGAGCTTTTGCGACGGGTGCCCCCTCTCTTTTGTTTGATAATTGCGAAATTACGGCCACCTAGTTCATTTCTGCCCTGATGAGGTCGAGGGTGCGCTGGCAGTTTTCGCGGACGGGGCCGAGCATATGCTCGCGCAGGTCCGCCATGCCGGGCAGGTCGGCGTATTCGTCCATGACCTCTTCCATGCAAATGGGCACCTCGTAGGCGAGGTCCATCATGGTCGCAAAGCAAAACTTCTCGGATAGCCCGGCATCGGTGAGCGTCGCCTCCAGCGCGGGGTCGCCCATACCGTGGTATCGGCGGATAGCGCCTGGACCGATGCGCCCCACACGATTTTCGCCGCCAACGCTCATGGCAAGGCGCGCCCGGCGGCGCATGCGCTCGTATGCCAGCCCCGATGCGACATCGTACATGGGGGCGAGCGCCGCGTTTGTGCCTTTGCCAAGGATGAGCGAGTAGTTTTTAGCGTGTGCGTCAGGCGCTCCGATAATGGCGTTATAGAACAACATATAGGTAAAAAGCACAAGATTCATGTGGTGGGGGACTGTTTTAATCAGTCGTTCTTGGATGTCTCGTGTAGTTGGTCCTCCGTCGGCGGTGTATTTCTGGCTTGGCAATACACCGAGCGCCTGGCAAAAGTCCTCCTGATGCAGCCTTTCGATATTTCCGCTGCTATTGACCATTCTGTCGTACCGTTCAACGACGAGCGCGGCTTCGTCTTCAAATGTGCAATAGGAGACGTTGGCAGTTGGAATGCCAGCACGCCGAGCTGTTTTCATGCAGACGAATTCGTTTAAGGCCTGATGTTTGAACCCAACGACACCATTTTTGAAGATATGGGTAGTGGGGGATGACCCTAGACATTCGCACCATTGGCCGTCATGCCAAGCTAGTGCAAATTTGCCTTGGTTGCCGCCCAGGGACCAGCTTTCGTTGGAGCCCATCCATGTCTCTCTTTCGTCATCGCGAATTGATTTAAGCTTGTGAGCGATTTGAGAATTGGTAAGCGGGCGGTATGCCGAGACCCTGCCGCGGGCGGCGTCTAATTGATCGGCTCGACAAAACTGAACGGCCCCCGCGCAGTCAAGACCGATATGGCACAAGAGGGCGACGGGGCTGTTGGATGCAACGTCATGCTCGGCGGCAATAGCGCGACGCTGTTCTTGACTGTCGGGCAAAAGGCCAAATAGGAACGGGCGGACGATGTTATGGCCATACGTGCGATTGGAAAGCGGCATTGTTAGCGATAGCGGTGCTCCGCGATAGGTTGGGGCGTATACAAAGCTGCAGAGTCCATGCTTGTCTTGCCGGAGAGTGCCGGCGATTTCGCCACAAATGAGGGTCGCAAGCTCCATCTCTGCCATTTATTTCACAACCTTACAGCCAAAGGAGAGGTCTGAAGTGCCGGAAAGGCCTTGCTCGACTGCGATTTGGGCCAGCAGGGCACCATAGGAAGATGGCGTTCCTTGTCGGGCGGGTCGTCTGCCTACGCTTTGCTTTAGCAGGGCATTCGAGTTCACGATAGGGAGGTCCGCTATCGTCGTCGGATGTTCGGAGGGCGATGCGATGGAGTCGTTATCGCTTTGCGCAAAGAGACCTATGCCGAGTGCGTTAAAAACGGTCAGCAACTTGTCGAGCCGAATACCCGTGGCGTCGCCCAGCTCGAGCGATGCGAGCAGGCGCTCCGAAACACCGGCTTTTTTAGCGAGGGTTGCACGGGTGAGACCCTGAGCCTCGCGTGCCTGGCGCACGTAGATGCCAGCTTGGCGCGGTGTGGTGATGGGGAAGGTATCCAAGGTGATCTCCTAACGTGCAGACTTTTGCATATCAGTATGACATGCAAAAGTCTGCACGAAAAGGCATTATGCAAAACTCTGCAGGAGGCCTTGTGCTGGCGTTGAGTTTTGAGTGATTGTACTTGGCGTTACAGCGCCAAAATCCCCAGATGCTCAAGCAGAATCTTGAGTCCTATGAGGATGAGCGCGACGCCGCCCACGATGGTGGCAGGCTTTTCGTAGCGCGCGCCAAAGGTATGGCCGATCGCTACGCCGGCGACGGAGAAGATAAACGTTGTGATGCCGATAAGCGATACAGCGGGCACGATGTCGACCGAGAGCGCGGCAAATGAGATGCCCACGGCTAGGGCGTCGATTGAGGTGGCAATGGCGAGAATCAGGTATTCTGCCAGGTCAATCTTTTCGGCATCCTTGCCGTCGCCTTCATCCTCGTCCTCGGTAAAGGCCTCCCACAGCATTTTGCCGCCAATGAAGGCGAGCAGGATAAAGGCGATCCAGTGGTCGATGGGGCCGATGATGCCCATAAATTGACTGCCAAGCGCCCATCCGATTACGGGCATGCCGGCCTGAAAGCCGCCAAAGAACAGGCCGAGCACTACGGCGACCTTAAGGTTGATCCTTTTCATGCCAAGGCCCTTGCAGATAGATACGGCAAAAGCGTCCATCGAAAGGCCAACGGCGAGTAACACGAGCTCTGCGAGTCCCATAGTCTGGCTCCCTCTCTGCGGGCGAGCCCGATTACGCGACTACTCCCTCATTTATATGAGACCCGATGCTACCACATGAGCAGTCAAAGGAGCCCCGTCCCAAATGAGCTACCTAAGCTGTGTTCGCTCATTCTGTAAGCATCGGATTTCGCAAGCGCCGCAGGGACAAACCGTGAGAAACTATTTAGCGTTTATGGAGCGTATACGATGGGAGCGATGCCTTGGATAAGAACGAGCTGCAAAAGCGTATGGAACAGGCCATCCGCCTGACGGCACCTGGTCAGCCGATCCGCACCGCCCTCGACATGATCATCGCCGGTCACCTGGGCGCCCTTATCTGCGTCGGCGACACCGAAAACGTGCTCGCTGCCGGTAACGACGGCTTCCCGCTCAATATTTCGTTTACCTCGAACCGCCTGTTCGAGCTTTCCAAGATGGACGGCGCTATCGTTATCGATGGCGACCTCACCCAGATCCTGCGCGCCAACTTCCACCTCAATCCCGATCCCTCGCTCGCCACGAGTGAGACGGGCATGCGTCACCGCACCGCCGCTCGCATGTCGGTGCTCACCGATGCCATCGTGATCTCGGTCTCGGCCCGTCGTGCCGTCGTCAACGTGTACGTTCACGGCAAGAGCTACGAGATTCAGCCCGTCACCACCATCATGAGCTCGGTCAACCAGCTCGTCGCCACGCTTCAGACCACCCGTCAGTCGCTCGATCGCTCCCTGCTGCGCCTGACGGCCCTCGAGCTCGACGACTACGTCACGCTCGCCGACATTACCGGTATTTTCTCGAGTTTCGAGATCATGCAGCAGGCAAAGACCGAGCTTAAGGATTGCATCGTCAAGCTGGGTAATCAGGGCAAGCTCGTGCAGATGCAGCTCGAGCAGCTCGCGGGCTCCAGCATGGATACCGAATACGACTTGATGATCCGCGACTACGCAAGCGATTCCTCTGAGGCCAACGCGGAGAAGATCCGCGCCAACCTGAGCCGTATGACGCCCAAAGACCTATCCGACCCGCAGCATGTGGCGGCGGTTCTGGGTTACGACGACCTGGACGAGGACTCTGTCATGACACCGCTGGGCCTGCGTACGCTTTCGCGCGTGTCTGTCGTGCGCGACGGCGTGGCCGAGAAGATCGTCGACGAGTATGGCTCGCTGCAGGAGCTCATGGACGACATCAGTGAGGATCCGGAGCGCCTGGGCGACTTTGGCGTTAACAACCCTGCCATTCTTGCGGACTCGCTGTACCGCATGAAGGGCACCAAACAGGGGAACGCATAATGGCGCCCGTATGCGCCGTGGTCGTTGCCGGTGGCAGCGGCCAGCGCTTTGGTAACCCCGGTGGCAAGCAACTCGTCAATGTAGCGGGCCGTCCGCTCATGAGCTGGTCCATCCGCGCGTTCGATCGTAGCGACAAGGTCGGCCACATCGTCGTGGTTTGCCCTGCCGAGCGCCGTGCCGAGATGCGCCGCCTGGCCATCGACCCGTTTGACTATGACACGCCCATCAGCTTTGCCGATGCCGGCGATACCCGCCAGGATTCCACCCGTGCCGGCGTGCACGCGGTTCCGGCGGGTTTCGAATATGTCGCCATTCACGACGGCGCTCGTCCGCTCATCACGACCGAGGCCATCGATCACGCTATTGACGTGCTTGTGGGCGATCGCTCGCTCGACGGTGTCGTGTGCGGTCAGCCCGCGATCGACACGCTCAAGATCGTCGATGGCGACAACATCGTCGAGACGCCGCCGCGCGAGCTATACTGGGCCGCGCAGACGCCGCAGATCTTTAGTGTCGACGCCATGAAGCGCGCCCATGCCGCGGCGATTGCCGAGGGCTTTATCGGCACGGACGATTCGTCACTGGTCGAGCGCATGGGTGGGCGCGTCCGCTGCGTCCAGAGTCCGCGTGACAACCTTAAGGTGACGGTGCCCGAGGACCTGCGTCCTGTAACCGCGATTCTGCTCGGTCGCATGGCCGAGGGAGAGGACCTTCCCCATGTTCAGTAACCTGCGCATTGGCCATGGCTACGACGTCCACCGTCTGGTGGAGGGGCGTCGATGTATCATCGGCGGTGTCGACATTCCCTACGAGCGCGGCCTGCTGGGCCACTCGGATGCCGATGTGCTCGCGCACGCCTTGGCCGACGCCATTCTGGGAGCCTGCCGCGGGGGAGACATCGGCAAGCTATTCCCCGACACCGATCCCGCCTACGAGGGTGCCGATTCGATGGTGCTGCTCGCTCGCGTGATGGACTATGCGCGCGAGCTGGGCTTCGAGTTTGTCGATGCCGATTGCACCATTGCCTGTCAGCAACCTAAGATCACCCCGCACCGCGATGCCATGCGCGCCAACCTTGCCCATGCCCTGGGCGTTGACGTCGAAAACGTGGGCGTCGCCGCCACTACGACCGAAAAGCTCGGTTGGGAAGGCCAGGGCGAGGGAATCGGCGCCTGGGCCGTCTGCCTGCTACAGAAAACCGTTAAGGAGTAACGAATGCGTATCTACAACAGCGCTACCCATAAAAAGGAAGAGTTCCAGCCCATCGAGTCCGGCAAGGTCCGCATGTATGTGTGTGGCCCCACGGTCTACGACAACATCCACATCGGCAACGCCCGCACGTTCATCAGCTTTGACGTGATTCGTCGCTGGCTCATCGCGAGCGGCTACGAGGTCACGTTCGCCCAGAACCTCACCGATGTCGATGACAAGATCATCAAGCGCGCCAACGAGCAGGGCCGTACGGCTGCCGAGGTCGCGACGGAGTTCTCCGACAAGTTCATCGGCGTCATGCGCGCCGCCAACGTGCTCGATCCCGATGTGCGCCCCCGCGCCACCAAGGAGATTGGCCCTATGATCGCCATGATCAAGACGCTCATCGAGCAGGGCCACGCTTACGCAGCCGATAACGGCGATGTGTACTTTGCCGTGCGCAGCGATCCCAACTACGGCCAGGTCTCGGGCCGCAACATCGACGACCTTATGGTGGGCGCGCGCATCGAGGAGAACGAGGACAAGAACGACCCGCTCGACTTTGCCCTGTGGAAGGCCGCCAAGCCCGGCGAGCCCAGCTGGCCGAGCC
Source organism: uncultured Collinsella sp. (assembly GCA_959020715.1). GTDB lineage: Bacteria > Actinomycetota > Coriobacteriia > Coriobacteriales > Coriobacteriaceae > Collinsella. The sequence continues at coordinate 178,547 of CAUESV010000001.1, read as the reverse complement.
CCTGGGGCGAGGGCCGTCCCGGTTGGCACACCGAGTGCGCCGCCATGGTGCATCGCTACCTGGGTACTCCGATCGACATCCACGGCGGCGGCTCCGACCTTGCCTTCCCGCATCACGAGAACGAGTGCGCCCAGGCCACCTGCGCCTGGCACCAGGGCTTCTCCAACACCTGGATGCACACGGGCATGCTGCTGGTCGACGGCGAGAAGATGTCCAAGTCGCTTGGCAACTTCTTTACGCTGGCTGAGGTCCTCGAGCAGCACTCCGCCGCCGCCCTGCGCCTGCTGATGCTGCAGACGAGCTATCGCTCGCCGCTCGACTTTTCTTGGGAGCGCCTGGAGGGTGCTGAAAACTCGCTCACGCGTATCGCCGGTACGGTCGAGAACCTGCGTTGGGCCGCGAACCATGCGACGGCCGATGCCGATGAGGCAGCATCCGAGGCGTTTGCCGCCAAGGCCGCCGAGACCCGTGCCACCTTTAAGGAGTGCATGGACGACGACTTTAACACCGCCGGCGCCATGGGTGCCGTCTTTGGCTTTGTGACCGAGTGCAACCAGTACCTGGAGCAGGCGGGCGACGCTGCCGACAAGACCGCTGCCCTGGCCGCCGCCGATACGCTGGTCGAGCTGCTCGATACATTTGGCGTTGAACTCCCCGAGCCCAAGGTCGAGCTGCCGCTGGGTCTGCTAGGCGTTGCCGCCGGCTTGGTCGCCTACACGGGCGACGACGTGGACGAGGCCGCTGCCAAGATTCTCGAGGCCCGCGCCGAGGCCCGCGCCGCCAAGAACTGGGATCTGGCAGATGCCATCCGCGACCAGCTCAAGGACCTGGGCCTCTCGATCGAGGATACCGCCGCCGGCACTCGTATTAAGACTCTCTAGTATTTGTCGACCGTTCGAGGTGCGGCAGATTGCCTTGAAAGAGGAGGGCATAGACCTGGTGGTCATGCCCGACGATTGAAAGGCAAGGTGCCGTGGCTCGGACGGTCGATTCTTGTTCGTTATCTATTTAAGGAGGTCGCTATATGGCCGACAATCGCAAGCGTGCGCCTCGTGGCGGCAAGCAGGCTGCTTCTGGCTCGCGTCCGATTCGCCGCAATGACCGCACTGCCGCTCCCAAGGGCCAGCGCGATCGCACCCAGGCCGCACGTCCGCAGCGCGATCGCAACCGCGACGCTGTCCAGGCTCCCAAGGGCGAGTTTATCGAAGGTCGTCGTGCTGCCGCCGAGGCGCTACGCACTGGTTTTCCCATCAAGTGCGCGCTCATCGCCGAGGGCGGGGAGCGCGACGCCGCCTTGTCGCGCCTGGTCGACGACCTCAACGCCGCGGGTGTCCGCATTAAGTATGTGCCGCGCGCGCAGCTCGACGCACTGTCGAGCCATGGCGCCCACCAGGGCATTGCGCTCGAGGTTGGCAACTTCCCCTATGCCGATGTCGCCGATATTCTCGACCGCGCAGGCGAGGGCCCGGCACTTGTCGTGGTGCTCGACCACGTGACTGACGACGGCAACTTTGGCGCCATCGTGCGCTCCGCCGAGGTTGTGGGCGCGGCCGGCGTCATCATCGCCAACAAGCGTGCCGCCGGCGTGACCGTGGGCAGCTACAAGACTTCAGCCGGCGCCGTCATGCATCTGCCTATCGCGCAGGTGCCCAACATCGCCCGTGCACTCGACGATCTTAAGGCCGCTGGCTTTTGGGTGGGCGGTGCCTCCGAGCACGCCGAAGGCAGTTGCTGGGATGCTCCCTTCGAGGGCCGCGTGGCACTCGTCATGGGTTCCGAGGGCGACGGCATCTCGCGCCTGGTGCTCGAGAAATGCGACTTTTTGACCAAGCTTCCCCAGCGCGGCATGACTGAGAGCCTCAATGTTGCCCAGGCGACCACGGCGCTGTGCTTTGAGTGGCTGCGCCGCAACGCCGGCGAGCTCATGGGGGAGGAGTAGCGCATGTCCAAAAAGAACCGTGCCAAGTCCAAGGCCAAGCGCTTTGGCGAAGGCTCGGCCAAGCCGATTGTCTCGGCCGCGACCTACGGCGTGGGCGGCAATGCGTTTGCGCAGGCCATCGCCGACCCGGTCTCGACAGTGCATTCCAACAAACCCGAGCTGTTGGTGGTCGACGGCTACAATGTGATCCACTGTACGCCGCGCTACGAAAAGCTCGTGTACGACCATTCTGACGATCCGTATTCCAGCGACGTTCACGATATGGCGCGCACGGCGCTCATTAATGACGTAGCCGCGTTTGCCCAGGGCCGCTACGAGGCCGTGATCGTATTTGACGGCGCGGGCAATATCTCCAGCGAGCGCCCCAACCTACCGGCCCGCGGCGTGCGCATTGAGTTTTCGCCGACGGGTGTTTCGGCCGATACCGTGGTGCAGAAGCTCTGCATCGAGGCACGTGAGGAAGGCCGCGCGTGCTCCGTGGTATCGAGCGACGGCACGATCCAGGCTGTCGTCATGGGCAAGGGCGTTACGCGCATCTCGAGCCGTATGCTGGTGGACGAGATCAAACAGATCGATAACGACGTTCACGAGGCAGAGGAAGCGCCCCAGATCAAGATGACCCTGGGCAGCCGTCTGAGCCCCGATGCCCTGGCCAAACTCAAGGCCCTGCGCGGGAGGTAGGGGAGTTGGCGGGGCGATACTGTCTCGCTAACTCCATTCAGCGATGTCGATCATTCTTTCGAGGCGCCACGTTAGCGCCTCTTTTAGATAAGGCAGTCTCGCTGCTAGGGCATCATTTCTGGATAGAATCTCGATCGCCTCGTCGACAAAGCCCTCGAGTTTGTCGCCGTCAAACCAGCCCATGTCCTCGACGAGCAACATTTGTTTGGCGGGACTTGAATGAAATTGTGCACTGGTAAAACTGTGCTCTCCCGCCCTAAGCTCCTCTAGTGATATGTTGCACCAGAGTGATGAGCCCGAATCGAAGATGGGGGCTGGTCTGCAGACCAGTGAGTTGACGTTTCGCACGAGGCCGAAGTTGCGCCAATGACGGTCGTAGTTGGCAATGATGTCATCGCATACGATCATGCGGTCAAGGGCGTCTTTTATATCTGTCGCTCCAAGCTCCTCGCAGTTTGCTACATACCGTTCGTAATCGGTTAGTCGCTCGTCTGCATTTGCATGGTGGTTTACATAGAACGCAGGGACATATTCTTCTTCGTCAGTTAAGAAGACATCGCATATGCTCAGGGCGGAAGTGCCCGTGCCCTCGAGCGAGTAAGGCACATAATCGCAGGCGTTTAGGATGCGACGGTGGAGCGCGGTCGCCACCAGCTCGTTATAAGGTTCCTGGTTTAGATGTGCACCTGCTTTGTGGAGGATTCGACGGTCACCCTCGCATGTCCAGTACTTTTGAAGATTGCCGTCCGAGGTGTTGTCGGGCTTTGCGGCAGCTGCCTTACCCTCCGGGGCGAAGGGTGCAATGGTTAGCGAGACGTCGTCAAAAGCATTATTGAAGAAATTGATATCTTCCCACGCGAGACCGGAGTCTTGGGGCCTAATCCAATACTGGTCGGATAAGGAGAGGCCAAGATTTCGCTGTACGAGTTCATCGGGAACATCGACTGCGGCTTCTGCAAGCAGGGAGGCTAGCCCAATGCGTGCGAGCGGGATACCGCGGCCGCGCCACCAGATGCGGAAGGAGTCGAGCGATACAGGTTTGCTGGGAGTAAAAACTCCAATAGGGGCGTGGGCGTAATCGATGTCGGCACCGATGTGGGTGAAGTCTTTTCGCGATGTGCTGTAGACCAGCTGAGCGACCTCGTGCGTGCGATTCATGAGGGTGAACGCAATCTCGCTCTTACCATGGCCGCGGCGGGGGCGTCCCCCCGTTTTGGTCACGGAGCGGAGTCGCGTGTCGATGCTGTCTTTGTCGATAAGCCACACGCCAGAAGCCTTCCGGGCCTCAAGTGCTCCGTTTTTTATGAGCTCCTGCACCCTGCGCGGGGTGATGCCGAGCAGTTCGGCTGCTTCCTTTGTAGTCAACATCGCGAAACCCTTCGCCAGAACGAATAGTTTTATCTATTCAATTGTAATTAAAACTATTCGTTCTGGCGAATAGTTTTAAGATGTGGTCGGTCAAAGGGTTTGTTGCGCCCCGTCCGTAATTCCTTTATTCTTAACTGGCTTCGCGCGAAAGCGCCAAGTGTGCCAGTGTGGCGCAACGGTAGCGCAACTGATTTGTAATCAGTGGGTTGCAGGTTCGATTCCTGTCACTGGCTCCATGAGAGTTTCGGGCTCTGTTCCCCTGTGGGACAGAGCCCGTTTCTTTTTTGTCGATAAGTCGGCGTGTTTGGCGCCAACCAAGCTTCAGGTTTGTCTCGATCCGTAACACGAGTGGGCTGAAGACCCTCCTTATAGTTACAGATCGAGACATTGCCAAGGGACGGCCGATAACATCTCGATCTGTAACACGAAGAGGCTGAAAACCGTTCTAGCTGTTACGGATTGAGACGTTAAGACGGGTTGAGCGGGAAACATCTCGATCTGTAACAGATAGGGGAGGAATAACCCTCTTACTGTTACAGGTCGAGACATAGGCCGGGGCGAGGCTGGTCATCGTCATCGAGCGTGGATTGTCGGACACACGAGCGTGGAAAATCTTCCGCCTAGTGAATGAGCGTGGATAATCTGCCACTTTGGATTCGATGGCACGCCAAAAGCGGGAGATTATCCACGCTCGATTCCAAACGGGAGAAAATCCACGATCGAATCTGCCGCGGAAGCCCGATCTCGACCTATATATAGGTGTAAATAAGCCGGTATCGAAGTTCGATCCTGAAGGTGTACTCCACTACACCAAAGTGTTACCTTGGGAAACGTCACCTCTGTATCCAAAACCATCGTCCTTCATATCCAAACTCAACAAAACCGCAGGTCACGGCTATATAGATACGCCCGGCACCGTGTATTTAGAGGTTTTCGTTGACAGCCCCCAAGGTTGCATCGTATTATCTTTTTCGTTCGCGGGGGCGGCGGTCCAAAAGACCAAAGCACCTGCGGATACTTGAACGATTGGGAGTTTGCCCGAGTGGTTAATGGGGACGGGCTGTAAACCCGTTGGCTCTGCCTACATAGGTTCGAATCCTATAGCTCCCACCCGTCAAGTGCCTGTATAGCTCAGTCGGTAGAGCACTTCGTTGGTAACGAAGAGGTCACCAGTTCAAGTCTGGTTGCAGGCTCCATCCGGCGGTGTAGCTCAGTTGGTTAGAGCACACGGTTCATACCCGTGGCGTCACTGGTTCGAATCCAGTCACCGCTACCATAGGTAACACGGTGGCTTCTCAATAGTATGTTGAGAGGCCACTATGGTATAAAGGCAAAGTCCCGTCCGGGGACGACCTGTTTAGAGGAGGGCTTTATGGCCAAAGAGAAGTTTGAGCGCACTAAGCCGCATGTTAACATCGGCACCATTGGTCACGTCGACCACGGCAAGACCACGCTGACCGCCGCCATCACCAAGGTTCTCTCCGAGACCGAGGGCTGCAAGGCTGACTTCACTGCGTTCGAGAACATCGACAAGGCTCCCGAGGAGCGCGAGCGCGGCATTACGATCTCCGTCTCCCACGTCGAGTACGAGACTGCTGCCCGTCACTACGCTCACGTTGACTGCCCGGGCCACGCTGACTACGTCAAGAACATGATCTCCGGTGCTGCTCAGATGGACGGCGCTATCCTGGTCATCGCCGCTACCGACGGCCCCATGGCTCAGACCCGCGAGCACATCCTGCTCGCCCGTCAGGTCGGCGTTCCCTACATCGTCGTCTTCCTGAACAAGTGCGACATGGTCGACGATGACGAGCTCATCGACCTCGTCGAGATGGAGACCCGTGAGCTCCTCTCCGAGTACGATTTCCCCGGCGACGACATCCCCGTCATCCGTGGTTCCGCTCTGGGCGCTCTCGAGGGCGACGCCAAATGGATGGACGCCATTCGCGAGCTCATGAACGCTGTCGACGAGTACATCCCGACGCCTGCTCGTAACAACGACCTCCCGTTCCTGATGGCCGTTGAGGACGTTATGACCATCTCCGGCCGTGGTACCGTTGCTACCGGCCGTGTCGAGCGCGGTGAGCTCAAGCTCAACGAGCCCGTCGAGATCGTCGGCATCAAGGATACCCAGAACACCGTCGTTACCGGTATCGAGATGTTCCGTAAGTCCATGGACTTCTGCGAGGCTGGCGACAACGTCGGTCTGCTGCTCCGCGGCATCAAGCGCGAGGACATCGAGCGCGGCCAGGTTCTCTGCAAGCCCGGTTCGGTTACCCCGCACACCAAGTTCACCGGCGAGATCTACGTTCTGACCAAGGAGGAGGGCGGCCGTCACACCCCGTTCTTCGATGGTTATCGTCCTCAGTTCTACTTCCGTACCACCGACGTTACCGGTACGGTCAAGCTCCCCGAGGGCACCGAGATGGCTATGCCTGGTGACCACATCACCATCGAGGGCGACCTCATCCACCCGATCGCCATGGAGGAGGGCCTGCGCTTCGCTATCCGCGAGGGTGGCCACACCGTCGGTTCGGGCATCGTCTCCACGATCATTGAGTAAATTAGCTCTTTGATATAGCTGACTTAGAGAACCCGGCACTTATATGGGTGCCGGGTTCTTTTCTGCAATGGATATTGAGCCGTTGCTGGTGTCGAGAGGATTGATAATGGTCCTGGATGCACCGTCGATTAGCTCTCGATGGCTTCATTGATGTGTTCCAAATATGAATGGATCCACCGAGAACCAATTGACTCGAGGTTTTCATTGACAGCACTTACACAGAGCTGATAAAGTACCATCTCGTGCCCGTACGGGGCGGATATGAAAGGTTCAGGATACATGCGTACTCTAGTTACTCTTGCGTGCACTGAGTGCAAGCGCCGCAACTATACGACCACCAAGAACAAGGCGAACATGCCTGATCGTATGGAGATCAAGAAGTATTGCCCCTGGTGCCGTCACCACACGCTGCACAAAGAGACTCGCTAGTCTCTAGTTACATACGCCAGTAGTTCAATTGGTAGAGCATCGGTCTCCAAAACCGAGTGTTGAGGGTTCGAGTCCTTCCTGGCGTGCCAGTCATTATTCCGTAAGCTCCCATTTGGGGGCTTACGGTTTACTCATGTATAAGCGCATTGCGCGGAGGTAACCCAAATGGCCAACAAGAAGAACAAGAAGAAGGCACAGCAGCAGGCGCCTGCCAACAACGCTGCCGCCAACTCCAAGGTTGAGGCCAAGAAGGCCGTTGCCAAGAAGAGCGAGAAGGCTGCGAAGTCCAAGAAGAACGAGAAGCCCGGCTTCTTCGCCCGCACCAAGAAGTATTTCGCTTCGGTGAAGTCCGAGATGAAGCGTGTCACGTGGCCCGACAAGAAGGAACTCGTGAACTACTCCGTTGTCGTTTGCGCTTCTCTGGTCGTCGTCGGTGTCGTCATCGCTCTGCTCGATGCTGGCTTTGGCGAGGCTCTTGCTCTGTTCTCCGGATTGAGGGGCTAAACCATGTCTAAGCGTTGGTACGTCGTTCACACTTACTCTGGATACGAGAACCGTGTTAAGTCCGATCTCGAGCATCGCATCGAGACCATGGGCATGCAGGACCGTATCTTTGATATCGAGATTCCTATGGAGCGCGTCACCGAGATTAAAGAGGGTGGCAAGCGCGAGACCAAGGATTCAAAGATCTTCCCGGGTTATGTCCTGGTCCGCATGGAGATGGATGACGATGCGTGGACGTGTGTTCGCAACACGCCCGGTGTCACCGGTTTCCTGGGCGGCAATGGCAAGCCCGCTCCGCTTTCCCGCGACGAGTACAATAAGATGACTCGTCGTCCCGGTAAGGGCGATTCGCCCAAGCGCACCTCGGTCGATATTCAGGTCGGCACGTCCGTCCGCGTCACCGATGGCCCGCTTACCGACTTTGATGGCAAGGTCTCCGAGGTTAACACCGAGGCAGGCAAGCTCAAGGTCACGCTGATGATCTTTGGCCGCGAGACGCCGGTCGAGCTCGACTTTAACCAGGTCGCTGTCATCGCTTAAGTTTTCGTCCGTTCGCGCGAGCGTGCTTCTTCTGTGACTGCTCATCTCAGGAGTGCTTCTAACACGTGCGTGCTTACGATATAGCAAGTACTTCACACTCGTGATTCGAAAGGAATGACCATGGCTGAGAAGAAGGTTGCCAACGTCATTAAGCTCCAGATTCCTGCTGGTGCAGCTAACCCCGCTCCTCCCGTCGGCCCCGCCCTGGGCGCTGCTGGCGTGAACATCATGCAGTTCTGCCAGGCCTTTAACGCCGAGACGCAGGACAAGAAGGGCGACATCATCCCCGTTGAGATCTCTGTCTACGAGGACAAGTCCTTCTCCTTCATCACCAAGACCCCGCCGGCGGCTCACCTCATCAAGAAGGAGCTGAACCTCAAGTCTGGTTCCGCTAAGCCCCAGGCCGACAAGGTTGGTCAGCTCTCTCAGGAGCAGCTCACCAAGATCGCCGAGATCAAGATGCCGGACCTCAATGCCAACGACATTGACGCCGCCAAGAAGATCATCGCCGGTACCGCCCGCTCCATGGGCGTCACCATCGCTGAGTAGCGATTTCTTTAGGTAATGACGGGTGCCCCGACTGGGGCGCGCGTTATATGTGTGCAATAGGGCACACGATACGATGTGGGAGGGCTCACGCCCGTTTAACCACAGGAGGTAATGCACATGGCTAAGCATGGTAAGAGCTATAACGCCGCTGCCGAAAAGATCGACCGCGCCACGCTCTACACCCCTCTTCAGGCTGCCAAGCTCATCAAGGAGCTCGACACCGCCAAGTTCGACGAGACCGTCGAGGCCCACTTCCGTCTGGGCATCGATACTCGTAAGGCTGACCAGAACATCCGTGGTTCCATCTCCCTGCCCCACGGCACCGGCAAGACCGTTCGTGTTGCCGTCTTCGCTGAGGGCGAGAAGGCCCGCGAGGCCGAGGCTGCTGGCGCCGACATCATCGGCTCCGACGAGCTCGTCGCCCAGATCCAGAAGGGCGAGATCAACTTCGACGCCGCTATCGCTACGCCGAACATGATGGCCAAGGTTGGCCGCATCGGTAAGATCCTTGGTCCCCGTGGCCTCATGCCGAACCCCAAGCTCGGCACCGTGACCATGGACGTCGCCAAGATGGTCTCCGAGCTCAAGGCTGGCCGCGTTGAGTATCGCGCCGACCGCTATGGCATCTGCCACGTGCCCCTGGGCAAGAAGTCCTTCTCCGAGCAGCAGCTCGTCGAGAACTACGCTGCCCTGTACACCGAGATCCTGCGCGTCAAGCCCTCTTCTGCTAAGGGCAAGTACGTCAAGTCCATCTCCGTGTCTTCCACCATGGGCCCTGGCGTCAAGGTCGATCCCGCTATCCAGCGCGACTTCCTGGCTGAGTAACTAACAGTTACTGCCTGAGCAAAGCAAGCATTGCTAAAGAGACCCGGTTCTGCCTCGTGCAGGACCGGGTCTCTTGCTTTTGAGTCAACGAAACCACCACGAAGGGGACAGGCACCCTTGTGGTGGTTTTACTTGTGTTGTACTTTAGCGCGATGTAGTACTACCCGAGGCCGAAGGGAGCCCAACATGTTTAAGAACACGCAACAGCTCCTAGGCCTAGCGCTACTAGATTGGATAGCGCGCTAGGGTTGTAATCTCGCTATAACGATTTGTTGTACCCGGGTGCGCTATCGTCTGCCGCTTTCAGGCGTGATGAGCGACACGGGTATTTTTCTATCTCTAGGCCTTCTCTCTCTCCTGAAAGCCATCTGTCATAAAACGGTCAATCAGGAGGAACATATAAGCCGCAAAATCACAATCTTTGACGCCACCCTGTGCGACGGTGAGCAGTCGCCGGGCGCCAGCATGAATACCGAGGAAAAGCTCTTCATCGCCCGCCAGCTGGTGCGCATGAACGTGGACGTTATCGAGGCGGGCTTTCCCATCTCGAGTCCTGGTGACTTTCGCTCCGTACAGGAGATTGGCAAGATTGCGGGCGACCGATGCACGGTATGCGGCCTGACGCGCGCTGTCGACAGGGATATCGAAGTGGCTGCAGAGGCGCTCAAAACGGCCCAGAGGCCCCGTATCCATACAGGGCTGGGTGTGAGCACCAGTCACCTGCGCGACAAGCTCCATATGACTGAGGAAAGGGCAATTGAGTGAGCGATCCATGCCGCCAAACATGCTCGCAAGTTCGTTGACGATGTTGAGTTTTATGCCGAGGATGCCGGCCGCTCCGATCAGGAGTTTCTGGTGCGCATTATCGAGGCGGCCGTAAAGGCCGGTGCCACGGTCGTGAACATCCCCGATACGATGGGCTACAACATGCCGTGGGACTTTGGCGCCCGCATCCGTGACCTGCGCGGGCGCTGCGGGTGCGGCCGGTCAGCGTGCGGTCGACGTGATGGAGTATCGCGAGTACGAGATTGAGCGCATTGCGCGCCAGGCATTTGAGGCGGCGCGCAAACGTCGCGGCAAGGTGACGAGCGTTGATAAGCGCAACGTGCTGGAGACGAGCCGCATGTGGCGCGAGATCGTGCATCGTGTGCAAGACGAGGAGTACTCCGACGTGGAGCTTGAGGACCTGCTCGTCGACAACGCCGCCATGCAGCTCATCAGTCGACCGGCAGACTTTGACGTCGTGGTGACGGAGAACATGTTCGGCGACATCCTGTCCGATGAGGCGGCTCAGATTACCGGATCGCTCGGTATGCTTGCCTCTGCCTCGCTGGATGATGGCGTATCGCTGTTTGGGCCGAGCGCTGGCAGCGCTCCTGACATCGCGGGGCTCGGCGTGGCCAATCCGCTGGCTCAAATCTTGTCGGTGGCGATGCTGCTGACCTACGCGCTCGACATGGGCGAGCAAGCCGCGTGGATCGAGAGCGCCGTGGCGCGCGTGCTCGACGAGGGCTGGCGCACCCGTGACATCGCCGATGTCAACACCCCGGCAGATAAGATCCTCGGCACCACGACGATGGGCGACAAGGTCGTCGCCGCGCTGTAGGCGATGCCGATTCAAGCTGTCAAATATCTCAATCTGTAACATCTAAGGGGCAAAATCGTTCCTACCTGTTACAGATTGAGATTTTCGGCTGAGCATCCGTGGTATGTCTCGATCTGTAACAGCTAACCGATTATTTGGGCCCTACCTGTTACAGATTGAGACAAACCGTTGGGACAGGTCGGACGAGTCAGCAAAACCACCACAAAGGTGCCGGTCCCCTTCGTGGTGGTTTTTAGCGCAACGAGGTGTTCCCAGCCGACCATACGGGCGGCCTTGCGCTCACGCTGCTCGATGACAGCGCATCTTTAGACGCGAAGTGCGGAACCGGGTGCATATACGAGCCGCGTAGCGTTACGAATTCATGGGAATGACCGTATCGCCAATTTGTACGCTTGCAATCTTGTCTGTGTCACAAACTTGCGAGAACGGCCAGGTCTTGTGGACATCAGTGGTGCCGTTATCCAGTTTATTTGCGAAATAGCCGCTGTGGCTGGTTGCGTCCTCAACATGACCGTCTTTGAACGTCACGATGAGGGGTATGTTGCCAACGGCATCCATAGACTCCTCCATGTTTTGAGACATCTTGCCGCTGTTGTTGTCGTGTTCGATGGAACGATCTATGTTGTAGCGGACTGAAACGCCAACGCAGGATACGGTGGCCTCTTGAATCGTCGCCTTGGTGCCGTTAAAGTTGACCGATTTGGGCGCGGGAATCGTAACGGATGTATCTTCGTAATTCAGCTGGAACTTAAGATCCCATGGGCCCGTAAGTATTTTCTTATACTCGGGAAGCTCTTTGCCAGCACGTGGCACAACGAGAGAGTTGATATGCGTGCGGACGGTCCTGCCCATAAGGCCGGGTGATTCAACGCTGAACTGTGCAAAGTATTGAATGCTGGAGTCATTGGGGTTCTTGTCAATGAGCCATGATTGGCCTTGGCCGCCATGCTCGCCATCAACGTATACGTTTCCATCGACACTTCCGGCGATAGTTCCGTTCTCGCCCGGCTCGGAAAGCTTTTTCAGGGCAGCGGGATCGTTGAACGTAAGCGTATAGGCGATGGTAACCATATCCTTGTCGCCCATGATGGCGTCGGCGGTCACGGTGACTCCGTTGTTGGAGCAGCTAGCACCGACGGGCCGGCCAATACGGTCGATGATCTCGGTTTGAGAAGCAGGTCCGTCAAAGATGTCGGAAAGCATGTCAGAAGGAAGCGGCAGGACGCCTGTTGCCATAGCCGTGCCAGCGCCTCCAATGACGATAGCGAGGACTGCCGTTACAGCGGCAATGCGAGCGACTGTTCTTACGGGATGGCGGGCGATGCGCGGCTTGCGTCGCGTGCCATTAAAGTTGCTTTGAGCGGTCGCCGCATCGCTCGAGGCGACGGACTGAGCAATCGAGTTTGCCATGTGCTGCTTCGCATTATCGGTAAACGAAATGTGCTCCAGGGCGTGGCGATAGTCATTCGAATTCGTAGTCATTGTGGTCTCCTTTCAAGGAAAGCCGAAGTGACGCACGTCCGCGGCTAAGGTGCTGGGCGGTTGCAGCTGGCGTCGCGTGAACGGCGTCTGCGATTTCCCTGATGCTCATGCCTGCGTAGTAGTGCAAAAAGATGGCGATGCGCTGTGCTTGAGGCAGGGCCGTGACAGCGGAAAGAATGGCGCAGTCGCGTTGCGCGAATTCTTGCTCGGTATGTGTTACGGGTGCGCAGAAATCGGGGAGCGAATCGAGGTCGACAACCGGGTGATTCGCGTGCGTACGGCCGATATCGCGACATGCGTTCAGTGCGACTCGGATCACCCAAGCACGTTCGTGTTCGAGCGAGTCGAACGGTTGAGTGCGTTGGAGAATCTTGATCAGCGTGTCCTGGCAGATGTCTTGAGCGTCGTCAGCGGATCCAAGGGCCGAATAGCACAATCGAAGGATGAGGTCGGAATACGTGTCGACCAAGCGCTTTGCTTCCCGCTCGATCTGATCGGCATCGCATCGGAGCGTGCTATTGCGGTTACGGCGTGCAGGCATAGTGTCACCTCCAATTGGTCGTGGTGGATATAGGGAAGGCGTCTCGCGAGGTCCCTCTACATACAACACGGTCGAGACTGCATAAGTTGACAAAAAAAGACGGCATGTGAGCGCCGTCCTTACAAAACAATGAGTGTTCTCGTTAATTACACAAGCACCGTGATGGACAGGTCGGACGAGTCAGCAAAACCACCATAAAGGTGCCTATCCCCTTCGTGGTGGTTGTTGGCAGTTACCAGGGGGTTCTGGCGGTTGAAGACTCGATTGCTTCGTGGCGTTTGAGCTCGCGGCGCATGGTTTGCGAGTTGAGCCAGGCTGCCTGCCAGCCACGGATGGGGTAGCGCGCTTCATCCAGCTCAAACTGCGTATAGCCGCACGCGTTGATGATTGTTGTCCCGCATGCATGCTGGCGCTCACGCTGAAAGTCGCGACCATAGCATTGGTGCACATGCCCGTGCACCATGTAGTCGGCCCCCCAGGACTCAAGCGCTGTGTTAAAGCACTCAAACCCTCGATGCGGCAGATCGTCCAGATCACCCATACCGGCGGCGGGTGCATGGGTAAGCAGAATGTCGCACCCGCCGACCATCCTAACCTTACGCGACAGCTTACGCATGCGCTTGGACATCTCGCGTTCGGTGTACATGTTGGCGCCGTCGCGATAACGCATGGACCCGCCAAGGCCCGCAATGCGAATCCCCCGGTACGTGTACACGCTGTCTTCCACGCAGATACATCCGCCCGGTGCGTGACGTGCGTAGCGGTCGTCGTGGTTGCCGCGAACGTAGATGAGCGGTTTGTTGATGACGGTGACCAAAAACTCAAGATAGTCCGGGTCCAGATCGCCGGCAGACAGAATCAGGTCGACACCCTCAAAGCGCTCCTTGCGAAAGCACTCCCAAAGGCATCGTTCTTCGGTATCTGCTATGGCAAGGATCTTCATAGGGCGGTAACTCCCGGCTCATCGTCGAGCTGCGGAATGGTGCCTACCACGTTGTCCGCCAGCCAATTCATCTCGACAATCTGCGCGCTCGGCAGTGGGGGAAAGCCCTCGATCTGCACCACGCCGTCTTGGCTATGAAGCTCGCCGCCAAATGGATTGATGGAGCCCTCGACGATGCCATTGCGGAGCAGCTGCACCAGTTTGCGCGTCTGATAGGGCAGGCCCGGAGCGTAGCGAATGTCGATGACGCCCGAGCTCATGCCATACCAGTAGTTGACGGCGCGAACCTGGCTGTCGTCACTGGTCTCATCCCAGGTGCCATGCAGCAGGCTTCGCACGATAAGCTCGTAGTATCGGCCCCAGTTCCAGACCGGCATGGCGATGCCGACGACCTTGCCATCGACCAGGCGGTGGAGTCCGTAGGCCGTAGGGTCTACGAGCGACTTTGACATGTCAGCGCCGGTCATGACGCTCACGCCTTCGCGGCACATGGCCTCGGCAAGGCCTCCGGCGGGCACATCGCCCCAGGTCAGGATAATTTGCGCACGGGGGTCGAGCAGCGAGGCGCCAATCGCAAAGGCGTTGATCTCGCTGAGTGCGCCCGAGGCGAAGACCGACGCGTGGTAACCGATGCGGTGGTTGTCCGCCATGCTGGCGGCAAGGGCGCCCAGGAGAAACTTGGCCTCGTACATCTTGCCAAAGTACGAACGGACGCTTTGATGGGGAAGGCCGATAGAGCAGTTGAGAAACCGAACCCGGGGATACTCAACGGCAGCCCTGAGCGTGTATTCCATCAGGCGGTGCGAGGTCGAGAAGATGACGTTTGCTCCATGTTTCACAGCCGTTTCCACGGCGGCGTAGAACACGTCCGGATCGTGACAGTCCTCGAACGCCTCGGTGCGCACGATACCGCCAAAGTGCTCATCGAGATACTGACGCCCTTGGTCGTGCAGGCTGTCCCAGCTCGACGTCGCACAGGGGAACTCATGGATAAAGGCGATGCGCAGGGGGTTGGCCGCCGAGTAGACGGTCTTGCCCATAAAGAAGTTGAGCACACCGGAGGTGGACTTGGCGGGCGTCTCCTCCTCGTTGACGCTCGGCGCTTCGACGAGATCGACCTTGTCCTCGTCATTTTTGCCGGCAATGACCAGTTCGCGCCAAATCTTGCACAGGCGGTTTACGACGATATCCGTCGGCGTATCCAGCAGGCGGTCCTGGTTGTACACATTGAGGTAGACGAGCATTGCGTCGGCAGGCGTAATGTCCAGGTGGTCGCCGCCTGCGCGAAGGTAGGCACGCTTAAAGAGCAGGAAGGTGTGGCGCAGGTAGTCGACCTTTTTCTGCGGCCATTTTTCGATAAGGTTCTGACCGAGCATCTTGGCGAGTGTCTCGTAGCTTCCCTCGCGCGAGAACTCGATCTCGTATAGGGGGCAGACGCGCCAAAACGCGCAGAACTCACCGTACAGGCGGCTTTCGACGGAATCCCATTTGCCGGGGTAGAGACGGGTGACCTTGGCCGAAACCGTCGGGGCGTCTAGGAATTTGAGGACACTGACGCGTTTGTTGCCTTCCTGGACATAGAACCGATGCATGAACTCGGTGACGATGACGGGGTCGCGATAGCCCTCGGTCACCTGGATGTCGTAGAGGTTGGACCACTTGCGGGCGAACTCGGTGCTAAACGGAAGCAGGGGCATAAAGTTACACGAGAAGGCGGACTGACGGCCCTTGGTGACCGTGCCGACGACCATTTCGAGCGGAATATCCCGCAGGCCAACATTCTCTCGCTGACCTAAGGGGAGCTGAGCAACCAAGCTATCGAGGTCCGTAAGGTATGGATGCTCGCTTTGGCTGATGGCGCGACGGCGTCCCTGCTCGCCGCGCTTGCGTGCTTGACGATAGGCCTCTTCCATGGTGTCTACTCCCTTAGTCGTTTAAACAACGATATCAACCATGGTACCACGAATGAAAACCACCACAAAGGCGCCTGTCCCCTTTGCGGTGGTTTAGGCAATGACGGGGGCGATGGCGCGGATGCAGGCGTCGGCTGCCGTAAAAGTGGTGCTGTCGTCGCTGACGATAAAGATGATCTTTCCTTTGATGCCAAAGTCGCCGATTTCGCTAAAGAGTACGTAGGGCTCCTTGTCAAAGCCCGAGATGGGCGAGACGGCCGTTTTGGTTGCGCTCGTGAGCTCGTCTGCCAGCGCGTCAAGGGAAGCCCACTTAGACGTGTCCTTTACGGCAACGGGCACGGCCACGCGCCCAAAGGGCATCAAATGCACGAGCGTGTTCTTGGAGATGTTGGAGTTGGGCACAATGATGGTTTGTCCACAGGCATCCTCAATCGTTGTATGGCGCCAAGTGATGTCTTGGACCACGCCGGATACGCCGCCGACCTCGATATTGTCGCCGGGCTTGATGATGCCCATAAACGTCACCTGCATGCCGCCGATAAGGTTTGAGAGCGTGTCCTGAAAGCCGAGCGAGATGGCGATGCCGCCGACGCCAAGAGCGGCGACGAGGGCGTTTGCATTAATGCCAAAGCAGTTGTCGAGGATAAAGCTGCCGCCAATCATCCAGATGACGGCGCGCGCGATGTTGATGAAGATACTCGATGCCGGAAGCGGGTTATCGTCGCGGTTGAGCAGGTGGTGCAGGGTCTTGGACGCGACCTTGGCGGCAACGGCGGTGCCGATGGCCAAGATACCTGCCCAGATGATGTTGTGGACCCATCGTTGTGCAAAGAAATGAAGAATCGGCTCAAACAATTCCATGTAGGGAAACCTCCTAATGATCGTCCAACCATGATACCCATCAAGAAGCCCGTCCGATCAAATTCGGACGGGCTTCTGTGCTCGATATGAGGGTTAGCGAAAACCGCCGCAAAGGTATCTGTTCCTTTGCGGCGGTTTTGACGTTTGTGCAGATAAAACCTGCCAAAATAAACCTGTCCCTTTTTGGTGGGTTTAGCTCAACAGCATGCGGTCGTTGGCGAGCTCGCCGCCCGAGACCTCCTCGAACTTCTGCAGCAGGTCGGCGACGGTGAGCGACTTCTTTTCGTCGCCTGCCACGTCGTAGATCACGTGACCCTCGTGCATCATGATCAGGCGATTACCCAGACGGATGGCGTCGTTCATATTGTGCGTGACCATGAGCGTGGTCAGGTGGTTCTCGTCGACGATCTCCTCGGTCAGGTTGAGCACCTTAGAGGCCGTCTTGGGGTCGAGGGCCGCGGTGTGCTCGTCGAGCAGCAGCAGGCGCGGCCTGGTGAGCGTGGCCATCAGCAGAGTGAGCGCCTGGCGCTGGCCGCCCGAGAGCAGGCCGACCTTGGCGTTGAGACGCGTGTCCAGACCAAGGTCCAGGCGCTTGAGCAGCTCAACGTACCCATCTTTCTCGGCCTTGGTGACGCCCCACGAAAGGCCGCGACGCTGGCCGCGACGCTTGGCGAGGGCCAGGTTCTCGGCGATCTGCATGTCGGCAGCGGTACCGCGCATGGGGTCCTGAAACACGCGGCCCAGGTACTTGGCGCGCTGCGACTCGCTCAGGCGCGAGATGTCGGTGCCGTCGAGCTCAATAACGCCCGAATCGAGCGGGTACACGCCGGCGATCATATTGAGCAGCGTGGACTTGCCGGCGCCGTTGCCGCCGATCACGGTTACAAAGTCGCCGTCATTCAGGGTGAGGTCGACGCCGGTGAGCGCGCGCTTCTCGGTGACGGTGCCCTTGTTAAAGGTCTTCTTGACGTGCGAGAGCTTAAGCATCTGCCTCATCCCCCTTCGTGTAGGAGCTGCGGAGCTTATAGCGCTCCCAAACTACGGGCACGCACAGGGCCACAGCGACAATCACGGCGGAGAGCAGCTTCATGTCGTTGGCGTCCATGCCCAACTGCAGCACGATGGCGCGGATAAGGAAGTACACCACGGAGCCAAAGACGGCGGAGGCAAGACGGACACTAAACTGCGTGAGGCCGCCGGGCAGCAGACGGCCGAGCACCTCGCCGATAACAATGGCGGCAAGACCGATAACGATGGCACCGGTGCCCATACCAATGTCGGCATACTTTTGGCTCTGGCAGATGAGCGCGCCCGAAAGGCCGATGAGGGCGTTGGAGAGCACGAGGGCGATCATCTTGGTGGAGTTGGTGTTGACGCCCAGAGCGCGGATCATGTACTCGTTGTTGCCGGTGGCGCGCAGCGCCGAGCCGATCTCGGTGCCAAAGAACCAATACAGGATGGCAACGATAGCCACGGCGAGCAGGATGCCCAAGATGATGGCAACGGTGGACTGCGGCAGACCGGTCATATTGCTGACGGCCGAGAACACGGTGCCCTTGGCAAGAATGGGCGTATTGGACTTGCCCATGATGCGCAGGTTGATGGACCACAGGCTGATCTGGGTGAGGATTCCGGCGAGGATCGCGGGAATCTCAAAGACGGTGGTCAAAATGCCCGTGACGGCACCCGCGATGGCGCCGGCGCACATACCGGCCAGCACGGCGAGCAGCGGGTCGACGTTGTTATTGACGATGAGCACAGCGCAGACGCAGCCGCCGAGGGCAAAGCTGCCGTCGCAGGTCATATCGGGAATGTCGAGCAGGCGGAACGTGATAAACACGCCAAGCACCATAATGCCCCAGAGGACGCCCTGCGAAACGGCGCCCTGCAATGCAATGAGCATGCTTCATACCTCCTAGGATAGGGTGGACACGTGAGTCACCATGATAGCGGTAACAATGCATAAAAGAGCTGCGGCCGGATGTTTTGACTCATCCGAAACAAGCAGGGCGAACGCCGGTCTTTGGCGTTCGCCCCTGTGGCTCAGATATTGAATAACACGTCAACGGCGCGAGTGCGTGCCCTAGACGCGCTACCGCGCATGGCGCTACTCGTCCAGAGCGGAAAGATCGATGCCCAGAGCCTCGGCCATCTCGTCGTTCTTGACGACGACCAGGTCTTTGCTTGAGAGGTGCTTGATCGCCATGTCCTCGGGCTTGGCTTCGCCCTTCAGGATCTTGACGGCCATCTCGCCTGCGGCGTAGCCCAGATCCTCGTAGTTGATGGAGAGGGTGAACAGGCCGCCGGCCTTGCACATGCCCTCCTCGCCGGTCACGAAGGGAAGCTTGTTCTCCTTGCAGATCTGACCGACCTGCGAGGCGCCCGCGGCGATGGTGTTGTCGGTGGGGGAGTAGAGCGCGTCGACCTTGCCCACGGCAGACTCGACGACGGACTGAATCTCGTTGGAGCTCGAGACGGTGAAGTCAGTGTACTCGAGGCCCAGCTTGTCGAGCTCTTTCTTGGCGGCCTTGATCTGGACGTCGGAGTTGGACTCGGCGGTGCAGTAGAGCAGGCCGACCTTCTTTACGTCGGGCAGGACCTTCTGCATCATCTCGAGCTGCTCGGCGACCGGGGTGAGGTCGGAAGCGCCCGTGACGTTGGTGCCCGGCTTGTCGTTGTCCTGTACCAGGCCGGAGGCGGCGTAGTCGGTGATGGCGCAGCCCACGATGGGGATATCGGCCGTGGCACCGGCGGCAGCCTGCGCGGCGGGCGTGGCGATGGCGTAGATCAGGTCGACGCCATCGCCCACAAACTTGTCGGCAATGGACTTACACGTGGACTGGTCGTTCTGGGCGTTCTTCTGGTCGATCTTGACCTTAAGGCCGCTCTCCTTGATGGCCTTGACAAAGCCGTCGTTGGCGGCATCGAGTGCGGAGTGCTCGGTGAGCTGCAGAACGCCGATGGTGTAGTCGGAACCGGCGGCAGCAGAGCCGGAACCAGAGTTGCCGCCGCATCCGGCGAGCGGGGCGAGCGCGAGCAGGCCGGCGGAGACCAGAAGGCTCCTGCGGCTGATGGTGATGTCCTTCATATCATTACCCCCAGTATAAAAATGGCTGGAAACACTGCACTGGGACAAAGTGCAAGTGGAACTATAGTAGCGCTGATGTCCATTTTTACAACAGCCTGGCGGGTTTTTTAATACAGAATCGGATGGGCGGTACGGGTAGTCGAATGGGCGGCGGAGGGTCTTATGCGGCGGAGGAGGCGTCGTCCTCGTCCAGGGCGGCGAAGAGCTTCTTGCCGTCGAGCAGGCGCGTGCTGACGTTTCTCATACGGGCGATCTCGACGGTGCGCAGCGTATCGTCGGCGCCTCGGGCGTCGTAGACCGTTCCCAGCAGATACGAGATGCCGTCTCGTTGCTTGATGGCAAAGGGACGGAGTGTCATCCGTGCTGCTTCGGTTTCGCCACGTGTCGTGACGCTCGAAATATCAAAACTCACCGTGGTTCCGTGGTCGATGGCCTGCTCGACGAGCTCGCACGTGTCGATGCGCTTGATGGGCGTGCGCGTTGCCTTGGTAGCCTTGCTGCCTGCGCTTGGAGCGGGTTCGGGTGTATCGAGGTAGCCGCGAACGTCGGCGCTCGCCATGGCAACTAAGTGCTGCGCCATGCTCTTGCGGATAGCGATAGGCGTGGAGCGGTTGCGCATGACCATACCGTGGAGCCGGATGATCTCCTCGTCGGTGAGCGGGCGGGTAAGAAGTTTGTAGCCCACGCCGCGTTTGTACTCAATTTCGTATCCGGCATGGCGAAGCGCGGAGATGGCGGTGTAGATGCTGCGCCGCGCCGCCGAGATGGGCATGCGGGCGGGGTCGTCGGGATGGGCGAGGCGCCGGATCAACTCATCGGAAAGCATGGCCTTGTCCTCGCCGGTGTTTTCGCTTAATAGTTGCAGGATGCGAACGGCGCGATAGGCTGCCATCGAGGCGGCGCCTCTAGTCGTGGTGTCGTAGGTTTCAACAGCGGCTTCGGTCATGGTGCCCACGTCCTTTCCGTTTTGGGTGGCGACGGTATGGAGCCTAGGACGTGGGGCTTTCCCAGGGGCGCAGGGCGCTCTGGGCGGTCGGTAGTCGTCGGCAAACGGCGGGTCGAGTTTTCAACAGCCCTGCTCAACTGACCAAAAACTTGCCAAAAGCTTGACGGATGCTGTTGAAAAAAGCGTCTCTCGACTGATGTCGAGAGACGCTTATGCGATGAGCGTTGGCGTGTGGCGACGCGAGCCAGCGTCCGACGATTAGAAGTCGGCGTTGCCCACGGTGCGCGGGTGCGGCAGGACGTCGCGGATGTTGCCCACGCCGGTCAGATACATGACCAAGCGCTCGAAGCCCAGACCGTAGCCGGCGTGCTTGCAGGAACCGTAGCGGCGCAGGTCAAGGTAGTACTTGTACTGCTCGGGATTCATGCCCAGGTCCTTGATGCGGGCCTCGAGCAGATCCAGGCGCTCCTCGCGCTGGGAGCCGCCGATAATCTCGCCGATACCGGGAACCAGGCAGTCGGCGGCGGCGACGGTCTTGCCGTCCTCGTTCATGCGCATGTAGAACGCCTTGATCTCGGCCGGGTAGTCGGTCACAAAAGTCGGTCGCTTAAAGTGCTCCTCGGTCAGGAAGCGCTCGTGCTCGGTCTGCAGGTCGATGCCCCAGCTGACGGGGTAATCAAACTGGTGGCCAGCAGCGACTGCCTGCTCCAGGATTTCGACGGCCTCGGTATAGGTGACGCGGGCGAAGTCGGAGTTGGCGACATGGTCCAGGCGCTCGAGCAGACCCTTGTCCACAAACTTGTTGAGCATATTGAGCTCGTCGGGGCAGGTTGCCATAACGTCCTTGAGGACGTACTTGAGCATGGCCTCGGCGTTATCCATGTAGTCGTTAAGGTCGGCAAAGGCCATCTCGGGCTCGATCATCCAAAACTCGGCGGCGTGGCGCGTGGTGTTGGAGTTTTCGGCGCGGAAGGTGGGGCCAAAGGTGTACACGTCGCCAAAGGCCATGGCAAAGTTCTCGGCATTGAGCTGGCCGGACACGGTGAGGCTCGCATGCTTGCCAAAGAAGTCCTGGCTCCAGTCGACCTCGCCGGACTCGGTGAGGGGCGGATTTTTGGGGTCGAGCGTGGTCACGCGGAACATCTCGCCGGCGCCCTCGCAGTCACTCGTGGTGATGATGGGAGTGTTGACGTAGACAAAGCCCTGCTCCTGGAAGAAGCGGTGGATGGCGGCAGCCGCGACAGAGCGGATGCGGAACACGGCGCGGAACAGGTTGGTGCGCGGGCGCAGGTGCTGCTGGGTGCGCAGGAACTCGACGGTTGCGCGCTTCTTCTGCAGCGGGTAATCCGGGGCGCTCGTGCCTTCGACCTCGATGGAGGTGGCAGAAAGCTCGAACGGCTGGGGCGCATCGGGGGTCAGCTTGACGATGCCGGTGCAAATGAGTGCGGCCGAGACGTTTTGATGGGCGATCTCGTCGTAGTTGTCGAGTGCCTCGCGGTTCATGACGACCTGCAGGTCGCGGAAGCAGCTGCCGTCGTTGAGCGTAACAAAGCCAAAGTTCTTCATGTCGCGGACGGACTTGACCCAGCCGGCGACGGTGACGGTCTGGCCGCCGAGCGACTCGGCATCGGCATAGAGCTGCGCGATTTTGGTGCGGTTCACGTATCCTCCCATAACGGTTGAATGATAGTTATCCATACAGTTCGATATTCTAGCAGCTCGGCTCATTTGGGCTATACAGATAAGGCATTGACGGGATGGTTTTTCAAACGAAAAGCGCCCGCGGCCAAATGGTCGCGGGCGCTTGACGAGGTGCCTTTTGGCTGTGTGGCGCGGGGCCTGGCTACTTGGTCTTGGCTACCAGCAGCGGGTCGCCAAGCTTGACGAGCGGGTTGCCGCCGATAAGCGTTCCGGACTCGCCGACATGGTCGATGCTCTTAAGACGATCGAGCTCGGAGACGATGACGGTCACGATGTCCTCGTGACCAGCGGCCTTAATGGCCTCGCGGTCGAAGCTGATGAGCGGCTGGCCTGCCTTGACCACATCGCCCATCTCGACAAAGCGGGCAAAACCCTTGCCGTTCATTTCCACGGTGCCCAGGCCGACATGGATAAACACGCGAAGACCGTCCTCGGTGATCATGCCAATGGAGTGGTTGGTGACGGTGGTGGCGCCGATGCGGCCGTTGGCGGGCGCATAGATGGTGCCGGTAATGGGCTCGATGCCATAGCCCTGGCCAAGCATGCCCGAGGCGATCGTCTCGTCGGGAACCTCGTCCAGATTGACGAGCACGCCGTTGACGGGGGCATAGATGACGCCTTCGCGGGTGGCGAAGCTTGCTGCGGGCGGAACGGACGCCTCGCCGGTCGAGGTGAAGGTGGACTTAAGCGAATCGAGCAGACCCATAGTTGCCTCCAACGTATCAAGCGCGCCTGTTGCACGCGTGTAATGTAGCCGGAAACGTTACGCATGTGTTTCCCGGCACGGTCAGCGTCCCTATTTTACGCTGTGAAACGATAGCGCTGAGCTGCGATTATGTGATATATCAGTTGAAAGGGAACTTATTGCGTGAGTGTTTCTGCGCCATGGGTCCAACTGGGGTACGCTTGAGGACGAAAAAATAGTGCGCACGAATTGCGCGAAGGGAGCACCAATTGATTATCGAGAGCCATGCGCTGTGGGGCGAGGAGCCGACTGAGGAATATCCGGCGACGTTTACCTATTTGGGCGCCGAGCCATTGCCCGATAAGCCTAATGGTCGTCGCCCGGCAGTGATCATCTGCGGCGGAGGCGCGTTTACGCACATCGCTCCGCATGAGCAAGATCCGGTGGCGTTTGCGTTTTTGGATCACGGGTACCAGGCTTTTGTGCTCAACTATGTGACAAGCGGCACGGGCGACGTGAGTTTTCCGCACCCGCAGGCCGATCTTGCCAAGATGGTCGCCACGGTGCGCGCTAATGCCGACGAATGGCATGTCGACCCCAAGCGCGTGTGCGTCGTGGGCTTTTCGGCGGGCGGCATGATCTGCGCCTCGCTGGCAACGCAGTGGAAGACCGGTCCTTTCGCGGCACTTGCCGGGGCTCGTCCGGATGATATTCGCCCCGACGCCGTGGTGCTGGGCTATCCGCTGCTCGATTTTGCCTATGTGCGCGACATGCAGACGCGCGACCCGCGCATCGACTTGCGCGTGCCCAAGACGGGCGGCAAGACGGGCCGCGATCTGCTCAACGACTATCTGTCGATGGTGACGGGCGGCGAGGCCACCGACGAGCATTTGGCCGATATCTGCCCCACCACGCATGTTTCGCGTCAGATGCCGCCGACCTTTGTGTGGGGCGTGTCCGACGACAAAACGGCGCCGATCGCGCAGGTCTATCCGTTTGCGCAGCGCATGGCCGAGGAGGGTGTTGCATGCGAGATGCACGTCTTTGACCAGGGCGGTCACGGCCTTTCGCTTGGCAACGCCAACACCGCGGTCGACAACGAGGACAAGCAGGTGGCGGTCCGTCCCTGGATTCGCCTAGCCTTCCGCTTTTTGGAACGCCACGGTTTCTAGACCGCGCAGCACGAGAGTGGATAATCTCCCATTTTTTGGTCTGCTTTTCGACAAAAACGGGGGATTATCCACTCTCGTGAGATGGGCGTCTGATAGCTTTCCTTGTTGTATTTCTACCAGACGGTGAACTGGGCGTTTTCTGTGTTCCAATGGACATCGCGAACGTAGTCGCGCACGCCCGTCGCATCTCGTGCTTCGAACAACTCAAGAATATGAGCATGTTCGTTGTTGGCTTTATTGAGCAGTTTGCACGCCGTCTCTTGGTCGACAGTCTCGTAATCGCGCTTGATAAAGCAGCGCTCGAGCTGCGAGATCATATCGCGCAGACGGTCGTTGCCGCAGCGGTTGAAGTACGTAAGGTGAAAGTCTCGCTGAATATCGTCGTACTTACGGATGAGGCCGCCTTGGATCGCGAGGTCCATGGAGCCGACGAGAAATTTAAGCTGCGTAATGTCATCGTCGGTTAGGTTCGGACAGGCGAGATATGCGGCCTGCCCGTCGAGCGGCCCCATAATCTCAAAGACCTCAACGGCGTTTTGCTGATCGAACCCACGGACGCGGAATCCGCGGCGGGGGAGATTGTCCAGATAGCCGTCGCTTGCGAGCTGGATGAGCGCTTCGCGGACCGGCGTGCGTGACACGCCCATGGCGTCGCAGATCGCTTGCTCGCTCAGCCGGTCGCCGGCCGAAAGCTCGCCGGCGTCAATACGGCTCGAAATGTAGTCGTATACGTGGTCCTTCAGGGGCCTTCTGAGCGTTTCCATGAGCTTATGTTCCTTAACGGTATATTTCTAAAAGTAAATACGTTTCACTTGAATAGCTCAGTTGAATTATAGAACGACCAGTTAAATCGTGCTACTTTGCGCCGATACGTAAGAATACGCTTACCGAAGAATACCTACCGTTCAGGATTGTATACAATATACAAAACAGGAAAACCGCCCTAAGATAAAGCCATCGAAAGGAAGGCGGGCGCGAAGAAGTCCCGCTCTCTGCTAAGAGATCCAAGGAGGATCATCATGACCAAGTTCAGCCACGTCATCATCCGCCGCCCCGGCAAGTCCCTGAGCAATGGCATCACGAGTGCCCCCGAGCTTGGCCAGCCCATCTACGAGCGCGCCATCGAGGAGCACTACGATTACGAGCATGCGCTCGAGCAGTGCGGCGTGGATGTCTCGGTGCTGCCGGCACTCGAGCAGTATCCCGACAGCTGTTTCGTCGAAGATCCGGCCGTTATCACTCGCTGCGGCGCCATCATTACCAACCCCGGCGCCGATAGCCGCAACGGCGAGAAGGACGAGATCGAGCCGGCCGTCCGTCGCTTCTTTGACGACGAGCATGTCAAGCACATCGTTTCTCCGGGCACGCTCGACGGCGGCGACGTCATGATGGTCGGTGACCATTTCTACGTCGGTCGCTCCGCTCGTACCAACGAAGAGGGCATCCGCCAGTTCTGTGAGATTCTCGAGGGCTGGGGCCTCGAGGGTTCTGAGGTTCCGCTGGAGGAGGTCCTGCACCTCAAGACGGGCGTCAACTACATCGAGGACAACAACATGCTCGTCTCTGGTGAGTTCATCGATAAGCCCGACTTTGCCCAGTACAACAAGATCGTCGTGCCCGAGGACGAGGCGTACGGCGCCAACTGCATCTGGGTCAACGGTACGGTCATCGTTGCCGAGGGCTATCCGACTGTGCTCAAGGCCGTGCAGGATCTGGGCTACAAGACACTCGTCGTTGACACCTCCGAGTATCGCAAGGTCGACGGCGGCCTTTCTTGCCTGTCGCTGCGCTTCTAACGCGATAGCTGTAACAGTCTGATGATCGCTTGACCGATGGCCCGGCACCCGATTCGGGACGTCCGGGCCATCTTTCGTTCGATCACATGATGAAGGGGGTGCACATACAATGGCCTCTAAAGCTCAAAATGAAGAGATTATCGACCCTAATGGCCTCGATCTCTTCCGTCTGACCATGATGGTCATTACCGCCAGTATTTGTGGCGGCATCTTTTCGCTTGCCGGCGATATGGCAGCAGGCGGGGCAAATACCGGTGCGGTTATCGTCTCGTGGGGAATTTGCTTCATTGGCGTCTTTGCGCTGATGATGGTGTTCAACGGTTTGTCTCAGGCCCGTCCCGACCTGACCGGCGGCATCTATGCATACGCTGCGGCTGGTTTTGGCGATTACATTGGATTCAACTCCGCCTGGGGCTACTGGATCAGCGCATGTCTTTCCAACGTGAGCTTTGCGCTCTTGCTGTTTAGCGCGCTGGGCTATTTCTTCCCTGCGTTTGGCGCGGGTAACAACCTGCTTTCTATCGTCTGCGCCAGCGTGTTTTTGTGGTTCCTTACCGCCCTTGTGCTTCGTGGCGTTAAGGAAGCTGCGGGCATTAACACGATCGTCACGTTGGCGAAGCTGGTGCCGTTGGGGCTCTTTGTGCTGAGTATCGTGCTCCTGGGTAAGTTCAACGTCGATATCTTTATGGACAACTTCTGGGGAGAGCCGGCTGGTCCTGGCTTTGGCGAGCAGGTTGTCTCGACCATGATCGCCCTTGTCTGGGTCTTCACGGGCATCGAGGGCGCTGTCGTTATCTCGGGCCGTGCTAAGTACGTGCGTGACGTCGGCCGCTCGACGGCGCTCGGATTTGCGGCTGTATTCACGCTGTATCTGATCATCTCGATGCTGTCGCTCGGCATTATGCCGCGCGAGGAGATGGCACAGCTTGCAACGCCCTCCATGGCGGGAATTCTCGAGTGCGCAATCGGTCCGGTTGGTGCTGCCATCGTAAACCTTGGCGTTATCCTTTCGTTGGTCGGCGCGCTGCTGGGCTATGTCATCATTGCGTCCGAGACGCCGTTCGAGGCGGCGCGCCAGGGATCCTTCCCTCTGGCGTTTGCCAAGACGAACAAGCACGATGCCCCGGTGGTAACGGTTCTCGTGAGCTCCGGTATCACGCAGCTCTTCTTGATCGTGTCGTATGTGGCGGCGAGCACCTACCAGTTCTTCTATAGCTGCGCAGTCAACACGATTCTGGTTCCGTATGTCTGCTCGGCTGCCTATTACATGGTGATTGGCTGGAAGAACGAGCATCTGGACGGGCCGCATGCGCCCAGCGTCGGCAAAGCCCGCTTCTTCGGTACGCTCGGCTTCATCTACACATTGTTCCTGGTGTGGTCGACGGGTCTTCAGGGCGTTATGATCACGACGATTCTTTTTGCTCCGGCCATTCCCGTTTATATGCTGGGCGAGCGAGGCCGCGGTAAACCGGTGCTTCCGCATCTGCACGACAAGCTGATCGCAGCGGTGGTCATTGTCGTGGCAATCATTTCGCTGTATCTGCACTTTGCCGGCATTGCGCCGATAGTCTAAGACTGCGGCAAGCTTCATCGCTTGGTAAGCCGACGGAGGCATCGCGTGCCGGTGCCGTTCGGTAATCCATAACTGACGTGGGCCTCTGTAACGTGCCTTTGTGAGCGCCCACCAAGCCCGCGCAGGTGACATTTGTTGCCAGCGCGGGCTTTTGTTGTTGCGGCGAAATGCTGCCGGCAGCTGGGGACGTTCCTATTGTGCCGGCACCCTGGGACACTCCTTGGACGTTCCGTATACGACGGAGGGAACGGATCATTTTGTCGAGGGGCGGGCGGCTGCTTCGGTCCTCGGGGAAACCGCGTCCCGTTTCGAGAGCAGATTCCGGGCCGTAGTTTCCCCGAGGGCCCCATTGGGAAATTGCATCCCAGTCTGAGTGCCGATTCCGGGCTGCAGTTTCCGCTAGATGCCTCAACCGGAAAGCCCATCCCGTTTAGGTGTTCCGGAGTGGGATTCGGTTTCCGCAGCAGGCCCGTCTGGGAAGCAGTGGCCCAGAATCCCCCCTGCACCGATCTGTCGATTGAACATCGTTGCATGTTCGCGCTATCATGCATGGTTAAAATTGGTTAGCCATGGCAAACGGTTAGCCATGGTGAACATAAATGCAACGCCCTGTGGGCGCCGGGGGAGGAACACGGACGTGAAGCTCGATACACTCGAGATTGGAAAGGACGCCGTTGTCGCATCGGTGGCATCGGACGATCAGGCACTCCGACAGCATATTTTGGACATGGGTCTAACGCCGGGCACCGAAGTCACCATGATGAAGTACGCCCCCATGGGCGATCCGCTCGAGATCCGCCTGCGTGGCTACGAGTTGACACTGCGCAAGGACGATGCCGCTCGCATCGAGCTCGTGGGTATTCACGACACCGATACAGGTCCGCGCGCTAACGCCGCAATCGGCACGACGGAGCATCCGGCCCTGGGCGAGGGAACGTATTCGCCCCGTGCGGCAAAGACGGCCGTGCCTGAGGGCGCGCCGCTGCACTTTGCCCTCGCCGGCAACCAAAACTGCGGCAAGACCACGTTATTCAACCAGCTGACGGGCTCCAACCAGCACGTCGGTAACTTTCCCGGCGTGACGGTCGACCGCAAAGATGGCACCATCCGTAACCATCCCGAGGCGAGCGTTACCGACCTGCCTGGCATTTACTCCCTGTCGCCGTACACAGGCGAAGAGGTCGTGAGCCGTCAGTTCATCCTCGACGAGCGTCCGGACGCCATCATCGATATCATTGACGCTACCAATATCGAGCGTAATCTGTACCTGACACTGCAGCTCATGGAGCTCGACCGTCCTATGGTCATCGCGCTCAACATGATGGACGAGGTGACCGCCAACGGCGGCGCCGTAGACGTCAACTTGCTCGAGAGCCTGATGGGCGTGCCTGTTGTCCCCATTAGCGCTGCCCGCAACGAGGGCATCGGCGAGCTGGTGGACCACGCCCTGCACGTGGCACGGTTCCGCGAGCGCCCCGGCCGCCTGGACTTTTGCGCGCCCGACGGTCCGGACGGCGGTGCACTGCATCGCTGCATTCACGGCATTGCTAACCTGATCGAGGACCATGCCGTGACGGCGCACATTCCGGTGCGCTTTGCGGCGACCAAGCTGGTCGAGGGTGATGAGCTGGTAACCGAGGCGCTTCACCTGGATCGCAATGAGCTCGACGCTATCGAGCACATCATTACCCAGATGGAGGGCGAGGCCGGCACCGACCGCCTATCTGCGCTGGCCGATATGCGTTTTAGCTTTATCGGCGACGTGTGCGGGCGTTGCGTCGTCAAGCCGCACGAGAGCCGCGAACACGTGCGCTCCGTCAAGATTGACCGCATCCTGACAGGTCGTTACACAGCCATTCCGGCGTTTCTGGTGATCATGGGCCTCGTCTTTTGGCTGACGTTTGGCGTGATCGGCGCGGCGTTGCAGGGACTCATGGAGGACGGTATCGCGGTCATCATCGCCTCGGCCGATGCGGGCCTCAAGGCGTTCGGAACCAACGATGTGGTGCGCTCGCTGGCTGTCGACGGCGTGCTTACGGGTGTGGGCAGCGTGCTGACCTTCCTGCCGATTATCGTCGTGCTCTTCTTGTTCCTCTCCATTCTGGAGGACTCGGGCTACATGGCGCGCGTCGCCTTTGTCATGGATAAGGTGTTGCGTCGCTTTGGCCTGTCGGGCCGTAGCTTCGTGCCTATGCTCGTCGGTTTTGGCTGCACCGTGCCGGCTATTATGTCGACCCGTACGCTCCCATCCGAGCACGACCGCAAGATGACGGTCATGCTCACGCCGTTCATGAGCTGTTCGGCCAAGTTGCCGGTCTACGGCCTGCTGTGCGGGGCGTTTTTCCCGCAGGCGACGGTTCCCGCCATGGTCTCGCTCTATCTGATTGGCATTGCGGTCGGTTGCATCGCGGCTTTGGTGCTCAACCGCACGGCATTTAAGGGCGACCCGGTGCCGTTTATCATGGAGCTTCCCAACTACCGCCTGCCGAGCGTCAAGACGACAGTGATGCTGGCATGGGATAAGGCCAAGGACTTTATTACCAAGGCCTTTACCATTATCTTTGCCGCTACCGTGGTCATCTGGTTCCTTCAGACGTTCGACATTCGCTTTAATGTGGTCGCCGATCAGTCGCAAAGCCTGCTTGCGGGCCTCGGCAGCATCATCGCGCCGGCGCTGGCGCCGCTTGGGTTTGGCGACTGGCGTGCGTCCACGGCGCTCGTCACCGGACTTATCGCCAAGGAGAGCGTCATATCGACGCTCACGGTGCTTTTGGGCGCGACCTCGCCCGCGGCACTGTCGACCATGTTTTCGCCGTTTACTGCCTATGTGTTTCTGGTCTTTACGCTGCTGTATCCGCCCTGCGTGGCTGCCATCGGCGCCGTCAAGAGCGAGCTGGGCGCGCGCTACGCCGTTGCCGTGTTCGCGTTTCAGGTGGCAGTCGCCTGGATCGTGGCGTTTGTCGTGCATTCGGCGGGCATATTGCTGGGGTTGGCTTAGTTATGTATTGACGGCGCAACCTCTGTGTATCGAATTGTTTTCGGCCCCGCATCTGTTGCTGACGGATGCGGGGCCGTTGCTATATAATCGCCTCCACTCAAAATGATTGGAGACGTTATATATGAGTCAGGCAAGGCAAGACGGCATCACGCTCAGGCAGTGGCTCCCGCTCGTCGGGCTCACCTGCTGTGCGTTCGTGTTCAACACGTCGGAGTTTATGCCCATCGGCCTTTTGACTGATATCGCCGCGTCGTTCTCGCTCACCGAGGCCCAGGCGGGCATCATGATCTCGGTCTATGCCTGGGGCGTCATGCTGCTGTCGTTGCCGCTCATGGTGTTCGCTTCGCGTTTCGAGTTCAAGCGGATGCTGCTGGGCGTGCTCGCCGTGTTCTCGCTCGGCCAGTTTCTGTCCGCTGTGGCGCCGACTTATCCCATCCTGGTCTGCGCGCGCCTGGTGGTCGCTTGCGCACATGCCGTGTTCTGGTCGGTCGCCTCGATTATGGCGTCGCGCCTGGTTGACACACGCCACGGGGCGCTCGCCATCAGCATGATCGCCACGGGCTCTTCCGTCGCACAGATCTTCGGCCTGCCGCTCGGCCGCGCCATTGGCCTGGCCGTGGGCTGGCGTATGACGTTTGCCGTGGTCGGAGCACTGTCTGCTGTCGCGGTCGTCTACCAGGCGACCGTGTTTCCAACCATGCCGGCGGGCGAGCGCTTTACCGTCAAGCAACTGCCCGAGCTGCTCAAGAACCCGTTACTGATCGCGCTCTATGCGGTCACGGTGTTCATGGCAACTGGCTATTACGCGAGCTATAGCTATATCGAGCCTTTCCTGGCTCAGGTCGCGCATGTCGACGCAAGCGCCATCACTATGACGCTGACGGCGTTCGGCTGCTCTGGTCTGCTCGGAAGCTGGCTATTCGGCCGACTGTTCGATGGGCACCGCTTCCCGTTCCTCGCAATTACGCTCTCCGGCGTGCCGGTGGCTCTGCTGCTCATGGGTCCGGCCGCATCGTCGCTCGCGGCAGTGCTTGCCGTCTGCGCGCTGTGGGGCTGCTGCGCCACAGCCTTTAATGTGGCGTTTCAGGCCGAGCTCATCAAGCACACGCCGGCAGATTCGTCGGCCGTCGCCATGTCGATCTTCTCGGGCCTGTTTAATCTGGGTATCGGCACAGGTACCGCGATCGGCGGAGCCGTGGTTTCGGGCCCCGGTATCGCCTGGATCGGCTTCGCGGGCGGGGCGATTGCCGTCGTGGGCGTTATCCTCGCTATCACGGTGATGTTCCCGGCCATTCGCCGCGCAAAGCCTGTCGCCTGATCACGTTTCCTCATCAGTTGCGGTGGAATAGTTCCTGTTTAAGGCCTCTGAAGGCCCAAGCAGGAACTATTCCACCGCAACTTATTTTGGGGAAGAGGATACAAGCCGGGCATACAATGGATGTCGTTGTGTTGAGCTTACCGGGAGGTTGCTATGTGGGCATACGAGACGACGTTCTATCAGATCTATCCGCTGGGCTTTTGTGGAGCTCCGCGCGAAAACGCCGCGCCCGTTGCCGAGGATGAACTCTCCCAAGCTGCCGGTGCCGCACCCAACCCCGATGCTCCCATTATGAAAATCGCCCAATGGGCCGACTACCTGCAGGGACTCGGTATTGGCGCCGTGCTGATCAATCCTCCACTCGAGTCTGATAGCCACGGTTACGACACGCGCAGCCTGCGCCATATCGACCGCCGCCTGGGTGGGGATGCCGACTTTGCCGCCGTGTGCGAGACGCTGCATGCCCATGGCATCCGTGTGGTGCTCGACGCCGTCTTCAACCACGTCGGTCGCGGCTTTTGGGCCTTCCGCGATGTGCAGGAGCGCAAGTGGAACTCGCCCTACAAGGATTGGTTCCACATCAGCTTTGACGGTGACTCGTGCTACGGCGACGGCTTTTGGTACGAGGGCTGGGAGGGCCATTTTGAACTCGTGAAGCTCAACCTGCAAAACCCCGCCGTGGTCGATTACCTGCTTGAGTCCGTGCGCCGCTGGGCCGAGGTCTTTGGCGTCGACGGCCTGCGCTTGGACGTTGCCTATATGCTCGACCGCGACTTCATGCGCCGCCTGCACGCCTTTACCCGTGAGCTCAAGCCCGACTTTGTGCTGATCGGCGAGACGCTCCACGGCGACTACAACCAGATCGTCAACGACGAGATGCTCGACTCCTGCACCAACTACGAGTGCTACAAGGGCCTGTACTCCAGCTTTAACTCGGTCAACATGTTCGAGATTGCCCACTCGCTGCATCGCCAGTTTGGCGGTGACCCGTGGTGCATTTATCGCGGCAAGCATCTGCTGTCGTTTGTCGACAACCACGATGTGCCGCGCCTGGCGAGCATCCTGACGGACAAGTCCTGCCTGCGCCCCGCCTATGGCATGCTGTTTGGCATGCCGGGCATTCCGTGCGTCTACTATGGCAGCGAGTGGGGGATTGCCGGCGAAAAGGGCGGTTCCGATGGCGATTGGACGCTGCGTCCTGCGCTCGATGAGCCTGCGCCCAACGAGCTGACGGCCTTCATCAAGCAGCTCGCGCACCTGCGCTCGGCAAACGACGCGGCGGCTCGTGCCCTCAACTACGGTGCCTATCGCAACGTGGTGATTCAGAACAAGCAGCTGCTGTTCGAGCGTGCCTGCGACGACGCGACGGTGCTCGTGGTGGTCAATGCCGTGAACGAGCCCTATACCTTTGGTGCCGGCGAACTCAATGGCTCCTTCGTCGACCTGCTTGCCGACGATGCGCCCACGGTCGAGCTGTCGGGCTCACTTGAACTTGCGCCCTATGAGGTGCGTTATCTGCTGAGGGCCTAATTCATGACTGCGCCGGACGAGGGCTATCAGCATATTGAGCATGGGTTTGAGCCCGTGTTTGACGAGCGCTCGCGCGTTTTGGTGCTGGGGTCGTTTCCCTCGGTGCTCTCGCGTGCCAATGCCTTCTACTATGGCAATCCGCAGAACCGCTTTTGGCGTGTGATGGCCGCGTGCCTCGGTGTATCCGTGCCGTCCAACGAGGGCGATCCTTTGGCAAACGGTGAGCCCGCGACGCTCGATGCCTCCATTGCCGCCAAGCGGGCCATGCTGCTGAACGGCGGCGTGGCCCTGTGGGATGTGATCGAGAGCTGCGACATTAAGGGCTCGAGCGACGCCAGCATCAAAAACGTCGTTCCGGCACATATTGAGCGCATTACGGGCAATGCGCCTATTGAGCTGGTGGTGTGTAACGGAGGTACGGCGGGGCGCCTCTATAAGCGCTATCTAAAGGAGCGGACAGGCCTGCCCGCTGTCGTATTGCCGTCAACTAGTCCCGCTAACGCGGCTTGGCGTCTGGAACGTCTTGTTGAGCGTTGGCGCGAAGCCGTTGACTGGATCGCACGGTAGTCTAGATCCTTGATTGAGCATGGGTGCCGAGGCGTTTCATGATGGCATGCCAGATCGGTGTGGGCAGCGCGGGCCTGGCGCGCACCATGCCGTCGGCATCGACGCTACCGGCATTGCCGCCGCCAAGTCGCTGTGCATACTCGACGGAGCAGCCCATGCGCACAGCGCCCACAAGCTTATCCATCGCTTCCGAAAAAGGTCGGCGCAAGAGTCCCATGCGCGGAGAGCGACGAAGCGCCGCAATGCCGCTGCCGCCGTAGATGGCAACGCCGCCACACCACAATTGGTCATGGCGTTCGCATGCCTTGTGCAGACGAACGGCGGCTCCACGCGCCTGCTCAGCGCCCTGCTGTGCGGCTCGAATCACGGCATAGACACGTGTTCCCGTACTGCCAAAGCGCTCAAGCGCCTGCTCGATAACAGTCAACGTCTCATCGTCAGCCACATCTTCAATGGCCAGCACGATGCCATCGGCAACGCTGCCGGCGTCATTTGCCTTCGAGCCGACTGGGCGGGGGAGTGCGGTGCCGGAAAGTTGAGCATAGGCGGCGATGGCATCCTGCAGGTCCCAGAGCAAAAACTCAAGATCGGCGCTATTGGGAATACTGATATACGCAATAGTTTGCAGCGTTTTGGGCTTATCGCCGCGCGCGATCGTCTCCATGCCATCTCCTTTCCGGCTCGTTTCCGTTTAGGTTACACCGTCTGGCGGCGCCTCGCCGCGCTATCCTAGTGCAACCCTTACGAAAGGAACGCCATGCGTCTGCCCATGAATACCTCGCTTGCCACGCTCAAGCCCTCCGGTATCCGCCGGATCAATGCGCTCGCCGCCCAGCACCCGGGATGCATCGCGCTCGCGCTCGGCGAGCCCGATTTTCCCACGCCCGATGTGATTAGCGCCGAGGTGACTGCTTCGTTGGGCCGCGGTGACACGCACTATCCGCCCAACAACGGTCGCCCCGCCCTGCGTGAGGCGTTATCTGCCTACATGGGGGACGCGGGCCTGGCGTTTTCCGCCGATGAGGTCATCCTGACCGACGGTGCGACCGAGGCACTGTCGGCAACATTCATGGCTATGCTCAACCCCGGCGACGAGGTCATTATTCCCACGCCGGCCTTTGGCCTGTACGAGAGCATCGTCGTGGCCAACCACGCCAAAGCAGTCTTTTTGGATACGGAGCCTGCGCAATTTCAGATTGACGAGGATGCGCTTCGTGCTTGCGTGACGCCGGCGACCAAGGCCATCGTCATCTGCTCGCCCAACAATCCTACGGGTTGCATCCTCGACGCGGCATCGCTCGACGCCGTGGCGCGTGTGGCAGACCAGGCGGGCATCTACGTAATCTGCGACGACGTATACAACCGCCTCGTCTATGTGGATGGCTACGAGCGCTTCGCCCAGCGACACCCGGAGCTGCGCGAGCAGACGGTCGTCATCGAGAGCTTCTCCAAGCCCTGGGCCATGACCGGCTGGCGCCTGGGCTGGCTCGCAGCGGCAGCCCCTGTCATCGCCGAGATCGCAAAAGCCCACCAATACCTAGTATCGAGCGCCGTCTCCTTTGAGATGGATGCCGCAACGCGAGCCCTCACCGTCGACCCAACCCCCATGCTCAAAGTCTACCGAGCCCGCCGCAAATGCGTGCTCGCAGCTTTAGATGCCATGGGCCTGGACGTCGTAGAGCCCGCAGGCGCCTTCTACGCCTTCCCCAGCATCAAAAAGTTCGACCTAACCAGCGAAGACTTCTGCATCAAAGCCATCAAAGAGGCCAACGTAGCCCTAGTCCCGGGCGACTGCTTCGGCGCCGAAGGCCACATCCGCCTCAGCTATTGCGTTTCCGATAAAGACCTGGACGAAGGCCTAACCCGCCTGTCCACCTTCATTTCAACCTTATAGCCCAACGGGACGCAACACATCAGCCCACCGACCCAAGCATTATGAGTGGGGGCGTCAGCCAACGTAAAACCGGGCTGCCCCAAAGTCAACGCAGGCACGCGCCGTCGAAGGCCAGGCGCAAGGTTTTCGTAGATTCCGCACGAGCCGAAGAGCACTTAATGTGCTCTTCGTGCGAGCCAGGACTTGACCGAACGAAAACCTTGCGCCTGGCCTTCGGCGGAGCGTGCCGGATGGTGGAATTGTGTGCAGCCTGGTTTTCCGTTGACCGACGCCGGGGTCCTCGCCATAATACTTTCGGTTCACGCACGAATCCGCTGCCAGAGACAGCCGGCGCAAACGGGTCTTACCCGCGAGCTTAATGGGACTTCCCGCCAGCCGAGGTGGTCGAGTAGATATGTCTTCTCGCCCCCGTCGCTCATGCAGCGCGGGGGCTTTCTTTTTGGACATGCCCCCGTCACGTCCTTGTGGCGGACCGTGCCCGGAAAGAATTCGAGGAGGTGTAATTCATGCCCCAGCAGTACAAAATCGACAAGGTTGCAGAGATCGAGTCCCGTATCGCCGAGAACGCCGGTCTGTTCGTCGTCAACTACAACGGTCTGACGGTTAAGCAGGCTCAGGAGCTGCGTCATCAGCTTCGCGAGTGCGGCGCCGAGATGAAGGTCTACAAGAACAACCTGGTCAAGATCGCTCTCAAGAACCAGGAGCAGCCCGAGCTCGACGAGATCCTCGCCGGCCCCGTCGCTTATGTGTTCTACGAGACCGAGCCGGTCGAGGCCGCTAAGACCCTTAAGGACTTCTCCGCTAAGTCCAAGGGCGTCCTTGAGATCAAGGGCGGTATCTCCGACGGCAAGGCCGTTTCCGCTGATGATGTTAAGGCTATCGCCGAGCTGCCCACCAAGGATCAGCTTCTCGGCCAGATCGCCGGTCTCATCTCCGGTTTCGCTCGCGACATCGCTGTCTGCGTCAACGGCGTTTCCTCTGGTCTCGCTCGTTCGATCCAGCAGGTCTCCGAGCAGAAGGCAGCCTAGTCGCTGTTTTCACCCGCGGCGGCAACGCCGCACCCCTGGCGCATTCGCGCCGTGTTTTAACTGATCTCCGTGCATCCGCACGGAAACCGAAAGGACTTAGAAATGGCTAAGCTTACCACCGATGAGATCATCGATGCTCTTAAGGAAATGACCCTTCTCGAGGCTTCCGAGCTCGTCAAGGCTATCGAGGACACCTTCGGCGTTTCCGCCGCTGCTCCTGCCGCTGTTGTCGCCGCTCCCGCTGCTGGCGCTGCTGAGGCCGAGGAGAAGACCGAGTTTGACGTCGTGCTCGAGGGCTTCGGCGACAACAAGATCCAGGTCATCAAGGCCGTCCGTGAGCTCACCAACCTTGGCCTGAAGGAGGCCAAGGAGGTCGTCGAGGGCGCTCCCAAGGCTGTTCTCGAGGGTGCCAAGAAGGAGGACGCCGAGGCTGCCAAGGAGAAGCTCGAGGCTGCTGGCGCTGCTGTCACCCTCAAGTAATCAGGCTTTCTCGCCAGATTTCTTTGCAGACGGGGTTCGCATTGCGAGCCCCGTCTTTTTTGTTTTTCGGTCCCTCGACATCGGTTGCTCAAACTGCCAGGTTCTGTGATTTGCGTCGTATCGGGTGCCTTGCCGTTGGGCAATAAAATTGCACCATTCGAGCAATAATTTGCGTTGACCTGCTGAAGAATTGTCTCTGCCTTGTAGCGACATATAGTTCCAGCGGTAAGATGCTTGCGTATCGCAATTTGGTCTGCGGCTGTGTGCCGCACGCATGGGGCGCTTTTGCGCCTGCGAAAGGATCTTTGAATAACATGAAGGCAATCATCCCCGCCGCCGGTCTTGGCACGCGTTTTCTGCCTGGCACCAAGTGCACGCCCAAAGAGATGCTGCCGGTGCTCGACAAGCCCGTCATTCAGTACGTCGTCGAGGAGGCGCTCGACCCCGAGGAAGTCGACGACGCCATCATCGTTACTTCTCCCGGTAAGCCCGAGCTACTGAACTACTTCCAGCCCGATCGCTCGCTCGAGAACCTGCTGCGCGAGCGCGGCAAGAACGCCTATGCCGATGCCGTCGCCCACGCTGGCGGTATGCCGGTCGACTTCCGTTATCAGTACGAGCCCAAGGGCCTCGGCCATGCTATTCGCTCTGCTGCCGACGCCGTGGCAGGGGAGAACTTCCTGGTTCTTCTGGGCGACTACGTTGTGCCTAACCGCGACATCTGCGACAAGATGCTCGCCGTTTCCAAGGAGCACGGTGGTGCTTCGGTTATCGCCGTCGCTGCTTGCTCGCCCGAGGAGGTCAGTCGCTACGGCGTTATCGCCGGTGAGCGCGTTGGTTCGCTCGAGGGTGCCGAGGACGTTGCCGATGCCGAGCCGGGCGCTGTCTGGCGCATCGGCGGTCTGGTCGAGAAGCCCGCTCCCGAGGCGGCTCCGTCCAACCTGTACATCGTCGGTCGCTACCTGCTGAGCCCGCTGGTCATGGACCTGCTGGCAGATCAGCAGGCCGGCAAGGGCGGCGAGATCCAGCTCACCGACGCCATGGCCCGTTCGCTTGACCGCGAGGCCATGTATGCAGTCGTCATCGACCCGCTGTCGGGCTACGACACCGGCACTCCCTCTGGCTGGATGGCCACCAACGCCCTCATGGCCGCAAGCGACCCCCGCTTTGCAGACGCCTTCTGGGACGCCATCGACGAGCGCGGCGGATTGATGCGCAAATAAGCCTTCGGGCATCGACATTTACGGGCGCGGACTTCGGTTCGCGCCCGTTTTTTATAAGAGCTGCGATTGTCGGCCCCCTGCTCACAGAAAATATATGAACAGATGTTCGATACATACCTATCTACCTGCGTGTTTTCTGTCGAAAAACTTTGCTACTCCAAAAACTCAATCGCGTCAAGGCTTTTCTTGCCCAACGGTCGGTACCTGATAAACTATTAGGTTGCGATAACTGGCGAAGCTATGCCTCGCCAACCCACCGAGCATTTCCGTGAAGGAGGAAAAACCTGGTGACCTACGCATACACTGCCACTGAGCGCAAGCGCGTCAGCTTCGGGAAAATCCCGGAGGCCATGGAGCTCCCCAACCTTATCTCTGTTCAAAGGGAATCCTTTGAGCGTTTTAAGGACGAGGGCCTTCGTGAGGCGTTCAAGGAATCCAGCCCCATCCAGAGCCAGAACCATGTTCTCGAGGTTACCTTCGGCGAGCATCAGTTCGGCGACCCCGCGCACACCGTCGAGGAGTGCCGCGAGAAGGACATGACCTATCAGGCCCCGCTTCTGACCGACGTCCGTCTCACCAACAAGGAGACCGGCGAGATCAAGGAGCAGCTCGTCTTTATGGGCGACTTCCCCATGATGACCGATCAGGGCACCTTCATCATCAACGGTACCGAGCGTATCGTCGTCTCGCAGCTCGTCCGCTCCCCGGGCGTGTACTACAGCTCCGAGATGGATTCGGGCAAGCAGATCTACAAGGCCCAGATCATCCCGTCCCGCGGTGCCTGGCTTGAGTTTGAGGTCGACAAGCGCGACCAGCTCATGGTCTCCATCGACCGTAAGCGCAAGCAGAGCGCCACGATGTTCCTGCGCGCCCTTGGCATCGCCGTCACCAACGACGACATCATCGAGCTGCTCGGCAACTCCGATGTGATCAAGCGCACCCTGGAGCGCGACACCGCTCTCACTCGCGAGGACGCCCTCATCGAGATCTACCGTCGCCTGCGCCCGGGCGAGCCTCCCACCGTGGACGCTTCCCGCAGCCTGCTCGAGGGCCTGCTCTTCAACCCGCAGCGCTACGATCTGGCCCGCGTCGGTCGTTACAAGGTCAACAAGAAGCTCAACCTCACCACCGAGGAAGAGGTCACGGTGCTCACCGACGAGGACATCGTCGCGACGCTGCGCTACCTCCTGTCCCTCGCTGCCGGCGAGCAGGGCTTCAAGGTCGACGACATCGACCACTTCGGCAACCGCCGCATCCGTACCGTCGGCGAGCTCGTCGCCAACCAGTTCCGTATCGGCATGAGCCGTATGGAGCGCGTCGTCCGTGAGCGTATGAGCTCCCAGGACATCGACGAGATCACCCCGCAGTCGCTCATCAACATCCGCCCGATCGTGGCCTCCATCAAGGAGTTCTTCGGTTCCTCGCAGCTCTCGCAGTTCATGGACCAGGCGAACCCCCTGACCGGTCTGACCCACAAGCGCCGTCTGTCCGCACTCGGCCCTGGTGGTCTTGCCGGCCACAAGTCCGGCTCCAGCCGCCGTACCAACGTGCCGACGGCCGTCCGCGACGTTCACAACTCGCACTACAGCCGCATGTGCCCGATCGAGACCCCCGAAGGCCCCAACATCGGCCTGATCGGCTCGCTCGCCCTCTACGCCCGCGTCAACGAGTATGGCTTCATCGAGGCCCCGTTCCGTCGCGTCGAGAACGGCGTTGCCACCGACCAGATCGACTGGATGACCGCTGACGAGGAAGAGAAGCACGTCATCGCGCCGGCCAACACGCCGCTCGATCCCAAGACCAACGAGTTCATCACGACCGATGCCGAGGGCAAGATTGTCCGTCCGCACACCGTGATCGCCCGTACCCGTGACTTCGACGGCTCCTTCGGCGCTCCCGCCGACGTGCCCGTCGAGGACGTCGACTACATGGACGTCTCGCCGCGTCAGATGCTTTCCGTCGCAGCCACGCTGATCCCGTTCCTGGAGCACGACGACGCCAAGCGTACGCTGATGGGCGCTAACATGCAGCGTCAGGCCGTGCCGCTGGTTCACCCTGCCGCTCCCTATGTCGGTACCGGCATGGAGCGTCGCGCAGCTCTGGACTCCGGCGAGGTCACCCTGGCCAAGAACGCCGGTGAGGTCATCTTTGCCGACGCCGCCAAGATTATCGTCAAGCATGCCGGCGGCATGGACGAGTATCACCTGGCCAAGTACCAGCGCTCCAACCAGTCCACCTGCATCAACCACCGTCCGCTCGTTCGCGTCGGTGACACCGTTGAGCAGGGCGAGCCTCTGGCCGACGGTCCTTCGACCGATCACGGCGAGCTCGCAC
Source organism: uncultured Collinsella sp. (assembly GCA_959020715.1). Classification (GTDB taxonomy): domain Bacteria; phylum Actinomycetota; class Coriobacteriia; order Coriobacteriales; family Coriobacteriaceae; genus Collinsella. The sequence continues at coordinate 137,470 of CAUESV010000001.1, read as the reverse complement.
TGGGCCAGAACCTCACCGTGGCATACATGCCGTGGGAAGGCTTCAACTACGAGGACGGTATCGTCGTGTCCGAGCGCCTGGTGGCCGAGGACCTGCTGACGACCATCAACATCACCCGTCACGAAATCGACGCCCGCGACACCAAGCTCGGCCCCGAGGAGATCACCCGCGAGATCCCGAACCTCTCCGAGGACATGCTTGCCAACCTCGACGAGGACGGCATCATCCGCATTGGCGCCGAGGTCGGCCCTGGCGACATCCTGGTCGGCAAGGTCACGCCTAAGGGCGAGAGCGCTCTGACCGCCGAGGAGCGCCTGCTGCGCGCCATCTTCGGTGCCAAGGCTCACGACGTCCGCGACACCTCCCTTAAGATGCCTCACGGCGCTTACGGCCGCGTCATCGACGTCGTCCGCTTTAGCCGCGAGAACGGCGACGACCTGGCCCCCGGCGTCAACGAGCAGGTGCGCGTCTACGTCGCCCAGCGTCGTAAGATCCAGCAGGGCGATAAGATCGCCGGCCGCCACGGCAACAAGGGTGTTATTTGTAACGTTCTGCCGGTCGAGGACATGCCCTACATGGCTGACGGTACCCCGATCGACGTTATCCTCAACCCGCTGGGCGTTCCTTCGCGTATGAACGTCGGCCAGCTGCTCGAGTGCCACCTTGGCTGGGCTGCTGCCTGCGGTTGGGATACCGAGCAGGCCGACTCCGACAAGTACGTCCCCGGTCCGTTCTTCACCGCCACGCCCGTCTTCGACGGCGCCAAGGAGGACGAGATCGCCGAGGTCATCCGCCGTGCCAACAAGAACATGCTCAACAAGGCCACCGCTGCTTTTGGCGATCACATGCGCCCCGAGTTCGTCACCCAGCTTGACGAGCGCGGCAAGACCCGTCTGTTCGACGGCCGCACCGGCGAGGAGTTCCGCGAGCCCATTACCGTGGGTACGTCCTACATCCTCAAGCTCGGCCACATGGTCGACGACAAGATCCACGCCCGTTCGACCGGCCCTTACAGCCTGGTTACCCAGCAGCCCCTGGGCGGCAAGGCCCAGTTCGGCGGTCAGCGCTTCGGCGAGATGGAAGTTTGGGCACTGTACGCTTACGGTGCTTCCAACGTCCTGCAGGAGATCCTGACCGTCAAGTCCGACGATACCGTGGGCCGCGTCAAGACCTACGAGTCCATCGTCAAGGGCGAGAACGTTCCTGTCCCGGGTATCCCCGAGTCCTTCAAGGTTCTCGTCAAGGAGATCCGCTCCCTCGCACTGGACATCGAGCCCATGCACGATGCCGACGAGGACGCCTCCGCCCCTGTGACCGCCGAGGAGACCTCTGCTCTCGACGACCTGGCTGCGCTCGCCGGCGTTGACGCCGACGTCGAGGCTGAGGATGCCGAGACCGCCGAGGCGCCCGAGGCTGTCGCCGCCACGACCACTGATAAGGAGTAGTTGACTGTGGCAGATTTCGAAGCTACTGATTTTGACTCGGTAAAGATCTCCCTTGCCTCCGCCGACCAGATCCGTTCCTGGTCGCACGGTGAGGTCAAGAAGCCGGAGACCATCAATTACCGTACCCTCAAGCCCGAGAAGGACGGCCTGTTCTGCGAGAAGATCTTCGGTCCCGCCAAGGACTGGGAGTGCTCCTGCGGCAAGTACAAGGGCATCCGCTTTAAGGGCATCGTCTGCGAGCGCTGCGGCGTCGAGGTCACCTCGGCCAAGGTGCGTCGCGACCGCATGGGCCACATCGAGCTCGCCGCTCCCGTGTCCCACATCTGGTACTTCAAGAGCCCCACGAGCTTCCCGATGAGCCGTATGCTCGACATCAAGTCCAAGGACCTCGAGAAGGTTCTGTACTTTGCCAGCTACATCATCACCGAGGTCGACTACGAGGCTCGCGAGGCCGACGCCGACGACCTGCGCGAGGAGCTCGCCGCCGATCTGGAAGAGATCGATGCCGAGTGCGCCCGCCAGATCGAGTCCCTCAAGGAGCAGGGCAACCCCGAGAACTTTGACGAGTTCTCCGACGAGGAGCCGCTGACCCCCGAGGAGATCGCCTCCGGCATCGTCGACATCGAGGAAGAGTGCAAGGACGAGAAGCAGCTCCGCACGGACGCCTTCAACGCCTTCATGAAGCTCAGCGAGCGCGACCTCATTTCCGATGAGCCGCTGTTCCGCGAGATGACTCGCTACTACTCCATGTACTTCAAGGGTGGCATGGGTGCCGAGGCCGTCCGCGACCTGCTCGCTGCCATCGATCTCCCCTCCGAGGCCGAGAAGCTCAAGGCCATCATCGCCGACGAGGACTCCCAGAAGCAGAAGCGCGAGAAGGCCGTTAAGCGCCTCGAGGTCGTTGACGCCTTCCTGAAGGGCGGCAACAGCCCCGCGAACATGATCCTGGATGTCATCCCGGTCATTCCGCCTGATCTGCGCCCGATGGTCCAGCTCGACGGCGGCCGCTTCGCCGCGTCCGACCTCAACGACCTGTATCGTCGCGTGATCAACCGTAACAACCGACTCAAGCGCCTGCTCGACCTGGACGCCCCTGCGATTATCGTGAATAACGAGAAGCGCATGCTCCAGGAGTCCGTGGACGCCCTGTTCGACAACGGCCGTCGTGGTCGCCCGGTCTCTGGCCGTGGCGGTCGCCCGCTCAAGTCGCTCGCCGAGGCCCTCAAGGGCAAGCAGGGCCGTTTCCGTCAGAACCTGCTGGGCAAGCGTGTCGACTACTCCGGCCGTTCGGTAATCGTTACCGACCCCAAGCTGCTGCTGCACCAGTGCGGTCTGCCCAAGACCATGGCGCTGGAGCTCTTCAAGCCCTTCGTCATGAAGCGCCTGGTCGAGCTCGGCAAGGTCGAGAACATCAAGGGCGCCAAGCGCGCTATCGACCGTGGTGCCACCTTTGTGTGGGACATCCTCGAAGAGGTCATCGACGGCCGCGTCGTGCTGCTCAACCGCGCACCGACCCTGCACCGTCTGTCCATCCAGGCCTTTGAGCCGGTGCTGGTCGAGGGCAAGGCTATCCACCTGCACCCGCTGGTCTGCTCGCCCTTCAACGCCGACTTCGACGGCGACCAGATGTCTGTCCACGTGCCGCTGTCCAGCCAGGCTCAGGCCGAGGCCCGCGTGCTCATGCTCTCTGCGAACAACCTGCGCTCGCCGGCATCCGGCAAGCCGGTCAACATCCCCTCGCAGGACATGATCATCGGTGTGTACTACCTCACCCAGGTCCGCGACGGTCTGCCGGGCGAGAACCACGTGTTCGCCAGCTTCGACGACGCGCTGCACGCCTATGACTGCCGCTCCGAGGTCGACATGCAGGCCAAGATTCAGGTCCGCGTGTCCGCTGCCGACGCCAATGTCATCAACGAGGACGGCACCCGTATCTTCCGCGTTAAGAACGGCAAGAACGAGTTCGTCGACTACGACGTCACCGGCAACAAGACCGCGCGCTTCGAGACCTCTATCGGCCGCATCATCTTCAACCGCCAGTGCCTGCCCGAAGACTACGAGTTCATGAACTACAAGATGGTCAAGGGCGACGTGGCCAAGCTGGTTGCCGACTGCTGCGATCGCTATCCCGAGGCCAAGGTCGGTCCGATCCTCGACGCCATCAAGTACTCCGGCTTCCACTACGCTACCCGCGCCGGCCTCACCATCTCGGTGTGGGACGCTCTCATCCCTGCCGAGAAGCAGGAGCTGCTCGATCGCGCCCAGGCCAACGTCGACCAGATCAACGAGTACTTCGAGGAGGGCTTCATCAACGAGACGGAGCGCCACATCGAAGTCGTTAACGAGTGGACCGCTTGTACCGATAAGGTTGCAGCGCTCATGCTCGACATGTTCGACGAGGAAAACCCGCTCTACATGATGGCCGACTCCGGCGCCCGTGGTTCTAAGACCCAGCTGCGTCAGCTCGGCGGCATGCGTGGCCTGATGGCAGACATGTCCGGCGAGACGATCGACCTTCCCATTAAGGCGAACTTCCGCGAGGGCCTGCTGCCGCTCGAGTACTTCATTTCGACCTACGGCGCCCGTAAGGGCCTGGTCGATACCGCATCCCACACCTCGGACTCTGGCTACCTGACCCGTCGTCTGGTCGACGTGGCCCAGGACGTCATCGTCCGCGAGGAGGACTGCGGTACGCACGAGGGCGTCACCTACAACCTCATCATCCCCGGCACCACCGACCTCAACACCGACCTTGTCGGCCGTTGCTTCATCGAGGACGTCGTGGCTCCCGATGGCACCGTGCTCTTTGAGCAGGACGGCTACATCGAGAAGGTCGCCGACATCCAGAAGATGGTCGATGCGGGCCTCAAGAAGGTCAAGCTTCGCGCGCTGCTCACCTGCCGCTCCAAGTACGGCGTGTGCCAGAAGTGCTACGGCTGGGATCTTTCCACCCGTCGTCCGGTCGCCATCGGTACCGCGGTCGGCATTATTGCCGCCCAGTCCATCGGCGAGCCCGGTACGCAGCTTACGATGCGTACCATTCACTCCGGCGGCGTCGCTGGCGTCGACGATATTACGCAGGGTCTGCCTACGGTCAGCCGTATGTTCGATATCGTCGGCAACGTCAACGAGAAGATCCTGGGTCGCGAGGCCGAGCTGGCTCCGTACTCCGGTCACCTCTCGATTAAGCCCGAGAAGTCCGAGTACGTGCTGACGCTCACCGACTCCGAGGATCACACCCGTGTCCTCGACGAGCGTCGCGTCCCCGCTTCGGTGCGCTTTATGCCCGAGATCGAGGACGGCTGCGAGGTTCGCGCCGGCGACCAGATCACCAAGGGCTTCGTCAACTTCCGCAACCTGCGCAAGCTGACCGACATCGAGTCGACGATGCACACCTTCGTCGAGAGCGTCAAGGACGTCTACACCAGCCAGGGCGTCGACCTGAACGACAAGCACATCGAGGTGCTCGCACGTCAGATGCTGCGTCGCGTTCAGATCACCAACCCCGGCGACTCTAAGTACCTGCTTGGTCAGTACGTCGACCGCTACGAGTTCGCCGACGAGGTCGAGCGCGTTGCCCGTCTGGGCGGTCAGGCTCCCGTGGCCGAGCCCGTCATCCTGGGTACGCTCAAGGTCGCGTCCAACATTGACTCCTGGCTGTCGAGCGCTTCGTTCATCCGTACCGCCGGCGTCCTTACCGAGGCTGCCATTGAGGGCAAGGTCGACCACCTGCTCGACCTTAAGTCCAACGTCATCGTCGGTAAGAAGATTCCGGCTGGTACTGGCCTCAAGCCGTACGCCAACGCCAAGCTGACGTATCGCATGGCCGACGGCTATGTCGACATCGATGGCCCGGCTTCGCCCAACGCCAAGTCGCTGCCCGAGTGGGCTCCTGTGGAGCTCAAGGACCTGGACGAGCAGCTCCCGCAGCAGCTCGACTGGGCCGGCTACGACGAGTTCGGTGGTGCTGACGGTTCGTTCACCCGCAACGGCCACACCATCTCCGCCGAGAAGGCTCGCCTGTACCTGTTCGACGACCTGGGCGTGTCGCAGCGCTGGACCAACAAGTTCAGCGAGGTCGGCATCGAGACGGTCGGCGACCTGGTCGGCAAGTCCGAGGAGGATCTGCTGCGCATCGATGGCATCGGTGCCAAGGCGATTGAGGAGCTCCGTGACGGCCTCGAGGCCCACGATCTGCTCTACATCCTCGAGAACAACGACGACGTTGCCGACGAGGAAGACCTCTCGCAGCTGCTGCAGATGGTCTTTAGCCCCGACGGTCCGGACGATATCCTGCTGGGTACCTCCGCTCCGACGCATCACGCCGACGCCGATGAGGAGCTCCTGGGCGCCCCGATCGACGACAAGAAGGCTCCCGCCAACGGTGCCATCAACGAGGACATGGCTTCCCTCGACGAGCTGCTTAACCAGCTCGTGGACACCGATGACGCCGAAGAGGCCAAGGACAACGACGAGGAGTAACTTCCAAGTACGTTAACCGCCCTTCCAAAGACCCGTTTCCCAACAGGGAAGCGGGTCTTTTTTGGTGAGGAACGTTGCCCCGACGAGCACGTCGGATTCCCGGAACGGGCCGCCCGCTGTTTAAGTTTGTCGCGAGTTCCGCACGCAAAGGAAAGCACTTAATGTGCTTTCCGTCTTGCGCAGGACTGTAGAGCAGCAAACTTAAACAGCGGGCGGCCCGTTCCGGGAATCTGCCCCCGCGCACAGAAGGGGATTCCTTTCGCCAAAAAGGGACAGGTTTATTTTGGTAGGTTTTTCCTGCTTGGATTTGAAACATTTCGTTCGGCCAAAGCGTATCTATGGTGAGGACCTCATCAAGAACCATCAGCGTCACCGGGAGGTGATTATGGAAGAACAAGCTTTTAGACAGGCGGTCGAAGACCACCGGGATGTCGTGTTTCGGATCGCATTGACGTATCTGCGTGATCGCGCTGACGCCGACGATGTCGCTCAAGACGTCTTTCTTAAGTTGCTCAAAAGCGACGCGCAATTTGAAAACTGGGAGCATCTTCGTCGATGGCTTATCCGGGTCACGATCAATGAATGTAAATCTCTCTTTCGAAAGCCGTGGAGGCGCGTGGAGGATATTGAGAACCTGGCCGAGTCGCTTTCGACAGCGCAGGAGGAGACCAAGGCGGTCCTGTCAGACGTCATGCGACTTCCGGAGCGATTCCGTATTCCTATCGTGCTCTATTACTATCTGGGCTTCTCGACTTCAGAAATTGCCGAGTTACTGCATGTGCCAGCCGCGACCGTTCGAACGCGTTTAGCTCGCGGCAGATCGAAGCTCAAGTTCATCCTAGAGGAGGGCGACCGTGAAATCCAACCAGATCAAGCAGGCCTTCGAGTCCGTCCAAGCCGATAGCGATCTTGCTGACCGTGTTCTTTATGCCGCTGCTGGCGAGCCGCTTCGCCGAAAGGGTCACGCGAAGCCTCTGTATGTTGCCGTAATCGGATGTCTTGCCGGAGTGCTGGCGACCGGAGGGGTCGCCTACGCTGTTGTCAATTCCAGTTATTTTGCCTTTGCCTGGGGAAACCATGGCAACGGTGAGTCCGTTACCTGGACAAATGGCGGCTCGTCGGGGACGAAATATACCTACACCAGAGAGTTTGGTGATGGTATCGCGCCCCAAAGCCTGGAGGGTGCAGTCCAGAAGGTCAATCTGTCCGTCGAGGGCAACGGCTATACGCTCGACATTCATGAGATGGCAATCGACGAGAACGGTTGCGGTGCTGTGACGTTTACATTGTCCAATCCGAATGGCGTTAACTACTACAAGCCGGCGGCAGAGCTTGGCGAACTTGTTCTCTATGGTGAAGAAGAAGGGGGCGTCAGTACACCCAGCATGAACTTCGGCGAGGAATGGGCTGATACACGCTGCACCATTGATAAAGACACATCAAGCGACACGGTCATTAACGGCACGATGTACTTTGCATCTTGGAATCGCGATCGAGATTTACGACATGCGGTCACCTGGAATATCAGTTGGACGGAGGGCAAAGGTGAGGATGCGAAGGTGATCGAGGTATCGACGCCAGAGTTTAACGTCGGAGCGCACGTCGATACAAAGGAGCTCCGCTCCGACGACTCGCCTCTCGAGATCAGCCCGTTTTCCATCCAGACGCACATCGATGATCTGGGCTATGAAGCAGTTGATCATAAACTGACCGTCACCTACAAGGATGGGTCAGAGCAGATTATCGAAGATGACGACGCAGGGGCGTACAATTTCTATGTTTCGATGGCACGCAATAGCGGAGAGAACATTTGGGTGCCAACGAAGTTGATTGATGTCGACCAAGTGGTCTCGGTAACCCTTGAGGGCACGAGGTACACATCAGCAGGAGAGACCGAAACAGAAGTACCCTTTACCATCGTCTACTCGTAAGGCTTGAGGCCGCTTCCCACTAGGGGAAGCGGCCTATTTTGCGTTATATGGACGGTTATTTTGAGCGATATTCGCCTGAATTTCGGAAGTATGCGGCAAAATCTTGATGGGTCGACCACACCGCATATGATCAAGCGCTCTACCTGCGGGTTTGTTATCGCAAAACCCCGGTGTGCTCGCCAGGTCCAGAATTTGCCGCATACTTCCGAAAACACCGTCGATTTCCATGCGACAGGTGAGAGCAGATCACCGCTGGAGCGCGACGTTTCCCCAGATAAAACCGACCAAAATAAACCTGTCCCTATTTGGCAGGTAGCGTTGCCCCAACGAGCACGTCGGATTCCCGGACCGGGCGGCCCAGGTTTTAAGTTTGTCGCGAGTTCCGCACGCAAAGGAAAGCACTTAATGTGCTTTCCGCCTTGCGCAGGACTGTAGAGCAGCAAACTTAACCCCTGTGCCGCACGGCCCGGGAATCCACCCCCGCGCACAGGAGGGGATTCCTTTTGTGTAGGCTTTGCGGAAATATGCCAATTTTGGGATACGCCCGGCGGCGTGGTCTGTTGACGGCACAGCTAACGCCACGTATCCTATCGAACTGCGTGTTTCGTAGGGGGATGCTGACCCCTCGATTCAAGCCGTTGCACTTTACAGAAAGCTGGAATCATTCGAGAAGGAGTACGCTTTGCCTACTATTAACCAGCTGGTTCGCCAGGGCCGTCGTTCCGTGCCCAAGAAGTCCAAGAACGCTGCTCTGCAGCACAACTCCCAGAAGCGCGGCGTGTGCACCCGCGTCTTCACCACGAGCCCCAAGAAGCCGAACTCGGCTCTTCGTAAGGTTGCCCGTGTTCGCCTCGTCAACGGCATCGAAGTTACTGCTTACATCCCGGGTGAGGGCCACAACCTGCAGGAGCACTCCATCGTGCTCGTCCGCGGCGGTCGTGTCCGTGACCTCCCTGGTGTCCGTTATCACGTCATCCGTGGCGCCTACGACGCTGCTCCGGTCCAGAACCGTCTGCAGGCCCGTTCCAAGTACGGTGCTAAGCGCCCCAAGGCCAAATAAGCCAGATAACGTTTTGATACTTTCGCCGTGTGCCGTCTTGAGCGCCGCACGGTAGACACTTAAGGAGATTTCACATGCCGCGTCGTGCAGCAGCTAATCGTCGTGAGGTTCAGCCTGACGCCGTTTACAACAACCGCCTGGTGACTCAGCTCATCAACAAGGTCCTTCTTGACGGCAAGAAGGCCACCGCTGAGCGCATCGTTTACACCGCTTTCGAGATCGTTGCCGAGAAGTCCGAGGGTGGCGACGCTCTCGCTACCTTCAAGAAGGCTATGGACAACGTCAAGCCCACGCTCGAGGTTAAGCCCAAGCGTGTCGGTGGCGCTACCTATCAGGTCCCGATGGAGGTCAACTCCCGTCGTTCCACCGCTCTGGGTATCCGCTGGATCGTCAACTTCTCCCGCGCTCGCAAGGAGAAGACCATGGCCGAGCGTCTCGCCAACGAGATCCTCGACGCTTCCAACGGCCTGGGCGCTTCCGTCAAGAAGCGTGAGGACGTCTTCAAGATGGCCGAGGCCAACCGCGCGTTCTCTCACTATCGTTGGTAAGTTTAAGGTAAGGAACTAACATGGCTAAGCCTAAGTACAAGCTTTCCGATACCCGTAACATCGGCATCATGGCCCACATCGATGCTGGTAAGACCACCACGACCGAGCGTATTCTTTACTACACCGGTAAGACCCACAAGATCGGTGAGGTCCATGAGGGCGCTGCCACCATGGACTGGATGGTTCAGGAGCAGGAGCGCGGCGTAACCATTACCTCCGCTGCTACCACGTGCTTCTGGAAGAAGGACGGTACCGACTACCGTATCCAGATCATCGACACCCCGGGCCACGTTGACTTCACCGCCGAGGTCGAGCGCTGCCTGCGCGTCCTCGATGGCGCTGTCGCCGTCTTCGACGCCGTTGCCGGCGTTCAGCCCCAGTCTGAGACCGTTTGGCGTCAGGCTTCTACCTTCAACGTCCCCCGCATCGCCTTCATCAACAAGTATGACCGCGTGGGCGCTGACTTCTTCAACGCTATCGAGACCATGAAGGATCGTCTCGACGCCAACGCCGTGGCCGCTCAGGTCCCGATGGGCGCCGAGGACAACTTCTGGGGCGTTATCGACCTCGTCACCATGACCGCATGGGACTTCAAGGCCGACGACAAGGGCATGACCTACCCCGAGCCGATGGACGAGATCCCGGCTGAGTTCGCCGACATCGCTGCCACCAAGCGCGAGGAGCTCCTCGACGCTGCTGCCAGCTTTGACGACGAGCTCATGGAGAAGATCCTCATGGAGGAGGACTTCACCGTCGAGGAGCTCAAGGCTGCTCTGCGCAAGGGTGTTCTGGCCAACGAGCTTAACCTCGTCTTCGTGGGCTCCGCCTACAAGAACAAGGGCGTCCAGGAGCTGCTCGACGCTGTCGTCGACTACCTGCCCAGCCCGCTCGACGTTGAGGCCGTCACCGGTACCGATCCGGACACCGGCGAGGAGATCCAGCGTCATCCTTCCTTCGACGAGCCCTTCTCCGGCCTGGTCTTCAAGATCATGACCGACCCGTTCGTCGGTAAGCTCACCTATGTCCGCGTTTACTCCGGCCGCGCCGAGTCCGGCTCCTACGTGGTCAACGCCTCCAACGGTCAGCGCGAGCGCCTCGGCCGCATCCTCGAGATGAACGCTGCCGAGCGTATCGACCGTGACGACGCTGCCGCCGGCGACATCGTCGCTTGCGTCGGCTTCAAGAACTCCACCACCGGTGACACCCTGTGCGCCGAGGGCAAGGAGATCGTCCTCGAGAAGATCGAGTTCGCTAAGCCCGTTATCGACGTTGCCATCGAGCCCAAGACCAAGGCCGAGCAGGACAAGATGTCCCTGGCTCTGACCAAGCTCGCCGAGGAGGACCCGACCTTCCAGGTGTCCACCAACCACGAGACCGGCCAGACCATCATCGCCGGCATGGGCGAGCTGCACCTCGAGATCATCGTCGACCGTCTGCTCCGCGAGTTCAAGGTTGACGCTAACGTTGGTAAGCCCCAGGTCGCCTACCGCGAGACCGCTGGTCACGACGTCGAGAAGGCTGAGGGCAAGTTCGTCCGTCAGTCCGGCGGTCGCGGTCAGTACGGCCACGCCGTCATCAAGCTTGAGAAGATGGAGGAGGGCTTCGGCTACGAGTTCGTCAACGCAATCGTCGGCGGCGTCGTGCCCAAGGAGTACATCCCGTCCATCGACAAGGGCATCCAGGAGGCCCTGAACACCGGTGTTATCGCCGGCTTCCCGGTCCTCGACGTTAAGGTCACCCTGTTCGACGGTTCTTACCACGAGGTCGACTCCTCCGAGGCCGCCTTCAAGATCGCCGGTTCCATGGCTATCAAGGACGCCCTCAAGAAGTCCGATCCGCAGCTGCTCGAGCCGATCATGGCTGTCGAGGTCGAGACCCCCGAGCAGTACATGGGCGACGTTATGGGCAACCTCTCCGGTCGCCGCGGCAAGATCGAGGGCATGGAGGATCGCAAGAACAGCAAGCTCATCCGTGCCAAGGTGCCGCTGGGCGAGATGTTCGGTTACGCTACCGACCTTCGCTCCCAGACCCAGGGCCGTGCATCCTACACGATGCAGTTCGACTCTTATGAGCCCGCGCCCAAGTCCATCGTGGACGAGGTCATGAGCAAGAACGCCTAAGTTCGAGCTCCCTGTTACGTAATCCGCGAGAACATCTCTCGCACTCTTTGGAGGTTTAAGTTGGCTACCCAGAAGATCCGCATTCGCCTCAAGGGCTATGATCACGAGGTCGTCGATCAGTCCGCGAAGCTCATCGTCGAGACCGCTCAGAAGACCGGCGCTCGCGTTTCCGGTCCTGTCCCCCTGCCCACCGAGCGCAACCTGTACACGGTTATCCGCTCGCCGCACGTGAACAAGGACTCCCGTGAGCAGTTCGAGATGCGCACCCACAAGCGCCTCATCGACATCCTCGACCCCACCTCGGGCACTGTTGATTCGCTCATGCGTCTCGACCTCCCCGCTGGCGTCGACATCGACATCAAGCTCTAAGCGATATCGCTCATAGCTTACAGAGCCCCGCTGCCATTACGGTAGCGGGGCTCTTTTGTTTTGCATGATGGCCTTGGGGGACCGGGTAATGCTGTCGAGCGGGTGGCTGTGGCGCCTTATTTACCCATGGAACGCAGCGATGCCTCCTCAAAATGGAAGGATCGCAAGCCGTCTTCCGTCTCGATGCACGCGCGACCAAAGGTATCGACCGTTTGAAAGATGCCACGTGCCAGCTCGTCACCGGCAGGGGAACGGGCGATAACTTGCTCCCCAATCCAATTGAGATGAGCGACATAATCATCGTGGACGGGCGCGATCGGACCAACGTCTTCTTCCATGGCGTTGAGCAGATCTGCCCACGCGTCCACAGCGTTTACGACGGTGTGATAGACCTCCTTGAGTAGGACATCGACGGTGGGAACATTCTCGTTGAGGTCTGACAGACCGATTGCCGGCAGGCCGCCATCGGGAACCTCCGAGGGCACATAGTTCACATTGACGCCAATGCCGCAGACGGCAATGGGCTTGCCCTCGTTGTCACGAGCCGCCTCGACCAAGATGCCGCCGAGCTTATGTCCTCGTGCGACGAGGTCGTTGGGCCATTTGAGGCCGATCTCGTTAGCAAGACCTTGCGCCTCGAGCGCCTCGAGCACCGCTAGGCCGCTGACGGCGGCAAGGCCAGAGTACTTGGCGGGATTAACACGAGGACGTAGGACAATCGAGAGCAACAGGTTGCCGGCGGTTGAATCCCACTTGTGGCCGCGTCGGCCGCGTCCTGCCGTTTGCGCGCGGGCGGCAAGCCCCGTGCCGTGCGGCGCTCCCTGTTTTCCTGCCTCGAGCAGGTCATCGTTGGTCGATCCGGTTACGTCGACTATCGTTAATTGGGCATCCATAGCGGCTGCTACCTCCTTAATGAATAAGTGAATGACGCAATGGTGTCGAGAGATAGACACAATGTGAAGCCTTTGTCGCATTTGGACAATTTAATGTTAACACGTCAACAAAGCGAAGAATGCGCTATCCTCTCTTGGTCGATGTAAACACGTCAACAACTCAAAGGAGGCTAGTGTTGGGTTTCACGATTCTTGGAACAGGCTCGGCGCTTCCTGAGCGCAGTGTTTCCAATGACGAACTGTCTGAGTTCCTCGATACCTCGGATGAGTGGATTTTTACCCGCACAGGTATCAAGAGCCGCCACGTCTGTACCACCGAGTCACTTGACGACCTTGCCGTAGCGGCGAGCGAGCGGGCACTCCTGGTGTCCGGAATCGACGCGAGCCAGCTGGATCTGATCGTCTGCTCGACGACGACGGGTGACCACCTTGTTCCCGCTGAGGCGTGTGCCGTTGCTGAGCGACTAGGAGCGGCGTGCCCTGCCTTCGATGTCTCGGCGGCCTGTGCCGGCTTCGTGTTTGCGCTCGATGTCGCCGAGGGCTATATCGAGCGCGGTCGTGCCGAGCGCGTGCTTATCGTTGCTGCTGAGCAGATGACGCGCGCGCTCGACTGGACCGACCGCGCCACCTGCGTGCTCTTTGGCGATGGGGCAGGCGCCGCAGTGATTGGGGCTGGGGGAGACAGCCCCCTTGCCGTTGAGCTTTCGACGGCGCCCGACGTCGAGACGTTGCACGTTCCCGGTCTGGTCAGCACCTCGCCGTTTAAGGCTTCCGCAGATAGCAAGAGCGTGCTGTCCATGAATGGCCGCCGCGTGTTCAAGTTCGGCGTCAACGCCATCTGCGACACGGTCCATAAGCTTGCGGGCGATGCGGGCATTTCGGTCGAAGACATCGACCATTTTGTATTCCATCAGGCTAACGATCGAATCCTGAGTCAGGCGGTCAAGCGCCTCGGCGTGCCAGACGAGCGCGTGGTTCGAACGCTGCGCGAGACCGGCAACATTTCGAGCGCCTGCATTCCCTTTGCGCTTGACCGTCTGGCACGCACCGACGCACTGAATGCGGGCGACACCATCGCCCTCGTTGGATTTGGCGCCGGCCTGGATATAGGTGGCTATCTGCTTCGTTGGAAGTAGTTGCACATAGGAAAAAACGCCCCTAGGGCACAAACAAAGGAGAACTACCATGGCAGATCAGAAGACCTTCGAGCGCGTTTGCGACGTTATCCGCGAGACCGCCGGTCTTGACGATGTCGAGATGAAGCCTGAGTCCACGCTCGAGGAGATTGGTCTCGACAGTCTGGGTACCGTCGAGATCCTCGTCGCCGTCGAGGACGAGTTTGGCATTCAGCTCGATACCGAGGAGAACCCCAAGACGGTTGGCGAGTTCGCCGATACGGTCGAGGCGGCATTGGAGAAGTAGAGATGCTCAAGACTCCTCTCTGCGATCTGCTCGGCATCGAAAAGCCCGTATTCCAGGGCGGTATGGCCTGGATTGCCGACGCCTCGCTGGCGTCCGCAGTGTCCGAGGCGGGTGGCTTAGGGATTATCGCGGCCATGAACGCCGACGCCAACTGGCTTCGCGACCAGATTCATAAGCTGCGCGCCAGGACGGATAAGCCCTTTGGCGTCAACGTCATGCTCATGAGCCCGTTTGCCGACGAGGTCGCGCAGGTCGTGATTGACGAGCGAGTGCCGGTCGTCGTGACGGGTGCCGGCAATCCTGCCAAGTACATGAAGGCTTGGAACGACGCGGGCATCAAGGTCATCCCCGTTGTGGCTTCGGTAGCGCTCGCCCGTCTCGTGGCGCGTCGTGGGGCCACCGCCGTGGTTGCCGAGGGCACCGAATCGGGCGGCCATATTGGCGAGACCTCGACGATGGCACTGGTGCCGCAGGTCGTCGATGCGGTCGACATCCCTGTTGTGGCAGCCGGCGGTATTGCCGACGGCCGCGGCGTGGCGGCCGCCTTTATGCTGGGCGCTGCCGGCGTCCAGGTGGGTACGCGCTTTCTCGTTGCAAATGAGTGCACCGTCTCGGAGCAGTACAAGGAGATAGTCCTGAAGGCCAACGACACCTCGACGCGTGCGACCGGTCGCTCGACGGGACATCCGGTGCGCGCCCTCAAGAGCCCCTTCACCAACGCCTATGCCAAGAGCGAGGCGGCTGGCGTAAGTGTCGAGGAACTCGGGGCCATGGGCACGGGCGCCCTTCGCAAGGCCGCCAAGGACGGCAATTACGAAGAGGGTTCGTTTTTGTGTGGGCAGATTGCCGGCATGGTCAACGAGCGCCAGAGCGCACGTGAAATCGTTGACGATCTGGTCGATGGCGCCGAGCGCGTCCTGAAGGGTGCGTCCGCATGGGTAGCGTAGCGTTTCTGTTTGCCGGCCAGGGTGCCCAACACCCCGCGATGGGCGTCGACCTGATCGAGGCATCGCCGGCGGCCGCCGAGGTGTTCGCCATTGTCGACGAGGTGCGCCCGGGGACCAGCGAGCAGTGCCGGAGCGCCTCCAAGGAGGAGCTCTCGCAGACCGAGAACACGCAGCCGTGCGTGTTCGTTCACGACCTGGCGGCGGCTACCGCTCTGCGTGAGCGCGGCGTGGTGCCTGCCGCCTGTGCGGGATTCTCGCTGGGCGAGGTCGCCGCGCTCACCTTTGCGGGGGCATTCGATACGCGAGCGGGCTTTGAGCTCGTGTGCGAGCGCGCGGCGCTGATGGCCGCGGCTGCCGAGCGCCACCCGGGCGGCATGCGTGCCGTCATCAAGCTCGATGCGGTGCAAGTCGAGGGCCTGGCAAAACAGGCCGGCGAGGACTGCTGGCCGGTCAACTACAACAGTCCGCAGCAGACGGTTGTGGCCGGAGCGTCCGAGGCGCTGCAGGAGCTCGACGTCCTAGTAAAAGAGGCTGGCGGCCGCGCTATGAAAGTCGCGGTGTCGGGTGCATTCCATAGCCCCTATATGGCAGAGGCGACTGAGGGGCTGGCGACGTATGTCCAAGCCGGCCACGCGCCGTCTCCGCTGCTGATTCCGGTCATGGCAAACATGACGGCGGCGCCCTATCCGGCGGACCCGCGAGCGGCATCGGATGTCTTGGCCAACCAGGTGAGCCATGCCGTGCGCTGGGTCGACACGCTGCATACTCTGCAGGATCAGGGCATCGACACGTTTATTGAGGTCGGCCCTGGCAAAACGCTGTCGGGCCTGGTCAAGCGTACGCTGAGCGACGTTCGCGTGTATTCGTGCGAGACGGCCGAGCAGGTCGCAGCTATTGCCGACGAGCTCGCATAGTCCACGGGCTGTAACCCGAAAGGAATGACATGGGCAATTTGAACAACGGCGCGCTCGAGCGCAACGACTCACGTCGCGTGGCGCTGGTCACGGGCGGCTCGCGCGGTATCGGCCGCGCCTGCGCTGTCGGTCTGGCGGAGGACGGCTTTGATATCGCCGTCGTCTATGCCGGCAGCGTCGATGCGGCGCGCGAGACGTGCGAAGCCTGCGAGGCGGCTGGCGCCGCGGCACGCGCGTATCAATGCGACGTGGCCGACCCCGATGCCGTCGATGCGTGTATCGAGGCCGTGCTCAATGACTTTGGTTCGATTTGGGTGCTCGTCAATAACGCCGGGATTACTCGCGATGGGCTGCTTATGCGCATGGGCGACGATGCCTTCGATCGCGTGCTCGATGTCAATCTCAAGGGCACGTTCAATATGACGCGCGCGCTCACCAAGACCTTTATGCGCCAGCGCGGCGGTTGCGTCATCAACATGAGCTCGGTCGTGGGCCTGATGGGCAATGCCGGGCAGGCCAACTACGCTGCCTCCAAGGCGGGCGTCATCGGCCTGACCAAGGCGGTAGCGCGCGAGCTTGCGCCCCGCGGCGTACGAGTAAACGCGGTCGCACCCGGGTTTGTCGAGACCGATATGACGGCAAAGCTCTCGGAGAAGGTCCGCGCGGCGTGCGAGGAGCAGATTCCCCTAAAGCGCATGGCGCGCCCCGAGGAAGTGGCCGGCGTGGTGCGCTTTTTGGCGAGCGATGCGGCTGCCTACATTACGGGCGAGGTCGTACGCGTCGACGGCGGAATGGCGATGTAGAAACCAGGGCCGAAGAACGGCTTGGATGAGGAGACCATGATGGAACAGAGAGTTGCAATCACCGGCATAGGTGCCGTATCGCCGCTCGGCAACACCGCGCTTGCCACCTGGGCGGCCATGTGCGCCGGCACGTGCGGTATCGGCCCGATCACGCACTTCGATACCGACGCGTTCGCCGTTAAGGTGGCGGCCGAGGTCAAGGGCTTTGACGGCAACGAGTACTTTGGCAAGCGTGATGCCAAGCACCTGGACCCCTGCGTTCAGTTTGCCCTGGCAGCGTCGGACGAGGCCATGCACGATGCGGGCTTTGATGTCGAAGGCGCCATCGATCGAGAGCGCCTGGGCGTCTACGTGGGCTCGGGTGTGGGCGGCATGCAGACACTCGTCGACAACGTCCACACGATCGCCGATCGGGGGCCTCGTCGCGCATCGCCTTACATGATCGCGATGATGATTCCCAACATGGCTTCGGGCAACATCGCGATTCGCCATAAGGCAAAGGGCCCGACCCTGCCCGTTGTGACTGCCTGCGCGACTTCTGCCCATGCGGTGGGTGAGGCGTTCCGCGCCATCAAGCACGGCTATGCCGACGCGATCCTCGCGGGCGGCGCCGAGGCGGCCATTATCCCCGATGCCGTTGCGGGCTTTACGTCCTGCCGCGCATTGACCACCAATCCCGATCCCGCGACGGCCTGCCGCCCGTTCGATGCAGACCGCGACGGCTTTGTGATGGGCGAGGGCGCCTGCGTGCTCGTACTGGAGAGCATGGAGCACGCGCTGGCTCGCGGGGCGCACATTTATGCCGAGGTCGTGGGCTACGGCAACACCGATGATGCCTATCACATCACGAGCCCCGATCCCGAGGCTGCCGGCATTGCCCGTGCGATATCGCTGGCGGTGGCCGAGGGCGACGTTAAGCCTTCCGAGGGCCTCTACATCAACGCTCACGGCACCTCGACCAAGCTCAACGATTCGTCCGAGACGGCGGGCATTAAGCGTGCGCTCGGCGAGGACGCGGCACGCGCCGCGCACGTCTCGTCGACCAAGTCGATGACCGGCCATATGATCGGTGCCACGGGCGCCATCGAGGTCATGGCATGTGCCATGGCGCTCGAGCAGGGCGTGGTGCCGCCGACCATTAACTACCACACGCCCGATTCCGCCTGCGATCTTGATTACACGCCCAATCGCGCGGTTCGCGCCGACCTTACCTGGGCGCTTTCGACCAATCTGGGCTTTGGCGGACACAACGCCGCCATCGCGCTGCGTAGATATACGAGGAGCTAGAGCATGGATTCCAAAAGACTTGCCGAGATAGCCGATGTTATGGAAGACCGCGGCCTCACGCGCGTACGCGTTGAGGAGCCCGATGGCACCGCGGTCGAACTCGAGCGCGCGAGCGCCGCGCAGCCGGTTGCCATGCCCATGCCTATGCCGAGTGCCATGGCTGCGCCGGCGGTGGCCCCTGTCGCCATGCCTGCCGCCGCACCGGAACCCGCCGCGCAGACACCTGCCGCCGCGCCGGAGCCCAAGGGCACCGAGGTGACCGCTCCCATGGTCGGCGTGTTCTATGCTGCCCCGGCGCCGGGCGACGAGCCGTTTGTGCACGTGGGCTCCAAGGTCAAGGCCGGCGAGACCCTCTGCATCATCGAGGCCATGAAGGTTCTCAACGAGGTAACGGCAGAGGCGGATGGCGAGGTGCTCGAGATCTGCGTGGCCGACGGCGACCTCGTGGAGTTTGGCAGCTGCCTCATGAGGATCGAATAGGTGATATCCATGAACAAAAAAGAGCTCAAGAAGCTGTTACCGCATCGCGAGCCGATGCTTTTGCTCGACGAGGCCGAGCTGGTGGGCGACGAGGCCCACGGTAAGATCACGATTACGGGTGACGAGTACTTTTTGCAGGGGCATTTTCCGGGAAACCCGGTGGTTCCCGGCGTGATTCAGTGCGAGATGCTCGCCCAAAACTGCTGCGTGCTGCTGATGGGCGATGAGGAGGCGCGCGGCGCGACGCCGTTCTACACGAGTCTGGACAAGGTGCGCTTTAAGCGTCCGGTGCGCCCGGGCGACACGGTGGACCTGGTGTGTTCCATCACGCGTGCGCTCGGGCCGTTCCGCTTTGCGACGGGTACTGCGAGCGTCAACGGTGAGGTTTGCTGCCGCGCCGATATGTCTTTTGCACTCATGCACGAAAAGTAGGGAAGTCTTCATGTTCGACAAAGTGCTCATCGCCAACCGCGGCGAAGTCGCGGTCCGTGTTATCCGCGCGTGCCGCGATATGGGCATCAAGACCGTCGCCGTTTATTCCACGGCCGATGCGGACGCGCTGCACGTGCAGCTTGCCGACGAGGCGTATTGCATCGGCGGCCCGCGTCTTGCCGAGAGCTACCTCAACGACGATGCCGTGCTCACCTGTGCCGTAAAGTCGGGAGCTAAGGCAATTCATCCCGGCTATGGCTTTTTCTCCGAGAAGGCGAGCTTCGTGCGCGACTGCGACAAGTATGGCCTGGCGTTTGTCGGTCCTTCGGCCGAGGTGATCGACAGCATGGGCGACAAGGATGCCGCACGTCGAACGGCTGCCGCGGCGGGCGTGCCCATCGTTCCGGGCTGCGATTTGCTCAAAAGTCCCGAGGAGGCGACGGCCGAGGCCGAGCGCATCGGCTGCCCCGTGCTCATCAAGGCGCGTGCAGGTGGCGGCGGTCGCGGCATTCGCAAGGTCGAGCGCGTGGAAGACGCGGCAAAGGCCTTTATTGAAGCACGTGCCGAGGGTGAGGCCGTTTTTGGTGACGGCGAGTGCTACATGGAGAAGTTCGTCGCGCCGGCGCACCACGTTGAGGTGCAGATTATGGCCGATAAGCAGGGCCATGTGTTTTCGCTCGGCGAGCGCGAGTGCTCGGTGCAGCGCCGCAACCAAAAGCTGATCGAGGAGAGCCCCGCGCCGTGTCTCGACGGACGCGATGATATTCGCGCGCGCATGCACAAGGCCGCGCGTGACCTGGCTCGTGCCGTCGGCTACGAAGGAGCCGGTACCATCGAGTTCCTGTATTCGGACGACGGCAATTTCTACTTTATGGAAATGAACACGCGCTTGCAGGTGGAGCATCCGGTTACGGAGTTTGTGACCGATACCGACTTGGTCAAGTGGCAGCTGCGCGTGGCAGCCGGCCAGCCTCTGCCCTTTGAGCGGGAGGACATGCCTGTCCGCAACCACGCCATGGAGTGCCGCATCAATGCCGAAACGCCGGACTTTCTGCCGTCATGCGGAACGGTCACCGCGTTGCGTGTGCCGGGTGGTCCGCGCGTGCGCTGGGATTCCGCCATGTTTACCGGTGCGAACGTTCCGCCGTACTACGACTCCATGCTCGGCAAGCTCATCGTGTGTGCGCCCACGCGTGACGGCGCCATTCGCAAGATGCGCTCGGCCCTGGGCGAGCTCGTGATTGAGGGCGTGAGCGAAAACAGCGAGCTTCAGCTCGACGTGCTGGCAAACGACGAGTTCTTGTCGGGCATGTATCACACCGATCTGATGGGGCATCTCTATGCTGATGAATAGAAAAGCGAAGACGGTCAACGTCCTCGAGGGGCCGATGACCGAGTCGTGCGCCGAGTTTCCTGCGCGCCACGTGTTTATCAAGTGCCCGGAGTGCCGCCGTGTGATCGATGAGGCACGCCTGCACGACAACCTCGAGGTCTGTCCTCGTTGCGGCAAACACTTTCGCGTGAGCGGTCGCGCGCGCATGCGCATGACGGTCGACGAGGGCACGTTTGAGGAATGGGATGCTAATCTGGCGTCGGAGGACTTCCTCTCGTTTCCCGGTTATGCCGACAAGCTCAAGGGCGCGGTCGAGCGTTCGGGCGAGCGCGATGCCGTTGTGTGCGGCAGGGGCAAAATCTGCGGTTGCGATACGGCGCTCTTCTTTATGGATGCCAACTTTATGATGGGCTCGATGGGTTCCGTGGTGGGCGAGAAGATCTGTCACGCATTTGAGCGTGCGACCGAGCTGGGATTGCCAGTCGTCGGCTTTACCGTTTCGGGCGGTGCGCGCATGCAAGAGGGCGTGACCTCGCTTATGCAGATGGCCAAGATTTCTGCGGCGGTTAGGCGCCACAGCGAGGCGGGCGGCCTGTATATCACGGTGCTCACCGACCCCACGACCGGAGGCGTAACCGCGAGCTTTGCCATGGAGGGCGACATTATCCTGGCCGAGCCCGATGCCCTGACGGCATTTGCCGGCCCGCGCGTGATCGAGCAGAACATGCACAAGCGCCTGCCCAAGGGATTCCAACGCTCCGAGTTTTTGCTGGAGCACGGCTTTTGCGATGCCGTTGTTCCGCGTGGCGAGATTGCGCTCACGGTAGGCGAGTTGCTGGCGCTGCACGAAGGGCACGCGCCCGGCTTGGGGGCACCGCATGAGATCGTGCATACGGGTCGCCGCGGCAAAAAGTTGGGACACTTGTTCAAGCGCTCGGCCGCACCAAAAACCGCGCTCGAGATTGTTAAGCAGACCCGCTCGGCAGATCGCGCCACGGCGGGTGAGATGATCTCGCTGGGCCTCGACGGATTCGTTGAGCTGCACGGCGACCGTTACTTTGGCGACGACGCCGCTGTGGTGGCTGGCATTGGCTGGAAAGATGGACGCCCCGTAACGGTCATCGCCATCGAGCGCGGCACCACGACCAAAGAGCGTATCCGCCGCAACTTTGGCATGGCGCATCCCGAGGGCTACCGAAAGGCGCGTCGCCTTATGCGTCAGGCCGAAAAGTTTGGTCGACCGGTTCTGTGCCTGGTCGATACTTCGGGCGCGTTTTGCGGCATCGGTGCCGAGGAGCGCGGCCAGGGCGAGGCGATCGCCCAGAATCTCATGGAGATGAGCGGCCTTAAGACGCCGATTGTCTCGGTGGTGACAGGCGAGGGCGGCTCTGGTGGCGCGCTGGCGCTATCCGTGGCCGACCGCATCCTGATGCTCTCGAGCTCGGCCTATTCGGTCGTGAGCCCCGAGGCCTGTGCGTCGATCCTGTGGAAGGATACCGAGCGCGCGGATGAGGCCGCCGAGGCGCTGAAGCTCACGGCCCCCGATCTGTTGGCGCTCGGCATCATCGACGGCATTGTTGACGATAGGGGCCTGTCGCATGAGGAGATCGCCGGTGCCGTCATGTCCTCGGCATTTAATGCCTTCGATACGCTTGGGCAGCTCGACGACGCCACCCTCACAAACCTCCGCTACGAAAAGTACCGCACAATCGGTCAGTACCGCACGATGTGACAAAGGAAAAGTCTGCATGTCACATTGGGAAAGGCGTTCCATGTCACAAGTTTCTAACACCTCGTTTACAACGACGGTCTCATCAAACGCCATGGCCGTGGTGGACTATCTGTCCAAAAGCATGATGTCGGCGCTGCCGTTTATTATCTGCGCGGCGTTGTTCCGTACCGTCGCCGTCATTATGGGCGAAGGCATGCTGGGCCTGTGGTCTGCCGATTCCGAAATCTATCGCCTGTTCTACAGTTGGCTCTATAACGCCGGCTACTACTTTTTGCCCATTTATCTTGGTTGGGCGGCTGCCCGCCAGCTCGGTTGCTCGGAGCAGCTGGGCATGATGCTGGGCGGCGTATTGATTGCGCCCGATCTGCTTAAGCTCGTCGATGCCGCATCGACGACGGGGGCATCGATGACTTCCGTGTATGGCCTGCTTCCCGCGCCGGTCAACGATTACACGACAACTGTTATCCCGGTTCTCATCTCGGTGCCCGTGCTATGGCGAGTGGAGTGTTTCTTTCGGCGCGTTATCCCTCAGGCCGTGGCGTTTTCGTTCGTTCCGTTTGCAACCATGCTCGTTATGGTTCCGGTTTCGCTGTGTATTACGGCGCCGGCGGGCAGCTATCTGGGCATGCTGTTGGGCCAGCTTATGTTTATGCTTGGTAATTCCGGTGGCATCGTGTCGCTGCTCACGCTCATGGGGCTTGCCGCGGGTTGGGAGTTCCTAAAGATCGCCGGCGTCAGCAACGTTGTCCTATCGCTCGCCTATGCGCAGTTTATGAGTGTGGGAACGGATTCGTGTATCCTGATCGCCGCGACGATGGCAACGTTCGCCGTTTGGGGCATGCCCTTTGGCGCGTCGCTCCGCGTTGCGGATAAGGACGAGAAGGCGCTCATGCTGGGCTATTCAATCTCGGGTGTTCTTGGCGGCGTAAGCGAGCCGGCGCTGTACGGTTGCGGCTTCAAATATGGCAGGTGCCTGACGTGCATGGCCATCGGCGGCGCCGTCGGAGGCCTTGTTGCGGCCGTGGGCCACGTTACGGCCTATACCATCGGCATGACGAATGTCCTCATGGTCATTGGCTTTGCCACGGGCGGCATCTCGAACCTGCTGTGGTGCTGCGCTGCCGGCGGTGTGGCATTTGCTGTGTCTGCGGCGCTGAGCTACTGCTTTGGCGTGGTGTCGGCGAGGGGGCGGGCGGCAGAAGACGAAGTCGATTCGCCCGAAACAGTGGCGAGCGCTGCTGAAGCAAGCGTATAAACCTGTGCGACAAAAGGACGATTCCTTTGTCATGTTCCAAGGTCGTGGCCCGTGTGGGTTGCGGCCTTTTTGTATCTGTGGGGCAAAGTGGCTACACTACAATCCGTTTGAGCAATAGATATATAGGTAGTACCGTGGGGGCGGATATAGATGGTCGAGTGGATTGTTAAGCGTGCGCAGGGCGACCGTGCGCGCGTAGGCACGTTGACGGGCGTGGTGTGTATTCTCACCAATGTGGCACTATGCGCTGCGAAGGGTGCAATTGGCGTGCTGTCGGGATCGGTTTCGATTGTGGCGGATGCCATGAACAACCTTTCCGATGCCAGCTCGAATATCGTGAGCGTGCTGGGCTTTAAGCTGGCGAGTAAGCCCGCCGACCCCGAACATCCTTACGGCCACGGTCGCTACGAGTATCTCTCGGGTCTGGTCGTGGCGGCACTCGTGCTGCTGATTGGCGTTGAGCTGGTGAAGTCCTCGGTTGAGCGCGCCATCCACCCCGAACCCGTCGAGTTCTCGCTTGCCCTGGTGGCAGTTCTAGTGCTTTCGATGGTTGTTAAGCTGTGGATGGCGGCTCTCAACCAAAAGCTCGGTGACCGCATTGAGTCCGAGACGCTGCATGCGACCGCGCAGGATTCCAAGAACGATGTCCTCGCCACAGGCGCCGTGTTAGCGTGCGCAATTGTTTCGCAGGTGACGCACATCAATCTTGACGCATGGGTCGGCCTTGCCGTTGGAGCCTATATTGGCTGGAGCGGCTTCGAACTCATCCAGGATACGGTGAGCCCGCTTTTGGGCCAGACGCCCGATCCTAAGCTGGTCAAGCACATTCGAGACAAGATCATGAGCTACCCCGGCGTTTTGGGCGTTCACGATCTGATGGTTCACGACTACGGCCCGGGCAGGAAGTTCGCAAGCGCTCACGCTGAGATGGCAGCCGAGGCCAGCCCGCTGGAAAGCCATGACACGCTCGATAACATTGAGCAGGCGTTTAGGAACGAAGACGGCATGATTGTCACACTTCACTACGACCCCATCGTGACCGACGATCCAAAGGTGGCGAGCATGCGCTTGCGTATCAACGCTATGGCTCAAGAGATCGATAGCCGCCTTTCAATTCACGATCTGCGCTGTGTGCCGGGTCCCACGCACACCAATGTGATTTTCGACTGCGTACGCCCCTCGGATTTGGCGATGAGCGCCGAGGACCTAAAGCGCGCGTTGGCGAAACGTGTCGAATCCGAATACCCCAAGTCGATTGCCAAGATCACGATCGACGAAGACTATGTCGGCCATACCCACGAGTAGGGCCGAGCCGATAAAGCAACTGATGCAGAAGGGGAGAGCATGAAGAAGCTATATCTACTCCGCCACGGTCAGACAGAATTCAACGTTAAAAAGCTGGTCCAGGGCCGCTGCGATTCACCGCTGACCGACCTGGGCCGCAAACAAGCGGGAATGGCAGCCGCATGGCTCAAAGCTCACGGCGTCGTCCCCGACAAGGTGGTCTCTTCGCCCTTAGGTCGAGCCATGGACACGGCAAGTCTCGTCGCTACCGAACTCCTTGGCCCGGACGCAGCAGTCGAGCCCTGCGAAGGCATCATCGAGCGCAGCTACGGCACCTTCGAAGAAGGCCCCCACGACGCCCTACCCACCGACGTCTGGGACCCGGGCGAGGACTTGGTCCCCTTCGGAGGAGAAGGAAGTCATGCCCTGCAGGAGCGCATGGTAGACACCCTCACCAATATCATGGACGCCGATGGCATCGAAACCCTTCTAGCAGTAAGCCACGGCAGCGCCAGCCGCCAATTCATCAAGGCTGCAGCCCCAGAGGGCTTCGAGCTCCCAACAAAACTCCCCAACTGCGCCATCATGATCTTCAATTTCGATGAGGCAAAGCCACAAGCAGAAGGCGAGCCAATGCAATGCAAGTTCACCCTCCAGCAAATAGTGGACCCTCAACAAAGTAATTAGCTGAGCGAGCAGGGTTAAGCAGACATCAACGTGTCGTCTCCCGAGCACGGCGGAGGGCCGGAGAAATATATTAAGGTCATCGCGAGTTCCGCACGCAAAGAAGGCCACTTAATGTGGCCTTCGTCTTGCGCAGGACTGTAGAGCAGGGACCTTAATATATTTCTCCGGCCCTCCGCCGTGCTCGGGAGACGTGCCATGCACTTTACCTGCGTAAACAATGTGAGTGAAATATGAATCTCGATGGATACGCCCGCAGCCGTGTATACTAAACAGCTGTGTGTAACCAGGGGAGTATTCTGGCTGGACAAAATGCCTGCTTAATAGGGTTGTCAGGTAGTCCGGGCGAAATACAAGGCTGGGGAGCACGTCGTGTAAGTAGTGGTCCTCTAGGGGCGTACGCTCGGTGGTGTACGCATTGTCCCAAGACCACGCGAGAGTTGGGATCATATCTTGATCAGCATGATTCTCGGCCGCAAGATTGGCATGACCCAGGTTTGGGACGAGAACGATAACGTCGTTCCCGTCACGGTCATCCAGGCTGGCCCCTGCGCTGTCTCGCAGGTTAAAACTCAGGCAACCGACGGCTATGACGCCGTCCAGATCGGTTTCGGCGACATCAAGGCCAAGAACGTGAACAAGCCCATGGCTGGTCACTTCGCCAAGGCTGGCGTCGAGCCTGTCCGTTTCCTTCGTGAGGTCCGCGTCGAGAACGGCGAGGAGCACAAGGTCGGCGAGGTCGTCACCGTCGCTGATTTCGCTGATGTCGAGAAGGTTGACGTCATCGGTACCTCCAAGGGTAAGGGCTTCCAGGGTCGCATCAAGCGCTGGGGTCAGCGCCGCGGTCCTATGACGCATGGTTCTCACTTCCAGCGTCACCCCGGTTCTATCGGTCAGTGCGCCTATCCTGCGCGCGTCCTCAAGGGCGTCAAGATGGCCGGTCACATGGGTAACGAGCGCGTTACCGTCAAGAACCTTTCCGTTGTCCGCATCGATGCCGAGCAGAACCTCATCTTGGTCAAGGGCGCTGTCCCGGGTGCCAAGAATGGTCTCGTCGCCATCCGTATGGCCTAAGGGCCCAGCCCATTTAGCCCAGCGTCATACCAAGGAGAACACTTAAATGGCAAAGTTTGAAGTAAAGAACAGCGAGGGCAAGAAGGTCGCCGAGGCCGAGCTCGCCGCTGAGGTGTACGGCATCGAGCCGAACATCCACGTTATGCACCACATCGTCAAGTGCCAGATGGCCTCTTGGCGTCAGGGCACCCAGTCTGCTAAGGGTCGCTCTGAGGTTTCCGGTGGCGGCAAGAAGCCTTGGCGTCAGAAGGGCACCGGCCGTGCCCGCCAGGGTTCCATCCGTGCTGCCCAGTGGCGTCACGGTGGCGTTGTCTTCGCCCCCAAGCCCCGTTCCTACGCTAAGCGTATGAACAACAAGGAGGTCAAGCTGGCTATGCGCTCCGCGCTGTCCGCCAAGCTGGCCGATGGCGAGCTCGTGCTCGTCGACGACTACGGCTTCGAGAAGCCTTCCACCAAGGCTGCCGTCGCCATGCTCAAGGCTCTCGGCCTTGAGGGCAAGCGTCTGACCATCATCGTTCGCGATGAGGACGTCAACGCCTACCTGTCGTTCCGCAACATTCCCAAGACGTTCATCATCACTGCCGACGAGGCCAACACCTACGATCTCGTCAACAACAACGCTGTGCTGATGCCCGCCGACATCGCCGCTCACTTCGGGGAGGTGCTTGCATAAATGACCGCCCACGAGATCATCATCCGTCCGATCGTGTCCGAGCGCTCCTTCTCCGGCATGGAGCAGAACAAGTACACGTTCGAGGTCGCCAAGGATGCTAACAAGTATCAGATCAAGGACGCTGTCGAGGAGATCTTCGGCGTCAAGGTCGTTCGCGTGAACACCCTGACGGTCAAGCCCAAGACCAAGCGCGTGCGCTATGTCGCCGGCAAGACCCGTTCTTGGAAGAAGGCCATCGTCACGCTGGCCGAGGGCGACACCATCGAGGTCTTTGGCAACCAGGCCTAAGACTCGCTGCTGTTGAGTGAGCTCATGCCTCCCAAATAGGGGAGGCGAGAGCTCAAGGTTTTGGGCGTATAAAATGGACACGCCCGGAACCGTGTATACGTCCGGTGTCATCGCACCCGAGGCAGAACCTCGAATCCCTGTCTGCGATGGCTAACGGATTCCTATTGAAAGGGATTGTAATGGCTGTAAAGCACCTTAAGCCGACCTCCGCTGGTAGGCGTTGGCAGACGATCTCCGACTTCTCCGAGATCACCTGCACCAAGCCCGAGAAGTCTCTTCTCGAGCCCCTGCCCAAGAAGGCCGGTCGTAACAACAACGGCCGCATCACCACCCGCCACCAGGGCGGCGGCGTGAAGCGTCGTTACCGCGTGATCGACTTCAAGCGCAACAAGGACGGCGTGCCCGCCAAGGTTGCCACGATCGAGTACGATCCGAACCGTTCCGCTCGCATCGCTCTGCTGCACTACGCTGACGGTGAGAAGCGCTACATCCTGGCCCCCAAGGGCCTCGAGGTCGGTCAGACCATCATGTCCGGTTCTGACGCCGACATCAAGCCGGGCAACGCTCTGCCCCTCGCTGACATCCCCGTCGGTACGCTCATCCACGCCGTCGAGTTCCAGCCGGGCAAGGGCGCCGCTATCGCCCGTTCCGCCGGTAACTCCTGCCAGCTGATGGGTAAGGAGGGCAAGTACGCTATCGTCCGTATGCCTTCCTCCGAGATGCGCCGCATCCTCGTTACCTGCCGCGCCACCGTCGGTGAGGTCGGCAACGCCGATCACGCCAACATCGTCATCGGCAAGGCCGGCCGTAAGCGTCACATGAACGTGCGCCCGACCGTCCGCGGTACCGTCATGAACCCTGTCGACCACCCGCACGGCGGTGGCGAGGGCAAGAACCACACCTCTGGTCGTCCCTCTGTTACCCCTTGGGGTAAGCCGACGAAGGGCCTTCGTACGCGCAAGAAGAAGAAGGTCTCGAACCAGCACATCATTCGTCGCCGTAAGAAGTAATTTCGGATACCGAGTTTTAGGAGAAAGCACTTATGAGCAGAAGTCTCAAAAAGGGCCCGTTCGTGGAGACTCGCCTTCTCTCGCGTATCACCGCGATGAACGAGGCTGGCAAGAAGGACGTCGTGAAGACCTGGTCCCGCGCGTCCACCATCTTCCCCGAGATGGTTGGTCACACCATCGCCGTCCACGACGGCCGCAAGCATGTGCCCGTGTATGTTACCGAGTCCATGGTTGGTCACAAGCTCGGCGAGTTCGCGCCGACTCGTACGTTCCGTGGCCACAAGGCCAAATAGGGGGTTAACCGTAAATGGCAACTAAGTCTATTGAAACTGAGGCCACCGAGGTTCGCGCCGTCGCTAAGTACGTGCGTGTTTCCCCCAGCAAGGCCCGCCTGGTGGTCGATCTGATCCGCCGCAAGCCTGTCGCTCAGGCCTTCGACATCCTCCACTTCTGCGACCGCGCCGTCGCCGTGGATGTCGAGAAGGTTCTCCGTTCCGCTGTTGCGAACGCCGAGAACAACAACGGTCTGCGTGCCGACAACCTGGTTGTCGCCGCTGCCTATGTTGACGAGGGTCCGACGCTTAAGCGCATCCGTCCCCGCGCCAAGGGTTCCGCTTCTCGCATTCTGAAGCGTACTTCCCACATCACCGTCGTCGTTGCTCCTCGAAAGGAGGCGTAAAGCTGTATGGGTCAGAAAGTCTACCCCACCGGCTTCCGTCTTGGCATCACCGAGAACTGGCGCTCCCGCTGGTTCGCAGAGAAGGATTACGCTAAGACCCTCGGTAACGATCTCGAGATCCGCAAGTACCTCGAGAAGCGTCTTTCCCGCGCAGCTGTCTCCCGCGTCGAGATCGAGCGCGCTGGCGACAAAGTGAAGGTCATCATCCTCACCGCTCGCCCCGGCGTTGTCATCGGTAAGAAGGGTGCCGAGATCGATACCCTCCGCACCGAGCTCGAGAAGGTCGCTGGCGTCTCCAAGGGCCAGCTCTCCGTCGACGTTGTCGAGATCAAGCGCCCCGAGCTCGACGCCAACCTCGTTGCTCAGTCTATCGCCGAGCAGCTCGAGGGCCGCGTTGCCTTCCGTCGCGCCATGCGCAAGGCTGTCCAGTCCGCCCGCAAGGCCGGCGCTAAGGGCATCCGTATCCAGTGCTCCGGTCGTCTCGGCGGTGCCGAGATGGGCCGTCGTGAGTGGTACCGTGAGGGTCGCGTGCCTCTGCACACCCTCCGCGCCAAGATCGACTACGGCACGGCTGTCGCCAGCACCACCATGGGCGCTTGCGGCGTGAAGGTCTGGATCTACCTGGGCGAGAAGCTCCCGGGCCAGTCTGTTCCCAACCCTGCACTCGAGGGCTCTTCCCGTCCTCGTCGTCGTAACTCCGAGAGGAGGGGTCAGTAGTGCTTGCCCCTAAGCGTATTCTTCACCGCAAGGTGCAGCGTGGCTCCATGAAGGGCCAGGCCAAGGGTAATACCGAGCTGCATTTCGGCGAGTTTGGTATCCAGGCTCTCGAGGCCCATTGGATCACCAACCGTCAGATCGAGGCCGCTCGTATTGCCATGACCCGCTACATGAAGCGTGGCGGTCGTGTCTACATCACGATCTTCCCCGATAAGCCCATCACCAAGAAGCCTGCCGAAACTCGCATGGGTTCTGGTAAGGGTAACCCCGAGGAGTGGGTGGCCGTCGTCAAGCCCGGCCGCATCATGTTCGAGGTCAAGGGCGTGCCCGAGGAGGTCGCTCGCGAGGCTCTGCGTCTTGCACAGCACAAGCTTCCCATCAAGACCAAGATTGTTGCTGCTAAGAACGCTGAGCAGCGCATCGAGAAGGAGATGGCTGAGGAGGCCGCTCTCGAGGCCAAGTGGGCTGCTGAGGACGCCGCCGCCGCCAAGGAGGAGAACTAATGAAGCCCGCAGAGATTCGTGAGCTCTCGGACGCTCAGCTCGTTGAGAAGCTGAAGGAAATGCGCGCCGAGCTCTTTAACCTTCGTTTCCAGATGGCCACCAGCCAGCTGGACAACACCGCTCGCGTCAACACCGTGAAGAAGGACATCGCTCGCGTCCTCACGGAGCAGCGCGCCCGCGAGATCGCAGCGGAGAAGTCCGCTGTCGCCGAGTAGGACCTAAGGAGAGAACATGACTGATTCGCGTAACTCGCGTAAGGTCCGTACGGGTGTCGTTACCTCCGTCTCCGGTGCCAAGACCATTGTTGTCACCATCACCGAGCGCAAGCGTCACCCCAAGTACGGCAAGATGATGACCAGCTCCAAGAAGCTGCACGCTCACGACGAGGAGTGCACGGCTGGCGTGGGCGACACCGTCCGCGTTATGGAGACCCGTCCTATGTCCAAGATGAAGCGTTGGCGCCTCATCGAGGTCGTCGAGCGCGCTAAATAAGCAGTCGCTCTTACGACTTGTACGTTTCCGAAGATGTGCGTATGTCTGGCTTGCATACCACGGGCCGTATAAAGGCTGCGCACCTCTCTTCGGTTCTTAGTTCGGAGGAACATCTACCATGATTCAGATGCAAACCATGCTGAACGTCGCCGACAACTCCGGCGCTCGCAAGATTCGCTGCATCAAGGTGCTTGGCGGTTCCAAGCGTCGTTATGCAGGCATCGGCGATGTGTTCATCGGTGCTGTCCAGGAGGCTACCCCTGGCGCCAACGTCAAGAAGAAGGACGTTGTCCGTTGCGTCGTCGTTCGCACCGTTAAGGAGATCCGCCGCAAGGATGGCTCCTACATTCGCTTTGATGAGAACGCTTGCGTTGTCATCAACAACGATGGTTCGCCCGTCGGCACCCGTATCTTCGGGCCCGTCGCTCGCGAGCTTCGTGACAAGAAGTACATGAAGATCGTCTCGCTCGCTCCCGAGACCCTGTAGTTAGGGGAGATATATGTATATCAAGAAGGGCGATAAGGTCCAGGTTCTCTCTGGTAAGGATCGCGGCAAGCAGGGCGTTATCTTGCGTGCTCTCCCTGCCGAGAACAAGGTCGTTGTCGAGGGCGTTTCGGTCGTCAAGAAGGCCGTCAAGCCCAACGCTGCCAACCAGCAGGGCGGCATCGTTTCGCAGGAGGCTCCCATCGATGCCTCCAACGTCAATCTCGTCTGCCCCGAGTGCGGTAAGGTTACCCGCGTCGGTCACGAGAAGGACGGCAAGAACAAGCTGCGCGTCTGCAAGAAGTGCGGCCACAAGTTCTAAGCTGCCCGCAACATCAAGTTGCTAGCAAAGGCCCGGATGCCACGGCACCCGGGCCTTTTTCTATCCCCACTCGATGGATTCGGTTCTGCCGTCCCGTCATTCCGGTTGCCCCACTTTTCGGTGCCGTCTCGAATCGAGTGCCGCCAGGTGACACCCTGTCGCGTTTCGTCGGCTTCGGGGACAAAAGTCGGGACAACTCCAAAAACTATTTTCGAATTCAGGGCTTTGAGTTTTTGTTTTTGTCCCAAAGGGCGCGGCGGGATGCCTTTGGAGGCTCGATAGCGCCGAAAACGCCCGTTTTGAAACTTAAATGCCTTTTCGCGTGCAAGCCGCCAGCTGCAATAGGAAGTGAATCAACGCAGGCGGCTTTCAAGCAGTTTGCAAAACTGCAGGTCGCAGGTCTTCATTGCCAGTAGGAGAAATGAGTAGTCTCAGGTGGCTTGCCCATGAGTTGACGAACGGGATTTGAGATTACGCTGACGTCCGGAAACGCTTCGAGCACGGCGTTACGTTTTTGGGGTTTGGGCGTAGCCCCTGCACCCGCGAGCGCGGGCCTTAAGCCCGCCGAGAGGGTGACGCGTCGAAAACGAAAGGGAAAGAGAGAAGGGGCCGTCCCTATTATTCAGGTTGCGACCGAAGAAGACAAGGAGACCCCCTGAGCCTGAATGATGCCCCACAGACCGCGTCCGACCGAGCTCAAGCCGAGCTTTTCCTGACGTCCGCCTTCGCGGAGATGATGGCTGGATTGGCTATGGATTGGCAACACTTATTTGGACGATTCCGGGAGGGACGGCCCCGCTCCCTGAACTCGACCGGCGACATGTAGCCCAGCGTCGAGTGGATCCTGAAGTTGTTGTACCAGTGCACGTAATCCAAGAGCTTGGCTCGGAGCTCGCGCGTCCCTCCTCAGTCCTTCGGAGTGGCCGACGATCTCCCCGTTGCAGAGGTCGATGAGCAGTCAGACGTAGTTCCATGACGCCCCGACGCGCACGCAGGCCAAGTCGCTGCTTATATGGGTGCACGGCGCCCTGCCGCCGAAGCCGCGCGCGACGACGTTGGGCACGTCGGCCTCGTTGACCGTCCCGGGGTGCACCTTGAACCTCTTCCTGCCGTATGCGCCGGCCAGGCCGTTCTCCCTCATGATGCGGCAGGCGCGGCGCCGGCTGACGGTAACGCCCGACCTCCCGGGCGACGCCTTGATCTTGCGCGATCCGTTCCGGCCCTTGCTGGCGGCGTGCGCCGCCGCGGCCGCCGTCGCCCCCGACATTAAGGTCCTCAAGGGCCGTGTCGTCTCCGGCGACCAGTTCGTCTCGCCCGCGGGGCAGAAGGAGCACATCCTCGCGACCTTCGGCGACCTGTGCTGCGAGATGGAGGGCTGCACCATCGCGCAGGCCGCCTATCTCAACGGCGTGCCCCTCGTCGTCGTGCGCGCTATCAGCGACAAGCCCTGCGCCGAGGGCCAGGTCGTCGACTACAACACCTTCGAGAAGAAGGCCGCCTGCGACTGCGCCCGCATCGCCGAGCGCATGGTTAAGCTTTAGACCCTGTGCACCGGGGCCCTTCTTTATGTTGGGACCCCGGCGCGCAGGGCCCTTTCCAAAGCGAAGTGTCGAGCCGAAGTGTTGAGCGTCGGCCCTGAATGTTCAATGGCCGTTGTTTTCTGCCCCTCAAGTGGTGAACTTCTCCTCGGGGCTGTTGATTCCCCCACGCGCCCCCTTCCGTTCTCTGTGTTCCCCTTATACTCCTTGTACAAGGAGGTAAGAAGTCATGGACAAGACCGCACAGGACAGCTTGGCAAAGAAGCCCGTCGACATGAGGGACAGGATTCTCGAGCATCTCGAGGCCCTCACCTCTGCCGTCTCGCTCGACGACCTTGCCCGTCTGTCCACCTCCGACATCGCCGAGACGCTCATCATCTCCAGGAGCCTGGCGAGCCAGTACCTCAACGACCTTGTTCGCGCCGGCCTTGTGGTTAAGGTGGCGGGCAGGCCTGTCCGTTATTTTCATCGCCGCGCGTTCCAGAAGCGTTTTCAGGTAAAGCTCTCTACAAGCGAGTACGCCTCGCTCGCCGACCTCATCCAGGCGACGGGAATCGCCGATCACCGCGACTTCGCGCGTGCCGTGGGCTTCGACCTGAGCCTCAGCTCCGTTGTCGAGCAGTGCAAGGCTGCGGTTCAGTACCCTCCGTTTGGCCTGCCCATCCTCTTGAGCGGCGGCGTGGGTGTCGGTAAGTCTTTCCTTTCTCGCCTTGTGTACGAGTACGGCAAGAACCAGGGCTTGCTGTCCCGCGACTCCTCCTATGTGCGCATCGACTGTGCCGGGGTCCCGGACGCCGCCTCGTTCAACGGGCTTCTTGACGAGTCGATCGCGAAATCGCACGGGGGTGTGGTCTTTGTCAACGGCATCGAGACACTCTCTCCCTCTGCGATGGAGCACTGCCTTGCGACGGCTCTCGGGCTCGATGCCTCCCAGGATGCGCCGCGCGCTCGCCTCGTTCTTTCGACGACGCTTTCCGCCGATGACCTGAAGGTTTCCTCGGCCTACAGCAAAATGCCCATCTGTGCCCGCGTCCCCTCACTCAAGGAGCGGACCCCCGAGGAGCGCGAGGATCTCATCTTGAGCTTCCTACGCAGCGAGGGGTGCCGAATCGGTTCTGATGTGAAGATCAGCCGCGGCGCATACCGTTGCCTCGTGAACGCGGACTTTTCCGATAACATCGCCGGCTTGCGCGCCTGCGTGACGAACTGCTGCGCCAAAGCGTTCCTCAATCGCGAGGGCGACTACGTCGTCGTTCGCCCGTATCTTCTTCCCAGTGGGCTCCTCTCCTCCGCGCAGATCGATCAACAGCCCGACGATGGCGTTCTGATCGACGCGTCTCTGGATGCCGCCGAGAGCACAGGGCCGGTCGAGCAGGCGCTCGATGCCCTGTGCTCCCTCGATGAGCGATTCTGCGCCGGGGAGCTTTCTGTCTCCGAGCTCGTCTCGCAAGCTGTCTCCGCTGCGCGCGGCGTTGAGGATCACTTGATCTTCGGCCGCGGCGTTACCTCCTCGAGGTCGCGCGCCTTCGAGCGCGTCGTGGGCGCGGTCCTTGCCGACGCAGGCTCTTCTTATGGCATCGAGCTTTCGAGGAAGGTCGCTTTTCTACTGGCCCAGGAGATTTGCCTGCAGTTGTGGCCGGGCATCGGCCTGGCTAAGCGAAAGTCTGCCTGTGCGGAGCAAATCTCCCATCTCCTCGGTGCCGTGACCTCCGAATTGCCGTTTGCCTCGAGTGTCTCCGATCAGGTCGCCGCAGACGTGGAAGGGGCGCTTGGAATCTCGCTCGATCACTTCACGAAGACGCTTCTGACGCTGTGCGTCGCATCGGAGTCTCGCGATGCGAAGGCCCTTCGGACGCTCTGCGTCATCTTGTCCCACGGCTACTCAACGGCGACGAGCATCGCCGACGCGGCGAACCGTATGCTCGGCATGCATGTGTACGAGGCGGTCGACATGCCCTACGACCAGCAGCTGAAGGACATCGTCGGTCCGCTCCAGCGCCTCGTCGACCGCCATTCCTACTGCACCGGGGTCGTGTTCCTCGTCGACATGGGCTCCTTGGAGGAGGCCTATAAGGCCCTCGAAAACGTTACCGACTCCACTATCGGCGTGGTGAACAACGTCTCTACCGGTCTTGCGCTCGAGATCGGGGTTGGGCTGCTCGGCGGCAAGTCCATCGCCGAGGTTCTTGGCGACGCGACCGCCGCGTGCGTGACGCACTGCAAGGTGATCGAGCGCGTCAACCGTGAGGACGCCATCGTCTTCTGCTCCGAGTCTGGGGTCGACGCCGCGGAAAGGATACGCCAGCTCGTCTCGCAGAGCCTCCCGCGCACCATAGGCGCGCGCCTGCTCACGAGGCCCTTCAAGCAGCTCGTCGCGAACGGGTCGAACGACGCCGTTTTCTCCGAGCACCGCGTCTGCGCCGTCATCGGCACGGGAGACCCCGGGGTCGCCTCCGTTCCCTTCGTCGCCCTCGAGGACATCATGTCGACGGCGTCCGCCTCTAAGGTTGATGCCGTGTTCGGCAGGTGGCTTGACGCTTCCGAGCTCTCTTCTTTCCACGAGAAGTTGCTCTCGAACATGACGCTGCAGAACGTCATCCGCTCCATCACCATCCTCGACCCGGAGCGGCTATTCCACGAGATCGAGAGCGCCGTGCACGAGCTTCAGCGCAGGACAGGCGAGAAGATCGGCAGCAACGCCATCATTGGGCTCTACGTCCACCTCT
The DNA here is from genome assembly GCA_959020715.1 of uncultured Collinsella sp. GTDB lineage: Bacteria > Actinomycetota > Coriobacteriia > Coriobacteriales > Coriobacteriaceae > Collinsella. The sequence continues at coordinate 101,543 of CAUESV010000001.1, read as the reverse complement.
GCTGTCTCGTCGAGCGCCTTGTTACCAGAAACCCCATTGAGACCTACGTTGGCCAGGACCGCTTCGAGGAGGAACGCGCCGATTTCATCGAGTCCTTCAGGCAGAGCTTCTCGAGTATCTCGACGCGCTATCGCGTAGAGGTTCCCGTAAGCGAGATCGCATATGTCTTCGACTACATAAGCGTGAGCGCCGCCCCGGCGCGAGAAGAGCGCCTCGGCTCCTCGGACCTCCTGCTCGACGAGTGACCTTCCCCGCGCCGCCGCGAGCTGACCGCGCGTCCTCAATAATCCGATAACCCCTTGCCCGGCGCGAATCCGGATAGCGCCGAGGCAGTACCGAACGTAAAACTTCATTTGATAGGAGCAAACATGAGTGTTGTTATGGCACGAATCGACAATCGCCTGCTTCACGGCATCATCGTGACGCAGTGGGCCCCGGTGTCGGGCGCGACCCGAGTCATGGTCATCGACGACAAGGTCGCCGGCGACGAGGTCCTGAAGTCCACCATGAGGATGGCGCGCCCCGCGGGCATGGCCGTCTCGATCATCTCCGAGCAGACCGCGCTCAAGAACTTCGCGGCGGGCAAGTACGACCGCGAGAAGGTCTTTGTCATCGCCAAGGAGCCCGAGACGATCCTTCACCTGGTCGAGTCGGGCATCGAGCTCCCGTCGCTGATCGTCGGCGGCTCTCTTGTCAAGGAGGGCGGCGTCCAGCTCACCCAGCGCGCCTATGCCTCCGCCGAGAACGTCCAGAGCTACAAGGCGCTCATCGCCCGCGGCGTCAAGGTGACGGCACAGTTCGTGCCCGCCGACAAGCCCGTCTCCGTCGCCGACCTCATCTAAGGAGGGATCATGGTCAACTTCACTATCCTGCAGGTCGTCCTTTTGACCCTGCTGGCCTTCATCAAGCACGTGGACTACTACGGCATCCCGATGATCTTCGTCAACTATGCCGTCTTCTGGGGCCTTATCACCGGTGTCGTCATGGGCGACTGGCAGACCGGCCTCGTCATCGGCGGCACCATCCAGCTCATGCAGCTCGGCGTCGCGGGCTTCGGCGGCTCGTCGATTCCCGACTACGGCACGATGGCCATCATCGCCACAGCCTACGGCGTGACCCTGGGCGCGGACACGGGCCTCGCCATCGGCCTGCCGGTCGGCATGCTCGGCATCCAGCTCGACGTCATCGTCAAGATCCTCAACGGCTTCGTCGTCGAGAAGTCCCAGAAGTTCTGCGACGAGGGCAAGTTCAAGCAGATGAACGCCATCCTGTGGGTCTGCCCCGTGCTCTTCGGCCTGTGCGCCGCCCTGCCCGTCTTTGTCTCCGTGACCCTCGGCCAGCCCGCCGTCAACTGGCTCCTCGAGGTTATGCCCCAGTGGTTCCTTTCCGGCCTCACCCTCGCCGGCAAGATGCTCCCGGCCGTCGGAATCGCGATGCTGCTGCGTTACATGCCCACCGGCAAGTACTTCCAGTACCTGCTCGCCGGCTTCTTCCTCTCGGCCTTCCTGAACGTGCCCATCATCGGCGCCGCCATCGTCGGCTTTGCCCTCGCGATCGCGTTCTACCAGCGCGCCGAGAGGGACACCGAGCTCGCCGCCCACGCTTCCGCAGACGCCTTCATCGGAGAGGATGAGTAACCATGGAAAACGAGAACATCACCGCCGTCGCCAAGGGCAAGCCCTCCGGCTACAAGGTCACCAAGAAGGACCTGCGCAACGCGAACTGGCGCTGGCTCATGAGCGTGTGCACCTTCAACTACCAGACCCAGCAGGGCGCCTCAGTCGCCTACGCCCTCTCGCCGGTCCTGAGGAAGATCTACACGAACGACGAGGACTATAAGCAAGCGCTCAACAACCACTTCCGCTACTACAACACCCAGCCTTGGCTCGCCGCCATCATCCTTGGCGCCTGCGTGGCCATGGAGGAGCGCGACGGCCTAGCGGCGGCGGACGCCGTCCAAGACCTGAAGATCGGCACCATGGGACCGCTCGCCGGCGTCGGCGACTCCCTGCTCATGACCATGATCCCGACCATCATGGGCTCCATCGCCGCCTACATGGCCATCGAGGGCAACCCCGTGGGAGCCGGCATCTGGTTCGCGCTCATCCTGGCCATCTTCTGGGTCCGCATGCACGCCCTCGAGTTCGGCTACAAGCAGGGCGTGAAGCTCGTCACCGACTTCAGCGAGAAGCTTCCCAACCTCACTGCCGCCGCCTCCGTGCTCGGCCTCACCGTGGTCGGCTGCCTCATCGCCTCGGTCATCGGCGTCACCTGCCCGATTAGCTTCAGCTTCGGCGACGTCGCGATGGAGATCCAGCCGCTGCTCGACAAGATCCTGCCTGCCATGATCCCCGCCGCCATCACGGGAAGCGCGTATTACCTTCTTACCAAGAAGAACGCGAGCATGACGGCCCTCATCCTCGTGGTGATTGTCCTCGCGATGGTCGCCTCCGCCGCCGGCATCCTCGCTTAGCTTCGACCCAAGAGATTGGTGAATCAATGAGAAAGATAGTTGTGGCGAGCCATTCCCTTCTCGCCCAGGGCTTCAAGGACACCCTCGAGTTCCTTACGGGTAAGGGCGACGCCGTCAACGCCGTGTGCGCCTACGTGAACGACAACGGCGAGGGGCTCGACGCGGCGGTCGAGGCGGCTCTTTCGGGCACTGACGAGGTCGTCGTCCTTACCGACGCGTTCGGCGGCAGCGTGAACCAGCGCTTCTCCCGCTTCGCCTCCGACCGGATCCACGTGATCGCGGGTGTCAACCTCCCGCTCGCCATGACGGTCGCGCTCGCGCGCCCCGACGAGAAGCTCGACTTCGATGCCCTCGTCAACGAGGCGCGCCAGCAGATCATCTACGTGAACGGTGTCAGTTCTGCCGAGTGCGACGACGACGAATAGAGGAGGTCGACGATGAGAGAGTTCCTTAAGGACGTGTGGATGCACGGCGGTGAGGAAAGCCGCGCCATCACCCCCGAGAACATCACGGGCGAGAAGGGCCGCGCCGCCATGTCGGCCAGCCACCTCGGCGTCGGCCGCAAGGGCTCGTGCTGCGTGCCCCTTGAGTCCGGCGAGACCATCACGCTCGCGGACATCGAGGGCCCCGGCATCATCCGCCACATCTGGATGACCGTCCCCGACAAGACCGCCGCCGGCAGCTTCGTCATGCGCGACCTCGTGCTGCGCTTCTACTGGGACGACGAGGAGACCCCCTCGGTCGAGTGCCCTGTCGGCGACTTCTTCTGTAACGGCTTCGGTGAGCGCGCCATTGTCAACTCAATGCCCATCTGCGTGAACCCGACGGGCGGCATGAACTGCTACTTCGAGATGCCCTTCAGGAAGCACGCCAAGGTCACGCTTACGAGCGAGCACCCCGGGTTCATTAAGTACATCTTCTACACGTTCAACTACGCGCTCACCGACGTGCCGGACGACGCCATGTACTTCCACGCTCGCTTTAACCGCGAGCGCAGCACCCGCAGGGGCGTCGACTACACCGTGCTCGACGGCGTGCGCGGCAAGGGCTACTACGTCGGCACCTACATGGCCCTGTGCGCCCTGGAGCGCTATTGGTGGGGCGAGGGCGAGATGAAGTTCTTCCTCGACGGCGACGAGGAGTTCCCCACGGTCACCTCGACGGGAGCCGAGGACTACTTCGGCGGTGCCTGGGCCTTTCTCGACAGGCCGCCCCACGCGCTGCCCGAGGCGCAGTGCTTCAACACGCTGTTCGCCGGCTACCCGTACCGCTCGACGCGCGACGCCACGCGCGACCGCTTCAGCGCGGGCAAGCCGAACCCGAACCCGATGCTCGCGACCAACGACGACGCGCTGCCCAGGCACGGTCTCTACAGGTGGCACCTTCCCGACCCGATCTCGTTCAAGGAGGACCTGCGCGTGACATTCCAGGACCTCGGCAACGACGACATCAAGCTCTACGAGCGCGAGGACGACATCTCCACCGTCGCCTACTGGTACCAAAGCGAGCCGCACGCCGTGCTCGCCCCGTTTGCCGCAAGGCAGGACCGCGTGCCCAGGTAGGGTCGCCTCGAAACATGCCAACGTTATGGGCGCCCGCGGTTGACCATGGCTACGGGCGCCCCTTTGCAAGGAGGATCACATGAGCGAAAAGCAAATGAGGCTCGGCGCCCTCGAGGCCGGCGGGACCAAGATGGTCTGTGCCGTGGTGTCCGGCGACGGCGAGGTCCTCGACCGTATGGAGACCCCGACGCTTGCGCCCGCCGAGACCGTCCCGCAGATGATCGAGTGGTTCGCCGCCCGCGATGTGGACGCGTTGGGCATCGGCGCCTTCGGCCCGACCTGCGTCGACCCCGCCGACGAGCGCTACGGCTCCATCCTGCAGACCCCCAAGCTCGCGTGGCGAGGCTATGGTCTTCGCGCCGCGTTCGCCGACGCCCTCGGGATTCCGGTGGCCTACGACACGGACGTGAACGTTGCCTGCCTCGGCGAAGTGGTCTTCGGCTGCTGCAAGGGGCTCGAGGACGCCGTCTACGTGACCATCGGCACCGGTGTGGGCGCGGGCGTCATGTGCGCGGGCAGGCTCCTTCACGGCATGCTGCACCCCGAGGCCGGCCACATGCTGGTAAGGACCCGTCCCACCGAGGAGGGACGCTGCGTCTGCCCGAGCCACGCGAACTGTCTCGAGGGCCTCGCCTCCGGCCCCGCCATCGCCGCGCGCTGGGGAAAGCCCGCGGCCGAGCTCGCGGACAACGATGAGGTGTGGGCGCTCGAGGGGGATTATCTGGGGCAGATGTGCGCGAACCTCGTGCTCATGTACTCGCCTCGCCGCATCGTCCTCGGCGGCGGCGTGATGCACCAGGAGCAGCTCTACGGCATCGTCCGCAAGAAGACCCTCGAATATCTGGGTGGCTACATCCAGACCGCCGAGCTTAAGGACATGGAGAGCTACATCTGCGCCCCGGGCTGCGGCGGCGACCAAGGAATCCTCGGCGCGGCCGAGCTGGCAAGAAGGGCGCTCGCGTAACTTGCGCTCTCTCCGCCATACAACGCGTTAAGAAAAGACGAGCGCTTCTTGCCAATTGAACGGCAAGAAGCGCTCGTCTTTTGCATTTTTTTTTGGGGCAGGACGCCCCGCCTCCGCTAGAGTCCCTGGACCGCCACACCCACGAGGTTTGGACCGGTGTGGACAAGAAACGCGGGGCTGATGTCGGAGCGGACGACCTCCACCGCGTTGGCCACGCGCTCGCACAGGGCCTGCTCCATGCGGTCGTAGAGGTCGGCGTGGGCCGAGGTGCAGCTCGCGGCAAAGCGCACCTTGGGGTGCTTCTCGACGATGGCGGCGATGAGCTTGATCTCGGTGCGATGCGGTGCTTGCACAGCCATTTCGTGTGCGCGAGGCTGCTGGCTTTCTGGGCCACAGCAATCACCTTCCCCCTAGCATGATGACCTGAACAATCCTCATGCTAGGGGGAAGGTTTTTGTCGCGTAGCGGAAATTGGCCTCCACCCGCTGAGCGGGTGGCTTTCTATGCCGCGCGTGCCGTGCGGCACGGACTAAAGTCCATGAATAAAAACGAGGAAGGCCACGTCCGGCCTCCCTCGCAAAGAGTCTCTGATTGCTCCCACTCATTGGGGACAGACTTACATGAGTGATTGCACTTATTGGGGACAGACTTAAATGAGTGCTCTTGAAATGCCGGCGCCTGGGGACGTTCTTTTTCTGTCTGCAGTTTGGGACGTTCCTTTTCTGTCGGCAGTTTGGGACGGTCCTTAGAGCTGCAGCGCGCCATGAGCGACGAGGCGAAGCGGATCATCCTGTCTTTCGAGTTCTAAGCAGAATTCCCCGTCTCTGAGTAATGATTAGTGCGCATTTGTGCGTATTTGTGTGCGTAGGATTGCGTGGCTATGCGTGTATAAGCGCCGTCTGCGGCTGTATTTTGACCATTTAGCGGTTATATACGCAAAAGTACGCACATACGCGCTAATTTGTGCGAATATAGAGACGGCAGAAATGTTAGACGCTCCATGACCCAGGAGGCACATATGGCAGATTCCAAGCAGGCTCCACTCGACGCCGCGGCAGCCGCCAAAGCAGCATTCGCTTCGGTCCAGGACAAGCCGTTCCCTAACGACATCTTTACGGCTCCCGAGCTCCGCTGGGCCGTGATCGGGTGCGGCGTTATCGCCAACCAGATGGCCCAGTCCCTCGCTCTTGCCGGCCGCAAGCTCGCGGGCGTCGCCAACCGCACGCTGTCCAAGGCTCAGACTTTTGCCGAGCAGTATGGCATCGAGAAGGTCTATGACACGGTCGAAGACCTCTACGCCGATCCGGACATCGACGCTGTCTATATCACCACGCCGCACAACACGCATATCACCTATCTGCGTGCCGCGCTGGCCGCCGGCAAGCACGTGCTCTGCGAGAAGGCCATTACCCTCAACTCTGCCGAGCTCGACGAGGCCCGCGCCATCGCCGACGAGCACAACGTGGTCCTTATGGATGCCACCACGGTGCTCCACATGCCGCTGTATCAGGAGCTGCGCCGTCGCATGGATGCGGGCGACTTTGGCCACATGAACCTCGCCCAGCTCAACTTTGGCAGCTATAAGGAGTACGGCGACCTGACCAACCGCTTCTACAACCGCAGCCTTGCCGGCGGCGCCATGCTCGACATCGGCGTCTATGCCCTTTCGGTCATGCGCCTCTTTATGGCAAGCCAGCCCGCTGAGGTCGTGTCTCTGGGCAACACCTGTGAGACTGGCGTTGACGTCGCGGGCGGCATTGTCTGCCGAAACGCCGAGCAGCAGCTGGGCGTCGTGAGCCTTACGCTCCACTCGAAGCAGCCCAAGCGCTCGGTCATCAGCTTTGACAAGTGCTATATCGAGGTCAACGAGTATCCGCGTGCCGACCATGCGATCATCGTGTGGACTGCAGACGGTCACCGCGAGGAGGTCCACGCCGGCACCGAGGCCTACGCGCTGTGCTACGAGATGGCTGACCTCGAGAAGGCCGTCGCCGGCGATGATTCCAAGCGTGAGCTTCTGGATTATGCTTCTGATGTTATGGAGCTGATGACCAAGCTCCGTGCCGATTGGGGAGTCGTCTACCCCGAGGAGGAGTAAGCGATGCTCGCGGAAGATAGGCTCAATGCGATCGTCTCGATGGTGCAGCAGGCTGGTTCAGTAACGGTGCCAGAGCTTGCCGATGCCCTGGGTGTGACGGCTTCTACCATTCGACGCGACCTGCAGACGCTTGACCGAGCGCACCGCATCGCCAAGGTGCACGGTGGCGCGACAAGCCTTGAGCGCGCGCACGTGACGCGCGACTTAACGATCAGTGAGCGCAGTGATCTCCATAACGATGACAAGGAGCGCATCTGCGCCCGTGCGGCGGCGCTTGTGGAGCCCGATAGTTTCGTGTATATCGATTCGGGTTCCACGACCCTCAAGCTCATCGAGCATCTTCCGCATCTCGAAGGGGTTACCTATGTGACTGATTCCGTGCTCCATGCTCAGCATCTCGCTTTGCGCGGCATGCGTACCGTGGTGCTGGGCGGCGAGCTCAAACCCGAGACCGAGGCGCTCGTTGGCCCCGATGCCTTGGCAACTCTAGAACGCTACAACTTCAACTGCGGCTTTTGGGGCTCCAACGGCATTGCCGCCGAGCAGGGTTTTACGACTCCCGATATCGAGGAAGCGCAGGTCAAGCGTATCTCGATGCGCCATACGGCCAAACGCTTCGTAATCTCGGACGCCAGCAAATTTGGCATGGTGGCGCCCGTCAAGTTCGCGGACTTCCGCGACGCAACAATTATTACCGCGGGCGAGGTGCCCGCAAAGTACCGGGCAATGGACAACGTCATCACGGTCTAGCGACGGGGCAAGGCCAAAATCATTTAGTTCTCTCAATAGAAAAGCGGCAACGTCCATTACGGGCGTTGCCGCTTTCGTTGTCTGCCGGTTTGTCTAAATCTGTAACAACCAGACCGTTAAAAGCAGGCTAGATGTTACAGATTGAGATTGCTTGGGGCGACGCTGGTGGTTTGTCTAAATCTATAACATCTGAGGCTGATTATGCCGAGCTACTGTTACAGATTGAGATTTTCCCTTAAGGGGGATTTGAATGTCTCGATCTGTAACAGATAGACCGGAAAATGGGTTCTAACTGTTACAGATCGAGACGTTTTGGGACCGCGGCTGAGTCATCGTGGCGGCTTGACGTTTGACCAGATAAAACCTATCAAAATAAACCTGTCCCTTTTTTTGCAGGATTTAGGGCTCCCAGGGGCACGGGGCTTCGATGTGGATGTGCTCGCCAGTTACGGGGTGTGTAAAGGACACGCTGTGGGCATGGAGCATCAGGCCGCAGGGACGTGGCGTTCCGTACAGGTCGTCGCCTACCAGGGGATGACGCTCGCTCGCCAGATGCACGCGGATCTGGTGCTTGCGGCCGGTGAGCAGCTCGACATCGATATACGAGCGCGTGGGCAGGCCACGACGGCTCTTAAGACGCTTGAGCACCTTCACGCGCGTCTGCGACGGCTTGCCGCTGGCGCCGACGCGCATCTTGCGGCTGTCGTGGCGGTTGCGGGCGATGGGCTTGTCGATGAGCTTTTCGTTCCAGTCGATCTTGCCCTCGGCGAGCGCCAGGTAGTGCTTTTCGAAAGCGTGGTCGATGACCATCTGATCAAAGGCGGGCTGCGTCTGCTTGTCGAGCGAGAACAACACCACGCCGGTGGTGTTGCGGTCCAAGCGGTTGAGCGGCTGCATGTCAGTCGCGGCAAAGCCGTCGCCCATGGCCAGCAGCAGGTCGCTGGCGTAGTCGGTGAGCGTGCGCTCGCCGGTGCCGTCACCGTGGACGATCATGCCGGCGGGCTTGTCGATGGCCATGAGCCAGGCGTCGCAGTAGAGGACTTGAGGTTCTTCGTTCACGTGTAAGCCTTTCGGTTAGCTGATTCCCACAAACATGCAGCCCGAGGTCGCCCCGCGTAGGCGGGCGGCGGGCTTGCGGCCGGCCTGCGCTGCTTCGACGGCGCGACGGACGCGGGCGACGGCACGGCCAATCTCATCGGCCTCGAGCAAGGTTCCGTCGACCATAAGACGACGGACGCCGGCGTCGAGCAACTGCGGTACCTGCGGCGTGAGGTCGATGGGGTAAGCATCGTACAGGCGAGAACGGCCGTGGATGTCGGTGCGGACGGGCATGACCTTTCCGTCGATATTCTTGAGCGAGAGCTTGCGGGCACGCAGGCGGCAGTTGGCACAATCGTGGATACAGCCGTTGGCAACCTGCAGAATGCAATGCTCGCTTGTCATGACGCGCGGGCGGCCAAAGACGGTGATGCCCAGAGCCGCGGGCGCGGCGGCGCCGAGCGAGACAATCTCGTCGAGTGTGATCTCGGGCGAGAGCCAAAACGCACCGGCTCCGCGCTCGGCAAGCGCCTCCATGCAGGGCGTGTTGTGCACCGGCAGGCAAGAGCGAATCTCGGCCGTGGCGCCAACCTGGGCGGCCAGGGCAAGCTCAGAGATGTTGCCAATAGCGACCGTGGCGCCGGCAACAACCCACGGGTCGACGCGTACGTGGTCAACAGCGCGGCAGACCTCGTCGAGCACGGGTACGATGCCCTGCTCAAATGCATCGGCGGGGGAGAGCTCGGCCGCATCGAGCGCGTCGGTGGTCATGTAGATGCGCGTTACACCCTCGGCGCGAGCGGCCTCGGCGGCCTCGAGCGAGGTGACGGTGGCGCAGATCTGCGGCTCATCGCGGTAGTGCTCGGGCGCGGGGCGGGAATCACTGGTTACAATCGCCGGCAGCTCGAGCGTTTTCGCGCGCTCCTCGTACGGTGCCAGAATGGCCTCCTCCAATGCTTTACAGGCGGCGGCGCGCACCTTGTGCACGGCGGAAAAGCCCATGCCGCAACTCTCGTCGAGGGCCACGTCAAAGCTCGCGGCCTCAAAGGGAGAGGAGCCCATGCGCCCGACGTGCTCAACCAGATCGGATGCCTCGACGGCGCGGGTCTTGGCGGCCTCGACGGTGAAGCCCGTGGCGGTGGCGGTGAGCGCGGGGTTGTCGCAGCAGGTGAGTGTGACAGTAAACGGCTTGCCCAGGCGCGCCACGACGGACACGTCAACAGCTCGGCGGCGCAGCACATCGCGCTTGAGCGCGGCGCCGGCGGCGTCGATGGCACGCTGGCTGCGAATCACGCGGACGCGGCAGCCCTCGGGCATGCTGCGGGGCACGCGACATTCGATGATGTCACCGGCGGCGGCATCATCGGCGGCAATGGTGGTCAGGAACTGGTCAAACTCGTTATCGTGGCGAAGCTCCAGCAGGTCGCCCTTGCCCACGGGCTCAAACAACTCAATGCGGGCGATGGCGGCGCGGCGACGGCGGTCGTCGGGCTTAAGGCCGCGCACATCGCGGTTGGCCGGGCGGCTACCCAGCACCGTGCCCAAGATCTGGCCGCGGTTGTTGGAGCGCTCGTAGCTCATCATCTCGTCACCCGAGGTACCGTCTTGGTAGGCGTGCGTAAAGTCGCGGTTAAAGCAGCGCTTGAGCTGTCGCTGGCGGGCTGCATCCTCATCCTTGGAGGTCGAAACATCGGCCAGCATGTCATCAATCTGATGACGATACACGTCGACGATGGAATACACGTAATCGGGGGCCTTCATGCGGCCCTCGAGCTTGAGCGATGCGGCGCCGGCGTCATACAGACGGCGAACAAGCTGCGACGTGTTGGTGTCGCGCGGGCACAGCGCGCGCTCGCGACCGGCAGGGGAGAGCGAGCGGCCGTTCTCGTCGATCAGCTCGTAAGGCAGGCGACAGGGCTGAGCGCACATGCCGCGGTTGGCCGAGCGGCCCGCCATGGCAAAGCTCGACAGCAGGCACAGACCCGAGTAGCAAAAGCAGATGGCGCCATGGCTAAAGACCTCAAGGTCCACATCGGGCGCGGTGTCGTGAATGGCGGCAATTTCGTCGATGGAAAGCTCGCGCGACAAGGTCACGCGGTCGGCGCCTTGCTCGCGGCACCAAAGGGTTCCGCGGTCGTCGTGGATGTTTGCTTGGGTTGAGATGTGCGTCTCGATGCCGGGCATCGTGCGTTTGACCTCAAAGAACAGGCCCCAGTCCTGGATGATGAAGGCATCGGCGCCCAGCGTGGAGCAGCGATGGATGAGTTGCAGCGCATCGCCCATCTCGGACTGCTTGATGACGATGTTGACCGTGACGTAGACGCGCGACCCGGCTAGATGTGCGGCGCGGCAGGCTTGCTCAAAGGCCTCGTCGGTAAAGTTGGTGGCCTTGCGGCGGGCGTTGAAGCTGCCCATGCCGCAGTAGATGGCGTCTGCCCCGGCGGCGAGTGCGGCGGCAAAGGGCTCAGGCCCTCCGGCGGGCGCCAAAAGCTCGGGTCTGCGGTTGGTGGTTCGACTGGCGGTTGCGGTCATATCCTGCCTTTCAAAATGCTCAGATACTCAAAAGTATAGTGGTGCCGTCGCGGCGGGCGATGCCCGTGTTCCAAGCGGGATAAAGTCTTCAGCAGCTTGGGCTGGCTGACCCTGTGGAGAACCGTTCAGCGGTTCGGGGAAACCGTTGGGCGATAAAATATTCTCGCAAGCTGATAATATTCTTGCATCAAACGGAAACCTTGAGTACTATCCCAATCAAGCGCGGTGTTCAGACCGAATTGTGCCTCCCGGTGCGAACGCCGCGCTCACGCTCTCTATTTGATCGTAAGGAGATAAACATGAGCAAGACCGTCGTGTCTTCCGATAACGCACCTGCAGCCATCGGCCCGTATTCCCCCGGCATCCAGACCGGCAACATGGTGTTCCTGTCCGGCCAGCTGGGCATCGACCCCGCAACTGGCAAGATGCCCGAGGGCGTCGAGGCCCAGGCTAAGCAGTCCCTTGCTAACGTCGAGGCCCTGCTGACCGCTGCCGGCGCCACCTTTGCCGATGTCGTCAAGACCACGGTCTACCTGGCTGACATCGCCGACTTCGCTGCCGTGAACGAGATCTACGCCTCCAAGTTCGAGGCCCCGTTCCCCGCGCGTAGCGCCTTCCAGGTTGTCGCCCTTCCGGCTGGCGGTCTGGTCGAGATCGAGGTCGTCGCCGCCCTCTAAGGCGTTGGCAACAACTAAACATGACATGCAAAAAGACCCTGCAGCGCGTGCGAGCTGCAGGGTCTTTTGTCAAGTGACGGATCGCTTGTGGAGCCGCGCTCCATTTTGCTCGTTAGCCCTCCTTGCGAACTTTTTGCAGGTAGCGGTAGACGCTGGGCTCCGAGATGCCCAGCGCGGTGGCGGCGCAGGCCACGGCGCCCTTGAGCATGAACACCCCGTTGCCGTTGAGGTGGCGAATGACGTCCACGCGGTCGCTCTGACCAAGCGACGCTACATCCAGCCCACGCGCGCTCAGCAGCTCGGCAATACTGCGGTCGATGAGCTCCTGTGTAGACTCCGAAAGACTTTCGACCTCGATAGATGCGGGCTCCGCCTGTCTTGGCACGGCGTCGAAGCAGGCCATGAGCTGCTGGGCCATGGCGTTGATGGAGCGTACCGTGGAAAGATCGGTGTTGACGCAGAGCATGCCGACGATCTCGTTATCCTCGCGGATAAAGTACGTCGCCGACTCCAACGTCTTGCCGCCGGCACCGCGCCCCTCGTAGCCCGTAATAAACGGCAGGTCGCGATACTTGGCGTCGTGCATGATCTTGAGTGCCAGATCGGTGGCGGGACCGCCGACCTTGCGGCCGCTCACGATGCCGTTGCGAATATCGACGATGGCGTGGTCGGGATCCGAGAAATCATGCAGCACGATTTCGCTGTTTTTGCCGAGTATCTGCTCCAGGAAATCGACCATTGGCAAAAAGCGACGTACGGTCTCGTTCACGGGCAACTCCTTGGGGTGAAATCGGAAATGTTCATAACAATTTTTTCTCATGGTAACACGGTGTCTATTGACTCGCATATTCGCAGGTACATTGCGTAATACGGACGAGCGGTAGGAATTTGGCGGTAAACGGTCGACCAAAAGAAAAGTTAGATGTTAGTTTGACCAGACACTTTCCTGACCTGCGGAAATGCTTTGCCTCAGCTGAAGAATAGTCTGATAACAAAAAATTATTATTGAGAATGAGAATCATCTTTAATACGATATGCAATGAAGGCACAACCTCAACCCCGCACTGCGTCACAATAGAGCGTTAGATGCGAAAACAACTACTTCGAGGATTGGTGGTCAAATGACCCAGGAGACGGTTACGAACGGCACTGAAGCCCTGTTCACTCGCGAAGGCATGCCTCCCGTTAAGGAAATGATCCCGTGTGCCCTTCAGCACGTACTGGCATCGTTTGCCGGCATCATTACCCCGGCGGTCATCATGGCCGGCGTCTACGGCTTTAATAGCCAGCAGAGCACCGACATCATTCAGGTTGCGCTCATTCTTTCGGCAATCGACACGGCCCTTCAGGCCTTCGCTCCCTTCCGTCGCATCGGCGGCGGCCTGCCCATCGTCATGGGCGTTTCGTTCGCGTTCCTGCCGGCCCTGCAGGCCATGGGTGCCTCGGGCTTTAGCTTTGGTGCGCTGCTGGGTGGCGAGATCGTCGGCGGCGCCGTTGCGGTCCTCTTTGGTCTGGCCTACAGTAAGATCAAGTGGCTGTTCCCGCCCGTCGTGACCGGTACGGTCATCTTCTCCATTGGCGTCTCTCTCTATCCCACGGCCGTCAAGTATATGGCCGGCGGTATGGGTACGCCGCTGTGGGGCACCCCGCAGGCCTGGTGCGTCGCTCTTATCACCTTCGCCGTGGTCTTTGCGCTCGCCAACTTTGGCAAGGGCACGCTCAAGCTGGGATCCGTGTTCTTTGGCATGATCGTCGGCATGATCGTCTCCATCCCCTTTGGCATGATCGACTTCTCCAGCGTCGCCACCGCTCAGGTCTTCGCCCTTCCCAAGCTCATGCCCTACGCGCTCGAGTTTGATCCCGAGGTCTGCATTACCCTCGCCGTCGTGTTCCCCATGGTTGCCATCCAGGTTATCGGTGACGTCTCCGCCGCCTGCCTGGGCTCCATCGACCGTATGCCCACCGAGCGCGAGCTCTCCGGCGCTATCGTGTCCCAGGGCCTCACCTCTATGGTCGGCGGCCTGCTGGGCGGTCTTCCCACCAGCGCCCTTGGCCAGAACGTGGGCATCATCTGCTCCAACAAGGTCGTCAACAAGTGGGTCTTTGTGATCATCGCGGCCGTCTTTGCCATCGCCGGTCTGTTCCCGCAGCTCTCTGCCGTCCTTTCCGCTATCCCGCAGCCCGTCATCGGCGGCGCGACCGTCGGCGTCTTTGGCACCATCACCATGAACGGCGTGCGCATGTTCACCCGCGAGGGCCTCACGCAGCGCACTACCACCATCGTCGGCACCTCCGTCGTCTTTGGCCTGGGTATCTGGATGGCCAGCGGTTGCCTTGCCGGCGAGGGTATGCCCGCCTGGGTGTCCACCGTCATCGGCTCCAATGCCGTAACCCCCACCGCCATCATGGCCATTGTCCTTAACCTGATCCTTCCGCAGACGCCGGTCGTGGCTCAGCACATCGATGCTGCCAAGGACGCTGCCGTGGATCTGGTCTTGCCCGAGAGCAAGAAGTAACCAATTCGGTGCTATTCGTCGGCGGACGCATCGCCTCGTCCGCCGACGTCATGCGGCGCCAAGCCGCACTTCAAAGGGTTTGCCCCTTTGGTGAAGCGTTGACGGGAGAGGGCCCGTTTCCGGTGTAGGCCGGCGCTTCGCACTCCGCTATGTCAGAGGTGTCAAACCCCGCCCCTGATGTTGAAGGGAGCATTTATGCTTCTGGTCGCTAACGGTTCCGTCTTTACTCGCAACGCTCAGACCCCGTTCATTCCAAACGGTGCGGTCGCCATTGACGGAGATACGATCGTCGAAGTGGGTCCCGAGTGCGAGCTCAAGGCCAAGTACCCGGATGCCGAGTACGTCGACGCCCAGGGCAACCTCATCATGCCCGGACTTATCAACTGCCACACCCACATCTACTCGGGTCTGGCCCGCGGCCTTGCCATTAAGGGCTGCAACCCCACCAACTTCCTGGAGAATCTTGAGCAGCAGTGGTGGAAGATCGACGACAACCTGACGCTCGACGGCACCAAGGCCAGCGCCTATGCCACGATTCTTGACTCCATCCGCGATGGCGTCACCACGATCTTCGATCACCATGCGAGCTTCTGCGAGATCCCGGGCAGCCTCTTTACCATTAAGGATGCAGCTCAGGAGTTGGGCATGCGTTCGTGCCTGTGCTACGAGGTCTCCGATCGCCGCGGCCAGGAAAAATGCGACCAAGCCATTGCCGAGAACGCCGAATTTGCCCAGTGGGCCGCCAAGGAGCGTCGCGATAACGACAACCACATGATCGCCGCCATGTTTGGCGGTCACGCCACCTTTACGCTGTCGGACGAGACCATGGACAAGATGGCAGAGGCCAACAACGGTCTGACCGGCTTCCACATCCACGTGTGCGAGGGCATGAACGACGTGTGGGATTCCCGCCTCAACCGCGGCGGCATCAGCCCCGTCGAGCGCCTGCTGCAGCATGACCTGCTGGGTCCCGACACCATGCTGGGCCACTGCATCCACGTGACGCCTGCCGAGATGGATATCGTCAAGGAGTCCGGCACCTGGCTCGTCAACAACCCCGAATCCAATATGGGCAACGCCGTGGGCTGCGCCCCCGTGCTTGAGTTCTTCCGCCGCGGCATCCCCGTGTGCATGGGCACCGATGCCTACACCCACGATATGCTCGAGAGCCTCAAGGTCTTCCTGATCATTCAGCGCCACAACGCCGCCATGCCCAACGTGGGCTGGTGCGAGGCCATGACCATGCTGTTCGAGAACAACGCCAAGATGGCGAGCAAGTACTTCGATCGCAAGCTCGGTGTGCTCGAGGCCGGCGCTGCCGCCGACGTCATCGTCATGGACTACAAGCCCTTTACGCCGCTGAGCGAGGAGAATATTGACGGCCACATGCTCTTTGGCATGATGGGCAAAAACTGTCGCACCACCATCATCAACGGCCGCGTCCTGTACAAGGATCGCGAGTTCGTGGGCATTGATGAGGATAAGATCAACGCGTGGACCATGGCTGAGTCCAAGAAGCTCTGGAGCACGCTCAACGATCGCGCCTACTAATTACAAGTAGATTCACGCGCGTCGGATGTTTCGCCACATCCGACGCGCGTATAGGCGGCCTCCGCGGGGTCGCCGGCGCTGTGCTAGCGCTACACCGTATTTGCGCCCGCCGCGCGGTCTCGCCGGGCGTTACAGAGAGGAGCTCATTATGAGCGACATCATGAGGCCGATCCCGTTTTCGCAGCTGATGAACTGGATCATCGAGGAGCACAAGACCCAGGACGCCATCTTTGGCGTGCGCAAGATGGTCACGACCAACCAGGAGGGTGCGCTTCCCATTTTTGACGAGCGCATCGAGACTCCGTTTGGCCCGGCCGCCGGTCCCAACACGCAGCTTGCCCAGAACATCGTGGCCTCTTATGTGGCCGGTTCCCGCTTCTTTGAGCTTAAGACCGTTCAGGTTATGGACGGCGAGGAGCTCTCCAAGTGCGTCAACAAGCCCTGTATCGTGGCGCAGGACGAGTGCTACAACTGCGAGTGGTCGACCGAGCTCGAGGTTCCGCAGGCCTTTGCCGAGTACGTGAAGGCATGGTTCGCCTGCCACCTGATCGCTCGGGAGTATGGTCTGGGCAGCCCGGACGGCTTTGTCTTCAACATGTCCGTGGGTTATGACCTGGAGGGCATTAAGAGCCCCAAGGTCGATGCGTACATTGAGGGCATGAAGGACGCCAGCGGCTCCGAGGTTTGGAACGAGTGCCGCACGTGGGCGCTCGCTAACCTGGACAAGTTTGAGCATGTCGATGCCGCGTTTGTCGAGTCCATCCCGTCGCGCGTCTCCAACTCCATTACCGAGTCCACGCTGCATGGCTGCCCGCCGGCGGAGATTGAGCGCATCGCGACCTACCTCATCACCGAGAAGGGCCTCAATACCTACATCAAGTGCAACCCCACGCTGCTGGGCTATGAGTTTGCCCGCCAGCGCCTCAACGAGCTGGGCTTTGACTACATCGTCTTCGATGACACGCACTTCCGCGAGGACCTGCAGTGGGCCGACGCCGTGCCCATGTTCGAGCGCCTGATTGCCCTGTGCGTCGAGCACGGCCTGGAGTTTGGCGTCAAGCTGACCAACACGTTCCCCGTCGACGTGACCAGGGACGAGCTGCCCTCCACCGAGATGTACATGTCCGGCCGTTCGCTGTTCTCGCTGACGATCGAGGCCGCCCGCCGCATCACCGAGCAGTTTGACGGCAAGCTACGCATCAGCTATTCCGGCGGTGCCACGGTCTACAACATCCGCGCCCTGTATGACGCCGGCATTTGGCCCGTTACCCTGGCGACCGATGTGCTCAAGCCCGGTGGCTACGAGCGCTTTAGTCAGATGGCCGGCGAGTTTACCGACCTGGACGGCAAGCCGTTCGCGGGCGTCTCTCTCGAGGCCGTGACTGCGATCCAGACCGACTCGCTCACCAACCCGCTCTACAAGAAGCCGCTGCGCCCGCTGCCCGACCGCAAGGTCGCCGGCAAGAGCCCGCTTTCCGACTGCTTTACCACGCCGTGCCGCACGAGCTGCCCCATCCAGCAGGATATCCCCGCCTATCTGGCGGCTGTTGACGAGGGTCGCTACGAGGACGCACTCAACATCATCATCGAGCGCAACGCCCTGCCGTTCATTGCCGGTACCATCTGCCCGCATCCCTGCGGCCGTGCCTGCGAGCGTGCGTTCTACGAGCCCGAGGGCGCCCAGATTCGCGCCAGCAAGCTCAAGGCCGCCCGCGAGGCCATGACCGCCGTGCTGCCCAAGCTGCGTGCCCAGGCCATCGCAAACGACGGCGAGCGCAACGTTGCCGTTATCGGCGGCGGCCCGGCCGGCCTGGCGACGGCGTTCTTCCTGACGCGTGCCGGCGTGCCCGTCACCATCTTTGAGGCCCGCGATTCGCTCGGTGGCGTGGTCCGTCACGTGATTCCCGAGTTCCGCATCGCGAGCGACGATATCTCCCACGATGCCGAGCTCTGCCTAGCCTTTGGCGCCAAGGTGCAGCTCAACGCTCGCGTTGATTCCATTGACGAGTTCAAGGCCCAGGGCTTTACCGACGTGGTCGTGGCCACCGGTGCCTGGATGCCCGGCTCTGCGGGCCTGGGCGAGGGTGCCGAGCTCGATGTGCTGGAGTTCCTCGAGGCCGCCAAGAAGGGCGAGAAGCTCGAGCTGGGCGAGGACGTCGTGGTCATTGGCGCCGGCAACACCGCTATGGACGCGGCCCGCGTGGCCAAGCGTCTGGCTGGCGTGAAGAATGTGCGCTTGGTGTATCGCCGCACCAAGAAGCAGATGCCCGCTGACGAGGAAGAGCTTGATCTTGCTCTTGCCGACGGTGTTGAGTTCTGCGAGCTGCTGGCCCCCAAGGCGCTTAACGGCGCCGTGCTGACCTGCGACGTTATGGGGCTTGGCGAACCGGATGCAAGCGGCCGTCGCAGCCCCGTCGCCACGGGCGAGACCGTCGAGCTTTCCGCCACCACGGTGATCTGCGCCGTGGGCGAGGGCATCGATGCCAGCCTGTACGATGCCGCGGGCGTCGAGCACGACCGTCGCGGCCGTCTTGCCGCCACCTCCACCGGCGTCGAGGGCGTTTGGGCTGCCGGCGACTGCCGTCGCGGTCCTGCCACCGTGGTCGAGGCTATCGCCGATGCCGCCGAGGTTGCCCGTGCCATCGCCGGTGTGGACTTTAACAAGTACGCCGACTGCAACGAGCAGGCCGGCCGCGAGGACACCTGCTACGAGCGCAAGGGGTCGCTGTGCCGCGACAAGCGCAACTGCACCAAGACCCGCTGCCTGGGCTGCGGCTCGGTGTGCGAGGTCTGCTGCGACGTGTGCCCCAACCGCGCCAACGTGGCAATTAAGGTGCCGGGCCTGGCCAAGCATCAGGTCGTCCATGTCGACGGCATGTGCAACGAGTGCGGCAACTGCGCCGTGTTCTGCCCCTACCAGGAGGGTCGTCCCTACAAGGACAAGCTCACCCTGTTCTGGAGCGAGCAGGACATGGAGAACTCCGAGAACGAGGGCTTCCTGGCCGTGGACGAGGATCACTTTAAGGTCCGCGTTGCCGGCACGGTCCGTACCGTCTCGGTCGATGCCGTCAACACCGGTCTGCCCGAGGCCGTCCGCCTGACCATCAAGGCCGTGCGCGACAGCTATTCGTACCTCCTTAAGAAATAGGCGAATCTCTTATGGCCAAATCCATTCAACATAACGTGGCCTACGTTGCCTGCGGAAGCGGTTGCGCCTCCGCAGGCGGCGACGCCCGCTGCAGCGAAGGCTGCATTGGCTGTGGCGCCTGCGTCACGGCCTGCCCCCACGGCGCCATTGCGCTGGTCGACGGCGTCGCCCGCGTGGACCGCTCCAAGTGCACGGGCTGCGGCCTGTGCGGCATGGCGTGCCCGCAGCGCGTGATCGCCTTCGTTCCCGGCTACCAGAACATCCTGGTGCGCTGCAACAACACCGATAAGGGCGCCATCGCCCGCAAGATCTGCGGCACGAGCTGCATCGGTTGCGGCATGTGCGCTAAAAAGTGCCCCGCCGGCGCTATCCGCATCGAGGACAACTGCGCCCATATCGACGGCGCGGACTGCCTGTCGTGCGGCATGTGCGCCGTCGTCTGCCCGCATGGCGCCATCCACGACCGTACCGGCATCGCCGCCGGCGTGTAGAAGGGGATCACCATGGCACAGGAATTCACTTTTACCGTTAACGGCGTCGAGCGCACGACGACGCAGAATAAACCGCTGCTGCGCTACCTGCGCGACGACCTGCACATTCACTCCGCCAAGGACGGTTGCTCCGAGGGCGCGTGTGGTACCTGCACCATTCACGTGGACGGTGCAGCCGTGAAGGCGTGCGTGCTGACCACCGCCCTTGCCGCCGGCCGCAACATCGTGACCGTCGAGGGCCTGCCCGAGGACGTGCGCGAGGCATTTGTGTACGCTTTTGGCGCTGTGGGTGCCGTGCAGTGCGGTTTTTGCATCCCCGGCATGGTCATGGCGGGTGCGGCGCTCATCGCCGAGGACCCCGAGCCCACCGAGGAGCAGATCAAGTACGCCATCCGCGGCAATGTCTGCCGCTGCACCGGCTACAAGAAGATTATCGAGGGCATTTCGCTGGCAGCTGCGGTGCTCCGCGGCGAAAAGCAGATTGACGAGGACCTGGAGCGCGGCGACGACTACGGCGTGGGCAAGCGCGCCTTCCGTATCGACGTGCGCAAGAAGGTGCTCGGCGAGGGCAAGTACCCCGATGACATCGACGAGATCGATCAGCCGGGTCTGACCTATGCCAGCGCCGTGCGCTCCAAGTATCCGCGCGCCCGCGTGCTCTCCATTGATACTTCCAAGGCCGAGGCCCTGCCCGGTGTGGTGGGCATCCTGCGCGCCGAGGACGTGCCGGTCAACCAGGTCGGCCACCTTATCCAGGACTGGGACGTCATGATCGCCCAGGGCGATATCACCCGCTGCGTGGGTGACGCCATCGTGCTGGTGGTTGCCGAGGACGAGGCGACGCTCGAGAAGGCCAAGAAGCTCGTAAAGATCGATTACGAGCCGCTGGAGCCCGTGCGCAACATCGCCGAGGCCAAGGCCGCCGATGCGCCGCGCCTGCATGACAGCTTCTTTGCCTTCGGCAACACGGTGGAGCTCAAGGACAACGTGTGCCAGAGCCGCCATGTGACGCGCGGTGATGCCGCCAAGGCGCTGGCAGAGAGCGCGTTTACCGTGACGCAGCGCTTTACCACGCCCTTTACCGAGCATGCCTTCTTGGAGCCCGAGTGCGCCGTGGCATTTCCGTACAAGAACGGCGTCAAGGTGCAGTCGACCGACCAAGGTGCTTACGACACGCGCAAAGAGTGCGCCCACATGTTTGGCTGGGACAACGAGCCCGAGCGCGTGGTCGTCGAGACCATGCTCGTGGGCGGCGGCTTTGGCGGCAAGGAGGACGTGTCCATCCAGCACCTGGCCGCGCTTGCTGCCTATAAGTTCCAACGTCCTGTGAAGTGCAAGCTCACGCGCGCTGAGTCGCTTGCCTTCCACCCCAAGCGCCATGCCATGGACGGCACCTTTACGCTGGGCTGCGATGCCGAGGGCAACTTTACTGGCCTGGACTGCGAGATCAACTTTGACACCGGCGCCTACGCGTCGCTGTGCGGCCCGGTGCTCGAGCGCGCCTGCACGCACGCCGTCGGTCCCTACAAGTACCAGAACACCGACATCCGCGGTTTTGGCTACTACACCAACAACCCGCCCGCCGGTGCGTACCGCGGCTTTGGCGTGTGCCAGTCCGAGTTTGCACTCGAGAGCCTGATCGATCTGCTGGCCGAGAAGGTCGGCCTGGACCCGTGGGAGATTCGTTACCGTAACGCCATCGAGCCGGGCGAGGTTCTGCCCAATGGTCAGATTGCCGACTGCTCCACGGCGCTGAAGGAGACGCTGCTCGAGGTCAAGGATGCCTACTATGCGCATCCCGGACACGCCGGTATCGCCTGCGCCATGAAGAACGCCGGCGTGGGCGTTGGCCTGCCCGATGCCGGCCGCTGCAAGATTCGCGTCGAGGATGGCCGCGCCGTGGTCTACGCCGCCACGTCCGACATCGGCCAGGGCTGCAACACCGTCTTTTTGCAGGACGTTGCCGAGGCATGTGGCCTGCCGCTTCACTGCATTGCCAACGGCGAGTGCTCCACCGAGAACGCTCCCGACTCCGGCACCACGTCTGGCTCGCGACAGACGGTCGTGACCGGCGAGGCCGTGCGCGGCGCCGCCTTCCTGCTGCGCGATGCCATGGTTGGCATCGAGGCCGGCAAGCCTGCGCCTGATGCTCCCGTGAGCGCGCATGGCGACGGCGTCAAGATCGAGTATGACGACGGCCGCGCCTATCAGCTTCGCACGCAGGAGCTCGTCGCCGGCCAGGGTATGCATCCTCAGGATCCCGCGGCCGCCATCAAGGCGCTCGAGGGATGCGAGTTTGGCTACGTGTACCTGGAGCCGACCGACAAGCTGGGCGCCGACGTCCCCAACCCCAAGAGCCACATCTGCTATGGCTTTGCCACGCATGTGGTCATTTTGGATGACGATGGCCGCGTGAGCGAGGTCTACGCCGCGCACGATTCCGGCAAGGTGGTCAACCCCATCTCCATTCAGGGTCAGATCGAAGGCGGCGTGCTCATGGGCATGGGCTATGCGCTTACCGAGGACTGGCCGCTCAAGGACTGCGTGCCCCAGGCAAGGTACGGTACGCTCGGGCTGTTCCGTGCGCCCGAGATTCCGGATATCCACGCCATCTACGTGGAGAAGGACGAGCTGCTGCCCGTGGCATACGGCGGCAAGGGCATCGGCGAGATCGCCACGATCCCCACGGCGCCCGCCGTACAGAACGCCTACCGCGCGTTTGACGGCAAGCTGCGTCCAAATCTGCCCATGGTGGATACGCCCTACAGCCGCGTCCGCAACCGCGGGTAGGGTAGAACGCGGACGCCCATTGCTGACTGCCGTCTGCGCTCAACGCCAACTGCATAAGCTGCGTCTTTGGCCCCAGCTCCATCGCGAGCCGAGGCCTTTTGTTTGGAGCGCCTCCGCATGCGGAAACTGTGTCCCGGATTTGGCGCTCAGAATGGGATGCGTTTTCCCTTTGGAGCCCTTGGCAGAAATTACATCCCAGAATTGGCACTCAGAACGGGATGTGCTTTCCTTTTTGGGCCCTCGGCGGAAACTACGTCCCGGAATCCAGTCCCGGAGTGGGATGCGCTTTCCGGATCGGCCCTCAACCGGAAGCTGTGTCCCGGAATCATGCCTCAGAATGGGATGCGTTTTCCGCTGGCCGGTCGTTTGGAAAGCGCATCCCAGTTTGAGTGTTTATTCCGGGATGCGGTTTCCGCTGAAGGACTTAGCCGGAAAGCCTGTCCAGCTCTGAGACTGGATTCCGGGACACGCTTTCCGCCAGGCCCGCCATCCGGAAAGTGCATCCCGTTTTGAGAGTCCAGGCTAGGACGCGCTTTCCGTTGGCGTGGTCGTTGGGAAAACGCGGCCCAGATAGCGGGATGCGATCTGGCGATGCGTGCTTGACCATGGCCGAGGCGTAGCCGTTCGGCTTGTCCAGAAGATGCATTCGTTTTGGCTTGGCTGTCAGGTTGTGGAAGTTGCGCTTGCTGCGCACGGAGAAAATGTCCATACGGACTCCTTTCATCGATGTTGGCAGGGCCACCGTGCCTCTTGGCCGGTTGGCGTCGGGATCGTGGAGCCAACTCTCTACCCCGACTCTGGATAAAACGTGCCCGCTCCTTGCGGGCAAGAGGAAGTCTATCAACGTGTACGGACAGAAACCAACGCCATCCGCGAAATGACGCGCGGATGGCGCTTGATTTCCCAAGTGATTATTCGGCTTCCATCCGGAAAAGTGTCGAGATAGGCACTTTAAAACTTCGGAAAAGTGTCAAATTCGATAGGCAAATTATCCGGAAAAGTGTAGCTGGATGACAAAACGGCACTTAGAAGCCGGTGCTGGATGCGGGATCCTGCGGCCGCCTTCAGCCCTCGCTACTCGTCGTCCTCGTCGTTGGGGTCGCCCTTGAGGGTGTTGATGTCTAGGTACTGGTTGTCGTCCTCTTTTTGCTGAGTCTCCGACTCCGCTTGGGTGGGGCCGCGGAACAGCTGGAATCCCTCAAACGCAATGACGCCGAGCAGGGCAATGATAATGGCGATAAAGGCAACCTTGACTGCCTGCGGAAATTCCGAGAAACGCAGCGCCTTTTCCTCGGTGTAATAATCGGCGAAGCGCTCTTCGCCCGTGCTTTTGGTATACGCCGGCGCGGACGCGGCCTCCGGGTCATATTCCGGTGCAGGCGTGGCGGCATACGGATCGTTGAGATAATCGCTCGATGCGGTGCCATAATCCTCGGTCTCGATGCGACTGGTGCCAGCATAGCCATCGGAATAATCGGAATATGCCGCACCGCCCTCATAGTCCGCGGCGCTCGTGTTGGCGGCAAAAAGCGGGTTAACTGGAACATCGAGCGCCGGCATGCCGGTAGAGGTCTCGTCCAGATCGGTTGCAGCCCAGGAATCGTAGGCAACCTGATGGGCAGCTGGCTCATCGAGCCTTGCGACCGGAGGCTTGCGTGCCGCAGGAACAGGCAGCTGCTGGGCGCTGTACATAACGGTGCTGTCGGCCGATTTGCCCTGCGTCGCTGCAGCGAGAAATGCCGCCGTCTCGGACGGGTCGCTTGCGGGGCGGGGAGCGGGCGTGGGCGCCGAAGTGGGTGCGGGCGTAGGCGCGGGCGTCGAAACAGGCGACTGAGCAGGAGTCAGCGCAGATGCGGGCTTAGGCGCAAGTGCAGGATTGGGGCTTGACGGGCGAGCCCCGCCGCCCATGAGTTCGTCGGCGGTCCACGGGCGATCGTCCATCACGTCGTCAAGGCTCAGCGAAAACAGGTCGTCTTCACTCTCATCGAACATGCGGTGCACATGTCCACCAATTGCCGGAATCAATCCGCGACCGGTGCATGATGCCTTGCTCAACGCCATTCTGTTCCATCCTTTCGAAATACTAATGACATCGATTATATGGAACTTCCCAAGCGGCTCGGTCTTGGATTCGTGCTTTCCAGAACTCGCGCCCAAAAGGGGAGGGCAATCCAGGCGAGTGCCTACTTGTCGCCGGCCGCCGCCTTGGCCTCATTGAGGTAGCTATAGAAGCTGTATTTGGAGATGCCAAAGAACTCGCAGGCGCGCTCGCTCGACTTGGAAATGAGGAAGGCGCCGCGACGGTCAAGGTAGCCAATGGCACGAATGCGCTCGTCTTTGGTCATGAGTGCCGCGGGCTTGCCCACAAACTGCTCGCACTCGTGCAGCAGGTCCTCGAGCAGATCGCCGATGTTCTTGGTAATAGGCTCGGGCTCGGTATAGCCCGTGCCGCCGGTGCCGGTAAAGGCGTCGAGCGAACGCTCAAAAGCCTTCATAAGCGTAATGTCAAAGTTGATGCCCAAAATGCCGACGGGTTTGCCCTCATCGTTGCGGATAAAAATGGTCGAGGACTTGAGCAGCTTGCCATCGGTGGTTTTGGTGAGGTATGGTTCGCGGTCGTGCACGTCGGTGGTGCCCTCGTGCATGGACTCAAACACAATATGACTGGGGCCGTCACCCAGTTTGCGCCCGCTGACGTGGCCGTTTTCGATCACTACGATGGAGTGGTCCACGTCCTCGGTCTCCAGATCGTGGACGACGACTTCGCAGTTGGGGCCAAATTGGAGCGCCAGACCGTGTGCGAGGCGCTTGTAGAACTCAATCTGTGCGGGGGTCATGGGTGCCTTCCTAAAAATTAGTTTGGGCTCACTTTGCCATAAACCACACTTGACCGCAAACAAATCCATCAACAAGGCAATTCATGACCGTTCGTCGGCGAAAAAGTACCGATTACGGCAACAAACAATTCGTTAGGTATACCAATCAAAAAGTGTGATAGAACAGTACTAACAAACTTTTTGTTTGGCATCCACATAAAAGTTCAGCCGTGTGAATGGGATCGGGCTGAAACGCGTATGCGGGGGCCGGCAAGAGAGAACTTAAGGAGTTCACCGTATGGCCGATAAGATCCAGTGGGCGAGCAACACGATGCCCAAGAGCGATGACAAGCACTTGGGAATCATGAGTCTCGACCACGTGAAGAAGGCCCGCGCCTTCCACCAGTCGTTCCCCCAGTACACCGTCACTCCGCTTGCCCGCCTGGACGGCCAGGCCGCGCGCCTGGGCCTGTCCAACCTGTGCGTTAAGGACGAGAGCTATCGCTTTGGCCTCAACGCCTTTAAGGTCCTGGGCGGCTCATTTGCCATGGCCAACTACATTGCCGACGAGACCGGCAAGGACGTTGCCGACTGCACCTTCGACTACCTGACCTCCGATCAGCTTGCCAAGGACTTTGGCCAGGCCACCTTCTTTACCGCCACCGACGGCAACCATGGCCGCGGCGTGGCATGGGCTGCCAACAAGCTGGGCCAGAAGGCCGTCGTGCACATGCCTAAGGGTTCCACCAAGCCTCGCTTCGATAACATCGCCGCCGAGGGCGCCACGGTGACCATCGAAGAGGTCAACTACGACGAGTGCGTGCGCATGGCCGCCGCCGAGGCCGACGCCTGCGAGCGCGGCGTCATCGTTCAGGACACCGCCTGGGAGGGCTACGAGAAGATCCCGTCCTGGATCATGGAGGGTTACGGCACCATGGCTTCCGAGGCTGCCGAGCAGCTGCGCGAGATGGCCATCAACCGCCCGACGCACGTGTTTGTCCAGGCTGGCGTAGGCTCGCTCGCCGGCGCCGTGGTGGGCTACTTTACCAACCTGTATCCCGATAACCCGCCCACCTTCGTCGTGGTTGAGTGCGCGCCTGCCGCCTGCCTGTACAAGGGCGCTGCCGCCGGCGACGGCGATCCGCGCATCGTGGACGGCGACATGCCCTCCATCATGGCCGGTCTGTGCTGCGGCGAGCCCAACATTCTGGGCTGGGATATCCTGCGCAACCACACCACCGCCTTCGTGTCTTGCCCCGACTGGGTCACCGCTCGCGGCATGCGCACCCTGGGCGCTCCCGAGAAGGGCGACCCGCGCGTCATCTCCGGCGAGTCCGGCGCAGTGACCACCGGCCTGGTCGAGACTCTCATGCTCGATCCCGAGTACGCCGAGCTCAAGGAACTCATCGGCCTGGACAAGACGAGCTCCGTGCTCTGCTTCTCCACCGAGGGCGACACCGATCCCGACCAGTACCGCCGCATCGTCTGGGAAGGCGAATACCCCACTTGCTAATACTGGGCGGAGTAAATAGGTACCGCTCCGCCACCTCACAGGTAGATTCCATCATTTGAAAGGTTATGAACAATGGCTAAAGAACTCGATTTCGACGCTATCAAGGCTGCTGCTGAGTCTCATCGTGCTGATATGACTCGCTTCCTGCGCGCTATGATCTCCCACCCCTCTGAGTCTTGCGAGGAGGGTGAGGTTGTCGCCTGCATCAAGGCCGAGATGGAGAGCCTTGGCTATGACGAGGTCAAGGTCGACGGCCTTGGCAACGTTATGGGCTTTATGGGCGAGGGTGACAAGATCATCGCCATCGACTCTCACATCGACACCGTCGGCATCGGCAACATCGAGAACTGGGATGCCGATCCCTATGAGGGCTACGAGACCGACGAGATCATCTACGGCCGCGGTGGCTCCGACCAGGAGGGTGGCATGGCTTCTGCTACCTACGCTGCCAAGATGATGAAGGACATGGGCCTCATCCCCGAGGGCTACAAGATCATGGTCGTCGGCACCGTCCAGGAAGAGGACTGCGACGGCATGTGCTGGCAGTACATCTACAACAAGGACGGCATTAAGCCCGAGTTCGTCATTTCCACCGAGCCCACCGATGGCGGTATCTATCGCGGTCACCGCGGCCGCATGGAAATCCGCGTCGACGTTCACGGCACCTCCTGCCACGGCTCCGCTCCCGACCGCGGCGATAACGCCATCTACAAGATGGCCGACATCATCGCCGACGTCCGCGCCCTCAACAACAACGGCTGCGACGAGTCGACCGACATCAAGGGCCTCGTCAAGATGCTCGACCCCAAGTACAACCCCGAGCACTTCGAGGACGCCCGCTTCCTGGGCCGCGGCACCTGCACCGTCAGCCAGATCTTCTACACCAGCCCCAGCCGCTGCGCCGTGGCCGATTCCTGCGCCATCTCCATCGACCGTCGCATGACCGCCGGTGAGACCTGGGAGTCCTGCCTAGACGAGATCCGCAACCTGCCGGCCGCCAAGAAGTACGGCGACGACGTGAAGGTCTCCATGTACATGTACGACCGTCCGTCCTGGACCGGCGAGGTCTACGAGACCGAGGCTTACTTCCCCACGTGGATCAACAAGGAGACCGCTCCGCACGTCAAGGCCCTCGTCGACGCCCACAAGGCCATGTTTGGTGACGAGCGCATCGGCTGCGAGCCCAGCATGGACAAGCGCACCGGTCGCCCGCTGTGCGACAAGTGGACCTTCTCCACGAACTGCGTCTCCATCCAGGGCCGCTACGGCATCCCCTGCGTGGGCTTTGGCCCGGGTGCCGAGTCTCAGGCTCACGCTCCCAACGAGGTCACCTACAAGGACGACCTGGTCACCGCTGCCGCCATGTACGTGGCTGCCCTGAACCTTTACGATCCGAGCCAGGCCGATGGCGACGCCACCGTGTTCCGCGCCGGTCTGACCAACAACAAGATCGATTAGTCCCATTCTTCGATTTTGTTGAGCCGGGGACAGTTTATGCCCCCGGCACCCCCCTGTTGACTCGGGGCCCGCGGTCGTTATCTCCCATGCTTCCTCAACGGTGGCGGGTCCTCGTCATAGTGTTCTGCATGTTCTAGCCACACGCGCATGCCGGAGCACGTCTACTCATTGCGATCGTTTCATCTTTTGAAAGGACATTTCCATGGACGCCAAGTTTACCGAGCTCGTCGAGCAGCTGAACGGCCTCGATTTTAAGGGTATGTACGGCAGCGACTTCCTGCACACCTGGGACAAGACCACCGATGAGCTCAAGGCTCTCTACATCGTCGCCGATGCCCTGCGCGAGCTGCGCGAGAACAACGTCTCGTCCAAGATCTTCGACTCGGGCCTGGCCGTCTCCCTGTTCCGCGACAACTCCACCCGTACGCGTTTCTCCTTCTCTAAGGCCGCCAACCTGCTCGGCCTTGAGCTGCAGGACCTGGACGAGAAGAAGTCCCAGATCGCTCACGGCGAGACCGTCCGCGAGACCGCTACCATGATCTCCTTCATGGCCGACGTCATCGGCATCCGCGACGACATGTACATCGGCAAGGGCGACGCCTACATGGCCGAGGTCTCCGAGTCTGTCCAGCAGGCTTACGAGGACGGCGTTCTGGATCACCGTCCCACGCTCATCTCCCTGCAGTCCGACTCCGATCACCCCACGCAGTCCTCTGCCGACATGCTCTACCTCATCAACGAGTTTGGCGGCCTCGAGAACCTCAAGGGCAAGAAGGTCGCCGTTACCTGGGCCTATTCGCCCTCTTACGGCAAGCCGCTGTCCTGCCCGCAGTCGCTGATCAGCCTGCTGCCCCGTTTTGGCATGGACGTCACCCTGGCCCACCCCGAGGGCTACGACCTCATGCCCGAGGTCGTCGAGCGCGCCAAGGGCTATGCCGCCGAGTCCGGCACCACCTTTAAGCAGGTCAACACCATGGCCGAGGCCTTCGAGGGCGCCGACATCGTGATCCCCAAGAGCTGGGCTCCGTTTGCCGCCATGGAGAAGCGCACCAACCTGTACGCCGAGGGCGACGACGCCGGCATCGCAGCGCTCGAGAAGGAGCTGCTCGCCCAGAACGCCACCCATCAGGACTGGTGCTCCACGACCGAACTCATGGAGAAGACTGCCAACGGCCAGGACACCATCTTTATGCACCCGCTGCCCGCCGACATCTCCGGTGTCTCCTGCGAGCACGGCGAGGTTAATGCCGACGTCTTCGACATGCACCGCGTGGGCATGTACAAGGAGGCCAGCTACAAGCCGTACGCTATCGCTGCCATGATGTTCCTGCAGAAGGTTGCCGATCCCGCCGCTACCCTCAAGGCCCTCGACGAGCGCAACACTGCCCGTTGGTTCCAGGCCTAAAGCCGGGTTGAGGTAAGCCATGTAAAGGGGGCGCTCTGCCAACCGGCGGGGTGCCCCCTTTTTGCATCGCGGGCGTGCGGGATAAGCGCTTTCGATGTGGATGCCCGCGGCACGAGTTATGGGTACGATGGTTTCAGAGGAGGTATCACCATGAAACTTGGTTGCGTCATTATGGCTTCGGGCGAGGGCAAGCGGTTTGGCTCCAACAAGATGGTCGCCGATATCTATGGCAAGCCGCTGATTGCCCGGACCATCGATTCGGTTCCCCAGGGCTTTGACGTCGTGGTTTCGACGCGTTGGCCCGAGGTCGCCCAGATTTGCGAGGACAAGCATTGCCCGTGCGTGCTGCACGATGGCGAGCTGCGCAGCGAAAGCGTCCGTGCGGGCCTTTCGTGGGGAGTCGAACGCAACTGGAAAGGTTGCCTCTTTTTGCCGGGCGACCAGCCGCTTGTGAGCGCGGACTCTTTTGAGGCCATGGTTCGCGCGTTTGACGAGCGTGGCCGCAAGCATCCGGTGCGTCTTGCGTGCAACGGTGAGCCTTCGAGCCCGGTGCTCTTTCCGGCGGAACTGTTCGATGCACTTATGTGTCTTGAGGGCAAGGACGGCGGGGGCTCGATTCTCAAAGGCCGCGTCGACGTTGCACTGGTCGAAGCGCGTGCCTATGAACTGTGGGATGTCGATACCGCCGAGGGGCAGCGGCGCATAACGGAGCATATCGCGGCCTGCTCGTATTTTGATCGCGTGGCCAACTGTATTAATCAATAAGGAGCAACATGATCATCATCAAAAACGGCGCGCTCGTGACGCCCCAGGGGCTTCGCCGCGCCGATCTTGCCATGGAGGGCGACAAGATTGTGCGGATTGCCGCGGCGATTGAGCCGGGCGAGGGCGATACCGTCCAGGACGCCACGGACTGTTGGGTGTTCCCCGGCTTTATCGACGCCCACACGCACATGCAGTGCTGGACTGGCATGGATTGGACGGCCGATAGCTTTGAGACCGGCACGCGCGCGGCTGCCTGCGGCGGTACGACGACCATCGTGGACTACGCGACGGCCGATCGCGGCGTGACCATGCCCGATGCCCTTGCCGAGTGGCATCATCGCGCCGACGGCACCTGCACGGCCAACTACGCTTTTCATATGGCACTCGCCGAGTGGAATGAGCGCAACCGCGCCGATCTTTCGGCCATGCGCGAGGCGGGCGTATCGTCGTTCAAGACCTACTTTGCCTATGACCACCTGCGCTTGGACGATGCCGAGACGCTCGAGGTGCTGGAGGAGCTCAAGCGCGTGGGCGGTATCCTGTGCGTGCATTGCGAGAACGGCACGCTCGTGAACGAGCTGCAGAAGCGCGTGTACGAGCAGGGGATTCATGGGCCCGAGGGACATGCGCTCAGCCGTCCGGATGTGTGCGAGGCCGAGGCCGTGAGCCGTCTGCTGTATCTGGCGCATCTGGCCGGCGACGCACCGGTCAACGTGGTGCACCTTTCGACCAAGCTGGGGCTCGAGGCCATCCGTGCCGCCAAGGCGCGCGGGCAGAAGAATATCTATGTCGAGACCTGCCCTCAGTATCTGATGCTCGACGACACCTGCTATCTGGAGCAGGGCGAGGACGGCTTTGCGGGCGCCAAGTATGTGATGAGCCCGCCGCTGCGCCATGCGGGTGACCGTGCGGCACTGCGTGAGGCGCTTGTGGCCGGCGAGATCGATACGATTGCAACCGACCACTGCAGCTTTAACCTGCACGGGCAAAAGGACCGCGGGCGCGACGACTTCCGCGCGATTCCCAACGGCGGGCCCGGCGTGGAACATCGTCCCGTCGCGATTGCCACGAGCTTTGAGGGCCAGCTGGGCCCCGAGGATCTGTGCCGCTTGATGAGCGAGAACCCGGCGCGCACCTTTGGCATGTATCCGCGCAAGGGCTGTCTTGCCGAGGGTGCCGATGCCGATGTGTGCGTGTGGGATCCCAAGGCGCGCTG
This sequence comes from uncultured Collinsella sp., assembly GCA_959020715.1. GTDB lineage: Bacteria > Actinomycetota > Coriobacteriia > Coriobacteriales > Coriobacteriaceae > Collinsella. The sequence continues at coordinate 69,780 of CAUESV010000001.1, read as the reverse complement.
GACGATCGGTGCCACGACGCAGCATCAGGCCGTGGACTACACGCCGCTCGAGGGCTTTGAGGCGCATGGCCGCGCCAAGGCTGTGTTTGTGAACGGCGTGCTGGCTGCGCGCGACGGCGAGCCCACCGGAGCCCAACCTGGCCGCTACGTGCCCCGCTAACAGGAAGGATGCCGGGGTAGCTAATTTGGGACGGGGCTCTTTTAGCTACCCTGGGGGCTAGACCAGCGGGTCTACTTGAGACTGGTGGCGATGATGGGGCGGCTGAGGGCTGCCTCGAAGCGGTCAGCCATCGTGGGGTCGCTGAGCGTGTCGACTTGGTTGAGCATGACGCGTGCGGTGCTGAGTTTCAGCGCCTGCATCTCGGCATTGAGCACCTGGGCGACGCGCTCGGGCGTGGCGATGTCGGTGAGCTCGCAGCCGCAACGCTCGCAAAAGAGCTCGGGGCGGTGGACGGCTTCGTTGATGGGCTTGCCGAGTCCCGAGGCGCCGACGACCCAGACAACGTTGGCCGTGCCGGCGGGAACGACCGGCTCCCACGGAGCGTGGGCCTTGAGCGGGAGCCGCTTGCTGCCGTCCGCCTCGGCCAGGACGTAGTCAAAGCGCTGCGCCAGCTGGTCGAGCGGCTCGGCAGGGGAGGAGAGCTTGCCCGTCTCCGGGTCCAAGACGCCTGCCTGGCAGATGCTCCCGCGCGTAAGGCCAGCGCAGGCCTCGCAGGTGCAACCGGGGACATGCGAGGCGCCCGGCTTCCAAGGCGCGGCGTCCAGGCGACGATTCGACCCGTCCCATGGCACGCCGGCGACGGGAAACATGTGCGTGGTGGTACAGAGGAGCACGCGGCCGCCCGCGCGCATAAGCTCAAGGCCGAGCGTCTTTAGTAGGGTCGACTTGCCGCCACTGCCGATAATTGCGGTAATGCCCGGCTCGATCTTGAGCGTGGAGGCAAGGTTTCCGCTCGTCGTTTCCATCTGTTCACCGCCGTATAATACTGTGATAATAAATAATCATCAGAGTAGCGGTCGAACCGCATTTGCTCTGCTCAAACCGTAGCACAGGGAGGTGCCCCGGGAATGCTCGTTTATGTTCGCGGTGCCGGCGATATCGCCACGGGCGTCGCCGCTCGCTTGGTGCGCGCCGGCGTGTCGGTCGTTATGGCCGATATCGCGGTTCCCACGTGCATCCGCCGCACAATCAGTTTTTGCGAGGCCATTCGCTTGGGCGAGGTCGAGGTCGAAGGCATTCGCGCTCGCTTGGCACAGACGCCGGCTGAGGCGCTTGCGATTACCGAGGCTGGAGACGTCGCCGTTGTGGTGGACCCCCAGGCCAAGATGCTCGGCGAGCTGAAACCCGCGGCTGTGGTCGACGCGATTTTGGCCAAGCGCAACCTGGGCACCACGCGCGACATGGCGCCTGCCGTCATCGCCGTGGGGCCGGGCTTTACCGCGCCGGTTGACTGCGACGCCGTGGTCGAGACCATGCGCGGTCATTTCCTCGGCCGTGTCATTACCCAAGGTTCGCCCCAGCCCAACACGGGCGTGCCGGGCATGATCGCCGGCTTTGGCAAGGAGCGTGTTATCCACAGCCCCGCCGCCGGCGTGTTTCGGTCCGACCGCGCAATCGGCGACATCGTGAGCGCCGGAGACGTGATTGGCTACGCGGGCGATACGCCCATGTGCACGCAGATCGATGGCTGTCTGCGCGGGCTTTTGGCGAACGGCGTGCAGGTGACTGAGGGCTTTAAATGCGCCGATGTCGATCCGCGCGGCGATGCCAGCTATATCAACTATATTTCGGACAAGGCGACGTCGGTCGGCGGCGGCGTGCTCGAGGCACTCGCTATGCTCACCGATGTCTTTAGAGGATAGAAGGCGGCAATGGAAAAGCTCGATGTTGTGAATGCGGCGCTTGCTGCCCTGCGTGCTGGCGAGACGTGCGAGCTCGTGGTCGTGGCCGGTACGGCGGGGTCATCGCCGCGCGGTGTGGGCGCATGGATGACTGTCTTTGCCGACGGCAGCCAGGCGGGCACTATCGGCGGCGGCAAGATCGAGCTCTTTGCGCTGGGCGAGGCCCGCGAGCTGCTGGCCGAGGGTAAATCGCGTCTGGTCCGCTACACCATGGGCGGCGAGAACTCCGATACCGGCATGATCTGCGGCGGAGCTATCTGCCTGTGCTATCTGCACCTGGATATATCGCAGGTGCCGTTGTTCCAGTCGGTTGCCGACGTCTTGGCGTATCGACGCATCGGCGACTTCGTCATCGACTTTGAGCCGTTTATCGCGAGCGCGCTCGAGGGCGATGTGGCCGAGTACCATGGCGAGGAATCGCGCCGCACCATTGCGGGCTGCCCCGGGCTTTCGCTGGTGGAGGAGGGGAGTAAGGTCACCTACACCAACGCGGCCTCTGAGATTCCCGCGGCGCACATCGAGACGCTCTGCCCCGAGGGCCTGACCTATATCTTTGGCTGCGGCCACGTGGGCGCCGCGACGGCGCGGGTGCTCACGGCGGCGGGCTTTGCCGTCGTGGCCTGCGACGATCGTCCCGGCACGTTGACGCCCGAATGGGTGCCCGGCGTCTGCGACCGTCGTCTGGTCGACTACAAGAACCTGGACGAGCTGTGCCCCATCGGTCCGCGCGACTTGGTGGTCGTGGCCACAGCAGGCCACAAGTCCGATATCGACGTGGTGATTCAGGCCATGCGCGCCAAGCCTGCCTACCTGGGCTGTCTGGGTTCGCGCCGCAAGACGGCCTTTGTGCGCGCCCGCCTGGAGCAGGAGGGCTTTACGCAGGACCAGATCGACGAGCTGCACCTGCCGATCGGCGTTGCCATCGAGGCCGAGGACCCCGAGGAAATCGCCATCTCCATCGCCGCCGAGATGATCCACCTGCGCCGCACCAAGCTCGTCCCCCGCAAGCGCTAATCGCATCCCCACCAATAAGTTGCGGTGAAATACGGATTGTTTAAGCCTGTTAGGCCGCCCAACAGTCCCTATTTCACCGCAACTGCTTGTTGGGACCCATTTGTGCGGGGGAGTTGTGGAGTTGTGCAGGCAGACGAGGTTTTTCTGGAAATACGCTCCCGATGCGCGTATAGTACCGATTGTTTTGTCGGCTCCTGCTGCGTCGAGTCCAAACCGCGAAATGCCATGAGCGGCGCGGATGCAGCCAGGAGGCACGAGGACAACCCATCGTGGCCACGCCCCGTGCTTAAAACCCCAAGAAGGAGTGAACAATGGCAGAAGAGAAGTATGTGCCGCGTCTGAAGACCAAGTACAACAACGAGGTCAAGCAGCAGCTTCAGGACAAGTTCCAGTACGAGAACGTCATGATGATCCCCAAGTTTGAGAAGATCGTCGTGAACATGGGTGTCGGTGAGGCCGCTACCGATTCCAAGGCCATCGACGGTGCCGTGCGCGACCTGCGCGCCATCACCGGCCAGCAGCCGATGATCACCCGTGCCCGCAAGTCCATCGCTACCTTCCGCCTGCGCGCTGGTATGCCGATCGGCTGCAAGGTTACCCTGCGTGGCGACCGTATGTGGGAGTTCTTCGATCGTCTGACCTCCGTCGCGATCCCCCGTATCCGCGACTTCCGCGGCATCTCCGCCAAGAGCTTCGACGGCCGTGGTAACTTCTCCATGGGCGTCACCGAGCAGCTCATCTTCCCCGAGATCGACTTCGACTCCGTCGATCACCAGCGTGGTATGGACATCACTTTCGTGACCACCGCCAACACCGATGAGGAGGCCAAGGCCCTTCTGGACGCCTTCGGTTTCCCGTTCAAGAAATAGGTTCACCTGCCCTATAAGCGCCGTTCCCACAAGGGGGCGGCGCTTGGGGCGAACAATACTCTATGTGAGGAGGATATAAGTGGCTAAGACATCGATGATCGTCAAGTGCAATCGCAAGCAGAAGTTCTCTACTCGTGAGTACACGCGCTGCCAGCGCTGCGGCCGTCCGCACTCTGTGTACCGCAAGTTCGGCCTGTGCCGTGTCTGCTTCCGCGAGCTTGCACTCAAGGGCGAGCTTCCCGGCGTTAAGAAGGCCAGCTGGTAAGTCACTACCAGCGTTTCAAGCATCAGTTTGGAACAGGGAAAACGCGCTAAAAAGGCTTTGCCGTTAAGGGCGGCGAAGAACCAAGAGCACGTGTTCATCAAGAACGAAGGAGAATCTGTATGAACCTTACAGACCCGATCGCAGATATGCTTACGCGCATCCGTAACGCTAACTCTGTGAACAAGGCCACGGTCTCCATGCCGAGCAGCAAGAAGCTCGTCGAGATCGCTCGTGTTCTGCACGAGGAGGGCTACATCGAGGGCTACGATGTCGAGGACACCGTTCCCCAGAAGACTCTGCACATCACGCTTAAGTATGGTCCCAAGAAGGCTAAGGTTATCAACGGCATCCGCCGCATTTCCAAGCCGGGCCTGCGTAAGTACACCGGCGTTGCCGACATGCCCCGCGTCCGCGGTGGCCTTGGTACCGCCATTATTTCCACCAGCCATGGCGTCATGACCGACCGCGATGCTCGCAAGCACAACGTCGGCGGCGAGATCATCGCTTACGTCTGGTAATTCGCTCGGTAGGTAGAAGGAAAGGAGATCACCGTGTCTCGTATCGGTAATAAGCCTGTCCAGATTCCCGCCGGAGTCGAAGTGGCAGTCAACGGCAACAACGTTGTCGTCAAGGGCCCCAAGGGCCAGCTCGAGCTCGATGTTTTTGAGAAGCTCGCTATCAACGTCGAGGACAACGTCCTCACCGTTTCCCGTCCCGACGACGAGCGTGAGACCCGTGCCCGCCACGGCCTCACCCGTGCCCTCATCCACAACATGGTTGTTGGCGTTTCCGAGGGCTTCGAGAAGAAGCTCGAGCTCGCCGGCGTCGGTTACCGCGTGCAGCAGAAGGGCAAGAACCTCGAGTTCTCCCTGGGCTTCTCGCACCCCGTGATCGTCGAGGCTCCCGAGGGCATCACCTTCGAGGTTCCCGACAACACCCACGTGAACGTCAAGGGTATCAACAAGCAGCAGGTCGGTCAGATCGCCGCTGAGATCCGCGGCCATCGTCCTCCCGAGCCTTACAAGGGCAAGGGTATCCACTACGTTGGCGAGCACATCCGCCGCAAGCTGGGTAAGGCAGCCAAGTAGTCGTAACTGACTCACTCGCATAAGACCAGCACCCCGTCAGGTGCTGGCAAGATCAACCTTTTTAGGAGTTTACGTATGAACAAGCATAAGGCGAAGCTGGAAGGCCTCAAGCGTCGTCAGCGTCGTGTTCGCGGCAAGGTCTCGGGTACCTCCGAGCGTCCGCGTCTTCGCGTGACCCGTACTAACGCCAACATCTATGCCCAGATCATCGACGACAGCAAGGGCTCCAGCCTGACGCTCGTCTCCGCCTCGACCCTCGAGGCCGAGTTCAAGGGCACCCACACCTCGAACAAGGAGGCTGCGGAGAAGGTCGGTCAGCTCGTTGGCAAGCGTGCCATCGAGGCCGGCATCACCAAGGTCGCCTTCGATCGCGGTGGCCGTATCTACCATGGCCGCGTCAAGGCCCTCGCCGACGGTGCTCGTGCCGCCGGTCTCGAGTTCTAGGAGGTATGTAGCACATGGCTCGTAATCAGAAGCAGCAGCGCGAGGCCTCCGAGTTCGAGGAGCGCGTCGTTTACATCAACCGCGTGTCGAAGACCGTCAAGGGTGGTCGTCGCATGAGCCTCGTCGCTCTCGTCGTCGTTGGCGACGGCAAGGGCAACGTCGGCGTTGGCATGGGCAAGTCCGCTGAGGTGCCCATGGCCATCTCCAAGGCGTCTCTCGATGCCAAGAAGAACATGTTCCACGTGCCGGTGACCGATCAGGGCACCATTCCGCACGAGGTTCTCGGCCACTTTGGTGCCGGCCGCATCATCATCAAGCCCGCTGTCGAGGGTACCGGCGTTATCGCCGGCGGCGCTGTGCGTCCCCTCTTCGAGCTTGCTGGCATCAAGAACGTCCTGTCCAAGTCCCTCGGTACCGACAACGGCCTCAACATCATCAAGGCTGCCGTCGAGGGCCTCAAGGAGCTCTCCAGCCCTGAGGACGTCGCGGCTCGCCGTGGCCTGACGGTCTCCGAGATGTTCGTCGGTAAGGAGAACTAAGCATGGCTGACACCATCAAGATCAAGCAGGTCCGCAGCACCAACGGTTGCAAGCAGGACCAGGTCCGTACTGTCCGTGCCCTCGGTCTCCACAGGATCCGCGAGGTTCGCGAGATTGCTGACAACGAGTCCGTCCGCGGCATGATCTTCAAGGTCAAGCACCTTGTCGAGATTGTAGAGGAGTAGCAAATGCAGCTTCACGATCTTACTCCCGCGCCCGGTTCCACCAAGAACCGCAAGCGCGTCGGCCGTGGCAATTCTTCGGGTCACGGCACCACTTCTGGCCGCGGTCAGAAGGGCCAGGGCTCTCGCTCTGGCGGCACCAAGGGTGCCGGCTTCGAGGGTGGCCAGACTCCGCTGGCTATGCGCCTGCCCAAGCTTCCGGGCTTCCGCAACCCCCGTCGCATCGAGTACACCGCTGTTAACGTTGAGCGTCTCGAGCGCAAGTTCGAGGACGGCGCTGTGATCGACGGTGCTGCTCTTAAGGCCGCTCGCATCACCAAGAGCGAGTTCGAGCCCGTCAAGGTGCTCGGCAATGGTGAGCTCACCAAGAAGTTCACGGTCAAGGTCGACAAGGTCAGTGCTTCTGCGCAGGCCAAGATCGAGGCCGCCGGCGGAAAGGTCGAGCTGCCGTGCTAAATGGTCTTAAGAATGCTTTCCGCATCAAAGAATTGCGCGAAAAGATTCTTTTTACCATAGCTATGCTCGTCGTGTACCGCATTGGTGCGCACGTTCCTGTGCCCGGCATTCCCTTCCAGGGGATGCTGGGCCTTTTCTCGACCGATAATAATTCGGTCGCCGCAGGTGCTATGGCCCTCCTGAATCTTTTCTCTGGCGGCGCGTTGAGCTATGTGTCGGTGTTTTCGCTGGGCATCATGCCTTACATCACCAGCTCGATCATCCTCCAGATGCTCCAGGCCGTCGTGCCTTCCCTGCATGAGCTTGCCCGCGAGGGCGAGGTCGGTCAGACCAAGATTACGCAGTATTCGCGTTACCTCACCCTGGCTCTGGCAATCCTCAACTCCGTGGGTTACCTCTTCCTCTTTAAGAGCTTCGGCATCAGCTTCAATGGCGCCGGCGCTCCCGAGATCATCTTCGACCTCATGATCGTCGGCACGCTCACCGCGGGCGCTATGCTGATCATGTGGATTGGTGAGCTCATCACCCAGCGCGGTATCGGCAATGGCATGTCGCTGATCATCTTTGCGAACATCATGGCCGGTCTGCCGCAGGCTATTTTCTCCAGCACCGAGGGCAATGCTGGTGGCATCATCACCATGGTGATCATCTGCGCCATCATCCTGCTGGTTATCCCGCTGATTGTTTTCCTTGAGCGCGGCCAGCGCCGCATCCCGGTCTCCTACGCTAAGCGCGTCGTGGGCCGTCGCATGATGGGTGGCCAGACCACCTACCTGCCCATCAAGGTCAACACCGCGGGTGTCGTGCCGATCATCTTCGCTTCGGCGCTGCTGTACTTCCCGGCTCAGATTGCCGTGTTCTTCCCCGGCATCGGCTGGATTCAGGCAGTTGCCTCTGCGCTTTCGACCGGTTGGCTCAACTGGGTGCTTAACGTTGTCCTCATCGTGTTCTTCGCGTACTTCTACACCTCCATGGTGTTCAACCCCGATGACACGGCCGATAACCTTAAGAAGCAGGGCGGCTTTATTCCGGGCGTGCGTCCGGGTAGGGCTACCGCGGCCTACATCAAGAACGCGCTCAACAAGATTACGCTTCCCAGCGCTGTCTTTTTGGCGCTCATCGCCATCGTGCCTTCGATCATCTTCTCCTTCACGGGTAACCATCTGATCCAGGCATTTGGCGGCACGTCCATCCTCATCATGGTCGGCGTCGTGCTCGACACGGTCGATAAGCTCGAAGGCCAGATCAAGATGTATGATTACGATGGATTCTTTAAATAGGCTAGAGGAGGATTGCTCATGAACCTCGTATTGCTCGGAGCTCCGGGTGCCGGCAAGGGCACCGTCGCACAGGAGCTCGTCGCCGAGTTTGGCGTCGCTCACATTTCCACGGGCGACCTGCTGCGTGCTGCCGTCAAGGGTGGCACCGAGCTTGGTATTCAGGTTAAGAAGTACATGGACGCTGGCGAGCTCGTTCCCGACCAGCTCGTGATCGACCTTGTCAAGGAGCGCCTTGCCGCCGATGACGCCCAGCAGGGCTTCATCCTCGACGGCTTCCCGCGCAACACCGCCCAGGCCGTGACGCTCGATTCCGAGCTCTCCGCCATGGGTCGCGAGATCGACTGCGCCCTTCTGGTCGATGTGGCCCCCGAGGTCATTATCGATCGTCTGTCTTCGCGTCGCACCTGCCGCGCCTGCGGTTACACCGGCACCGCTGCCGATGCTACCTGCCCCAAGTGCGCCGGCGAGATGTATCAGCGCGACGACGACAAGCCCGAGACCATCAAGAACCGTCTCGACGTCTACGAGAAGTCCACGAGCCCGCTCGTCGACTACTATCGTGGCCAGGGTCTGCTCAAGTCGGTCAACGGTGACCAGGCTCGCGAGACCGTGTACGGGGATGTCAAAGAGGCTCTCGGTCTATGATCAAGATTAAGTCTGCAACGCAAATCGAGCAGATGAAGAAGGCAGGAGCGCTATCTAAGATGGCGCTCCGCCACGTTGGAGCCATGGTGCGCCCCGGCGTTTCGACTTTTGAGCTCGATCAGCTCGCGGAGCAGATTATCCGCATGCATGGCGGCACCCCGGCCTTTAAGGGTTACGGCGGGTTCCCGGGGACCATTTGCGCATCGATCAACGATGCCGTGGTCCACGGTATTCCCAACCCCGACATGATCCTGCGCGATGGCGATATCATCTCCATCGATACGGGAGCCGTTGTCGACGGTTGGGTCGGCGATAACGCTTGGACGTTTTTCGTCGGCACCCCCACGCCCGAGGCCAAGGCCCTGTGCGAGGTTACGCGCGATTGCCTTAAGGCTGCCATCGAGCAGGCTGTTCCCGGTAACCATATCGGGGATGTCGGTTATGCCGTTCAGTCCCTCGCGGAGTCTCACGGTTACGGTGTGCTTCGTGACTATGTGGGCCATGGCATTGGCCGCGTGATGCACGAGGACCCCAACGTTCCTAACTATGGAAAGAAGGGGAGGGGCGTTCGTCTCCAGGCTGGCATGGTCATTGCCATCGAGCCGATGGTTACGATGGGTTCCAACCATGTGAGCACGGGCTCCGACGGTTGGATTGTTACGACCAACGACCACCTGCCCGCCGCGCACTACGAGAACACCGTCGCCATCACCAATGACGGTCCGGTGATTCTCACCACCGACGCGCAAGGTGCTTGGTGTTCGCTCCAAGGCGGAGAAATGTAACAAGTTCCACTTAGTTGTGGAGCCATTACGAAGTTATTACGATGCGTGCATACGTGTTGTAGAATACTCAATCGCTGTCGTTTTCTAGAGAAAGATGATTGCTTGTGAAGAAGGAAGACGCAATTGAGCTCGAGGGTACGGTAAAGGAACCGTTGCCCAATGCCATGTTTAAGGTTGAGCTCGAGAACGGTCATTCGGTTCTGTGCAACATTTCTGGCAAGATCCGAATGAATTACATCCGTATTCTCCCCGGTGACAGGGTTGTCGTGGAGCTTTCCCCGTATGACCTGACCCGCGGCCGCATCACCTATCGCTACAAATAGCGGCACGCATACACGCACTCCATTTCCGACTGCAGGCTTAGCTCAACCTACGGTCGGATTGTGTGTGAAGACCAGCCATAGTTTTAAACGCCTGCGGCTGGGCGAGTAGATAGTAGGGAAGTAGTTTGAGCGCTACCGAAAGGAAGAACGATGAAGGTACGTCCTTCGGTCAAGAAGATGTGCGATAAGTGCAAAATCATTAGGCGCCATGGCAAGGTCCTCGTCATTTGCGAGAACCCCCGTCATAAGCAGCGTCAGGGTTAAGAGAGGAGACTACGTTGGCCCGTATTAATGGTGTCGACCTCCCGCGTGAGAAGCGCGTTGAGATCGGTCTGACCTACATTTACGGCATCGGCCGCACCACTGCGACGAAGATTTGCGTCGAGTGCAACGTTAACGTGGATACGCGCGTTAAGGACCTCACCGAGGATGAGGTTAACGCCATCCGCGATTATATCGACAAGAACCAGATCATGGTTGAGGGCGACCTCCGCCGTGAGCGCAACCAGAACGTCAAGCGCCTTATGGACATCGGCTGCAACCGCGGCCTTCGTCACCGCAAGGGCCTCCCGGTCCGCGGCCAGCGCACCCACACTAACGCTCGTACCCGCAAGGGCCCGAAGCGTCAGATCGGTGCTAAGAAGAAGAAATAAGGAGCGCTAGATAGATGGCTACTGCTAAGAAGAACGTTCGCGCTGCCCGTCTGAAGCGCGCGGACCGTAAGAACATTTCCGTGGGCCAGGCTCACATTCGTTCTACGTTCAACAACACGATCGTTTCGATCACCGATCCCCAGGGCAACGTCATTTCCTGGAAGTCGGCTGGCCAGGTGGGCTTCAAGGGCTCCCGTAAGTCCACGCCGTTCGCTGCCCAGATGGCTGCCGAGGCTGCTGCCAAGCAGGCCATGGAGCACGGTATGAAGAAGGTTTCCGTCTTCGTCAAGGGCCCCGGCTCCGGTCGTGAGACCGCCATCCGCTCCCTCCAGGCTGCTGGCCTCGAGGTCTCGAGCATCCAGGACAAGACCCCCATTCCGCACAACGGCTGCCGCCCCAAGAAGCGTCGCCGCGTGTAACTGAAAGGATCGTATCAATATGGCAATCGACAGGACTCCTGTTCTTAAGCGCTGCCGTCAGCTCGGGATCGATCCCGCTGAGCTCGGTTACAGCAGCAAGAAGGAATCTATCCGTCAGCCCAAGCGCCGTCGCAAGGAATCTGAGTACGGCATGCAGCTGCGCGAGAAGCAGAAGGTCAAGTTCATCTATGGCGTTCTGGAGAAGCAGTTCCACGGCTACTTCAACAAGGCCCGTAAGATGAACGGCGTCACCGGTGAGAACCTCATGATCATCCTTGAGTCTCGCCTCGACAACGTCGTCTTCCGTCTTGGCTTCGCCCGCACCCGCAAAGAGGCTCGTCAGTCCGTCCGTCACGGTCACTTCACCGTGAACGGCAAGCGCGTGGACATCCCGTCCTACCGCGTCAAGGCCGGCGACGTCGTCGCTGTCGGCGAGAAGTTCCGTGACCTCCTCCCCATCAAGGAGGCCCTGATTTCCTCCGAGCGCTTTGAGGTCCCTGGCTGGCTCGAGGTCGATATCGAGAAGCTGTCTGGTAACGTGCTCGCTCTGCCGACGCGTGAGCAGATCAGCGGTGATATCAACGAGCAGCTCATCGTCGAGCTCTACTCTAAGTAGTCCATCCGGGCTGCTGAGGCTGGAGGTAATACATGTCAGAATTCATTAGGCCTCAGGTTCAGGTCGAAGAGATTAACGAGACGTCTGCTCGTGTCTCCGTCGAGCCGCTCGAGCGTGGCTACGGCGATACGCTGGGTAACTCCCTTCGTCGCGTTCTTCTGTCCTCGCTCGAGGGTGCCGCCGTCGAGGCTATTCAGATCGATGGTGCGCAGCACGAGTTCATGACCATCCCTAACATGGTCGAGGATGTCACCGACATCGTCCTGAATGTCAAGGGTCTTGTCTTCAGGGCTCTCGGCACGACCGACGAGGCGACCGCCACCATTTCGGTTGACGGCCCCTGCGAGGTCACCGGTGCGGACTTCTTTATTCCGTCCGAGTTTGAGCTGGTCAACCCCGAGCAGCATATCGCTACGCTCACCGAGGGCGGCCATCTCACCATGAGCATGCGCATCGGCTATGGCCGCGGCTATGTTTCTGGCGAGGCCAACAAGCGCGACAACGATCCCATCGGTGTGATCCACGTCGACTCGCTGTACTCGCCGGTTTCCCGTTGCGCCAAGCTCGTTGAGGCTTGCCGTGTCGGTCAGCACACCGACTACGACCGCCTTGTCCTCGAGATCGAGACCAACGGCTCCATCGCCCCGCGCGACGCCGTGGTCCAGGCTGCCAATATCATCAACCAGCATATGGCCGCCTTTATGAACCTTGCCGAGACCCCCGAGGTCGAGGAGGAGGCTTCGATCTTCGCTCCCGAGGTCACCAACGACAACGCCGAGCTGGACAAGCAGATCGAGGATCTGGACCTTTCCGTCCGTTCCTACAACTGCCTTAAGCGCGCCAGCATTCACTCGGTCCGTCAGCTCGTTGAGTTCTCGGAGAACGATCTGCTCAACATCCGTAACTTCGGTGTTAAGTCGATTGAGGAAGTGAAGGACAAGCTTGAGTCCATGGGCCTGAGCCTGAAGGCTTAATGCTTCGCATATTTGAGGAGAAACTAGACCATGCGTCACAACGTTAAGAAGGGCCTGAAGCTCGGCACCGATGCGAGCCACACCAAGGCCATGAAGAAGAGCCTTGCTAAGGCCCTCTTCGAGAACGACCGCATCAAGACCACCGAGACCCGCGCTAAGGCGCTGCGTTCGGTCGTCGACCCGATCATCACCTGGGCCAAGAAGGGCGACCTGCACTCTCGTCGTCTGGCTATCGCCAAGCTCGGCGATAAGCAGCTCGTTGCCGAGATCTTCGACAAGGCTGCCCAGGGCATGTGGCAGGACCGCAACGGCGGTTACACCCGCATCATGAAGCTCGGCAACCGCAAGGGCGACAACGCTCCCATCGTTATCATGGAGCTCGTCACCGAGCCTTGCACGCCTAAGGCCAAGAAGGCTGCTCCGGCCCCCAAGAAGGCCGCTGCTCCCAAGAAGGCCGAGGCCGTCGAGGAGGCTCCTGCTGAGGAGACCGCTGAGTAGACTTTCCGTCTGCATAGGCTATATTCGAGGGGTACGTTCGCGTACCCCTCTTTTTTTGTCGCGATACCGTTGATTGTTTGTTGGGAGCGCCCATGACCGCGCCGTCTGATTTCAATTCGATTCCTGAGCTCGATGCCACGCTTGTATTCCGTGTTGCCTATGATGGCTCGTCCTATAGCGGATTTGCCGAGCAGCCGGGCCAGACGACCGTTGCGGGCGAGTTACGCCGCGCTATCGAGACGCTGCTTCGCCGCCCGATCGATCTGACGTGCGCGGGGCGTACCGATGCCGGCGTGCATGCCGTGGCTCAGTACATCAGCGTGCCCGTAACGGACGCTGAGCTCGCTTGTACGCGCCGTAGGTGGCTGCGGGCTATGGATGCCCTGCTGCCCAAAGATATCGCCATTAACGAGGTCTACAAGGCCCGTAAAGGCTTTTCTGCGCGTTTTGACGCGCGTTCCCGTACGTATACATACCGCATTGCCGATCGAGATGCGCGCCCTGTGCTGTCCCGCGGTGCCGTGTGGTGGCATCGCTATCCCTTGGATGTTGAGGCTATGTCTGCTGCCTGCCCCGCACTGCTGGGCGAGCAGGACTTTAAAAGCTTTTGCAAGGTTGCCTCTGCTGTGGGCAAGCCCACGCATCGCTGCGTGATGCGTGCCGAATTTGGCCATGAGGTTGCGTTTGGCGAGGACATCCTGACGTTCACCATCGAGGGCAATGCGTTTCTGCATTCGATGGTCCGTACGATCGTGGGCACGCTTGTCGAGATTGGCATGCATCGCCGTGAACCCGAGTGGATGCGCGAGGTTATCGATGCTTGCGACCGTACCGCTGCGGGCCCCACGGCTCCTGCCTGCGGCCTTACGTTTATGGGCGTGGATTACGATCCCGCCGAGCTTGTCGTGCTCGACTAGGGGAGGGCTCGACGTGTCGTGCGTCGACACCTGTCATCTGTGGGCTGCGCGTGTGCAACATCTGTTCTTGGCGTGCAATGCAACCGGTGTCTCATTGCTTTTATTGCCGGGGTGTACCATGAACCACGGTTTGATTCATTGCTGTCGAGAGGACGGATAATTTGGTTCGACGTGGCTCGCATCCGCGACTTTCGGTGATCCTTGTGGTAGAAGGTTCGCCCAGCTATGCGATGCGTGCGCTCGAGAGTATCCAGAACCAAGACCTCTACGATTTGCAGATTGTCGTTGTCTGTCGCGATACTGCGCCCGGTGTGCGCCATTCGCTTCAAGTTGCTGCCGACAGGGACATCCATATTGATTTGATTGACGTCGAGGACGCGACGCGCGGCGCGTGTCTTCGTGCCGGTTTTGCTGCCTCGCGCGGCTCTCAAATCATCGCCATGAACGCCGATGAGTGGTTTGCTCCGCAATCCCTTTCCAAGATGGTCGATATCGCGTGCGATGCTGCGGCAGACATAGTGTTCCCCACGGTGTCGCTCGACCGCTATGATGCACATCGAGAGCGCCATTCGCGTGTCTTGGATGCTGCCTCTATTGTCATCGAAGACAAGTCTTCAATGGTGGCCGGGCTGCCTCAGTTGATTTTAGGCGGCTTGGTTGCTCAAGTCTCTGGCGTGATGTATAGCCGTCCGCTGTTTGAGGCATGCCTTTTGTGCGACAAGGCGTTTCGCACAGTTGGGTTTATGGCGTGTGCGCTCTCGCAGGCGCAGCGCGTCTCCGGATGCGGCGACGCTTGTTTCCACGCGGTGGCGCCTAAGCTTACAGATGCCTTTGATCCCACCATGTATGCCAAGGTATCCGATGACACCCGGGCGCTCGACGAGCTTGCGGACTCACTCTCGGAAGCAGATAGCGGTGGTCGGGTCAAGCTGGCAAGCCAAAAGTTCTACTTTGCCGGACTGGTCGCCTGCATCGAGAATTTGTGTCTGAGCCCGCATGGAGTGTCGTCAATCGAGCGTTCCGCCCGCATGCGTGATATGCTCGAGGCGCCTCGAACCCGTCAGATGGTCGCCGCGCTCAAGGATAACCATCGGGGACTCGGTCTGTTGTTTGGGCCGATCGCCAGCGCCAAGCCCGCGCGCTGCGTGATGTGTACGCATCTGGCAGCTTTTCTTAACCGGACGGGCGCAAAAACCGCCTAAACGGCTCATTACGAAACAAACTTGCATAGAATTGTTTCGAAATGCGTTCTTATACACAAAAGCCTTCAAATAGCGTTAAACTATTCAATCACTGATTGATTGTCTCCGCCATCTTTTGGAGAGAGGGTTTGTATGGCTAAAAAACGCAATGGGCGCCAGGATGCCATTAGAGATATTGTGCGCAATAAGGATGTCCGCACGCAGCGCGTGCTGGTCGATGAGCTCCGTGCTATGGGCTTTGATTGCACGCAGGCGACTGTCTCTCGCGATATTGCCGATATGGGGCTGCGTAAGCTCCCTGAGGGCATCTATGTTCTGGCAGAGGACCTGCACCTGCAGCGTATGGTTTCCGAGCTCGTAACGGGCGTTCTGCGTACCGATAATCTGGTTATGATCAAGGCTCAGCCTGGCACGGCTTCCGGCATCGCCGCCGCCGTTGATGCGGCAGAGTTGCCCGATGTGCTTGGCTCGCTTGCCGGCAACGATACGATTTTGGTTATTGCCCAGACGGCCGAGGACGGCGAGCGCCTCGAGGCGCTGATCAATAAGCTGAGCAATTCTCGCAAGTAGGTGTGCGGGCCGTGCGCTCGGCATTGCGTGCGCTGACATAGTGGCTTGTAAGGGGCATCGACGTTGGTCGGTACCCCTTTTTGTTTGCCGGTATAAAGACCGCCCACCAGGTCGCTTCAAACTAAAAGGCCCCGAGCAGTTCAATAAGCTGCTCGGGGCCTTGTTGGCTTTAGTCGCGTACTTCTTAGCCGACCGTATCGTCAGGCGTGGGCGAGGGGTCGGGAGTGGGCGTAGGCGTAGGCGTGCCGCCATCGCCGCCGGTCGAGCCACCAGTGGAGCCGCCCGTCGAGCCACCAGTGGAGCCGCCCGTCGAGCCACCAGTGGAGCCGCCCGTCGAGCCACCGGTCGTACCGGTGCCGCCGGTGGTGTCGCCGCCCGTGGTCTCGGTGGTCGTGGTCGTCGTGGTAGTTGTTGTGGTGGTTTCCTCTTCCTCTTCGTCCTCGTCCTTGTCGTCGTTCTCCGACTTCTTGGTGTTGTTGGTGCCGTAGAACTTCCAGACGCTGTTGTTCTTGTAGGTGGGCGCCGTTCCGGTCGCAAACTCCTCGCGCTCGGTACCGGTCAGAACGGTGTTCATAAACCGCTTAAAGACAGGCAGGTTGGTGCTGTCGCCCAGCAGGTCCGTGCCGTACTTTTGGATGGGGATCTCGCCCGCGGAATAGCCGGTCCACAGGGCGCACGCCAGCTGCGGGGTATAGCCGCAGAACCAAAGGTTGGTGGTGTTGTCGGTGGTGCCCGTCTTGCCGGCATAGGGCTGGTTGACACTCAGGGCGCCGGCAGCACCCGTACCGCTGCCCTTCATGACGCCGGACAGAACATCGGTGACCGCGGCGGCCTCGCCCTCGGTAAGCACCTGTGAGGGATTGTCGGTGTGCTGGTACAGCACCGAACCGGTACGAGAATCAATCTCGGTGATGGCGATCGGCTGGCGATAGTAGCCGCCGTTGGCAAACGTCGCGTAGGCGGCGGCCATCTCGAGTGGCGAGATCGAGCCGGTGCCGAGCGTCATGACGGGAACGTCCTCGATGTTGTCCTTGGCGGGGTCGATGCCGAGCTTTTTGACGAGCGAGATGATCTTGCTGTTGCCGACGGCTTCCGCCACCTGGATGTAGCCGGTGTTGGAGGAGTATGCCGTCGCCTGCTTAAGCGTGATGTTGCCATAGCTATGGTTGGCGTAGTTTTGGACCTCGGTCGTGGTGCCCTTGGCCTTGAGCGGCGAGTTGCAGTTGAGGGTGACGTTGGGGTTCATGCCGTTTTGGATGGCAGTTGCCAGCGTAAAGGCCTTAAAGGTGGAGCCGACGGGACGCTTGGCCGTGGCATGGTTTACGTGGTTCTCGTCGGCGTTGTAGTCGTAGCCGCCCACCATGCACTTGATGTAGCCGGTCTTGGGGTCGACGACGACCATGCCCATGTCCAGGCCGTCGAGCGAGAGCGTGTCGAGCTGCTCGCGAACGGCATTCTCTGCCACCTGCTGCATCGTGGGATCGATGGTGGTCTTGACGGTCAGGCCGCCCTTAAAGAGCACGTCGGTCGAGAACTCCTGCTCCAGCAGCTGCTTAACATAGGCGACAAAGTAGGGCTGCGAGTATACGTCGACGCCGCTGCCCGAAATCTCGGTCACGTTGAGGGCGATGGGCTCGGCCTGTGCGGCATCGTGTTCCTCCTGCGTAATGTGGCCCAGGCGCAACATGTTGTCGAGGACCTTGTTGCGACGGGACAGCGCCAGGTCGGGGTTGACCGTGGGGTCGTACTGCGAGGGCGAGTTGGGAAGGCCGATGAGCAGCGCGGCTTCGCTCAGGGTGAGGTCGGCGGCGCTCTTGGATAGGTAGGTCTCGGCGGCGGCCTCGATACCGTAGGCGCCGTGGCCGTAATAGATGGTGTTGAGGTACATCATGAGGATCTCGTCTTTGGAGTACATATCCTCCATCTTGACGGCGATGTAGGCCTCGCGCACCTTACGCTCGATGGTCGAGTCGAACTGCTCCTCCTGCAGGATGGTGTTGCGCACCAGCTGCTGGGTGATAGTCGAGGCGCCTTCGTGCCCGCCGCCGAGGGTTGCCACCGCAGCGCGCGCGATACCCCACAGGTCGATACCGCCGTGCTCGTAGAAGCGCTCGTCCTCGACGTCAACGGTGCCCTGCAGCACGTAGGGGGAGACCTCGTCCTTGGTGATGGACTTGCGGTTTTGCGTGTAGAAGCTCGCGATCTTGTTGCCGTTGCAGTCGACGATCTCGGTGGGCTCGCTCACCAGATACGCGTTGGCGTCGGTGTAGTCGGGCAGATCGGACAGCCAGCGGTTGACGTTGCCGACCATGCCGATGCCAAATGCCACGCCCGCGATAAGCAAAAAGCCCAAAAACGAGAGCAGGATTATGGGCAGAGCATGCGTCTTTGAACGGCTGCGTCCCTGTCGTTGGCGAGGACCCATATATTGACCTCCAGGTATGTCGTGCCGGACGGCGGATGTGCCGTCGGGGCAGGATGGACATAAGTTATTACACGATAAACCAAACGGGGCGCGCGAGGCCTCGTGTATGCTGGAAGACGGCATTTTTCAGAGTGAATGCATACCTTGGTAAGGAGTTTGTCGATGGCGATTCGGACGATGGGGCCGAGCGGACAATACGAGACTGGATTGGATGCTGTCGGTGCGGCGCTGCCCGAGCTACTGGCGCCGGCGGGTGGGCTCGACCAGATGCTTGCGGCCATCGCCGCGGGCGCCGATGCCATCTATGCGGGGTTGGGCGGCTTTAACGCCCGTGTGAGTGCGCACGGTTTTACCGACGACGAGTTTGCGCGTGGCTGCGCCGTGGCGCATGCCCATGACGTGCGTGTGTACGTGACGCTCAACGTGTTCGTGTTTGACGATGAGTTGTCCGACGCGGTGGCGTTGGGAGCTCATGCACTAGAGCTGGGCGCCGATGCTCTGATTGTCGCCGAGGCCGGGCTGGCTTGTGTACTGCGCACGGCGATTCCCGGGGTCGAGATTCACCTGTCCACGCAGGCGGGCGCTCATAGCGAAGGCGCCGTGCGGCTTGCCGCCGATGAGCTGGGGGTCGAGCGCGTGACGACGGCACGCGAGCTGACGGTCGACGAGATTGCGGCGCTATGTGCCACGGGCGTGCCCATCGAGGTATTCTGCCACGGTGCGATTTGCATCGGCTATTCGGGGGCGTGCGAGTTCTCGGCCCTGCGGCGTGGGCGCTCGGCGATGCGCGGCGACTGCACGCAGCCGTGCCGTCTGGCGTACGACCTGGTGGACGAGGCGGGACAGAGCGTTGTCGCCGTCGAGGGAGATCGCCTGCTGTGCCCGCGCGACTATCTGGGTATTGCGCATCTGCCCGAGCTTGTAGATGCCGGCGTGGCGTCGCTCAAGATCGAGGGGCGCATGAAGAACCCCGATTACGTATTCAACGTGGTGCGGGTGTGGCGCCGGGCGCTCGATGTGCTGTGCGACGGCGCGTGGGACCCCGGTGCTGTGGAAGAGCTTGAACGCGAGCTGGGCCGGTCGTTCAACCGCGGGTTTACCGACGCGTATCTGCGGGGGCGTTCGGGCGCCGAGCTTATGAGCTTTGAGCGTGCGATCAACCAAGGTGTGCGCGTGGGACGCCTGGTGGCCGTTGGCCACGAAGAGGTGACCGTTGAGCTCGACGCCGCCGTGGCGGCGGGTGACACGCTCGAGATTCAGTTCTATCCGGGTGCCGACGCGCGTCCCGATGTGCCCAAGCGCTGGCCGCAGGTGCCCTGTCCGGTGGATGCCGCAGCGGGGAAGCGCGTCGTCGTGCATTGCAAGCGTAAGGTGGACACGGGCTGCGAGGTGTACCTGATTCGCAGCGCCGGCGTGTTGGATCAGACGGCGGCGGTGTTGGAGCGCATGCGGGCCGAGGCGGATGCGATTGCGCCCGTTGCGCGTGCCGTTGAGGTGCTGCCCTTTGAGGACGTTGCGGTGGATGGCGGTGCGTCGACGGAGTTGGTGGAGTGCGCGGTTCCCGCTCGCATGGTTTTTGCTTGGCAGCTGATGGATGCCGACCCGCGCGGAGAACTCGATTTATCCGACGCTGTTGTGGTGCTTGACGAGGTGTGCCGCACGGGTGACGCTGACTGGACCCGCTCACTGATACAGCGTGCCGGGCGCGTTGTCTGCCGCAACCTGGGACAGGTGGTGATCGCTCGCGAGCTGGGCGTGACGTTTGACGTGGCGGCGCCGGTGTTCTGCGCGAATCGGGCCACGCTTGCCTGGCTGCGCGGACTCGGTGCGGGGCGGGTGTACTTGCCGGCCGAGTTGCTCGGCAATGATGCGGAGCGTATTGCCGAACTGGCTGCTGAACCCGGCGTCTTGGGCCCGGTCGACGCCGACCGTCCCGAGCTTATGGTGTGCGAGCACTGCCTGCTGACCGCCGAGGGCGTCTGCGCCACCGATGCGACGGGACAGGTCCGTTGCCGCGACTGCTTGCGTCGTCGGCAGGTACGCTATCTGGTCGAGCGTGACGGTACACGTCTGCCGGTCGCCGTTGACGCGTGCGGCAGGACGAGGATTTTCCTGTCGTAGATGCCGCGTCGCGTCAGTTTGTTATCATATGAGAGTTTATGGACTTCCAGCACCGCCGTTTTCGGCGAGGGTGCTATAGCAAAAGGAGGATACCCAATGCTGTCTGTTGACGAGCAAATGCGTATCATTACCTCGGGCGCTGCCCAAATCGTCCCCGAGGCCGACCTTCGCAAGAAGCTTGAGAAGGGCGAGCCCCTCAACATCAAGCTCGGCGTCGATCCCACCAGCCCCGACCTGCACCTGGGCCATGCCGTGCCGCTGCGCAAGATGCGCCAGTTCCAGGACCTGGGCCACAACGTCACCCTTATCATCGGCAACGGCACCGCGCTGATCGGCGATCCCTCGGGCAAGAACTCCACGCGTCCGCAGCTTTCGCAGGAGCAGATCGAGGCCAACGCCGAGACCTACGTGAGCCAGGCCATGAAGATCCTGGACCCCGAGAAGACCACCATCGTGCACAACGGCGATTGGATCCTTTCGATGGATCTGGCCGGCCTGCTGCAGGTGTGCTCCAAGTTCACCGTCGCCCGCATCCTCGAGCGCGATGACTTTACCAAGCGCTACCAGTCCCAGACGCCGATTGCCCTGCACGAGTTCCTGTACCCCGTGATGCAGGCCTTCGACTCCGTTCAGATCAAGGCCGACGTGGAGATGGGCGGCACCGACCAGCTCTTCAACCTGCTCGCTGGTCGCGAGCTCATGGAGAAGATGGGCATGGAGCCGCAGATTGCGCTTACCATGCCGCTGCTCGAGGGCACCGATGGCGTGCGCAAGATGTCCAAGTCCTACGGCAACTACATCGGCCTGACCGACGCGCCCAAGGATATGTTCGGCAAGACCATGTCCATCCCCGACGAGATGATTGGCAAGTACTACCGCCTGGCGAGCTCGCTCACCCCGGCAGAGGTCGACAAGATCGACGCTGCTCTGGCCGACGGCTCTGCCGATCCCTATGAGCTCAAGCGCGCTCTGGGCCGCGACCTGTGCGACACCTACCACGGCGCCGGCGCCGGCGACGAGGCTCAGGCCGAGTTCGACCGCGTGTTCAAGGAGGGCCAGCTCGCCGACTTCCCCGAGAAGCACGTTGAGCTGACTGTCAACGACGAGGGCCAGATTTACCTCGCCGGCCTGCTCAAGGACCTGGGGCTTTCGGCCAGCGCCGGCCAGGCCCGTCGCGACATCGACGGTGGCGGCGTCAAGATCAACGGCAAGGCCGTGGCTCCCAAGAGCTACAACATCGACCCGAGCGCCCTCAAGCTGGGCGACACCCTCTCCGTAGGCAAGCGCAAGGGCTTTAAGCTTATTTAGTTACGCGGTTTTACCAAACCGCGTAACCGGTCGACGCTGCAAACCCGCCAGCGCGGCAATCTGCCTTTCAACTTCGGCGGCATGACCAGAAGGTCAATGCCGCCTCGTTTCAAGGCACCTTGCTCGCTCTGGCGGGTTTTCGCTGCCGTTGCCAAAACAGCGGCGTTGCCGTTGTTGTAGTCGTTGGGGACGTTCTTTAATGACTAGTCGTTTAAGAACGTCCCCAACGACTACTTTTGGACGCTTACCGTTAAGCGGAAGGGGTGTTAGCGGGGCTTCCTTTTGGGCATACAATGGCTATTGGTTTGCTGCGGTGAAGGTCTGTCCGCCCCGCAGCTTTTTTCTACGGTTAAAGGAGTATGTATGTCCGTTGAGGTCATGAGGTCTGTGATCGATGCAGCCGAGGGTCGCGTGCCCGTCGACACGCTGTTTACCAATGCGCAGATCGTCGACGTGTATGGCCAGCGTGTGGCGCCCGGTAGCGTTGCCGTCAAGGACGGTGTGATCGTCGGCGTGCTCTACGATGGTCGCGACGATGCCGCTGGCACCTACGAGGCAACTGAGGTCATCGACTGCCAGGGTCGCTATCTCGCTCCCGGTTTTATTGACGGGCATCTGCATATCGAGTCTTCGAACATCCGTCCCGCCGAGTATGCTCGCATGGCCGCGACGCGCGGTACTACCACCGCCATTGCCGACAGCCACGAGATTGCCAATGTTGCCGGTCTCGACGGCTTGCGCTTTATGATCGAGGACGGCCGCCGCGCACCCATCTCCATCAAGTACATGATGCCTTCGTGCGTGCCCGCGCTGCCCGACGAGCAGGCCGGTGCCGTTATTTCGGCTGCCGATATGCAGGCGTTTTTTGCCGAGCATCCGGGCGATGTCTTTGGTCTGGGCGAAATGATGAACCTGCCGGGCGTCTTTATGGCCGACCCCGAGACCTGTGCTCGTATCGATGCTGCCAACCAGACGCCGTCCAAGCAGGTTGACGGCCACGCGCCGCTCGTTGCCGGTAAGGACCTCAACGCCTATGCCGCAGCAGGTATTATCGCCGACCACGAGTCGACGATTCCCGAGGAGGCGCTCGACAAGCTATCTCGTGGTATGTACGTGATGCTGCGCGAAGGCACGTGCAGCCATGACCTGACCAACCTGTCTCCGATGCTGCTGGAGAATCCTGCCCGTGCCCGCCGCTGCTGCTTTGCGACCGACGACCGTGCTCCCTCCGATGCGCTTTCGACCGGTATGATCGACAACGCCTGCCGCGTGGCTATCGAGGCCGGCATCGACCCGGTGGTCGCCATCTCCATGGCGTCCCTTTCCACGGCTGAGGCATTTGGCCTGGACCACGGCTGCCGCGACCCGCACGAGCTGCGTGGCGCGATTGCCCCGGGCAAGCGTGCCGACCTGCTGGTACTCAATGACCTGACGTTTGTCACGGCTCCGCATCGCGTATATGCCGCCGGTGCCCTGGTGGCGCAGGATGGCACCTTTGTGGGCGAGATCGCACCCGAGATGGCTGAGGTTGCGGCCCTTGCCGATGAGCTGCGCGCTTCCGTTAAACTGCCGAAGCTTTCGCTCGACGTATTCGACTATGCCTTTAAGCCGGGCGAGGCCGTGATTGACGTGGTGCCGGGTAAGGCCATCACGGGCATGGTTCGTCCCGAGACTGACGAGGACTTGCGTCGCATTATGCTGATTGAGCGCCATGGCCGCGGCGTGTCGTTGCAGGCCGAGGGCGCCGACGGTGACGGTCCCGCCGGCATGGGGCTCGTCGGCAAGCATATCGGCCGCGGCTGGGTGCGCGGCTTTACCATCACGGGCGGTGCCATCGCCTCGACGATCGGCCACGACTCGCACAACGTGTGCGTGGTGGGCGACAACGCGGCCGATATGATGGCTGCCGTCGAGGCTGTTGGCCAGGGCGGCCACGTGCTGGTGCGCGACGGCGAGGTCGTGGCGCGCATTCCGCTGGCGCTCGGTGGCCTTATGAGCGAGGGTACGGCCGAGGATGTCGCCGCGCAGCACGACGACTTTATGGTCAAGGCGCGTGCCATGGGTATTGAGCCGCCGCTCGACCCCATCATGGGCATCATCTTCCTGCCCTTGCCGGTGATCCCGACGCTCCGCATCCGCCCCGAGGGCATGTTCGACGTTACAACCTTCACCTATGCCGACTAGTCATCGGGGACGTTCTTAAACGACTAGTCGTTGGGGACACTCTTTGGCGGGCTGCCTGACGCCGCGACCGTAGGACCTCTGGTATGTGTGAGCTATTTGCCAGGTCCTTGTAACGTTTACGCCCGCGGAGTCTTATTTGAGCTCCCTTTGGGTACGTTGGAATCGGATACGCGTTCGATTCCAACAGGCCCGAAGGGAGCTTTTCTATGTTTAAACTGATTGCATCCGATATGGACGGCACACTGCTTGACGAAAACGGCCAGGTGCCTCCCGAGACCTACGAACTGATTCTGGCGCTACACGAGCATGGCGTGCATTTCGCCGCATCTTCAGGTCGTCGCTACGATCGCCTGTGCGAGTTCTTTGCGCCCGTTCGCGACAAGATGGACTTTGTCGCCGCTAACGGCGCCCAGGTCTACGCCGACGGTAAGATGGTAGACCGTGAGGTGTATTCCCACCTGGCGATTCGAAGGCTCGCCCAAGCCGTCAGGACGTTTCCCAATCTGCATCTTGCGCTCTTTGACCGAACCAAGTCCTTCCTGCTCGATGACGAGTGCAAGTTCGTGCGTGAGGTCGATAAGGACCTTCCCAATGCCGAGCGCATTTGGGAGCTGCCCGATCCCAGCGTAAATATCATCAAAGCGAGTATCTTTTGCGACGACAGTGCGGTTATGGACAGTGCGTACGTGCTACAGCGCGAACTTGGTCAGCTCTTTACTTTTGCGCCTTCGGGCAACGCGTGGATCGATGCCATGCAGCCTGGTGTGTCGAAGGCCTCGGGTATCGCGCAGCTCGCGGAGCATTACGGCATTGGACGCGACGAGGTCATGGCGTTTGGCGACTCGATGAACGACTACGAGATCATTCGCTTTGTCGGCACGGGCTGCGCGATGGAAAACGCGCGCCCCGCGCTCAAGGCGGTGGCCGATCGCGTCGTGGGCTGCAATCGCGACCACGCCGTCCAGCAGGAGCTCCGTCGCGTGCTGGAGAGTCTCGCCTAATCCGGCAGCTGGGGACGTTCCTTTTCTGCCGGCAGTGGGGGACAGTCCTTGCGGCGCCCCGCGAAGAGTGTCCCCAACGACTAGTCATTCAAGAACGTCCCCAGTGGCTAGTCGTTTAAGAACGTCCCCAATGACTAGGCGAGGGTGGCCATGATGGTGCGGGCGACGCCGTCGTGGTCGTTGTCGTATTCGGTGATGGCGTCGGCGGCCTCGCAGTCCTCGGGCTCGGCGTTGATCATGGCCATACCGTGACCTGCTGCCTGCAGCATGGGGATGTCGTTGATGTTGTCGCCGAACGCCCAGGCGTCGGCGAGAGACTCGCCCAGATGCTCGCATAGCCACGTGAGGGCCGTTCCCTTGGTGGCGCCCTTGCCCATGACCTCGATATTCATGGCGTACGAACGCGTGACCTCGATCCCGCCGAGTGTATCGAGCTCCGCCGTGATGGCGTCGCGGTCGGCCGGATCGTGCCAGTACATAGCGATGCGTTCGAGCACCTCGACTTCGTCGATTTTGCTGTCGATATCCAAGTCGATCGGCGTTCGTGTGCGCTTGAGCGAAGCCGCGATGTGGGGGTCGCCGCCGCAGAATTCGTCCAGGCGCGTGTAGAGCGAGCGGGGGAGGAAGCACTGCCCGTCCGCGAAGATATCGAAGGTGACGTCATGGCCGGCGGCAATGCTATGGACGCGGTGGGCGATGGCGCGGTCGAGCGGTCGGCTCAAAATGCGCGTAGCACGTGAGGTATCGGTGGGCACATCGTCGTCGAGCTGCCAGACGCTGGCGCCGTTGGCACAGACCGCGTAGTGCACGGCGGGATGGGCGAGGATGGGCTCAAAGATGCCTGACAGCGGACGCCCCGTGCAGGGAACAAACTCGATGCCACGACGTGCGAGCTCGTCGAGCATTGCCCAAGTGGCGTCGCTCATCTGCTTGTCACTCGTCAACAGCGTTCCATCCATATCGGAAAAAACAATCATTCGATGCAGCCCTTTCTGCTGGCATAAAAAGCGTGGCCGAGGGCGGTGATGCCCTGGCCACGCTCGGGTTCTATAACGGTCCGCGTCCTAGCGGTCGGCGAGCGGCTTGTACTCCAGCGGCTCGATCACCGGACGGTATGCCGGGCGGATGATGCGATGCGCGCAGAAGAGCTCTTCCATGCGGTGCGCCGACCAGCCGGCCATGCGGGCGACGGCGAATAGCGGCGTAAAGAGCGTCTCGGGCACGCCGAGCATCTTGTAAATAAAGCCCGTGTACAGGTCGATGTTGGCGCAGATAGGCTTGGTCATGCCGTGGTCGCGCATCACCTGCGGTGCCAGGCGCTCGATGCGCTCGATGAGCGCGAACTCATCGCCCAGGTCCTTCTTGGCGGCAAGCGTACGCGCGTAACGACGGCACACCTCGGCGCGCGGGTCGCTCAGCGTGTAGACGGCGTGGCCCATACCGTAGATGAGACCCGTGCCGTCGAAGGCCTGCTTGTCGAGAATCTTGCCCAGGTAGGCTGCGACCTCGTCCTCGTCCTCCCAATTGGAGACGTGCGCACGGATGTCCTCGTGCATGGACACGACCTTGGCGTTGGCGCCGCCGTGGCGCGGGCCCTTGAGCGAGCCGATAGCCGCGGCGTAGGCGGAATACGGGTCGGTGGCCGAGGAGGACAGCACGCGGCAAGCAAACGTGGAGTTGTTGCCGCCACCGTGCTCGGCATGCAGCATGAGCATCACGTCGAGCAGCATGGCTTCGTCGCGGGTGAATGCCATGCCGCCGCGCAACACCTGCAGGATAGTCTCGGCGGTGGAGAGGCCGGGTGTGGGGTGCGGTACATGAACCTCGGAGCCGCGGCGCTTGGCGACCGAGGCCATATGCGCGAAGGCGGCGATGCGGGGGAGACGGGCGAGCATGGAGATGGCGACATCGATTTCGTGCTCGGGTGTAATGGCGTCGGGCTCGGCGTCGAAGGCGTAGAGCAGCAGCACGGCGCGCTGAAGCACATTCATGATGCTCGACGACACCGTGGTCATGGGGAACTCGCGGACGTATTCGTCGCTCAGGTGCCTAAAAGCACCCAGACGTTCGCAAAAACCGTCAAGCTCTTCCTTGGTGGGCAGAGAGCTCGTAATGAGCAAATAAGCGACCTCTTCGTAGCCGTAGCGATTCTCGGCCTGGGCGTTGTTGACCAGATCCTCGATGCTGTAGCCACGAAGCGTGAGTTTGCCCTGATCGGGCACGACCTTACCGTCGACCTTGTTGTAGCCATGCACATCCGAGATGCGAGTGAGGCCCGCGACCACGCCCGAACCGTCTGCATTGCGCAGGCCGCGCTTGACATTGTGCTCGACGAACAGGCCCTCGTCATAAGGGTCGGTCGGCAGGCCGTGGTAGAGGTTTTCGCTCTCAGGCGAAATCTGGCGGCTTGCTTCGTAATCCAGAACCAGGCGGCTCAAGTGGTCATCGAAGCGGTAATAGATTTTCTTGGCGTCGTAGGCCATGCGCGCTCCTCTCCGGGCCGCATCGGGGTGACTTGCATGGGCATGCGCGCGTCAGGCTATCCCCAGCGGCTTGCTCGCTACAGGCGGTACATAAAGTTGAAGACGTCCTCGCGCTGGATGGACACGTTGACGCCCGAAAGCTCGCCGGCCTCGGCCAGCGCCTTCTGCAGCTCGGCGAAGTCGAGCTTGGACTCGGCGGTATCGGCCAGCATGGTCATGGTGAAGATGTCCTCGATAATGGACTGCGTGATGTCGCGGATGTCGACGTTGGCCTCGCCTAGGACACGGGTGACGCCGGCGACGATGCCGGGGCGGTTCTTGCCAAGGACGGTGATGACGATACGGGAGGACGAGATCTCGGCCATGGGAAACCCTTTCGCGTGATTGCGGCGTGCGCGGGGCGCTCCGCTACGGTACAGTGTTCATCATTGTACCTGTCTGGCGCAAAAAAGGCGCGCTCGCTGCGGCGTTACATGCCTGCAACATGAGCGTAAGGGGGAAGGCCGTACGGGGAAGAGCCGTCTGGCGCGTGTCCGGCTCGTGTTGGGTTGATTTCCGATCTCAGCCGAACACATTGAGCGGACAGGCCGTTCCCGCAGTCAGCCGAACGCCTCCGACGGCTGATTCCGAACTGGAAGCGGAGGGCATCCCCGCCCTTCGGTAGGGGATACCGCTCCGCGGCGCATGCCGCGGGCGGCGCCCCTATCGGACCACCGTGACCTCAGTTGGGATGGGCCCAGCACTGCCGCGTACTCGGTGAGCTAGAGCCAACTGTTCGTCTTCACGTCGCGTATGGCGATATTTCGGTCGTCCGGCTCGGTGATGCCGTAGCCGAACGCCTGGAGCGTCTCGATGGACTCCTGGATCCTCTGTTGGAACATGGGGCCCGGATCGACCCTCGGCCCGAGGTGCCCGCGCCAAAGGCACGGCGTGGCGCGCAGCATGTTATGGATTTTGGAGATGGGCTCGATGTCGGCGTAGACGTTGAGCGTCGCCATGGCGTCCTTGTGGCCGAGGATCGATTGGAGCGCCTTGATATCGCCGCCTTGGCGGATCCACTGCGTTGCGAACGTGTGGCGAAGGCCGTGGAACGTGATCAGCTCGTCGTTGGTGCCCATGAGGCCGTTGGTCTCCGAGAACGTCTTGAACGCCCTGCGGATATAGCTTGTCGTCGCGAAGGTCGCGCCCGGCTCCGACAGGATGTAGCAGTCCCCGATCTTGACCGCCCCGGTAAGGCCGCGCAAGCGCAGCTTTCCGCAGTCGATCTCGTGGGTCTCCTTCAGGAAGGGGAGTAGGCCGACCGAGCCGATGGGGATACCCCTGGCGTCATGGGTCTTGGTGTCCTTGATGAACGAACCCATTCCCTTCGCGTACGCCACCGAGTGTCTGATCGAGATCAGGCCCGTCTCGAAATCCACATCGCACCACCGAAGGCCGCAGACCTCGCCGATTCGCATCCCCGTGTGCAGGGCGAGTACGACCGCCCTCTAATCCTCGGCGGACCAATCGAGTCCGAACTCCTTTCGGGCATCCTCTTCGCTCATGACTTCGAGAAGGTCTCCGGGTTGGCAACGAAGGGCGAGGCATAGCTGCTCGAGTGTGTTGAAGCGAATGCCGCGAATATGCCCTTTTTTAATACGGGACAGGTTCACGGGCGTGGTTCCAATCCTTTCGGCAAGTTCGTTCGAGGAAATCTTTCGCTCGGCCATGATCTTGTCGAGGCGAACAATTACGGGCATGGCGTTTCCTTACGCAATCTCGTCGGAGTCGAGGTACAGCTCTCGGGCGTACAAGAAGAGCTGGGAAAGCATGAACAGGACGATGCCGAGAACCAGAGAGGTCCAATCGAATGATGAAGCGATCTCTTGGGCGCCGACGGCCCCCTCGCCGCCAAACATCGAAACGGAGGTTTTGAGTGAGCCGGCGTAGAGGCTGGTGGCAGCTTGAACAACGAAGAGAATGCCGAGCACCTTCAAGCATGTCGCAGACCCTTTCTTGAAGGGGTCTCCGCTCTTGATCGTCCACACGAGAACGGCGCTGAGGATGGTCGTAGCGATACCGATGACGGCAGGGACCAATGTCGAGATCGCAAGGGCTGGATACGCGGGGGAGTCTGCAATTACAGGGTTGTCGAGCACTTCGATTGCTGGCTTTAAGGAGAACGCCACTTGTGCGATGGCGGTGGCGCAAAGGGTCGCAGAGGCTATCGCGCATGCGATGCGGAAGGAATGAAGCCGGGGAGTGCGATTGTCGGAACTCATAATAACCTCCGAAGAATTTAAAAAACTCAGGTTACTTTTTAACAGTTTATGTTAAATTGACTTTGCCGGCAAGTAATCACAGCGTGCTGCAACCGAAACCCCTCTAGATTGGAGAGGATTATGTTCAGTACTGTTAAGTCGTGTAAGCTCTTGGTTTTCCTCGGCCTCGCTCTTTGTCTGTTGCTGCCGGGAGCCCCCGCTTTTGCGGATACCCCGATGCCTCCTTCCCAGGAGAGCAGCCAGTGTGCCCTCGTTGAGCCCCTCGGGTATACGGACGACGTCGTCGATACCTACTGGAGCTACAGCTGTCCTCGCGGCGTAAGCGGGCACAGCATCTCGATGTTCAACATCTCTTACAAGACGATCTCCTACCGAAATGGCTATCGCCGATCCGCGCATCATAGGGAATCCCGCCTCGCTGCAATGTGCTCCTGTGGTGTTCTTGGCACAACTGATAAATGGCAATTTGTCTATAGCACCTACTAGATGCGAGGAAGGGCCGAGCATTTTGTTCGGCCCCTCTGTTCCGACTGGATGAGGTTAAGGTTGGCGATGAATATGCTCAAAATCTCGAAGGCGATCTTTAGGTCGCTTCTCTCCTCCAGGTCGCTCTGTGTTGTCGTTGTTGCGTTGATGGTTCTTTGTGCTCTGCCCGTCTTCAGGAGCGCGGCTGGCATCGACGGACGGGTCGAATACCTCGAGTCGGGAATAACCCGTGTTGAGCAGGAATTGTCAGCATCCTATGCGGATGCGCTTGTGAATGCGGGGGAGGACGGTGTCTATACCTCTTCATCAAGCATGCCCGCGCTTCTGTACCCTCTTGCCGCGGGACGTCTTATCTTGGCACCGCTCTCTCCCCTACTTCCGTTTCTGCAGATATCGGATGGAGAGTACACCTATTATGACGGATCGAAGGAGTACTTGCTATGGGTCGCAACGGCCGTTGCCGTCTCGTTCCTTGCCGCGCGTCTTAACAAACGTGAAAAGCTCATCATCCAGGCACCGATGGGCGAGCTGGGTAGACTTGTTGCATCGAGCGTATGGGCGAGTGTTTTTGCAATGCTTGCCGTCCTCGCCATCAATCTTCCAGGGATAATCGCCGCGCTTGTGAAGAATGGCCCGGGCTCGCCGTTCTATCCGATAGGCTACATTCAATATGCGACTCCGGTTATCAAACCGGCTTGGCTGGTGTTCGCGCAGACGGCCATCTTGCAATTCTTGGTGGCAGCGTTCATCTCGCTTGTCGTTCACCTTGCCGTGAAGATTGCCAATAACCCTACGCTTGGAATCGTGTTCGTATGTGCCCTGATGGGGGTGACGATGGTTCCCGGGTATTACGGAAGATCCATCGCTTTACGTGAGTTCGCCCTGTTGAATCCCCTTACGTATGCGAACACTGAGTTGACCGTCGGCGCCTATAGCCCGTACCCGACAACGCAGATAGTGAATCTGCCTGGACTTTGCTTCGAGCGTGGCGCGATTGCCCTCGTATGCGCAATCGGGATCGAGGTGCTGGCAATTAGCCTGCTTTGCGTTGCTGGAAAGAGCGGCTGCGCGTGCCCGATATCCCCGATTTGTCTTGAGAGAGGTTCCTTCACTGCATCGAGAACGGCAACTCGTTCGAGCGCTTGTGCCTCCGCCGTTGCATACGTAAGAACGATGGGGAAACTGCTCCTGCGTTCTCCTACCCTCGCCGTATGCGCGATTGCAATGTCGACGACGATGCTGGCCCCGGCTCTGGTCGAGATGTTTCCTGACGCTGATAACGTTTCCGCTGTTCGGTATAGGGATGGAGAGCTCCGTTCAATAGATCGGTATCTAGAGCAGAACGCTGCGAATATGGACGTCGAGGGCAAAGCGGCCCTGGAAGACATGCGGGATGCTCTTTCGGGTTTCGTGTACGTGCCTATGCCTGCGGAGGGGTTTCGAAGCCTTGCGACGTACGAGCGCGCTCGAGGTGAGCTGGGCGCGGCAGATGCGACTCTCCTGCAATCGATCGGAATCGAGCCGGAGACTCCTTCTCGTGCGGAGGCGCGCGCCCTTCTGCTTGAGTCGATCGCGAGCTTGCCGGACCCCAAGGTTTACGAGTTAAGTACGAAGATGCCCCCATTAATCCTCCTTTCGTATCTCCAGGCAGCGCTTCCCTCCTTATTTTTGCTGTTGCCCGTGGTTGTCACATCGCTCGCGTGCACCCACCTGCAGTGTCGTTCCCTTCTGGTTCTCCAGATCCCCGCAACAGCGCATGTGCGTTTTCTGACGGCTGTTGCGCTGGCTCTCCTGCTTGGCTTGGTGCTGCTTTTGGTGTCGATGGTTCCCGCTGTCGTTGTGTCCGTGATTAAGAACGGTGCGGGTGGATCGGAGTATCCCGTCGCTCTCATTCGGGCGGGAGCTTCGACAACGTCCACGGTGGGGGAGGCGGTGTTGTGCAGTATTCCGTTGCTGGTCATGGCATACGGCGTGATTTCCGTCGTCGCTGCGTTGACAGCAGCGATTAGCCGCAACTCCGTTGTCACCGGAATGGTTTGCGCGGTTCTCTTGGTGTTGGGTTCGTTGAGCGCTCATGTTGAAAGCGTGGGCATGGGCGTCGCGCTGCTGGCTCCATTCGCCTCGTTTGATCCCGCTTCCCAGGTGGGGACGATTGGGTTCCTTGGGCGAGGGACGAACGCGATGCCTTTTGGAGAGGTCGTCGGCGCATCGGGCGCTCTGCTGGTGGTCTTGGGCGCCGTATCTCCGTTGATGGTGCGCCTGAGTGTTCCAAAGATCGAAAGGGGATGATCTCGATGATTGACCTTCAAACGCTGACGATCTCTTATGGAAAGAAGGTGCTCGTAGATTCGGTGAACGCTGAGTTTGCCCCGGGTACGGTCTACGGTCTCGTCGCTCCGAACGGGCATGGAAAGACGACGTTGCTGCGTGCGATGGCAGGTTTGCCGGGTCCTCGCGTGGACGGGAGCATCGTTCTGGATGAGGTGCAGGGTACGGGTGCGAGAGAGGTCCGTTCTATGATCTTCTATGCACCTGGTGAGGGGACGCTGCTGTATCCCGGATTGCGTGCGGAAGATCACCTCAAGATGGTTTGCGATATGTGGCCGCATGCTCGCGATATCGAAGAGATAGTGGAACAAACGCAGATAGGCGAGTTCGCGAAGATGAGGATCCGCACTCTGAGCCAGGGCATGAAGCAGCAGCTTACCCTGGCGATTGCGTATGCGACGGGCGCGCGGTACCTTCTATTAGATGAGCCCATGAACGCGCTCGACCCCAGCAGGGTGGACTTGCATTCCGAGATTCTCAGGAAGCTGGCCGATTCTGGTACGTGCATCATCATGTCATCCCACATCTTGGATTCGGTCGATAGGCTGTGCGATGAGATTCTGTTTTTGAAGGATGGGAGGCTCATTAGAAGCATTCCGCAAGATGATGCTGCGCCGAAGTCTCCTGGATCCCATTTCGCAAAGCCTGCCGGACGCGCCGAGGGTGCGCTAAGCACGTATCGGCGACTCTACGAAAAGGGCGGGTAGAAATGCAAGTTAAAAATCTATGTGGCCAATGTGATACCGTTGAACCCGCGTATCGATACCGCTCAGCCATTCGCCTCGCCCCCATCGCACGCATCTTCATTCGGTCTGTCATCATTAATCTAACGATTCTTTGAGGAACGTAGGTGCTTCCAAATGTACTGTCGACTTCTTCTCAAACTGATCCTAAGAGACAAGGCCGCATGGATTTGTACGCTCGTTCTCGCTGCAGCCTTTTCCGTCCCCATTGCGTTCAATTCACCCATCTACGGGCCCTTCTTTATGAAACAGGGCATGCGGGGCTTTGTCGACGCATTCAATACGCGCGCACCCCAGGCCAACGGCACAGACCTATCGCCAGAGCAGCAAGCTGACGCGGAGCTTGCAAGATACGCGAACGCCGCCCTCGCCGCTCAAACCGACGCCGCCTTTCTCGATTCTGCCGAGAGCTACTACGCGCTCATGGGCGAAGGCTTCCAATCCGGGTCCATCGTGGGAGACCGAGAGACCAATGACGCGGAGCTCGCATATTGCCGTGCCCTGAGCAGCTCCGGCATCACGGATATCCCGGCCTCCGCAAACGACCTGCCATTCCTTTCCTTCCTGCCTTACGCCATTGCCGCGGCGCCGTCTTTCCTTCCCTTCATCCCCTTCCTTCTCTCGTCGATACTCCTGCTCGGCGCCACAAGGCCTGCGACCCTGGCGGCGAAGGCGCCCGTGCCCAAATTCCGGCGCCTTATCCAGATCGTGTTTTCGATAATCGTCGCGGGGACCGCGATGCTCCTCGCCGGCCTCGCACCCGGGGGCATTTACGCCTTGGCCCTAAACGGCTTCGGGCAAATTGGGTACCCGATCGCCTTCTTCCATGACGGCGCGCTTACCACCACGACCGCGGGAAACGTCTTCACAGCCCTGCTTCTCGCGCTGCTTGCGGGCGGAACCTTGATATCCGTTTGCTCCGCCGTTCTATCGACCGCAACGAGGCGCGTCCTCGCGGGCCCCCTTACCTCCGCGCTGCTTGTCGCGGCCCCGGCATTCCCGTTACTGTCCGATTCGGCACTGGAGCATAACGCCGCGCTCAATCTCCTGCCGCTGGCCGTATTCTCGCCTATCGAGGCAACGGGTTACGTAGGATGCTTCCCAACAGAATTCATTGGCTCCGGTTCAGGCAGCGCATCGATGCTTGCCGTGGCCCTGATATACGTCGCGGTCTTTTTTGCGGTCGGCGCCGTTGCGACACGTTCGCCCAAACAGCCTGGACCCGCGAAAAAGCGCCATGGGCTCGAGCTTCTAGACGCGAGCGTGGGATACGGGAGCACGACGATACTTTCAATCGGATCGCTTTTCCTGAGCCCGGGAACGGCGGCGGGCCTCGTTGCTCCCAACGGCTCGGGGAAAACCACCCTTCTTGAAGCGCTGTCGGGCCAATTTCCCACCCGTATCCACTCGGGAAGCCTGGCGGCAGACGGAATCAGCCAACGTCGATCAGCCGAATTTGCAGAACTCGTCTACCTGAGCTCTTCGGGCGGCGCGGATCTCTACCCCACGCTATCGGCCCTCGAGCACCTTGCTTTCGTTAGGGAGGCGTGGAAATCGGCCGCCGACATCGACTCGCTCTGCGACTCCCTCGGAATCTCCCCATATCTCGACAAGCCGACCCGTAAACTCTCGACAGGAATGAAGCAGCAGGTAAAGCTTGCCATGGCGATAGCGACCGATTGCCCGTACCTCATCCTCGATGAACCGCTGAACGGCCTCGATCCGGGAAAGCGGAAAACCTCCTGCGACGCGATGCGCAGCGAGGTGGCGCGGGGACGAAGCGTGCTCATTTCAAGCCATCTGCTCGACGACCTGGCAGACCTCACCAACTCGTTCTACTTCATCGAGGCCGGCACGCTCGTGGAAAAGATCAAGTCGTCCTCGCAGACGCTCAAGCAGGAATACCTCGATACATACGAAGGAGGTGAATGACATGAAACTATTTGAACAGCTGAAGTCCAATGCGTCGCGCATGGCTGTCTACGCCATCCTCGTGGCAACGGCTTTATGCGGAATCGCGGCACCCGTCTATGCGCTCAACGGGGAGAAAGGCGATGTCGAACCCGCGTACATGGCTTCGACGGTTAAGGACCGGTACAAAGCCTTCTCTGGAGACACGTTTTACGTAGCAGAGTACGACACGACCTACCGTCAGCTTCGCTACAACAAGAGATACGAATATCTAGGCCCAGAAGTAATCAGCTATACGTCGGGTTGGTACCGCTCCAGCTATGGACACATAACCCAGTTCAAGTGTAACTACCGCGTGTACAACTAAAGCAACCGGCCGGGACGAGGGGCGACGCAAAAGCGTCGCCCCTCGTTTTTAACCATGTCAACTGAACCTAGTTCAGTTTGGTTGATTTCCGATCTCAGCCGAACACATTGAGCGGAAAGGCCGTTCCCGCAGTCAGTCGAACGTCCCCGGGGCCCTTCTCAGGCCCCGGGGACGGCATTTTCCCAGTTGAAGGAACGGTGGAGATGTGTTTCGATGGGTCAGATTCGTGTCGTTCCGAAAAGACCGTGAACCTTTTGTGGGACGCGCGGCGCCGTGGTACCATAGCCGAGTTTGTTGTCTTGGTCGGAAACCAAGACGCCTTATGCGCTGATCGGTAACCAGCGCCTGACCAATAAGGAGTCCTACCATGAAGCAGGGTATCCATCCCCAGTATGTCGAGTGCACGGTGACGTGCTCCTGCGGCAACACCTTCAAGACGCACGCTACCGTGTCCGAGATGAAGGTCGAGCTTTGCAACGAGTGCCACCCGTTCTACACCGGCCAGCAGAAGTTCGTCGACACCGGTGGACGCGTCCAGCGCTTCGCCGACAAGTTCGGTGGCGCCGCTGCCGCTCAGCTCAAGAAGGCCGAGGAGGCCAAGGCTGCCAAGGCCGCCAAGGCTGCTGAGGCCGAGGCCGCTCGCAAGGCCGCCGCTGAGGCTAAGGCTGCCGAGAAGGCTAAGCGTGCCGCTAAGTTTGCCGAGGAGGCTGCCAAGCAGGCCGCCGAGGCTCCCGCAGAGGCTCCCGTCGAGGAGGTCGCTGCCGAGGCCGAGACCACCGAGGCTGCTGAGTAAATAGCTCGCCGCGGAAACACTCGCATTCATGGCATAAGGGCCGCGCATCCATTTGGGTGCGCGGCCCTTTTCTTTTTATTGGTGCAAGCTAACCCGTCCCCATTGCACCAGGTTGGTGCGAATGGGGCAGGTTGATTTGCACCAAATGGCAGAGAGACAGCGTTTTCCCAGATAAAAGTTGCCAAAATAAACCAGTCCCTTTTTGGCAGGCTGTCGTAGTTATTACGTGGTCGAGCGTGTCGACCGCATAGGCGGCGCCTTGTTTGGCTAAAGTACAAATATCTGTGTTTAACTCGTCCAAGGTTTCATGCCGCGGGCGATGGCCAAAAGGAAAACCACATGGGATTCATGTCAAAGCTGCTGTCCTTTGGATCCGATAAGGACCTGAAGCGCTACTACAAGATCGTCGACAAGATCAACGGTCTTGAGCCCCAGTTTGAGAAGATGACCGAGGAGGAGCTCCGCGCCCAGACTGATAAGTTCCGTGAGCGCTACGCCAACGGCGAGTCGCTCGACGACATGCTCCCCGAGGCCTTTGCCACCGTGCGCGAAGCTTCCAAGCGCACCATGGGCATGCGTCACTTTGATGTACAGCTCATCGGCGCCATGGCGCTGCACGAGGGCCACATCGCCGAGATGAAGACTGGCGAAGGCAAGACCCTCGTCTCCACGTTGGCCGGCTATCTCAACGCTATTGCCGGCAAGGGCGTGCACGTCGTTACTGTCAATGATTACCTTGCCAAGCGCGACTCCGAGTGGATGGGCCGCATCTACAAGTACCTGGGCATGACCGTCGGTCTGCTCCAGAACAACATGCCGCTCGAGCTCAAGCGCCCGGCCTACCAGGCCGACGTCACCTACGGCACCAACTCCGAGTTCGGCTTTGATTACCTGCGCGACAACATGGTTACCCGTCCCGAGCAGCGCGTGCAGCGCGGCCACAACTACGCCATCGTCGACGAGGTTGACTCCATCCTGATCGATGAGGCTCGCACCCCGCTGATCATCTCGGGCGCTGGCACCAAGTCCGCCAGTACCTACAAGGACTTCGCGCGTGCCGTGCGTGGCCTTGAGCGCGGCGAGGACGTGTCGCACGACATGCTTACCGCCACCGAGGACGTTGAACCCACGGGCGACTACGTCATGGACGAGGCCAAGCACACCATCGCTGCCACCGAGCGCGGTCTTAAGAAGATCGAGCGCCGCCTGGGTATCGATGACATCTATGCCGATCTCTCCGGCCAGCTGGTCAACCACCTGCAGCAGGCGCTGAAGGCCCAGTACATGTTCCACCGCGACAAGCAGTATGTGGTCACCAACGGCGAGGTCAAGATCGTCGACGAGTTCACCGGCCGCATTATGGAAGGCCGCCGTTACTCCGAGGGCCTGCACCAGGCCATCGAGGCCAAAGAGGGCGTGCTTGTACGCGAGGAGAACCAGACGCTGGCCACTATCACCTTGCAGAACTACTTCCGTCTGTATGACAAGCTCTCCGGCATGACCGGTACGGCACTCACCGAGGATGCCGAGTTCCGCGAGATCTACAAGTTGCCCGTCGAGGTCATCCCCTCCAACAAGCCCGTTCAGCGTGTTGACCACGAGGACCTGGTGTACCGTACCATTCAGGCCAAGTACAACGCCGTCGCCGACGATGTCGAGCAGCGTCACGCCAAGGGCCAGCCGGTCCTGGTGGGCACCGTCTCCATCGAGAGCTCCGAGAAGCTGTCGGCCGCCCTTACCAAGCGCGGCATCGCGCACGAGGTCCTCAACGCCAAGCACCATGAGCGCGAGGCTCATATCGTTGCCCAGGCCGGACGCTACGGCGCCGTGACCATCGCTACCAACATGGCCGGTCGTGGTACCGACATCCTGTTGGGCGGCAACCCCGACGAGCTGGTGCGCGAGCGCCTTGAGTACGAGGGCCTGACCATGGAGGACGTGACGCCCGAGCAGCTTGAGCAGTTTAACGCCGAGGCCAAGGAGACCTGCAAGGCCGAGCGCGAGCGCGTGCTTGCCGCCGGCGGCCTGACCGTTATCGGCACCGAGCGCCACGAGTCCCGTCGTATCGACAACCAGCTGCGCGGCCGCTCCGGCCGTCAGGGCGATCCGGGCGAGACTCAGTTCTACCTGTCGCTCGAGGACGACCTCATGCGCCTGTTCGGCGGCGACAAGATGGACCGCGTCTCCAAGATGATGGTCACGGCCGACATGGGCGACGACATGCCCATCCAGCACAAGATCATCTCCAAGGCCGTCGAGAGCGCCCAGCACAAGGTCGAGAGCATCAACTTCTCCATGCGCAAGAGCGTCCTTGAGTACGACGACGTCATGAACAAGCAGCGCCAGGTCATCTACGCTGAGCGCAATAAGATTCTGGACGGCAAGGACCTGACCGACCACATCACCGAGGTCATGCACGACACCGTGTACCGCTGCGTTCAGGAGTTCTGCACCAAGGACAGTCACGATGGCGAGCGCGACCTGGAGGGCCTGCGCAAGTGGGTTGTGGAGCTCACCGGCCACATCGATACGCCGAAGTTCCCCGACGAGGATTATGAGGCTCTGGCTGCCGATGTCCTGGCTTACGTAGAGAAGTGCTACAACATGAAGGCCGAGCGCTTGGGCGAGGACCTGATGCGCGAGCTCAACACCCAGGTCATGCTGCGCGTCATCGATACCCGCTGGATGAACTACCTGCAGGAGATGGACTATCTCAAGACCGGCATCGGCCTGCGCGGCTTTGGCCAGCGCGACCCGCTGGTCGAGTACAAGACCGAGGCCTACGGCGCGTTCCAGATCCTCGTCGACACCATGTACGAGGATTACCTGCGCACGGTTCTGCGCATCGAGATCAAGGCTGCCCCGCGTGCCGTGGAGCACAAGGAGGAGCCCGCGCTCGAGGGTGCGCACTTCTCCGGTCCTGCCGAGGTCGATGGTGACAACGGCGACTCGGTGCTGCGCAAGCAGGCGCAGGTGCAGGCCCGCACGGCTGTCCAGGGTTGTCCGGCTGCCGTCAACAACGGTGGCAAGGTGACCACCTATCGCAAGTCCGAGAGCGACGATCCGTACGTCAACGTGGGCCGCAACGACCCGTGCCCCTGCGGTAGCGGCAAGAAGTTTAAGTACTGCCACGGCAGGAATCGTTAATGGCTGAGGCTTTAGAGGTAACGCCCGCCGAGCTGGACGCGTTTGCGGACCGGCTCGGCGAGGTCGAGTCGTATCTCCACTTGGACGAAAAGCGCACGCGCGTGACCGAGCTCGAGGCCAAAAGCGTGGCCCCCGGCTTTTGGGATGACGCCGACGCCGCCCGTGCCACCATGGAGGAAATCGCGCGCACCAAGGAAGATATCGCTGCCGTGGACAACGCGCGCGGCGAGCTTTCCGATGCCCGCGCCGCGCTGGAGCTTGCCGAGGAGATGGGGGATGACCCCGATGCCGCCGCCCTTCGCGAGGAGGCTACAGCCACGGCTGAGCGCCTGGCCCGTGCCATCGATGAGCTTGAGCTTTCGAGCTGGTTTACCGGTGAGTTCGATCACGGCGATGCCATTGTGACCATCAAGCCCGGACAGGGTGGTCTGGAGGCCCAGGACTGGACCTTCATGCTCTTTAAGATGTACATGAAGTACTGCCAGCGCCGCGGTTGGAAGGTCACCATCAACGATTGCCCCGCTGCTGAGGTCATCGGCATCGACCGCGCGACCTTTACCGTCGAGGGCAAGGACGCATTTGGCATGCTGCGCGCCGAGGCCGGCGTCCACCGCTTGGTGCGCATTAGCCCCACCGACGACAAGAAACGCCGCCAGACCACGTTCGCCGGCGTCGAGGTCATCCCCGTGCTACCCGATGATATCGATATCGAGATCAGCCCCGATGACATCCGCGTGGACGTGTACCACGCGAGCGGCCCGGGCGGTCAGGGCGTGAACACCACCGACTCCGCCGTGCGCGTGACGCATTTCCCCAGCGGCATTGTGGTCACCTGCCAAAACGAGCGCAGCCAGATCCAGAACAAGGCCGCGTGCATGCAGATCCTCAAGGCTCGCCTGTACGAGATTGAGCTCGAGAAGCGCGCCGAGGCCCTGGATGAGATTCGCGGACCCAAAACCACGATTGGTTTTGGCAACCAGATCCGCAGCTACGTGCTCTACCCGTATCAGATGGTTAAGGACCTACGCACGGGCGTTGAGACCAGCAACGTCGAGGCAGTTCTTGACGATGGCGACCTGGACCCGTTTGTTATTGGCTACCATCGCTGGGCCACTGGCAACGCTGACGCGGAGATCCCGTCTGCATAAACCGCCCGGTTTATGTGGAAATGGATAAAACCCTCCGAGCAGGGTGGTTTTGTATCCAAAGCAAACCCTGCGCAGGGGTGGTTTTTGTTCGGCGAATCGGTAGAATCGAATACAGCAAGAAGTTCGAAGCGCATCCGTTTGGGTGCGCTTTTTTGAGGGAGGTAGCATGGCATATCGTCTGGACATCAAGCGCATTCTATCGATGAACTTCTTTCACGACCTGCCCCAGATTATGTTGGGGTGTGCCTTGGCCGCCATCGCGACCGACCTGTTTTTGATTCCCAACGGCCTTGCTGCCGGTGGTGTTACGGGCCTTGCCACCATTATCCAGGCGGTCGGCGCATCGCGCGGCATATCGCTTCCCGTTGGTATTCAGACGATCGTGATGAACGCCTTGCTGTTGCTGGTCGTTATGCGCGAGGGTGGCATGTTCTACGTGGTGCAGACCGCGACGGGCTTTGTGCTGCTGGGCTTCTTTACCGATCTGTTCGCCCCGTTTGTAGCACCTCTGGCGGATGCGGACCTGATGCTCCCTGCCATGTGGGGCGGCATTATTACAGGCATCGGTTACGGCATGGTGCTGCGCGCCGGCGCCAACACCGGCGGCTCGGACACGATTGGCCAAATCATCTCGCGTAATACCTCGCTGCCCGTGGGCTCGACCGTCATGGCGATCGATGTTGCCGTATGCGCGCTGTCGGCTCCGGTCTTTTCAGTCGAAAATGCACTATATGCAGGCCTTTCGATGGTCATTAGCGGCTACGTGATCGATGCCGTGGTCGATGGTGGCAACAAACGCCGTATGGTACTCATCATCTCGGACAAGTTCCCTGATATCGCTGCCGATATCATGTATGGCCTGGGTCGTGGTTGTACCAAGTTTAAGGCGACTGGCATGTATTCGGGTGCCGAGAAGCCGGTGATTATGGTCATCGTGAGCCGTCGAGAGCTCAATACCCTCAAGACGATCGTGCGCGAGCGCGATCCTCACGCCATCGTGACGGTCGCTGACGTTACGGAAGCCTTCGGCGAGGGATTCAAGGACATTAGCGCGTAGGGGCGACCGCGTTCCATCCAAAAGACGTTCACATTGATAAACCGTTTCATCAGCGGTTCTGCCTGCTAAATTGTTCAAATAATGATAAAAACTCTGGTAAAGCCATCAGTTTCCAGCATAATGAATGACGTACGTGCATTGCGGCTGTGTTGGGATTACCTTCGGTGCCGTGCGCATTTTGTCTAATGAGGATGAAAGGAAGGCACAATGAGCGACGAAGAGCTCAAAAAGGTTGCCAACGAGGTAAGGAAGGGCATCGTCACCGGCGTGCACGCTGCCAAGTCCGGCCATCCGGGCGGTTCGCTCGGCGCTGCCGACATCATGACCTATCTGTACTTTGAGGAAATGAACGTCGACCCGGCCGATCCCCGCAAGGCCGACCGCGATCGCTTTGTGCTCTCCAAGGGCCACTGTGCTCCGGGTCTGTACGCCGTGCTCGCCGAGCGTGGGTTCTTCCCCAAGGAGGACCTCGAGACGCTGCGCCATATCGGCAGCCACCTGCAGGGCCACCCCAACATGAACGACACCCCGGGCGTCGACATGTCCACCGGCTCGCTCGGCCAGGGCATTTCCGCCGCCGTGGGTATGGCCGTTGCCGCCAAGCACTGGGGCGATGACTATCGCACCTACGCCCTGCTGGGTGATGGCGAGAGCGAGGAAGGCCAGGTCTGGGAGGCCGCCATGTTTGCCGGCAACCAGCAGCTCGATAACCTTTGCGTGATCGTCGACCACAATGGCCTGCAGATCGATGGCCCCGTCGAGGAGGTCAACGACCCCATGCCGCTCGCCGACAAGTTCCGCGCCTTTAAGTTCCACGTGGTGGAGCTTGCCGACGGCAACGATTTCGATCAGATTCGCGCCGCCTTTGCCGAGGCTCGCGCTACCAAGGGCCAGCCGACCGCCATTATCGCCGAGACCCTGAAGGGCAAGGGCGTGTCCTTTATGGAGAACCAGGTTGGTTGGCACGGCAAGGCCCCCAACGATGAACAGTTTGAGCAGGCCATGGCAGAGCTCACGGCCGCCGGAGAGGAGCTCTAGGATGGCAGACGTCAAGAAAATCGCCACGCGTGTAAGCTACGGCGAGGCCCTCGTCGAGCTCGCCAACGAGCACGACGACTTTGTGGTCCTCGACGCCGACCTGGCCGCCGCCACGCAGACCGGCAAGTTTAAGGCCGCCTGCCCCGACCGCTTCTTCGATGTGGGCATCGCCGAGAGCAACCTGATGGGTGTTGCCGCCGGTATCGCAACCACCGGCCGCGTCGCCTTCGCGAGCAGCTTTGCCATGTTTGCCGCCGGCCGCGCCTTTGAGCAGGTCCGCAACTCCATCGGCTATCCGCACCTTAACGTTAAGATCGGTGCCACGCACGCCGGTATCTCGGTGGGCGAGGATGGCGCCACGCACCAGTGCTGCGAGGATATCGCCCTCATGCGCGTCATCCCCGGCATGACCGTGATCGTTCCTGCCGACGACATCGAGGCCCGTGCCGTGACGCGCGCCGCCTACGAGTGCGACGGCCCCGTGTATATGCGCTTCGCCCGTCTGGCCTCGCCGGTTATCAACGACCCCGAGACCTACAAGTTCGAGGTGGGCAAGGGCATCGTCATGCGCGAGGGCACCGACGTCACCATCATCGCCTGCGGCCTGATGGTCGGCGAGGCGCTCGAGGCCGCTGAGCAGCTTGCTGCCGAGGGCATCGATGCCGAGGTCATCAACATGCACACCATCAAGCCCATCGACGCCGACCTGATCGTCAAGAGCGCCACCAAGACCGGCCACGTCGTGACCGTCGAGGAGCACTCCGTGATCGGTGGCCTGGGCAGCGCCGTTGCCGACGTCCTGTGCGAGCAGTGCCCGACGCCGCTCAAGAAGATCGGCGTCAACGACACCTTCGGTGAGTCTGGCCCGGGCGCCGAGCTCCTGCACAAGTACGGCCTGGACGCCGCCAACATCGTGGCGACCACCAAGGAGTTCTTGGCATAAGGCAAGACGAGGCAAAGCATCGCTTCAGCAACCGTATGCAATCCAAAACGGGGGCGTTCTCAAAGAGGACGCCCCCGTTTCAGTTGCGGTGAAATAAGGACTGTTTTGCCAGCCTAAAGGCTCAATTAATCCGTATTTCACCGCAACTTTCGAAGGCGTTCCCGCTTGTGCTGGCGGCGGCACGTCGATCTATTGCCGCTTGGCACAGTGCGGCAACATCGGGGGCGTCGTCGCCTTTATATGTCATGGCGAGCAGGGCGGCATCATAGATTTCGTCGTTGGTCATATCGCCGGCAACGATGGGACAGAAGGTGAGTATCGAATCCTGCTCAGCGAGCTCGGCGAGATTGATCGTTTCGCCTGCGGCAAAGACATTGTCGAGGACGAGCGTCGCGCTCGTACAGGGAATTTGATAAATCTTGCCATCGGTGGCGATGGGGGAACCTGCCGCCTCGAGCGTGTATACACCTTGAATGAGGCTGATACCGGAACCGTCGGAGGCGACGAACTCAACTTTGTCGACCGTTATCCCGTCGACAGTCTTGCCCGTAATGTGTATCGGAACACGTGAGGTCCCGCTATCGGTATCCCAACCTGCGGCAGAGATGTTGAGCACGATAGCATGCTCCGAATGAGCCGATATAAAGTGGGAAAAAATCTGCCGCAGATAAAGACCCAAACAGCTACCGCCGATAATGCCAATTACCAGCATGCAGGCAAGGATGACCGCAACGTGGTTCCGAGGCTTTACTCGAAGCCCAGAATCAGCAGAGATGCTATTGACGGCAGCCCCGCACGCCGTGCAGTACCTCACGCCATCGCGCAACTCGGCCCCACAATAAGGACAATTCATACTAGCCTCCCACAACCATAGGCGTTCCTATCGAGGCCACTGTAAAGCGATAATTCAAATCCAAGTTGCGCAACAATGAGCCCCAATATAAGTTGCGGTGAAATAAGGACTGATTAGGGCTTTTAACTGCTAAAACAATCCCTATTTCACCGCAACTTCTAAAGAGGCCGTATCAAGCAGGATTTCTATTGGGATAAGGGCCCATCCCAGCCAAGTGCAATTCAGCCCCCAAGCATAGCGCCGCTGTACCCAAGTAAAACGCAACGACCCCTTAGTTACCGCAGGCCGGGCACAGGGTTACTCTCCAAATCTTTCCGCAGGACGGAGGAGCCCCCGCCGCACGTAGTGCGCAGCGGGGGCTCCGACATGTCCGAGGACGATTTGGAGAGTAACCTTGTGTCCGGCCGGAGAGGGCCGGAGGGACCCAAACACGGCCATGCTTCTTATGTGCAGCAAAGCTAATGCTGCTAAAATATTAAGCGCTCATGTAGTTTAAACGCACGACGATAAGGAGCACCAGTGGGTAACCACTTCCGTACCTCCGGTGCGGGCGATGATGCCCCCAAGACGCAGACAGGCGTCCAGGGCAGTCGTTTCGCCACTCCGGATTCAGAGGGCCAGCCTGTTGC
The DNA here is from genome assembly GCA_959020715.1 of uncultured Collinsella sp. GTDB lineage: Bacteria > Actinomycetota > Coriobacteriia > Coriobacteriales > Coriobacteriaceae > Collinsella. Next base: position 24,913 of record CAUESV010000001.1, on the reverse strand, counting down.
TCAGGCCCCCGCTCAGCCGGCAGATCAGGCACAGCCGGCATCCGATCCCTTTGCCTACAATCCAACCAGCGATGTCGCGCTTTCCGGCACGGCGGGTTTTGAGCCCGTTCAGGCCGTGACCGCTCGCGTGGAGCAGCCTCAGGCTGGCGCTGCCACGCCGCAGCCTACCATGGCCGGCATTCCCGACCCCATGGCCCCTGCGACGCCGGCTCCTCAGCCTGCGCAGTCCGGTCTCTTTGCCGCTATTCCCGACCCCACGCAGCCTGCTGCCCCGGTGGTCGAGAGCGATCAGGCCGCCGAGGTCGCAAGCCTCGATAACGCGCTCAACAATCCCGATTTCACGTCGGTGTTTGCGCCTATCGATCCGCAGGCCAGCCGCAAGAAGATGGCCAAGCAGGCCGGTGTCGAGCCCGTCATCCTTATGGAGCATGTCACCAAGATCTATCCGGCACAGCCCAATAAGCCCGCACTCGACGACATCAACATCGAGATCTATCCGGGCGAGTTCGTCTTCCTGGTCGGTCACTCCGGCTCGGGTAAGACCACGCTGCTGTCGACGCTCAACCGCGACGTCAAGCCGACGAGCGGTCGCATCCTGGTTGCCGGTCAGGACCTCATGAAGATCAAGAACCGCAAGGTTCCGTTCCTGCGCCGCCAGATTGGCGCCGTGTTCCAGGACTTTAAGCTTTTGCCGCAAAAAACCGCCTACGAAAACGTGGCGTTTGCCCTGCAGTGCATCGGCAAGCCCAAGGGCGTCATTCGCAGCCAGGTGCCCGAGGTGCTGCGTCTGGTCGGTCTTGCCGATCAGATGGACTCGCTGCCCGACCAGCTTTCCGGTGGCGAGCAGCAGCGCGTTGCCGTCGCCCGCGCTATGGTCAACCGTCCGCCGCTGCTGATCTGCGACGAGCCCACGGGTAACCTCGACCCGGCGATCTCGCTGGGCATCATGAAGCTGCTCGAGCGTATTAACCGCACCGGCACCACCGTGATCGTCGCCACGCACGACCGCGAGATGGTCGATAGCATGCACCGTCGCGTGATCGCCCTCGAGGGCGGCCACGTTATCCGCGACCAGGAGAGGGGAGGTTACGGCAACTATGGCACCAACTAACGTGGGCTACTCCTTCAAAGAGGCAATCAGCCACTTCTTCCGTAACTGGACTACCTCGCTCGGCGCCGTCATCACGATCTTCCTTTCGCTGTTTATCATCGGCCTGTTCATCATGGGCTCCGCGATGCTGAACTCCGTGATCGGCACCGTCGAGGATCAGGTTGTCATCAACGCGTTCATTAGCGATGACGCCGATCAGGCCGATGTTCAGGCTTTTGAGGCCGAGCTTAAGACCTGGAATAACGTCAAGTCCGTGACCTATAAGGACAAGGACGACGCGCTGGCCGAGTATACGAGCAAGATGTCGGGCAACGCCGACGCCACCATGAGCGCGCTCGATGGCCAGAACCCGCTGCCGGCTTCGTTTGCGATTGAGATGGACGATCCGTCTCAGGTCGAGAGCACGGCCAAGAAGCTCAAGAAGAACGCCGATTTTCAGAAGATCGCGGACGACGGCGACGTCAACGCGAGCGTGCTGTACGGCCAGGAGGAAGTGAGCCGCCTGTTCCAGGTGACCAACTACATCCGCATCGCCGCCGTGGTGCTCGTTGGCCTTCTGACCTTTATCGCATTCATCTTCATCAACAACACGATTCGCCTGTCCATCACGGCGCGTCGTCGTGAGATTGCGATTATGCGTCTGGTCGGCGCCAGCAACGGCTTCATTCGTGGCCCGTTTATCACCGAGGGCGTACTGCAGGCCATTTTGGGCTCGCTGCTTTCCATCGGCGTTCTGGAGCTGCTGCGCAATCTGATGATTCCGCGTCTGCAGGAGAGCATCGGCTGGATGTCGTTTGCCCTGCCGATGCAGTACTACCTGGTGACCTATGCTGCGCTGATTCTGGTTGGCGTGATTATCGGTCTCTTTGGTTCTGCCATCGCCATGCGCCGCTACCTGCGCGTGTAGGCATGCCTGGAATTCGTCCCTTCCAACGGGTCGTCTCTTATGGGGCGGCCCGTTTTTTGTCCCCTAAGGACCATTTGGGTAGACTCTTGGGGTGTAAACGACCATCGATAGTTAGGAGGCGCCATGGGGCGCAATAATAAGCATAAGCGTGGAGCTCGCAATAAGCGCGGGCCGGTGCGCAGCGAGCGCCGTCCGAGCCTGACCGGACGCGTGCAGCTCCATGAGCACAGTGCCTATATCATAACCGAGAATGGCGACTACAAGGTCATGGGCCGCGGTAAGCGCGAGATCATGGACGGCGATACCGTTGCCGTGAGCATTAAGAACAGCCCGCATGGCGAGCGTCGCGCCGTGATCGAGGGCGTGGTTGAGCGCGCAGCTATAAGCGTGGTGGGCACGTACCAGACCGCCGGTCCGCTCGGTGTGATTGAGCCGCTCGATTCGCGCCTGAAGGCCGACTTCTTCATTTTGCCCGAGGATACCTCGGCGGATCGTCTGGGTGTCCACCCGGGTGATGCTGTTGTCGCGCGCATTTTGACCTACCCGACGCGCCTGGAATCGGGCACTGTGACGATCGAACGCCGCATTGGCGGAGATGACGCGCCCGATTTGGGCGTTCAATATGTGATGGCGCGTTACGGCTATACCGATAGCTATCCCGAGGCCGCGCTAGACGAGGCCGAGGGGCTTTCGCTCGATGTGTCCGCGGCGCTTAAGGACCCGCTCCGCTGCGATTTGCGCGACCGCTTTGTCATCACGATCGACCCGGTCGACGCGCGCGACTTTGACGATGCCATTTCGCTGGAGCGTACGCCCGAGGGTGGCTACAAGCTGGGCGTGCATATCGCCGACGTTTCACACTATGTGGCTTGGGACGGGCATATCGATCTTGAGGCTCGCCATCGCACGACATCGGTGTATCTGGCCGATCGCGTGCTTCCCATGCTACCCGAACGCCTGTCCTGTGACCTGTGCTCGCTTCGCCCTGACGAGGACCGTCTTGCGTTTACCGTCGATATCGAGCTCGATGCGCAGGGTCGCGTGCGGCATTACGATCCGTACCCCAGCGTGATTCGCTCGCGTGTGCGTATGGACTATGACGGCGCCGAGGCTCTGCTGGTGCGTACCGGCGCGGTTGAGTATTCGGTGCTGGAGGGTGCGGCCGAGGATGTTGCGGCTGCTGAGACCTCGCGCGAGGAAGCGCTTGAGCGCGGTCTTGCGTGCGAGGAGACCGCTCGCGGCTACAACGTCGACCTCGGCGATTTCCTCGTCGCCGCCAACGAACTCGCCGAACTTCGCCGTCGTATTCGTCGTGCCCGCGGCTCAGTCGATTTTGACACGGCCGAGATTCGCGCTCTATTGGATGAGGACGGAGTACCCGTGCAGATTGTGGCGCGTGAGCGTTCGTGTGCCACGTCGCTTATCGAGGAAGCCATGCTGCTCGCCAACGAGTGCGTTGCAGAGTGGCTGGCAGACCGTGATATCGAGGCCTGCTATCGCGTGCATGAGGATCCGAGCCCCGATAGCCTGCACGGTGCCGCCGTTGCGCTGGCGCAGCTCGGCATCATCGACGATCGCCGTGCTGCCGGTATTGCCCTGGGGAGCCCCGATGAACTGCAGGCTGCAGTCGATGCTGCCGCCGGTACGGCCAACGCACCGCTCGTTAACACGCTGCTTCTGCGCAGCATGCAGCGCGCGCTATACAAGCCGCGCAACGAGGGCCACTTTGCGCTCGCCGCGCCGTGCTACTGTCACTTTACGAGTCCCATCCGTCGCTACCCCGATCTGGTGGTGCACCGCGTACTCAAGCTGCATTTGGCCTATGAGCAGCTCGGCGGCAAGGACGCCTTGGTCCGTACGCCGCGGCTGATCGGCAAGGGGCGCGAGTCGCTGCCGCGCATTCTGCCGCAGATCTGCCGCGCATGCAGCGATGCCGAGCGCGCGGCAGATGCCGCCAGCCATGCGACGCAAAAGATCAAGATTGCCCAGTACTATGAGGACCGTCTGGGCGAGCGTTATGCCGGAACCGTCTCGTGGGTTAGCAGCATGGGCCTCTTTGTGCGCTTGGACCTGACGCAGGTCGAAGGCTTGGTTTCGATCAAGAGCCTAGGCAACGAGTGGTTCGAGTTCGACGAGGATGCGCTAACGCTCACAGGTGCCGACACGGGCACCCGTTACGAGCTGGGGCAGCGCGTGATCATCGAGGTCTCGCGCGTCAATACCACGCGCGGGCACTTGGACTTTAAGCTTATCCATTAGCTAAATCCCGACTCGTGGCGGGAGAGCGGAGGGCGGTCTTTCGGGGCCGCCCTCCGCATTTGAATCGTGGCTACCTTGCCGTCTGCTCGGCCGCCCGCTTACCTGCTATTTGAGAGGTAAAACCTACCAAAATAAACCTGTCCCTTTTTGGCAGGTTTACAAGAAAGCGGGGATGAGATGGCGACGGTGTACGGTTATGCGCGGGTGAGTTCGCGCGATCAGAACCTTAATCGGCAGCTGGATGCGCTGGGCGCCTATGGCGTGGGCTCGGCGAATATTTATGCCGACCATGCGAGCGGCAAGGACTTCGATCGACCGCGTTATCGCGAGCTGCTGCACGTCCTGGGAGACGGGGACGTGCTGGTGGTGCTTTCTATCGACCGACTTGGCCGTAATTACTCCGAGATTCTTGAGGAATGGCGACGCATTACCAAGGAGCTGGGGGTTGCCATTGTGGTGTTGGACATGCCATTGCTTGACACGCGCGTCAGGGCCAGCGGCGCGCCGGATGTGACCAACACCCTGATTGTCGATATTGTGCTGCAACTGCTGAGCTACGTGGCGCAGGTGGAGCGCGAGAATATCCATCGGCGCCAGGCGGAGGGAATTGCAGCGGCGCGGGCGCGAGGGGTCCGTTTCGGTCGACCTCGTAAGCCGTGCCCTCCTCAGTTTGAGCTGGTGCGCGATAGCTATGAGGCAGGTGATATCACCCGCAGCCAGGCAGCAAAGTGCCTGGGCGTGTGCGTGGGGACGTTCGATCGCTGGATGCGCGAGGCGGGGTAGGGGGTCTGCGTCGCTTTGTCGCTTCCTGTTGCGATTCAAATTTTGATACGGTGACGATGTCATTTGGGGCTACACTCGCTGATATTCAAAAAAGGAGGTTGGCCCTTGGCGCGCATAAAACAAATAATCGGATGGACCGCGATCGTTCTGTTCGCTGCAACGCTGGCGGGCATCTGGGCGCTGACGGAGCAAAATGCGGTGGAGACGTCGTTGCTGAGCGAGTCTACCGCGCGTGTGGTGGAGGGTCAGGCTACGGGCGTTCAGACTGCCGATGCCACGGGTGAAGCCCAGACGGAGAACGGAATGACCGGGGGCGCCGATTCGGCTGCCTCGAATGTTCGGTCTGGCCGACTTGCTTCCATTCGCATGTGGGTGGGCACAAACGTCCGTCGCGTTGCCCATGCCGTAGAGTTTTTCTTCGTCGGATTGTTCGCCTCCGTGGTCGTGGTTTGCCTTTCCAAGCGTCCGTGGAGCGTATGCTCCCGTTGCGTGCCCGTATTGCTCTTTTGCGCCGCCTGCTCCGTTGGCGATCAGGTACATAAGATCTTTGTTCCCGGCAGGCATTTCGACGTTATCGATCTAGGATTCGATGCTGCGGGCTATGTCACCGCCATGCTGTTGGTATTGCTGGCGGCGGCGTTGGTGCGCCATGCGAATCGGCCGATCGGCGCCCATGCGAGGCGCTAGCCGGTAACAAACCCGTTTCTGATAATGCGGCCTTGTTGAATTATTTTGTGTCGCGCGTATTTCCGAGCGGTCGGATTTGAGGGGCGAGCGGTAGAACGCTCGCCCTTTGTGCGCCACGATGCGGCACAATGTACCGCAAAAGCTGTTTGTATCCGGTACGAATCGTTCGTTGGTCTTTAATTCTTCTCAACGGAGGTGTTTGAGATGGCAAACGGATTGCTTTTGCGGCTTCGCGAGCGCGAGCTCAGCGCGAGCCCGGCGGAACGCAATGTCATCGCATATGTAAGCGCTCATCCGCACGAGGTGGTCGGGCTGCCCGTCCGCGGTCTTGCCGATGTCACGTTCTCCTCGCCCTCGAGCATTTTGCGCTTTTGCAAGCGTTTGGGTTTTGCGGGCTACAAGGAGTTCCAGCGCGAACTGATTGCCGAGCTGGCGCTCTTAGGTGACAAGAAAGACGTAGCCCTCGAGGACATCTCCATGGATGACAGCGTCGAACGTATCGTGGGGAAGGTGATGAAAAGCAACGTGCGTACGATCGAGGCGACGGCGCGAACGCTCGATTACACCGTCTTGGAGCGATGCGCGGCCCGTCTTAAGCGGGCGCGCGCGGTCAATCTGTTCGCTATCGGTGCCTCTCGTTTGGTCGCGCACGATCTGGCGCAAAAGCTCATGCGTGTCGACAAAGAGTGCCATCTGTACGACGACTGGCATGATCAACTCTTGTGTGCCAAGAACATGCATGAGGGCGATATGGCAATTGCCTTTAGCTACTCGGGCTTGACGCAAGAGGTACTGGACTGCACCGCCGAGGCTCAACGTCACAACTGTCCCGTTGTGGCCGTGACCAAAGTAGATGGATCATCCAAGCTTGCCACCATGGCCGATGCCGTGCTCGGCGTCGCTGCGAGTGAACCCTTGGTCCGCAGCGGCGCCATGGCTTCGCGTATGGCCCAGCTAATGGTTGTCGATGCCCTGTACGCTGCTTACGTTGCCAGCGACTACGAACGGGCGACGCATGTCATTAAGCAAAACTACATCAAGAAACAGGAAAGATGAGGTGAATGAAATGCTCGATTTAACAAAATTCACGACCGAACAGCGTAATCAAAGTTCAATGGACCTCGATACGATGACATCGCTGCAAATCGTCACGACGATGAACGATGAGGATCTTCGTGCCGTCCGGTCGGTCACGAAAGTGTTGCCCCAGGTTGCCACAGCAATCGACTGGGCTGCTGAGGCACTCGAGCGCGGCGGGCGCGTCTTTTACATGGGCGCAGGCACCAGCGGTCGTCTGGGCGTACTCGACGCTTCGGAGTGTCCGCCTACGTTTGGCGTGTCACCCGATCTGATTGTCGGGCTCATTGCCGGAGGCGAGACGGCGTTTATCAAGGCTGTCGAAGGTGCCGAAGACAGCGAGGAGCTTGGCGCGAGCGACCTGCGGGAGCGTGGACTCTCGGAGAAGGATCTTGTCGTTGGCCTGGCGGCAAGCGGTCGTACTCCCTATGTGGTGGGCGGCCTTGCGTACGCCAAGGCAACTGGGTGCAAGACCATTGCAATTGCCTGCAACCAAGGGTCGAAGATCGGGGAGAGCGCAGATCTTGCCATTGAACCCGTGCCCGGTCCCGAGGTGCTGACCGGCTCAACGAGGCTCAAGGCGGGAACGGTTCAAAAGCTCATTCTCAACATGATTTCGACCGGTGCCATGGTCAAGATCGGCAAGGTATACCAAAACCTGATGGTCGATGTGCAGCAGACGAACGAGAAGTTGGTGGTGCGCGGCCAGAACATCGTGATGGAGGCGACCGGCTGCACGCGCGAGCGCGCTATTCAGGCGCTTGCAGATGCCGGCGGCCACGTAAAAACCGCTATTGTCTCGGTGCTGCTGGACTGCGATGCCGAGCAGGCTGCGGTAGCTCTTGAGCGAGCGCGAGGCCATGTCCGTGCTGCGGTGAGTGGCCATGAGAAGAGCAATGCCGACGCCCAATAGGTGCGCGGCGTGAGCTGATATGACATCCAGACGAGATACCCAATACAAGGAGGAGTTATGACGAACAAAGAGCTGGCCCAAAAGCTGTTGGACCTTTTGGGCGGTAAAGACAACGTGCTCGCAAACGCGGCGTGCATGACGCGCCTGCGCGTGACCGTCAAAGACACGAGCAACGTCGACACGGAGGGTATTAAGGCGCTCGACGGCGTGATGGGCCTGGTCGAGGACGACACGATGCAGATCGTGCTGGGTCCGGGCAAGGTGAATAAGGTGCTCGAGGAGTTCTCCAAGCTCACCGGCCTTGCGAAAGGCGTTGCCGACGAGAGCGTGGTTGACGCTGCAGCCACAAACAAGGCCGTGCAGAAGGCCAAATACGAGTCCAAGCCGGTTCAGGCCTTCCTCAAGAAGATTTCCAATGTCTTCGTCGCCCTGCTTCCCGGCATCATTGCGGCTGGCCTCATCAACGGTATCTGCAACGTCATTAACGTCTCGACGGCAGGTGCGCTTGCAGGCGAGTGGTGGTACCAGGGCATTCGTTCCATGGGCTGGGCCCTGTTTTCCTATCTGCCCATCTTGGTGGGCTATAACGCGGCACGTGAGTTTGGTGGCTCCGCTGCGCTGGGCGGCATCGCCGGCATGATGTGTATCGCCAACAGTGCCATGCCCCTGCTTGCGCCTGGCGCGGCTGATCCTGCCACTGCCATTCTGCTGCCGCTCACCAATGCGCAGTACAATCCCGCGGCGGGCGGCATGATCGCGGCTCTCATCGCTGGTGCATTTTTTGCCTGGATGGAGCGTCAGATTCGCAAGGTTATGCCCAACGCACTCGACACGTTCTTGTCCCCGCTGCTGGTGCTCATCATCGGCGCCTTTGCTCTGATGCTCGTCATCCAGCCGGTTGGCGCATGGCTGACGACTGCCATCTTTAGCGTTTTGACCTTTATCTTCGAGAAGCTGGGCGTCCTGGGCGGCTATATCCTGTCGGCAGGCTTCTTGCCGCTGGTGTCCGTCGGCCTGCATCAGGCGCTCACGCCGATCCACGCTATGCTCAACGATCCCGACGGCGCTACCAAGGGTATCAATTACCTGCTTCCCATCCTTATGATGGCTGGCGGCGGCCAGGTCGGTGCCGGTTTGGCGCTGTACTTTAAGACCAAGAACGCCAAGCTCAAGAAGTACGTCGCAGAGTCCATTCCCGTTGGAATCCTGGGTGTGGGCGAGCCTCTGATGTATGCTGTTACGCTGCCGCTCGTTCGTCCGTTTGTGACGGCTTGCCTGGGTGCCGGATTTGGCGGCGCGCTCGCGGCGCTGCTTCACGTCGGCACGGTTTCTCAGGGCGTTTCCGGTCTGTTTGGCCTGCTGATCGTCGTTCCTGGCCAGCAGCTCGGCTACGTTGCCGCTATGCTGCTTGCCTATGCCGCCGGCTTTGTCCTGACGTGGTTCTTTGGCGTCGACGAGCAGAAGATCAATGAGTTCTTTGGCGAGTAGTTTGATATCGCGAGCCGTGTTGCTCGGTGTTCGCGGCGCGCGGCAGATTTCTTGATGCTATGGTTGTGCCGGCGGGGCTAACTGCTCCGCCGGCCTTTTTTAAAGGAGCGTTGAAGCGTGAAAACGGGTATTTCGATTTATCTTTCCAGCCCTCTGCAGGATATTGAGCGGACGATTGAGCGTGGTGCCGCGGCGGGTGCGCGCTATGCGTTCACCTCGCTGCATATTCCCGAGGATGGGGGAGCGGCGTATGCCGATAAGGTCCGTCATGTGCTGTCGCTGCTTTCCGCCCACGGCATTGCGCTCATTGCCGATGTGGGACCGCGCACGTGCGATTTGCTCGGGCTTGAGCGCATCGAAGACCTGCGCGATCTGGGGTTGGAATACCTTCGTTTGGACTATGGCTTTAGCGCCCAGCGGGTCGCGGAGCTGTCCGGTGTATTTCGCATTGTGGTCAATGCATCGACGGTGAGTTCTGATGAAATCGCATCGTGGCGTGAGGCCGGTGCCGATGTGACTCGTTTTGCCGCCTGCCACAATTTTTACCCCAAGCCTTATACCGGTTTAGCTCTGGAGGACATTGCTCGGACGAATCTTCGTCTTGCGGCGCTTGGATTCGAAATCATGGCTTTTGTGCCGGGTGATGCTAACGTTCGCGGGCCGGTATTCGAGGGGCTGCCGACGGTCGAGGCGCAGCGCGGTCGCGCGTCAAAGGTTGCTCTCAATATGCTTGAGCTTGCACATGGCGCCGATTGCGACATTGTGTTGGTCGGCGACCCCGATCTTTCCGATGCGGGCTGGGTGCAGTTTGCTCAAGTTTCCGCCGGATGCGTGGATCTGCAATGCGAGCTTGAGCCCGGTTATGCCTATGTGCGCGGGCAGATTCATCACGACCGGCCCGACTCGAGCGTCCTCATCTTTAGATCTCAGGAGTCACGCACGACGCTTAAGCCTGATTCCGTGCCGACGGATGCCGGAGCCGGCCTGTTTCGAAAGGCGGGGTCGATTGCTGTGAGCAATAGCGGATATGGGCGCTACGAAGGCGAGCTTGAGATTGCGCGGGTCGATCTTCCCGGTGACGAGCGCATGAACGTTGCGGGCCATATCACGCCCGAGGCAATGGAACTGCTGCCGTTCGTCAAACGCGGATTCGGGGTACGGTTCGTTTAGCGTGTGACCCGTGGGCTACAATTGGCCCATCATACGAAGGCGCCTCGTGTGGCGTGTGCCTGCGTTGGCCGATCTGTATTCGGAGGATTCCCATGACCGTACTGTTTGTTGAATATCCCAAGTGCTCGACCTGTAAGAAGGCCAAGGCATGGCTGGACGAACACGGGGTAGAGTATATCGACCGCGATATCGTTTTGGACAATCCCACGGCTGATGAGCTTGCGACCTGGATTGCTCGTTCGGGGCTGCCGGTGCGGCGCTTCTTTAATTCGTCGGGCATGAAATATCGAGAGCTGGGCCTGAAGGCGCGTCTGGATGCGGGCATGACGGATCGGGAGTGCTACGAGCTGCTGGCGACCGACGGCATGCTGGTCAAGCGTCCGCTGCTGGTGGGCGACGACTTTGCGATTCCCGGCTTTAGGGAATCGGCTTGGGCTGAGGCGTTACTGTAGCGGCTGCAGAAAGTGCGTCCCGTTTTGAGTACTCAGGGTGGGACGTGTTTTCCATCGGCGGGCTCGCTCGGCTCAATCCTTGAGCTGTGCCCATTCGTGCGGATCGTAGACCTTTACGTGCTTGCTGGGCTTGCCGCTCCAGTACTCCTCGTCCATAAAGGGCAGATATGCCTGAACGCCGGGGCAGATAAAGGGAATCCGCTGCTGTTGCAGTCGCTCGCGCTGGCGCTGCTCCAGGTGCGCCTCGGATATGACGGTCGGCATACCGGACAGCTCGACGAGGCTTGCCTGGATTCGCTTAAGGTCGGGGAGTCCCGCGTGCCATGACATCCGCATGATCAAAAAGGATGCACGGCGGTAGTTTGCCTGCATCACCGTGATGGCGGGGCGCAGTGTGGGATGGATTTTGTCCCGTTCGGGCCAAAGGTTAGCAGTGATCTCGAGGCCCAGGGTCTCCCATAGGTAATCAAGCTCTTCGTCCATGGCGCCTCGATATCTACGTGATCATTGATACTTCGATTGTGTTGCCTGGTGCTATCGTTTTCGCGGTAGAATCTGCCAACGGTTGACGGCTACCGCTCGCGGCGTCTTGCCCTTCGTGTACAGCGGTTGGCTTCACAGGTCCTTCACGGGTTGGACTAAATTAGGCCAATTTGACTGAATTTCAAAAAAGTCAAAATTGGGGCTTGCGTCACGGCGAGACTTCCCGTATATTTCTTTCTTGCGCAAAGGCACAGCCGAGCGCAGCGATGCAGTCATTGGGATGTCGTCTAATGGCAGGACAGCGGATTCTGGTTCCGTCAATGGGGGTTCGACTCCCTCCATCCCAGCCATTGCATTTGCTACATATGGCCCGTTCGTCTAGCGGTTTAGGACGCCGCCCTCTCAAGGCGGAGATCACCAGTTCGAATCTGGTACGGGCTACCAAAATTGAACGCCCGGGCCTCGTAAGAGACCCGGGTTTTGTGTATTGACCGATATTTAAGGCGCGCGTTGAGTCTGCCGCCCGGACCGAGGAGTTGTCATGGACCTGCCTATCAGCTTGGAAGACATCACGTATGCCGAGAACTATCTGGCGCAGGGCGACCTGGCTACGGCGACGCCGCTGTTGGAGCGTCTGGTGGAGCTCGCCGAGGAGTATATCGATGCCGAGTGCAAGACGGAGGAGAACCGCCAGTACTTTAGCTTCGATAGCAAGTTTGAGCGTCTGGCGTATCGTCGCGTGGAAAAGGATCCGCGCGAGCTGGTGCAGGTCGAGGTGCCCTTTGACCGCCTGTATTCCGACATGGCTTTTGCCTACATTCGCCAGCAGGATTATGTGAGCGCTCGTAATGCCCTGATGCAGGCTGTGCGCTGGGACCCCATGAACTGCAACTACCGACTGGATCTGGCCGAGCTGTTCCGTGCGCTCGAGGACAAGCAGGAATGGGCTTCGCTTTCGTTTTCGGTGCTGGAGCGTGCGAGCGACGGCAAGTGCGCCGCCCGCGCCTACGCCAACTTGGGCCAGTATTTCCTTGAGCCCGAGACCGAGAACGTGTCGGCGGCCGTGGGCTGCGCGCGCCTGGCGCTGCGCTTGGCCCCTGGCGATGCGCATACGACGCGCCTGCTCAACAAAATCCATGCTGCCTATCCCGATGCCGCCGAGGAGAGTGACGAGCACGTGATGGGCGAGTTGTCGTTGCAGGGTGTTCCGACCTCGCCTTCGGCCGAGATTGCCATTTGCCTGATCATGTGTGCGACCGACGCCGCGAGCGACGGTGACAAGCAGGAGGCTACGCGCCTGACGGTCCGTGCCCGCGACCTGGTGGGCGAGGAGGCATGCGCGGCGATCATTAAGCTGGTGCGCGAGAGCGATGCCGAGCTCAACGCCGAGCGCAAGGCTAAGCGCGCAGGTGCCGACAAGGGCGCCGACGGTGTCAAGGAGGCCGACGATGCCCAGTAAGCGCGAGCGCAAGCTCATCTCCAAGAATCGCTCGGCGCATCACGAGTACTTTATCGACGAGACGCTCGAATGCGGCATTGAACTGAGCGGTACCGAGGTCAAGTCGATTCGCGAGCGCGCCTGTCAGATCACTGACACCTTTGCGCTGATTCGCGGTGGCGAGTGTTGGCTGGTGGGGCTGCATATTCACCCTTACAGCCACGGTGGCGTGTGGAACCGTGACCCCGATCGCCGTCGCCGTCTGCTGCTGCATCGCAAGGAGATTGATTTTCTTGACGGCAAACTGCGCAACCGCGGCTATGCCCTGGTGCCGCTGGAGCTCTACTTTAATACCGATGGTCGCGTGAAGTTGCTGTTGGGCCTGGGCCGCGGCAAAAAGCTCTACGACAAGCGCGAAGACATGGCCAAGCGCGACGTTCAGCGCGAAATCGATCGCGCGCTCAAGGAGCGCAACCGCTAGGCACATGGCTTGCGGAGAGGCGGCCTGCTGCGGCCGTCCCGTCTTCCTAACTGTTTTGACACATATTTCTCAAAGGCGGCGTCCGGTATGGGCGCCGTCTTTTTTGTGGGTACATACATCCATGAGGTTCAATTCCGGGTTAGGGGAGTGGTCGTTATGGACAAAACTGCGTTCTTTACGATGCCGAGCGGCCTGTATGTGGTGAGTGCTGCGGCCGACGGGCTGCGTGCCGGCTGCGTCATCAACACCGCGGTGCAGGTGACGTCCGCGCCGCCGCGCATCTCGGTTGCCGTGAACAAGGAGAATGTCACGTCTGGTGTTATCTCGTCTGCCAAGGCTTTTGCGCTGACCGTGATCGATCAGACCGCCGACATGCTCTACATCGGCAACTTTGGATTCCGCACCAGCAACGACTATGACAAATTTGCCAAGTACGAGACGCGTGAGACCGCACTGGGTATGCCCTATGTTCCCGAGCATGCGGCAGCGCTGTTTAGCTGCCGTCTGATCGACACCGTGGACGTGGGCACGCATCTGCTGTTTGTCGGGGAGGTTGAGGATGCCGAGCGTCTGAGCGGCGAGACACCGTTGACCTATGACTACTACCACAAGGTACTGAAGGGCAAGACGCCGCCCAAGGCGTCTTCGTACCAAGGCTAGAAATGCTGTAAAACTACTTGTATAATATTATTGAGAATATATACTAATAAGCAAGTACACCAGCAGTCACGTTCGAGAGGAGAACATCATGGCTGAGGAAAAGAAGACGTATAAGTTCGTGTGCACCGTTTGCGGTTACGAGGTTGAGGTCGACACGCCCGAGCTGCCCGAGGACTACGTGTGCCCGGTCTGCGGCGTCGGTCCCGATCAGTTTGAGCTCGTCGAGGAGTAGCTCGTAGACACACGGCGATTAGCCATACATAGCTCTGTCCAAGGGTCCCGGTCGGATATCCCGGCCGGGACCCTTTTGATTTATCTGACGGTTTAAAACGGGCTCACGTGTTACAGATTGAGACGTTATATCTGGACAGTCACGCCATCCCAATTACATCCCCGTTAGCAACACGACATCGAGAATCGTCACGATGACGCCGATTCCTACGAGCAACGCGTTGAGCGGGCGCGAGTTGGCGTATTTGCCCATAACGCGGGGCGAACTGGTGAGTCGTATGAGCACAAAGACCGTAATCGGCAACTGAAGCGACAGCAGCGCCTGACTCCAAATGAGACCCTCAAAAGGATTTGGGACGACCAGGCACGCCGCCACTGCGCCGGCGAAACAGGCCACCACCCCGATCGAGGAATGTCGGTCGTGGATGTCGTATTCCTCGTCGAACATGCCCGCGGTGATGGTGCCCGCCGCCATGCCCGCCGTTACACTACTCGATATGCCCGCAAACAGCAGCGCCACCGCAAAGATGGTCGAGCTTGCCGGGCCCAAGATGGGGGAGAGCGTGTCCGCTGCGACGGCGAGGTCGCCTACGACAATGCCGTGCGCAAAGAAGGTCGTTGCGGCCAGGATGACCATGGCCGAGTTGATTGCCCAGCCCACGCCCATCGAAAAGAGCGTGTCGAAGAGCTCGTAGCGCAGACGTTCTTCGATAACCTGCTCGCCTTGGCCTTCGAAGTGCATGGATTGGATGACCTCGGAGTGCAGGAAGAGGTTGTGGGGCATAACGACCGCGCCTAGGACACTTACGATAATCGCGGCCGAGCCGGTGGGCATACTGGGTGTGATCCAGCTTGCGGCGGCCTGCGGCCAGTCGACCTTGACCAGCGCAAGCTCGGCCAAAAACGAGAGTCCTACCACGCCTACGAAGGCGATGATCCAGCGTTCGGCACGCTTGTAGGAGTTGGTCATGAGCATCGCCATCGATACTGACGCCACGATGACGCAGCCCGCGCGCACGGGTAGCCCAAAGAGCATTTGAAGGGCAATCGCGCCGCCCAGGACTTCGGCCATGGCGGTGGCGATGGTCGCGAGATAGGCGCTGCCGAGCACCGCGCGTCCCACGATGCGGGGGAGAAAGCGGGTCGTGGCCTCGGCAAGACAGGCGCCCGTGGCGATACCCAGGTGTGCCGCGTTGTGCTGCAGCACGATGAGCATGATCGTGGACAGCGTGACGATCCACAGCAACGCGTAGCCAAACTGCGAGCCGGCGGCCATATTGGAGGCCCAATTGCCCGGGTCGATAAAGCCGACGGTCACGAGCAGCCCGGGGCCGATATGCCGCGCGATGTCTAGACCTCCGTGACCGCCGGTGCGTCGGGAGCCAAAATGATGTTTGAGATGGTTGATCATGCTGCGCTCCTGCGTGCTGTTTGTTTGACTCCGCAAAGGATACCCGTTTTAGGCTCGAAGTTAACCAAGACTAACAAAATTGCTGTATTTGAATAGGATGATGAAGGGGGCTGCCGAAATGTCTTGATCTGTAACAACTAGGGATGGAAATTGGACCTAGGTGTTACAGATCAAGACAAGAAGAAATGGTCCTATGGAAAATCTCGATCTGTAACAGTTAGCTGCAAAAACTGGCCCTTCGTGTTACAGATTGAGACATTCGGAACCGTCTCTCGAAAACATCTCAATCTGTAACAGTTAGTCGTCGAAATTGGGTCTTCCTGTTACAGATTGAGATGTTTGAAGCGGTGAGTTTACAGGTCGAACTTGGGGCCCTTGTCGTTGTCCTTGAGGTCGGCGGTGTCCACTCGTAGGGCGTGCGTTACGCGATTGTTTCGAAACGGGCGGGAAACACAACAGGCCGGCGATGCTCCTAGTATGCCTATTCAACTGACTGTCTAAATATCTAGGGGAGGATCGCGATGCAGGCAGATTCCGCTCAGCAGCAGGGCCTTTATCGCCCCGAATTCGACCACGATGCATGTGGCATCGGCGCGCTTGCCGATATCAACGGCGAGCGCCATCACCAGATCCTGGACGACGCACTGTCCATTCTGGTTAACTTGGAGCACCGCGGTGGTACGGGACTCGAGAAGAACACCGGCGACGGCGCTGGCATCCTGTTCCAGGTTCCGCATCACTTTTTCCGTAAAGAGGCTCAAAAGTGCGGCCAGATTCTGCCGGCAGAGGGCGACTATGGCGTGGCCATGCTGTTCTTCCCGCAGGACGACAAGGGCGTAGAGGATGCCCGTCGCGTGTTTGAGGAGGGCTGCGCCGAGGCCGGCGTGCCGCTGCTCTTTTGGCGCGAGGTGCCCGTCGACCCGCACGACTTGGGCGAGACGGCCCGCGCCTGCATGCCCACCATCTTGCAGGCCTTCCTGGGCCGCCCCGACGATACGCCCGCCGGCGACGCCTTCGAGCGCCGCCTGTACGTGTGCCGCCGCACCATCGAGAAAAAGGCCGACGCCGAGTTCGCCCTGCGCGACAAGATCTTCTATGTGTGCTCCATGAGCTCGCGCACTATCGTGTACAAGGGCATGCTGGTCGCCACGCAGATGCGCCGCTTCTTCATCGACCTCAACGACGCCGCCGTCAAAACGGCTGTGGCGCTTGTCCACTCGCGCTACTCCACCAATACCACGCCCAGCTGGGAGCGCGCGCACCCCAACCGCTTTATCATCCACAACGGCGAGATCAACACCCTCAAGGGCAACGTCAACTGGATTCGTGCCCGCGAGCCCAACTTGTACAGCCCCGTGCTGCAGCACGATCTTGAGCGCGTGATGCCCATCATCAACCGCGAGGGTTCCGACTCCGCGATTCTGGATAACGTGCTCGAATTTTTGGTCATGAACGGTCGCCCGCTCACGCGTGCCGCGTCCATGTTGCTGCCCGAGCCGTGGGACCACAACGACAGCCTGAGCGAGGAGCGCCGCGCCTACGACGCCTACCAGTCCATGCTCATGGAGCCGTGGGATGGCCCGGCGGCCATCGCCTTTACCGACGGTCGCACGCTGGGTGCCGCCCTCGACCGTAACGGCCTGCGTCCCGCCCGCTACTATGTGACGCGCGACGGTCGCTTTATGCTGGCAAGCGAGGTGGGCACCATCGAGGTAAGCCCCGAGAACATCCTGACGAGCGGCTGTCTGGGACCGGGCCAGATGCTCGAGGTCGATTTTGCCCGCGGCCGCGTGATCTACAACGACGAGCTGCGCGCCCGCTATGCCAAGGAAAAGCCCTACCGCGACTGGATTGCCGAGGAGACGCTGACCGTTGACGCGCTCGATGAGCCCGTTGCGGCAACGCCCGCCGAGGACGCCGAGGTGCCCGCCGCCGTGCGTATGGCCAAGCTCGGCTACCACTGGGATGACGTCGACGAGGTCGTGCGTCCCATGGCCCA
This sequence comes from uncultured Collinsella sp., assembly GCA_959020715.1. Lineage (GTDB taxonomy): Bacteria > Actinomycetota > Coriobacteriia > Coriobacteriales > Coriobacteriaceae > Collinsella. The sequence continues at coordinate 7,363 of CAUESV010000001.1, read as the reverse complement.
GCAGGGCAAGGCCCCGCTCGCCTCGATGGGCATCGACGCGCCGCTGGCCTGCCTGTCCAAGAAGACGCGCTCGTTCTTTGACTACTTCTATCAGTTGTTCGCTCAGGTCACGAATCCGCCGATCGACGCCCTGCGCGAGCATATGGTGACTTCGACCACGCTCTACCTGGGCAACCACGGCAACTTGCTCGAGGATTCCCGCACGGCCTGTCAGCTGGTGCGCCTGGAGTGCCCGCTGCTGAGCGAGGAGGAGTTCGACCGCATTTGCGCCATCGATCGTGTTGGCTTTAAGACCCGCCGGTTCCGTGCCGTGTACCGCCGCGACGCGGGTGAGGGCGCGCTGCAGGCTGCGCTCAAGCTGCTTGCAGAGGATGTTGAGGCTGCGGTCCGCGACGGCGTGAACATCGTGGTGTTGAGCGATCGTGCCGCTGCGGGCGAGGTGCCCGTGCCGTCGCTGCTTGCCGTGGGCTGCGTGCACAACCACCTGATCCGCGCCGGCGTGCGTACCTTTGCCGACATCGTGGTGGAGTGCGGCGACGCCGTGTCCCCGCACGACTTTGCGGCACTGGTGGGCTACTCCGCGAGCGGCATCTATCCGTACAACGCACATGCGTGCATCCGCGATCTGGCGGCGCACGGCGATCTGGACGTGACAGCCGAGCAGGGCATCGCCAACTACAACAAGGCTGCGACCGCCGGCATCGTTTCCATCATGTCCAAGATGGGCATCTCCACGGTGCAGAGCTACCACTCTGCGCAGATCTTCGAGGCCGTGGGCTTTACGCCGGAGTTTGTCAACGCGTACTTCGCTGGCACGGTGAGCCGTGTGGGCGGTATGGGTGTCGAGGACGTTGAGCGCGAGCAAAATGAGCGCTATGACGCCGCGCTCGCTATCCTTAAGAGCCCGGCTCCCGATCAGCTGCCCACGCTGGGCCCGACCAAGTGGCGCCCGCTCGGCGGCGAGGATCACCTGATCGACCCCCAGACTGTCTACCTGCTGCAGACGGCCTGTCGCGAGGACAGCTACGACACCTTTAAGGAGTACAGCGCCCGCCTGCACCGCACCGGCCGTGCCGTGCGCCTGCGCGACTTACTCGACTTTGATGCCAGCGGCCGCACACCGGTGGCACTCGACGAGGTCGAGCCCGCGCTCAACATCGTCCGCCGCTTTAACACCGGCGCCATGTCGTATGGCTCCATCAGCAAAGAGGCACACGAGTGCATGGCCATCGCCATGAATCGCCTGCACGGCCGTTCCAACTCCGGCGAGGGCGGCGAGGACCCGCGTCGCGAGACCCCGCTGGCCAACGGCGACTCCAAGAATTCCGCCATCAAGCAGGTGGCAAGTGCGCGCTTTGGCGTGACGAGCCGCTACCTGTGCAGCGCCTTCGAGATTCAGATCAAGATGGCCCAGGGCGCCAAGCCCGGCGAGGGCGGTCACCTGCCCGGCAAGAAGGTCTATCCCTGGATTGCCGAGGTCCGTCAGTCCACGCCCGGCATCGGCCTGATCTCGCCTCCGCCGCACCACGACATCTACTCCATCGAGGATCTGGCGGAGCTTATCTTCGATCTTAAGAACGCCAATCCCGGCGCGCGCGTTTCGGTCAAGCTGGTCAGCGAGGCCGGTGTCGGCACCATCGCCACCGGCGTTGCCAAGGGCGCTGCCGACAAGATTTTGATCAGCGGCCACAACGGCGGCTCAGGTGCCGCTGCTCGCGATTCGATCTGGCACGCGGGTCTGCCGCTGGAGCTCGGTCTTGCCGAGGCCCAGCAGACGCTGCTGCAAAACGGCCTGCGCTCGCGCGTGGTGCTCGAGGCCGACGGCAAGCTCATGGACGGCACCGATGTCGCCGTCGCCTGCCTGCTGGGTGCCGAGGAGTTTGGCTTTGCGACCATGCCGCTCATCTCGATGGGCTGCCTCATGCAGCGCGACTGCCAGCAGGATACCTGCCCGGCCGGCATCGCTACGCAAAACTGCCGCCTGCGTCGCGGCTTCCGCGGCAAGCCAGAGCACGTCGAGCACTTTATGCTCTTTGTTGCCGAGCAACTGCGCGAGGTCATGGCGAGCCTGGGCTTCCGCACCGTCGACGAGATGGTCGGCCATCCCGAGTGCCTGCGCCAGATCGAGGTCCCGGGCAACCGCAAGGCCAACCTGCTCGATCTGTCGCCCGTGCTGGTGAGCGCGACCTGTGAGTTTGGTGCCCATATCCCGGGTGCCGACGGTCGCCACTTCCTGCCGCAGATGGCCGCGGACAGCGAGCTCGACAAGACGCTCGACTCCACGTTGTTTGTGCCCTATACGGCCGATGCCCGTGCGCACCTGCGTCCGATTCGCTTCCGCGCCGATATCGCCAACGTCAACCGCTGCGTGGGTACCATCTTGGGCAACGCGGTGACCAAGGCGCATCCCGAGGGACTGCCCGCCGGCTCCATCACCATCGATTGCGATGGTTCGGCCGGTCAGAGCTTTGGCGCTTTCCTGCCGCGCGGCATTATGCTCAACGTGTGCGGCGACGCCAACGACTACTTTGGCAAGGGCCTTTCGGGCGGCGAGGTGTCGGTGCGCCCCAACCCGCATGCGACCTACAAGTTCGATGAGAACATCATCGTGGGCAACGTTGCGTTCTTTGGCGCCACGAGCGGCCGCGGCTTCATTAACGGCCTGGCAGGCCAGCGCTTTGGCGTACGCAACTCCGGTGCCACGGTGGTGGTCGAGGGCTGCGGCAACCATGGCTGCGAGTACATGACGGGTGGTCTGGCGCTCATCCTGGGCGAGGTCGGGCAGAATTTTGCCGCCGGCATGACGGGTGGCGTGGCCTATGTCTTTGACCAGTACGGCACGCTCGATGCCCGCGTGAACCACGAGAGCGTAGAGCTTAAAGCCCCGACGGCTGGCGAGCTTGCGCAGATTCGCGAGCTCATCCAGGAGCACGTGGACGCGACGCAGAGCCCGCGCGGCATTAAGCTGCTCTACAGCTTTGAGACGATGAGTAAGCACTTTGTGAAGGTCATTCCGACCGAGTACGAGCGCGTACTGGCGATTGTCGCTGGGGGCGAGGCCGTCGGTAAGACGCATGCGCAGGCAGAGGAGTTAGCGTTTGACATTGTGACCGGTCGCGCCGACGCTGCCGATGTCGCTCGCTTTGATGTGGCGGATGGTGTCGCTGGCGCTGTGCCCGCCGCCGCCAGCTCTGTTGCTTCGACCAAGAAGGAGGCGTAAGTGCCATGGGCAAGCCCGGTGCTTTTCTTGATATCGATCGCGTGACCCACGAGCTGCGCCCCGTGGAGGAGCGCAGCCGCGATTTCGATCCGCTGTACGTGGAGCTCGACGACGATGCGCGCCGTGCCCAGGCGAGCCGCTGCATGATGTGCGGTGTGGCGTTTTGTCAGATGGGCGCGAGCTTTGGCAAGGCACGCCCGAGCGGCTGCCCGCTGCACAACCTGATTCCCGAGTGGAATGAGCTGGTGTACCGCGGCCGCTGGGACGAGGCTGCCGAGCGCCTGTCGCTCACCTCGCCCATGCCCGAGTTCACGAGCCGCGTGTGCCCGGCGCTGTGCGAGGCCGCGTGCAACCTGGGCTCGGTCGACGGCCAGCCCACGACGATTCACGACAACGAGCGCGCGATCAGCGACCATGAGTGGGCCAACGGCGGTCCGCGCCGCTTTGAGCCGGCGGGGGAGGGCGCACCCACGGTTGCCGTGGTGGGCTCCGGTCCTGCTGGTCTGGTGGCAGCATGGGAGCTTGCGCGTCGCGGTGCTCGCGTGACGGTGTTTGAGCGCGACGACCGCCCGGGCGGTCTGCTCATGTACGGCATTCCCAACATGAAGCTCGAGAAGTCTGTGGTCGAGCGTCGCGTGGCGCTCATGCGCGAGCTGGGCATTGTGTTTGAGCTGAGTGCTGACGTGAGCGATCCCAAGGTTACCGCCAAGCTCGATGACTTTGACGCTGTTGTGGTGGCTGCCGGCGCTCGTGCGCCCCGCGGTCTTTCGGCTGCGAACGTGGATGCTCCGGGCGTGGTGTACGCGGTGGACTACCTGACGGCTTCGACCGTCTCGGTGCTCGACGGCGGCGAGCCCGCGGTGAACGCGCGCGGCCTGGACGTTGCGGTCATTGGCGGTGGCGATACCGGCAACGACTGCGTGGGTACCGCCGTGCGTCAGGGCGCGCGCAGCGTGCGCCAGTTTGAGTTCTTGCCGGCTGCGACCGATAAGCGCGCGGCGAGCAACCCCTGGCCGCAGTGGCCCAACGTTAAGAAGACCGACTACGGCCAGCAAGAGGCTATCGCTGCGATGGGTGGCGAGATGCGTGCCTGGGGCGTGGATACCCTCGAGGTGCTGCTGGACAAGAAGGGTGCGGCTGCGGGCCTGCGCGTGGTCGATCTGGACTGGTCGGCGGGAAAGCCCGAGCGCATCGCGGGCTCTGAGCACGAGGTGCCGGCCCAGCTGGTGCTCATTGCCTGCGGCTTTATGGGCCCGGAGCGCAGCGTGTTCGACGCTGTCGGCGTGCCTGTTGCCGCCGCTGGCCGTCCGCTGCCGGTGATGGCTGCCGAGGGCTCGCACCTCGCGGCTCGCACGGAGGGTGTCGCCGCGGATGCCGCGCCGGTGTTTGTCGCTGGCGACGCCCGCAACGGCAGCTCGCTCGTGGTGAACGCTATGGCCGATGCCCTGGCCTGCGCTGCCGAAGTCGCAGACGCGCTGGAGCTGTAAAGTAGTCATTTAAGAACGTCCCCAATGACTGGTCATTTTTGTCTAGTCGTTGGGGACACTCTTTGCGAGCGATTTGCTCGTTTGTCGACGTGTGGGTGCTCATTTGCCGACTTCTTGGGCTGTGGCCACCTGTTGTTTCTGTGGTGGCTGCGGGCATCTGGCTCAAAAGGGCGGGTGTGCCGTCTATGTTTACCTGCGGTTTTGTTGCGGTGCGCATTTTCGGTCAAGCTTTTCGTCAAGTGTTTGGTCAGCATCTGGTTTGCAGCCGGAGGCCTATTTTGCCCGCGCTGGTCGTGGCTGCCCACCCTCCTCGTAAGCTCAAATTGAGGTCCATCAGTTTGAGGAGGATGCCATGACTGACCACGCTTTAGACCGAGCGCAGCTGTCCGAAGCCGTCGGCAACGATATTGCCGACATGGCCCATTTTTGGATGCTGCGGAAGTTTCAATTCCTGGAGCCGGCGCGCGAGCAGTTCGAGATTATCGTCGATCCGTGGCTCAGCTATTGCGAGGAACCTTCTCAAAACGAAATCATGGCCTACAACATGGCGTTTACCGATTTGCTGCTCTTCGAGCGCCCCTATCGCCATGGCAAGACGCTGCTCGAGCTGTATGTTGACGAGCCGCTGGCATCGCTTTCGCCTGCCTCGCTCAAGCGGCTCGAGCAGGTACGCGACACGCAGTATTTCTCGCGCTTTGGCATTTTGGACAAGGATCCTGCGAACGGTATGGTTGCGCTGAAGGATACGCGCACCGACCATCGCTTTGATGTCTACGACCCGCATATCGTGCAAAAGGAGCATTGGAGCGACGGCGCGATTGCGGTGCGCCTCGCCTGCGTCGACGATGTCTGGCTGACGGTGGGACAGCTCTACTTATATGACATCGCGCGCCTGAACGACACGGCGGTCGACGGGCCGGGTGCGGTGCATCCCGAGGATCTGCAGGACGGCTTTGACACCTCGTGCATCAGCTTCTTCTTGCGTCTGGTCCGCGACATCATGGGCGCCCAGGGGCGCTACGTAAAGTCCCTCAATATTTACGAGCAGGAATGGGAGTAGGGGATGGGCTGTCGCAGCGCCGCCGCCTGTCTATTTGTCTCGGTCTGTAACGTTTGGCGGTTGCTTGTGCCCGTAATTGTTACAGATCGAGACGTTTGCCGACAGTGGCAACGGTGACGATGGCCCATTTGTCCGATGTGGTGGTGATGAAAGTGTCTAATACCGTTTTCAAACACAAGCATGCAACACGTAACACCTTGGCACGGAATAGGATGCTTACCAGGCTCACGGAGGCGGCTGAACAAGGCGTACTGCTTGTGACACACGACAATGCCGAGCTCATGTGGCTGCGGCGTCATGTTGGAACCGACGATATCGCGGAGCCCGAGTCGTATCTGTTCTGTTTTCAACATGATTGGGATGCGTTGACACCGACGGAGCGAGCACTGCGGACCATCAAAGGGCTTGCGGAGTTTCATCCCGATTGGGCGTTTTGGGGCTATGACGCGGCGCTTTTGTGGGGTCTGGAGGTGCCGAATGATCTGCTTGGGCAGCGTTTTCTTGTTAAGACGGGTTGTTCGGTGCCGCTGAGTGCAGGATGTCGGCTGTTGCGTCCGCAGGCGGCGGGTGCGCTTGAGCGCGTCGATGGCGTGTGGGTGACGCCGTTTTGGCGCACGGTGGAGGACTGTCTACTACGTGCGCCGTTCTCCTACGGGTTGGCGATTGCCGATTCTGCACTGCGGGCGAAAGGTGTATCACGTGGGGATTTGTGCGAGCGCCTCCGCGCCGATTGCGAAGGCAGGCGAGGGTATCGCAGGGCACAGGTGATTGCGTCGTATGCGGACGAGCTGTCCGAAAACGGCGGCGAGTCGCGGTTCCGAGCGTTCTTTATTGCGTACGGCTTTCCGGTCCCGGAGCTGCAGGTGGAGTTTCGCGATCCGCTCGATTCGAGCCAGGTGTTTCGCGTCGACTATTTTTGGTGGCTCGTGGACGGGACGTGTGTCATCGGCGAGCTCGACGGGAAGGGAAAGTATACCCTGCAGGATGGTGGGGATCGGGAGTCGGTCGACCCATTCGTGGCAGAACGTCAGCGAGAGTCTCATCTGACGATGCTCGGGCATAAGGTGCTTCGGTTTACGTTTAACGAACTCAAAGACCCGGGGAAGCTTGTCGAGAAAATGAGGCTGGCGGGTATTCCACAGCGGGCCGATTTTGCTGAGCAATGGAAGCGGCAGTGGTATGGGCGCTGAGGGGTACGACTAACGCGGATGTGGTTGTTCCGGACGAGTTCGTCTCAATCTGTAACAACAAGGGGCCGTTTGGCCTCGCAACTGTTACAGATCGAGACATTCCCCTGATGTTGCTGGGGTGGGGCTGCAACGTATTCCGTCCCCCACATCCCCTCTTCCCTCCGTTAACCGATATGTCCGCAGCAATCCTGCCGCGCTGGATAATAATGAACAGATGTTCAAGTTTTCTGAGGGGGAGGAGCTCGATATGGCGTCTGCCGATCGTTCTACGTTGTTTATCAATGCGACCATTCTGGATGGCTCGGAGCATATGGAGCCGCGACCCGATATGGCCGTGACTGTTGAGCGCGGCGTCATCACCTGGATGGGGCCGAGTGCTGTGGCGCAGGCTCCCGCGGGTGCCGAG